>NZ_JBIOLG010000001.1:1895000-3227290 GCF_051710765.1 Enterococcus sp. DIV0170
TTGGAATTTCTCCGCTACCCACACCTCATCCCCGCACTTTTCAACGTACGTGGGTTCGGTCCTCCAGTGCGTTTTACCGCACCTTCAACCTGGACATGGGTAGATCACATGGTTTCGGGTCTACGACCACTTACTCATTCGCCCTATTCAGACTCGCTTTCGCTGCGGCTCCGTCTTTTCAACTTAACCTCGCAAGTAATCGTAACTCGCCGGTTCATTCTACAAAAGGCACGCTATCACCCATTAACGGGCTCTAACTTGTTGTAGGCACACGGTTTCAGGATCTATTTCACTCCCCTTCCGGGGTGCTTTTCACCTTTCCCTCACGGTACTGGTTCACTATCGGTCACTAGGGAGTATTTAGCCTTGGGAGATGGTCCTCCCGGATTCCGACGGAATTCCTCGTGTTCCGCCGTACTCAGGATCCTCCTAGGTGCCAGTCAAATTTTGTCTACGGGGCTTTTACCCTTTCTAGCAGACCTTTCCAGGTCCTTCGACTATCTCACTGGACTACCATATCGGAGTCCTACAACCCCAAGAGGCAAGCCTCTTGGTTTGGGCTTTTCCCGTTTCGCTCGCCGCTACTCAGGGAATCGATTTTTCTTTCTCTTCCTGCAGGTACTTAGATGTTTCAGTTCTCTGCGTCTACCTCTAATCAGCTATGTATTCACTGAAAAGTAACATCCTATAAAAGATGCTGGGTTCCCCCATTCGGAAATCTCCGGATCAAAGCTTACTTACAGCTCCCCGAAGCATATCGGTGTTAGTCCCGTCCTTCATCGGCTCCTAGTGCCAAGGCATCCACCGTGCGCCCTTATTCACTTAACCTTATCCTAACTTGCGTTAGGGGGTTGATTGTTCCATCTAGCGATAGACTTCCCAATCAGAAAAAATAAGCAATTGAACTTATTTAAAAAACTCATTCAACGCGGTGTTCTCGGTTTGTTTAAATTATTGTTTCTGTATCCAGTTTTCAATGAACGATTTGAGAGTAGACCTCTCAAAACTGAACGAATAAAGCAACCTGTGTAGTTTCCGTAATATTCCTTAGAAAGGAGGTGATCCAGCCGCACCTTCCGATACGGCTACCTTGTTACGACTTCACCCCAATCATCTATCCCACCTTAGGCGGCTGGCTCCAAAAGGTTACCTCACCGACTTCGGGTGTTACAAACTCTCGTGGTGTGACGGGCGGTGTGTACAAGGCCCGGGAACGTATTCACCGCGGCGTGCTGATCCGCGATTACTAGCGATTCCGGCTTCATGTAGGCGAGTTGCAGCCTACAATCCGAACTGAGAGAAGCTTTAAGAGATTAGCTTAGCCTCGCGACTTCGCGACTCGTTGTACTTCCCATTGTAGCACGTGTGTAGCCCAGGTCATAAGGGGCATGATGATTTGACGTCATCCCCACCTTCCTCCGGTTTGTCACCGGCAGTCTCGCTAGAGTGCCCAACTAAATGATGGCAACTAACAATAAGGGTTGCGCTCGTTGCGGGACTTAACCCAACATCTCACGACACGAGCTGACGACAACCATGCACCACCTGTCACTTTGCCCCCGAAGGGGAAGCTCTATCTCTAGAGTGGTCAAAGGATGTCAAGACCTGGTAAGGTTCTTCGCGTTGCTTCGAATTAAACCACATGCTCCACCGCTTGTGCGGGCCCCCGTCAATTCCTTTGAGTTTCAACCTTGCGGTCGTACTCCCCAGGCGGAGTGCTTAATGCGTTAGCTGCAGCACTGAAGGGCGGAAACCCTCCAACACTTAGCACTCATCGTTTACGGCGTGGACTACCAGGGTATCTAATCCTGTTTGCTCCCCACGCTTTCGAGCCTCAGCGTCAGTTACAGACCAGAGAGCCGCCTTCGCCACTGGTGTTCCTCCATATATCTACGCATTTCACCGCTACACATGGAATTCCACTCTCCTCTTCTGCACTCAAGTTTCCCAGTTTCCAATGACCCTCCCCGGTTGAGCCGGGGGCTTTCACATCAGACTTAAGAAACCGCCTGCGCTCGCTTTACGCCCAATAAATCCGGACAACGCTTGCCACCTACGTATTACCGCGGCTGCTGGCACGTAGTTAGCCGTGGCTTTCTGGTTAGATACCGTCAAGGGATGAACATTCTACTCTCATCCTTGTTCTTCTCTAACAACAGAGTTTTACGATCCGAAAACCTTCTTCACTCACGCGGCGTTGCTCGGTCAGACTTTCGTCCATTGCCGAAGATTCCCTACTGCTGCCTCCCGTAGGAGTTTGGGCCGTGTCTCAGTCCCAATGTGGCCGATCACCCTCTCAGGTCGGCTATGCATCGTTGCCTTGGTGAGCCGTTACCTCACCAACTAGCTAATGCACCGCGGGTCCATCCATCAGTGACGCAAAAGCGCCTTTCAAATAGAAACCATGCAGTTTCTATTGTTATACGGTATTAGCACCTGTTTCCAAGTGTTATCCCCTTCTGATGGGCAGGTTACCCACGTGTTACTCACCCGTTCGCCACTCCTTTTCTTTCGGTGGAGCAAGCTCCGGTGAAAGAAAAAGCGTTCGACTTGCATGTATTAGGCACGCCGCCAGCGTTCGTCCTGAGCCAGGATCAAACTCTCATAAAAAGTGTTTGAAACAGTCTTACGACTGATCAGCTCAATTGTAAAAATTGACTTGCTAGCATATTGCTTGCTATGTTGTTTGTTTCTATTAAAAGAAACGCCCTACACATTTGGTTTGTTTTATTCGTTCAGTTTTCAAAGGTCTACATTGTTTGTCGCTTTGTTTCAGCAACTTTTATATCATATCAGGTTTCCATTTAAAAGTCAACAACTTTTATTTAAAAACTTTTTGATAAAAAAACAAGTTTGCTTCGTGTTTCCTTCAAGCGACTTTATAAAAATACCACAAGATTTTTCATCCGTCAACAATTATTTTTAATTTTTTTCAAGATGTTTTTCTCTCTTGGGAACATTTAATAATATAGCAATCTTCAAGCAGTAATGCAACTATTTTTTACACTTTTTTTTAATCTTTTTTATTTTTCGAACGATCATTTGAAACTCCAAAATAACGTTCGATTTTAAAACAAAAATAACGCTATCTTGAGTATAAAACTTTTTAAACTTTCGCATAAAAAAACAGCCGAGTTTTACTCGGCTGTTTTTTCTTCTACCATAGGAATAAAAATTCTAAAAATTGTCCCTTTGCCAACAGAGCTTTCGACGCTGATACTTCCCTTATAGCTTTCCAAAAGTTTATGCGCAATTGATAATCCTAACCCATTTCCACCTTTTGTGCGTGCACGAGCTTTATCTACTCGATAGAAACGATTAAAGACTTTTGCAATGTCTTCATCTGGTATCCCTTCACCGAAGTCCTGAATTGCTATCTCAAACTTATTCAGTGTAGAGGAGACAGAAATATGCACTTCTTTCCGATCCGTAGAATATTTCACGGCATTGTCTAAGATAATAATCAAAATCTGCTCTAGGTGATTACGGTAGATTTTCAGCATTTTTTCCCCATCTAAATCGTCATCCAATGTAAAGGTGAACTCAGGGTAAAGTAATTTAAAGTTGTTGAATACTTGATAGGTGACTTCTTTTGCCTTTGACGTCTCATTTCCATAATACACATCAACTTGCTCTGCACGAGAAAGATCCAGCATCTCCTGAACGAGACTCTTCATCCGAACAAGTTCTTGTAGGCTAGCTTGAATAGACTCATCCAGTATTTCTGGGTCATCTTTCCCCCAGCGGTTCAACATGTTCAAATGGCCTTCAATCACTGCGACAGGTGTTCTCAATTCGTGAGAGACATCCTCAACAAATTGCTCTTGCTGTTCGATATACATTCGAATACGGTCGATCACATCGTTAAATATCACTGCAAGGTCGGCCAATTCATCATTGGTCGTAATATCCGGAACATGGACCTCTGCTTGAGGGTCTTGCCGAATAATCTCCATCGTATCCCGTAAAATCTTCACAGGCTTCAAGAAGTATGAGGACAGTAAGAAACCTAAGAAACTGCTCAGCAACAATGAAACGATCTCTAACACGATCAGCGTTAACAATAGCTTGCTGCGCATCTCGTAGAAATCCGACAATTCATAAAAGACTTGAGCGTAGCCAATTTTTTCTCTCGTTTTTTTTGAGTATATCGGCTCAACCGATAGAAACCCGTTTTTTTCATCGACTGTCACAATAGTCGGTGCTTTATGCTTGGTTTGAACTAAGGGTTGGTAGGTCTTTTGCGTTTTGAAAATTAATTTTTTATCTAAATTGTAAATATCAAGCGAAAGCTGACGCTGTCCTAACTCCGAAATGAAGTCATCAATACGCATCATATTTCCTTCTAACGTCATGTTTTGATCATACATAGCGTTATCTTGAGTATCTGTTTCCGTCAATGTTCGATAGGTATTCACCAGTGTTAACTCTTCATTGGCATTCGCTAAGCGAGAGGTCACTTCAGAAATTGTACGTTCAACGTTGTTTCTTTCCTTTGTAACAATTAAGTTGACAGAGGATTTATACGTGATTACGGCAAAGATCGTAAATACAACGAATATAAAGAAAGAACTTGTAAAGGCCCACTTGATAGTGAGTGAGGGCCCTTTCAGTTCTCTTTGTTTCTTGATAAATTTTCTCATGAGCGCATAACGTACCCAGTACCGCGAACGGTTTGAATATAGCTGTCTTCGCCTGGTACATCGATTTTATTACGCAGGTAACGGATATACACGTCAACAACGTTCGTTTCTACTTCTGTTTCGTATCCCCAAACTTTATTAAGTAGGACATCACGAGCTAGAACGACGTTCACATTTTCCATTAGCGTTAATAGTAATTCGTATTCACGTTTTGTCAACTCGATAATTTCATTGCCGCGACGAACCACACGATTTTCTTTTTCGATCGTTAAATCACGATAAGTAATCGTTGTTTGTTTCGCAACGTTCTTATCTCCTTCGATATCGATGCGACGGAGTAATGCACGTAGACGTGCCAATAATTCTTCGATGGCGAATGGTTTGACGATGTAGTCATCCGCACCATGATCTAAGCCTGAAACGCGGTCAATCACTGAATCGCGAGCAGTCATCATGATGATCGGCGTATTTTTCACTTGACGAACACGACGACAAACTTCCAAGCCATTTAACTCGGGAAGCATTAAATCAAGTAAGATTGCATCCCAGTCACTTTCCAAAGCGGCTTCAAGTCCTGTTCTACCATTATAATGAACTTCTGTATCATAGCCTTCGTGCTTCAATTCTAGTTCGACAAAACGAGCTAGATTTTTCTCATCTTCAATGATCAGAATATTACTCATTTTTTTAGTTCCTTTCCAAGTTGAATTTCATTAAACCTCTATCATTATAGGGCTAAACCTGTCAAAAAGCTATAGTTAGTTACAAGTATTGTTATAAATAACCTCTGCTATTCTTCGTGGTACCAGCTATAGTGATAGATTCCTTCTTTGTCTGTCCGTTCGTACGTATGAGCGCCGAAGTAATCACGTTGTGCTTGGATCAAGTTTGCTGGTAACCGTTCAGCACGGTAAGAATCGTAATAAGTGATCGCAGATGAGAATGTTGGCACAGGGACGCCTACTTGTACAGCGATAGCAACAACTTCACGAACTGCTTGTTGGTACTTGTCAGTGATTTCTTTAAAGTAATCATCTAACATTAAGTTTGCCAAGTCAGCATCCTTTTCATAGGCATCCGTAATTTTTTGTAAGAAGCGAGCGCGAATGATACAACCGGCACGCCAAATTTTTGCGATATCACCAAATGGCAAGTCCCAACCAAATTCTTTTGAAGCTGCACGTAATTCAGAGAACCCTTGTGCATAGCTCATGATTTTACTGAAATAAAGAGCTTCACGGATTTTTTCGATCAGTTCTTTTTTGTCGCCTTCATACTTGTAAGGAGCTGGACCAGATAGAACTTTGCTAGCTGCCACGCGTTCTTCTTTATAGGCAGAAATGAAGCGAGCAAACACTGATTCAGTGATCAATGGTAGTGGAACACCCAAGTCTAAAGCACTTTGTGATGTCCATTTACCTGTTCCCTTATTTCCAGCTGCATCTTTGATCACATCAACAATCGCTTTATCCGTGCCTTCGTCGTCTTTACGAGTCAAGATGTCTGCTGTAATCTCGATCAAATAACTATCTAGTTCGCCTTCGTTCCATTCTGAGAACACTTCAGCCATTTCTTCAACGGAAAGGCCTAGCAAATGCTGCATTAAATCATACGATTCAGCGATCAATTGCATGTCCCCGTATTCGATCCCGTTATGAACCATTTTTACATAGTGTCCTGCACCGTTGGCTCCGATGTAAGTGACACACGGTTCGCCATCTTCGGCTTTTGCAGCGATTTGTTCAAAAATAGGAGCCACTAAATCATAGGCTTCTTTTTGTCCGCCTGGCATCATAGATGGACCTTCTAACGCACCCTTTTCACCACCAGAAACACCAGTACCAATGAAGTTGATGCCTGAGTTGGCTAATTCTTCATTACGGCGAATCGTATCTTTAAAGAAGGTATTTCCTCCATCAATTAAAATGTCGCCTTTATCTAAATGTGGTAGTAGTTGTTGGATCGTTGCGTCCGTTGCCGGTCCCGCTTGTACCATCAACATAATGCGACGAGGAACTTCAATTGAATCGACAAACTCCTCGATTGAAAATGTTGCTTTTAGATTACGATCAGGGTGTTCTGCTACTACCGCTTCCGTTTTTGATCCAGTCCGATTATATAAAGCCACTGAATAGCCGCGGCTTTCAATATTCAACGCTAGATTTTTCCCCATGACGGCCATACCTACGACACCGAATTGTTGTTTTGACATATTTATCCTCCTACTTCGTGTTAATGTACTTATTCTCTCAAGTGAGAAATAAGGTGGACTTTCACCACGTACAACAATCTACTGATTTTGTTTAATCATTTAGTAGATCTGTTATCCGAATTGCTCAATACGATTCTCATTATATCCTAAGAAAGTGAGAATGGAAAATGAATTGTGTTTTCTATAAAAAAAACCGCAAAACGTTCAAATTGAGCCATCATTTATCTTCGAAATGACCTATTTGAGAAACTTATTAGGCACACTGGCTGAATTTCATCCAAGATAAGCCAAATCTCAAAATTGAGCCTTGTTCAATATACCTTAAAGTTTTTACAATTTCAAAGACTTTTTATTCTTCGATATGGGCTTTGCTCGCTTAGTTTTAAAAAAATAGACATTCGAAAATGTCTATTTTTCACCATATGATTTTACTCTACTTTCCACCAGCCAATTGAATAAAGATGACAAGAATCGTTGGGAAAAATGAAAAGGCCGCGTTGTAGATAAAGTGGGCAAAGAGACTGATCCAGATATTCCCCCTCCAATAGTACAAACCAGCTAGGGCCGCACCTGCAAGCATCATAGGTAACATTAAAATAGGCACACTCGAGTAGTTATTGTAGTGAGCCAGGCCAAATAGCACTGACGAGACAATAAGCATAGCTATCTTCACCCATTTCGTGTCTTTCCAACGATAAAACAATTCATAACGAAAAACTGTCTCTTCTACAAAAGGAGCCATTAAAGGAATGATTCCAGAAATTGCTATAGGCACAACCGTCGAAAGGCTCGCAGAAGCTGTAAAGTCTATTTGAGAAAAGGCTTGATTTGTCTGAAAAAGACCTCTTCCTCCTAAAATAATTCCTCCAAATATAATTGCACCAAGAATACTTAGCCCAAAGTTTTTAAAGAAATGTTGCTTGTATTTTCTAAAGTCTTCAGCTAACAAATCTCGCTTTAGAATCACGGCTGTAAGAAAGCCCGTAAAGAAAATCAAGAAAACCAAGACCGTCGCCAGTAATTGATTTTTAGTCAGCCCTAGGACATTCAGTAACGCACCAACTGTCAGTTCGACTGGCAGTATGAATAAAACCACTGTATCTTTCCATGTCCATTTTTTTGTAGCATCCATCTCTCTCATCCTCTCTGATTAAATTTTATGCTATAACATGTGTAAGTAGAAATTATCTGCTCTTTCCTCTCATTAGAAAATAGACGCCAAAGATTAAAGGTACTATTCCATATAGAAGCAAAAAGACGACGGTCTGCGTTCCATTCAGCGGATGTTCCACAAAGCTGAAAAGATCAATTAACGTATGTGTCACTATAGGTAGAAGTAAATTTTTACTGACTAAGAACTGGCTGGCTAGGAAAACACCAAGAAAAGTCGCGTAGACAACTTGGAGTATCACCAACTTAGGCGATACTTGTGTAGTAGAAAGTAAATTAAGAAAGTGCACAGCGCCAAATAAAAAACTAGAGATCATTACAGGCTTCCAGATGCCCTTTGATTGATAAGCAAGTAGGAATCCACTTAAGAGAACACCTCTAAAAACGAATTCTTCGGTGGTACCAGTAAGGGATGAAGTAATCAGACTAATTCCGAGTTTCTGAAAAGAAAAGTCGCCGACTCTCATGAACAACAGATCTGCCGCAATAGGAAAAATTGCTGGGAGCAGCAATAAAAGAGGAGGCATTTTTGCTCCACTCAACTTTTCAAAATACCAGAACTTATTAAGGCGATATCTGTTTATCATCATAAAAGAAAGTACGATGAACACTACCTGAGAAAAAGCAGTGACAACAGCACTACTTGAGAAGCCAGTAATAGCTGAAGCGATACTAGGCAGAATCAGATAACCGATTATTATGACGAAATAAAAGAAGTACAGCTTCAGACGAGTTAAATGGTTTTCCATTTTTTCTCTCCACAATTTTTTACCTAAGATTAGTGCATTTAATGTTAATAGACAACTATTTTGCTTGTATATATTTGATTCTCTCTTAATTTCTAGTGGATAATAAAAAAACAGTACTTTACTAAGCAGGAATCGCTCGGTAAAGTACTGTTCATCACAAAAAGAAAAACCTCAAGACTCCATGGTTAGTCTTGAGGTTTTGATCTTCTCCATTAAAAAGTGCTTATGCTTCTTTAGACATAACATCTTTTCCATCATAGTAGCCGCAGTTGGCACATACGTGATGGCTCTTCTTCATTTCGCCACAGTTAGGACATTCGTTCAATCCTTTAATGGTCAATTTGTAGTGAGTACGACGTTTGTTCTTTTTAGCTTTTGATGTTTTTCTAGCTGGTACTGCCATTGGGTGTTACACCTCCTTATAAAATGAAGTATCATTTACTGATACATTTTATTCCAATCTTACTTGTCATCTTCCGATTCATTGAATAGTTCAGATAATTTTGCAAGACGAGGATCAATTGTTTCAGCGGATTCTTTTTTCTGCAGGTAATCTTCTTCGCTCACGACTTCCCAATCATTGCCCTTGGGTAAATCTGTCGCTTGCAATTCTTCTTCAGAAAAGACCTGCATCGGAATCGCTAATAAAATGTTATCTTCGATAGAATCCGTCAAGTCGATCGTATCATTGTCTAAGACAAGGATCTCTTCGTCTCGTTCTTCTTCCATTGAAGACCATTGCTCCCGTGTCATGAAGACTTCATCCACTGAAAGATCAAGTGGTAGATCAACTGGTTCCAAGGAGCGGGCTGAAGGAACAGTTACAATAGTTTTCAAACGATAATGTAAAATATATTCATTTTTTCCGACAGATAAGATTCCTTCTACAGTAACCGGAGTAACTGCCAGGATTTCATTGTCCCGGGCTGTTAATGCCTCATTCACATCGATCGTTTCTGAAAAATTTAGTGCTTCTTCTTTGTAGCGGCGCAATTCGCCAATCGACCATTTCATCATTCATCACCTCTAAGCAACAATCGATATTATACAGGTGGAAAAAACCTTTGTCAATGAAATTTTCTTGACACCTCGAAAGGCTTTACGAACTCGGTCAGATTTAGAACAATAAGACTAAACTATTTTTAAATTGCTTTTCAAATTTCAAAATAGTTTCGCTTATTGCTGAAAAATCTAGTTCGGTAAGCCAGACAACTTAAAAGCTTTACGAGCTTGGTCAGCTTTTCTTTACGCTCTAGCGGAATTAACAAAATGGTATGCGTAGAAAATTATTGGCCTATTACTGAGCTAGCTGAGCAGACGGGTATCATGGAAAATATTGACATCGTTTAATCTTCCGTACTTCTCATAGAAAAGGACTGTGACAGATACTGTCGCAGTCCCTATTTCTACAGGTAACTTTTCAATCGAATGTTAGATTGCTGTTGTTTGTCCACGATATACGATACCGCGACGAGGGTCAACTGTAACTAGTTCACCATCAACAACCGTTGAAGTTGCCGTGCTTGCACCAACAACTACAGGAATGTCTTGAGCGATACCTACAACTGCAGCATGTGAAGTCAAACCGCCATCTTCAACGATCAAAGCAGCTGCTTTTTCGATTGCTGGCATATAGTCTTTATCTGTTGTAGGTACAACAAGAACCATGCCGTCTTTTGCTTTCTTGATTGCTTCTTCAGCAGACTTCGCAACCACTGCGTGAGCAACGACTGTTGATTCACCGATACCTTGAGCTTGTAATAATTTAGAACCGATCATTTGAACTTTCATAACGTTTGTTGTTCCACGTTCACCAACTGGTACACCAGCAGTAATAAGAATCAAGTCGCCTTCAGAAGCGAAGCCTAAGTCTACTGCTTTTTGTGCAGCTAAGTCGAACATTTCATCGGTTGTTGTTGGTTTTTCAGCAACCGTTGGGAACACACCCCAGTTAACCATCAAGCTACGTTTAGTATGTTCATCAAATGTCACAGCCAAGATATCAGCATCTGGACGATATTTAGAGATCATACGAGCCGTATGGCCTGATTCAGTCGCTGCAACAATTGTTTTAACGCCTAAGTTTTTCGCAGCGCGAGCCACAGACAAACCAATTGTTTCAGTTACGTTAGATTTATCAAATTCGTTGATTTGGAAAGAACCTAATTCTGACAAAGCAGATTCAGCTTCCATATCGATACGAGCCATTGTACCAACAGCTTCAACTGGGTATTTACCATTTGCAGATTCACCAGAAAGCATTGTAGCGTCTGTTCCATCAAATACAGCATTGGCAACGTCAGATGCTTCCGCACGTGTTGGACGTGGGTTTTCTTGCATTGATTCTAACATTTGTGTTGCTGTAATAACTGGTTTGCCCGCATAGTTACATTTTTTGATGATACGTTTTTGAACCATAGGTACCAATTCAGGAGCGATTTCAACACCCATATCTCCACGGGCAATCATGATACCATCAGAAACTTTGATGATTTCATCGATGTTATCGATTCCTTCTTGTGATTCGATTTTAGGGAAAATATGAACGTGTGTCATATTTTTTTCTTCAAGGATTTCACGAATATCAAGAACGTCTTGTGCTTTACGTACAAAACTTGCAGCGATAAAGTTGATATCGTTATCTAAACCAAAACGGATATCGTCTGCGTCTTTTTCTGTGATACCAGGTAAGTTGATTGAGATACCAGGAGCATTTACACCTTTACGAGAACCTAGCATACCTGCATTTTTAACAAGCATAACTAATTCACGATTTGCTTCGTCTTTGCCAATGATTTCCATGTCGATCAAGCCATCATCGAATAAGATGTGTCCACCGATGTGCGCGTCGTCGTACAACCCTGGGTAAGTAACAGCGATTTTTTCTTTTGTCCCTTTATGTTCTGGGTCCATTGAGATACGAGTTTCATCGCCTACGTTGAATTCGATATAGCCAGCGCGGCCGTAATCTGCGTCTGTAGTATCTTGAACAGTTGTACGGATTTCAGCACCTTTAGTATCTAAAAGAATACCGACATCTTTACCAGTTTTTTCTACTGCTTCACGAACCATGTTCATACGTGCAAGTTGTTCTTCGTGGTCTCCGTGTGAGAAGTTGAAACGGAACACGTTAGCACCAGCTTCAATTAATTGAGAAATTGTTTCAACCGTGTTACTTGCTGGTCCTAATGTACTAACGATCTTCGTTTTTTTCATTACGTAATACGCTCCATTCTTGATTGTTTATAATATATAGTCTTTTAACTATTATTAACGAGATTAAAATGAGATTTCGTTGTTCAGATTGTATAATGATAAATCTGGTTTGTGTTTGTTATTTTCCAATGTATCAACGATATCTGATGCAACAATGCTGTTGTCTTCAATACCAATACACAATCCGCCTTTGCCTTCTAGCAATAAATCAACAGCATATGAACCAAATTTGCTGGCTAATACACGGTCGCGAGCGCTTGGTGAACCACCACGAACTACGTGGCCTAATACACTGACACGTGTATGGAAGTCGCCATATTCAGCTAGTTTATCAGCAAATTCATTTCCGCCCATTACACCTTCAGCTAAGATGATCAAGCAATGTTTCTTCCCGCGATCGCGGCCAGCTTGGATCTTTTTAGCGATACGTTCCATATCAAAATCGTGTTCAGGAATGACGATTTCGTCTGCTCCACCTGCAACACCAGACCATAGAGCGATGTCGCCAGCGTTACGTCCCATCACTTCGATGACAAAAGTACGTACGTGTGAAGTTGCAGTATCACGAATACGGTCAACGGATTCTAATACCGTATTGATTGCCGTATCAAAGCCGACAGTAAAGTCTGTTCCTGGAATATCATTGTCGATCGTTCCTGGGATACCAACAGCTGGGTAGCCATGTTTTGTCAAGGCCATCGCACCATGATATGAACCGTCACCACCGATAACAACTAACCCTTCGATGCCGAATTTTTTCAATTGTTCGATCCCTTTTAATTGCCCTTCTTCAGTAGCAAATTCTGGGTAACGTGCTGAATATAGGAAAGTTCCGCCTCGTTGGATCTTGTCACCAACATCCGCAACATCTAAACGACGGATATCGCCAGCAACTAGTCCGGCAAAACCATAATTGATGCCATAAACTTCCATGCCTTCAAAAATCGCTTTACGAACGACCGCACGAACAGCAGCGTTCATTCCAGGAGCGTCTCCTCCACTTGTTAAAATTCCAATGCGTTTCATTTTCTCACCTCATAAGTATTCTCAAAAAAACATACATCGTTTAATTCATGGTACATTCTACCAAAAAACATCCCAAAAGTCTTGGGGTGTCTACGGGAAAAGCTTAGATTTTGAAAAAAGTTTTTGAAAGTTACAAGAAATCATCTTATTACGACGTTTTGTTCCCCTAATATGTCACTTAAAGCATTTAAGAGAGTGTCATTAACCCCCACCCAAAACTTTTTATCCAGCACAATCTTCCGTCGGCTTTTTTCATAAAAGATCACCACTGGCACTTTTCCTGGTGATAATTGAAGTCTTTCAGCAATCCCCTGCTGGATTTCTTTTGTATCTCGATCGGATTGTACACGTATAAATAGAGTTTTGTCACTAATGTCATCTTCCGCTACTTGGGCAGGAACCATTTCTTCCACTAATAACTGAATCGCTTGGTCATAACGGCTACGTTCGACCTTCCCTTGAACTAGATAGACTTTTTCTAATTCGATTTCGTTCCTTAATCGACGATACGTTTGCGGAAAAACAGTTAACGAAATTTCCCCGCTTTGATCATTTCCCGTCAAGAACGCCATCTGTTCCCCTTTTTTTGTGCGAATCTCACGAATATCTTTTAAATAGAAGAGAATTTTTCCATTGCTTCCAACAGAGAGCTCTGTGATTGGCTGAAGATCCTTTTGTTTCAGTAGTTTCGGATAATTTTCGGTCGGATGTCCTGAGACATATAAGCCAAGATATTGTTCCTCATAATTCAAACGTTCGGCTAATGAATAATCCGCAGAAGGCCGTTCCTTCAAACTCATAACATCCAGCAATGACATGCTGCCGCCGCTGTATTCTACGTTTTGAATCTTTCCTTCTAATCCATCTGCCAGCTCTCTTCGATTTGGATGAAGCTCATCAAAGGCGCCAATAAAAATCAATGGAGCGATGTAATCGATCTTCAGCCAACGTGATTCAATTCTCAGAAGAAACTGATCCAAAGACTTGAAGGGACCTTCTTCTTTACGGGTCGACAAAATATCACTAACAAAGTCGCGCCGCATTCCCTTGATTGCATCTAGCCCAAACCGAATCAGCTCTTTTTCTACCAAGGTAAAGCTATAACTGCTGCGGTTGATATCTGGCGCTAGCAGTTTCACACCTGCACGATTAGCCTCAGCGATATACTCCCGTAGCTTTTTCGGATCATTCCGAACAGATTGCATCAAAGCTGTATAAAATGCACCTGGATAATGGACCTTTAGATAAGCCATTTGATACCCAACAAAACTATAGGCTACCGAATGGGATCGGTTAAATCCATAATTGGCGAAGCGTTCGATATAATCGTAGACTTCTTCTGCACTCTTTTGACTGTGTCCGCGACCAACTGCTCCGCTAACAAAATGCCGCCTTTCTTCATCTAAAAGGTCCTTTTTCTTTTTGCTGACCGCTCGCCGCAGAATATCGGCTTCCCCTAATGTAAAACCTGCCATCTGTGCGGCTACCTGCATGATCTGTTCCTGATAAACAATAAATCCATAAGTCGGTGCTAATATTTGCTGAACCGAGGCATCTGGAAAGGAGACCGGCTCTTTGCCATTTTTTCGTGCAATAAACTGATCGATAATCTGCATAGGGCCTGGACGATACAACGCGTTAACTGCCACGATGTCTTCAAAGGACGTCGGATGAAGATTTCGTAACACTTTTCGGATACCAGCCGATTCAAATTGAAAAACCCCGCTTGTTTCTCCTCGCTGGAATAAAGCCAGTGTTTCCGGGTCATCCAACGCAACATTTTTTAAATTCAATTCCTCATGATAGACTCGACGAACATTTTGCAGCGCATTGTCAATGATCGAAAGATTGCGCAAGCCCAAAAAGTCCATTTTTAACAAGCCGATAGCTTCCACATCCGTCATGGTAAATTGTGTCAGCAGAATATCTTCTGAACCATTTTGCAACGGAACAACGTTTATCAAATTAATATCACTAATCACTACACCACCTGCGTGGGTAGACACATGGCGCGGCAAACCTTCTAAGCTCAACGCTGTCTGAAAAAGTAAGTTGCTGCGTTCATCATTTGCCACCAGTCGTTTCAGCGGCTCGGATTTTTCATACGCTTCCCGCAACGTAATTTTTAATTGATTCGGGATTGCCTTTGACCAGCGATTCGCTTCACTTTGGGACAATCCAAAGACTCGACCAACATCTCTAAGAACCATTTTCGCCGCCATGGTTCCAAATGTGGCGATTTGCGAGACATGAAAATGTCCATACTTTTCATGAACATAATGCAGAACTTGATTTCGTCGATTGTCTGGAATATCCAAATCAATATCGGGCATGCTGTTTCGTTCAGGATTCAGAAATCGCTCAAATAATAAATTGTATTTGATTGGATCAACCTCCGTGATACTTAAAACGTAAGCCACCAATGATCCTGCTGCAGAGCCACGACCCGCGCCAGAAACAATTTTACTGCGATGGACGTAATCCATTACATCCCAGACGATTAAGAAATAATCATCAAACCCCATATTATGGATGATCCCCAACTCACGGGTCAATCGTTGACGGTACTCCTCCGTTACATTAGCAATTCGCTCTGGCAACCTCTGCCAACACAGCTCCTGCAAATAAGCTTCCGCAGTTTGCGCTGTCGGTACTGGATAGTGGGGCAAAAGCTTTTGATGCAGCGGCAATTCAAACTGACAAGCTTCTGCCAGTTTTTGAGCATTTATAACCGCCTCTGTATCATCAAATCCCGCAATGAGCTTGTCCATCTCTACTAAATAATTGTCTCCCAACTGATTGGTCAATTCTTCTCGCGGCAATTGACTGCCATTTTGAATGTGACCCATTACTTTGATCGCAAATGCCTGTGTTGAATCTAAATAGGCGACTTCATGAATCGCAAGTTTAGGAAAAGAAGCCGGTAGATCTGAGACCTTCGTTGCTGGAGAAATGCCCAAATACGTTTCGCCAGTGATGATTTGCGTCAATTTCGGCAAAAAAGATTCTAAGGGTTCATATAATCCGTCTACTGGTAACACCGTTATCAGATTTTCACCATCAATTTGGTATTCAGCTAATGTTTGCGGTTTTTCTGCCATCATTCGCGTACTAGAAAGACGCATCAGCTCCTGATAGCCAGCAACATTTTTTGCATATAACAAGATTTTTTCAATCGCTTCTTCAGAATAAAAATCCAATTCTAGACCAATAATTCCCATCAGCTGATGCTTCTGGCATGCCTGAAAGAATTCAACAGCTCCGTATAATACATTCTCATCAGTAATCGCGATCGCGGAATAACCCCTCGCCTTTGCTGATTGCACATACTCGTTGATTGTTAAGGTACTTTTCAATAATGAATAGGAAGTTTTCGTATAAAGTTGTGGTAGATTCATGAGCTCCTCCTACTTCGTTTTAATGTAATTATTTTTCTCACCGATAAAAATAAGTCTGTTCCTCAGCACGTATATCATTCCACTATACTTGATATTTCATAGTTAGCTGGGAAAAGTGGAACTGACATCCTACTTCGTTTTAATGTAATTATTTTTCTCGCTAAGAAAAAAGTTTATTATTTTTTATGTACATCTTTTACTTGCTTTAGAACATTAACTGTTTCTATATAGTTACACAAGACTTTTCTTTACATTTTCAAAAAAAATGCTAAACTGAACCTAGAAATTCTTGCGAAAAGAGGTGCTCTTGATGAAATATCTAGTTACATTTTTTTGGGCTTTCGCTATTGGACAAGCCGTTTGTTATCTAGGCGGTGCCTTGCAAAGTGGATCTTATAACTTCGAATTATCTACGATAATATCACTGATCGTTGGTGTTATCGCACTTATTGCCGCACGTTTTGTTTCACCTAAAAAAGCAAATGCGTAAAACAAAGAAAGCCAGTTACTATATTGTAACTGGTTTTTTGTTTTTTTCATAGCTTGAAACGACCGCTAAAAAGACTATCCATGCAGGACAGTCTTTTGAACGTTGTTATATCTTCGTCTTCGTCACTAAGAGCTTGCGGAAATTGAACACACTCAAAATGATATTTCCAAAAACACAGGCACTTGTTACAAGAAAGACTGCCGGATAGCCAAAGCCATGAGCAACAGTCGAACCTAACATCGGACCAATGACCTGTCCAAAATTGTTGAACATTTGATTGTAGCTGAAAATTCGACTAACACCCTCGGGAGGACTGATCTTACTAATTAACGTATTGATTGACGGCATCAAAGCTCCTGTAGAAAAGCCTAGGAAGAAGCGCAAAACACCAAGTTGAAAGGGCGTTCTTACGAAAGCCATCGGAATGAAACAAAATAACGATAGGACTAATCCCGCCAATAACACCTTATGATTGCCAATACGATCCCCAATTTTGCCCAATGTAGGAGAAGAAGCGATCGCTGAAACACCAGCAATCGAAACAATCAAACCGCTGACCACTAATGCGTTGCTGCTCGATCCGCTTAAGTCACGGATATACAAGGTTAAAATCGGACTGATGCTGGTTGCTCCGACTTGCAGAATCAGTGTACTTATAAACAAACCTATCAAAATTGGCATATAGTGAATTCTTTTTCGTAACTCCGCCATACTGATCACATCTTCTTTTTCGACTGGCTGGAAGTCTTCTTTTACCATAAATACTGTCAAAATAGTACAAATCAGCAAAATAATTCCTGTGATAATAAACACGTTTCGTAAACCAAACCATTGGGCCAGCATTCCACCGATCAACGGCCCGATCAAGTTTCCCGCCACAGCTCCAGTTGCTAGTGTCCCTAATGCCCAACCACTCTTTTGCTTCGGCACTTGCGAAGCAATCAGTGCTGTTGCGTTTGGAATATACCCTGATAACACGCCCGTCATGAAGCGCATGATTAGCAACCAATAAACATTCGTCACAAAAGCTAATGAGCCCATAGTTATCGTCATTCCCGCTGCAGCCCGAATCATCATGAGTCGGCGCCCTTTACGATCCGCCAAGCTTCCCCACAAGGGAGAGACGATGGCTGCCGAGAATGCTGTAACAGAGATTGCTAATCCGGAAAACAACTCAACTTGAGATTTCGCTGTTCCCAACTGTTCGATGTACACCGGCAAAAAGGGCATCACCAAACTAAAACTTGCGCCTGTAAAAAAACAACCAATCCACGATATCAAAAGATTTCTTCGCCAATTGATTTTCATTCTATTGAATCCCCTTTCTCGCCATTTTCATGTATCTACTATAGCAGAGTCTGACCAAAAAAACTTTTCTACTCTCTCAAAGAAGTTGAATTTTTTCTAATACTTCCATCTTTTTAAAGCGCTACGGTTGCGTTTTCTAATGGATGTGCTAGACTAAAACAAATTGAAAGTAGGAGTTTTTATGAAAAAATTAATCGCTATTGATTTAGATGGGACTACACTGAATCAAGACTCAAAAATTACTGATAAAACCGCAAGAACTTTACGCCGTGCGATTCAAGATGGTCACTCTGTCGTCATCGCGACTGGACGCCCTTACCGCATGAGTAAAAACTTTTATCAAGAATTGCAGTTAACAACGCCGATGATTAATTTTAACGGCGCCCTTGTCCATTTGCCTGATAAACAGTGGGACGGTGAACAAGAAACATCCTTTAACCGCAAAATCGTGTTTGATTTGATGGCAGAAAAGAAAAATTTGAAACTAGATTTCATTGCTGCGGAAAATCGTGAAACCTTTTTTATTGACGATTTAAATTTCTTTGATCAGCACTTCTTTGCCAGTGACTTCGCTACGAATGAAAATCTCTTAACTGTAAATACATTACGGACGAATCCAACCTCTGTTCTTTTGCGCAGCCAGCCTGAAAATGTTGGCAGTGTTTCTGAAGAATTGAAACAACAATATGGCCATGAAGTTGAAGTGAATACATGGGGTGGGCCGAACCCAATCCTAGAAGTTGTTGCCAAGGGAATCCAAAAGGCTCATGGGTTACGACGTGTCATTGATCATCTGAATATGAAGCAGGAAGATATTCTCGCTTTCGGAGACGAACATAACGATGTAGAAATGCTGAAGTTCGCTGGTTGGGGCGTTGCCATGGCTAATGGGACCGATCAAGTAAAATCCGTTGCGAATGATGTTACCGGTAAACCAAATACCGAAGATGGCATGGCTGACTATTTAACAAAATATCTAGACTTATAAAAAGCTGAGGGATAGAATCGACGTCGATTCTCTTTCCCCCAGCCTTTTTATGCTTCAAATAATTCCAGCGCCTTCTCCGCAAAACGCTGTCCAAAAATTTCAAACTGCGCTTTTGATTCTTCATAATGATCTCCCACTGCATCCAAAGCAACGGGTCCATGATGAATAAAGGGCTTGCCAAAAGCCGAACCGCCTGAATATACCAGCATTCCTTTTACTAGTAAAATTCCTAACAGGGAGAGAATCGTGCTATCGCTCCCTCCCTGTGCATAATGAGCGGTCGCAAATGCACCACCCAGTTTTCCGGCTAATGAAAGATTGCTGCTGTCCTCTAAAAGCCATTGCGAGAGGCGCCAATGACTCGTCGCCAGATACGTCGGGGAGCCAAAAACGACTCCTGAGCATTCTTTTAAATACTCCCTGTCCATGGATTCATCCACCGAAAAGGTTTTCACATTACTGCCTGTTTTTCGCATTCCTCCAGCAATAATCTCCGCCATCTCTTTTGTTTGACCTGTCTTACTATAATAGATGACTGCTAATTTCACTCAAACCGCTCCCTTCTTTTCTTTGATGGTACCTCTTTACAAGGGAGGTTTTCAACAAAAAAAGAAGCGCAACTGCACTTCTATTTCACTACTGTATATTCATCAATGGTTTTGCCATCCTTATCCTTCAAAACGAGCCAGCCATTTGTTCCAGCATAGTATAAAAAGATGCCCACCTCATTGACACTTTTCAATACAATATCTTCCGTCGTGATAAAATTCGCTATCTGATGAGCGTGATCCGCTCGTAATTTTTCTGTTAAACGCGCACTAAATCCAATTGACCCGTCCTTATTCAAAGGCATCTTTTGTGTAAGCTTAGCACCTGCCTTTAGTACCATCTCATTTCTCTTTTGCCACACAACTTCTCCCTTAGCATCGTTATAATCAATATAAAAAGGAATCTCACTGACTTTTTTGTTCCAACGATGCTGCGCCTTCGCGGGTTTAGCCTTAACCTTTTCATTCTCAAAACCAAAAGTTGTTAGAATCTCGAACAATTCCTTTTGGTACTTCGCCACGACTGAAAAATGATTTGACGCTATTTTTTGCTCTTCAAATAAGCCGTTGGTTTTCAGCGAATTTTCATTCCAAACAGCCAACATTTGTTGAGCTAATTCTCGTCCTTCAATATCCCAAGGAACACTGATGGTCACCAGCTGATTGGCTTCTTTCAAGACTTTTTTGTCGATTTTTTGATTATAATCAATTGTCTGAACCTCACGCCCTTTATAATAGAGCAGCAGTTCCTCACTATCCAGTGCTGGGACCTGTTTTAGATCTCGATAAATTACCATCGTCCCTTGTCCATCGAATTGGATTTTCGTAGTACTCGCCTCTATTTCAACTGTCAATTGAATCATCACTTTTCTCCTCAAATCTTTTTTCTATAGCTTATAAAAAAAGCATTTGGGAGTCGAACAATTTGGCTCGAAAAGTTTCAATTACTATGAAAACAAGCATTACTTCATGTATGCACACCAAATAGACCTGTCTCAGGTTCTCTTGCAGTCACCACAGAAACTTTTGATGCAAAAATTTATTCCCGCTTTCGAATCCGCTCTAGCAGCCGTTTACGTAATCGTCCCTTTTTCTGAGGTGGCTCCTCTACAGACTGCTCTTTCTTTTGTCTTTCTGTAAATACATATCTCGCTGGTTTTACTTTAGTATCAATTTGAGCACTTTCTAATGAATACCCCTCTGGTAGACAAGCCAGAACTACAGCCATTCTTTGACTTTCAGTCAATTTTATTGGATCAAACCCTTCTGATAACTGCACTGTTTGAATCAGTTTTCCTGGTTCAGGCCGCTCTTCTTCAATCGTTAAACTCTCTAGTAGCTTGGTATTTTCCGTTTCCTTTTCTGTCAAAACGGGTTCTGAAACAGGTTGTTGTTCTTTTTCTTGGTTCCGTTTATCAAAAATTACCGTTTCTATTTTATCGATATATTTTGCATGCTTTAACGTATGAAATTGATGGACACCCTCTTTTTCAAACAAGCTTAACTTGGCTATTTTATTTAAAGAAGATTTGATTTCTTCTGCAGTTTTACTTTTATCAGCATTTCTCAAACGTAAATGGCATTTCCTTCCATTGCTTTTCTCAAACTCAGCATCTAAGGTCGTTGAGACAATCATTCTTTTCTCTCCTTTCTTTTTTTGTTAGCTATTTGCTATCGTCATGAACCTACTAGTCCTGCTAATGGCGTTTTAATAAATTGGCTATATAAAGTTTTTAATTTTTCCAAGATATATGATTTTGTTGGGAATAACTTGATCAACAACAGACGCCATTCCTTCTGATCAAAATATTCCATGAAATAAGTGTAATACCTGCGCAAAATCGCATTCGATCGTGTACGAAGAAAAATATACTTAGCTACATCCGCCAACATAAACGAAAAATCGTCTTCACATAATTCATCTCTTATTTGAAGCGCTACCAACATTTCGATCGCGCTATTACTATCTTTTGTTTCTTTAAAAAACAGCTTAATTCTTTTCTCTAATGTGACACGTTTTAGAGAAAAGAGCTGTTCACGCCCTAACCCATGATCTTTCATGAACGTTCTCCTTTTCAATTGCACTGTGTTTTTAACTATAGTGAAAAATACATCTCTCATCATTAACAACCCTTATCCTCGAAAAACCCACAAGTCAACCATAAAGGACTTGGATCAAAAATTCTACTTCAGCTTTTTTAAAATAATTAAATAATAGTAATTCTTTTTTAATTATCAAAGCTTGCTGGTAGATAAAATAATTTTTTCTTTGTTTAAAAATGTCAAAAGGCTTGAAAATTTTAGTTGGTTTTCTAGATTTATGACCATTTGTTTGATAAAGCGTCAACAAAAATCCTCTATTCAGTCGAACAGAGGATTTTATACTTAATCAATAATTTTTTTAACCTTAAAAGGCTCGGTCTGTTCAGAAGGTTCTTCCTGATCTGCTAAATCAAATAAGATAAGCGACTCCCCTTCTTTGCCTTCTACAATCACTAATTTTCCAAGCGGATCACGATTATCTTTGACGATCTGAGCTTCTTTGATTAACTCCTTCGGGTCACGTTTTGCTGCGATTGCATTGCCTAGGTTAAAAAATACCGTTTCTTCCATAGCCATCCACCCCTCTATAAGTTTTGCCTAAGTATACCAAAAATCGGAACAACGCACTCGATAAAAGAATAGTGTTCTAAACCAATTCTTTTTTCTGGGAAATGATTTTTAAACAAAATACTCTTTTCTAATAAAAAAATGAAAAAAGTTGCGAACGTTTTCTCTTCCTGATTATGGTATTCTTCTAACAAATAATCGAATGATAGAGAAATTGATGGAATACAATGGAGGTTATTCAGATGACTAAAATACATACAAAAAAATTTATCATAAAAAGATTACATACATTTGTGAAAAAACATGGGCGAACACCTAGAATGAAAGAATTCGGCTATAAGCAACTTATCTATAAATACTATGGGTCCTATTTTGAATTTATTAAAAGGAATGGTTATGAGCATTTATACGTGGGTCGCAGACCAGAAAAGACTTCACTACGCAGGCTTGAAAATGCAAAGGAAAAAGAGCAATTGGCCAATGAACTCCACGCCTTCGTTAAGAAGTACGAACGCACCCCGAGGATAAAAGAACTTAAACAGGGCTATAGAATTTATAAATACTATGCCTCCTATATAGAGTTTATTAAGGCGAACGGATACGATAATTTATATTTTACTTCTCCATCTTTCCAAGTAGGTAAACAACCTTTGATCACTCTGAATGATATAGAAGTATTAGAAGCCGTGATTACTAGATTAAACGATTTTGTTGAGAAAAATGGTCGGACACCTACCATGAGTGAACTAGGAAAAGCACATTATATCTATAAGCTTTGTCCTTCTTATTTTGAATTTTTAAAGGCTAATGGCTATGAAGAATTGTATTTCAACTCACAGGCCACTAAAAAGAGAAAGTTCCAATCAATGGAATACGAAAAAAAGATAACAAAAAAAGCGCTAGTCCAACAGCTTCACTTATTTATTGATAAATACGATCGTATCCCATCTATTCAAGAATTCGGCTATTTAAATCAAATAAAAAAACATTTTGGTTCCTACAGAATTTTTATCCGAAGTCAGGGATTTATACTGGATACTACTGAAAACAATCAACCTTTATCCAAGGAAGAATTGTCTAGGAAACTGCAAACCTTTATTGTAATCGTTGACAGCGTTCCTAAAAGTTCTGAGTTCGGTCATACGGAACGAATCCAAGAATTGTACGGATCATTCGATGCATTCCTCAAGGCCAACGGCTGTGAACTAACACCCGTAGAAATCTAAACTCGGATAGTCGAAAAAAACGATGCGAATTCTTACTCTATAAAACAAGAAAGCCAGAAACATTGACAGTCCTGCTGCAAATGTTTCTGGCTTTTAATTCGGTAAAATGTAAGGAAGGTACGGGACTTGAACCCGTGCACCACATTACTGCGGCTCGCCGGATTTCGAGTCCGGTGCATTACCACTCTGCCAACCTTCCGCACCATTTATCTTACCGTTTTTCGTTTAAATGTCAAGATTTTATAATGTATCTAATACAGATGTATCCTCTTCTTCTAAGATATTCGTGATCGTACGGTTCATTAAATGAACGATTTCATCCTGAGTCGGTTCGATGATACCTGAAGACATCAGCGTCGCGATTCCTGTCACACAGATCCAAGTTCCCACGTGCAACGCATTGATTCTTTTTTCAGATAAATTCTTATATTTAGGATGCTCTACAATCAGCTGGTGGAAATAATTGTAAGAAAAGTCATGCATTTTTTTCCCGCCGCCATACTCTTGAACGTACAATGCGTTGTACAGATTGCTTTGTTCTTTTGCAAAATAAACATAGCTCAAGCCTAAATCAATGATCGTATCACCTGTGCGAACTTCTGGGAAAATATCGTAGTATAGGTGATTGCAAATTTCATCGAGCAATGTGTTTTTAAGATCGCTCATGTTTTTAAATTCTAAATAGATTGGTTGTGTACTGATCCCCATTTTTTTGGCAATGTTTCGCGCGGTAAATCCAGAAAAACCTTCATTTTCGACAACTTCATAGGCAGCCTTTAGAATCTGGTCTTTTGTATAAACTTTTCTTCTCATTGTAATTCCTCCCAGAATGTTATTATTTTTACTGTCATTTTATTTTAATCAAAAACTGATTAGTTTTGCAACCCTTAAGCAAGATGTTATCTAAATTTACTGAATTTTTTTTGAAATTGCGTGGTTATTCTACAAATTTTCCTTATAAAGGGAGTGTAACCGTTTTATTCGATTAGGAAATATTCCTTTAAATTATTAAAATTTAAAAGAGTCGTTATACATTTGAAGACATTTTTGTTTCTTTAAAGTAAAAACAGTATCGCTTAAAAAAAATTCCACTGTTACTTTATTATACTTTCTCTAGCGTTCGGTGACAATCCTTATTCTTTTTCTTGTTTAATTTATTTATTTTCTCTACTATAGTAGAGAAATAGAAAAAGGTGGTTAGCTTAATGGAACAACAAAATTATGCGCAACTCGTTTTAAATACTTGCTTAAAGGCCGGAAAGATCATGATGGAGTCCGGTTCTGAAGTCTATCGCGTGGAGGACACGATGAAGCGCATTGCTATTAATGCTGGTTTAGACGATATTCAAACCTATGTGACTGCGACCGGATTGATTGTTGGCTTTCCTTCTGAACAAAACAGCCAAGTCATCCAGATTACCCCACAGTCGATTAATCTAGAAAAGGTGACTGCCGTCAATCAAGGCTCAAGACAATTCGCAGATGGCGAACTCTCTTTACCTGATTTTTATTTGTATTTAGAAGAAGTGGATGATGCCACACCAGACTTTCCTTACTTATGGAAGATTATCTCCGCTGGAATTGTCAGCAGTACGCTGATGATTATTCTCAACGGTACTTGGTTCGACTTTATTCCAACATTTATGATCGGCATGGTCGGCTTTGCTGTCCATACCTTTTTCGGAAACAAGCTACGTATGAAATTCTTGAACGACTTCGTGGCTGCATTAGTTATTGGTTGCTTGTCTTTACTTGCCGTTTCTTTTTCCGTCGCTCGTGATGTTAATAGCTTGATTATAGGATCAATTATGCCGCTAGTCCCCGGTTTGGCTATTACTAATGCCTTTCGTGACATTATGGCAGGACATTTAATTAGTGGTGTTGCCCGTGGGACAGAAGCTTTATTTATCGCGGGGGCAATTGGCGGCGGGATTATCGTTGCCTTTAATTTCTTTTAGAAAAATATTTTTTGGGAGGTCTCTTATGACTTTTGTTATCAATTTTCTATTCAGTATGTTTAGTACAATTGCCTTTAGTGTCATTACTAACATTCCGCGCAGAGCTTTTTTAGCTTGCGGCTTCACAGGTGCCGCAGGTTGGATGACCTTTTGGATTCTACAGACATACTGTCATCAAAATATTGGCATCTCCAACTTCCTGGGTGCGATGATGATCGGACTAATTAGTATTTTCTTCTCGCGAATTATGCATATGCCCGTCATTGTTTTTAATGTTCCCAGTCTTGTTCCATTAGTTCCTGGTGGACCTGCTTACATGGCTGTCCGATATATGATGAACCAAGAATTTACTGAGTCAATGGAAAAAGTGGTCACTGTTTTGGTTACAGCTGGAGCAATTGCGATTGGATTCATGTTCACAAATTTAATTGAACGAGCACTAAAAAGAACTCGTTCAAATTTTCAACTAAAATAGATCAAGGTGAAAGCAGAATTTTTTCTGCTTTTTAAATTACTATCAGCCCAATATTGTAAACGCTATCTATAATTTCCTAAAAATATTTTAAGTTTCGTCGGATATTTATAAATTACAACCTCAGACCTATGCATTTTGTGAATTTATCCTATATACTTCACTTTAGAAAGACAAAGGAGATGAATCAGATGAGTGTTGTTCAATCCAGAAGGCTATTAAATTTAATTTCGTTAATGGGTATTGCCATAACGGTTAGTTTGACTATTTACTTCTATCGCTTAGGAGTATTTAATGATATGAATTCACTAAGACAGCTCGTCGGGCATTCACCGATCGCCGGACCGCTCATTTTCGTTCTGATTCAGATCATTCAAGTTGTGATTCCAATTATTCCCGGGGGAATCAGCCTCGCAGCTGGGGTTTTGATTTTCGGTCCATATTGGGGCTTTGTATATAACTATGTAGGGATAGTGATTGGTTCCCTCATTCTATTCTTGATGGGAAGACACTATGGGAAGCCCTTGATTATGCATCTTGTTAGTGATAAGGTATATCAGAAGTACAGTCATTGGCTCGATGATCAGCCTCGCTTTGAAAAATTGTTCGCCTTAGCGATTTTCTTACCTGTCGCACCAGATGATGCCTTATGTTTAATGGCTAGTCTGACGAACATGTCCTTCAAGAAATACAGCGCAATCATCTTTTTAGCTAAACCAGCTTCGATTTTCTTATATAGCTTGGCTTTACTGCAAGGTGGCAACTTATTATCTAGCTTACTCGTCCACTAATTTAGTGGACTTTTTTTTGTTCATCTTTCTATTGAAATTTCAAAATTTTGGCGTAAAAAATTCATACTTTATTTACAGGAGAAACAGATAATAGTGAATGACCAGCTACACATTCATCACTGTTAATTAGAAGATCGCTTGCTTTTTAAAAAGCGAATCTCTTTTAGAACCATAGGAGGAACTATGAATTCCATAAAAAAGTATTTTACTTATTTTTTCGGTACCTTTTCTTTATATAATTTTCTGCTTCTCAGCTTTGGTCTTCCCTTCTTAACCGAAGGTCTCTTTTTATTTTTTAGACAGAGTTTTTTAAATAATCTTTACTCACCCTTCTATCTACTTCTTTTTGTGGCATTGATTTTTTTATACGGTAGTCTCTATAGTCAAATCCAATCGAACGAAACTGATTTTCAAAATTTTTCTTTAAAGTCAGCATTCACTAGTTTTGGCTTTTGGTTGATTCTATCCCCTATTTTTTTCTTTCGCTTTTATCAGATGATGCTGGTTTGGCAACCTCTTCCGGCTAAGGTTTTATCTTTCCTATTTCTTTATCGTTGGAAAATATTACCAGTTATAGGCATTTTTTACTTGATTCTACTATACCTTCTGTACCGATCTATTTTAGCGCCTAAATACCTTAAAGAAAATCATTCGCTGAAAAAAAGTGTTTGGCTGAGCTGGCAAAAAACACGATATAGTTTCCCAAAGCAAATCCTACTTTTTTTTGTGATACCGATCTTCTTTTTAGCTACTAGCTTTCTGATTAAAATCGGTTTTATTTGGGCGACAAAACTTATAGCCAGACAAGTTAGTGCTATGTTTCTGCTGCTCCTCTATCGTGTTCTACAAAATGTTTTATGGACCTTCTTCTTTCTTTATTTGGCTTCACCAGATAAGGGGCCTCTTGCCGGCGAATCAAGAACGAAAGGCGCCGTCATTTGGCTAAGCTTGACCATCTTTTCTTGCTTAGGTCTTTATTCTCTTCATTATGCGCACGCTTTTCATATTCAACAGCAAACTCCTGCGTTAACCATCTCCCATAGAGGTGTTTCTAATCATAATGGTGTTCAAAATTCGATTGAGGTTCTGAAAAGGACAAGTTACGAACGACGCCCTGATTTTGTTGAAATGGACGTTCAAGAAACCGCCGATCATCACTTAGTGGTAATGCACGATGAAGATCTTAAAGCATTAGCCAATAAAAATAAACGAGTCGATGAATCGACTTGGCAAGAATTAAAAGATATCACGCTAAAGGAAAATGGCTATACGAGCACCATTCCATTATTTACTGACTACCTGGCAACGGCAAATCAATTAAATCAAAAGCTGCTCATTGAATTAAAGGTCACCGCTAAGACGAAAGAATCAATCGTGCACCAAATGATTCCTCTGAAAAAGGACTTAGCAAGACATGAATTACAAAGTATGGATCTTGATACAGCTAACCAAATGAAAAAAGAATTTCCCAAATTGAAAGTCGGCTATATTTTGCCGTTTGATCTATTAGGCAGTCCCAAAAACACATTGGATTTCGTGAACATTGAATCCAGAACTGCCAATAGCGATTTGATTCAGGCGCTCCGCCATCAGAAACAGGGTGTTTATGTCTGGTCAGTTAATACAAAACAGCAAGCCTCTATGTTCCGCTTCCAACAGGTGAACGGTTTTTTATCTGATGACCTGACTGTCTTTTCTGGCTCTTCCGACGATATAAAAGCACAAACTGCTAGCATTTTATGGTTCGATTAAAACGAAAAGCAGCAACCGATTGGTTGCTGCTTTCATTTTAACTAACGTTCCAACAAACGTTCATAGGTGAAACCGGACATGGCGTATCTCAATAAGAGAAGCGCAATTCCTAACAATACTAGACCGATGGAGACGACGACCCATCCCCCAAAAACTAAGATACCAGTGAATTGGCCAACAAGAAGCAACGCCAAAGGTAAAATCAAAAAGGCTGCTTTTTGTTGTGATTCCTCGATCGTCATAGACTTAGCTGATCCTTTTACAATTAAAACGATAGAAATAATTGTGATCGCTGGAACAATTAGAAGCATCACCCACAGCCAATTAAGACTAAACGGAAGCAAGATCCCTTTAAAAATATAAACCACTACTTCAACCACAATCACGGTTAGGAGAAAGGAAGCATACGTAATCAAAATTCCTACAAAAAATGACGCATATACTTTTGCTTGGAAAATTTCTCGAATGGACAAAGGTGAATAAAACAATGTTTCCAACGTTCGTTTTTCCTTCTCTCCAACAAATGAACTGGCCGCCATGACACTTGCTGTCATAATCGGAATGATTAAAAAGAAAATCGGAATCACATTATTAACCATTAAAGAGAGCAGCTCATAAACCAACTGTTCTTGATTCAGTTTTTGGAAATCTGGTAAAATCCGTGCCATTTCAGTAAAGGAAGAAGAATCTGTCGGACTTAATAAGACGGTCAACAGCATCATGGTCGGAAATGCTACAGAAAAAATCAACGGAAGGATCGTCAAAACAGAGAAATAGCGTTTATTTTCTGTAATCCCTCGTATGTCTTTACTCATAACAGCCTTTTGACGACTACTGAACATTTTTTTCTCCCCCTTCTAATAAGGCGAAATAAATATCTTCCAGTGAATAATCCATTGGCCTAACCTGTGAGATATTTCCGCCTGCTTGAACGATTTTTTTAACTAATTGAGAAACCTCTGCTTTTTCTTTGAAGGAAAGTTCATAGGTATCCTCTTCAATTTTTTTACTTTGAATAGTTTCTGGCATCAAGTCCGTTTCAATGATTACCTTATAGTGATTAAAGGTTTGTTCTCTCAATTGTTCCAAGCTTCCTAAAGCTAGCAAGTGACCCTTGTCCATCAGCCCATACTCATTACAAATTTCTTGAGCATATCTCAATTGATGCGTGCACAAAAATATCGTTGTTCCTTCTTCTTTTGATAATTCTAGCAAAAGCGCATTCACCCTTTTTGTACTCTCAGGATCAAGACCGCTAGTCGGCTCATCCAAAAACAACACCTTTGGTCGATGAATCAGCGTTCTCGCCAACGATAGTCGTTGCCGCATACCCGTGGAATAGCTCTTAAGCTTCACCTCTGAAGCATCCAGAAGATCTAGTTTTTTCAATAGCTCCCTTCCCCGTGTTTCGCTTTCCTCTTTTGTCAGTCCAAACAGCTGACCGAAGAAACAAAGATTATCTATCCCTGTTAAATGATCATACATTCCTGCATGCTCTGTTAATACCCCCGACTCTTGATGAAGCTTTTCAGCTTCATGGACAGGATCAAAACCAAGTACTCGGATTTCTCCTCCCGAAGGAGTTAAAATTCCGTTTAGAAGCTTAACTGTCGTTGTTTTTCCAGCCCCATTAGGCCCTAAGAAACCAAAAATTGTCCCTCGAGGAACAACTAGGCTAATCGTCTCTAACGCTCTCTTTCCTTCTTTGAACGTCTTTTCTAATTGTCTAATTTCAATAGCATTCATTTATAATCCCTCGTTCCTATTCATCGGATAGAATGACTTTCTCTATACTCTTATTGTATTGGTTCGAATCTAAGTGTTCAATGGACTATTTGTTAATTTTACGGGTGTAAAATCACTCGTTACGATACTTATCATTCATAGTTTCACTTAGAAGCAGACAAAAAGATTCGGGCCTCTTTCAAAGCCCGAATCCCTTTCCTGTTAAAATAAATATTTCACATGATACCGTATACGTTAGGCGGTACATTCAACCTCCACGCATGCGTGGATATTTTCGTATTTTACTAATAAGCGGTTTTGTAATTCGATGACCGCTGCACGATCAGATGGTGCACAAGAAACAACGTTGATTAGCACCGTATTGTTATAAAGCTGTTCAACAACTCCCACAACTTCCTTTTCTATGCCAATTGCCTGGCATTCATAAGCAAGACCAATTTCAATAGTTTCCATAATAAATCCCCCTTTAATTCTACGTTTTTATAATAACATAATGAGAATAAATTGAAAACGTTTTTTATTAGTTTTTTTGCTTTAATATCAAGGGAAAAGTCGCAATTGTTAGAAAATTCGCAAAACACAAACATAAACAACCTTGGTTATTTTTAATCTGACCTTCATTTTTTATTTATCTTTATTTGTTTAAAACCGATTTCATTTCCCTACCATTATGTTTTTTATCATTAATTTTGATTAGCTGTAAATTAATTTTACTATACCAATTAAAAAAAGAGCCCTCGCGATGCGAGAGCTCTTTCATCCATTTTATAGACGATCATTCAATTCTTTTGCTAAATCTTCAAATCCTGGTTTTCCAAGTAGAGCGAACATATTTTTTTTGTATGCTTCAACACCTGGTTGGTTGAATGGGTTCACACCCAATAAGTAACCAGAGATACCTACTGCGATTTCAAAGAAGTACATTGCATAACCTAAAGTGTAAGCATCCATTGTTGGAATGTTCAATACGAAGTTAGGTACGCCGCCATCAGTATGGGCTAATAATGTTCCTTCATAGGCTTTAGAGTTAACAAAGTCAACATCCTTGCCTTCTAAGTAGCCTAAACCATCTAAGTCAGATTCTTGTGATGAAATTGCCACAGATTTGCGAGGTTTTTCAACTTTCACGATTGTTTCGAAGATGTTACGACGGCCTTCTTGGATATATTGTCCAAAGGAATGCAAGTCAGTTGAGAAGTTTGCACTTGATGGGTAGATACCCTTCAAGTCTTTTCCTTCTGATTCGCCGTATAATTGTTTCCACCATTCGTTGAAATATTGCATACCTGGTTCGTAGTTGACCAAGATTTCAGTCACTTTGCCTTTACGGTATAGAATATTACGAAGTGCGGCATATTGATACGCTTCGTTTTCGTCTAAGTTTTCGCTTGAGTATGCTTCGCGTGCATCTGCTGCACCTTGCATCAACGCATCGATATCTGCACCGCTTGCTGCGATTGGTAGTAAACCAACAGCAGTAAGTACTGAAAAACGTCCGCCAACATCATCAGGAATAACAAACGTTTCCCAGCCAGCTGCGTCTGCTTCTACTTTAACAGCTCCACGTGCTTTGTCCGTTGTTGCGTAGATACGTTTGTTGGCTTCTTCTTCACCATATTTTTTAATCAATAGTTCTTTGAATACGCGGAATGCAATTGCTGGTTCAGTTGTTGTTCCAGATTTAGAAATTACATTCACAGAGAAGTCGCGGTCGCCGATTACTTCGATTAAGTCAGCGATATATGTTGAGCTGATTGAATTTCCTGCAAAGAATACTTGAGGAGCTTTACGATCTTCTTTATCTAATACATTGAAGAAACTTTGGTGCAAGAATTCGATTGCTGCACGCGCTCCAAGGTATGAACCACCGATCCCGATAACAACTAATACTTCAGAATCAGATTGAATTTTTTCAGCTGCTTTTTTAATGCGGGCAAATTCATCTTTATCATAGTTTACTGGAAGATCGATCCAGCCTAGGAAGTCATTTCCTGCGCCAGTCCCTTCGCGTAATTCTTTGTGAGCTAGAGCTACTTCAGATTTGATGTAGTCCATTTCATGTTCGCTCACGAATGGTGCTACTTTCGAATAATCGAAATGAATGTGTGCCATTGTTTTTCCTCCTTGAAAATCACTTCGTAACAATCTATACTTTACGTTTCTTTTGCATATTTTTCAAGCTTAAACCATTTAAAAGATTAAACTGTTCCTTGAGCTAACATTGCAGCAGCGACTTTTTCAAAACCAGCGATGTTGGCTCCGGCGGCGAAATTATCTTTATCAGCATATTTAGCAGCTGTGTCACGACAAGTTTCATAGATATTTTTCATGATATCATCTAATTTACCGTCCACTTCTTCCTTCGACCATACCAATCGTTGAGAATTTTGACTCATTTCTAGTGCTGATACCGCTACACCACCCGCATTGGCTGCTTTTCCGGGACCGTAAAGTACACCTTTCTCATGATACAGCTTAATTGCTGCCATCGTACTTGGCATGTTCGCTCCTTCAGCGACTACTTTTACCCCATTTTTTACTAAAATTGCTGCTTTTTTATCGTCAATCTCATTTTGTGTAGCACATGGTAAAGCAATATCGGCAGCTTGTTCAAGCTCCCAGACAGATCCCTCATGGTATTCTGCTGAAGGACGCTCTTTCGCATATTCTGTTAGACGAGCACGGCGAACTTCTTTGATATCTTTCAATAATTCAACATCGATACCATCTTTGTCATAAACATAACCATTTGAATCAGAACATGTAATAGCTGTTGCGCCAAGCGCTTGTGCTTTTTCGATCGCGTAAATGGCGACATTTCCGCTTCCAGAAACAAGAACTTTTTTGCCTTCAAAGGAATCATTGCGATCTTCTAATAAATGCTTCACGAAGTAAACCGCACCATAGCCTGTCGCTTCCGTCCGACCAAGACTACCATTAAAGCCTAGAGGTTTCCCTGTTAATACACCCATATCATATTCACGCAAACGTTTGTATTGTCCAAACAAATAACCAATCTCACGTCCGCCAACTCCAATATCACCTGCAGGTACATCTAAGTTTGGTCCGATATGTTTTGATAATTCCGTCATGAAGCTTTGGCAATAACGCATAACTTCTGAATCAGATTTGCCTTTCGGATCAAAATCTGAACCACCCTTACCGCCGCCAATAGGAAGACCTGTCAAACTATTTTTAAAGATTTGCTCGAAACCTAAAAATTTCAAGATACTTAGATTCACACTTGGATGGAAACGAAGTCCACCCTTGTATGGGCCAATCGCTGAATTGAACTGAACACGGTAGCCTCGGTTCACTTGCCAATTACCTTCATCATCTTGCCAAGGCACACGAAATTGAACCAAACGCTCAGGTTCAAGGATCATGCCTAAAATATTCTTTTCAACGTATTCTGGATGTTCTTCTAAAAAAGGAATCACCGTTGGTAAAAACTCATCCACCGCTTGTAAAAATTCTTCTTGATTCGGATCCTTTGCCTCTAAGTTCTTTTGAATCTGTTCAACATATTCTCGTACTTCCATCAAATTCCTCCTCACAGTTAATACTCATAGTTTACATCATTTTCTAATAGAAGTGAAAAAAAATTCATGCTACACTGCAAGTTGAACGTAAAATGTTCGTTTTTAAGGTATGATTATCCAAACTATCTAAACAAATTTATAGCTAAATGAGGGTTTGATGAAATGAATAAAAACTTTGATGTGATTGTGATTGGCGGAGGACCAGCTGGTATGATGGCTGCCATCACAGCTGCGATGAACGGCTCCCAAGTCGCTTTGTTCGAAAAAAACAAACGACTTGGAAAAAAATTATTAATGACCGGCGGAGGACGTTGCAACGTTACAAACAATCGTCCCGTTGAGGATCTAATTACTCATATTCCTGGCAATGGTCGCTTTCTATATAGTACCTTTTCTCAATTTGATAACCAAGATATCATGAATTTTTTCAGTGAACGAGGCGTAGCTTTAAAAGAAGAAGATCATGGACGGATTTTTCCCGTCTCTGATAAATCAGCGACAATTGTCAATACTTTGAAGGATGAACTAGAAAAATTAAATGTCTGTCTTCATTTTAAAGAGCCGGTTGAAAAGATTATTACTGATGGCTCATCAATTCAAGGCGTCCGCACCGCTGAGGGAGACTACTCCGCAAAAAGTGTAGTCGTAACAACTGGCGGGATCACTTATCCATCGACTGGCTCACAAGGAGATGGTTACCGTTTTGCGAAAAGCGTGGGGCATCACGTTACTCCTTTATACCCCACTGAATCGCCAATTTATCTAATCGATTCGTTTGTTGCAGAAAAAAAGTTGCAGGGTCTTGCTCTTCAAGATGTGAAGCTCTCTGTTCTTGATGAAAAAAACAAGACAGTGACTAGTCACGAAATGGATTTACTTTTTACCCATTTCGGTATATCTGGTCCAGCAGCGTTACGTTGCTCAAGCTTCGTCAATCAATTGTTGCGTAGTCAAAAAACAGTCACTCTAACACTCGATAGCTTCCCTGAAAAAACAGTAGCGGAATTGAGTGAACTGGTGCACAAGCGTGCTGCGGAATCTACAAAACAACTTAAAAATGCGTTAGCAGGGGTCTTGCCTGAACGACTATTATCATTCTTTTTAGAGAAAGCCGATATTGGCGAACAAACATACGCGCAAACATCAAAGGAACAGCTGGAAAAATTTATCTCCTATTGTAAGAGATGGACGTTGACCGCTAATAAGACCTTTGGATTAGAAAAATCCTTTGTTACCGGCGGGGGTGTCGAACTGAAGGAAATCAATCCAAAAGAATTAGCCAGTAAAAAAATCCCCGGCTTGTACTTTGCCGGGGAAGTCTTAGATGTTAACGGATATACAGGCGGCTATAATATTACCACTGCTTTTTGTACAGGGTTTGTCGCAGGTACGCATGCCGCCTATTATGCGTTTACTTAATGAGTTAATTCAGCAAATTGTCCTCGTGTCAGCTCTTTGATAGCACTGGGGGCAATTTCCATTTGAAGCCCTCTTTTTCCTGCTGATATCGCTATCTGCTCATATTGTTCTGCTGAAGCATCTATAAAAGTTGGAAAAAGTTTTTTCATCCCAATTGGTGAACAACCGCCACGAATATACCCCGTAGTCGCTTCTAGATCACGCAAGTGCAGCATTTCTACCTTTTTATTGCTACTGACCTTTGCAATTTTTTTCAAATCCAACTCATGATCACTAGGGATCACAGCCACTACAGGACCCGTCTTGTTTCCTACTGCGACTAACGTCTTAAAAATTCGTGCTGGCTCGATCCCCACTTGTTCTGAGACATGGCCGGCTCCAAGATCATCTTCGCTCCAAGAATATTCATGTTCCTTATATGAAATCTTTTTTTGTTCGACTAAACGAATCGCATTGGTTTTTTGTATTTTCTTCTTCGCCAAGTCTATCCCTCACTTCTTTTATTTTCTAAAGTCTAGCAAAAAAGCAGAGAGGAAACAAATTGGTCGTTTTGTTTGGTCTTTTTTCTTAAAAGTTCTACACTGATTATGTAATGGAAAGGATGTAATCATCATGAAAAGAATTTCAAGAGGAAAGTTTGAAAAGATGCAACAATTGTCAAATGATCAAGGGGTCATTGCAGCCTTAGCAATCGATCAACGTGGCTCTATGAAAAAGATGATGCAAGCCGCTGTTGGCGAAGAAAAATTTTCTATGGATCAAGTTTATGAATTCAAGGAATTGGTATCTCAAGAATTAACCAAGCGAGTCAGCGCGATTTTATTGGATGAACAATACGGATTTAAAGGCATTCAAGCCAAGGACCCAAATTGTGGATTAATTTTATCCTATGAAAAAACTGGCTACGATGCCAATACACCTGGTCGCTTACCTGAACTTCTACCAAACGAATCCCTAGATCGCCTGCTAGCTAAAGGCGCAGATGCGGCGAAGGTGTTGGTTTACTATGATCCAGATGAATCACAGGAGATCTTAGATGTAAAACATGCTTTTCTCGAACGTCTAGGCACAGAAGCTTTAGCTGCTGATATTCCAGTATTCGTAGAACCCATCGTCTATGATTCAAAAATCACTGACGACCATTCTCCAGAGTTTGCCAAAATAAAACCACAAAAAGTAATCAATACAATTAAGAAGTTTACTAAAGAGAAATATCATATTGATGTATTAAAAGTAGAAGTGCCCGTTCTATTTAAATATGTTGAAGGGTTTACTAAAGACGCCGACCCCGTTGTTTATACACAAAAGGAAGCCGCAAGCTACTTTAAAGAAGCGGGTGAAGCTGCTACTCGGCCTTTCATTTATCTAAGTGCAGGGGTTCCAGCAGATATCTTCCGTGAGGAATTGAAATTTGCTGGCGAACATGGCGCGAATTATTGCGGAATTTTAGGCGGACGTGCCACTTGGCGTGATGGTGTACAAATTTACGCAGATGAGGGCAAAGACGGGCTAATCAAATGGTTGGATACACAAGGTCGTGAAAATGTCGAAGAATTAAATGATATCCTTGCGAAGTATGCAAAACCTTGGTATGAAATCTACGGGGGATTGGATAATATCGACGTTTTTGATATTGATGTAATGGACTAACCAACAGGCTATCATAAATGAACAAAACCAGGCATCGCTCCCGAAAGTTGGGATCGATGCCTGGTTTACTTTGAGTTCATTTTTCGTTCATTTCGTTCATTAAGTAGAAAACTCTTCCTATTTCAACTCATTGATCATCATTACTAATTTCTCAGCCTCAATCTGAGCATCCTCATAAGGTTTCCCCTCTAAACAACCATAGGTCATACAGGAACCATCTAAAGAGCCGCTGATTTGCGAGAATTTTCCGAGACGTCCTAAAGAGACTGAAACGACGGGTAATGTAACAAAAGTCTGGGCTTTCATTATAATATCCATTTGACGTAATACATCCGCCTCGTTTTCTGGATACACAACAATTTTCGCGATGTCCGCTCCCCAATGCTCCATTAAATTCAAACGGAAAAGTACCACAGCATCTTCCGGTGTTTCCTTAAAATTATAATAGCTTAACATCACACGTACATCTAAAGCTTGCATCCATTTGATAAAGGTCGTCGATAATTGATCAATAATAGAAACTTCAACATCTGCTAAATCAATTGCTCGTGAAGAAACTGCAAACTCATATATATGTCGATATTGGTTCAGAGAAATTTCGAGCTGTCCGCCCGCTTCCATTGTTCGCAGATTGAAAATCAACGGGATATCTCGAATTTCATCCCTTAAGGCTAGTAGGGTTGAATTAAGACAATCGTCATCAAAGATATCCTCATAAAAATCAGCACGCCACTCGATTACTTCGGCAACCTTCTTTGCTTCATTCGCTTGTTCAATGATTTCGTCGAAAGTCTTTCCAACAATCGGTACGCAGATTTTCGGTTTTCCTGCATCAAATCGCACCTCTCTTACTTGAACATCCATCATACGCATCCCATCCTATTTTCTTCTATTTTTTTATTGAATAAAACAATACCTTCAAATAATTACTCTCTTCAAATTGACTAGCTGGGAAATCAGCTGGCAAACGGTAGCTTTCAGTCAGTCGGTAACTCACGTTCTTGTTGCTTAAAGCCGTTTCGATTGATTTCTTAAATTTTTTGAGGGGGAGATTTGCCGCATTAGTTGAGGCGATAATCATTCCTTCTTCAGTAAGGATATCTACACTATCTTCAATTAAACGTCCATAATCCTTTGCCACAGAGAAAGTTTTTCTCTTATTGCGAGCAAAACTAGGTGGATCTAGGACAATCAAATTATAACTTAAATTCTTCCTTGCTGCATAGCGGAAATAGTCAAATGTATCCATTACGATAATTTTTTGCTGCTCTAATGGCAGACCGTTCACTTCAAACTGCTCCTGTGTCTTTGGTAAACTACGTTGTGCTAAATCCACGCTAGTCGTTTCTAACGCACCACCATATGCTGCTGCGACAGAGAAAGCCCCTGTATAGCTAAACATATTCAATACCCTTTGGCCCGCGGCAAGTCCTTCTGTTAACCGTCCGCGAACTTCTTTTTGATCTAAGAAAATGCCTGTCATATATCCTTCATCTAAATATACGGCATATGAAACGCCATTTTCCAGTACAATTAGCGGTTCTTGAGGTTTTTCACCAGCTAACCATCGACTTTCTTCTAGTCCACTCTTAAAGCGGATTTTTTCAACTACTCCTTTTGCATTTGGAAACACTTGAAGCAGGCTATCCACTATCATTTTTTTGAAATAATGGATTGTTTCGTTATACCAAGAAATTACTAGGTAATCTGCGTAATAATCTACAGTTAGGCCTCCGAGCCCGTCTCCTTCGCCATTAAACAAGCGAAAGGCGGTTGTCGTCTCATCTGCAAAAAAGGACTGACGTTTTGCAATCGCCTGTTGAAATTTCTCCATAAAAAAAGCCAGATCAATCGGACGCTGCGTTTGATCAATAACCCAGCCAAACCCTTTATTTTGTTTCCCTAAATAACCTGTCGCGATATATTTATTCTTATTATCAACAAAGTGAACCCACTCTAAGGGAATTTTTTCTATATTCACTTTTAGATCTTCGGCTTGGATCAATGGATTGCCTTGCTGAATTCGTTTGATTCCATAATTTGTTAATTCTATTTTCACTCTCATCCCTGCTTTCTTCTATAGTATATCAAAAAAAAATAGTATTTTTCGCTTATAAAGTTTTCTTTAAGCATGATTGCCCAAATTTCAATAAGAATTGACTGCATTGGTGTAAGCGAGTAAACTGTTAACAAGTGAACATATCGCAATTTTTTTGCGGCAGAAAGGAAGTTACTATTGAAAAAACTAAAAGCTCCTGCATTTTTGAATAAACGTCTCGGCTTTTATGCGTTACTGACATTCTTATTATGGGCGAAAAGTGTTTTTGCATACCTATTTGAATTTAATTTAGGGATCGAAAGTATGACTCAATACTTCATCCTGTTTATCAATCCAATCGCGTCGACGATGTTCTTATTGTCGATCGCTTTATATGTGCGTCGGTCGAAGGCCTCCTACATCACGATGATGGTCATCTATGCACTGGCAAGTTTCTTACTTTTTGCCAATGTTGTGTATTATCGTGAATTTACTGACTTCATTACAGTCAATACCTTCTTGGGTGCTGGAAAAGTTGCCAGTGGCTTAGGGGAAAGTGCTGTTCGACTTTTCCGTCCCTATGACGTGTTATATCTAATTGATATTGTCATTTTACCGATTCTTTTATGGAGAAAAGGGATTAAGCGTGAGGATCGTCCCGTTCGTGCCCGTATGGCCTTTGCAATGACGGCTCTTTCAATCATGATTTTCTCAGGGAATCTGTTCTTAGCAGAAGCAGATCGTCCAGAATTGTTGACTCGTACCTTCTCTCGTGACTACTTAATTAAGTACCTAGGTGTCAATGCCTTCACTGTATATGATGGCATCCAAACCTATAAAACAAACCAAGTTCGTGCAGAAGCGAGTCCTAATGACTTAAAAGAAGTTGAATCTTATGTGAAGGATCATTACGCTGCCCCAAACAGTGACTACTACGGAATTGCTAAGGGACGTAACGTAATCACGATTCATTTAGAAAGTTTGCAACAATTTGTGATCGACTACAAACTAAAGGATGAAAATGGACAAGAACATGAAGTCACGCCTTTCTTGAATAGCATTTTCCATAGCAATAGTACTTTTAGTTTTGATAATTTCTTCCATCAAGTAAAAGCTGGAAAAACATCCGATGCTGAAACACTGATGGAAAACTCATTGTTCGGTTTGAATCAAGGTTCATTGTTCTCACAATTAGGCGGTAAGAACACATTCCAAGCTGCGCCAGATATCTTGAAACAAACTGAAGGCTATACAAGTGCTTCCTTCCATGGGAATTCAGGAAGCTTCTGGAACCGTTCAGAAACCTATAAGAACCTTGGGTATGACTATTTCTTTGATTCTTCTTATTATGATGTAAACGATGAAAATTCATTCCAATACGGTCTGCATGATAAACCATTCTTCCAACAATCGGTGAAGTATTTGGAACGTCTGCAACAGCCTTTTTATTCTAAGTTTATCGCTGTATCGAACCATTACCCTTACAGTGAGTTCAAAAACGATGAAGCAGGGTTTCCAATGGCGAATACGAGCGATGAAACAATCAATGGATATTTTGCCACAGCAAACTATTTAGACAAAGCAGTTGAAGAGTTCTTCAACTATTTAAAAGCTTCTGGTTTGTATGACAATTCGATCATCGTCATGTACGGTGACCATTACGGGATCTCAAATTCAAGAAACTCTGACCTAGCACCATTACTTGGTAAATCAAAAGAAACATGGTCAAACTTTGATAACGCGCAAATGCAACGGGTTCCTTACATGGTTCATATTCCCGGACAAGATAAAGGCGGAATCAATCATACGTATGGTGGTGAAGTTGATGCTCTCCCTACCCTATTACATCTTTTAGGTATAGATACAAGCAAATATATTCAACTAGGACAAGATCTGTTATCCGAAGATCATGACCAAATCGTGGCCTTCCGTGATGGAGATTACGTTACTCCAGAATATACGTATTATAGCGGAAGCTTGTATAGTAACAGCAATGGTATGGCAATTACAGAACCAAGCGAAAGCTTGCAGCAGCAAGCAGATAAATGGAAAGAAGCAGTCTCCACTCAATTAAGCACGTCAGATAATATTAATAACGGAGACTTATTACGCTTCTATTCAGCAAGTGGTTTGAAGCCGATCGATGCTTCTCAATACGACTATAAAGATGGTCTGAATAAGATGGAAAAAATCGAAAATAAATTGGGGGATAAATCAACCAGTCTGTATGATCAGAATGGGAAGAAATCCACTCAAGAGCTATACAAAACTGAAACATATAAGCAATACCAAGAGCAAAACCAACAATAAGTTGAAAGGCCAATCTTCATTTATTCCGTGAAGATTGGCCTTTTTTTCTACATTTATTTCTTCCGATAGAATTCATATTTCTTTCAAATTAGGATTCTATACTTAATAGTAAGGGGTGGAAATTCATGGAACTTATTTCAACAACAATTACAACAATTAAACGGCATCGCATCCAATTCTCGATTTCATGGGTAATCTGCTTGATTGCTCTATTTGCCTTGACCAGTTTGAGTATGTTAAAACTTGTGTTGAATCAATTGGATTCCTCCAAGCAAATTCAATTATTTACAACAAAGGAAATTCAACAATTGCAGCACTATTTTTCCGAACGATTACTAGTTTGTGCGATCGGACTGTTTATTTTGCTGGTGGTCTTCTTTGTGTTTAGAATTCAACGCCAAAGAAAAGCGGCGATCTCAATGAAACAATTAATTTATTCTACAGGCCTAGAATTTTTTATAGGATTAATGGTTGCCTCTATTTGCTTAATTCTATTGTATACACTTTTTGAACCTGCCTATGAAGCGATCCTTCAATCCTTTTATCATCAAGGATTGAATCAATTTAAGGAACTCCCAAATTTTGTTCTGAGTAATGGAACTAGTGGAATCGCCTACTCCGTTCGTTCTTCGATTTCCTTTGAACTTTCTTCAACAACCCTGCTTGACTTGTTTTTTGTTTCTTTAATCAAAGCCGTTGCCTATATCTTTTTCTGCTTATGTTTGTTAATTATCTGTTTTCGCCTGATTAACTTCGCCTCTAAAAAGAAGAATGTTCGCTAAACACGAACATTCTTCTTTTTGTTCGTTCTTTTGTTAAACTAATTCTTGAAAGTCGATCGTTCCTTCATTATACTTAACAAGTATTCGGTTTTTGCCGATATAATGAACTTATTTTTAAGGAGCGTTTAATTATAATGGAGAAATTCTTTAAATTAAAGGAACAAGGTACCAATATTTCTACTGAAGTAATGGCTGGGGTTACTACATTCTTTGCCATGAGTTATATTTTATTCGTTAACCCAACGATTTTATCAGCTTCAGGGATGCCCTTTCAGGCGGTGTTCTTAGCAACCATCATCGCGTCTGTTATCGGAACTTTAGTTATGGGATTGTTCGCAAATGTCCCTTATGCACAAGCTCCAGGTATGGGACTGAATGCATTCTTCACTTACACTGTGGTATTCGGATTAGGATATTCTTGGCAACAGGCCTTAGCAATGGTATTTATTTGCGGGATCATTAATATTTTGATTACTGTTACTAAAATCCGTAAATTGATTATTCACGCTATTCCAGAAAGTATGCAGCATGCAATCGGCGGTGGGATCGGAATCTTTGTCGCTTATGTAGGAATTAAAAATGCCGGCTTGCTTTCTTTTAGTGCGGATTCTTCTGCTATTACTAGTAGTGTTGTTGAAGGTGGCAAAGCAACCAACGTAACCATTAACAGCGGAATCGTCCCAGCATTGGCAAACTTTAACAATGCGCCAATTTTATTGGCTGTTATCGGTTTGGTACTTACTACCATTTTAGTCGTTAAAAATGTTCGCGGAGCCATTTTGATTGGTATCGTGATCACTACTTTATTAGGTATCCCTATGGGTGTTGTTCAATTAGGCTCGATTGATTGGCACGCAAATTCATTGGGGAGTTCAATTCAAGAATTAGGAACAACATTTGGTGCAGCCTTTGGTCCAGCCGGAATGGGATCTCTGTTTTCAGATTCTTCTAAATTACCTCAGGTATTAATGACAATTTTAGCATTTAGCTTATCTGATACGTTTGATACGATCGGAACCTTTATTGGCACTGGTCGCCGAACAGGTATTTTCTCTAAAGAAGATGAACAAGCATTAGATGACGGTTCTCGAGGATTTAAAACGAAAATGGATAAGGCTTTATTCGCGGATGCCATCGCAACTTCAATTGGTGCTATCTTTGGTACATCAAATACAACCACTTATGTCGAATCCGCAGCAGGGATCGGTGCTGGCGGACGTACAGGCTTAACTTCTGTTGTTGTTGCTGCCCTATTTGCTCTAAGCAGCTTGTTTTCCCCGTTAATCGCTATTGTACCTGCTCAGGCAACTGCTCCTGCTTTAATTTTGGTCGGTGTAATGATGTTAGCGTCTTTCGCTGATATTAACTGGTTGGATCTAGAAGAAGCTGTCCCTGCATTTTTCGCAAGTGTATTCATGGGGCTTTGCTACAGTATTTCTTACGGAATTGCTGCCGGATTCATCTTCTATACCATCGTTAAAGTAATCAAAGGAAAAACAAAAGAAATTTCACCTATTCTTTGGATTGTAGATCTTTTATTTATTCTAAACTTTATTATTCTAGCTGTTTTATAAATAGTAGAAAAAGAAGCGTAAAACCGAAAAATGGTTTTACGCTTCTTTTTGTTCTTCTGTAGATTCATCCTTTTCAGGCTTATCTGGAAACACAACAGTAAATGTCGTCCCCTTCTCTAACTCACTCTCCACTTCAATTGTTCCGTTGTGCAGCCGCACTAATTCTTGAACAATCGATAGTCCTAATCCTGATTCTCCGTACTTCGTATTCTTTCTTGACGGATCAGCTTTATAATACCGATCCCAAATATTCTTAACTTGCTCTTCTGACATACCGATTCCCGTATCGGAAATTTTTATCTCAGTAGCCTGCTCTAATTTATTGATTGCTACTGTAATTGTACCATCATTAGTAAATTGAATCGCATTTTGAATTAGGTTCACCATGACCTGTACGAATCGATCATAGTCAGCGTACACATTAATCGGTTCTTCCGTCTGCAGTATCAATTGGTCCTTTGAAGCCTCAGCTTTCCCTTGCAATTGTGAGACTAACGTAGAAACGGCCTCTGTAGCATTGAACGTTTGCAACAGGATACTGATTTGGTTCGTTCGGATCTTTTCGTAATCTAAATTTTCATTTACCAATCGAATTAAACGTGAGGTTTCATTTTGCATAAGCTTGATCGCTTTTTCCTTTTGGTTTTCCGGGATCGCATTATACTGCATTCCCTCAAGCAAGCCATTAATTGTGGTTAAGGGTGTACGCATCTCGTGAGAAGCATCCGCCATAAATTGCTTTCGCCGCTCTTCCTGTCTTTCAATTTCATCCTGAGATTCCTTCAATGATATGGTCATTTTATTGAAATCCTCTGCCAAATCATCAAATTCATCACGGTTTCGATTCGGCACAATAACATCGAAATTCCCCATGGCAACTTCTTTAGTTGCTGAACGCATACGATTAATTCGCTTTACTTGTTGCGTAGCAAAGAAATAACTGACAATAATCGCGATAATCGAAGCAATGATAAATGCCTTGAATAAATCAGTGACAATCGAATTTACACTCGTCTCAACATTCATCGCTGGCTGACTAACCAGCAAGACACCGAAGAAAACACCATCTGTAAAGAATGGAACCATGGCGTAAGAAGTCGTTTGGTTTTGTCCCATCACATTTTTTGAGCTTGTTTCCTTTTGCTGCTGTCCAGTTTTCAATGCTCGCCATTGTTCATTGCTAACTAGATGCTGATTCACTTTTCCTGATTTATCAGGATACTGAACATTCTTGTCCTTATCAATAAAGACAAAGGAAACGTCCTGTTGATTTAGACTGGACTCAGTCACATTGATGGCGAAAAGAAAAATTTCATTACTAGACATCCCTTCAAAGCGGATATCTCGACTCAAAGAAAGATTGTTTTTTTCCATCGACTGCGCGTATCCGAACAGTTCCTTATAGTTATTGTCCTCTAAAGTCTTCCGTGTAAATTGGGTAAACGACAAGCCCAATGTTAGTAAAATTAATAAAATCAACCCGCCAAAAGCCAGCAACTGTTGATAAAGGTATTTCATCGACCAACCTCAGTGTCATCAAATTTATACCCTACGCCCCAAACCGTTTGAATAACTTGTGAGCCTACCTTTTCTATTTTTTGACGAAGTTTTTTAATATGGGCATCTACTGTCCGTTCATCACCAAAATATTGATAATCCCAAACTAGCTCCAGCAGCTGCTCACGAGTGAACACTTGACGCGGCTTCTTCGCCATCGTGTACAGTAAATCAAATTCTTTTGGCGTTAATCCTTCGATAGTTTTCCCATCTAAATAGGCTTCACGTGTTTTCAAATTCATTTTGAAGTGATCTGTCTGAATATCAAAGCTTTCATTACTAGATACTCCCTCTTTTTGCGGTTCAGCAGTCAGTTCGCTGCGACGATGCAACGCTTTAATTCGCGCAATCAGAGTCAGCGGTGAGAATGGCTTGGTTACATAATCATCTGCACCCATTTCCAAACCTATAACTTGGTCACTTTCAGAGTCCCTAGCTGTTAACATAATGATGGGTACGGTCTTCGAGATTTTTCGAATCTCACGTCCGACCTCCATCCCGTCCATCGTTGGTAAGTTTAAATCCAATGTAATCATATCCCATTTTTCAGGGTCTGCCTTAAACGCGTCTAATCCTTCTTGTCCATCATACTTAAACTCAGCTTCCCAGCCTTCGTTTAAGAAAAACATTTGCATCATCTCGGAGACCGATTCATTGTCTTCGATCATTAAAATATTCATAGTCTAACCCCCTGATATCGTCTAATTCTCATTCTTAGTATACTCTATTTCATTTTTTTCAACCATTACCTTACCTGTATCTTCACCAACAATTTGCTTTTTCTTCAATTTTTTCAGCAATTCATACAAATTTTTTCATTTCTCATTTACTTCTTTGCTTTTTTTATAACGGAATGGTATACTTTTTTCTGCAATAAAAATATTTACTAGGGGGACGTTACGGATTCGACAGGCATAGTTTGAGCTTGAATTGCGCTTCGTAGGTTACGTCTACGTAAAAACGTTACAGTTAAATATAACTGCTAAAGAAAACAATAACTCTTACGCTTTAGCTGCCTAAAAACAGTTAGCGTAGATCCTCTCGGTATCGCCCATGTGCTCGAGTAAGGGTCCTATTCTAAGTGGGATACGTTTCAACTTTCCGTCTGCAAGTTGAAAAAGAGTTCATCAGACTAGCAATGTTCGCGGCCTGTCATGCGGCAGAGGACAAAGCGAAATTCAAATAGTATGACTATGAGCGTAGATTTTTAAGTGTCGATATGTTTGGACGCGGGTTCGACTCCCGCCGTCTCCATAATCCTAAAACCACAGAAAAGGCCCCAATGCTAAGTACTGAAGCATTGGGACCTTTTTTTAATTTATTAAAAGATGCAGCACTTGAACCGAGTTTTCAATACCACCTTTACTTCCCTTGATCAAAAACCTCTTGTTCCAACTCAACAAACACGAATTCTATCGATTCTGGGTATACATATACAATCAAACGTTCCTTCCGTATATCGGTCGCGACTGCTGGATGCACTTGTTCTGTTGAGACATTGTCGCGAAAAAGTTCTTTTAAAGCAATTTCCAGACCCGGATTGATAAATGGATTCAACATTCAGCTCGCTCCCTTTCCTTGGACAACTTTGCATACTTCTATTATACGCGCTGAGTATAAAGATAGGTAGTTTTCTTAAAAATCGTTCGTTTTATTAAGTAAATGGGCTTTTTCTTATCATGCGGAACTATTCTAATTTGATTAACGTTATTTTTCATCTAATAAAATAAAAATAATTCTATTTTGAGCATATAAGTAGGGACGGATAAACAACTATGGTACGGTTAGACCAATCAGAAAGGAGGGGTTACAGATGAAATACCTTGATATTATCGCGCTTATTTTGTTAATTGTCGGTGGAATTAATTGGTTATTAGTAGGTCTTTTTGAATATGATTTAGTTGCTGCGATATCTGGTGGAAGTACAGCGATTCTTGCTAAAATTATTTATATCGTTGTCGGAATATGTGCTCTTTACTGTTTGAAATTCATTCCAGGAATTGCGAATCGTGCTGAATAGTTAAGTAAAATAGATTTACAAAATCAAAAGCATTTAATATATAAAAAAACGAAGCCCTCATAATTGAATAGAGGGCTTCGTTTTTTGGTTCTATAATATTTTGTGTTGGTGGGAAATCGAACCCGATTTTCTGCCAGCACTTTTTACTTGTCTTCAAATCAAAAAGAGACTACCGTTTGGTAAGATTTAGCCTTCTAAAACCAACCTAACCAAAGGAGTCCCTCTATGGATAATCATACTAGAAATTTACTTGGATTAACAGACAAACACTTTCACTTCGATGACGATTGGCTCGAAGAAAGAAGATACAAAGGGGTTCAAGCCCAATTTATTAAAGGAAAACTAATCACTTTTCCTAGTCGTTGTGAAAACTGCGGCTCCTTAGAAATCATTCGCAATGGTTCCTATACGACCCGTTCTCAGATGCTAAAAGTCAAAGAAAAGCTAACCATCTTAGAATTGAAACGATCTCGCTTCTTGTGCCATGCTTGCGGCACAACGTTTTCTGCCAAAACCGACTTAGTCGATGATCACCACCAACTAACGAAAGAACTGAAACATGCGATACTCATGGAGCTATTCGAAAATCAATCTCGCAAATTAATCGCAAAGAAATTCTTTGTTTCTGACGGTACCATCACGCGGATCTTACGAGAAGCGACGAAGGACTATCAACCAAACAAAAAATACTTGCCCACTGTCTTATGTATGGACGAATTCAAATCCATGAAATCTGTCGCTGGATCGATGAGCTTTATCTGTGTTGATGGAACGACAAACAAATTGTTTACCATCCTTGAGGATCGCCGATTATTTAAGCTCACACAATACTTCATGCGCTTTCCCAGAAAAGCACGGCTAAACGTCAAATACCTTGTCATGGATATGAACGCCAGCTACAATCAGCTACTAAAAAAGGTCTTTCCCAATGCGGAAATCGTCACGGACCGCTTTCATATCGTGCAGCACATCAATCGGAATTTCAATCAATTGCGCGTACAAATCATGAATCGTTTTCGCACCTCTCGTTCAGAAGATCAAAAGAAATACCGTCGGCTAAAACGCTATTGGAAACTACTGCTCAAAGATTCAGATAAGCTGGAGCCGCTCAAACGCCACTATCATCGGCTGTTCAAAAAGGAAATGAGCCAGACAGAAGTGATTGATGAACTCCTGAGCTACAGCGAAGAACTACGAAAAGCCTATCACTTTGTCCAACTATTGCGTTATTATTTCAATAAACGTGATAATGAAGGATTTCAAGAAACACTGAAACACATAGACCCTACCTTTCCTAAAGCATTCAAAAAGAAATTCCAGATCTTTTATCGCTATCATTCTGGTATCGCCAATGCGTTTAAAGTGAAACTTTCAAATGGAGCAACAGAAGGACTAAACAACAAAATCAAATTGATTAAGCGGATCGCATTTGGCTATCGTAATTTCTACAACTTCAGAGCACGGATTTATTTACAGCAAGGATTGATCTTTGAAAAGTAAAAAAGTATGCGGTGCACAACTCGCACCGCATACCGGACTAAATTTTATTCAGATTTGTCTCCACCAACACGATTTGACGAAGAGCCCGTTTTTTTAACGAAAAGGATTGTAAAATCGTCCACCATTGACAAAAAGCAAAATAATTCCCGCAGAGCACAAAAAAAGGACCATTGCTAAGGCTAAATAATCATTTCGCTTCAAAGGCTTAGCCAACAACCATGTTCGACTTTTTTTCTTTCCAAAACGACGTAGCTCCATAGCCGAAGAGATCGTTTCAATTCGTTCCAAGCTAGAAAAAATCAATGGGATTGCGATCGTTAAATTTCCCCTCACCCGTTTCACCAAGGAAGCCTTTTTAGAAAGTTCGTTTCCGCGAGCTTGTTGGGCTTTAGAAATTGTTCGAAAGTCTTCTTGAATATCTGGGATATAACGTAGTGCCAAAGAAAAGGCGTACGCAATCTTATAAGACCCGCCAACTCGATGAATGCTTGAAGCTAGTTCACTTGGATTGGTCGTTAGAATAAAAATCAACCCCGGTGGGATCGTGACAAAATATTTTATCAATAAATTAAATTCGTAAAACAGTTGTTCTTGAGTAAGTGTATAGCGGCCGATGCCTTCTAAAATTACATGACGTGTTCCATAAATGGTTACACCATATTCTGGAGCAAATAGATAAACTGTCAGTAGATTCAGAATTGAAAAGAAGGCGATAAACTTCACCACAAAAGAAATCTCCCGATAGCTGATTTTTGCTGTCTTGAATAGAATCACTGAAAAGATTGCAAGCGCGAGTAAGAATCGCGTATCATAGGAAATCATTCCAACCACGGAAATCATCAAAAAGCATAATAATTTCGAAAATCCGCTAAGCTGATGGATCGGTGTCGTTTTTGGCAAATAGCCAATTAGATTATTTCCTGCCATAAGGCCCCTCCTCATGTTGGATAAATGCCGACACAAAGCCAGTTGCATCCGTTAGATGATTGTTTTGCGCCAACGTGTACAAGCTGGTCTCACGCAAACTCGCCGAGGCAACAAGCTTTGCTGAAGATAGAACATCCGCAGGTGTTTCGTCAGCAATCAACTGGCCTTCCTTCAAGACAAGCGTCCGTTTTGTATGTTCTAACATTAAGTGCATGTCATGTGTAATCATCAAAATCGTTATTCCTTGTCGATTCAACTTTCGCAAGAACGTCATCATTTCATTATAATGGTAATAATCTTGCCCGGCTGTCGGCTCATCAAGGATCAACAGTTCTGGCTCCAGTACTAAAATGGCAGCAATCGCTACCCGACGCTTTTGTCCGTGACTCAACGCTGAGATTGGCCAGTTACGAAACTCATAGAGTCCGCAGACTTTCAAGGTATCAAATACCTTCTCTTGAATTTTATCAGGCGCAACTCCACGATTTTCTAATCCTAAAGCCACTTCCTCAAAAATCATATTTTTAGACAACATTTGGTTGCTGTTTTGCAATACGTAACCAATTTTATCCGCCCGTTCCTTGATGCTCTCATTTGCAATAGCTTGTCCCTTCCACAGGAGTTGTCCTGTCTGAAGAGGATAAAAGCCGGTAATCAAATTAGAAAGAGTGGATTTTCCAGCACCGTTATGTCCTACTAGACTGACCATTTCACCTTGATAGAGCGTAAGATCCATGTTTTTGATGACTTCTTCATTTCCAAAACTAAATGAAAGATTATTTATGGACAATAAGGGTGTTTTTGATTTTTCAACTGCTTTAAACTTCCCTTGCGATTTCGCTAAAGCTGCAGAAATCTCCGGTGAAACTAATTGATCTACTTGCGTTAAATCAGGGAAACCTTCTAATGAAATACCTGCACGTTTTAACGCGGAAATATAAAGTGGCTCACGAATACCATATGTCGCTAACAAATCACTTTTTAGCAATTCCGTTGGTGTCATATCCGCAATAATCTTTCCTTCATCCATCAAAACAACACGATCAATTGGCGCAGCCAATACTTCTTCCAAACGGTGTTCAATGATAATTGTCGTAAATTTTTGTGACAAGTATAGTTGATCAATCATTTGAATCGCTTCATAGCCTGTTTGCGGATCAAGATTTGCTAAAGGTTCATCAAATAAAAGAATTGGTGTCTCATCGATCAGAACACCTGCCATCGTCACCCGCTGCTTTTGTCCACCAGAAAGATCCTGCGGACGTTTTTCAAGCTGTGCCAGTAGATGGGTCTTTTCCGACCAATATTTTACCGCTTGACGCATGGCTTCCTGCTCGACCATCTCATTCTCTAAAGAAAACGCAATATCTTCGGCAACAGTCAAGCCGACAAATTGACTGTCAGTATCTTGGAGCACCGTACCAACATCCAGCGAAAGATCATAAATTGATGCCTCGCTGAATAGTTGGCCGTTGATACTCAAGCTGCCGGTAAAGCTGCCCTTCTCATTTTGGGGAATGATCCCATTCAAACACTTTCCCAACGTCGATTTCCCTGAACCACTAGGACCCATGATTAATATCTTTTCACCTTGTTTAATTGACAAATTGATGTTTTTCAAGGTAGGTTCAGCTTGACTGTCATATTGAAACGTAAAATCACGAAACTCGATCATTTTATTTCCTCACGTTCTAAGCTTCTTTATTTAAACTTCCCTTTTTAGTTTTTGTCTGTGCGTAAGCTTTTAATAGAATAAAACCTATAATTCCCGTAACAACAGAATTTGTAATACCCGCAACAACGCCTTGAGTGAAAACCTTGCTCGGTGCTTCTGCATAAATCAAAATATCTCCAATGGGTGCAATAACAACCCAGGTCACTAGGTTTGCGATCGTTTCACCAACCAAAAAAGTCACGATTTCTTTTTTACCGAAAATTCCTTGTTCGATCGGAATACGTTTTGCCAAGAGTCCGAAGAAAACACCCAGAATACCTGAAGCGACGATCCATGACCACCAGGCGCCATACGTCGTTAAATCACCTAAAGCATGTCCGATGAAGCCTGCTAAACCGGCAACAATTGGTCCGTATACTACACCTAATAGCGCCAAGAAAGGATAGGCTGTTGCAATATCCGTATTTGGAATCCCTGTAGGAATCGTCACAAATCGCTTCAAAATGAAGAAGACTGCCGCACCGATACCAATTGCTACAATGTGTTTTACTGTAAATTTCTTATTCATAGTTTTACCCCTTTTTCATTTTTTGTGCTATATTCGCTAAATTTTTGTTAGCTCAATCGTCCAATCATTGCCCGTTCCTATTTTATAAACTGTAGAAAACGAGTCCAGATTAATCCCTAAACCAACATTTAATAATGAATTAATATATAAGACCGCTTCTTTTGGAGAGACTTGAGCAAAGGAACGCCCAAAAACAACCTCATCCTGATAACGAACCACACCTTGATAGTATATTTTTACTAGCAAGCTTTGTCCATATTCAATCTGCCAGTTTTTGAAAAAGTCCACAGGAATGTTCGTCCATAGTGAACCGAAGCGAATATCCGTGATATCTATCGTACCGATAATTTTACTTTCAATTTGTGTGGGGGCAATCAAAGGAAAAGTCACTAACTCACTTACAGGAATCACGGTTCCTAATTCTGCAAAGCTAACCTTCCCACTAGCAAGCCGCGCACCATTATAAACGTAAACATCACGGCCATGAAATGTATGACTCTCAGAGGATCCCGGCAAGCGTTGCGACTCCTCATCTATTTGACGAACTTCTTTGATCCCCACGTACTGTGCTAAGTATGTTAATGTACCATTATCTGGGGTGATCACGTATTGTCCGCCTCTCAGCTCTGCAACGACACTGCGACGGGTTGAACCTACTCCAGGGTCAACCACTGAGACAAATACTGTTCCTGCCGGCCAATAAGTAACTGCTTGCAATAATCGATAGCTAGCATCATGAATATTATAGGGTTCGATTTCGTGCGTTAAATTATTAATATTCAATGTCGGATCCACCTGATAAGCCACTCCATACATTGCATTAACCGCACCGTCTTGCAATCCAAAATCCGTCTGTACCACTAAAAATCCTGCCATAAATCTTCCACCTTCCACTTTTACATCATTTTAAAGCTCGTCTTGTAAGTTCTTTTAGTTGTTAAGATCGTCACCTTAACAAAAAAGCAGACACAAAAAATGCCCTCAGCAAAAAAATTGCTAAGGGCATGAACATGCGTTACCACCTTTACTCGTAAAATCCTCACAGACTTCACCTCAATCAGTACCCAAAAAAATCAACTTCTTGGAGACTGTGCCTTGTTAACGGGGGCATCCGTATTTCCTTAAACATTCGGGAAATCCGCTCAAAAGCCATTTTCAAATAACCAAGCTGCATCCCTTCTCACCAAACAGGAACTCTCTTTCGCAGATTGAATTAATTTACTTTCTTTCTCATCGCGTTTCATTGATTGTTAATAAAATAGCAAAGAAACTACGACTTGTCAATCTCAGAGATAATTTGACCACTCGTCAATAAAAAAGAGAGCGGTTTGACTACTTTGCTTAACCTTGCCCGTAATATGCATGGTCTCCGTGCTTACGGTAATAATGCTTATCTAGCAAATACTGTGGAATCTCACAGATGCCTGGATTGATTTTTTCATTTTCCTTCGCCATCAGACAAATTTCATCCAAAATCAAACTGTTTTCCACTGCTTTCATCGGTGAATCGCCCCAAGTAAATGGACCATGCCCATAAACTAACACCCCAGGTACTTCATCTGAATGGATTTTCCTTTTCTTGAATGTCTCAACAATTACCTGTCCAGTGTTTACTTCATACGCTTCTTTCACTTCTGCTTCCGTTAGCTGACGTGTACAGGGAATGCTACCATAAAAAGCATCCGCGTGCGTCGTTCCATAAGCTGGCAGATCACGTCCAGCTTGAGCCCACATGACCGAGTTTGTTGAATGAGTATGAACGATGGCATTGATTTTTTCAAATGCTTGGTATAGCACCACATGTGTTGGCAAATCAGATGATGGATTAAGACTTCCCTTACCCAACACATGTCCGGCTAAGTCCGTAACGACCATTTGATCTGCCTGCATTTTTTCGTATTTTACTCCGCTTGGTTTGATCACAATGATCCCTAGTTTCCGATTGATTTCACTGACATTGCCCCAAGTTAATTTGACTAGGCCGTATTGAGGCAGTTCTAAATTCGCCTCAAAAACTCGCTGTTTCATTGCGGCAATGACTTCATTACGCGACATCATAGCCTGCCTCCCTTAATTTTGCATAAAGATATCTTTTCGCTTGCTGAATTTCCGTCACAAAATCCTGACTCTTTTCACTCCACATCTCGATTAGAAACGTCCCATCGTATTCTAGTCGTTTCAAATTTCTTAATAACCCTAGAAAATCGACACAGCCTTCCCCAAATGGAACATCCCGAAACTGTCCACTGGAATCTTCGGTTACAGGATAGGTATCCTTCAAATGAATGGACGTAATACAGTCGATTCCTTTTTCCAATTCTCGAGCTGGATCATTTTCCGGCCAAGCAGATAAATTACCTAAATCTGGATACACTTGAAGGTAAGGTGAATGGATTTGTTTTTTAATCTCTAAAAATTTTGATATAGAGTTCATAAAAGGATCATCCATAATTTCAACAGAGAGAATCACACCGTAATTTGACGCTTCCTTCACACTTTCCTTCATTCCTGCGATAAAGTCTTCCCTAGAACTTATGGATTTTTTTTCATAGTATACGTCGTATCCTGCTACTTGAATAACATTAATACTTAAATTGTGAGCTAATTGAATGGCTTTACTCATAATCTCTTTTGCGATTTTTTGCTTATTTGGATCAGAAGAGCCAAAAGGAAAACGACGATGTCCACTTAGACAAATAGAATTAATTCGCACGCCTGTCTCGAACATATCGTTTCTCAGCTCCGCAATTTTTTCTTCAGGCCAGTCTAAACGCGCCAATCGTTCATCGGTTTCATCGATGGACATTTCTATAAAATCAAAGCCCATTTCCTTTACCAAGTAAAAACGTTCTTTCCATGAAATATTTTGAGGTAAGGCTTTTTCGTAAATTCCGACTTGAGCCATTTTATTGCCCCCAAATTCGAATGATTTCATCCTTGAAGTTTTGAGCGGCTTGTACTGGATTGGGAGCCGCTGTAATTCCTCGTCCTGTGATAAAGGTGTACACATCAATTCCTTCGAATAGTTTTAATGTATCTACATCTAACCCACCAGTAACTGAAACGTTGAAGCCCATTTCAATCAACTTTTTGACTTTGGATAAATCTTTTTCGCCCCAAGTTTCACCAGATAGCAAAGCATCACGGCTTTGATGGTAAATCGCTTGTTTGATTCCCATCTCACGCCAAGCTTCGGCCTGCTGGTAGGTCCAATCCCCATACAGCTCTACTTGTAATTCTTCCACTTCTTTTTTCGCTGCTTTCATCGTCGGAATCGTCGCACAGCAGATAACCGTCATGAAGTCTGCCCCAGCCTTCGCAACATTTTTCGCAACTGTTCCACCAGCATCCGCGCATTTGGTATCAGCGACTAATTTTTTTTCTGGAAACATTCCACGAATACAGCGAATTGCTTTTTGTCCTTCTTGTAAACACAAGATCGTGCCTACTTCAATAATATCAACGACAGCTCCTACCTTAAAAATATCTGCTAATGCGTGCTCTAAATCATTATGATCCAATGCTATTTGTAAATTTGGTCTACTCATTATGAAATTCCTCTTCTACTTAGTTTTTTGATATAACTCTGATTCCGAAAATTTTTCTCCGATTTCTTTAGCGGACATTACGTTCTTAATTCCGATTACTGTCACACCTTTTTTTTCTGCTTGAGTAAACATATTTAAAAAATTTACTGGAGTAAAAACGACATTGTATTGCGTTGCAGAACTTTTCCCTTCAGAAATCGCACAATGGTGAATCTTTGTGATTGGCACATTCAATTCCTTCATTGCCTTTTCCACACTTCTCATCATCATCAAGCTAGTACCAGACCCGTTCGCACAAGATACTAAAATTCTCATTATTACTTCCTCCTTATTCGTTTTAACAATTTATTTTTTTATTAATTTTGCTCTTGATATTTCTCTGCATATTGTTCGTAATCATCCACAATCATAAAGTAGCCATCTGGATTTTTCCGATATTGCAGTTGCGGAATGATCAGTAGCCCCACCACAACGATAGCGATTCCAATATAACCTAAGACTTTCATGATGACTGTAAATACTGGCCAAGCTGTCGCCCAGTCAAACATTCCGATATAGCCGCCGTATTTTGACATGCCGATCCAAGTTGCAAATAGCGCCGACCCTCCGACTTGGATAATCCCCGAAAGAAACGGAAATAGACAAGCGGCTTTGAACCCTCCACGGTTATTTGCGAAAACAGCAATTACTGCATTATCAAAGAATAACGGGATAAATCCTGCAATAACAATTGTTGGAGATTTTAATAGAATTAGCAATCCGATCATTAAGAACTGGCCTAAAGCACCAAACAAGAAACCAATTGTCACTGCATTAGGTGAACCAAAACCAAAGGTAGCAGCCACGTCAATCCCAGGAACTGCACCTGGCAAAATCGTATTGGAAATTCCTTGGAAAGATTGAGTCAGTTCATCAACGAAAGTCCGTACTCCTAATTGCAAGATAGCCAGATAAACAGCAAAATTCAGCGATGTAGTCATAATATAGAATAGGAAGCTTTGACCTTCTTGCATGAATTCTGCCTGAATTAAGTAATCCTTACCTAACACCAATAAAATGATTCCAAAAAAGAAAAGCATCAGTAAAGAAGTTGCTACCATATTTTCATTGAAGATTGATAAAAAACCTGGCAATTCAATATCTTCTAACTTTTTATCCATTTTTTCAGCTTTATTTTTCTTCTCATCCCGTTTTTTCATCCATTCAGCTAATTTTGCGAAGATAAAAATCCCAAACATTTGTTGATGAGCAACAGCAAAACCTGCCCCCTCCGTTAATTCCTGTGTAATTCCTACCGTCAAGTTTGAAGCAACTGCCCAGTAACAGCCTAAAATTAATCCCATAAAGATCAACACTTGAATTCTTCCTAAATCTGGAAAACAGAACAATAATATCCAAAAGGCAGTGGCCGACTGTTGAATTTGCACATTTCCTGTTGTAAAAACGGAGCGTAATTTCGTGTATTTTTGGAAACGAACCAATAAAATATTCATAACGAAAGCGATCAATAGTAAAATCATAACGTCTCCAAATGTTCGGCCGAAGGTTTCCATCAGCCCAGCATCCACTGCGTTTTGTCCAAAGTATGGATCGGTTACCATTGCATCTAAGTTAAAGCGTTCTTTTAATCCAACTAAGATTGGGCGAAAGTTATTTACTAGGCCACCTGATCCAACAGTTAAAATAAAGTAGCCAACAGTTGCTTTTAAAAAGCCCGCGACACATTCATAAAGCGGCCTTTTCAGTAAGATATACCCCAGCAGCACAATAAATCCGATCAGATAAGCTGGCTGTGTCAAAATGTTTGTTGCAAAATATGTCCAAATACTTAACAAAAAGTCCCCCATTACTTCTTCCTCCTATAAGTTATACTCTTGCATCACAGTTTGATAATCTTCGATCGAATTTGTCGCAACAAGACGCTCTATTAGACCTTCTGTCATCAGTAATTCAGACAAGTTCTGAATATTTTCCATATGTTCTTCAGCATTTTTTGCGGCTAGGGTAAAAAATAAAATAGCAGCTTTTTCTTCGTCTTTACTATCGAATTGAATCGGCTTCTTCATTTTCGTAAATGAGATCGCTGTTCCAAAAACCCCTTCGCTGTCCTCAGAAGAATGTGGCATTGCTACTCCTGGAACAATGACTATATAAGGACCATGCTCTTCTACACAGCGTATGATTTCATCCACATAGGTTTGACTGATAATCTTTTTCTCCAACAATAAATGGCAGCTTTCAGCAATCGCCTCTCGCCAATCCGTTATTTCTTTTTCGGAATAGTTGATTAGTTCATTATCAAAAAAATATTTAAGCATGTTGCTGCTCCTTTCTTCTATAGGAATGATGGAAATGGCGTGTCATTTTCTATTGAGAAGACATCTTCAAAACCGCGATAGAAGTTAAATTCAAGATCATCTCTATCTGTTGGATAAATGAATTTCCCGCCAACTTGCCAAATATATGGCTTAAAATCATATTTCAATCGGTCTTTTTTGAATTTCCATATTTCAGTGATTTCCTTTGGATCTGCCATGAAGTTCGCCCAAATGTCGTAATGAACTGGAATAACCACTTTTGCATTGAGCGATTCCGCCATCCGAAGCATATCCACAGAAGTTACCTTATCGGTGATGCCTCGTGGATTTTCACCATAGGCGCCAAGACAAACATCAATTTGGTGTTCATTTCCATGCTTAGCAAACATATTTGAATAATGTGAATCTCCTGCATGGTAAAGATTGCCGCCAGATGTTTCGAATAGATAGTTCACAGCGATTTGATCCATGTCTTGCGGTACTTTCCCTTTTAATGTTACTTCTGGGTCTTCATAAGTTACTAAGGCCGTCCGGTCAAAGGCTTCTAAAGCCACTACATTAATATCTTTGATTTTGACTTTATCTCCTGGTTTTACAATGATTGTCTTTTCTTTTGGAATCCCCCATTTCAACCAAGTGTTAACGACTTCTGTTGGGCCAACAAATTTTGCTTCTGGGCAATTTTGATGAACTGCCGCCGCTGTATTGATATCAAGATGATCGGAATGGATATGTGTTACGACAAGAGCATCGACATTTTTCACTTCAAACGGATCAATGACAAATGGCTGTGTTCGTAAGTTAGGCTGCATCTTTTGTACACCGCTCATTCGCATCATTTGATGGCCTTTTTTCATCATACCGTTACCATGACTACGTTTCCCCGTTCCACACCATAAGTCACACAAGATATTGGTTCCTTCATGGCTCTTCAGCCAAATTCCTGTACAGCCCAACCACCACATAGCGAAAGTTCCTTCTTTAACTACTTCTGATTCAATTTCCTCATTTAAATATGTTCCCCATTCGGGAAAGGTATCTAATACCCAGCTTTCTTTAGTAACTTCATTGATGTTTTTACTCATTATGATTGCTCCTCACATATGTTTGTTATGACTTACATTTAAAGCTTAAAGTGTTTTCGAAGCTATGAAAACCCTTTTATATGACTTTCTACTCTTTATATGATTTTCTTTCCATTTTTAATGATTTTCTTAGTATAATGTAAGCGGTTAAAGAATTTTAAACGAACTTCTCGATGATTAAAATCATTTATACAGACTAAGTGTCCTATAGGAGGTAAAACAATGAAGAACTCACTCATAAATATCGATAAACGTCAAAAAGAGATTCTAGAGCTACTCCAGCAATCGGAAAAAATGACGACTCTTGAACTGGCGCAGTCTTTAGGCGTATCGATTAGTACGATTCGGAGAGATTTAAACTTATTGGAAGAAAAGAACGATATTATCCGTAATTATGGTTACTGCTCCTACAATTATGATAATAAGACCGACTTTGATCAATCTGGTCCAGAAAGAATCAAGCAAGCGATTGCAAGAGAAGCTAGTAAATATATTAACGATTACGATACACTATTCATTAATTCAAGCTCGACCGCATTAAAAACCTTAGACTTTATTCATTCCAATCATCTAACGATTGTTACCAACAATGTAAAAGTCAATTACTCCCCTCACAAAGATAATTGCAGCTATATTCTGACAGGGGGAGAAATGCGATTTCCAAAAGAAGCATTAGTCGGTGATATTGCATTAAATACAATCTCTTCAATGAATGCAGATGTTTGTGTCATCGGATGCAGCGGTGTCAGCGTAGAAGATGGGGTAACAACTAAAATCCTAAATGAGTCTACTATTAATGAAATGATGATCAATAAAACAACTAGATGTAAAATTCTAGTTGCTGATCATCGAAAAATCGGACTGACCTCAAAATTCAAAATTGCGGATATATCTGTCTTTGATTACTTGATAACCGATCAATTTTGCTCACAAAAAAGATTGAGCGAAATCATGAATGCCGGAGTAAAAGTAATTCAAATTGAGTAAAACAAATACCCTTCAAACACTGTTACGATGTTTGAAGGGTATTTGTTTTACTATTCGGCTTCTAAGGTATTGCCTTTTCTTTTCGGTATTTGCATTGAAAATATCCAAGTGATCATTGTAATAATCGTTAAAGCAATCAGTAATTGCCAACCTGTTTGATAGGAACCTGTTTTGTCATAGATATTCGCTATCAATAAAGAACCAAATGTTAAGCCAACCTGTGAAATACTACTAATTAATCCATAAACGTCAGCATAATGTTTTCTGCCGTAAATACGAGCCGTAATTAGTGGTGGCGATACGGTTCCAATAGGTGTTCCCAATCCGAAACAGACTGCCATCAGATAGACCATCACAATCTGATGCCCATTTAGTAACAAAATAAAAGCTAATGTCATGAAGCCACATCCAAATATTGTACTTTTTACTGTTCCAAACCGATCGTCAATCCAGCCTAATATTAATTTCCCAAAAACTCCGACTAAAGAATACAACGAAATGATAGAGGATTTTACAACTACCCCATGCATTTCTTCAAGAGCCGGCGGAAACTGCCCTAATGATCCAGAATTCAGCAACCCATTACAGAAAATACCAATCACCAGCATTAAAAAGATCGGCTGTTTGATTAGTTGATTGATCTTTAGCGTTTCTTTGCTTTCAGCCCTTTCCGCTTGAATGGACTTATCACTGGCACCATAAGCCTGTAAGCCCATTTCCGCCGGCGTTTTTTTCAGCACAAACAATGAGACGGGAATGGTAATGACCAACAATAGAATTGCGATAATTCGATAGGAAGCACGCCAGCCGAAATTTGCTAACAGGTAGCTCAATACGGGACTAAAAATGAAGCCCCCCAATCCTATACCTGCCATAGCAATACTCATCGCCAATCCACGCTTTTCCTCAAACCAGTTCGTAATAATCATACTTACAGGAATCAGTGTACTGCTTGTGTAAGCAACTCCCAATACAATTGCCAATAGATATAGTTGCCAAACAGCTGTGGCAAATGAAAAGCTAAAATATGCCGCAATGAATAACAGTAACGCGATCGTTTGAATCCTTTTTAGATTTCCAGTTGCCAATTTTCGTGCCACAAATGGAGAAAATACTATACCCATCGATTGTGTGATGGTATTGACTAAAGTAAAAGCACTGCGAGAAATCCCCATATCTTCTGTGACAGATAGAAGATAAACGTTAGCTAATGACATAACCATCGGAACAACTGTCGCGGTAATACATACACATCCGATGACAACTTTCCATCCGTAGAAAATCTTTTTATCCCCCATAACTAAGTCTCCTGACTAAAATAGCCTGAAACAATAGTCGCCATTGATTTAGCAGCAATCAGCATAGACGCTTCATCAATATCAAATTTGGGATGGTGATGAGGATAAGCAGTTTGTCCTTCTCCTGTTGCCCCTATATAAAAGAAACAGCTAGGCCTTTCTTGACAATAATAGGCAAAATCTTCAGAAGGTGCGATTGGTCCACTGTCAATAACATTTTTTAATTCTGTAAAAGAATGTTCCTTTAAGCAGTTTGCAACAAAACCAGTCAAGTCTGGATCATTCATCAAAACTGGATAATCGTCAACATAATCTAGCTCGAAAGAAGCACCATAAGCTTCACAAACACCTTTAACCACAGCTTCAAAAGCCTCTTTAACAGTTGATCGACTCGCCTCATTCATCATGCGAATGTCCCCTTCAAGAAAAACAGCATCTTTCAGAACATTCGCAGAACCTTTTCCGTCAAAGGACCCAACAGTTAAAGTCGTCATATCAAATGGATTCACACGTCTGCTGACAATACTTTGTAGATTGACAACAATTTGGCTTCCGACTAATACAGCATCGATTCCAGCATTTGGCATCGAGCCGTGGCTCCCTTTCCCTTGGATCTTTAGTTTGAATGTTGCACGTCCGGTTTGTGTTGCTCCAGCATGATAATAAACAGTTCCTAAATCAAATCCAGACATTACATGACAACCAAGCACATGGTCCACCCCTTGAAGACAACCATCTTGAATCATTTGGATAGCTCCTCCAGGCGGTGTTTCTTCTGCCGGTTGATGAAGAATTGTAATTTTCCCATTCAATCGATTCTTCATTTCGATTAGACTCTCTGCTAAGATCAGCATATAAGCCGTATGAGCGTCATGACCACAAGCATGCATTACCCCAGGGTTTTCTGATGCAAAAGGCAACCCTGTTTCCTCTTGGATTGGTAACGCATCAAAATCAGCTCGCAACGCTACATTCTTCCCTGGCTTTCCACTGTCAATTTCAACAACTACTCCGTAACCGCCTACATTTTCTTCCACCTTACAATCTAACTCTTGATAAAACTCAGCAATGTACTTCGCTGTTTTTTGTTCCTTGAAAGATAACTCAGGGTGCGCGTGTAAATAACGTCGGATATCAATCATTCGCTCTTTTTTACTTTCAAGAATCAGGTGGATTTCTTCTTCAAAATTATTCATAATTTCCTCCTTTAAAGAATAAATTTCCTTATCAAAGAAATATTATCATATGTTTCCGCCTATTTACAAGGATTCCAGGAGAATATAAAACACAATTTTATTATTTTTATTTACAAAAATGAATAAATAACTGCAAGTATTTTTGGTTAAAATGCGTATGCATTTCGCCTATAAAATTACACTGGTTATTTAATTTTATAAAAAAATTAGTTTTCTTGTCTATTTTTCAATAAACAAGAAAACTATCAAAAAAAGTATTAGCTATTTTGCCATTTTTTTAAATATTCTTTCGACGCATTTGTTACCTGAATAAAGTCATTTTCTTTTACACCCTTAAATAAATTACCGCCTACACCTACAACTACCGCACCTGCTTGTTTCCATTCTGATAAATTATCTAGATTAATGCCCCCAGTAGGCATAATATTCAACTGGGGCAAAGGTGCTTTCGCTGCTTTGATCATTTGTGGTGTAAAATTATTAGCTGGAAATAGTTTTACAAGCTCTGAGCCGCTTTTCATTGCCTGCTGCATTTCTGTCACAGTCATACACCCGGGAATATATGGAACTTGATATAGGTTGCAAAGCTCAGCGGTTGTCTGATCGAAACATGGACTAACAATGAATTCTGCGCCCGCTTCAATCGCTAAACGAGCAGTTATCGCATCTAAAACGGTCCCTGCGCCTATGACAACCTCAGAATCACTTTCAACCATTTTTTTCAGGTTGGTGATTAGTTTCGCTGCTTGTGGAACAGAAAAGGTTACTTCAATTCCTTTTATTCCTCCCTTTACAACTGCTTTGGCAGCGTTATAAGCATCTTCACTAGATTTTTCTCTTATTACAGCGACGACACCAGCTTTTTCAATACGTGTAAGTACTTCAGGCTTTTTCATTGTTTTCACCTACTCTACATTCACATGTTCGTGAAGCGCATCTTCATTTGATGTTTGATCTCTCTGAGCAAGTTTCAACGTTAATGCATCTAAGGTGATGTGTACCGTTTGATCGAACAGTGTGGACAATAGTTGAATAGATTTTACACCCGCGCCTGTTTTAGTCGCTCCTGGTACTACAATCACTCGATCAGCTAATTTTGCCAACGGCGACTCTTTATCACTTGTCAAAACAATAATAGACAAGCCCATTTTTTTTGCTGCTTCAGTATCTGCCACTATCCCCTTTGTAGTTCCTGATCCTGAAATGGCAATCCATGTATCCCCTTTTTGAATAGACGGAGTGATTGTTTCACCCATAACATAATCTGTATAGCCTATATGCATCAAACGCATAGCAAACCCTTTTGCCTGAAAGCCACTTCGACCCGCACCGATAACAAAGACTCGTTTGTTCTTTTGGATCAGTGGCATTGCTTGATCTAATTCTTGTTCATCTACTAATTCCATGACTTGATTGATTTCTTGCATAATTGTTTCGATTGTTTTCATTAATGAACAGCTCCCATAAATTCATTTACTGCTTGTAAAGGATCTTTAGCTTTAGCAATTTTTGATCCTACTATGACAATTTCAATAATCCCTTGTTCTGTTAAAGACTTTGCCTGCTGTAAATCAATGCCACCCGCAATTGCCAGTCGTTTAATTTCTGGAAATCTTTTTCGAAAAGCTGCAACGCTAGCTATTGCATCAAACTGATCTTTACGATCAATAGAATGGTGCAGCGCGTAAATCGCATTTGGAAAGCCCTTGATTTTCTCAATCTTATCCTCTTCAACTTCTAACAGATCAATCATCATCGTTTTCTTCTCCTGCTCCGCTACTTCATAGCATGCTCTCAGAGTTTCGACAGATGCTGCCCCCATCGCAGTAACAATATCAGCTCCGTGACGAAATGCCTGTGTAAACTCATAAGCACCTTCATCAATAGTTTTACTGTCTACCAGTAAACTAGTTTCTGACAATGCTTCTCTCAATTTTTCTATCGCTAAATTACCATAATCCTTCACTAATGACGTGCCCATTTCTAAAATGTCTGTTTTACCATTTAATTGTTCCGCTAAATGGACTGCATCTTCCATTGAGACACGGTCAATTGCCGTTTGTAATCTCATGCTTCCACTTCCTGTTTTTGTAAAAATTCTTCTAACTCCTGCGGTGTTGGGTAACCGTCATTATCTCCAGGTGACTGAACAGCCATCGCACCGATCGCATTGGCTCGAACAACTGCCTCTTCTAATGTTTTTTCTTCTATTAAAGCAGTGATTAATCCCACCGCAAATCCATCCCCTGCTCCAACAGTGTCCACAACCTTTTCAACTGTAAAGCCTGGTACAGTATAACTTGTTCCGTCTTTCTGTTTTACATATGCGCCATCAGTGCCTAATTTTACGATGACTGTTTGAGTAACCTCACCATTATTTAGATAAAAATCTGCGATTGCTTCGGGCTCACGGCTACCCATTAAAATTTCACCCTCATTGATTCCTGGTAACACAATCTCAGCATGTGACGCTAAACCATTGATTGTTGTTATCATTTCTTCTTGGCTCGCCCAAAGTTGAGGGCGCAGATTAGGATCAAACGTTGTTCGAATTTGATTTTTTTCTAATAGATTGATTAAGTACCTGAACGCTTTTTGCGCTTCTTTTGAAATCGCTGGGAAAATACCCGATAGATGCGCCATCTTTACTTCCGAAAAATCAATTTTATCCAACACAGCCTGATCAAAATGCGCTGCGGCGGATCCTTTACGAAAGTAGAAAATACTTGGATCTCCTTGACTGACACGATCCTTTAATTGAAATGCTGTCCAAAAATCAGCAGTTTCAGAAATATAATCGGTTCCAATTTTATTCTCATGCAAGCGGTCAATGATAAATTCACCGAAAGGATCTTTTCCGACCTGTGTAATGTATTCGCTGCTATGCCCTAAACGTGATACTCCGACGGCAACATTCACTTCTGCACCAGCAAGAAATTTTTGAAAGTGGCAAGCGTCTTTTAGAGACTTGTCTACCTCTTCCGATCCAAATAATGCAATAGGTTCTCCGATAGTCAAAAATTCACTCATGTTTATTACTCCTTTTCAAATTTAATGTATTTTCAAGTCATTTAAATAATGAAACTAATAGTTATTTGTTACAGCAAGATATACGCAGCGACTAAATTTAGAACAGTCGCAGCCCAAGCCCATGGCATTCCCGTCAATAGGAAGGTTTTGGTGTCTAACCCAGCATATTGGACAGACCATAAGTTCCATGATTGAGTAATACATGCAGATACCCCCATCATAGACGGTACAACTAGCAATCCATATAAGAAGTATTGGTCAAACATCCCCGTTCCTACCAAGATTGCCGCAGTAGCAGCACCTGCACCATACAACATCAATGGTCCTCTGAAGTACGAAAGTGGTGCGATAATGGCCACAATAATGATTAGAACAAGCTTGCTGCTTGGAATGATCTCTTGGAATACACTAGTGAAACCACTCATTGCATGAACTGCGGCGGATTGGAACATCGTTAAGACAAACAGCATAATCAATAAGCCAGCAATGTCACTAATTGCATGTTTAGCGGTTTCATTCATCATAGTGACAAATTTGCTGTAACGTTTCATATTACCAGTAGCAGCGAAGGCAATAATTGTAGATAATAAGAGTGCTGGTACTGCATCCCATTTAGCAAAAATACTTAATGCCACAGGCATGACTGGCAACACATAGGTCCAGACAGGGACTTCAACAATTTCTTCTTCACTATCACTTTCAATGATCTCAGGCTTGCCATTTCGAATTTTCTTCGCATTAAACAAGATAAATAGGATCAAAATCACCATTTGGACGCCCATCGCTACAAAACCAAAACGTTGATAGTGCGGACCCCATTCAACTTTTGGAAAAAAAACTTGAAATTGAACGAACAATACATTATTGACATACATCGCTGCACCAATTGCGATGGTAAAAATAGATACTGCAATATTTTTTGGTACACCGATTGAAAACATGATTGGGAATAAAATGACTCCAACTGCTATAGCAGAACCCACACCATATGAACTAGTAAATATTAAAGCGATTACAAGAGCGATTAAAATCGTAGCTAAGACTGGACTCTTCTTTCCAACCTTTTCTGTACGGCGACTGATACTACCAGCAATCCCCGTATCAACCAACACTCGACCAAACCATGAACCGAAGATGATATATGAAGCTGTTTTCCCATAATTCAATACGGGTTCAGTAAAGATTTCTTTAACAGCCGTATTAAAGGGAACCATTCCGATGATTGTCCACAGAACAGCCATTACAAAGAAACCAACAGTTAAGTTCCCGCCTTTCATAGCATAAAGAACAAAGATGATAAAAGTTACTGCTAATAGTATTCCAGTTATTGCACTCCCCACGGTGGTTCACCTCCTAATATTTATTTAACTCACTTAAGATACGTTGATATTTTGAGATTGGTTTCCCATGATCTTCAACAAAAAAATCATTTTCCATATGATTAAATTTTTGAATTAAATAGTAACCAGTCAAGTATGCTGCCAATGCTTCTTTTGCGGCACCTTCCATATTTTCTTTATCAATCTCTGGTCGATGAATCGTTTCCATAAAATGATACGCGAATTTTTCTGGATCAATCTTTGTTTGTTGCTCGGTCATAATACTTCCTCCTAAACTATATGAATGAATTCGTTGTATTTTGTTTGACCTTTCGACAATCCGACACAACACAGCGACGTGCCAGTTTATCATCTAGACACTTTTACTTACCGTTTCCTTCTAATAATTTCTTTGCCTCTAAAATTTCAGTAGTTATAGTTGTCGGATACTCAATTGCGACAGGAACGTCTTGTGGTAAAATTTGTAAAACTTTTCGCCAATCAATTTCCCCATGATCAAGCCCAATAGCCTGTGGATTTTGGTCTACCAATTGAACATCCTTTACATGGATATACTGTACATAATCTTTTAGTAATTCAGCAGCCGCTCTTTCATCTTCTCCAACAAATCGCCAATTTCCAAGATCATAAACATACCCAATGTTAACGCCTGCTTTCGTCACAGCCTTCATATAAGTGTCAATTGCAGCGATTGTTCCAGATGTTTGGGTTTGATCATTTTCAATTGAAATAGCTATACCCCTATCAAGAAGCGCTTTCAATTCATTCAGATAGAGTTCACCATTGTAGTCGCCAATGTTCCATTTAATATGCTTAACACCCATTTGTTTTGCTTCAATCACATATTGTTCTAACTTAGGATTGATTTTTCCATTAACATAGACCTCATCAGGAACACTGTAAAACAAGTCTAGCCCCAAGCGCTTCGCTTCTGATTCAATAACATTTTTTTCTTCGTTAATATCTCTAAAATACTCTCTTCTAATTTCAACCTGTGTAAATCCTAAGTCTGCGGCTTTTTGTAATAAATCAGCCTGAAGTGCTCCATCTTTAACTTTATCAGCAAAAACTAAAAAATTTAGAACTAATTTTTCTTTCTTCATAATTTCGCTTCCCTTCAATTGGTTAACCGGTTTCTATATACGTATAGTAAACCGGTTTCCAAATAATGTCAACGGTTTCATTTTTAAAAAACATTTTTTTGAACAAAATAAAATAAGCTATGTTTAGAAATCGGTTTCTAAACATAACTTATCTTAGAAAAACATCTTTTTTAAAATAACTAAATTAAACTGATTTCCGCCAACGAATAACTGAAGGCACGATAATTTCCTGTTGTATTTCACGTTTAATTAACAGATCCATCAAATATTGACCAGCAATTTTCCCAATTTCTCTAGATGGCTGTTCGATACTCGTTATTCCTGGTCCAACAAGCTCTGTTAAATTCCAATCATCGAAACCAGTAATTCCCACATCCTCTGGTATTTTGATTCCATGTTGGATCAGCCAAGCAAGAACATCCATTAAAACTCGGCCATTTGATGCAAAGAGTAAATTTTTTCTTGTATCAGCGATAATCGGTGGCAAAGATTCAGTTAATTGATCTTCATCTGTTACTTCAAGCAGCTTCCATCCTTTTCCAGCTTTCTCCATTGTTTTCTTAACCGTCTCATAACGGAGTTCTCTGGTACTCACATCTTGTACGGGTTCGCTAATAACAACTACATTTTCATAACCTTTAGCTAGCGCCTTCTCTATAACTTCTTGTGTCGAGTCGATATTATTGGTCATCACGGAAGACCACTTTTCTGGCTCAGTTTGTCGATCAACTAATAGTAATGGAATATTTCGTTCAGTAATGAAATCATAATTGGCCGTTTGTCGTGAGGATGGTTGTAGAATAATTCCTTCGACGTTTTGATCAATCAGTTTTTCCAAAAGTTCTTTTTCTTGTTTTACGGAATTTGCAGCATCCACAATAATCATTTGGTAGCCGCTTTTTTCAAGAATCGATCCAATTCCTTTTAATAATAAGGAGGAATAAAGATTAGAAATATCGGCAACCACAACACCAATCAAATAGCTATGTTTTGATTTTAATGCTTGGGCCTGCTTACTAGGACGGTAATTCAACCGTTCAATTACTTCCGCTATTTTTTCCTTTGTCTCTTTAGACATATTGCCATAGTTATTATTTAAAAATCGAGAGATCGTTGTTTTAGAAACCCCTGCTTCTTCGGCAACCTCTTTGATTGTAATTTTTTTCATTTCGTACGCTCCAACTATCTTTTTTATTATTGTAGCGAATTTCTAAGCAATTGGAAAGATTAGCCTTTTGCTGAAATTGTTTTAATTTTATTTTATACTTCTAAACGTTTTTTTATGCAAATCATTAGTTACTTTGCTATCGAACTCATTACGTTCACATTAACAGAAGGGTTTTAAAAAGTTTCGTGCTGTATCGCCTTTTTTCTTTTATAATTAGTGTAATCGAATTCATTAAGGAGGAAAACGTATGAATGATTATCATGTGGCCTTTTTTGACATTGACGGTACACTAGTGGACCATCGATTACCACATCACTTATCTTTTCTGGATCGCATTCCGGATTCTGCAAAAAAAGCACTAAAGCAGCTAAAAGAAAATAATATTGAACCTGTGATAGCTTCGGGGCGGCACTACCAATTAATCGATGAATTTGCTTCTGACTTAGGAGTAAGTAGCATTATTTCTTCTAATGGTAATTGTGTTCACTACCAGGGAAAGATGATTCACAAAAATGTATTGTCCCCCAAATTACTAAATAATGTGTTAGATCATCTACAAGAACGAGAAATTGACTGCTTGATTGAAACACCACACAATTTATATTGCTTTGAATCGAATAAAACAATGAAGCATCAGATTGCAGAGAATAATATTTTAAAAAGTCATGATCCATTACCCAATGATGTTGTTCAACTTCTTGTTCCTTGGAATGAGACAATTGATTACCAGCTACCCAAAGACTCTGTTCTAATTGCTGAAAAGGTAGCTCCTGTCGCAGCAAGTATTCATTTGAGGAACGGAACAAAATCAGAAGGGATTCAGAAAATATGTAGCGCCATGAACATTTCGACAGAACAAGCTTTAGCCTTCGGTGATGAAGAAAATGATTTCACTATGTTTGATGTGGTAGGCTTCCCTGTTGCCATGGGTAATGCCGTATCTGCTTTGAAAGAAAGGGCTGCTCATGTGACATCATCAGTATCTGATGATGGGATTTGGAATGCTTGTATAGAGCTAGGGTTAATTACGGATTAGAAAAACCGTCAGAAATATTCTGACGGTTTTTTTATCGTTTGATCAGTTCTTGGTACACACGATCCTCTGAGACTTCCATATAAGCTGGACGAATAATCTTTTGTACGTTGATTAGTTCTTCAATTCGATGAGCGGACCAGCCGACAATCCGAGCGATTGCAAACATTGGTGTATACAACTCCTGCGGCAAATCGAGCATATGGTAGACAAACCCGCTGAAGAAATCAATGTTCGCACTGACTCCTTTATAGACTTTACGTTTTTCAGAAATAATCTCTGGTGCTAAGCGTTCAACCTTGCGGTACAAATTAAACTCGGCAGATGCTTCTGATCCCTTTTCTGCCGCTAATTTTTCAACATATCGTTTAAAAATTTCTGCGCGCGGATCAGATTCAGCATAAATCGCGTGCCCCATCCCATAAATCAGCCCTTGTTTATCAAAGGCCTCTTTATTCAGTATTTTTTCCAAATAATCTCTAATTTCGTTCTCGTCTTCACAATCGTTGACAGTCGCTTTCAAATCTTCCATCATTTGTGTAACTTTGATATTTGCGCCACCGTGTTTAGGTCCTTTCAATGAACCTAATGCTGCTGCAATCGTTGAATAAGTATCTGTCCCGCTGGAAGTTACTACTCTGGTTGTAAACGTTGAGTTATTTCCTCCGCCATGTTCCATATGTAAAACAAGGGCCATATCCAATGTCTGTGCCTCTTGGAAAGTATACTTTTTATCTGGCCGTAACATTGTTAAGATTGCTTCTGCTGTGCTAAGATTTTCATCTGGCCGATGAATATACATACTATCTCCTTTTGTATAATGATTATACGCATGATAGGAATAGACCGCGATCATTGGAAATGTAGCAATAAGAGACAAGCTCTGATCCAGCACATTTTCTATACTAACATCATCAGTTTTTTTGTCATAACAGCCTAATGTTAGAACGCTTCGAGCCATCATGTTCATGATATTATGTGATGGCGCCTTCATAATAACATCACGTACAAAGTTTGTAGGAAGTGTTCGTCTTTTGCCAATCAAAGCTCTAAATTCCGAGAGTTCTGTCTGAGTCGGCAAGGTACCAAATAATAACAAATAACTGATTTCTTCGAAGCCTAAACGTTCTTCTGAAACAAAACCGTTGACTAGTTCATTGATATCTATTCCACGATAACGTAACTCTCCATACTTGGAAATGACCTTGTCCCCATCCATAATTTGGGGATGAATCGTAGAAATATTGGTTAAACCAGCTAAGACACCTTTCCCGTCGAGGTCACGCAAACCCTTTTTAACATTGTGTTTCCTATATAAAGAAGCCTCTAAATAATCTTCTTTTCGGCATACCTCAGCCATTTGGTTCAAATCTAACATCTCTGTGTCCTCCTAACCATTTTTATTTTACAATCGGGTTAAGAAACATTATAACACCATTGGCGTAAAATGAAATACTTTTAATAATTTCATTTACTTTCTTTTTTTTTATTCGTATAATAAACCCATCTGATTTTAAATGATAACGTAATTAGGAGGTATTTTGTATTGAATTGGAAAAAAGAGCTTACTGTGAATAACGAACATTATACATACTACGATCTTTCAGAAATTGTCAGTGCTTACCAGAAAAGGATTGCTGATTATCCATTCAGCATAAGAGTCTTACTAGAAAGCTTAGCGCGGCACAATGAATTGGTTGATTTAGAGAATCTAATTGCTTTTAATGCAAAGGAGCCGACAGGCGTTGTTCCTTTTCGTCCGTCACGAGTCGTTTTACAAGACTTTACAGGTGTTCCAGCAGTAGTGGATCTCGCTGCTATGCGTGATGCTGTTGTTAAACTAGGGGGAAATCCTAGAGTAATCAACCCTGAAATTCCAGTAACATTGGTTGTGGACCACTCTGTACAGGTGGACTGCGCAGGTACAAAAGACAGTTTATCCTACAATACCGAAAAAGAGTTTGAACGAAACCACGAACGCTATCAATTTCTCAAATGGGCCCAACAAGCCTTTGATAACTTTGAGGTGGTTCCTCCAGAGACCGGGATCATCCATCAGGTTAACCTTGAATATCTTTCAGATGTAATTTTAAAAAATGATCAGAATCTACTTTATCCCGATTCTCTCGAAGGAACAGATTCTCATACCACAATGATTAATGGATTAGGAGTACTGGGTTGGGGTGTCGGAGGGATTGAGGCGGAAGCTGCTATCCTAGGCGAGGCCTCCTATTTTCCTACTCCTGAAGTCATTGGAGTAGAATTAACTGGAACGTTAAGCCCAGGAGCAACAGCAACAGATTTAGCACTTTATTTAACTGAACTCCTGCGTAATGAAAAAGTAGTAGGTAAATTTGTTGAATATTTTGGCTCTGGCTATAAAACACTCAGTCTTTCCGACCGAGCAACAATTGCAAATATGGCACCTGAATATGGTGCTACCTGCGGTTTCTGTCCGATTGACGAAGAAACCTTAAGCTACCTTCGTTTAACAGGTCGTTCCTCCGAGCAAGTTGAGTTAGTCGAAGCGTATGCAAAGAAAAATCAACTATTTTATGATGGAAGTGAAACTCCTGTATATACACGTATCATAGAGTTAGATCTGTCAACAGTACACTCTTCTGTCGCTGGCCCTAAGAGACCTCAGGATCGTATTCCGTTAGCAGATGTCGCTGACAATTTTGAATCATCGTTAACAAACCCAAGTGGACCGAAAGGCTTTGGCCTAACACCGGAAGAATTCACTCGGAAAGAAACAATTCAAGGGACCGATCAATTTATTGAAACTGGCGATTTAGCTTTAGCGGCTATTACTAGTTGTACAAATACTAGTAACCCGTCTGTCATGATAGCTGCTGGCTTGTTAGCTAAAAAAGCGGTTGAACTGGGACTAAAAGTTCCGTCAACTATCAAAACTTCTTTGGCCCCAGGTTCAAAGATTGTGACGCAGTATTTAGAAAAAGGCAACTTGCTAGATCCTTTAGCTAAACTAGGCTTTGATATTGTGGGTTATGGCTGCACGACATGTATTGGTAACTCCGGCCCTTTAGATGATGAGATTGAAACTACTTTAAAAGAAAGTGAGCTCGTTGTTTCCGCTGTTTTGTCGGGGAATCGAAATTTTGAGGGACGTATTCATCCATTAATCAAGGCGAACTATTTAGCCTCACCGCCATTAGTAATCGCCTATGCTTTAGCTGGCTCTATCAAAAAGGATTTAACAAAAGAAGCACTTGCTGAAGTTAACGGAAAAGAAATTTATTTAGCTGACCTATGGCCTTCTCAAGAAGAGGTAAATAATTATATCAATAATTTTTTAAATCCCGAAGATTTTAGAGAAGCATATAAGAATGTTTATCAATCAAATGAACGTTGGAACAAAATCGAAACCTCAGATGGTGATTGTTACGACTGGGATGATACGTCGACTTATATCGCTAATCCCCCTTTCTTTACAAATCTCGATCAAGAAAATAAGAATAATTCATTGATAAATCTCCAAGTATTGGCTAAATTCGGAGATACAGTAACAACAGACCACATTTCACCAGCGGGTAACATTGGACTTCAATCACCTGCCGGTAAATACCTAAAAGAACATGGATTGACTTATAAAGAATTTAACTCTTTTGGATCAAGACGTGGAAACCACGAGGTAATGATGCGTGGTACATTTGGAAATATCCGTATTCAAAACCAACTAGTCCCTGATACAACAGGGGGATATACGAAGCTTTCTAATACAGGAGAGGAGCTTTCGATTTACGATGCTGCTATGCGCTATCAAAACGAAGGTATTGGGACAATTATTCTTGCTGGTAAAGATTACGGCATGGGTTCTTCCCGCGACTGGGCTGCTAAAGGAACAAATCTTTTAGGAGTCAAAGCAGTACTGGCTGAGAGTTATGAACGAATTCATCGTAGTAACCTTGTCATGATGGGCGTTATTCCTTTTGAATATCTTGCAGGTGAATCAGCAGAAACACTCGGTTTGAACGGTTTGGAAAGCTACAGTTTTGCTCTTCCTGCAGAACCAGAGATCAATCAAATCATTCACGTGACTGCCAAAGGCGAAAAAGATATCGCCTTCCAAGTAAAATTACGTTTCGATTCCGAAGCAGACATTGCTTATTGGAAAAATCAGGGTATTTTACCACTTGTTATCAACAAAAAAATGCAAAAGGAGCAAGCTTAATGACATACACATTCAATCCAGTCATCCCCTATATTGAAGGCGATGGAATCGGCCCAGAAATCTGGCAAGCTACAAAACAAGTTGTTGATGCAGCGGTCTCCTCAGCATATTCGGATGAACGCAAAATTGATTGGCTAGAAATTCTTGCTGGCGAAAAAGCTTTCAATGAAAAAAGTACTTGGCTTCCAGATGAAACACTGGAAGCTATCAAAAAGCATAAGATCGCTATAAAAGGGCCATTAACGACTCCAATTGGAGAAGGCTTTCGCTCGTTGAATGTCACTTTGCGCCAAGAGTTGGATCTCTACGCTTGTGTTAGACCCGTACGCTATTTTAAAGGAGTTCCATCACCTTTGAAGGAACCTGAGAAAACGAACATGACCATTTTTCGTGAAAATACGGAAGATGTGTATGCGGGTATTGAATTTGCTAAAGATTCCGAAGAAGTTGAAAAGCTTATGAATTTTTTGACAGACCAGTTCTCTGTCACCAAAGTTCGTTTTCCTGCAACTAGTGCGCTAGGAATCAAACCGATTTCCCAAGAAGGCAGTAAACGATTGGTAGCCGCTGCGTTAGACTATGCGATTGAACAAGGAAAAAAACGAGTCACATTAATTCATAAGGGAAACATTATGAAATTTACAGAAGGTGGGTTTAAAAATTGGGGTTATGATTTTATTGAAAAAAATTATCCTCAAGCCTTCACCATGAATCATTATAAAAATATCTCTGCAGATTCAACAATTGAAAAAGCAGAGAAAGCATTAGCAGATGCCCAGGCTTCAGGAAAGATTATTGTCGATGATGTAATTGCTGATAACTTTCTGCAACAAATTCTGCTTTATCCCGAGAAATATCAAGTAGTAGCTACTACCAATTTAAATGGTGACTATATTTCAGATGCTTTAGCTGCTCAAGTTGGTGGTATAGGCATTTCCCCAGGTGCCAACATTAATTACAAAACTGGGCACGCTATTTTTGAAGCAACTCACGGCACTGCCCCAGATATTGCTGGGAAGGGCTGGGCTAATCCTTGTTCTCTACTTTTGTCAGCAACGATGATGCTAGATCACCTTGGGTGGTTTGAAGCAAGTCAAAAAATTGTGAAAGCTATTGAACAAGCACTCCAGAAACAAAAAATGACTCATGATTTCGCTCAAATGCTGAATATCGATGAACTGTCTACAACTGAATTTGCAAATTACTTAACTTCCTTTATCTATGAAAAACTATAAAATAAAGCAAACACCCATGATATCACGTTCGTCATGGGTGTTACATGCGTTTATTTCTAAGTAATAAGCCATTTAAAAAAGGATTTTAGCTCCGTTATTCTCTTTTTTTATAGTTTATAATAAAAAAGGTGCCGTTATTTAAATAATGTGGCCAAAATAGTTTTATTATGACACATCAAAAAAGCACTCAGAAAATCATTCTGAGTGCTTTTTTAACAGGACGGTCTTTTTAACTAAAGAAACATTCTTTAGAAATGATTCCAGCAACTTCACTATATTTGATCAACACTTGCCCATTTACTTGGTCAATCTTATCTGCATCCAATCCGTAAAATCGTTCAACATTTACGATACAGCCGTTACTCTCTTTACGGATTACTTCTCCAATGATCGGCCGAGCAAAATCAGTTTTACGGCACTCATAGCTTTCCCCTACAATAATCGCTTCTTTATTCATTCAACCACCTCATTAATGTTTTATACTACACTTATATAGTAGCATTAAGCGGATTAAAAAGCCACATTAAGGGTGTTATTTATGAAATAAGCGTGTTTTTAAGCAACATTCGTAATTTTAACCGATATTTTCTAATAATAATGAGACATATTGCTCTAAATAAAATCTGTCAATTTGATCGTACATACCAATTTCCGAACTGTCTAAGTCTAATACACCAATTAAGCTATTCCCCTTCTTCATAGGTACAACAATTTCCGAACGAGCAGCAGAATCACAGGCAATGTAATTTTTGTGTTCTAATACATTATCAACAATGAATGTTTGATTTTTTTCAGCTGCTTCTCCACAAACTCCTTTTCCCATCGCGATATGGACACAGGAAACATTCCCTTGAAATGGCCCCAAGACCAACTCATCATTTTTGAACAAATAGTACCCAGCAAAAACTGTGTCTTGCAACGTTTGATTTAATAATGCAGATGAATTTGCTAAGTTTGCTATTAAATCTGTTTCACCTTCCAATAATGCTTTTTGTTGTAATAGCAACAGTTTATATGCTTCCTCTTTCGCTTCCTGATTTTTCCAAGTCATAAAGGTACCCCCATTTTTATACAAATATATTTAGTTAATAGTTTATTTGAAATATCGAATCCTTAGTAAACTAATAACTTTTGGTTTATTCTACCCTAACTTAATGAATAACTCCATTAACTATAAAGAGTTATTCAAAGAAAAAACTTTAACTCGCTCACCAAATTGACATTCTGTCAAGTGATTTATTGCTTATTTTTACATTTAAATATTTCATTCTCATTACAAACTATACGGTTAGATAAAAATTCAAATACTTTAAAGTTTTTGCTCATATCTTCTTATATAATTGAATCCGAAAGATGAAAAAAGTGAGGGAATCCATTGATTAAGTTGAAAAAATATACGGCGCTAACTTTATGTGCCTTAACATTAACTAGTACTCCATTGAGCGTCTTAGCAGATGAATATGATCAAAAGATTGCCGATCAAGATAAAAAAATCTCTGAGTTGCAGCAAACAGAGCAATCTGCTGAGGATCAAAAAGCGGCTGTAGAACAACAAGTTGCAGCTGTAGAAAAAGAAGTTAGCGAAGTCTTGAAAGAAAAAACCAATGAAGAAAAGAAAATGAGTGACTTAACTGCTAAGATTGGTGTCCTTCAAGAAAAAATTCAAAAACGTGAAGAACAGATTCGTAATCAAGCAAGAGATGTTCAAACCAAGCATGATTCTGCTTCTATCGTGGATGCCGTAATCAACTCTAAATCAGTTGGTGAAGCTGTGAAGAAAACCATGGCTGTCTCTACTATTTTAACAGCTAGTAAAAATATCATGGAACAACAAACAAAAGATAAAGCTGAGCTTGAAAAGCTTGAAAAAGAAGCGGAGCAACGTTTAGTAGTAATTAATAAGAAAACTGCTGAATTAAAGGAAAAACAAGACCAACTGGTACAAACGAAATTGGATCAGCAAGTGAAAATCAATGAGATTCAAGCAAGCATTGCAACAGAAAAAGGTCAAAAAGAAAAATATGAAAAACAAAAAGAAGAAGCAGAAAAAAAACGCCAAGAAGCATTGAAGGCTTTAGAAGAACAACGCAAGAAAGAAGAAGAAGCGCGTGCTAAAGCACAAGCCGAAGCTGAGAAACAAGCGAAAAAAGCCGCAGAAGAAGCTCAAAAAGCAGCGGAAGAAGCGGAAAAGCAAGCTGCTGAGGCTGAGACTGCTAAACAAAAACAAGAAGCGGAAATCGCTCAATTAGAAGCTCAACAGCAAGAACAGCAAGCGAAACAGCAGCAAGAGCAAGCTCAAACAGTCACAGATACAAGCGCAAGTCAAGTAACAACGAATCCAATGGTTACAACAGAAACAGAGTCAAAACCCGCTACAAACAGTAGCGGCTGGGCTTCTCCTCTATCAATTGGTTTAGTAGTTACTAGTCCATTCGGACCTCGTCAAGACCCTACTGGAGCTTCTGGTACCCAGCATGACGGTATCGACTTCGCTGGTTCTGCTGGCACACCAATCATGGCTTCTAAAGGTGGAAAAGTTGTTGAGGCTGGCTTCCACTGGTCTGCAGGGAATCATGTGGTCATTCAACATCCAGATGGTTACTACTCTTATTACATGCATATGGTCTCTGCGCCAAGTGTTGGTGTTGGTTCTGAAGTAAGTGCCGGCCAAGTATTAGGTGGCATGGGAACAACAGGCAACTCAACTGGTGTCCATCTACACTTAGGAGTTTCAACTGCTTTATGGTCAGGCTTCGTTAATCCTGCCCCACTATTAGGTATTTAATATGATTTAAAAAGTGTGGAACAAGAATGGTCAGACTGTATCTGATTCCTGTTTCACACTTTTATTTTGCTAGAAAGAATGATTTTCTATCAGTCCTAGAAATTATAGAGCCATAAAAATACCGCACCTGAACAGGTGCGGTATTTTTATTCGGCTTCTTCAATATCTTTCGTAATCTGGTCTAATTTAATTTCATTTTTTAAATAGGCTGCATTTTCTGTTGGAAAATGTTGACGAAATTCTGCTAACTCCATCAGATTGACCGAACCTTCACTTAATTGGAAATCTAATACATGACCGCCGAATTTACGATCATCACTAATAAAGTGAAGATGAAAGCCTGCTGCGGCGGCTCCATGAAATAATCCGGGTGTAAAAAATCCTACAATTGTACCGGTTATATCTTCTGCTTCAAACTCTGGCTGGTTTCGAGCAATTTCTACAAAACGTGGATACGGTTTTTCTTGTTTTGGTGCAACACGCACATGCATGTTTTTAAACAAGCCTTCTATTTTGACCGCTGCAAATAAATTGTGACTAATTTGGTCTAATATCCAATTTTTAACAGTATCGTCAGTAACATTAGATAAGGAGTAATTTACATCCGATTCAAAATTCGTTACTGCAGCATATGGCGTCAACTCTTCACCAGATAATTGGTTGATTTTTCCCGTTTCATCAGCATGATAAATAATACCATCTAGAAAGATAACCTCTCCGTTTGATCCCTCTAACGTTCCTAGACCAAAATTTCCGTAATTTGATAATGTACCAATTTTTTCTGTACCCTCCATCAAATCTTGCATTAACCCACCCAATGTTCCATGTTGGTAGATATAACTTTTTGTTTTCACTATCATAATAATCCCTTCCTATTACTCTCACAACTATTAGTCAGCTTATTGTTCACAGTTAATTGAGATAACGATGCCGTTTGGTTTATATAATTCGTATCTTAATAAAATTGATCCGGTAAAATTGTCTTCCCTAATTCTTTGTTGTCTGTATAATCAATAGGGATATCAATAACCACAGGTCCATCTGTTGCTAAACCTTCTTGGATCGCTGCTTCCAACTCCGTATTTGATGTTGCACGCAGACCCTTTGCTCCAAAAGCTTCCGCATATTTTACAAAATCAACAGGTCCGAAATGAACGCCTGAAGAACGATCATATTTCATTTCTTCTTGGAATTCCACCATGTTGTAGCTGCCATCATTCCAAATCAAATGAATAATTTTTTGTTTCAAACGAACGGCTGTCTCTAATTCTTGTGCCGAAAACAAGAAACCCCCATCTCCAGAAATTGAAAAAATTTGTGTATTAGGTCGAACCAGTGCAGAAGATATCGCCCATGGTAGAGCAACACCTAATGTCTGCATCCCATTACTAAATAGTAAGTGACGTGGTTCGTAGCTGCGAAAATGACGAGCCATCCAAATATAATGACTACCCACATCCACAGTCACAGTCATATCATCTGTTACATTTTTTTGTAAGGTCTCAATCACTTCTAGTGGATGTACTCGACCTTCAACTGTTTTAATTTTGCTATTGCCATTGGTTAATTTTTCTTGCAGCGTAGATAAATAATGTTCAGCATCAGCAGACAACTGATACGATTCAATTGTTTCGCTTAGTTTTTCAATTGTTTTTTCAATGCTACCAATTAGCTCTGCTTCTGGTTGCATGTATTGATCAATTTCCATAGGCACTTCATCGATGACCACAATACGCGCATCCTTTTCTGCATTCCAGTTTCTTGCTTCATACTCAATTGGATCGTAACCAATCGCTAAAACAAGATCACTGCGCTTCAGCAACATATCTCCCGGTTGATTACGGAATAATCCCACGCGACCAAAGAAACGGTTCTCTAATTCCCTAGAAATAATCCCGGCACCTTGGAAAGTCTCAACCACAGGCAAACCTGTTTTTTCTACTAATTTTCGGATAGCCGCTGTTTCTTTTTTACCAGAAGCACGCATTCCGACGAGTAGTGTCGGCAGCTTCGCATCACTGATACGTTTTACTAAATCAACAATATCTTCATCAGAAGCTGATCCCAATATCGGCGCTGATAGCGGATTGATCGCATCTCCGTTAACCTCTCCATCCGTCACATCTTGAGGGATGGATAAGAAGCTTGCACCTTTTTTGGCAGTCTTGGCAATGCGATAAGCATTTGCGATGTTTTCAGATAATGTTTCTGGATCCTGTATTTCTGAACTATATTTTGTAATTGGCGCGAACAGCGCGGCGTTATCCATGCTTTGATGAGTTAACTTAGAAAGGTCTGAGCGTTTTACTTGTCCAGCTAAAGCTAATACTGGATCCCCTTCCGCTGTTGCTGTAACTAAACCGGTCGCTAGATTACTTGCGCCGGGGCCGCTTGTAGCAATCACTACTCCTGGTTCTCCAGTTAATCGTCCAATAGCTTGAGCCATAAAAGCAGCGTTTTGTTCGTGACGTGCCAAAATTAATTTTGGTCCGTGATCCTCTAATGTATCAAACACACCATCAATCTTGGCACCAGGGATCCCAAAGATAAACGGTACGTTATGGTTTTCTAAACTTTTAACAATGATTTCTGATCCTTTACTACTCACTGTATTACATCTCCTTAAAATCTGTATCACTTACATTTGACAATATAGCACCATTTGATTTATTTATCAACGATGAAACACTCTATCGAATTGTTTTATCAAAATTCAAAAAAAGAAGCCTCATTTCTGAGACTTCTTCCTTTAATCTGTAAAATTGAATTCTGCTTCCCAATCAAAATCTCCTGAGCTTTCAAAACTTTGCGGCCAATGCTTACACCACTCTGGACCTGTGAAGGTCTCTAAAATATCTGAACTTGCTGTATAGGGCTTAATATCCAGAATAGGACTGTCATCCTCTGCATCAAGGTATTCCAAATACACTTTATTTCCCTGAATATTCATAATTTTTGCGGCAGATAATGCGATTGGGTTGGGTCTTACGGGGCCTCGCGTCGCAAATGTTCCCAGTTCGTCTGGCCCATTTGTATAAGGCTTGCTTACAGTCACTCCTCTAAGTTCCGGAATATCTAAATGGTGAAACCAGTACAAAACATAAAGATGACTGAAATCATCTAATCCTATAAGACCCTCTTGATATTCAGGTAACACTTCTAGATAGACTCCTGTATCCATCTGTTTTACTTTTCCAATTTCTCTAATTTCCATAATATCTCCCCACTCGGATTAGTAGGCCTCCGTATTTAGAACAATAAAAAATGATAACGAACAGTTTAGTAATAAGTAAGAATTATCTATTATTTTTAATTCTATCTAAATAGCCATTAATCAAACCTACATCTCCTAATTTTTTTTGAGTCGCGACCTCTAATTAGAAGATAAATCCTTACGTTACGTGAGAGTCAAGGGGATCAATGGAATTTGTAGTTCGGTTAGAAATTCTTCTGGATTATCAGTATGTTCTGGCCCAATATGACAAATTTGTCGAGTTGTTTTTATCATTTCAAATTCTGGATGTTTGTCTAGCCATTCGGCAAAGGATCGATAAGCTTCTGGAAGTTGATGGTAATTTCCCTTAACGAGCATGATAGCAGCTTGATCATATTCAGAGAGCTCTCTTACTTCCAATGGATTGCATCCCTCCTCGTCAGAAATAATCGCCACCTCAATGTCTACGTCCTCTTCTAGATATTCCTCATCGTGAAAAATAGTTAAACTTTTTTCAGGCTCAGAAGGAACAAAAATTTCCTGTTTTTTTAGCAAGTCCATGAATTCCTCCCATAGCAAACCCTCATGATAAAAACTTTTGATTTTTTTTCGAAGACTAATGACTCTGGTAGCAGGAAGTTTTCTTATTGTTACTTGATATTTTTCCTTCTGCTCCATTCGCTGGATCATTTGATAGATTTGTTGTTGGCGAAATCGATCTCGCTGAATTTCTTTTTCAATCTCACGATCTTTTTTTAATAATGCTGCAGTAAAAATCTTTTTATCTTCTTGGATTAAACTTTTAATTTCTTTTAAAGAAAACTTTAAGTCCTTCAATAAAACAATTTGTGCCAAAATTTCTAATTGCTTTACTGAATAATAGCGATAACCAGATTCTTCATCAATTAGTTGTGGGTGAAGCAGATCAATTTCATCGTAATGACGCAATGTTCGAATTGATACTTGTCCAAGTTGAGAGAATTCCCCAATTTTCAGCAATAAAAGCACCTCCATCTAATATTATACTGATACTTTTGATTGTTTACAGTAGATTTTTATGGGATAATATAAGCGAACGTTCGTTCTTTTTAGTGTTTTAAGAAAGTGGTGTCCCATGCATTATAAAGAGTACAAAACAATTCTATCTGCAAAAAATGGTTTGAACCTTTTTCGAGGATGCACTCACGGCTGCATCTACTGCGATAGTCGCAGTGACTGTTATCAAATCAATCATATCTTCGAGGACATTGAAGTGAAGTCCAATGCCCTAGAAATCTTTGAACAAGAATTACAGCGACGTCGTAAACCTTGTATGATTGGTACTGGCGCTATGACTGACCCCTATATCCAAATAGAGTCGCGTCTGCAACTAACACAAGGAGCATTGAAGTTGATTGATAAGTATGAGTTTGGTGTCGCAATCCAAACGAAGTCTTCACGGATTCTTCGTGATTTAGACCTACTAACATCCATCAATCAGAAGACAAAAGCCGTTGTGGAAATGACTTTGACCACCTATGATGAGAACTTGTGTAAAATTCTCGAACCTCACGTTTCAACTACTAAAGAACGATTTGAAACATTATTAAAGTTTAAGGAGGTTGGCGTCCCAACTGTTGTTTGGTTATCACCGATCCTTCCTTTCATAAATGACACGGAAGAGAATTTACGTGGGATCTTAGATTATTGTATTCAAGCTGGTGTAAAGGGAATCCTTTGTTTCGGTTTTGGTGTAACTATGCGGGCCGGAAACCGTGAATATTTTTATCAGCAATTCGATAAGCATTTCCCAGGAATGAGACAAAAATATACATATGCTTTTGGTGATAATTACGTCTGCAATAGTCCCAATAATGAGCTATTAATGAAGATTTTTGGCGAAACTTGTCAAGAACATGGTATCCTTTGGAGAAGTAATGAAGTGTTTGATTATTTACATTCGTTTGAAGATAAACGCAAGCAGCTCTCCTTATTCTAAAAAAAGGAATAAAATGCTTGCTATGAAACTCGTTTCATAAATTATACTTCCTTTGTAAAGAAAAAAAGGAGGAATTTTTATGAATACGTATGTGAAAGTTCAACACGAGAATACACAAGAGCATTTTCAAGTTTCCCTGCATTTTTCTGAAGATCATTTGAGGCTTGTTCAAAGTCGAGGGTTTAAACGACCAATTATACAAAACCTTAAATTGCGTGAAATCAAACATTTATTTATTAATGAGTTTTTAGGTTGTCCCATCGTTAGTTTCTTTTATGAAGATCGATGGTACACATTTTATCAATTTGGACCAGCAGTTATCGAATATCTAAAGGAGCATTTAGCTGCTTAGTTTTATTTTAAAGAGGGGATTCCATGGCAAATATCCGTGACATCGCAAAAATCACCGGCTACTCAGTCTCCACAATTTCAAGAGTTATTAATAACCATCCATATGTTGATGACGAAAAGCGAGCAAAAGTTCTGCAAGTCATGTCTGACTTAAATTACGTTCCTAATCGTTCTGCGCAAAATCTTAGTTATGGACGAACCAAAAATATTGGTGTGATTTTACCATTTATCAATCATGATTATTATGATCAGATGCTCAGTGGTATCATGCAGGCGGCTTTTGACCACGGGTATCAAATTAGTTTGTTACCTACGAACTATGATCAAGAATTGGAAAAGCGCTATTTAGCTGAATTTTCAAAGCGCGCATTTGATGGGCTAATCGTCACAACAAAGGCGAACTCGATCAAAGTCTTTCTTGATTACTTGCAATACGGACCAATTATTTTTTGCGAGGAAATTCCTAATGCTGATGTAAGCTGTGTGTATATCAACTTAAAAAATTCGATTAAAGAAGCATTTGGCTATATGAAAGAAAAAGGAATCAAAAATCCTGGTATGACACTGGGACGAAGTAAAAATATTAGTCACAACTCAGAATTTTCTATTCAAAAAGCAAAAGAGGTCTATCCTGATTTTGATGAGGCGAATATTTTTTGGGATTGTATTGTTGCTACAGATGGTGTGCAAGCAGCTAGTTTCTTCAAAAAACAAAAAGTCGATGGCATTTTAACTTTTGGGGATAGCATCGCTGCCACAATTTTACAACAATACAAAAGTGAAAAACCTTTAGTGATTGGACGAGAAAATCTTTTGATTAGTGAAGTGATGGGTTTTGCAACCATCGATCATCACTTAGCAGAATGCGGTAAGAGGGCATTTGAGGCTTTCTACCATAACAAACATGAAAAGATTTGTATCACTCACCATTTTATAAAAAGATAAAAACGACAACCAGCTGACTATGTTGGTTGTTTTTTTATTCGATCTAACTTCATCATATATTTTTCCCAATAATTTGATGATTGCTAAATTTCCTGAATGGAAAGTTTACTTTACATACGTGTAAAATGAACTTATACTTATCATAAGGAGAAGGAAAGGAAACTTTCCATGTTTTGCTCATTGAACTACAATCTATTCATTGTCTCCTATTTATTCTACTCTTGGTATAGGTATCTTTCCATTTTGCTAAAGGAGGAGGAATCATGAAAAAAACAATGCTTTACACAGGGATTCTATACATGTTATTTGGATTCGTATGTTTAACGATTGCTTTAACGACAACTTTTAAATTAGAATCCTTATTATGGGGTTTTGCAGGTGCAGGGATTTGTCCGGGGGCAATTATGATTGGCAAGTACTTTTATTGGTCAAGCTCTAAACATCAAGCAGAATATGAGAAGCGTCTGAAGAAAGAAGCAATCGATCTGACTGACGAACGGAAAATTATGTTGAGAGACAGAAGCGGACGTATAGCTTATACAGCTATGTTACTGCTACAGCTCCTTCTAGTATTTCTATTTCCCATTCTTAGTATCTTAGATTACTTTTCTCCATTTTCTAAGTACGCTTGTATTGGGTTGGGGCTCTTACTAATCATCCAATATCTTTTCGGGATTGTCGCTTACAATCGTTTAAGTAAAACTTTATAGTTAAAGGACCAATTGAATTTTCCACTCAATTGGTCCTTTTATTACAGTATCACCATCTTGTCATTAACCTTTTTCACAAAATATTCGTCATGTTCAATCAGAATCATCGTAGGCTTTGCGCGAAGCAATAAATCTAAAATTTGCTTTTGATTGAAGACATCGAGATAATTTAAAGGTTCATCCCAAACATAGAGATTGGCCGCTTGCGACAACGATTTTGCTAATTCAACTTTTTTACGTTGCCCCATACTCATATCTTGGATTTTATTATTGAATACTCGTCGCTCTATGCCAAGTTTTCTCAGATTGTTTAAAAATTGTGAGTACTCCAAATTCTCTTTTTCCGCAAACTCTGCTAGTGTCCCTTCATTGCTTTCATAATTTTGTCTTATTCGACTAATCTTTAAGCCATGTGCTCGGTGGATCACACCACTAACTTCGCCTGAAAACTCTCCCAGAAGTGCTTGAATTAACGACGTTTTTCCGCTTCCATTTCTCCCTATGATCGCTAGACATTCTCCTCGTAATAGTTCAAAACTAATTGGTTTAAATAATGGTTTGTCAGAATATCTCAATACTAAATTTTCTACATTGAATATTCGTCGATGATAATTTTCTTCGTATGAAATTTTTAAGGAATCAATAGACTCGATATTTTTTAGTAACTTTTCTTTCTCACTGATTTTCCCTTCCACTCGTTGAACAATTGCTTTTGACCGCTTCATCATACGAGCTGCATCAGCACCAATCGCGCCTGGACTAACTCTTCGATATTCAGTATCGATAAATCCCTTAGGTTTATTTGTTTTATCTTTCTCTCTTGTAAAGGACCACTCTGCTTTTTCCTTAGCTGTCTTATGCAATCGATTTATTTCTTTTTTTAGTTTGATATTCTGAATTTGCTCATAGGCATCGCGCTGTGCTTTTTGCTCTTCATAGGTCGAAAAATTTCCTTGATAAAGAATCAATTGATTTTTTTCGATCGCTAAAATATGATCGACTGTTTGATCTAAAAATGTTCGATCATGACTGACTACGATGTATCCTTGCTGCTTCTTTTTAAGGTACTTCGCAACCTGCTCTCTTCCTTTTATATCTAAATGGTTCGTTGGTTCATCAATCAAAGGAAAAGAATTTTCATCAGCAAATAAGAGTGCCAGAAGAACTTTTGTTTGCTCGCCACCAGACAATGTGAAAAATGGACGCCAAAGCACATTCAAGTCACAATCCAACATTGTTAACTCCCGCTCTATTTTCCAAATCTCTAACTCTTCCTCCGATATAGCAAAATATGTTATCTGTGTAGGATCTTCAATTTTTTTAGGAAAATAGATCATCTGTAACTGATGCGTAATTTTTCCTTGATAAGGAAGTTCTCCTCTTAATAGCTGTAATAACGTTGTTTTCCCACGCCCGTTTCTCCCCACTAAACCAAGCTTCCAATCAGCAGAAATAGTCAATGTAGTATCATCAAAAAGCAATGATCCAAGTTGGTCATAGCCAAAGGTTAAGTGATCAATTTTTATGTTTGTAATAATAAACACCTCATGTTAGCTTCAATGAAGCTCACAGCTAGCTCAGCGTAAATGAACGCGTTCTATCTTCATACTCATACGATTCTACTAGACTGTGCCCTTCAATATCTGGCAAAAGCCACCTGCATGATAATGCTTTTCCAATAAACTGCGAAAAGCAGAACACGCAAAAGACCCAGTTATTTCCGAAAAACTGGGTCACAGTGTTTTTTTAGACAATCAGGCCTACAACAAATAAGCCTTTTTTTGCATAAAAAAGAACCCCGATGACATTCACCAATTTTTCGAAAATCTGCACACTGCTCCCTTAGTCTCCAGAGGTACAGTCTAAATGCAGCTTCCTACTTCATTGATGAATAAAACATACGGGATCCCTCGCTTTCCTTCTTCTAACTTTACAATATCACGAAAACGTTTTAGCGTCAAAATCTCCTCAATTCGGTTATGCAGGAGTAAATAATTAATCATCTATTTCATTTTCTTTATCGGCAACCAGATTTCTAAACAAGCTTGATCTTCTAAGGATACGTAAGTTTCCAGCTCCGTTTTTGAGTAAAATAATTATAATCAAACTAAAAAACTAATTTAGAATATAGAAAACTAAGTATAAAAATTCCATACATGCCCTTCAAGTTGGATTGAGATGAAAATATAAAGTAATTTTTTAAAATAACGCTTGATTATGATTTTTAATCCGCTTACTCTAAATATAGAAGGCGCCTTCGGAAATGGAGGAACACGATGAACGATAAAGAATTTAAGCTGATTCAACAGAAAATCGAGACAACTCACGAAAACATTACAGGGATTATTGTGCAAAAAAATAATCAGAGGATTTATGAACAGTATTTTAACGGCTGCGATGAAGCCAGTAAGATCCATGTGTATTCAATTGCAAAAAGTGTTTTATCATTATTATTGGGAATCGCTCACGATGATGGCTCTATCGATCATTTAAATCGTCCGCTAATGGATTATTTCCCTGAATATCAACCGAAAGATCCAGCGCTCAAAAATATTACACTAAATAATTTACTGACGATGACCACACCCTACAAATATAAGTCTGGGCCGCTGACTTATATCAGATATTTTATGAGTAAAGATTGGGTGAAATTCACGTTAAAAAAAATAGGCGGACACCAACCAATTGGAGAGTTTAACTACACACCGCTGATTGGACCTGATCTACTGTCTGCGATTCTTGCTCGTTCAACGAATCAAAGTACTTTAGAATTTGCTCGCGAAAAGCTATTCGAACCATTAGAGATTGCTATCGAGAAAACCATCCATTTAAAATCCGCTAAAGATCAAATGGTATTTAATCAATCGACCACCTCAAATGGATGGGTCGCAGATGATACCGGGTTGAATGCAGGGGGCTGGGGATTAACCTTTTCAACGCGAGATATGATAAAGCTTGGAGAATTAATCTTAAACAACGGTATTTGGAACGATCAACAGATTGTTCCAAAAAGCTGGTTAGAGGCTATGCAGAAAAAGCACAGTCATTGGGAGCAAGAAGATCTTCATTATGGCTATTTATGGTGGATTGTTGATCCCTCTAAACCGATTATTGCGGCGATGGGAGATGGTGGCAATATTATTTACATCGATCACGAACAAAAACTTGTTGTTGCAATCACCGCTTTTTTCAAAGAAAACGTTTTCGATCGAATCGATTTTATCCAGCAAGAAATTTTACCGCTTATCTAAAAAAATCAAGCAGTTTAGCGGCTGCTTGATTTTTTATTGATTCATTAATAATAGCTTATTAATCGTATTCGCATTACGGATTGTCACCTGTTTATTGACCGAGGAACTGGCGATTTTTGACCAGCGCGCCTTATTGAATGTTTGACGAGGTGCCGACCAGAAAATCACCTCTCCATGATGTGCGATTTTTTCATAATCAGGTTTTATTTCACCAACTACTTTAAATACTTCTGATACCGTCATTGGAGGAATCAGAAAAATAGCGTAATGAACCGTTTCCTTCTCCTGATTCCACCAATCTGGTGCATTCATTATGGTATCAGCTAGTTCTTCAACAGCCACAACAGTTACTGGAATGGTTAAATCAAATTGATCAGTAATTATTGCTTCACATTGTTGGATCAATTTTTCTCTATCTTCACTTTCACTAGAAAACAGCACATTCCCGCTATTAATATACGTTGCAACTTCTGAAAATCCGATTGCCTCAAAGGCTTTTTTCAATAAAGGCATCGCAATTTTATTTTTACCGCTGACATTGACTCCCCGTAAAAAGGCAATATACTTTTTCAACTTCTTACACTCACACTCCTGCCAATAATTTTTTTAATACATTCTTGTTCAACATATGAATCGTTAAAAATTTCCCTTGATAATACACTGCCCAATTATTGAATATTCCCGGCAGATTTTTTGCTTTTTCAAGGCTGTCTACTGGAATCAGAGTCAATGGAACCTTTTCTTCCTCACAATATTCCTGCACCTCTTTTAAACCATTAGGAATGAAGGGACATTGTTGACCATAAAAAATCGTCAATGCCTGATCATTAATAGTCTGTTGCCTAGCCGTCTCGGAAAAAGCAGGCACTGTTCCATCAAGAGATAATGCTAAAAGTTCGTAACCGCCCTCAATTTGATCAACTACTTTAAACCCGTGCCTTTCAACAAATTTTTTATCTGTCAAAAAAGGCGTCTTTTTTTGGGAACTGATCACACAAACACCAGATTTATTTTGACACTTAGCATCGTCAATGCAAGACTGCAGCAGATTTTTCCCGTGACCTTGTCCTTTAAAACTACCAGAAACCCATAAACAATAAATATACAAATAGTTTTCTCCAACTACCGGTACCCAAGCCGTTTCCAAAGGTGCATATTCAATAAATACTTTCCCATTAGCATCCAATTTGCGAAACACATGACCTTCCGACAAACGCTCACTGAGCCAGGCTCTTTTTGTATCGACACCTTCTTGATGCTTTTTGCCTGAGATCGCACAACATAAGTGTTCATTTGCAATATTTTTTTCAGTAAGAGTCACATAATCAACCATCAAATCCCACCTTCATTTTTTTATTTTAAGTATAGCATTAAGTTGACTTTCGCCAATTCAATTTTTTTATTCATTATAAAAAATCTTTAAAGAGTATCAAAATTTGATATGCTCCCTATAAAGTAGATTTGGAATTTTCGTTTTTTTCCTTGTCTACTTTATAGGGAGCATATCATTGAATCTCTTTAAAGCTTTTCCGATTTCTTAAAATCAAAGGTTATTAATCGGTCCATTATCCTAACCAATTCTTCTGGTGATTCCTTTTGTCCTCGATTGATCCAATCCTGTAAAACACCAAACAGCGCATTACTTAAAAACAATAACGCGTAATGTTCTTCAATCTCATTCTTGATCTTTAAATCTAATTTCGGAAAAATATTGATTCGGGCGTTTTCCTGCATCATACGTTTAATATAATTTTGAACCTCGACCGATCCATTTTCTGAAATTAAAGCGGCGATTAACTTACCATCACTTTGGAGATAGACCAACATATTAGAAAACAAAGCTGTTTTACTGGTATCGGCATTTGAGAAAATAAATTGATTCGCCTGATCCCGAAATTCTTTTAAATTGACTTCTACTAAATCGTATTTATCTACATAGTGCAGATAAAAACCGCTGCGGCTGATTTCTGCTTCCTCACAAATATTCGTTACAGTAATCTGCTCAAATGCTTTCGTTTGTAGCAATCTAGTCATTGCCGATAAAATATTTTTACGAGTTCGATAGTAACGTAGGTCTTTTTCCTTCAACGTGGTATATCCTTTCACAACATAGTGAACATTTTTTTATAATATGTCCATTATTAGAGTTCTTTTCTTGCATCACAAATTCGTCGTTCTATAATCCATATAGTACAAAATGATAGACAGTCTGTCTATTATGCTATCTCTATCCTAGACTTTTAGCAGTTCAGTAAATAGATTATGTACGAAAAAATATTCGTTCTATTGTGTTAACAGCCATCATTTTTCCCATCTAATTCATTAACACTATAAAACGAATAATCGAAAAGAAGAACAGGAGGAACATATTTTGACGACAGAAAATAATACTGTAGCGAAAATTTCTCACGCCTACAAAGCTTTTGATAAGCGTGAGGTCTTACAAGATGTCAATCTTCCAATTGAATCCGGAAAAATTTTAGGATTGATCGGACCGAGTGGTGCTGGAAAGTCTACAACTATAAAATGTTTGCTGGGAATGGAAAAGTTAGACAAAGGGGAAACGACCATTTTCGAAACCAAAATGCCTAATCGAAAAATTTTAGGTCGTGTCGGCTACATGGGACAAAGCGATGCTTTATACAATGAGCTGACTGCCAAAGAAAATTTGATTTTCTTCGGACAGCTGATGGGAATGGAAAAGGATAAACTGAAACAAGCGATCGATAAAAATATGTCCTTAGTCAATTTAACGGATTTTCTAAACCAAACTGTCAAAACATTTTCAGGTGGAATGAAACGACGACTATCCTTAGCAACTACTCTCTTGTCCAATCCAGATTTAATCGTTTTGGATGAACCAACAGTAGGAATCGATCCTAGCTTGCGAGTGGCAATTTGGGACCAGCTTCGTTCTTTGGCCGATCAGAATAAAGCCATCGTTGTCACCACTCATGTCATGGATGAAGCCGAAAAATGTGATTACGTCGGATTAATTATCGATGGAAAGCTATTCGCGTTTGGAACCCCTACTGAGTTGAAACAAAAATTTGAGGCTGATTCAATTGAAGAAGTCTTCTTAAAAGCCGAGGTGGAAAGCTAATGATGCGCTTTAATGCAATTTTAACCCGTGTAGTCAAAGAATTAATCCGTGATAAGAGAACGTTAGCCCTTATGTTGATTGCGCCAGTTATTGTCTTATCCTTGATGAACGTTGTTTTTGATTCCAATTCTGAAACACATGTCAAAATCGGAGTCGACCAAACGGTTCCCTCCGCTTTAGTAAAAAGTTTTCCTTCAGATGAAGTCAAAACCAAAAAATATTCCGATATCAAAAATATTCACGACACTATGAAGGAAAATGATTTAGATGCCTTTATCACTCTTGACGGATCAACCCTTCATGTTTCCTATGAGAATGAAGACCCTAGCAGTACTGCCCAAATTAAAGGGATGATTCAAAATATTTTGACTGCTAACAAAATGAAAGAGATGAGTAAAGAGCTTCAGGAATTAGCTGTTCAAGCACAAAAACCGATAACTATTCAAAATTTTAAAATCAAAGACTCGTATGTTTACGGTGATGCAAACAGTACCTTCTTTGATAAAATCTTTCCAATTTTAATTGGATTTTTCGTGTTCTTCTTTGTTTTCTTGATTTCTGGAATCGCCCTTCTTCACGAGCGAACCAGCGGAACACTAGAGCGATTGCTAGCAACACCTGTAAAAAGAAGCGAAATTGTTATGGGCTACTTAGTCGGTTATGGTCTTTTTGCGATTCTGCAAACTTTTATTATCGTCTTTTTCTCTATTTATGTCCTCGACCTGCAAATAGTCGGTAGTTTATTATGGGTAATAATGACTAATATTCTTATTGCATTAACCGCATTGTCAGTGGGAATTTTTGTCTCGACATTTGCTAGTTCGGAATTTCAAATGGTTCAGTTTATTCCGTTGATCGTTATCCCACAGGTATTCTTCTCAGGATTGATTCCTTTAGATACCATGGCAGACTGGGTACGTGATCTTGCTTACATCTTCCCTCTCAGCTACGCGGGTAATGCATTAACTAATATTATGATTAAAGGACAAGGATGGGAGAACATTTGGCCTGATCTAGCCGTTCTCGTACTTTTCATCGCCCTCTTTACTATTCTAAATATTATTGGGCTTAAACGATATCGAAAAGTTTAATAATCTGAACGAATAATCTCCTCAATCTAAATAAAAAAGGCTCATGGATACTATCTCCATGAGCCTTTTTTAAAGCATTAATCATCCGTTTCAGTTTCTAAAACATCCCCAGATTGTGCATTGATCTTTACTTCTGTTTCTTTCTGTCCATCGATTACTTTGACTTCCCAATAGGTAGTCCCCATATCCTTGTCTAAGCTCCAGTCAGTCGCTTTCCCGCTGCCAACATTTTCTGTAGCAATTTCGGAAACTTTCTCGATGCTTAAAAGATTTTCTATGTTCAGCTTGTCTTCTTTTCTTTTTACACCTTCTTTGTCTTCAATATCTAATTCTTCTTCACGTTCTTTAGAGACCTTCTTCGTATCGGCGTCCACTCGGACTTCATATTCTTTATTGTAGTCAACCCCTTCGATTTTGTAAAAATAGTTCCCAAAAGAAGTTTCTAAATCAATTGAAGTAATATCGCTATCTGGGTATTCCTTTTGATATTCCTTGATCGCATCCTCTACACTAACCTTGAAATTTGTGTTTTTTTGACTACTTGATTGACTTTTGCTTGTTTGACTTGTCTGTTTTGAGGTAGAACTCGAACTGATTGATTCCTCCGAATCTGAATTACAGCCTGCTAGACCACCTAACAATGCAACTGATAAACCTAAAATAATTACCTTCTTCAAAAATATCCTCCCCTTGCTTCATTTTGTTTATACCATTTTACAATCATTATAGATTATTTTGGACCCGTCTAAAGTCCTATTACACTACTTGAATCATCTCATTTATTTTAGAATCTGTAAAATTTTTAGTTATTTTGATGATAATTCTAAGGTTTACACTTTACTCTTTCAAAGGAAACCTTAAAATAGAGTCTTTTTTCTGTTAAAAATCAAGTATAATCTCCCACTTACCATCGCCGATAGAACTACTGATTAATAATTTAAAAAAATTTTGACCTGCGATTTTTCTAGTCTCATTAAAGTTCACCTGTTTCTTCTAAAATCACTTCATTGAATCACTAGACGAATCAATGCTAAAGCAACTAAATGTAAAGGATAAAAATTATAAAATCCCCATTTTACCCAACTTGGCGAATAGCCTCTTTTACCGTTATACGCAAAGAGTAACGGGATGACTAATAGCATACCTAATCCAGAAAAAACTTGAGAAAATGGCCTTGATTGGGGTGAAGAGACATATATTAATAGCCGCATCGACATTAGAATAAATGTCGTATATATAATTGGTAATTGGATTTCCCACTTCGTATTTTTCCATCTGTAAAAACCAAAAATCAGTAAAACACCCACCAAAGGCCAATCAGAAAACATAGTCACCATCGTAAAGAATAAAACCACTAAATGCCTCAAGAAGGATGAATCAACTTTCTTATAAACTATCATTAGTAGCAATCCTGTTGGTAAAGTGAAAAAAAATTATTTACTAATTCAATAAGAGTGAAGGGATTTTTTCCATTAAAGAGGAGATGAAAAGGATAAATAGAAATCAGCAAAAAAAACATCATTCTTATAGCATAATGTTTTCGATTACTTTCAACTTAAACCCATCTATTATTTTATTCACTCTATACATCCCTCCATATATAACGAGTATGACACAAATAAATCAATAATTCTTCCAATTTTCAAAATAAAAAGGACTTTATATATTAATTATATTATTTATTTTCAGTTGAGAAATTTTACTATATACTAAAGGTATCAATCGATTGAAAGAGGGTTTAACATGAGACATGCCTTATCTTCTACCCAAAATCGTCAAATTAAGATAATTGAATTACTTCGAACAACTAACAGCTATGTATCTGTAAAAAAAATAGCGAAAATTGTGGATGCGGTTCCAAAAACAATTGTAAATGATTGCCAAGAAATTGAAGAGCGATGGAATGCTATTCTACAAATCGAAAGAAATACCTCTGGAGATTTACATCTAAGTGAAAAACATAACCATACCGTACGTGAAGTCTTTTCTGATATTTTAAAAGAATCTCCAACTTTTCAACTTTTGGAAATTCTTTTTTTTCAACCTGGAAAATTACGGACTGAATTGGAAAAGGAACTTTTTCTCAGTTCTTCAAGTCTGTATCGCCGCATCGTCAAATTGAATGAAGGACTAAAGATGCGTGGTTTACAAATTGATCGTAATAATCTGATGCTAACTGGAACGAACGAGCTTCAAGTTCGTTTATTCATGGCTGCTTATTTTTTAGAAGTTTATGATGTCTATGAATGGCCCTTCCAGTTAGATCAAAAAGTAGTCTGGACTACTGTTAATCAAATAGATAGGCATTTTGATCTAAAGTTGAACTTCCTGCAAAGGGCTGAGCTCTCCTTTTTAATAGCCGTTAGTATCATTCGACAACAGCAAGGATTTCTTAACTCAGATAAGCGTGACTTATCTAGTGAAAAAACGCTCTTGTATGAAACACTAATCACTGAGTTGCTGCCTAGTTTCTCTCTACCTATTACTGAACTGGTAAAGAAAGATTTGATCCAAACTATTTTTTGGTATGATTTCAGCTGGGATAATTTAGCTGAAGAGGAACGAATCGAACGCTTTAGTGATAATATAATCGATTTAATCGTCAATGCTTTAGGAATTACTATTTCTAATGAAAGCCGTAAAAACTGTATTTCATTATTTAAAACGGTCTATAACTCCTACAAAACCTATCCCTATGAAACGTACATTGCTTATAACAGACAGCTATACAATAGTTTGACTATTCAACGAGATTTTGCTGTTTTTAGTAAGGTCTTAGAAAAAATCTTAAAGGATCAAGAATCAAAAAACCGATTTCCTTGGTACACAATGTACTATCATCAAGTTTTATTTGAGCTATTTATTTATTGGAAGGATCTTCCAAAACAATTAGATCAATTAAGAAGACCTGTCCTTACTGAAGTCTGTAGTGACTTAGGACCAAAACATGCTCAACTTCTCGCCTATTATCTGAATAAAAATTTTCATGATAAACTTTTGTTGGATATTCATTCCGAAAAAATTTATGCTGAAGTCGCGTCTGATTCATTAATTTCTGACCTTTATGTGACAAATTTTTCTACTCCAATAATCCCTGAGGAAAGATTATTTGTTTTAGAGGACGTCCCTTCAATAAAAAGTCTGGCTGCTTTGGGAAGAAAAATTGATGACTTCAGAATGAATACGTTAATTAAACAGCTAGATTATTTGAACGAGTAAAACAGTAAATTGAACAGTATTTCTGTTCAATTTACTGTTTTATTACTTTAATTACATATCGAAAATTCTAGCTCTTCCAATAGAATTTTTTCGGTATCCGCTAATGTAAGAATGTGTTCACTTAATGTGCATAATAAACTGTCATCACCCGTCGCTCCCAGCTGCCATAACTCTTCTGCAAGTGAATCCCATTCTTCTCCCAGTTTCATGAAGCCTTGACCAATCTGCTCAAGACTCTGATTGTTAAACAACTGATTGGCCTCGATTAAAAACTCTCCGTACATTTTTCGGAAGGCGCCTCCACCTGTACCACCATCTTCACTAATCTGGAAGTAGTTCGTTATACCAGCGATTTTCCTTTTACTTTGGTCAAAGGATTTCCATTTTAAAATTTCTTGCGAAAACTTGATGATTCCATTGATTCCTAACAACTTAGCTGGAGGACGCAGCATATTGTCACAGGTCTCTTTTATAGCAGCAATAAGTTCCCTTTTTTGAATTCCCTCGTAAGATGAAAAATCAAACTCTAGATATTTATTGTTTGCTGGAAAGGGTCTAAAATTGCTATTTCGTGCACGTTCCATTTCTTGATAGCTGACCCGATGATAATCACAGGCGATTTTTCCTTTAGGTGTACGAATGGGATAATCCGCGCAATCACGATCAGTTAGATAAAACTCTTGATTTTCATCATCATAGCCAAATAATACGACAGCATGTCCGCCAAAATGACTGTTTCGATCCATGTTTAAATAATTTAGAAACGGCATGTCCACATAAATCAAAACAGGTTTATTTTTCTGAATCAGTTTTTTCGTTTTAGCTAGAGCTACTGGATAGTTTTTCGGTTGGCGACATTTGATACGAACTCCTAAACGTTCCGCAAGCTTTGCTTCAAACTCGATTGGTTTTGATCTGCCAGAAATCATCGGCGAGTGGGCTAAGTTGATGTAAGTAAATGACAAGCCAGAACCAATACCGAAGAGCATAGCTTCAGATAGTGGTCGATGATAATAGTCAAAAACCTGCTTTAAAGCATTAGTAATACAGTGCTTCCCTCCCGAGGGATGAAATGCTTCAATAATATGTTTCATCGTGCTTATCCTTTCAATAATAAAAAGCGGTTAGATAAAAGAATTAACTGCTAGATACTAAGCTTATTTTGAAACAACAAAACCTGATTCAGTCACCCAGTTTTCTGGATTTGGATCTTCTCCTGGAGAAACGTGACCAATATTGATCATAGGACCAACGATTTTATACTCGTTTGCTTCTAACCACTCGGCGATAGTTTGAGTCACTTGCGGCATTTGCTCAAAGCTGCCGCTGAAGGTCACCGAAGCCATGATAAAGGCTGGCTCTTTTTTGAACTCAACGGTGTGAACTTCAGGGTAGTCTCCAACCACACTTGTTTGAACTTCAACATCCGCATTTTTCTCGACATATTCCACATCATGAAAAAGAGTCATATTCAATGGCGGCTGCTTCATTTTAGCATTCGTTTCTTTCAAACCTTGCTGCAATTTTTGCCACAAGTCCCCTTCCAACGTGTAATCCGCGATTACACTGCGAACACTGAGCACATTTCTTTCTGGAACTTCCTTTACTACTACGTTATATTGAGTCATGCTTTTTCCTTCTTTCATCTTCTGCTTGAGTAAAGAGACCATTCGCTGTTTTTTCAACAGCTCATCTAAGTCTTCCTGCAATTTTTCTTCTTGAAGTGTGTAATGTTTCTCTAAAAAATCTAAATCATTGGTGTCAATAATTTCCTTGATTGTTTTTAAAGGCAAACCCGTTTGCTGCAACAATTTGATTTGATTGAGTTGTGCCAATTGGTCCGCCGAGTAGTATCGATAATTGGTTTGATCATCAATTCCTTTCGGTTTTAGAAGACCTAACGTGGCATAATGGTCTAATGTGCGAACTGTAGTGTTTGATAATTTTGAGAATTCTCCAATTTTAAACATTTAGTTTTCTCCTTTTTTGTTTCGCTAGCTTACTTATAGTATAGAGTCACACGTAACGTGGGAGTCAATCACAAATTCAAAAAAATTTTAAAAGAGATTGCGTATTACTTTTAGTAATGTTACTATTAGTAATATAAAGGCAGAAAATTTTTACAATCTCGTTTGACAAGTAGCGGATTGAACAGATTACCAAACATCATAAAACTATTTAGGGGGAAACAAAATGGAATTATTTTCAATCATTGGGGCAGTGATTTTTGGAATGATGGCAGTATTAACCTTATTAGTGACACTGGGACTTCCGTTTGGTGAGTTTACTATGGGAGGAAAACATAAGGTTCTACCAGTTAAAATGCGTTTTGTTAGTGGCAGTGCTTTCGTTTTTCAATTAATAGCGATCTTCTCTGTCCTTTATGTTGGCAAAATTATTTCATTGAACATCTCTTTTTCGCTAGCACGTGGAATCTGCATCTTCTTCGGATTTTACTTGCTGTTGAATACTGGCATGAATCTTATGTCCTTCAGCAAAAAAGAAAAATATGTAATGACACCTTTAGCCTTGATTGGATCAATCTGTTTTTTCGCAACAGTCTTTTTATAATTTTTTTAATGATATAGCTTTTTGAGGAGTTGGAAAAATGGACACTATTATCTTAGGTTTTCTAATGATTCAAGCATCAACAATTTACGAACTGCGTCAATCAATTAAAAATTCCCTTTCAACCGTTAGCAGCGATAGTACCGGCAGCATCCAAGCAGCTTTAAAAAAGCTGCTGAGCAAAAACATGATCACCTTTAAGGAACGAGTTGACACTGGGGTGAACAAAAAAGTTTATTATATTACTGATACTGGAAAAGAATATTTTCAAAAAGCAATTTCTCAACCGATCCTTTACAAGGAAAAGAATATTGAATTAAGTAAATTCTTTTTTATGGGGTTTACTAACGAAACAAAACGAGATGAATTACTAGCAAATTATATTAAAGAATTGGAACAAGAGCTGGCATCTTTAGAAAAACTCAGTGAAAGGATAAGTCCTCGCTTTCAATTTGATGAAACTACTATTAATGATTTAAAAGAGCACGGTGGTGCCGTTGAATTCATGACCTTAAAAAATGTGGAGGATATCGCCCGTTTTCAATACGCAACTTTGGATCTAGGAATTGAAAAGGCAAAATTTGAAATTCAATGGTTTAAACAATTTAGGAAACTACTTAATTTAGAACCGTCCAAAAAAGAGCAGTGAAAAAATCACTACTCTTTTTTATTGCAATAATCGCTCCATTATTTATAGAGATACTGGATGACCTAGTTGGTGAAACGATGTGCTTGGGTATCCCCTATACATATATTATATTTTCTTCCGCTGGAACCGATTCAATATAAAAATCAGCTCTTTATTAAATTAAGCTATATCATGAATGTTTCAAAACTCTCATTTATCGCCCTTTATCTTCATCTGTAATAACGAGAGCCATTTCCTTTTCACAAATCTATGATAGCAATTTGAATTATTCAATCACATTTGTTGATTAAAGATACTTCTCAACATGATAGAAGTTTTTTTACCTGGCCAAACAAAAGCAACCAATTATTCAACTTCTCATAACATAAAATAATTTAATCTGTTGTAAGCTCAATCAAATTCCCTTCAGGATCTTGGATGACCGCTTCATAATAACCATCTCCAGTAGTTCTAGGTCCACTCAACAATGGAAAACCATCTGCTAAGAATGTTTCAACATACGCATCGACATCCACCTTTGTTCCAACTGAAATCGCCAAATGCGTGTAACCTAAACTATCTGCTATCCTGTTAGAAAGATGTTGCTTAGAGGTCAGCTCTAAGCGACTTCCTGAATCAAAGCTGACAAAATATGATTGAAAACCAGTTCTTTTATTATGATAACGCTCTGAACTGCGAACATTAAAATACTTTTCATAAAACTCTCTCATTTTTTCTAAATCCTTCGTCCAAATTGCTACGTGCTCGATATGCATTCTCTTATTTCCTTTCCTAAATCAAAATTTTCTATTGTATTTTATCTTCTGATAATTAATGGCTCCTTAGCTTTATGAATCATTTCTTGCTTAGATACAATATAATCCACTACTTCAAATCCAATGTCCTCTGCAAGAAAATCAATTGTAGTAAAATTTAATAACTGACTATAGGGTAAATTCCCTTCACCAATAATATGATAATCCTGCTTGTGAAGGAAGCCTATTTCTTGGAGCCCATGAATAATCCCTGCTGCTGTATCATCTGCACTCGCATAAATCACCTCAGGAATCGTCATTTTTTTGTAAGTTTCTTTTGCCCAATAATAACCGTCATTGAAGCCTTCAATTCCTGGAAAGAAATTCTCACCAGTTATTACCTCACCGAAGTACTTTTGATAGCCCTTTGCCTTATCTTTAGCACTAATGCTCTCAGAAAGTGCTCGTTTATTAGTGAAGACCACCTTGGAAAATCCCTTCTGAGCAAGTTCCTTAAACAACCGATGGTATACCATAGTACGGTCTGGATAAATCATAGGAATTTTTGGATCATCAACCTTTTCAGTAGAAATAATTCGGCCTCTAGAGTTGAGCTTGTCCCAATTTTTTAAATTTTTCGCTCGAGAAACCAACACTAATCCATCAATCATTCGTTTCTCTAATAGTGAGTAATACTCCTTTTCTGCTTTTTCATCATAATAAGTCGGTAGAAGTAAAACCTGATACCCCTTTTCTCTTGCGTGAAACAGCAAGCTATTTACTAATCTATCGTAACAAGAGCTGTTATAAGGCAAGGTAACACCAAGTGTATAATTTTTGCCATTACTCAATTTTACTGCATTGCCATTAACCACATACCCTGTATCCTCAATCACGGATTGTACCTTCTTTCGGATATCTTCTGAAACGTATGGATGCTTGTTAATTACCCGTGAAACCGTTGACTTAGAGACACCTGTAATTTTTGCAATGTCGCGGATATTTACCATTGGAACTTCCTCCTAAAGACAGTTTACACTACCAATGTAACCTATGGGACGCGTCCCATGTCAATAAACTATTTTATCATGGTCCGTTCATCTTTCTCCTCTTTTTCTGCCAAAAATGAATCATGCAGCTAGAACAATTATCAGGTAAAAACAACTAAACAAATCTTTTTTAAGTTTTATTTTCCTTCTCCATATTTTCATCAAAGAAATTAAAATAACACTGTGTAAAATAAATCTTAAATATTCAGCCTTCTTTATGTGCTTTTACTAATCATCATTCACAATTTTTAGATAACAAATTTTTTATCTATATCAAATCTTTTTAGTTCATTCACCCCTATAAAAACAATGTCTATTAATGCAACGAAGATTATTCGAGAACAGTTCTCATTCTCATTTGTCTGATTAATCACAAAGATGCTGATATTTTTGATATACTTATTTTATATAGAATAATTTTTTCAAATAAAATTATGATGAGTAGTCAGAAAATTTGATTTAACATTAGGAAGGAGGAGGCATAGATTTATGAGTACAGAAGCAGTATTTGAATTTATTGAAACTGAAAGCCAGTATCAAGAGTTTCAAGCTTGTATCGAGGAGTTAAAAGGCCAACGAGGCGCGCAAATGCCCGCTCTACAAGAGGCACAGAGAATCTACGGCTATTTACCAATCGAAGTTTTGAAAAGGCTTTCTAAAGAGCTGGAACTTCCCATGGAGGAACTTTACAGTACAGCAACCTTTTACGCGCAGTTCACTTTCGTCCCTAAAGGAGAACATACGATTAGTGTTTGTATGGGAACTGCTTGCTATGTAAAAGGTGCAGGAGATATTTTAGATTCGTTTTCAACGGAACTAAATATCGAACCTGGTGAAACAACAACCGATCGGAAATTCACCTTGGAATCATGCCGTTGTATTGGTGCCTGTGGCTTAGCACCTGTCTTAACTGTAAATGAAGAAGTTTATGGTCGCCTATCTAAGAAGAAGGCCGACAAAGTATTGTTAACGTATCAAAAGAAAGAATAACTGGTTGTTGCTCCTTTACTTTTCAAAAGGTGTATAAAAATCTTTTGGAAAGAACGTTGTCGTTGAATAAAGCCTCAAGAGTCAGGAGTAAAAAATATGAGAGATTGGAATGAATTAAAGGAACTTCGAGATACATATCGTCAAACCGTAACAATGCGTTTGGACGATGAAGGTCTCAATAAAAATCAGTACGAAAAGGAAATATTAGTTTGTGCCGGTACAGGATGTATTTCTTCTAAAAGTGGGGAATTTGTTGAAGCTTTAAAAGAAGAAATGGCAAAACATGAGTTAACAGACAAAATAAATATTGTAAAAACTGGCTGTTTTGGATTATGCGCTCAAGGACCAATTGTCATTATTTATCCAGAGGCCGTCTTCTATCACCAAGTACAGCCAAAGCATGCAAAAAAAATTGTTTCAGATCATTTAGTTAAAGGAAAACTAGTTGAGAAACTTTTGTACCACGATAACGAAACGAAAGAAATTATCAATAAATTGATGGATACACCTTTTTATCATAAACAAAAGCGTGTCGCCCTGCGAAATTGTGGGCGGATCAATCCTGAAAAGATCGACGAATACATTGCTTTCGATGGCTATCAAGCCTTAGCAAAAGTAGTCTACGAGTATTCACGAGATGATGTGTTGAATACCTTAGAGACCTCAGGGCTAAGAGGACGCGGCGGCGCTGGTTTTCCTACCTTTATGAAGTGGTCATTTGCTAAAGCTAGCCAATCAGATCAAAAGTATGTTATCTGTAACGCTGATGAAGGAGATCCTGGTGCGTTTATGGATCGATCAGTTTTGGAAGGAGATCCTCATGCTGTTATCGAAGCAATGGCTATCGCAGGATATACGATTGGAGCAAACCAAGGATATATTTATGTGCGAGCAGAATACCCGATTGCTGTTAATCGATTACGAATCGCAATCAAACAAGCTCGCAAAGAAGGTCTTCTAGGAAAAAATATCTTTGGCAGTAATTTTTCCTTTGATTTAGACCTGCGTTTAGGCGCGGGAGCATTTGTTTGTGGCGAAGAAACTGCATTACTAGAAAGTATCGAAGGACATCGTGGTGAACCACGTCCTCGGCCTCCATTCCCTGCTGTAAAAGGATTGTTTGGAAAGCCGACAATCGTAAACAACGTTGAAACCTTAGCCAACATTCCTCAAATTATCTTAAGAGGTCCTGAATGGTTTGCTAGTTTTGGAACGGAAAAATCGAAAGGAACGAAGGTTTTCGCTTTAGGAGGAAAAATTCAAAATACTGGCCTGGTTGAAATCCCAATGGGAACGACTTTGCGAGAAATTGTTGAAGATATTGGCGGAGGTATACCTGAAGGCAAGAAATTTAAAGCCGCTCAAACAGGTGGTCCTTCAGGTGGCTGTATCCCACAAGAGCATTACGATGTTCCGATTGATTATGAAAATTTAAAGAAAATCGGCTCAATGATGGGGTCTGGCGGTCTAATTGTTATGGACGAGGATAACTGTATGGTGGACATTGCTAAGTTCTTCCTTGAGTTCACCGTTGAAGAAAGTTGCGGAAAATGTGTACCTTGTCGTGTGGGGACGAAACGTCTTTTAGAAATTTTAGAAAAAATTACTATGGGAAAAGCAACTCTAGCAGACTTGGATCGAATGGAAGAACTTTGTCACCACATACAAGAAAATTCCCTTTGTGGACTTGGTCAAACCGCTCCAAATCCTGTACTTTCGACCTTCCGATATTTCAAGGATGAGTACTTGGCCCATGTTGAAGAGCGTCGATGTCCTTCTGGCGTATGTAAGAACTTGATTCAATATCGAATTTTGCCTGATAAATGTACAGGCTGTCGAGCATGTGCTAAAGGTTGTCCAGTTAGTGCGATCAGTGGTGAAGTGAAACAAGTCCATGAAATCGATCAGTCGATCTGTACGAAATGTGGCTTATGTATTGATACTTGTCGCTATGATGCGATCACGGTCATATAGGAGGTGGAGCAAATGAAAGAAGTTATGATAACAATCAACGGAAAAATTTGTACTGCTCCTGAAGGATCGACGATTCTTGAAGCAGCTCGAATCAACAACATTGAAATCCCTACTTTGTGCTTTTTAAAAGAAATTAACGAAATTGGCGCTTGCCGTATGTGTGTGGTGGAAGTTAAAGGTGCTCGCAGTTTAGTGACTGCTTGTGTTTATCCAATTAGTGAAGGAATGGAAATCAATACCAATTCTAAGAAAGTTTTCGATTCACGTAGAGTCACACTGGAATTGATCCTATCCACACATGAACGAAAATGCCTTTCCTGCATCCGTAGCGGAAATTGTGAGTTGCAAAAACTATGTAAAGAATTTAATGTCGCAGATGAGGATTATTTCAATGGAGAAAACTGTGAATACGAATTCGATGACAGTGCGGTGCACATGGTCCGTAATAATAATAAATGTATTTTATGTCGCAGATGTGTTGCCGCTTGTTCGAAATGGCAAGCTGTCGGCGTGATTGGACCAAATGACCGCGGATTTAATACGCATATTGGCAGTGCTTATGAACAGAACCTAGATGATGTCCCATGTATCTCTTGTGGCCAATGTATTGTTGTTTGCCCAACAGGAGCGATCCATGAAAAAGATCAAACACAGGAAGTTTGGGATGCATTAGAAGATCCAACGAAGCATGTGATTGTACAAACAGCCCCTTCTATTCGAGTTACTCTTGGTGAAGCTTTCAATATGCCAATCGGTACTAATGTTGAAGGAAAAATGGTTGCTGCATTAAGACAAATCGGCTTTGATAAGGTTTTTGATACGAATGTCGCTGCAGATTTTACTATTATGGAAGAAGCCAATGAATTTTTAGAACGGGTTGGAAACGATGGACCTTTCCCAATGTTTACCTCTTGTTCGCCAGGTTGGGTTAAGTATTTAGAAGCCTATCATCCTGAATTGATTCCTAACCTGTCCACCTGCAAATCACCGCAGCAAATGTTTGGCGCATTAGCGAAGACTTGGTATGCGGAAAAAGAAGGCATCGATCCAAAAGATATTTTTGTTGTCGGAATCATGCCATGTACGGCGAAGAAATTCGAAGTCACCCGTGAAGATCAAGCCGCAGCCGGATATTCTGACTGTGATGTGGCGTTGACGACTCGTGAATTAGCACGGATGATTGATAAGGCCGGGGTTCGTTTTGTGGAACTGGCAGACGAATCGTTCGATGATCCGTTCGGTGAAGCAACAGGAGCTGGCTATATCTTCGGTGCTACCGGTGGCGTTATGGAGGCAGCGTTAAGAACAGCTGCGGAAACTTTGGCTGGTCATTCACTGGAACAAGTGGAGTTCACAGAAGTTCGCGGGATGAAAGGAATCAAAGAAGCAACCTATGAAATGAGCGGAGCAACGATCAACGTGGCGGTCGCTTCCGGCATCAGCAATGCGAAGAAATTGCTAGAACGAATCGAATCTGGCGAAAAATTCTATCATTTTGTTGAAATCATGGGCTGTCCCGGCGGCTGTATCAACGGCGGCGGGCAACCTGTCCAACCTGCATCGGTTCGCAATTTTGTCGATTTGAAAACCAAACGGGCCGCGGCTTTGTACTCTGAAGATAAAGGCAAAGGCTTGCGGAAATCAAACGACAACCCACTTGTTCAAAAAATCTATCAAGATTTCTTAGAAAAACCTGGAAGCCTAAAAGCTCATCATATTCTCCATACAAGCTATCGTGATCGTACTAAAGTGAAGGCATAAAAATAGGGCCCTAATCGTGAAATTCGATTAGGGTCCTATTTTTTAGCTAACTGCTATGCTCTTTGACGATTTAATGCTTTTGACAATACAGGTACAACTAAAATTGATAGCCCTCCACCAATTAAGGCAGTAATTAACTGCGGAAATGAGAAGGCTCCTGAAACCATAGCTGCTTTGGGAGCAGGCATTTTAAGTAACACTGGAACGACGAACTGTACAATTGATAAGTATAAGACACCAAATTTTGCCACCGCTCCGATGATGGTCGCTACCACAAAATTAGTAACACTTTGTCTTTTGTTGAAGCCCGCAATGAAATGCCAGATGGTTACTAATACAGCATTTCCAATCGCAACACAAAAAACAATTTGTGGGAATGCCGGTCCAATACCAAAGATAAAAGCAAAGAGCGGTGATAATAACGCAATAGTAATGCCACTGGCCAAGCCTCCAGTAGTAACAGCCACAATCAAAATCAAATTGACCAATGAGCCTGTCACTAAGGTATTCCCTAACCCAGAAGTCACCGCCTGTACGACAATCAATAATGCCAGTAATACACCTGTTTGAGCAACCCATAATGCTTTTCGATTCATACCTTCGGAAAAGACTATTTGCAGAGTTTCACAAATAGCTTTCCTTCACTTCCCTTCTCATTTCGATTTGAATGACGATCATTTGAAGATGAGTAAACCATGAATAATTACTAGTTATTTCCTAATATAATAATTGTACCAGATTTAGGTATCTAAAAGAAAACCAAATTAAGCAGTCTTTTATTATTAATTTGCATGGAGTAAACTTGCTTCAAAAGTACAAAAAAGAATGAACAGCTTTATTCAGCTATTCATTCCTTCGTTTCTATATGATTTTAAATAGTTAGATGAATCAGCGTATCAAATCAATCCCCGGATTTTCCAAAACGGTAAAAACCTGTTCTTTCGTTGTCAACGGCACATCCCCATGGATCGTGTGAGCCAGTACCGCATTCATCGCAGCAAATTCAACTGTTTCTTGTAAACGCCATCTCTCCACATACCCCGTTAAAATTGCTGCAGCATAGGCATCACCAGCACCAATTCGATCTAAGATTGTTAATTCACGCTTTGGACTAACCGCATATTCTTCACGACTATAAAGAAACCCCTCTTGCTGTTTTTGTTTGTTTTCTGAGAATCTTCTAGTACCCGCAAACCACTCAATCTGATACTTATCCATGAATTGCATAATCAACTCATCTTCCGTGCCTATCATCTCTAACTGAAGTAATTCAGTCAAATCTCGCACACTCCCAAAAACAATATCACAATACGGCAGGATTTTTTCATACTGTTCCCTCATAAAGGCAACTTTATCAGGCTCAGTGTTCAGACTCGGGCGGAAATTAAAATCGAAACAAACTTTTTTTCCGGCCTCAGCCGTTTTTTTCGCTAAAGTGTGCGCAGCATCACGTGTATCATCCGTCAAGCTTAATGAAATCCCACAAATTTGGACCAGATCATTCTCAGCAACAACTTTCTCGAAATCATAGGCCTCATGATTGCTAAGACCAAATGAACTATGGTGACGATTCTGATACGTCACTTGTGTCGGACGTGCGCCATACCCATTTTCGGCAAAATAGCTGCCAATATGATGATGAGCGAACCTTAATAAATCCGTCTTGATTCCGTATTTTGCTATCGCTGCTTTAGCCACTTGTCCAAGCCGATTATCTGGCAATACCGTCACCAACGAAGTCTCATAACCAAACTGAGCCAGATTCGCCATGATGTTGACACCGGTACCCGTGTAATCCATCCGTAAATCATTTGTTTGATCCAATAATAGGTATTCTGGCGGTGATAGCCGTAGCATTACTTCGCCAAAAGCAGCAAATCTCATAGCTGACTCCCCTCTTCTTATTCATCAGTAGATTTTCATTTAAAAAATGAATTCTTTTCACTTGCCATATATCATTCGATTTGTTTTTTTATAGGTATATTTCTTCTGCCACATCAACTGTAAAAAGTGAACGAACTTATTACAACACTTTTTTACAGATTTCAAGCAATTCTTTAACGTCTTCAGGACGTGTATCGCCGGTTTCAGCATCGATAATCGAGCTGTATACATGAGGGATGATTTTCTTCACGTCGGCATCTACTGCGATTTGAATGATTTCTTCAAAGTTGTCCAAATCAATCCCGCCAGTAGGTTCTAAGTAAAAATTATACTTGGCACAAGCCTCCGCCACTGCTTTAAATTCTTCCTTATGAGCAAGGCCTTTCATTGGGAAATACTTAATGGAGCTTCCACCCATATCCTGCAATAATTTGATTGCTGTTTCGATTGGGACAATTCCTTCTGCTCCTTGCGAACTCAACGGTCCTGTCGCGATATTTACGTAGCCGACTTTTCCTGTTGGTGAAACTAAGCCATTGATAACTGTTTCAGATTGACCTAACAACGCTCTTGATGTACCAACACCCGTAAAGACTTGGTTTACATGCTGAGGCTGTAATTCTCCAGATATACGTGAAACCATTTGACTCTGATTTGGATCACCCGCTCCTAAGCCAACAGATAGCGCATTGTTCGTCGCCTTTTGATAATTTTTCATATCTATGATTGCAGCTTCATCACTCTCATAATTTTTCGACAATACACCTAAGATAACATGCCCTTCAGCTGCTTCATAGCAGTCCTTGGCATTTTCCACTGAATTAGCCAAAACGTTTAAACAAATTCGATCTTCTAAATAATTTGGTTGTAGTGACATTTTCTTCTCCTTTTAATTCATAATCTCACGTAAACGTGCTGCGATTACAGCCATTGCTTTTGCATCCACAGAACGGATATCAAATTCGATAACGCCATTATTGGCTTGATATTCTCTCGTATAAACAGCCGGCGATTCTTTTTTTAGCTCGGCAATGACTTCTTTTGCTGTATGATTGCCTGAAACATGAACGTTTGCGCGGTAAATATCACGACCGGCACCATCTTGAACAACCTTAGCTGTTAAGCCATCGATTTGATTGACTGATTCAATGAATGGTGCCAATCTTTTTTTCATCGAATCCCCTGATTCACTTCCGTTGTTTAAATAGTCCTCTATCGCCTGAGTAAAACCAAGAATATTGTCTTTACCAATCTTCATCGCTCTGCCGATTCCTTTGCCCTGTAAACGAACCCATTCGATTTTATTCTTTTTACCGATCACTAACCCAGCACTTGGTCCTTCGATCGCCTTTGCCCCAGAATAAATCACTAAATCAGCACCCGCCTTGTAATAGAAGAATAAATCTTCTTCCGCAGCGGCATCCACGATTAGAGGCAATTGATTTCTGTTCGCAACAGCCGCCGCTTCTTCTACAGTGAGCATACTTTTTTGAACCGTATGATGGCTTTTAACATATAAAATTGCTGCTGTATTTTCAGTGATCATCATTTCTAGATGCTCTGCTGAACACATATTGGCATAGCCAGCCTCTACGACTTTCCCACCGCCTTGCTCCACCATTACTTCGACAGGAGTTCCATAGTCGACATTATGGCCTTTCGGTAAAATGATCTCTCGTTGTGTGATACGATCAGTATAGGGATGATAAGCATGATAGATATCTCCTTTACCAATGACCGCGGCAACACTTTGTACAATTCCTGCTGAAGCAGAAGAAACGATCTGTGCGTCATCTACCTTTAAAAGCTGCGCAATATATGCTCCGGTTTTTTCACTTAAATCAGCCATTTCAAAAAAATGTTCGCCACCAAAACGCTGCGCTGCCAATACCGATTCTGATACTTTTGATACACCTAAAATTGTCATCCGACCAGAAGCATTAATCACTTCTTTTAACCCTAGCTTTTCAAAATTAATTGTCATAGACTTGACCTCCAATGATGGTTTTCACAGGGATGATTTCCTGCTTTACTGTACAAGTATTCCCATTAGAATCTGTCACTTCTTTTTCAGAGTCCTCAAGGATGAATATTGTAATATCCGCATCAAAACCAACAGCCAGTTTACCTTTTCCTTTTAAATAGAAATTTTTTGCTGGTGCTTCTGTGACCTGTTTGATGATTTCTTCCCAAGAATACCCTACTATGAAGAGCTTTTCCATTGTTGTTGCTAGATCATAAACTGGTCCATTTTGACGATTTCGGACATAGATATCTGAACTAATGGAGGAACTGATCATTCCTTCATTCAATGCCTGTTTTGCCACTTCAAAATTGAAACTATCCGTACCATGCCCAATGTCAAAAATAATTCCTTTTTTATATCCTTCCCATACAAAATCCTTTATTTTATGAGTTGTTCTATCTAATATTCCATTTTCCTTACCATTAAAACAGTGCGTCAATACATCACCTGAATCCATCAAATCCATTATTTCTGACAATTCAGGAGGAGCGGAGCCAACATGAACCATCAAGGGCAGTCCACCATACTCACTTTGAAATTCTTTAGCTAAACGTAAGGGTTCGATCCCACTTGAACCAATCACTGTTTTGCTCATCCGAGCTTTCAAACCTACGATAAACTCTGGATATTTTTCAATTGCATCTCTAACAGCATTATGTTGGACTTTAGTTAGATCAGCTAATTCATCTTGCTCGACAATCCCCCATTTAGAAATGTTCAGTAGCGCATACACATTGGTTTTCGCCTTTTTTACTAGTTCACAAAAATTGCCGATGTTTTCTGCTCCGGTTGTTCCCGCATCGATGACAGTCGTTACACCTCTATTTACTCCGACCTCATCAGGGTAATCATAGTACAGACTCATTTTTTCATAACAATGAACATGATCATCGATCCAGCCTGGTGAAAGGTACTGATCATCTGTTAAAGCAAATTCATTTTGACTTTTATTTGTGATTTTATCAGCTATTTCTACTATTTTTCCATCAGAAATCCCTAAATCAAATTTCTGTCCGTCAATTGTTTTGGCATTCCGCACAACTAAATCCAACATTTTCGTTCCTACTTTTCTGTGAATTTGAATTTTGACCATGGATGAATAAATGATAAAAGAATCTTTTCATCCTCAATGATCTGCCCAACTTTATTCTTTCTTGAATCTTTATGGGCTTTTAGTACAACTTGCAACTCATTTTTATACTTACCAAATTCATCGTTTCCGATCACAATATCACCTGGCTGGAACTCAATTTCATTGTCATGCGGTGGATTGGCTTCTTGTCCGTATTTTTTGCGGACAAAAGTCGAACGAACCATCTGATCTGTGATGTCTCCTCGACGATAATGTTGTTCGTTTAAAACAATTTGTTTCTCTACATCAGTAATATCTGATACGAACTCAACGGCAAATTCAGTTTGATAGCGATCCACTTCTCCCATCGCTTTTAGCTCTTCTTCTGAAGCATAGGCATTTCCGATGATCACGTCGTCAATTAATTTGGTGGCAAATAAATGTTTTGTTGCTGTCTCAACCGACAAGTGGCGGTGCATCTCTAGAGTTGGCAAGCCATCATTGATATCCCATGGGCCAATAGTCCCTACTTGAGAAGAAACAAACGCTGCTGTTCGGATCCCATAAGCTTTAAAGCGTTCACTGCATTTCACAAAGAAATCATAAGGTAGAGCTGTTCCCTCTTGAGGATAAAAATTGTGACAACCATATAGAAATGGCGTATTGGCTTCATAGGTCAGAATATTGTCTAAGTAAGCCACGTCATTACTCATGTTCAGTTCGATTGCCACACCAAATGGATTATAGGTCAGCATAGCTTCTTTATTTCCATCAAAGCCTAAATCCAAACGAATGCCGTCTGCACCTAATTCATGAAAGAAACTCATATCATCATAAGAGATTCCCAATTCTTCAAAAATATTTGGTGCCACGTCTAGGATCGTTTCATACCCTAACTCTTTGGCAAAGAAAATCAATTCTTTAAATTTCTTTTTGACAACCTCTTTGCCTTCAGTAACCTCTAGCATACTCATAAAAATACGGCTAAACCCATATTTATGCGCCAACTTAATGTAAGCTTTATCTTGTTCAATCTCACTGTGGTCTGGATAGACCGAAATTCCTAATACACGTTTCATACACTTTTTCCTCGTTCCATGTCATCAAATTTTGAGCGGTATTTATAAGCAATCAATGATGCCGAACAAATCGTAACGGTCATCACCAAGAATGGAGCAATATTTAGTACGACACCCACCACGACCGCTGACGTAATACCTGCCAAAGAGCCTAATAAAATATACCTGAGTTTCATTTCTTCCAATTTTGCTGGTAGTTTCCCCTTTTCCAAATAAATATGGCTCGCTAGAAAAAGAAGGATCAAATAAATTAAGTTCATTTCATTACCGAAGAGGACAGTCATTGGACTATCCTCTCTACCCTTTCTGCTATTGAACAATTACTTCTTAATTTGAAGTTGCCTCCTGCAAGCTTGCAGCTTGTTCTTTTTTCGATTTTTCTTCTGCTTCCAGTTCAGCTGCTTCACGCGCTAATTGCTGTTTTTCAAATACTTTAAAGAACGGGTAGTAAATCGCCATTGAGATCAAGAAGTTGACGATTACCAGAATCGCTGCGCCAATACTCCAATCGGTACTCATCCAAGCAGCAATCGGTGCGGGGATGGTAAAGCCATAACGCGCGACCATCATTGGAATTAATCCTGAGACTGTCAAGAAATAAGACAGCGTCGTTGTCACTAATGGCGCTACGATAAACGGAATCCCTAATAGTGGATTCATTACGATCGGCGCACCGAAAATCATCGGTTCGTTGATATTGAAAAGTCCTGGTAAGAAAGACAAACGGCCAAGGCTCTTTAAATATTTTGATTTTGAGAACATGAAGAATACGACCAATGCCAGAGTAGTTCCTGCTCCGCCGATCCAGATGAACCATTGTAAAAATTGCTCAGTGAAAATATTTGGCATTGCAGTGGCACTAGCACCATCCGCAAAAGCTTCCATATTTTCAGCAATCGACAATTCCCAGAAAGGACGAATCACTGGCCCCATGATCGCTGGGCCATGAATTCCTAATACCCAGAAGAAGCAAATCAAGAAAACTGTTAATAAGCCGCCAAACAAGCTATTTCCTGCTAATACATCTTTAAACGGCATTAATAAATTACTCAAGAATCCATTGATATCAAAACCAATCATATGGCGAATCACCCAAAATAAAACTAAAATCGCTCCTCCGGGGATTAACGCCATAAATGAGTTGGTTACTTCTGGTGGAACTCCGTCTGGCATTTTAATCGTAATGTTCTTTTCGATGAAAATACGATAGATTTCAACTGAAATAAGTGCTGTCACAATTGCGCCAAACAATGATGCTGCACCAAGGTTTGCAATATTGATGTAACGACCAGCATCAATAACGCCGTCCACATTGTCGAATACGCGAAGCGGAGGTGCTGCAGTTACTAGAAAAGCCATGACTGACAAGATTCCGGCAGTTAAGGAATCAACTTTATAGCTTTTAGCTAATTGTGAAGCTATCCCGAATGTTGCGTATAATGCCAAAATACCTACTGTGTAACGAAAAGGAATATCTAAAATAGCTAAATACGGTTCAATCATTGCGGCGACTGAAGGAATCGGAAAATTCAAGAAGATCGTGAAGAATGAGCCGACGATCGTCAGCGGCATCGTTGCCACGATTCCCTTTCTGATTGCCATCATATGTCGCTGGGTACCAATTTTGTTAGCGAACGGCATCAATTTCTGTTCAATCGAATTTACAAGTCTATCCATTTCTTAACCTCCGTTTATAACATTATAATGTTTACAAGGTGAATAATAGCATATGCATTTTCTATTGTAAACGCTTTTTAGATTTTATTTTTCACTTCTTTTTAAAAAAAGCTTTTCAATTGTTTTATATTTAAAAAAGCTGCAATAGAAATCTATCACAGCTTCACTCTTAGGTTTCATATTCAATTTGATACGCATGGTCGGAAGTATTGTAAAAAGCTTCAGAATACTCAATCACCTTTTGATCATAGTCATACGATTTTCGCATTCTCTTCAAAGCAACCTTTGCCTCAGTTTGAAGAAGTTTTTGTTGCTCATTTGTTAGCTCAATCGCTAGGAAATCATCCATGAAACGTTCGATGTCTAATCCATTTTGATAAAGGATTCGATAGAGGGATTCTTGCTCTAACTCTTCTTTCGTAACCCTTTCCAAAGAAGTCGGCAAATAATGCGTCGCGTAGATATAAGGCTTCCCATTTAAAACATACATTCGCTGAAAGCAAATCGCTTCAGAACCAAAATACTCAAATGCCGAATCACATTCATTAAGCTCTACGTTTTTAACGTCAATTATGACTTTTTCCACGCTTAGATTTGATTTTTCTAAAATTTGAGTGAAACTAACAGCCTTCGATAATTTATTGTAGGGGCGTTCACTGAGTACGGTTGTCCCTTTTCCACTCTTTTTTTCTACATATTCATCCGCCGCGAGCAGCTCAATGGCTTTTCTGACAGTGATTTTACTTACATCAAAAAGTTTTTCAAGCTCCGTTTCCGTCGGCAGCATAGTACCAACAGGATATTTGCCGGAAAAAATATCTTCCTTTATTTTTTCTGCAACTTCTAAATACAACACACGTGTTTTTTTCATACGTTCCACCTTCCCCACAAGCAGTTCTTCATTTAATTAGAATAGCATTTAGATGAGTGTTTGCAAAGTTAGATTGTATTTACTGCTTAAATACATGTTAACGTAGCGCATCGGTTTAATTTTTGCTACTCTCTTTATATCATAACTATTACAGGAGGACCATAGATGGAATTACGAGATTTCCAATGGACACGTTTTCCGGCAAGCTATCAACTTTTCGAAGACAGGATAGAAATTGTGACAAAGCCTCAAACAGATCTTTGGCAAAATACTTATTATCACTTTCAAAATGATAATGCCCCTGTATTTCAAATGACAACCGAAAAACAATATTTCAGTTTTGTCGTAAAGACGGATTTCGCTGACAGTCATCAGCGTTTTGATCAATGTGGCATCGTCATGTACCTAGATAGTAAAAACTGGTTAAAAGGTTCTATTGAATACGAGAATAAAGACTATCAGCATTTGGGAAGTGTCGTGACAAATCAAGGCTTTTCTGATTGGGCGACAACAGAGATTGATGCCTCAATCAAATCAATGTGGTACCGCTTGAGCAGACGAGAAAACGACTATTGTATTGAGTGTTCAACTGATGGAATCACATTTCAACAAATGCGGATTTGTCATATGATCAACGGAGGTGGAAAAATTCAGTTCGGAATCTATGCATGTTCTCCTGAGTCCTCTTCTTTTAAAGCAGTCTTTACAAACATACAGTTAATGGACTGTCAATGGTTGGTCCATGATGGACAACAACCTGACACAGAGTAATTTAAAAAAGAAGGAGCTGATACAAAAAATGTTCGGCTCCTTCTTCTTTAAAATGGGTAAATAAAAAACCCTTGATTTCTCAAGGGTTCGAAAGACATCTTTAAAATTAACGACGAATTTCTTTGATACTTGTGAAAAGTCGTTAAAGTATTGATATAAAAGGATTTTTTCTACCTCTGACTACATATTGACTAACTTGATAAAAAATCATTTTTCAAGAATCTTGTAATACCAGTGCTTTTACCATTTTTTTAACTCTCTAAAGAACTAAAAGCAATCAGAGGTTTTACCTTTTCATTTGACGTTAAGTGGCGATAAATTTTCGAAGTTGTTTGGTCAGTATGGCCTAAGCGATCCTTCAAGACTTCCCAGCTACAGTGCTCCGCTACTAAACTTGCCATTGTATGACGAGCTAAATGAGTATGAAATGGCTTATTAATTCCTGAGCGGTTCACACACCGTTTCACATGATCGTTTACATACTCTCGACGATAAGGAACACCACGTTTACTAGAATCAAGATACACAAATAAATATGTTTCTTCTATAGTAAGCCTGTGATATTGTCTCATCTCATCCAAAGCTTCAATCAACTGTTGTAGCTTTTCCATAACTAGAGGAGTTACTAAAACTCGTCTAGCAGAGCTAACTGTCTTAGTAGTTTCAATTCGAAAATCCTTACTCTTACCTTTAACTGCTGTTTGCTTATAGAATAGAATTTCATTTCTTTTGAAATCTATATCTTCAGGCTGTAAAGCAAGAGCCTCGCTGACACGGCAACCAGTGTAAAATAGAACATGGAATAGTACAGACATTGGTAACTCCTCATGAACAATGCCATAATTCAGAAAAGTTCTTAATTCATCAACAGTAAGAAACTTGTCCTCAATATTATTCACGGCTTCTTTTAAATCAGTTACCGTTAACTGATATTTTGGTATTCTCACAGTCTTCATTGGATTTTCACTCATCAAATTCATTCTTTGACAGTATTTGAAAACCATATTCAGAACTTGAATAAGTGATTGTAAACTATTTTTGGCATAGCCAACATTTGTTCCATTAACGCCACATTCCTTTAGAGTAAAAAGCAGTTCTTGAAGGTATTCTGGTGACAAATCAGACAACTTTTTATCACCAATCCATCGAACAATAATTTTTAATTGTTCTTCTCGCTTATCATAGGTTGTTTCCTTTTGCTCATTTAATGAGCGATAATATTGGAACCATCTCGCGCCTATATCACTAAACCTCTCGCTATTCGAAATTAATTGTTTCTTGTCTCTGTGCCGTATTTCCATTTGCAAATATGCAAGTTGGGCTTCACGCCTCGACTTGAAACCACGTCTAGTTGTTCGAAAAGCTTGAAAATACCATGTAACTCTCCCCGACGAACTTATTTGTTTCTTAAATCGATCTGTTTTCTTCATTGCTATCTCCTCCTAATTTGAAGGAACCCAACAGGTAGAAAACTCTTGAAATTCTCTCTATCTATATCATGATTGTATCGCAAATTAAAGGAAAGGAAAATACTATAAAGATCGAAAATAACGTATTTTCTCATGATAATCATCTGAATCACATTCCTGTATCCAATCTAACACTTTCTCACGAAGATAATGTCCTCTTATGCCGTTCCAACAAGGAGGAAAGTCTCCATTTGTTATCAATCGATTCAAAGTGCTCGCACTAATTTGAAACTCATTCATTAAATCTTGGTTTGTTAAAACTAAGGGCAGGCAGTGAAAATTTTTTAAATCACTGAACTCAGATTGAATCTGAGTTTTTATGGTAGAATAAATATTCTCGATTTCTTTGTCACTCACGTTAAACTCACCTACTTCATGTATCGTATTTTAACTATTGGATACTCCCAAAAAATGGTATACAAACGGTACATACTTCGGAACTTAATTTTCTAATAAAATTAAATACTCTTCATAAATTAATTATTTGACTGAGTCAATAAAACAATATAGTTCTCACAATTGATTTACATTTTAGGAATTAGCTAAAAACTATCCCCATTCTTCTGCTTCATCACCTCACTACCAGTGCCCTAGTCATAGGCATCATTGGAATTTCACCACCCCCCAAGTTTACGACGGGCCTTACGGAAGTATCATTATCGACTTTATCATCATTGCAGCAAATGACAAATTTGCTTTACTCATTCTTATTCGCTCGTGCAAAAAGCATGTTTTGGCAAAATAGCAAGAGCGTCGCTCAAACAAAGCCTTCGTCTGATAGAGATGTATTTAATTATCAAAGAACGAGTGACTTTTCAGCCTAGAGAAATAATTCATCCAATGAGCTATTTGACTCACTTCTCTAGACTGAAAATGGGAAGGAAGCAGTTTATTTAACTTTAAATACGAGAATTTTTTCAACTAACTTTGCTTCGATCTGATGGCACATATATTCATCAATGCAATATTTTTCATAGTTATCTGCCCCTTCGTAATACCCTTTGCAGAAACTTTGAATATAGGAATGATATTTGAGCAACACCTTATTTATTGCCTCCCGTTCGCCTTTTACCGCCAGAATTATTAAATTAAAAGATACAAGATTATCCGTTTGATTTTTCTTCACTAAGTATCACCGCCTAAATAATTCTTCAGATATTCTGTCGCTCTCTTTCTTCTATACCAAGCACCACTTAGACTGATCCCCATCAAATTAGCAATTTCTCTATCCTTAAATTCAAAATAGTAAAACAAAAAAATAATATTCCTGTCTGTATTATTTAGACTTAGCAAGGCTTCTCCTAGTACATCGTTGTGAACAGCGATGGTCTCACCTAAAATTTTAAATTGATCGAAACCAATTTCTGATTCCAATCCCTGATTATTATGAAATCTTTCATCTTCTATCACTCGCTCCAATGAAACTTCCTTTTTCAATAAAACTAACTTTTTACGCTGTAAATCAATCCCCTCATGTTTAATAATACTTTTACAGTAAGAATCAAAAATGTGTTCAATTGATTCTCGATATTCTTTGTCCATATCAATAACCCTCCATACTGCTCCTTCCCATTGTTCAGGTGTTTGAATATGAAACAAATTTTTTCTTCACTATTACTACGAAATCAACCCAACGATTTTTCGAAAACTTTTGTTTTTTTAATAAAAAAACCCATACCAGATGGTATAGGCGCTTATTGTACCGATAACAATACATAATTATTAATAAAGTCGGTTTGAAGACACAATGTGCGTCAATCCTAAACTTTATTGTGAGAAGAATGGAATAGTTTCCCAATTGTTTTAAAAACTACTAGTATTTGAGCAATCTAACTCAATTGCATTTTGATTTTGCGAAAAAATTAACATACTTGGTGTCAGTGCTTCATTCCCAATTACATAGTCCATACTCAACCTAACCATAATTTCAATTTTCGATAATCCCGAAGCATCCGATAACAACAACTGAATCATCAAGCTATTGCATAATAAGTTAACTCTTGAATTGAAATGCGTTTTTTTCTCGTAGAACCACTAATAATTTATAAAACGGATACTTTACTCTCCCTCAAATACACATATGAACAAGCAATCACAATTTTCCGAGTGTCTTAAAACCGTTCAACTCTTAATCATCTAAAACATTAACCTCATTTTTTTATATGTTCTTAGAAGCACCCAACGACGATATGTCAAATGACACTCTCAACCTAAAAAACACGAGAAAAAATGAAAAACGTTTACTGTTAATTGAGTTTAGATAATTATGTTATTAATGTTTATTTTAGCTAATCCGTTTATATCCAAAATTTTTGTGACGACATGGTATCTTTCATGTTTATTAACATTATACCCATACAATAAATTTTCTTTTATTTACTTAATCTATGAGCCAATCGGTCAAATCACTTTAAATTATTTAAGAATTTAGAAAATACAACTCTTTTAATAATCTCGTTTTTAATCATTCTTTTTTCAATCCTCTTTTTTGTAAGTTCGCACATTTTTCTCTCCTTAGAATTTATTTATAGCTGAAAAATAAATAATAAATATTCTTTTTATAGATTAAATTTTTGAACACTATACGCTTCACTTATCTTTCTTCTCGGTCTCTTCTAACATCATAGAAAGAAATCCAGGGTCTATCTCTTCTGAATATGGACTGAAATGCTTGGAAAGAACATCACCACATTCTTCTAAAACCGCATAAATGTAACATTCCACTGTCCGGGATATCAACATTTCTAAATCTAGCTCTTCAACACTTTCAGTAGCAGTATTGAATTGATGATGCATAGCAGATAAATACTTTTCTATCTGTCTTTCATATTTTTTGTTATTCCAAGAAATATGAGCCGCTCCATGAGCAGCAAAAATATCAGATAATATTCGCCAGTCCAAATATTTTTCATTTTCTAAGATCACAACAATTTCCCCTCCTACATAATAAAATGTTCAACTTTCTCATTTTATTCAGTTTTCTTATCCTTAGTTGTATTTCAGCTAAATTTTAGTTGTTTCTGTAGTTCAGACGAGTATTGTTTTTAATAATTGAGAATCCAAAATGGGCTATGTTGCTAGCTAACAGCAACGAAAAGTCTCCATTTATAAGATTGGGGGATAAAGACTAGAACATAAATTCAAAAACGTACCTCCAATCATATATAACCGTTTTTAAAATTCTATCGTAAAGATATTATGAATTAAACAGTCATATTAGTATTAAGTACAGCGGTAAATATCTTTGATTTAAAATATAAGAGTATCCAAAATAATGCATATTCAATATAGAGTTAATCCTTCTATTTGCAATATCCCCCGAAACTGGGCAAAGAGAATCTTTTAGATTCGTTACTAATATTTAATTAAATTACGATATATGCATAAGCATTCAATCATACTAAAACACTATTTTCTAGCGTCTGTTTTTAAAAGTATAGTGATTACTATCAGCAAAATTATAGAAAAAAATAGTAACCCTAGCGTTAAAAAAAAGTAAGCAAACATGCACTACCTCTCCTATTCTTGAGTCAAACAATAATTACAACAAATTGCCCGTTACCACTTCAAATAAACTCCGCTAATTTTTCATCCCCTTATATTTTTACTGTAATCTCCAATTAAATTTTCCCCCTTTTTTGTTAACTGAAAACAGCTCTTATTCAAATAACCTTCAAGTTCTAGCTTTTCCAACATTTCACTAACGGAGGACGGACTAATACCTAGAATTTTAGCTAAATCATTATTCTTGATTACCTTATCTTTAGCTGATAACTCTTGTATTACTAACAAATAAATTAATAGTGTAGTCGATTTTATTTTCACCATAGCAGCTCTCTCCTAATCATCTAAGAACATTACGATGCCCCTTTCCACGTGTTATATATCAAGAACCTTTTCAAAATCCAAATTGCCCTGTCTTTTTTAGGATAACCTAAATTTTTTCTTAGTTCAACTTAAATAACGATGAGAATTTGTAATTTCTACCTTGAACGTATAAAGTTTTAGCCATATAATAAATAAGTATTCGGTTTGCCTAAAATATAAAGGAGGTACAAAATGCAGTTACAAAATATCATTATGGATGAAGCGTATGATGTTGTATCAGTTAATCATCCAGATGCTGAAATGAATCGAAGGTTACTAGACTTAGGTTTTTATGAAAGAACTCCCATAAAAAAGATTCTAATAAGTCCAAAAGGGGATCCTATAGCCTACAGAGTACGCGGCACAACGATTGCTCTACGGAATAGCGATGCACAATATATCGAGGTGAAAAGATATGGAGATAACTAACTCTGGGTTTGAAATTCAAAAGAAAAAAAAGACTGATCGAACAATAGCGTTGGCCGGGAACCCCAATGTAGGCAAAAGTACAATTTTTAACGAACTAACAGGAATGAGACAGCATACCGGTAATTGGCCCGGAAAAACCGTTGATCTTGCCCAAGGATACGTTGAACACGATCATAACGGGTACGTCTTCGTCGATTTACCCGGAACTTATTCGTTGTTAGCTCATTCTCAAGAAGAAGAAGTTGCAAAAAACTTCATCAAATCCAAAGATGCAGAAGCAACGGTAGTTGTTTGCGATGCTACTAGTTTAGAGAGGAATTTAAACCTTGTGTTGCAAATAATTCGAATAACTCCAAAAGTGATTGTGTGTGTCAATTTAATAGACGAGGCAAAAAAGAAGAAAATTTCTATTAATTTAGCTAGGTTAGAAATGCTTTTAGGCGTTCCTGTTGTAGCTACATCTGCTGCAAAAAAACAAGGACTAAATGAATTGATGGATACCATAGAAAAAGTGATAGGTAAAGAAGTTACTTCCAACCGAAATATGCGTAAGGCACTAGATCAAATTCATGAAGATACTCAAACTGAATCATTAGCACTTTTAGAAAGAGCATCTATTATTGCAAAAGAAGTAGTGAAATTTGAAAATCAGAATTATGATCGGAATGATCGTATCCTAGATAAAATATTAACTCAAAAAATTACTGGAATTCCAATGATGATACTACTACTACTAATTATTTTTTGGTTTACAATCGCTGGTGCTGATGGACCATCTGATTTTTTGGCTGATCACTTCAGCCAACTTGGAGAGTGGTTAACTATTCAAGCAACGCGACTAAATATTCCTAAAAATATCCAAAGTGTTCTTATTGATGGGATTTATAAAGTTTTATCTACAGTTGTAGCGGTAATGTTACCCCCAATGGCCATATTCTTTCCAATTTTCACAATGCTTGAAGATTTTGGTTATCTACCAAGAATAGCTTTTAATCTTGATAAGTATTTTCAAAAAGCTGGCGCATGCGGAAAACAAGCATTAACTATGTGTATGGGTTTTGGTTGTAATGCAGCGGGAGTTGTTGGAGCAAGAATCATTGATTCACCTCGTGAGAGACTGATTGCTATTATTACAAATAATTTTGTTCCTTGTAATGGTCGCTTTCCAATTTTAATAGCTGTAATTACTATGTTCTTTGTCGGATCTTCAGGAAGTTTAGTTAATTCAATAATATCAGCAATATTTTTAACATCAGTGATTGTATTAGGTGTTATATCAACAGTAGTTGTATCTCGTTTATTATCAAAAACTATTTTAAAAGGACTTCCTTCTTCATTCACATTAGAATTACCTCCATATAGAAAACCTCGCGTCGGTCAAGTGCTCGTTCGCTCAATTCTTGACAGAACACTCTTTGTTTTGTGGCGAGCTATCATAGTGGCCGCTCCAGCGGGACTAATAATCTGGATTCTAGCTAATATATCAATTGGGGAGCTATCATTGTTCCAACATATAACACAATTTATTGACCCCCTTGCAAAACTTATGGGACTTGATGGAACTATCTTAATGGCTTTCATTTTGGGGCTTCCAGCCAATGAAATAGTTATACCGCTAATGGTTATGGGATATATGGCGACAGGCACAATAACTGAATATAATTCGTTAAATGAGTTCCACCAACTATTGATTGATAATGGTTGGACGTGGTTGACAGCAATGAACGTATTACTATTTACGCTGTATCATTGGCCTTGTTCCACTACGCTTTTAACAATTTATAAGGAAACCAAAAGTAAAAAATGGACATTTGTTTCCTTCATCGTACCAACCATAATAGGCGTTGCAATTACTATAATCACCACCACCATTGTTCGTGCATTCTAATTTACGTCTCAAACGTATTAGTTACGTCGTAAAATATTTGAACATAGTAAAAAATATATCCACAAGCTGTATTCCGCAAAGAGTTAACTTTTCCTGAAGGCTCTAACGGGCTGTAAACGTCGATATAACAGTATTTTATTGCTTTAGTAAATACTGTTATATTCCATTAATTTTTTGTTAATTGTAGTTAGTTTTGATTTAGTTTTGAGCTGTTTTAACCAGAAAAACATCGATATTTTGAGAAAATCCAGTGAGGAAATTGCGATCTAGAATGAATACTTAAAATCAACTAATAATTCTTTTGTTTATGTCTATCATTTTAGACTTACATTAAATACTAGAAGCATATATTTTTAGCTGATGAAGACTAGTTATTTAGATTTGAGTCAATATATTAGACACATTTTAGTAGAAATGGTTACCCCGTTTTCTTTTTGATAGGTTCTCAAACTTCTGTGAAGTTAGATAGTCAATCGAGTTATGAATTCGATTACGATTATAGAAACCTTCAATGTAGCTAAATAGCGCACGATTTGCTTTTTCAAAATCTGAGTAATTTGTTGTATATACTCCTTCCTTTTTTCAATGAAGCATGAAAAGATTCGATACTTTCATTGTCATAAGGTGTTCCTTCTCGACTATAGGAATGCCTTATTTTGTTGGTTTTAAGCCATTCTTCCACTTCGATTCCTGTATACTGGCTGCCGCCCAAATCAGTGTCTAGAATCATTCCTCCGGAATGTGATAATATATGTTTGTCTCTACGAAAAGTTGTCTGAAATTTGATACTAACACTAAAAAATTGAAGTCTACTTTTCAACAGACGTTTACCAAAAGAATATGGAAATTTGATCTGTCTACAATAAAAAACTCCTTTCGATAAAATAAATGGTTGATAACCATTTATCGGTATATCGTAAGGAGTTTTTATCGCTAAAACATCTTTTTCCGCCATAGAAACATGATTTTTATATACTTTCCAAAAGATATTGGCTAAAAATCATTGATATAAATACCTAAAGAATACTATTATGACCCACTAACATGCATTCTAGGAGTCGTTGCCAATATCTATCAAAGTCAATATAAATATTGTTTATTTCCTGATTCATCGTGTTGAGGCTAAACTATTAATTATAAAAAATGAATAGAAGCATAACACTCCACAGGCGTATATTCGGATGCAACGCGTCCTATATTATCTAATTAATACTATAATCGATTAAATTCAAACTAGTATTTCTATCCTTTAAAATTGTATTGTTGCATTCTAGACACTGGTATACAGCTCCAGATTCTAAAAGATTAAAGTTCATACTTTTACATCTATAACATATTTTACTACAAGGGTAGGTTGGGGCCACTTCGGTAAAATCAATATTTAGTTCTTCACATTTGTAGTGGAGTTGCCTTTTTAATTCATAATAGCACTCCTTTGATAACCTTTTCTGATGTTCTTGTTTTTTCATTAATTCATGAAGAGGTAAATAAGAAATCACTATTTTCTCAGGGCGCTTCTTGAGAATGGTTGTGGTAACATAGTGCCAATAGTTTTCACGAATATTTGAAATTTTCCTGTAGATCAATTGAATTCTTATCTCTAACTTGTGAAGATTCTTTTTTTCAACAAATAATTTATCTTCATTCATCCTTATCTTTCGACGATGTTGTTGTTTTAGTCTAGCTAGTTTTTTCTCAAGTTTTTTCATTGTGTTAGTTTGGTTTATTGAAGTAAATTTTTCTCCTGTAGACAACACAACTGGATAAGTTCCATCCAAGCAAATTCCCAAAGTACCACTTATTGGATAAGTTATTTGATCAACTTCTAATCCCACAGCTAAATACCAATACTTTCCGTCAAAAGAGATTCTAGGATTATATACTTTCTTATTCACCGGCAAATTTACATTCGTTTTTACCCAACCTATTTTTTCCAACAATACAGACTTATCCTTAAACTTTATACGTGTTGAATCATTATAAAATGAGGGAGTTGTTTTCTTCTTGGTTTTATATTTCGGAATTTCAACATATAAATTACTTGACCCATCTATTGTATGAAACCACTTTTTGTAAGCATCACAAGCATCTTTAACAGCTTGTTTTGCTATATTATTCGACACTAAGCTTAACCAATAGTATTTAGGCCGTTTTTTCATTTTTGTAATATGTTTTCGAATCAACTGGTCGGAAAGGAATCCCCCATCATTAAATCGATAATTCATACGTTGCATACTTATTGTATAATTATAGACCCAACGAGCAGTTCCCGCGGATTGCCATAGCTTCATTAATTGTTCATTCGTGGGACATAGCCTTATCTTTTTCCTCGAATCATTTTTTTCCCTCCCTCGAGATTAATGATCTCTTCACCAGAATATTATTGACAAGTCTCCATTAAAATCATTAATTATAAATAGATAATGAAATGGAGTCTTCACTATATTTCTGTTGCTTTGAATCACAAACGACCAGTACAGACACACACACATATACAACAAGAAAAGTATAAAAATCACTAACAAGCTCACTCTTCTCACTTCTTTCGTTGTTCCCTTCGTAAAAGAAACACACTATTTTTTTGATGACGGGTAACCTGAAAAATTGCCTACTTGACTGTATACTGTAAGATAATCCATTTTATAATAACTCTTTATAACGATGGATATAGAATCGTTTCACGATGGTCACTAAAGCCAAGTACGCCACAATAGTAGCTGCTAACCATAACCAATAATCGGTCGGCAAAGCCGCCAATCCTAAGCTTTGTCCAAAGTTTGTAAATGGCAAGACCGTCCCTACAGCGATACCTAGTGAAGTAATAGCTGTCATGATAAATGAACCCCTGCTTTGAATAAACGGAATCTTCGGCGTCCGTAATGCATGTAGTACTAAAGTCTGTGACCATAAGGATTCCACAAACCAACCAGCATGGAACACAGCAATAAACGCGACTTGTTGAGCTGGTGTCAGAGTATGAAATTCTCCGCCAATAACAGCCGGACAAATGACAAAATACATGAGTAAATAGGTCGTAATATCAAACACGGAACTTGTTGGTCCTAACCAAATCATAAATTTCCCAATACTAGAAGCTTCCCAACGTTTCGGTTCATCAAGATATTCTCTATCCATGTGATCCCAAGGAATCGATACACAGGAGATATCATAGATAAGATTTAAAAAGAGGATTTGCAAAGGCAACATCGGTAAAAATGGTAAGAATGTACTGGCAACTAAAACTGAAAACATGTTTCCGAAATTTGAACTTGCTGTGGCTTTGATATATTTCATGATGTTTCCAAATGTTTCTCGTCCAGAAATAATCCCTCGTTCCAAAATCATCAAGTCTTTTTCCAATAAAATAACGTCGGCGGATTCTTTGGCAATGTCAACTGCGGTATCCACTGAGATACCAACATCCGCTGCTTTCATAGCTGGTGCATCATTGATTCCGTCACCAAGAAATCCTACAGTATGACCATTTTCGCGTAAAATCCGCGTAATTTGTTGTTTTTGGTGTGGATTTAGTTTTACAAATACGTTGTATTTTTCTACTAAATGGCTGAGTTCTTGATCTGAAATATTTGCAATATCCTCGCCACTGATTAACTTTTCTGTCCCCAAGCCAACTTGTTTACAAACTGATTGTGTTACCAAGGCATTATCCCCAGTCAACACTTTCACACCAACTCCATGCGTCTTTAAAGTCTCTAAGGCTTGTTTAGTTGTTTCTTTTGGAGGGTCTAAAAAAGCTAAATAGCCAATTAAAACCATCTCAGATTCGTCTGCTACTGAAAACTCTCCTACAACGCTAGGATTTGTCTTTTGTGCAACACCAATCACTCGTAAGCCGTCTTCATTTAATTCGCTTACCTTTTTCAATATTTCTTGTCTAACCTCATCAGTCAATTCTGTAACGGTCCCTCTAAAATCTACAAAGCTTGAGATGCTCAACATTTCTTCAATTGCACCCTTAGTGATCATTTGGGTTTTTCCACTAGTATCTTCTACTACCACACTCATACGTCTACGTTCAAAATCAAAAGGAATCTCATCAACTTTTTTGTAACGTATTTCTTTCGTATCCAGTTCTTCTTTTGCCGCATCAATAATAGCAACGTCCAACAAGTTTTTTAATCCTGTTTGATAATAACTGTTTAAATAAGCATGGCGTAATACACGATCGTCTTCCTCGCCAGATAAGTCCAAATGATACTCCAAAATGATCTTATCTTGTGTCAGTGTTCCTGTTTTGTCGGTACACAACACATCAATAGCACCGAAATTTTGAATCGAATTCAGATTTTTTATAACCGTTCCTTTCTTCGCCATAGCTGTTGCCCCTTTGACCAAATTGGTTGTAACAATCATAGGCAACATTTCAGGCGTCAAACCAACCGCTACAGATAAACCAAATAGAAAAGCTTCCATCCAATCCCCTTTAGTAAATCCGTTGATGACTATAACTGTTGGGGCCATCAAAGCCATAAACTTGATAAAGAGAAAAGAAGTTTTTCGAATGCCCGTTTCGAAACTTGTTTGAATCGGCTTACTTGATAATGATCCCGCAACATTTCCAAATAGAGTACGATTACCAGTTCCAATTACCACACCTTCGGCACTTCCGCTAATAACATTGCTTCCCATATACACCATATTCTCGTAGCTAGTTTCTGAATTATGTTGTGTAACAATGATATCTGATCTTTTTTCTACTGGGTAACTTTCTCCTGTTAGTGCGGATTGTGAAATAAACAAGTCCTTAGTTGCAATGAGTCGGATATCAGCCGGAATCATATCCCCAGCTGATAATTTGACAATATCTCCACAGACAATTTCTTCCATAGGAATTTCATCATATTTGTTCTTCCGTTTTACGGTTGCAGTTACTTTTACAAGCGATTTTAGTTTTTCCGCCGCTTGATTTGATCGCACAGATTGAATTAAAGTCATTGTTCCGCTGATCAAAACCATTGCGAAAATAATACTACTCCCAAAAAAATCACGATCTTCCGGTGCTACAATAACAACATCTGTAATAAAAGAAGTAATCCCCAATCCAATCAGAACTAACGTAAAGGGAGTGATATAGGCTTTTACCATTTCAATGAAAAATGGTGTTTTCTTTCCATATGAAATCTTATTATCCCCATATTCATTTCTTGCTCTGATTGCTTGTCCCTCAGATAGTCCTTTTTTTGATGTTTGAAATGTATCAAAAAGATTTTCAATTGTTTTTCGTGCTATTAAACCATAATTTACATCGTGATTCCCATTATTTTTAATTTCCACTCTTCTTTCCTTCTCTCCAAAAAAAATTCGCCACAATCCTATCCCAATCATTAGGTATAGAATGATATTTCCTAGCGTCTTCATAAAACTTCCTCCTTGCTAGGGTTTGGAGAGTCCAGGAACTAAAAACAAATAGACAATAATAATTTATTTGTTTTTAGTTCACTCTTTTTCTGCAAACCCAACTGCCTCGAACTACTGTCATCCATTTGTTTTCATCTCCTTTTTTTTCGAAAAGTATACTAATTCTTTTTTAAATACTTTTAATGTCAACCCATTTTCATGATAAGCATCCATTAAATCACAATACCCCATTTTTTCATAAAATCCCCAGGCTTGTTTTCTTCCAGTTAAAAAAATGATGGAAAAGTTAAAATTTCTAGCTACCTGCTCGGCATACACAATCAGTCTTTTCCCCAGACTTATTCCTTGATAATCTGGATGAATAGCCACTTGCTTTATTTGAATGCAGTTTGAAGAGCAGGGATGCATTAGTAGAGTACCTACTGTCACGCCATTCCGTTTGACCACCAAGTGAATGTCATTTATCTCACTAATAGGTGAGGCTGTCATATAGGGTTGCCCTGCGCTGGCTTTCAACAACTCATTCCGTAAGATAATCGCTTCCCTGTAAGTTTGACTGTCCCATCTAACTATAGTAAACACTGTTTTACCATGTTTCTTCCTCCTTCGTTAGCTGATAAACTTCAAGTACCTCTTTGTTTCTCGATAAATGAGCAATGATTTCCTTCATTGCTAGATCCATATTTGAAGCGGGCTCAAGCTCAACCTGTAATTGAACCATATCTCCAGCAAGGTCTTGACATACAAAATGACAGAATGATAAATAATACCGATCTAGTTGGGCGATAGTTTCTGTTCTCAGCGAAACTTCGGATGAAATTTTACCTGTAATGATCAAAAAAGAATTTTGCACGTTATTTACAGTATCAGGTCGATAAACTTCCGCAATTTGATCAAATCGATGAGAAATAAAACGTATCACAATGTTAACAAAAGTGATCACAATTGCTGCCAAGAAACCTTCTTTAATCGATCCCGCACCAATCATTACTCCTACTGCCGCTGTACACCAAAGTGTCGCAGCAGTATTTAAACCTGTAACGCTAAAACCATCCCGTAAAATGATGCCTCCTGCCAAAAAACCTATCCCACTAACTACTTGTGCTGCTATTCTTGTTGGGCTAGTATCTGTCGTAAATGTCGAAGACAAAGAAACAAAAATTGTTGCCCCCAGTGAAACTAAAACCATCGTACGTACTCCAGCTAGTTTTTTTCGCCACTGACGTTCAATTCCAATCAATCCACCTGCCAGCACACTCATAAACAACATAATTAAAAATTCATAGCATCACTTCCTCTCTACGTTATTAAAAATAAAAATGAATATGTTAAATAAAAAAACGGTTTTCCGCACAAAAACTCCGCGAAAAACCGTTCTAAAATCATCAAATCACATGACAAAATAAGACGTCGATCTAATCGTTGAGTTTTGGCACTATACAACGTAAAGACAAACATCTTAGCTACCTTAAGAAAAGCCTTGTATTCGACAATCCCTGTTCTACCCATTGGCGTCTCTCGACATTTTTGGGCAGTAGCCTATGTTTGCATAGGAGCCTCACCTAACAAATCATATTTTATTTTCATGGAAATAGTAACAAAATGAATTAGCTCTGTCAACAAATAGTTTTAGACTTGTAAAAAAAATTTGAATAATAATTAGTCAATAATAGAACAATCCGGTTTAGATATTCAAATTAAAAACGAAATTTGATCCCAAAGAATACTATGGATTTCCAAGTAACTAGGCTAAACCCCTCGTTAAGGTATGTTCACTATCTACTAGAACAATACTTGCTAAGGTACAGTTTCTCGACCATTCATATCTTCGGATTGTGGGTTCTTTTTGCCATTGCATCTCACAATAATATATAGAATTCGTATATAAAGAATCTATTCTAATAATTTTAACCCAAGTTTCGAATTGTTAATATGTCAAATGTTCGAGGTAAATATTCTACCAAAATTCTGACCTCGATAAAAACTAACCTATTTTCCAACAAACAAATTTAGACTAGCTCAGCTTGATCATCCTCATTACTATATCAGGAAATTATTTTCTCACTCCTAAATCTGCCATCAGTGGATACTTTTGTGAACTATATAATATGATATTTCCAAAATAAGATTTTTTTATATTCATACGTTATCAAGTTCAAAATGTCAATTTAGATTAGTTTTTTTTAATTTAATACACATTTATAATTTTCCAGTTCCCTGACTTTTGTAAAGTAAAACAATATTGAAAGCTATCCGTTGACTTCGAAATGACATCTAGATACTTAGCCACAACTGAAACTTGAATACTATCTCCTTTTTGTTGATAAACAATCCCAGCCAGCTCAGAAAATTTTAAATTGGTATTGATTGGTGGCATTGCGTTATTTTCAACATAATACTCAAGTTCTTTTTCTGGTGCTGTCGGATAAAGTTTGAAAAACGTCTCTAAAAATTCAGTGATTTCTTCCGTTGTTTCGGCATCAATTTTTGAATCACTTTCTAATTGTTTTGCCTCATATTTTGCCTTCTCTGGTTTTCCAATCATAGTAGGTAAATTAGTCACAATATAATTTCCCTTTTCGTCTTTATAGATTGTCACTCGATAAGCAGAAGAAGTAGGTTGTGACTTTTCCTCTTCTGTAATCTTTTGATTCACTAAAAATGAAATGACAAATTTTGTTGACTGTTTTTCAACACTTAAAATTTTCACAGATTCAACCTCTGAACTAGTTGGAATGTCCGCTCTAACCATATCTTGGCTCAATCCTAATCCTTCTTCTGTTAAATATTGACTAAGTGTACTCACTCTCTTTTCAATTGCTTCTTTGTTATTCTTCCATGAAAAGTATTCTTTCGCAAAATCGATCGTAAAATTCTCTACTCCTGAGGTATTTACTACTTCCTCTCTCACTACTACTTTTTCATGAGTCGTATGCTGATCAATCGCAGTAAAATTCTTGTAGATACCAAAAGACACACTACAAAAAAGTAAAATCCAAAGAGCAGTCACTATTTTTCGATGTTTGCCCACTGATACTATCCGTTCTTTCTTCTGTTTAGAAATCTTCTCCTTTTGACTTCGTTCAATTTTTATCTTCATCGTGATTCCTCTTTTCTATTGTTTATATCGTCCAGCGCCAATGATATGCTGTTGCCAATAGGTTTCTGTAAGATTGGTCCATCCCACTGGATCACCCGCATGGAACATTCGATTGTCTCCTGCGTAAATGCCCACATGAGTGACATAAGTACCCGCATCATAAGTGGAGTGGAAAAAAATCAAATCTCCTGGTTTAGCATCTTTCAGGTCAATATGAGTCATGGCATCATACTGATCTTGTGCGACTCGCGGAAGCTTCAGACCAACTTTGGCATAACACCATTGGGTTAATCCACTACAATCAAAACCTGTTTCAGGACTCGAACCACCAAATACATAAGCAGTACCTTCATATTTAAACGCCTCATCGAAAATTCCCTGAACCGTTTTATCATCAAATTGTGTCGTAGTCAGGTATTGTTTCACCAACAAACAATAAAACATATTCCCGTAGTTATAGCGCCAGCCACCATTTTCCTTAATCGCAATTGGATTGGAATAATGAACCTTTTGTCCTCCTGACTTTTCTTTTGAAAAAGATTCAGCTAAAGCAAAACGATGCTTTTTACCATTTTTTGCCACATGATCCAAATACCCGCCACCATAGTTATAGGCCTGAATGATACTATCTTGATCACATCCTAGCTCCTTTGCCCGCTCGACTAACGAAGCAAAGTAAACACACCCTTGTTTGATAGATGCTTCTGTACTCAATGAATTTGGAGGTAGCCCTGCCGATTCAGAACTTTGCATCACATCTTCCATCGTGCCGCCTGATTCTATTTGAATAATCGCCAAAAGAATCGGAACATAGTCTAATATGTCCGATTCCTTGGCATATTTCTCTACAAGCGAACGATGCTTTAAAACTGCCTCTGAAACACTGCTAGACCCAGCAGAAGAACCATTGCCACTACTTCCTTCACTATCGTCACCAAACAATAAACCGACACACATCACAATCCCCATAAAAGAAATCATTAGAATAGTTAGGGTGATTGTACTCAATTTCTTTATTGTCATTTTTCATCACCTTGCCTTAACTTAGCTCTATTAGAACGATTCTTTTGATAATGAAGGCTTTTTTCTTTTGCTAAAGTGGATTGATTTTTCAATTGTTGGCTACGCGTTAATTTTCGATTTACTGGCGAATGAATAGTTTGTTGGAGAATTTTACGTTCAACTTGTGGTTTCCTGCTTTTCTGCGAATCTTTTTCTAGTTGACGGCGATCCTTTGAAGGACGTTGCTTTGTAGTGACAAGTTCTTTCGCTGACACATTGGTTCGTCGATTAAAGGTAGAATCTCGCTGAGCACCCAACACTTGACGCTTTTCATCCATTATTTTTTGCCGTTGTTGTCGGTGATTGTCTCGTTGTTTCTCTCGTTCTTTTTTCTCCCGAACAAGACCTCGCTTAAATTCTTCTGGTGCTTTTTTTGTTTTTTCTATTCCTGTATGAAGAAGATATTTCAAGTTCATTGGTGTATCAGACAACTGTTCTTTTGCTTGTTTGGCTTTATCTTTTATTCTGGCTTTTGAATCAAGTGCCACACCAACTTTTCTACCCACTAAGTTCATTCGTGAAGGTTTCTTATTACTAACTACCGGATTTTGTTCCGTCATATCAGGGACTAATTTTTGGCTATCTTGCATGGACTGGTTCTTTCGACTAGATAATTTAATGGTTTTTGAACCATTTTTCACTCTTGAAGGATTGGCTGCTAATTTCCCGCCAATTGCAGCACCCTCACCAAAAGCTAGAGTTCGTCCAACATTTCGATTGAGTTGTCGTAATTTTCGATTCATCAACATTTGAGGTCTCCGCATGACAAGTCTCCCCATTGACTGACTATCATTACTTTGAAGATTGAACATACTCATAATGTCGCCTAATTTGAAATAGATACCGGCAAAGGTCACGATTTGAAGAAACGCAACCATAAAGAACGGGTAAGTAGCTGAGATATTGAAAAACATCGTGGAGATACTAAAAGCAGTCGTAATTACTAAGGTGACCCCTGCTCGCATCATAATCGTATTGAACAAACGAATAATCGCCTTTTTTCCCAAGCTCTCATAAGTTGGTAGCATCGATAATAAGAAGCTGATTGGCAGAAACATAGCGAAAATGATAAAGAGAATTTGGGAGAACAACATAATCCCCGTCAATAAGAAGACAAAGAATGAGATACCAATATTAAACAACACCAAAAAGGCCACGGTCCCTAATCGGTTCATGGTCTTTGTAATACTTAGATTCGCATTGTCGTTGTCTTCAATTTCAGCTTTTACCGCTTCTTCTCGATCCTTTCCCTTATTTTCATCCGGACTCACAGATAAAATCTTATTGACCCGGTCTTCACCAATTTCTTCAATATTGGAATCATCAAATTGCAACAAGAGCCAGGGTTGTTGAACTTGAATCGAAAACAAACTATCTCGAATCAAATCAACGCTATCCTTTCCTTGACTTTCAGAATTAGGGACGACAATCTTAGTTCCTAACGTAAGAGCTGCTTCACTAACATCCGAACTGAATTCATTGATTTTCGTGATATAAGTTGGTGCATATGCAATAAAGGAACCGGACAGCAGAAAAATCACCACAAAATTAATCACTGCTCGTACTGCTTTAGTGGCTTCACGTTTAAGTAATCCAGTATAAGCCACATACATTCCCAAAGACAAAATCATCAATAGCAAAAAACCAAAGTAAAAACCCGAAGTCTGCATACCATTTTCATTTATTCCAGCCAGTGTTTGAATATTTTTTCCAATACTTTCTGCCGTATCCGAAATAAAATCCAACTTGTAAGCTTCTTGTACCACATACCCAGTCGCATTTGATAAATACAAACTAACGGTCCAAATAAAATTTGTAATGGCATAGAGACCGTACATTACACTTTTCCCTAACCCATCGCCCCAGTTCCAAGGTAACCAGTCCCATGAACTATCTACAAAGAAATCCAATTGATAGTTATCAAGTGAATACTGAGAATAAAGATTACCATCTTTAACGGTATCATCAACTAATCCAGTTGCTTCCACTACTGTACCAATCAGACTCGAAAGAAGTAAAATGGTGCAGAGACTAATTGCAATTATTCCCACAATTTGGAAAAAGTTCTTTTTCATCTCCTCACTCCGTTCTTCCTTGAATAGGCGGACGAGTATCAAAAGCATAGAAGAGTTCTTCAAAGACTGGATGTACTTGTACCACACCAACGCGGCCATACAAATCTTGCATCAAGCATTGGCCATTTTCCAAATCCCGCAGACGCTTTTGATTGCTTTCATCTTCCTGATCCAAACCGAAGAATTCTAACGTCTTCTTTATTTCATGAATATCCGTGCTGCGAAAGGCAAACTTCAGTCCAATATTATTTTTCAAACGTTCATCTAATAGATCATCACTATTTTGAGTGACAAAATAAACGCCGGCATTCATGGCCCGGCCAGCACGAACTAGTTTATTCGAAAGAGTTTTTCCTTGGGCAACTTGAAGGAAGCTCCAGGCTTCATCCAAATCTACAATTTTAAAGATTTCACGATTGCTATGGATAAAATCTAAGGCAAAGGTCGAAATGACGATCAACATGGAAACACTAAGCAATTCCATCGTGGTGTATTCTTCAAATGTAGTCTCCGCATCTGGTAAAACCAAATCTGCCACCTGAATGATATTCAATTGTTTATCTAAGCTAATCGATTGTGTAATTGAACCATCTGAAAAAAGTAAATGCGCAAAATCATAATCAGTAAACGATTCAATATGATCGGCAATATTTTCCGCAACTGGTGTCCCATCGTTTCGAAGCTCGGTAATGACTTGTAACAACCCACATTGATTGCTTTGGGTAACGGTTCGAATAGCTTTTCGTAAAACGGGAAATTTCTCTCCATCCCGGCTGGAAATACCAGTTAAGAAAGTCAAGATATCACTTGCTAGACTTTCAGAATCCTTCTTTTTCTTCATGATCACATAGGGATCAAGTAACCCTTGATTTTCTGGTTTACTAGTTAGATTGAGGATATTAATTTCACTTGCAATTTCTGGCAAGGTTTCTTTCCAGCTACCGCGCTCTCCTTTTGGATCAACAATTACTGCTTGACCGCCAAATAAGACAGCATAATAGACTAAGAGATTGTTACTAAAAGATTTCCCACCACCTAATGAACCAAGAAAAGCGGCAGCCAGTGCATTAGTGATAGAACCTTTGACTCCTTGTGAAGCCAATGCCGGTTTAAGATACACATTGCGTCCGGTATCCGCATTGTAACCAAAGTAAATTCCCTCCAATTCTCCTAACATTTGAGTTGCCCCGAAACCAAGTCCGGCAAGAAAATCAGAAGTGACATATTGGATATAGTCGTTCATGTATCGCTTACTAGCTGGCAAAAACTCTTCATGTAGTCCTATCATATCGCCAAAGGGGCGAACCAATTTTACGTTGGTATCATCGTAAAAATCTAAAACTTCATCACACCGGCGCTTTAATTCGTCCAATGATTCTGCACTCACTCGAACAACATAGCTTAATTTATACATGGATTCTTTTGATTGATCCAAGGTATTTTCTAGTTCATCTACTGAATCCAAGGCATCTAGAACATTGGAATTGGTTTCATTGTCGGACTGGTACGCATGATTGTCTAAGTCTTTCAGTTCTTTTTTCTTATTGCGAACTGTCGCCAGTGCCTTTTTATTCGTCACGATTTCTACATTCATACTCGTGTCGATTGGGAAAGTGAATTGTTGTTGCTGATAATAGAAAAGTTCCGAGGAAGGAAACTCCATCTCACCGACAATCGTATTAATCGTTAGATAGGCCACATAAGATTCATGATTCTCGTGCTCCATTCGTAAATACCGTGGCTTCTCTTCAATCAAACATCGACTTGGACGAAGTAGGTCATATCGCTTTATCAATGTTTCAGATTTTAACTTTTTCTTAGGTAGTTGAAATTCATATTCTTCAAACGGTGTTCCCTTTTCTCCATAAATATGTTCAATCAAATAAGTCAGATCACTAGGTGTTACTCGTCTTACTTTGAATCTACGAGCCAATTTACTTTCCATCAATTTTTCAAGCTTAGTATACCGTCGAATTTCTTCATTGGATAAAGAAACAAAATCACCCATCAAATGATGATTGACCCCATAAACAAACTCTTGAAGTCCGGAAAAGAAAGAGTTCTTGATATTTTTCAGGTTTACTTCTTCATCTGTCACAATTAGTTTGAAGCCAATAAAAAAACGATAGTCAATTTGACTATCGCCAATCATAGATACTAAAGCATCCGTCTGTAAGTCGATTCTCTGTTCTGCGACTTCTTTCAAGCGACCAGTAATTTCCTTTTTCGATCGTTCCTGCGTGGCACGAATACTACTTTCTGTTGCAATCTGTAAAGCATGGATCTTCCCCTCACGATTTTGCGCAATCAGTTGACGAAAGTTATCATGAACTTGATATTTCTGTTCAGGAGATAAAAAAGAATAATTGTACGGAACTAGTTCATAGTAAGCAAAGCATTCCCCCTCTTGATTAAAAACAAGATTATTTTCGATATATTTAATCGGATACATAATTCACACTCCTCACTAGGGTGATTGGTTCATCCCATCGTTTTTTCTGTTCTTTAACTTTTTTTCCCGCAAATGTAACCTTAAACCGCAAGCGATAACTAATAAAGGATCGTAAAAATCCTAATGGTTTCTTTCCATCAAAGGTCTTTTGTGACATAAACCAAGTGACTGCCACTGGTATCCCTAAGTATTTTAAAAATGCCCCCTCTATCATAGATAGCGGAGGCACATGGGCAAATACAATGACAAACAGCAAGGATAAGACAAACCAAGCCATCTGATTAAAGGTTATAGGAAAAGGCAGCTGAAAGTCATTTATCGCGTAAATGACTTTTTCAACTGCCCAGATACTGGTATAACTTTTTATTTTTTTCATAATAAACCCCTTTCTAAAATCCATCAACAATAAAATGTTCAAAAATAATTAAGAAAACTGTTCATACTCAATGTATAGATAGAAAAAAGGATGATAATTTGGAACAATCCATGTTATCATCCATCTTTTTCTATGCATAAACTACTATTTTTTCAGAGCGTATAACTCTAATTCTAAACAAATTTATTACTGTATAGAATACTGTTATTTTCTACTCGAATTTAACTTCTTCATTTAATGTTTGGAAAATGTCTTGTTTCACTTGAATATCCAATTGATTTACTATCCAACCATTCAAATTACAGTTACGGATAAATTCATCAATACGATTAACTCCATTAATTTCTTTCAAAGTAACTACAACTCCAAATCTGAGCCCCTCTCCATCTTTTGGGTCTAACCTGTTTGTTGTTTTTACTTCCATTCCCCAATTCTTATTGTTTTGATAAGATTTTTTCATTTGTTTATTTGGTTTAGGTACTTCAGCGATATATTTTACATTATCCCACTTTCGGAAATTTGAACGAGCATCAACTTCAAGAAGTAGAAACCTGTCTTCGAGATTCACTTCATCCTCATTTTGTCGGTCACCTTTGATATCTTTAATTTTCCCATCATCTTTGATTCTTCCAAAATGAATATTTAATTCGGTATTCGTATAATCAACCCCTTGCCCCCGATTACAAGTTGGGAAGTAGCACATTGTTGCTCTTGCTACATAAGGGTATTTATTTTCAGTCAAAGGTACTGGAAAACTATAATTATACGAATTCCATTTTTCACTTACATCAGTCACAAGAAATTTGATTTCATCATCTGCAGTTTGAACTATATCTTCGATTCTTATTGGAACCGTTCCGTGTCCGTATAGAGAGATTTGTTCCGGCGTAGGTTTGTCGTTCCAGCCTTTTGCTGAATCAATAATCATAGCCTTTGCAAGTTCTCTGTTTAATCCTAATATATCAATAAGATACGATAACTTCCTTGCAATCCAAGGTGCAGCATATGATGTACCTGACACCTTCGCCTCCCCTAAAGGCTCACAGACAGTAATATATTGCTCTTCACTACCACCGTAGTAACTTACGTCAGGCTTCGCGAAGAATGATAACGCAATGCCTCTTCTAGAATAATTTGTAGAAAGTCCTTGCTTTGTTACAGAATTTACAATCATTCCATTTATAGAATCAGCGGGTGATCCAATTTTTTCAATATCTGGAACTGTTTTATTGGTTCCTGCTATTACAAAAATAACATCATACTGGAATTGAATTTGATCCAAAACTGCAGCCTCTGCAGAAATGAAATTATCATTAATTTCTTGATTACTACCTAGTGAAATATTCCAAACCTTGATATCCAAGTTAGATGACACAATTTCTCTGATTTTTTTTATGATGGTAAAGGAAGAAAAATTTCCACCTGTTGCTATTCCAAAATGTCGTACTCTAAATCGACCACACCCATCATCTAACCAAGGATTTAACTTTGGTCCATCTACGATAATTGAGGAAACACCAGTACCATGTCGAAAATCTTTCGCTTCAATTGGTATTTCCATGTCAATCATTTGATGATATTCTACCCAGGTACTAAAATACACCCGATTATCAAAAAGTGTATCAATTACGCCAATAGTTGGTTCCCCATCTGGATCTGGAATACTCATTAATACATCTGAAAAATCATCAACAAAATCACTAGGTGACATTTCAGATAAATCTTCAGTTGCCATAGATACTAAATAAGGGGCTTTTTCATATAAGATATTTAGTTCATTCTCATTCAGAAATACTGTTTGGTCTCCCAATACACGTGAGTTGATTATATCAATTCCTAATCCTTTAAGCAGTTTACGAACATCCATATTTGTATCAAATAAAGTAACAATACTTTCGCTGTTCTTCCTATCAGCTAAATCAACTTCAAAATTTTCAATATAGGATACATCTGCGATAACTTGCTTGAAAAGTGACTTACTGATAACTGAGTTCTCAAATTTGATACGTCTAATTATTGCCGCATCATCAAAACTCTCCTTGTCTATTGAACCATTATAATGCTCAATTAATATTTCTTTTGCACTTTCAAGTAACCTTATTGTTTTTTCAAGATCAGAAATTGATAAATAATAAGTAATTATATGTTTTGTTTTATCGTCATTAAATTTTGCACCTACAATTGCAGCATTTGAGTTTACTCCCTTTAATAAACCCGCAATCCGATTGCTTTTAGCAACTATTTTACAATAGTGGACACTTATTAATACCCCCGAAAATGGTCTGGATTCTTTTAACCAAAATTTCTTAATTTGATCTATTTTATTTTTTAGCAAATCCAAGCTACTAACAGCTACATCACGTTGACTATTCATATTTGCCCCACCTGGTCGGCCTGATCTAGCTGCTTGAACAAACCTTTTACCTCGAAGTTCTAATACGTTATTCGCCATCTAACTTATCCTCCATCAATTTTCTAGAGACACTACTTTTTGAATCTCCCGTCAACTTTTCAATTTCTCGGACAGTAAAACCTTGCTTATGCAATTCTTTGATACGTGTACTTTCAAGATTCCCAATAAGATTATTATACAGTCTTCTTAGATAATCATATCCATTTTCAGTATCGCTAAATGCCAATGAAGTTTTTATAATATTTTTCAAATCCCCAGGATATGGTAGGTCTGGGGAAACATTAAGGATTTTTCTGAATAGTCGTACATCCTTAGAGATATTTTTAAAGTTCTTAGAATAGGAAGCAAAAAAGTACTCGCCTACTTCAATAAGATCTTGTTTTGAATATCTATTGAAACTTATAACCGCATCAAAACGTCTAGAGAGGGCTTTGTCAAAATTGGAAAATAAATTTGTAGTTGCAATTAATACGATTTCGTTGTTCAAATCAGTCAATCGATCTAACTCTCTTAATATAGTGGAAGTTACACGCCCCATTTCACGTACATCATTTTGATTTATCCTATCCAAAGCTATAACATCGATTTCGTCAAACAGAATAACGGTTCTATCTGGATAAGGTAATTTATTAATTTCTTGGAATACATTAGATATATTTTTATTAGTCTGACCAAGTCTACTATCAATTAGGTTATCGAAATCAACATAGTATAGTGCTCTACCTAAAAGTCTAGCAACTTGCTTAGCGGCCTCTGTTTTGCCACTCCCAGGCACTCCTTCAAAAAGAAATTTATTAATACCAATATTGTGATGTACAGCATTAATGATTCCCTTTATGTCTTCAGTAATCTCAACAGGTAAATTTAATGGTGACAGATTATTTGTATCAATCGTTTTAAGAAGGTCACTTTCAAAGTCACTCGCTTGCGGAGTATACAGATTTGCCTCGGCTATCAATCCCATTATATACTCTGCCAATTGATGGTCCCCCATACTATCAAACCGTTTAGCAATCTCGATCGCTTCGTTTCTAAAGGCATTTTCGTTTTTTTCAACATGGTACTTAATTAGATTTAAAATATTTTGTTTTCTCACGATTTGACCCTCCTATCTTAACAAGAGCATAACACATTTCGGGACAAAAATACATATATTGGGACAAAAATGTGATTTTTATTCCATTTGCTATGTGAAGCAGACAAAAATACCTTTATACCAATAAAATATTTCTTAATAAGAATTTCTAGACTATATATTCAAACACACCACGACTAGTTACCAGATAATTTCCTTCAATCTCCAAGTCACGGCCATAAGCCTCATAATCAATATAATTCTGAAGATTAGTCGGTACCTCACCCAAAACACCAGTTTCTTCAATCAAATAATACGCCACATCACTCATATCATTACAATCCGGATAACAAATAATATCATCCACATGTTCCACCATCTCCTCAAAAGAATTGAAGAAGGCATGTTGAATTTCTGAAGCAACTTCTCCGATTGGGGTTCCGTCTAGCTCTTCTGCTAGTTCACACAACCGATTAATCTCTTCAATCGGTGTGTATTCATCAATCTCAAAAGGAAGTTCATAATCATGAATCGCATACTCCTCGTGTTCATCGTTTAGTCCAATACGTTCTTTAACTTCATCAAAATCAACAGGTGGGGTAAACCACGCCCCCACCAGCTCTCCTTCATTATATTTCCCAAGGTTCGCAATATAAATTCGCATCTGCTCCATAGTCTGATTCCTCCTTATGCGCCGACAATCCGGTTAAACAAATTGAGTAGAACATCTTTCACGCCCGCTGCATTAAAGACCAATCCTACCGCAATTAAAGCAATTACCAAGAAGCCAATCAGTTTGGAAAACTCACGTTTGAAGCCTAAAAACAAACCAATGATCACAATCGCCAATAAAACTAAGGATTGGGCATTGGTTAAAAACCATTGATATAAATTCTGTCCAAAATTCATTTCATCACTTTCCTTTCTTTTCCATTACTCGGTCTGCAGCTTCACTTACATTCATCAAACACATCACGGTGACACCAATTATGTCACCACCGAATACCAATAAAATAACTTTTACAATTCCCATACTGACTCCTCTTTTCATATAATTAAGTTTTCAATCGCCATACTTTGTTGCTCCAAAATCTTTTTATGCCGATCCGATAACTGAGCATTCTGTACCATATCAAGAATATAAGTTGTCTGATTTAACCGATCTAACTCCTTAGCCATCTTCCAAGTAGGTGCTACTTGTCGCCCCAGCCAGTTTAACGTTCTTTCAATGGTATACGGCTTCGGTTCAGAAGTCAGTTGAATTTCCTTGCGATTTCGCCCGATAAAGCGACCCCATTGTTCATTTAGCGGCCAGTTCGTTCGCCGTTTCCCTTCGACTTTATCTGCAAATCGTAAGTAGCGGGTAATAATGGAAAATGCGGTACTTTCAATACTTCGCCCTTTTAACAAATCTTGTATCGCATGATAAGCACGATCATTTTTCAATCGGATTTCAAAGCGATTCTTCGTTTCAGTCTGGTCTAATGGAATCCCCAATTTGATATATTGCTCATAGTCTTTTTCGTACAAACAAAAATAAACCTCACTCTTGAGGCTCCCGATATACAAAGTATTTCCCATCCCATCTTTTTCATCTGATTTTAAAAGTTCACCCGAATGGTAACTCTTAAAGGTACGAAACAAAGAAATACATTCTTCCTTCTGACATTTTCTCGTTAATTCAGGAATATTCAATAATCCAATCCGATCATTGATTGCTAAATCCAAGCGTTTCATCACGCCCCCTGCTTTTAGACAATCATCGAAGAAGTCATACCAGCTACGTTTTTGAGCGAGCAAAAAGGTTTCAAATTGTCGACACCCTCGCCCCTTCAATTCCAAAAGAACTCCTTTCTCTTCCTCATGAGAAAGCATCACCACAATATCACCCATGATGTATTGTTCTTGGTAAGAATAAAAGGCATAGTCTTCATGAAGCATATAGTCAAATTTCAAATGCAAAATCTCTTGCACAATCTTTCGGGCATTCGTTGTGGGAAACCGAATTCTCACGTAATCAAATAGTAACGTCAAAGGCAAATCAGGATTAAAACTTTCCAATTGGTCGAATACTTTTCTCATTGTCTTCGCAGATGCCGTCACGCCACCATTTTCCATTTGATTCAAATAGGGACGACTCAATCCACAAGCAGTAGCCAATTTATTTTGAGAAACACCATATTGAGTGCGTCGCTCTTTTAATAAACGATAATCTAAGTTTCGTTGTGCCAAGTTCTCACCTCCAAATGAGTATGTTAAATTTTTCAAATGAGTTAACATCGGGTCAAACAGCTAATTATTCTTGCTATAACAACAATTCTTAATCGCTGCTTGCTTGTTTTTTGTGTTTTTGTACCCCCCTGTTAGATACGGGGGGTGAAACATCATGGCCGGCTAACGCCGTCCATGAACAGGCACAGCACCGCAGAGGATTTCTGCTTCGCAAATCCCCCGCGGTCAGTGCCTATCAGTTTGGTTACTTAGTTGTCATTCATCCGTAATGCCATCTGCCTCAAGCTCTGCTTTCATTTCTAACAAGTATTGACGAATATCCAGTTCTTTCGCTTGGTCCGCAATCCGTTCAAATTCTGCGATTACTTGATTTATTTCAATTCGAGGATCACTCTCCTCGTCCATCAAATAAGGATCACTAGCGACTTTCACCCCATTCTTGCGAATTTCAAAGTTTAGCCAACGTAATTGCTCTTCCAATTCTGGGTCTGACTGAATCTTTCCAATCACCCAATAAACTTCCCCAATTAATTCATCATAAATCATGGACCTCCGCCTCCTTTAATCTTCTGGCAATATCAAAAACGACCGGAACTGTTACAGAATTTCCAGCCTGTTTATACAACTGACTATCTGAATTCACTTTTGCTGCTCTTTCAAAAGCCCAGTCAGGAAATCCTTGTAGCCGCCAGCACTCTCGCGGTGTCAATTTACGTATCTGATATTCTTCTGTGAGAACTGCTTGTTGGTCTCCTGTCAGTAAAGTATGAACACTCTGTTTTCCAAGACGACCACGGCGACTTTTAGAACGAGGAAAAGCCAGGTTCACACTATCCCCTGGCTTGACTTCTTGATATTCTGTTTCATTTTTGCGAACCATGATTTTTGTGCCACCTTGTTTCGTGGACAAGGTTGGCGCTGTTCCAGTGATATCATAAACTCGTTTATCTTGTTCATAATTTCCAGGCAACATACCCGCCACCAATATGCTCTCCTTTACTGGCTGAGCAATTTTTATACTCTCATCACCTGTTAGTGTTGGCGAAATACCGTCTGAACCATAGACTTGCCCACCCATCCCGCGATTGGAGGGATTAATATTCAGCAAGTTTCTGATTTTTTGATCAGATGCTGCAGACGATCCAAGGATAGGAAATACTTGTTCGGTACATGCGTCTCGAGAATGTCCGATAAGAAATACTCGCTCACGGCTTTGGGGAACGTAGGCCTTTGAGTTAAGCACCTGCCATTCCACATCATACCCCAATCCATCCAACGTTCGGAGGATCGTTTCGAACGTAGCCCCTCCTTCGTGATTAAGCAATCCTCGGACGTTCTCAAGGAATAAAAGCTTAGGTTGGAGAAGAGCGGCGAACCGAGCGATTTCAAAGAATAGAGTACCTCGAGTATCGGAAAATCCTTTCCGCTTTCCCGCAATTGAAAAAGCTTGGCACGGAAAGCCACCGCAAAGGATGTCAACTGGTCCGAGGGATTGAACAAGCTCGTCTGGTACACTTGTGATGTCATACATTTCCACCTCCTCTTTCGTATTATGGATTGCCTTATAGCTACGTCTAGCAAATTCATCAATTTCACAAAAGCCGATACAGTGATGTCCAGCTTGTTCCATGCCAAGACGAAAACCACCAATACCGGCAAATAAATCTAAAAAAGTCATAACTCACCCATTTCTTTGCAAAGAAAAAAGCCAAGAACATTTTCGTTCTTGGCTCATAAATAACTGTTTTACCTTTCTATTTCTTATCTAATCCAACCAATTTTCTTTGTTTTTCATTGGCTTGATCGGCAATATACTTAATTACCATTTTAAATTCTTTCGCAGTAGCCTTTTCTGATAAATCAGCAATGCTCTTATTATATTTTTTTACAATATTCGTTACTTGTTCTTTCTCAGTCATGTAATTGAACCTCCAAATCTTCCTCACTATACTGTAATGGCAAAAATAACTCAAGATTATCTGCGGCATAATGAACTTCAGAAATATTATTCATATAATCTTTGATAATGATATGAAGCAATACATCTGGATGTTTGCTCTTTACTTTTTCAATATTTTCTCTTGATTTAAAAAAAGCATTAATGAACGCTTTTTTCGGAACATGGCGACCTTCCGCAATTTCGCGCTTTTGAGTAAAATGCCATGCAGTCTTCGGATCTTGATAAACATAGAAAATTGTTACTCGAAAATGATTTTTCAATGCTCGAGAAATATTTTTTTCAGCACTCAATATAGCAAATGTAGCATCTAATATAAATGAATAGCCATACTCCAAAACATATTTGAGGGACTGTTCAACTAACCACGAAGATGCTTTTTGGAAAAGGCTAGAATTTTTCCCATTGTAATCAGGAAATTGTGTACGAAAAAAATCGGCATCAATAATCACATGATTATCATAATTTTCAGCCAAGCCAATCGCAACTTCTGATTTTCCAGCACCAGGACTTCCAGCCATAAAGACCGCATCTCGACCAGCTTCAGGGGACTTTCCTTCGATAATACAAGAAATAAACTTATCCTTATTTGCTTTTGCGTATTCTAAATAAGAATCATTCATTTCCACTTTTTTCCTCCCCTTTCTCTCCATCCATTACAAGTATTATACGTCATTTTCAGTATAAAGTCAGTCTTTGAAAGTTATTCAATTACTCCTATCTATTTTTACTAATTTGTGAATAGAACTTAAAAAATCATATTCCTTTGGAACCAATGGCGTGTAAAACTCACTGATCACGCTACCTCCTGTATCGACATAGCCACGACCTTTGATTCGCTTCATAAAGAAATTTTTATCAACTTCACCAAACATCATGGAATATCCAAGATCACTCATTCGACCCAAAGCGACACGAAAATTGAACTGATCACGAATCCCGTCTCCCAGATATTTTGCATCAGGTCTTTGACAAGCAAGAACTAAAAAGAAACCTGATTGTCGGCCTAACATGACAATTTGCTTGAGTTTATTTAAAATCACGGCACTCTCTTTTGTCGTTAACATTTCCATATAAGCCACATATTCATCAAAAATCAAGAAATTTGGCGCAAGTCCTAGATACGCATAATTCTCTCCTGTTTTGTAGTTTGGCATTTCTTTCATCGCCGTACTACGAGCCATCATACGTTCATAAAAATTCGCCACGCAAGTAGAAATCTCCTCCTTCTGATAATAAACGTGGGGCATTACGGTAGTTAAATCCGCCAAATCTGCATTTTTCGGATCGAGGACAAACAATTCCGCATCAGATTTTAGTAGAGCTTGAATAATCGTTAATAAAAAATAGGTTTTCCCACCGCCCGTACCGCCAGCTATTAACATATGGGGCAATGAATCATACGCCCATACTTGGTTTTTCATCAATCGCAAACTGCCGTTTTCTGCTACGACTTCCTCAATTCCAATCCGATTGGCGATCATATCATAGAGCAACGTATATTCGACATAAGAATCTTTCAACTCCTTTTCTACTAGCTCACAGTACAATCCACTTTCCAACTTTTTTTCCAACTTCAAGAGCTGATCCTGATACTTGCCTAGCGAGATTTGAACAAAAATTGAAAGTAGACCGTCCTTCATTCGATAATAGATTTTGGGAAAGTAACTGATTGTCTCTTTAGTTCGATTGCTATTGAGGTCTTTGAAAAAACCTTCCTGCTGCGATTGTTTCACTTCATACCAGTGATTTTCTAAAATCATTCGCGCCAGCTTTTGTCGATGCCACAGGCTCCGCCAATGATTGGGAAAAAAATGAATATAAAGTAATATCATACTCCCTGATAGTGCCATACTTGCAAGTATAAAAATCAAATCCCAGATGGACCAAGACCTTTCTATTCTTAGTAACGATAACTTTGTAAAATCAAGACTCAGAAGTTCATCGAGATAAAAGATACTCAGCCAACCTAAAAATAGGATTATCAGCCATCCAAGAACAAAGTGATAAATTAGATTTTGATCTCCTGCACGTATACGGTGTCCTTTGTAATACACTTTTTCTTCACCTCCAAAAAAAGACCCAAAGAAGTTTAATTGGGCCGCTTTCCACTATTTTCTTTAATTATTTACCTTGGCGGGAAACTGTTTAGTTTGGATGAGTTGTTGCAAAAATCCTTCAATCACAGTGGGCATTTCCATTCCCAGTGTTTCTATCACTGATTCCGCTTCCCGACAAAGACGTTCATCTACTTCCACCACTATATAGAAAGAGCCAGCTTCGTCTAACCAATCTAGGACGTCCAACTCATCCACATTTTCTTCCGTTTCAAAAAATTCCGGATGCATAAGGAGAAACATCTTTTCATCTACTGTCAGTGCTTCATTAACTTGTTCACTCGTCAACTCCCCCTTTCCATACTGATCCAAGCAGTCTAAAATATGTTCGACATTGATTTCCATTTTCTTCACCTATTTCTTTCCCTCATTTTTAACATCAGAATTACCTTGATTGATTTGACGTTTCAATACCAAATCATCTGCTTTAATAAACCAATTAACTGTCGTTCCTTCACGGAAAACATAATTCGCAACAGTATCCACGACTGGGTTTACTAATTCGATCTCAGTGTCATAGCCAAACTCTCGTAAAGGTACATTCGCCGGAATGCTCACTTGAATCATTCGACCTTGAGCAGATGATTTCAAATTATACGTCCGCTCTTTTACCTCATTACTAACCGTCCCATCTTCATTTTGCTTGCGTACTTCTCGACGCAGTGCTGAAAAACGCAACTTGCCAAACGTTAATTCTGAATCTACGACAATACCTTCTGCTAATCTCATATTCTCTTCCCCCTATGCTTTCACTAAATCATCGACATACAATACATAATCCGTAAAACCTCGGTTTTCGATTTCATAACCATTGGCAACTAAGTGAGGATTGACTGCTTTTAACGGTTGATCTTGGTCAAAATCTTTTTCACCGGCCTCTGCTGCTACCACTACCTCAATATCATCGGCGCGTTGTTTACTAGAATATAAATGGTAACTACGTCCAATTACAGAAGTGTTTCGACCATACCCTTCTGTGAGAATTCTTCCTTCCCCACCATAAGTTATTTTTCCAAAAGTCTCTGTCATATCTGGCACGACAAATTTTAATTCCATTATTTTTCCTCTTTTCATTTTTAGTTTTGGATACAAAAATAGCACGACCACTATAATCTGGAGGTGGTCGCGCACATTGCTTCATATAGTTAAATTTTTTCATTCAATCATTCTTAATTTCGACGATTCCAGAAGTAGTAACCAGCCGTTACAAAAATCAAAGTAAAGCCGATAAACAATAAAAGGGTGGAATTCTTTTCACCAGTTTTAGGGAATTCTTTCACTGTTGAATCTCCTGGTATCGTAGATGCTTTGGGTTGTTCTGGTGTACTAGGAATTGTTGGAACCTCTATTGGTGATAGTGTTTGCGATTTTTCTGACAAGTCTTCATTATGCTTGCCATTGATAGTTCCATCTTTATCGTAATTAATTTCCGTAAAAGTAAACTTGGTGCCTTCAGGATACTTGCCGGTATCTACTTTTTCAGCAAGCACAGTTCTGGTGAATTCTTTGTCATTCACTTCATAATCAATCTTGCCAGATTTCCAAATTTCTTTGTTTGTTCCATCTGGAAGTAAAGCATACAGGATTGTTTCAAAAGCTTCTTTTGATCCGTCTAGTACATCATGAGTAATGGAAACATCATCAAACATATCCACTACATCCCCATGAGTGAAGGTTTGTGAACCATCCTCTAAGTGAGCCTTGGTTTGAATTGATACATGACGTTCAACCGTACAATTCACCGTTTGGGCTTGATTATTCAAGCTGGCATCTTCGGCAACTGGTTCATCGCCGGCATCATAGGACTTTTTGTCTTCATATACATAATTGAATAAGACGATTGTTTTGTCCAAAACTTGTTCAGCCGTCAGTTTATGAAGTATCTCCCAAGTGCCAGCTTTTTCTTTATTGGATAACGCAGCAGTTGTTTCAGCAATCACAACTGGTTTCGCCTTTTCATCTTTTTCTTGTGCTTCTTTCGTTGCCTGAACGTCAATCGCCTGGGACACCACATACCAATCTTTTCTAATTTCATGCAGGTTGTAGCTCAATTTATCAATTAACTCAGTAGAATCTAAATTAGCTAATTCTTTGTTGCCATCTTTCCAAGTTGCGAGGGAAGTCAAACTATCTTCTTCCTCAGGCAAATCATAGAGCATCAACCGATTCAAGCTAACAGAAAAATCATTATTGGTTAATTTCTCATAAGGAACCGTTACAGTCTTAATCGGATGTTTTTGACCTTGTTCCGTAATGGTAAAGATATACTCGCTTTTGTCATAGTTTTCTTTATTTTCCTTGAAATTAGAACAAATTTCTAAAGGCTGAATCTTCTGAAATCCTTCTGGCGCCTTAACCTCTTCCAATAAATAGTCACCATAAGGAATGTTTTCAAACTTGCCGTATCCATTAAATCCCAATTGTTCATTGTAACCTGTCGTTGCCTCATCTTCAGCGCCGGTAATTTCATTGGTTCCTTCCAACGGTATTAATTTGAAAGTCAAATCATTAAACCCGGTTCCGGCAGTTCCAGCAGCAGATCCAGCAAACTTGAAGAAATCAAAACCAAAGCGGATTACTTGTTCCTTCGCTGTGACATCGCACGTAATCACCGCATTTCCCTCGTTGTCATCAACTTTTTTTATTGAGACAGGATATTTTGTTTCATCCAAAGTATAGCCTTCGGGTGCTTTCGTTTCTTGCCAATAATACTCATTGAGGGCCAAATGCTTAACCGCCACTTGATTGTTTTCATCTAGCGTTAGAGTGACTCTTTCCTCAGAAGCTTTCGTTCCTGTTACTAACTCTGGTTTAAACGCATCCGCCCATTTGACGGCTTGACCATCTTTTTCAGTAAACAAAGTGTATTCTGCACCTGTAAATTCTGCTTTTCCTTGAGTCTTATCCCCAGTATCTTTATCTTCCTTCGTCAAAGTCGTTTCGCCAGTAATTTCTTGGTTTTTACCTTCGACATGACTGGTAACAAGTGCTACAGTTTGGTTGGCATATTTCAATTCAACTTTTACTGGTTTAAAGGTGTTCACAAAACCATTACTAGCCTTTGTTTCTGTCACATAATACGTGCCCAATTCCAATGCGTCAGAAATATCTTTTGGTGTTTCCGCATGCCCTTTTTCATCGGTAGTAATTTCTTGAACGATTTCACCAGTCGGGCTACCTTTACGAATGGCAAAGGTATTGCCCGCTAGGGAATAATTCTCACTCCAAAGATTATCTCCCGTTTCTACCCCAGTCTTATCCAAAATAATTTGACCTTTTTCACGCGTATTTTTAGAAGTCACTGAAATGGTTTCGCCAGCCTTTATCGTTGCGGTCATTGGTGTAGTATCAATCGTATAAGGTGCTGGGACTGATTTTTCAGTAATCGTTACTTTTGTATCATGTGGAATCCCATCAATGTCAGCAAGCCCATCTTTATCGGTAGTAACATCTTTTTCGGGAAGAACTTTCCCAAAATCTAAATGGAATACTGTCCCTGGAACAACATTACCAGATTCCTTGTCAACCTTTTTAATTTTCAGTGAACCCTTTGTTTCAACATCAATTTTAATAGTATAAGTGTTGGGCTTATCAATTGCCCCTGCCATTACAGTTTGACTCCCAAATTTTTTATAAGTGACAGGTGTTCCATTATCTGCGGTTTTTTTTAGTGTCAGCACTCCTTGTTTTGAATTTACATTTGGTGTAATCACCAGTCGATTGCCATTAACATGATAATCAACATTTGCCGTATTTTGGATTACTTCATCAAATTCAAACAAGTTCACTCCTTCCGTATCAGTCACAGTAGTCGATTGGCCTAACACCGTTTTCAACGTAGAATTATGGAAACTTGGTTTTTTTTGATACTCTTCAATTACTCGATTGATTTTGGACTCAATCTCAGCAATGTTTATCGAACTACCATCCGGTCTTTTGATTGAATTTAGAGTATAACCATTAACTTCTTCCCAAATCATTTTTTGTGCAACTATATTGGTATCCATATCAGTCCCTGCGTATTTCCAAAGAACGGAAACCAATTTTGCTTTTTCTGGCATAGATGGTAAGGGATTTTTCTCATAACCAGGTGTAACCTCTGTAGGAATTTTAACTCCTGGTTCAATACAAAATACTGTTTGCTTTTTACCATCATATTCTGCATATAATGTTGTTGTTACTTCTGAAAGTATACTTCCATCACTAAATTTTCCGTTTACTTCATAAAGCTTATTCATGTCATAGGTGATTGTCACTTCTTGCGGATAGTCAAATTCGCTCGCAAAAGCATTCGTTGGTACTATTGAACCCCCGATTGTTTGACACAGTACTCCTAGAATAGCAAACAAGCGCCAATTTCTAAATCTAGTTCTTTTCATAGAATGAGTCTCCTTTCATTTTTGGGTAATAAAAAAAGACATCCAAATTTTTAATTTTGAATGTCTAGCCCAGAGTATTACTATTCAGTTTTCTTCTTTTTAGATAAGTTGTTTCTCTGCTTATAGATTTTGATTCTTCGATAATCAAACCCTATTTCTGTCATCAACTCTTCCCAATTTTTATTTGTCCTTTTCATAATTGTATCAACTGACGGTAAATTCGAGGATCCTGAAAGTTTTCGGAACTTCGTCATTGATAAATCATCTTGTAACCTTAACCGAATTAGTTCGTTTCTTAATTCTAACAACAACTCAAAATGGGTAAGTAAAGATTCCTCTGTATTCTTTCTAAACAGATGCCTTACATCTCCAAATCTCTTTTTCAATGTACTTAACGAAGGAACGTCTTTCCCTACTGATTTTTTTTCATACATCCGTTGAGAAGTTATCTTCTCAACTTTAATAAAAGTCTCTACTATTTTCAATAAATCTTTTTCTGGTGTTTTAGCCCATTTTCCATATTCAGTATTTTCAATGCCAATACTAGCTAATAATTTTTCCCATGATCCATATTTTTGATTGATAAACCACATGCTTGGAGCAGTATTTGGATTCTCTGATAGTTTTTTCTGATATTGACGACTAGATTTAATTCCGTGTTTTTCAATGAATTCATTAATTACTAAAATAAGTTTTAAGTCACTTATGTTTTTCCAAACAATACGACCATCATCTTGTTTCACAATAAAAGCTCCTAGAATTTATTTAGATAGAAGTCTATCACATCAACTTTTTAGTAGAGAAGTATATGTTTTGGTTTTTTTTTAAAAAGTCGACCTTTTTAGTAACTCGGATTCAAAAGTTGCTAAATTCGGTAAATGTTTTGGTTTTTTCCGTATTACATTTGTCGTCAGACTGACTACTAAATTTTTCCCTATTTTGACGACAGTGATAGTCAAAGTCGGACAATCTAGGACAATTCAGAGGAATTTGAGGAAAAAATGACCCAAAACAGCCAAAATTGGCTTAAAACTGTGATAGAGAAAAAAGAAAAAGCCCTTGATATACAAGGACTTTTCACAGATTTCAGATTTCCAAGGAAGTTTTCCGTGTTTATCTTCTGATTTCTTTGATACGAGCTGCTTTTCCGTGTAATGCACGTAAGTAGTAAAGTTTTGCACGACGCACTTTACCGTAACGAACAACTTCGATTTTAGCAACACGTGGTGTGTGTAGTGGGAAAGTACGTTCCACACCAACACCGTTAGAGATTTTACGTACAGTGTAAGTTTCGCTGATACCAGCTCCACGACGTTTGATTACAACGCCTTCGAATAACTGGATACGTTCGCGAGTTCCTTCGACAACTTTCGCGTGAACACGAACAGTGTCCCCAGGGCGGAATGCTGGGATGTCAGTACGTAATTGTTCTTGAGTTAGTTCTTGAATCAATGGATTCATCTTTATCATTCTCCTTATTCCAAACATTCTTAGGACGGTCGTCCCAGCGGAACATCGTATAATAGATGAGCTTTGCACTCACCAGAACATTCTAACAGAGGAATATCTATCTGTAAAGATAAAATTCTTGTCAGAAGAAATTATTTTTATTGTGCTGTGGGTGTTGATAAGCTGTTACTGAAAAAACATTTTGGTTACAGCAACCGGACAACTAATAGTTACTATAAGCGATACTTGTCGTTTTCAATTTGTAAATTTCTATTTTTCCTCTAAACAAGAAAGCCTTAACTATTTAAGGACTTTCTGAATGTTTATTGTTCTTCCTGTTTTATCTCTGCTAAGAATTTTTCCATCTCTGGTGTTAATTCTACTTTCTCCAGCATGTCTGGTCGACGTAAATAGGTACGACGCAATGATTCCTTCAATTGCCATTCTTCGATCAACCGATGATTGCCATTCATTAAAACTTCAGGTACACCCATCCCTTCAAATTCTGCCGGACGAGTATATTGCGGATGTTCCAGCAAACCAGTGGAATGCGAGTCCGTTTTGGCTGATGTCTGATTGCCTAAAACATCCGGTAATAAGCGAACTGTCGCATCGATCATGACCATTGCGCCCAGCTCACCGCCGGTTAAGACGTAGTCCCCTAACGACACCTCATCCGTCACTAATGAGCGAATCCGTTCATCATAGCCTTCGTAATGTCCACAAATAAACACGAGTTGTTCTTCCTGGGAGAATTCCTCTGCCATTTTTTGATTAAAGGGTTTCCCAGCAGGGTCAAGCAGAATAATCCGTTTTTTTTGATTACCTGTTTCTGCTTCGATTGCTTTCAAGTTTTCGAAAATCGGCTGAACCTTTAGCAGCATTCCAGCTCCTCCGCCATATGGGTAGTCATCTACCTGTTTATGCTTGTTATCTGAGTATTGGCGAAAATCATGAACATTAATTTCCAATAAATCTTTCTCAACAGCTTTTCCGATAATTGACTGGCCTAATGGTTCCTCAATCATTCTAGGAAACAATGTCAATACATCAATTCGCATCGTCCAACAACCCTTCTGGAATTTCCACGTGGACGACCCCTTCAGTTAAATCGATGTCTTTCACGACAGATTCGATGTAAGGAATTAATGCATCCTTTTGACCCTTGCGCTTCACGACCCAAACATCATTCGCACCTGGAGATAAAATCTCCGTGATCTTACCAATTTCTTTTTCATCTTCATCAAGGACAGTCAGCCCAATAATCTCATGATAGTAATATTCATGCTCGTCTAACTCACTTAATTGTTTTTCCGAAATTTTTAGGATTCCATCGCGAAAAGGTTCAACTAGATTGATATTTTCATAGCCTTCAAAGCTCAGTAAATCAAAATTTTTATGTCTGCGATAACTTGAGATCTTCAGCGGAAGGACCTCTTGCTTGTCACGAAACAAGAAAAGCTGTTCCCCGACTTGATAACGTTCCTCCGTAAAATCAGTAGTGGAAATCACACGTACTTCTCCACGAATACCGTGAGTATTGACGATCTTTCCGACTTTATAATAATTTGTCACGAATCTTCCTCTTTCTTTTCATCTATTTTGCCATTGAGACAGCCATCTTCAAGCTGTTCATTGAATCCCCATTCATGATGGTATAAACAGTTTGATTATCTTGCCAAACCACACGATTTGATTGATAATCGCCTGGTGCTACCCGCAAAGAAATCTGCCCAGCATCCTTTGGAACAGGTAAAAAAGCACTTTCCAGGTATTCAACCGTTTGTTTCGCTAATGGTATAGGATCTTCTTGCTCAAGATTATTTGCTTGCACAGCTAAACTCCAATTGCCTTCTTTCCACATAATGAAGCTAGAGCCGGCTCCAGCGCTGCGATAGCCGATAATCTGGTGACCTAAATCCACCTGCTGACCATTTTGATCATAGGTTTGCCCAACTTCATTTCGAGCAGTTTCTTTTGAATCAACGGTTTTACGTTGGAATTGAGCGACGGGTGTTTGTTCGTTAAGAGAAGGATCATTGAATGGTGTATCCTCATTAACAGCATAGTAATTAACCTTTAGCGTTCCCTGCTCTTCAGAAGCAGCGATACCGATTTGTTTTCCTCCACTGATGGTTGCAGGATCAGGGAATTTGTCATTTGGATAATTGGCTTTTAGCTCATCCCATGCTGACATGGCATGATTGCCGTGAGATGAATCGGTTTTTGTCGAACTTGTTTGTGTATTTGAACTAGTCGACGAATTTTTAGTTGAGCTGTCGTTTGTTGAATCAGCTTTTTCTGAAGTAGATGTACTTTTTTTCGAGCTGTTTTTTCCAGTCTCCGTGGTGGTCGATTTTGTCGTACTATCTTTTGAATCATTACTTCCTGAATTACAAGCGGCCAAAACAAACAACGCACTAAACAACAACAAATATTTTTTCATGATGGAACACCTCCACCCATAGTTTACCGTATTTTTAACGAAAAAACACCCGAATCAAACTGACTCGAGTGCTTTACTTTATTTACCATCCACGATGTTAAGCCGAACTTTTTTCGGGCCATTTGTCCGAACGCTGTAGACGATCGTACGGATCGCTTTTGCCACTCGGCCTTGTTTTCCGATAATTCTACCGATATCTTCGGGTGCAACCGTTAAGTTGTACTCTAAGAAATCTTTAGACTCTTCGATCTCTAATTTCACTTCTTCAGGTTTTGTCACCAAAGGGTGGACAATGGTCAACACAAGGTTAGTTAAATCTTGCATAATTGATCACCTTATTTCTTAGCGAATTTAGCGTCGTGGTGTTTTTGCATGATGCCTTCTTTAGAAAGGATGTTACGAACTGTATCAGAAGGTTGTGCACCTTTTTGTAACCAGTTTAAAACATCTTCTTCTTTTAATACGACTTCTGCAGGGTTTTTCAAAGGATTGTAAGTACCCACAGTTTCGATAAAACGTCCATCACGAGGAGAACGAGAATCAGCAACAACGATACGGTAGAAAGGTTTCTTTTTAGAACCCATACGTTTCAAGCGAATTTTAACTGCCATTGTATAACTACACCTCCATATAATTAATCACAAGATGTAGTCTAACACGCTTTGAGTTAGCTGTAAAGAGTTTTTTCTTTACAGCTCTATTTTTCTTTCAAAGCATATCCTTTGCACATTTTACTTATTTTTTGTAAGATACATTCATAGGATAACTTATGTATTGTTATTTCGATTTAGGAGGAATTATTATGACAAAAAAAATTGGTATTTTAGTAGGGAGTCTTCGTAAAGACTCATACAACAAAATCGTTGCAAAACAATTTGCTGAATTATTGCCTGAAGGTTTCGAGGCAAAATTTATTGAGATTGGTGATCTACCATTTTATAATGAAGATCTTGAAGTGGAAGGCTCTGTTCCTGAAGCGTGGACACGTTTAAGAAACGACGTTAATGAAGTAGACGGATTATTCTTTGTAACACCTGAATATAATCGTTCCGTTCCGGCTGCATTGAAAAATGCATTGGACGTTGGTTCTCGTCCAATGGGCAGCAGCGTTTGGGGTGGTAAACCTGGTTTAGTTGTGACGGTATCACCTGGTGGCCCTGGCGGTTTTGGTGCAAACCACGCTTTACGTCAATCATTAGTTTTCTTAGATGTACCTACTTTGCAACAACCTGAAGCCTATATTGGCGGCATCATGAACTTAGTTGATAACGACGGACATATTGCTGACGGTACTGTTGACTTCTTCAAGATGATCACTGACAAATATATTGAGTTTTTCAATAAATTAACTAAATAATTTGGCTCTTCGTCAATGAGTGTTGGTGAAGAAATTCAATAGAATAATCAAGTCATTCACACGGCTAGGCAGCTCTTCTGTCTAGCCGTGTTGTCGTTCTGGTCTTGTTCATTTGGGTGGTTTTCTTGAAATACTTTCCGCGATACAAAAAGATTCGTTCTCGGTAGTTTTGGAAGTTTCTAAAGCCATAGGCCATTCGTTTTAGTACTTTGATATGGTTGTTCAAACATTCCAGTGGCCCGTTGGAATAGGGAACCCGCAACGCGCGTTTGATTTCTGTTTGGTACTTTTTGAAGGTCGTAATCACTGGTTGGTAGTGTTCTGGTAACTCTTTGTAATTTTCCTTTAAAAGCTTCGTGAAATCAGGAACATCTCGTCTTCTGATAGCGGACAGAAAGTGCTGATAGACTTCGTAGCCTTGCTTTAAGGAGTCATCGTAAGACAACAGGCGATCGACGATTTCTGCTTCCGTTAGATGTGCCCGAAAAGAAGGTCGCCAGTAGCGGTGTCTCCCCTTCAATTCCCACGCATTCTTCTGAAGCAGTTTCCAGTATTTCTTTAAATGTTTTGATCGACTGTCGCCCTTTCTAAAGGACTTCATTATCTGAATTCGGTGATTGGTAAATGCTCGGCCAATGTGTTGACTGATATGAAAGCGATCGGCGACGATTCGGGCATTCGGAAAACAATCTTTCACCAATGTACGATAAGGTGTATAGAAATCTGAAACAACCAAGCGTACCTGTTCCCGTACCTTTCTGGGATAACGCAAGAAATAGTCGCGTAAAGGATCGAGTTGACGATTTTCCACAATGTCGATCAGTTGATGGGTTTTGCCATCCATCATGACAAAGCTCATAGCACCCGAGACATTTTTCACTGATTTGAATTCATCAAAACACAACACTTCTGGCAGTGGCTGGTTCAAAGAAATGGTTTTAGGCCGAAGGCTGCGAAGGATCCGAATAACCGTTGTTGGAGAAACGTGTTTCATGCGTGCAATCAAGGACATAGAAAGAGGCTCACTTAATAGTTCGAGAACGGCTTGTTTGACTCTGCGGGCAATGGAGCAGTGACGATCACTAACCGAATCTTCGGCTAAAAAAGTTTTTCCACAGTGTTTACACTTAAAGCGTTGCTTGTTTATCCGCAGAATCGTCTTGTAGTTACTGACGTCATTTAATAGGATAGAGACTTTCTTCCAGCCCCATTTAATGATCGTTTGATCATTTTCATAGCGGCAATGAAAGCATTCCTCTGGTCGATAGGTTAATGTGCCATCAAAAACAAAACAGGTCTCGTCCTTGATTCGCTCTTTGCGAAAGGCATTCTCATGAAAGGTAAGATTTAGGTCTAGAATATCTAGTAACTCTTTGGTAAACTCTGAATAGGACATCTTGAAACACTCCTTTGAATGGTTTTCGTCGACTTTATTCTAAAGGATTTCAAGGTGTCTGTTTGCGTTTATTAAAAAAAAGAAAAAGTGTTGGCAACAGAAGGTGTCACCAACACTAGATATTATAGAGCCAATAATTTTAGCGACAGAGACTGTAGAGATGCCTGACAATTTAAGACATTCTACAGTCTTTTTATTATTTCTTCCCTTCACTTAATTCTGCCTGTGCTATACTTTATTTATTAAAAAAATTGGAGGAAATTAGTTGACTGTAAATATTAGACTCGAAGAAGAAAAAGATTATCGTATTGTTGAAGGAATCACTCGTGATGCATTTTGGAATCTATATCTTCCAGGCGCGGAAGAACATTATGTTGCGCATTCACTTCGCAAGCATCCTGATTTTATTCCTGAATTGACCTTTGTCATTGAACTAGATGGCAACATAATCGGAAGTATTTTTTACAGCCATGCCAAAGTCGTCTCTCCCGAAGGAACAGAATATCCCCTTATTTCTTTTGGGCCTGTTAGTATCAAACCTGACTATCATAGACAAGGTTATGGTAAAATGCTGATTGAACATTCGATCGCTGAAGCAAAACGTTTGGGCTATGATGCGATTGTACTTGGTGGATTCCCTTATCACTATCATCCTTATGGCTTTATTGGTACAAAAAAATACAACATTTCAATGCCTGATGGTAAATTTTATACAGGAATTATGGCGTTGCCCTTGAAAGAAGGCGCTTTAGATAATGTCCATGGTAAAATTATCTTTTCTTCAGGTTTATATCCAAATCCTGAAGGTTTAGCAGCATTTGATAAGACATTTCCAAACAAAGAAAAAAAAGTTTTGCCTTGTCAGGCAAAATTTGAAGCTGCAGCAAGCGAAATTGATGAAAATGAGTATTAAAAAAGCCAGAAATCTGGCTTTTTTTTATTTTTTTAAATGTAGTTGCGCAAATTGCCCGAATTGCTCTGTTTCTAGTAGTTGAAGCTTTTGTTGATTTGATTGGGGTAAAAATAAAGGAACACCCTCACCTAACAAAATCGGTACGATTTGAATCCACCATTCTTCAATTATTCCCGCCTCTATTACTGGTTTTAATAAAGAGCCTCCACCTACTATCCAAACAGTTTTGTCTGCAGGCAGCTCCTTTATAAACTCCACAGGATCTTCGTTAATTAATTGCATCGTGTCATCTACTTGAATCGTTGAGTGAGTGAACAGAAAGTTTTTCTTCTCCGGATAAATTGCTTCTAACTCAGCATCTCGTTTGATTGCTTCATAAGTCCGCCTGCCCATTATCGTGTAATCGATTGTTTGATAAAACGCATCATAGGGAACAAGCTCCCCACCTTCTTGCCCGTACAGCCATTCCAATCGATCCTCTTTATCTGCTAAATACCCATCTAAACTAATTGCTCCATAAAATACTGCTCTAGCCATTATCCCGCCTCTTTCTCCTATTTACCTGACCAAACGTACCAAGCACAACAAATATTTCCCTAGTTATGTTCAAATCAGAAAATATTACTTACTTAGTTCAGTATAGCGAAAACAAGACATTTCGTGATCATTGACGATTCCAACAGCCTGCAAAAAAGCATAGATCGTCGTACTGCCAACAAACTTGAACCCTCGCTTCTTCAAATCCTTCGCAATTTTATCAGATAACTCCGTTTTAGCTGGCACTTCTGAAGATGATTGAATGTGGTTATCCACCACCTGATGATCCGTAAAGCCCCACAAGTAATCGGAAAAGCTTAAGCCCTCAGCCTGCATCTCTAAGATTTTTTGTGCATTGATGATCGCAGCTTCGATTTTTCGACGATTTCGGATAATTCCTGCGTTCTGCATCAATTCTTCAACTTTTTCTTCATCAAACTGTGCGACTTTTTCGATCTCGAACTGTTTATAAGCCTGATCAAAATTGTCCATCTTATTTAAAATGGTCTGCCAACTCAGTCCCGCTTGGTTCATATCTAAAACTAATTTTCGAAAAAGTCGCTGATCATCATACTCTGGAACACCCCAAGTCGTATCATGATAGATTTGCATATTTTCATTACTCCCAGCCCATTGACAACGATACATCTTCACCACTCCTAAATTACAATTTTAAAAAACGAACATACGCTCCCCTTTAGTATATCAGAAATATTGAAAAAATCATTGCTTAAATCAAGTGTACTATGTATACTAGTACACACAAACGACTTTTAAGGTGGTGAAGAGATGGTTCGTATCGATAAAAACAGCAGTCGAGCATATTATGAACAGTTGGTACTAGGGATCAAAGAAGATATCTTACATGGCGTTCTACAACCAGGAGATAAGATTCCCTCAGTTAGAGAAATGGCGAAGCAATTATTAATGAATCCCAATACCATCAGTAAAGCGTATAAAGTGCTTGAGAACGAAAAAGTTCTAGTCACTGTAAAAGGCAAAGGTACGTTTGTTCGTTCGATCGAAGAAATTCCTCGAGATGAACTTCGCGTCCAAGAACTTAAGAAGGATTTAAATGAATTAGTGATTGAAGCGCGCCACTTACAAATCTCTCAAGAGGAATTGCTTCAATGGATTAAAGAGGCAGAAAATAATTTTGGAGGTCCGTCATTTTGAATATCAAAAATTTAACAAAAACAATTGATCAACAGCCTGTCTTGAAGGACATATCGTTCACCTTAACAGAGAAAGAAATTGTCGGCCTCGTTGGTCGAAATGGTTCAGGTAAGACCACCTTGTTCCGTGTACTTGCTGGACACTATTTGCCTGACAGTGGCGATATTCAAATCAATCAAGAATCTCTATTCCAGCACCCCGCTGTCAAACAAAATCTTTTTTTTATCGATGAAAAAGAGAATTTCCTTCGTACCTACTCTATAAAAAAAATCGCGAAGTTTTATCAGCTGGCCTACCCTAAATTTGATCAAGTCCTATTTATGGATTTGATTAGAAAGCACGAATTACTCTTCAACCGAAGTTACCGTCAGTTGTCAAAAGGTCAACAGGCTTTATTTCAAGTAATTCTTGCTATTTGCTCTAATGCTCAATATTTATTATTAGACGAGCCTTTTGATGGGTTAGACGTAATTGTCAAAAAAGAAGTGATTGGATTATTGATGGAACACCTTGGTGAGCAATCGAGAACCGCATTGATCGCCTCTCATAATTTATCTGAATTAGAAAGCTTAGTCGACCGAGTCTTACTCCTAAAAAATCAAACAATCAGTAAAGACTATCGATTAGAAGAGATGCGTGAAAAGGCAAAAAAACTTCAATTAGTATTCAAGACGAAAAAAGTACCTGCTCTAGTAAAGGAAAATTCTAAAATGCTCGACTTCCAAGGTCGTGTAGTAACTGTCGTCTTCGAGCGTTTTTCAAAGGAACTTGAAGAAGCAATCAAAGAGTTTGATCCGTTGGTTTATGAAGAATTACCGCTTTCTTTAGAAGATCTTTTCGAAGCAAACCTAAAATCTCATAAAAAGGAGGCCATGAAATGATTCGGTCGATATATTTTGAACGATATAAAAAAGTTTTGTTCGCAGCTTGTTTGTTAGTCGTCGGTATCTGCATATTCACGGCAATTAGTCAGAGCAATCAATGGAGGGACTTTTATAACGATCCTGAAATCAAAGCTCAATTTGAGGCAGATCGCGATAGCTATACTTATTATGATGAAGAAAAAATGACAAATGTCCCTTATAAATCTTATAAGGATTATCGTGATACAACCTTGGTCTTTTATAATTCTTTCTCTATATATGAATTAAGACCAGATATTAAAACGATAATGAAAGCGGAAAACTATTCGAATAAAATTCCTTATAGCCCAAGCTTTGGTCGATTCTATTTAGGAACTGCCTTATTATTTATTGTCCCTCTTGCTGGCTTTTTGCTTTTCTTTATCGATCAAAAAACAGGCTTCAATCAATTTCTTTTCTCTTTAGGCGTTTCACGAAAAGATTTGTTTAAGAAAAAGCTTTTATATGTCGCGTTACCATTTTTGCTTTCAATTTTAGTCGGACAATCCTTGTATGCTTTATTGATTCATACTCTGATCCCTGCGCCATATATGAATGCTACTCTGGGGCAGCTTTTTACTTCCGTCATTAGTAATTTTTGCCTATTATTCATACTTTTTTCTAGTAGCATTTTTATTGGAGCCATGGTTGGAAATATCGTTTTTGGGCCTTTGACTTGGGGCGTGTATTGGTGGTTGACACTTTCAGTACCATCTACTATCTATCGATTAGGAAATATGATTTACACATCAAAGAATATTTTGCATAAACAATTTCCTGAAACGCTATTTGTTTACTCTGTTGGAAAAATGGGCGGTTTCTGGTGGATGAGTCTTCTTTTCTTATTGTTGGGTTCAACGCTTCTTTTTTGGGCATACAAAAGTTTCCAAACCCTTTCATTGGAAAAGGAGAACACCTATTTATTGTATAGAAAGTCCCGATGGCCGATTTGGATGATTATGACAATTTTTACCTCGACTATTCTTACTATTAATTTCTTTGATCCTTGGTCTTACTTTATCCAAAGAAGAATTTATGATCGCGCAACGGATTCAATCATTGGACCAATACTAACGAGCGGCACTATTTTCTTGATTGTTGGAGGTATTTGCCTGCTCATCGTCTTTTTCAAAGAAATTCGTTCTGCTATCAACAAACTACAACATCAGACGGGGTGATTTCTTGGGTGTTTTAGATCTCTTCTTTCGACTTTACCTTATGACTTGCGTTTTTTTACCCTGTCTCATTTATCAATTCTTTACCTTGAAGGACAAGGAAGGTACTATTTTCATTTCTTCGATGATTTGGCGAGGGATCTTCCTATTTTATCTCTATTTAGTTATTACTGTTACTGGTGTCGGAACCCTCGAGGACCTTCTTAGCTATCCAGAGCTTTTTAGGCCTGAGGAACTCAATCTTATGCCCTTCCAATCTGAAGTAGGATTATTAAATATTCTTAATATTATCATGTTTGTTCCTTTTGGCTTCCTGTTACCATTGATTTGGAGTCAATATCGTGCTCTCCGGTCTGTCGTCTTTCTTGGTTTCGAATTTTCGTTGATGATCGAGTTGCTGCAACTTTTTAATCGCCGTGCAACAGATATTGATGATTTATTAATGAATACACTTGGTGCTCTTGTTGGTTTCCTCTTTTGGCAGCTCAGCAAAAAGATTATCAACAAGGTTCCTAATAGCATCCAAGCGTTTCCTAATCAAGAACCGAAAATTTACCTTTTATTAAGTTTGTCAGGAGTCTTTTTCTTTTATCATTGGCGTTTCTTCTTATAAAAAATGGTGCTTATCTCAATATTTGAGACAAGCACCATTTTGTTTATTTGCGTTTCTTTTTCTTTTTCTTGTTTTTCTTGACCATGCGATTCATCGCCATTTTACCCATCTTACCTTTAATACCGGTACCAAACATTTGATCCATCCCAGCAGGCATGCTGCCTTTACTCATTTGTTGCATCATCTTACGTGATTCTTTAAATTGCTTGATCATTCGATTGACTTCCACCACTGAATTTCCAGATCCAGCAGCGATACGGCGACGGCGACTTGGATTTAACAAATCTGGATTTTCGCGTTCAGCTGGAGTCATAGAAAAGACCATCGCTTTTTTTCGTTCAACATCTTTAGGGTCCACTTTAACATTTTCAATACCTGGCATTTGACTCATACCAGGAATCATTTTTAGTAAGTCCTCAATGGGTCCCATTCCCATTACTTGATCCAACTGCTCGATAAAGTCATTAAAATCAAAACTATTTTCCTTCATCTTGCGAGCAAGTTCTTCTGCTTTTTTCTCATCATAATCTTGCTGTGCCTTTTCGATCAGAGTCAACATATCACCCATGCCCAAAATTCGGCTGGACATTCGATCTGGATGGAAGACTTCTAAATCGGTTAGCTTTTCACCAGAACCGATGAACTTGATTGGTGCACCCGTTACCGCGCGAATTGATAATGCCGCACCACCACGAGTATCCCCATCTAATTTAGTAATGACAACACCGGTAATTCCGAGTTGTTCATTAAAGCTTTGTGCCACGTTAACGGCATCTTGACCTGTCATGGCATCAACTACTAGCAAAATTTCATTTGGTTGTGCGATTTCTTTGATTTGCTTTAATTCATCCATTAAAGCCTCATCAATATGCAAACGACCAGCCGTATCAATCAAAACATAATCGTTTTTATTTTCACGGGCTTGTTCCATCCCTTGTCGTACGATTTCAACTGGGCTTACCTCTGTTCCCATATCAAAAACTGGAACATTTAATTGTTGACCCAATACTTTTAATTGGTCAATGGCTGCTGGACGGTAAATATCGCCCGCAATCATTAAAGGACGAGCCTTCTCATTTTTAATCAGTTGATTGGCAAGTTTTCCAGCAAAGGTCGTTTTACCAGCCCCTTGCAACCCCGCCATCATGATGACTGTTGGAATTTTAGGTGATTTTTCAATACCAACAGCTTCAGATCCTAGAGTCTTTGTTAACTCTTCATCTACAATTTTTACAATTTGTTGCGCTGGTGTTAAGCTTTCCATGACTTCTACACCTAATGCACGTGTTCGCACTTCTTTGGTAAATTGTTTCACGACCTGTAAATTGACGTCGGCTTCTAATAAGGCCAAACGAATTTCTCGCATCATTTCAGTGACGTCAGATTCCGTGATTTTTCCTTTTTTTCGTAATTTTCCCATCGCAGCTTGTAACCGCTGCGTTAAACTTTCAAATGCCATGACTTATTTTCCTTTCTGTCAATAAACTGCTTCATTTAATATACTCAAATTCTCTATTTTTTTTCAAGCCTTTTATTCAAAAGGCTATAGAGTCACTAATTTTGAATCTAGCAATAAAAACGTAGAGCTGATGGAGCTATTCATCTAAATCCTGTAAACCGATAATTGTCTCAGCTAAAAATTCATCTTTAGGATAATGCTCTGTTACATATAGCGCAAGTTTGTCCAGTTGTTCCTCTCTTACGATGTAATCAGAGAACAAATGCAACTTCCGCTCATAATCCTCTAAAATTTTTTCTGTTCTTTTGATATTATCATAAACCGCCTGCCGACTCACCTGATATTCCTCTGCAATTTCTCCTAAGGAAAAATCATCTGCGTAATACAACTCCATATAATTCATTTGCTTTTCTGTTAATAGCGTTGCATAGAACTCAAACAACGCATTCATGCGATTCGTCTTTTCGATCTCCATTACGTCATCCTCATTTCTCGCCAATTTTCTTCGGAGTACACGGCTAATCCTTTTTGCTTAAAATAAGCGGTTGCTACACCGATTCCTTTAATTCGCATACCTGAGAAGCTGCCATCATATATCAAGCCACTCCCACAAGATGGGCTTCTTTCCTTTAAAATCAAAGCTGTAATCTGTAATTTTTTTAACTCTTCGTACGCCCTGATAGCCCCTTGTTTAAATTCCTCAGTTAAATCATTGCCCATAGTATCGAAAACTCGCGCCTGTCCGCGCCATACGTCCATTCCATCGCCACCTTGTATTTCAGCGGGATTTCGTGGTGTTGAAAGACCGCCTAAAACTTCAGGACAAACCATGATGGCTTGTCCGGTTTCCACTAATCTTTTCAGATCAGCGATTTCATTTGAACCGCCATCATAACGACAAGCAATGCCGCCTAAACAAGCACTAATTCCTAACATCGTTATTTCTCCCATCAAATTAATAGAAAATAGGTGACAAAACTGCCTTCCCATTATACCATTTATTCAGGTATGGAAATAGTCTTTCACAAATGAAAAGTTTTTAAAAAAGGAGACACATATGAAACGTGTATTAGTTGTAGACGATGAGCTTTCGATCGTAAAGTTATTAAGCTTTAATTTAGAAAAAGAAGGGTATGCCGTCACTACTGCTGAGGATGGAAAAGAAGGCTATGAGTTGGCCTTGAATGAAAAATTTGATTTCATTATTTTAGATGTCATGCTGCCATCGATGGATGGATTGGACATCGCAAAAAAATTACGACAAGAAAAAATTGATACGCCTATCTTAATGCTCACTGCTAAAGACGATGCGATTGATCGAATTTTAGGGTTGGAAATTGGAGCAGATGATTATCTAACCAAACCGTTTTCTCCTCGAGAAGTACTAGCCCGCATGAAAGCTATCTTTCGTAGAGTGGAACCTCGTCAAGAAGTCGTTGAGCATGAATTTTTAACTGCAGGAGATATTAAGGCCGACCTATCAAACTACCAGGTGACTGTTCGCGGTGACAGAATTGAGCTGACACCAAAAGAATTTGAACTTCTCGTTTATTTCATGAAGCGCAAAGAACGTGTCATAGATCGAGATACCTTACTAGATCGAATATGGCAATATGATTTCTCCGGACAAAGTCGGATCGTAGATGTTCATGTCTCTCATCTGCGGGAAAAAATTGAAATGGACCCTAAGCATCCCCAATATTTGCAAACTGTACGCGGCTTTGGCTATAAATTTCAGGTGCCGAATCAATGAAACGCAAGCATTTAGATTATCTTATTCCTTTTTTACTTATTTGTTTGCTTTTCTTTGGCAGTTGGAAACTAGCTAACCATTTTTATACAAAAGAATTGTTGGAGCAACAGGAAGAATTTTTGACCAGCAATGGCGAACTCATTATTCATCGATTAGACCTACAACAGCTGGACTCAGAAAAAAACCGATCAGCTATCGAAATTTTTTCTCAGGAAGCTCATGACCGTATTACATTGTTAGATGCTCAAGGAAAAATTATTTTTGATAGTTCAGACCCAAGTCTTTCAGGAAGCCGTGAAAATCGTCCCGAAGTAAAAATTACTCTAAACAATAATAGTGTTGGGTCTTCCGTTCGTTATAGTACTACTTTAAAAACCGAACTGCTTTATACAGCACAACCCATTCGTTCTGGTGATAAAACCGTTGGTATTTTGCGTGTTGCAAAAAGAACGTCCGCCTTTCAACCGAAAACTCGGAATTTTCAACGAACCATTTTTATTATCTTGTTTTTATTTTACGTGTTTATTTATTTGATTATCTGCTATTTAACTTATCAACGAAATCGTCCTATTGAGACAGTCCTGCCGGTCCTGCAGCGAATGCTGAAGGAACCTGAAAAAAGTAATTACGTTATGCAAAACTCGCCCCAATGGCAAGAGCTTTATCTCACGGTGAATCAAATCAGTGAGCAATTAAATGAAACCTATGCCGCATATACCTCCACGGAGGAGCAGTTTTCGACCCTCTTCCATGAATTGACGATTGGTGTCTTCATTATTGATACTGAAGGTCGCTTTATCATGATCAATCCAGCGATGGAGGAGCTCCTGCATATTGGGGGTGCCAGTCAGCACTATTATTGGCAGGTCATTGAAGACAATAAGTTTATCCAATTAATTCAACAAGTTCTAGTTGATAAAAATCAAGTGCACCAAGAAATTTCAACGAAGCTTCCAAGTTCCATGAATTTAGATATTCGTTTACGTTATATCGAAAATGAAATCAAAGGTGATCAAATCATGGGGACTGTTTATGATTTGACTCATGTGCGGCGTCTAGAAAAAATTCAACGCGATTTCGTTGGTAATGTCTCACACGAATTGAAGACACCTGTAACATCGCTATTAGGCTTTACAGAAACTTTATTAGATGGTGCCAAAGATGATCCCGAATTAACCGATGAATTTTTGACGATCATGCAAAAGGATGCGAAACGTTTGCAGCGATTGATCCAAGATATCATTGAGCTGTCAAAAGATAGCGCTGATTTAGCGGAAGACCGCCAAACAATCGAACTCAATTATTTCTTGCAACAGCAAATAGACTTATATAGCCATCTACTCAAGACGAAGCACATTACTGTATCCATAGATGGCGCTGAGAATTGCTTCTATCAAACTCGATTGACCTTCTTCCAGCCAATCATAAAAAATCTTCTAGAGAATGCTATTCAGTATTCACCTGAGGAAAGTCAAATCGAAATACGTTATCGTCTGACAAGTCAGTTAGAAATCACCGTTACCGATCACGGCATTGGAATGTCAAAGGACGATCAAAAACGGATCTTTGAACGCTTTTATCGTGTCGATAAAGCACGTGCTCGTCATTCAGGTGGAACTGGATTAGGACTTGCTATCGTTAAAGAGTACACTGAAATTTTGGGCGGTGCTGTCAAAGTAGAGAGTCATCCAAAGCTTGGCTCTACTTTTACTGTCAAATTGCCAAATTAAAAAGGATCGCGGCTTATCCGGAGCCACTGATAAAGTTCAATAACAAAAATTGTCGAAAGAGAATGCAGGCATTTTCTTTCGACAATTTTTTCTTTTAGATAGTGATTCGTTGTCCAGATATCTTTATAATTAGAAGTATCTAGGGGGCGATTTCATGCTTAAACAAATGGTTCAAACCACACTTAGTCCATATAGTGATCTTTATGATTTACTCATCCCAGCCGATCATATTTTGCGTCGGTTCAATGAGTTAGTTGACTTTTCTTTTGTTTACGAGGAACTAGAAAATAAATATTGTTTAAACGATGGTCGCAATGCCTATGATCCGATTAAGTTATTCAAATATTTGATGTTAAAAGCGATGTTTCCCGCGTCTGATGTGGATCTCGTTGCTCGCAGTAAAACAGACATGGCCTACAAATATTTTCTTGGCTTGGCTCCAGAAGACGAGGTCATTGATCCAAGTCTACTGACGAAATTCAGACGACAACGCTTGAACGATTCAAATTTACTAGATCTCTTATTGAACAAAACCGTTCAGCTCGCGATCGAAAAAGAGATTATCAAAAGCAAAGGAATTATCGTAGATGCCACACATACCGCTTCTAGATTTAATAAAAAATCCGCAATAGAGCTCTTACGTTCTTATTCAAAAAAGGTGCGCAAAGCGATTTATACAGTAAAACCTGAAGCGAAACAGATCATGCCTGAAAAAAATCAAAAAAACGAGTACCAAGCAGAAAAAGACTATGTAAAGACGCTCTTAAAAGCAATTGAGGAACATCCAGAATGGTTCGTCATACCTGCAGTCGCGGAGTCAGTCAATCAGTTAAAAGAAACGGTTGAAGATTGCCAAGAATATGAAGTCTATTCTCACGATACGTCCGCAAAGGTTGGACATAAAACCGCAGAAACAGAATTTTTCGGCTATAAAACCCATCTGGCTATCACCGAAGAACGAATTATCGCAGCCGCAAGTGTGACTGGTGGGGATGTTGGAGACGGCCCATATTTAAAAGAATTAGTTGAAAAATCACGTACGAACGGAATTGATGTGAAGGAAGTTATCGGTGATACAGCGTATTCAGGAAAAGCCAACTTACTTTTTACAGCAGAAGAAAAAATTAAACTTTATTCAAAACTTCATCCAGTGATTTCAAATGGCACACGAGATCCCGAACAGGAGTGGGAATATAATAAGGACGCTGGAATGTACGTCTGTCCCAATGGACAATTGGCCTTTCGAAAAGCTGTTCAAGGAAAGAAAAATCAAGGAGAAAACCAACGATTGACCTTCTATTTTGATGTAAAAAAGTGCCAAGCTTGTCCATTGAATGAAGACTGTTATAAAGAAGGGGCAAAAAGTAAAACGTACAGTGTGACGATTCAATCCAAAGCACATAGCGACCAACAGACATTTCAGGAAACGGAAGCGTTCCAAAAACGTTACCGTATGCGTTATATGATTGAAGGAAAGAATAGTGAAATCAAAAACAGACATGGCTACAATGTTTCCTGGTCTAAAGACATTGAGGGCATGATGCTTCAAGGAGCCAGTACGCTCTTTGTCACTAATTTAAAACGAATCGTTAAGCTGATTGATGAAAAAGCGGAAGAAAAATAATAAAGAACGCCCGATGATCAACTTTGTAGGCTGATCATCGGGCTTTTTCCGTTCATTAATCTGAGTTTTTGTAGAAACTAGGGTACTTTATCAGTGGCTCCGCTTATCCCGCGATCCTTTTTAATATCCATATTTCTTCCACTTAGACGGTCAAAATATTCTCAGCATTACTTAACCGTTCCATCTGCTGCGCGTTCCACCTTCATTGAGGTAATAGGCAAGTAACCCAAGTCTTTAACAGGACCAGATTGAATTTCATCACTTGTCATATACTTCAAGAAATCGGCCAACGCTTTTTCCGGTTTTCCATTTGTATACATATGTTCATAAGACCAAATTGGCCATTTATTCGTTGTAATATTTTTATCATTAGCTGTTACACCATCTAATTCTAAGGGCTGTAAACTATCATCCACGTAAGAGAGTGCAAGGTAGCTGATTGCACCAGGTGTTTGTGCCACAATTTTTTTCACTGTTCCAGATGAATCCTGTTCTTGTGACTGAATTGGTTCTTTGCCATCTAAGCCCCATTTTTCAAAAGTAGCTCGAGTTCCGCTTCCTGACGCACGGTTTACGACTTGAATGGCTTCATCTTTTCCACCAAGTTCTTTCCAATTTTTGATTTTTCCTGTAAAAATATCAATCAATTGCTGTTTTGTAACATCTTTTACACCCACATCTTTATTTACTACTGGAACAAAGCCCACAACAGCTACTTTATGATCAACTAATTTACTAGCATCTACACCCTCTTTTTCTTCAGCAAACACATCTGAATTACCGATTTCTACTGCTCCGCTTTCCACCTGACTCAAGCCCGTTCCGCTTCCTCCGCCTTGAACAGAGATTTGAACAGTCGGATGATTCTGTGTATAGCTTTCTTGTGCAGCGTCAACTAAGGGTTGTAATGCTGTTGAACCTACCGCTGTAATTTTCGCTGTTTCCTCTTTCGCAGAACTTGAATCTTTTGTCGCATTCCCACTGCCGCAGCCAGCTAAGATAATTCCTGAAAATGCTAATGCTAAAATAATTTTCTTCATCATGTACACTCCTTATAATAAATAATGCATTTTAAAGAGACTCAATGAACCTTTTGACTCTCTCTTATTTTTAGTACATGGTTACTTTAACAATAGAAAGTAAATATCTTATTGATTGCATGTAAACGATCCGTAAAGTACTGTAAATATTTGGTAAAGGCATATTAGCTTACTTTTTATTAGTTTCAGTATATAATAATCCTGCAATGAAAATTATTAATGAGAGAAGCGAATAGCAATGTTAGTCATTACTTATGAATTAAACGGATCACAAAAAGAAAAAACTTATACGAATGCCAATGATTTCGTAGCAGCTCAATTGAAAGAGGTTCCCGATTTACCTGATTATTACCATGTTGTAAAAGCAACAGTGGAGGGTAAAGAAATTGATTTAACCGACAAAACAATCAGCGGACTCTTTAACTACTTAAACAAATAAAAAGAAACGATCAAATCGAAAAATTGATTTGATCGTTTCTTTTTATTTTCCTACATAGGCTGCCAAACGATTCATTGCTTCAACCAAATTCTCCATGGAAGCCGCATAACTGATTCGAACATAGCCTTCCCCTTCAGGTCCAAAGGCAATTCCTGGAATAATTGCTAATTGATTTTTTTCAGCTAAATCAACACAAAAGGCCATTGACTCCTGTTCTAAATTCGCTGGGATTTTGGCAAAGATATAAAACGCCCCAGAAGGACGTGCGACATCAAACCCTAGTTTCGTCATCGCTTGATAAACATAATCCCGACGCTCACGATATTCTTCTCTCATTATCTCTGCATCTGATATTCCTTGTACTAATGCACGGACCGCAGCTTTTTGTGAAATCGTGGAAGCTGCTGTTACTAAATATTGATGAACTTTTATAATCTGCTCGGTTAACTCAACCGGTGCAAAAATAAAGCCAATCCGCCAACCCGTCATCGCATGAGATTTTGATAGTCCATTAATCAAAATCGTTTGTTCTCTTAAATATTTTCCAAAGGAAACATGCTTTGTTTCATAATTCAATTCACTATAAATTTCATCACTGATTACAAAAACCGGATATTTTTTTAAAGTTTCACTTAACGCTGAAACTTCTGCTTCATTGTAGGCAACACCTGTTGGATTGGATGGTGAGGTGATAATGATCGCTTTCACCTTATCACCATGCTCTGCCATCGCCTGGTCAATCTGTTCAGGAGTTAAAACAAACCCAGTCTCTCGTGTATCAATATAAACAGGCTCCGCTCCTGCCAATAAAATTAATGGCTCATACCCTGGATAGGTCGGCGCCGGAAGCAAAACCTTGTCTCCCGCTTCTAAAATTGATAGCAAACTCGCCGACAACGCCTCAGTTGCTCCGACTGTCACTAAAACCTCAGTTGTTGGATCATAATTGACTGTATATTTCTCTGATAAAAAACGACTCGCCGCTTCTCGGACATCCATCAACCCGGACATCCCTGTATAGTGACTAAAATTATCCCTAATTGCTTGCTGCCCTGCTTCTTTCACATGCTCGGGGGTATTAAAATCCGGCTCGCCTAATGTCAACTTTAGCATATTAGGAATTCCCGAGACTTTTTCATCAAATTGACGAATCAATGAGACGGCGATTTCATAGACATTTTTGTTAAATCGATCTTGCAATTTATTCATATAACCCCTCCATTTCTAATCATATTATCACAATCTCTCAGATAGTAAAGAAAAAATAGTTCACTTTTATCTGCTTTACAGCAATGATTTGAAAATTTTCTTGCTTATTACAACGATAATTTTTACTTTCGGAGGCCCCTTTATAAAAATTCAGGTTAAGCCGCTATTCTTTTTTTAGAATTGAAAAAAGAATCAATAAGAAAAAATTTGAAATTAAACAGGTGATTATTTGTTGATAACAGTATAAAAGAACTTTCATTATTATTAGTATTTCAGAGTTTTATGTTGAATTGACCATTTATGAGTCATAAAATAACCGTAGAGAACGTTTTAAGGAGGGCTATTTGATGGTCAAAAAAAGAATCATGCAATTACCATTCATTTTCTATTTGATTCCGTACGTTCATCTCTCTCTAGCGATAGATTATTTATTTGATTCAATCATGGGAATTTTTTTCTTTTTAGTACTTACTGTCATCCTCGGGTATTATGCCAAAGCCAGTCAACAACTTTCTTTATTAATAGCTGGAAATATCCTTAATATACTACTAAGTTGCGCGTTAATTAGCTTTAAAAGTCCTTTAGTTAGTTTGTACCATTCTTCTTCTCCATATTTTGCGGCGATTCCGCTAATTGTGCTTTTTCTAATGACACAACTGACAGGCATATTTTGGGGATATACGTTGCATAAAGAAACTGTTCTTTCTGTCAATAAAGAAAAAAAGAATTAAGAGCATATAAAAAGCTTCTGATCCGTAAGGAACTGAAGCTTTTTCTCTTAACCTTTGACAAGCTCTTTTGTTGGCTTGATCCATATTTCGATTTTGGGTTCATCTGTGACATTCACATACTTTTGGATCAAAAAAGGCTCCATGTCTTCCTTACCGATTCCATGCCTTTTTATCCATGTTTCAAAGAAGTAATTGTTCGCCTTATACAATGCATCCTCAACTAAATAGTCAAAACTTTCAGCTTCGAATGTACAAACATAATACTTACCCGGTTCAACACTCAATTGATTAAACCCATTTATTGGGCTATTATCAGAGCTAGCTCCTACAAAATACTGTACTTTTCCAGGAATAGCATCCGTCGAAAAATAATCGATGGATAGCCCCTCTGCCAATAAATTGGGAATCCCTTCCTTTTTTTCGAGAAACGCATCCCATAACTCGATCAAGGTGTTTACACCAACCGTATTCATTTCTTTTGAATCGATTTTTTTTGAGACACCCGTATAGTATTCTGTTTCCTTTAATACACGTTGATTTATTTCTAACACCATATCATCCACCATCAGTGGCACATCTTCATCGACCATCGTGTAGTAGATCGATAGATCTGGTTTCAAAAAATCCGTCAGTAACAGATTATTTCTTCTATAAGCTTCAGGTGTTATACAATAAATTTCTTTAAAAGCTTTCGTAAAACTTTCATGGCTGTTGAACCCATATTCTAGAGCAATATCCGCAATCCTTAGATTCGTTGCTTTCAATAAAGGTTTCGCATTTGCAACTCTTCTAGCCTTTATATACTCCTTTACTGTCTTTCCAACTAGACGACTGAATAATTTTTGGAAATAATACATGGATAAATAAGAAACGTTCGCTAATTCTTCTATTGATAATTCTTCCTTGATATTCTCTTCAATATAGTCCACTGATTGCTGAATGGCTTCCCACGCGTGCATCCTATTCACTCTCCCTTATAAGAAAAGCTTAGTATAAGTTTTTCTTATAGGCTTGTCCCCCAATGTCCTCTATTTCTTATCTATTTCATCAATAGGAGTAATAACTGGTTTTCCATCCTTGTCCAACAAAGGGGTCAAGCCTCCTGCATAACCGACCTTGTTGAACAAATAATTCACTCCTGTTTCACGGTCAATAAAGATCATGAGCGCATCTAACTTTCCTTGAGCGTATACTCTTACAAAACGTTCTTTCGCCATTTCCATTCCTCCTTTCCTTTTTGTAACGCTTTCATTAAAACTACAACTAGCGTAGCATATCGATAGAAGGCAAACAATTATTAATCGCCATGATTCTTCAAAAAAACAAAAAGAAATCTTTTGAACAAGACTTCTTTTTGCTTCTCATATTTTCTTAACTGGTATTTGAATTTCTGTTAACCAATCGTCTTCGTTATCCTTATTCCACATTCCATCAATATAGTTTTCCCGAATAGAATCGATAATTTCATATCCGTTTTCTTCAGTAAACTTAATCGCCGCAGCAAATGCCTTCGGAATCGAGGTATATGGCCCCTTATGCATTGTACAAACTGCCATTGGAACTTCAGGAATTACCTTGAATTTCAAGTCACCGAAATCCTCTTTCTGTTCTGTTACTGCTTCACAAACCTCAACACCAATATTTTCATCTTTATATTCATTGTCATAATAAATATTGAAACAGTATTCGGGCATCGCACAGACACAACCGACTTTCTCCATCATTGCACCCATCTCTGGCATGATAGAACTCAATGATTCAAAATTTGGAATTACTTTTTTCATCGATGCCACAATGACTTCTGGTAATCGTTTGACTACCATATGATAGCTTTCTTCTTCCTGTTGTAAATACCCTTCAATCTGCGAGAGCATCGACATGCGTTCAGATATCTCTTTCATTAATTGCTGTTTTTTTCGACGTAAGATTCGCTGCTCGCTTACTCCATCTTGAACCTGCTTAATTTCTTCAATGCTATAGCCGATTCTACGAAGAGCTAAAAGCCGGTGCAGTGGTTCTAACTGGCTAGAGCTATAATAGCGGTACCCATTATCCGGATCAATGAAGCGAGGGCGAAGCAGCCCCACTTCATCATAGTAACGTAATGTTTTGATCGTCACTTGGTTCATTTTTGAAAACATACCAATTCGATATAGTTTTTCTTCAATCTTTTCACATTCGTAGTCCATAAGATTCTCCTCTCTTTTTCTTATTCCCAACGAAAGAATTTTGCCGCTAAGCCAAATCCTAGGATAGTGATTCCTATCAACAGTACCAACACAAATTGAGGATTTCCTATGGGCTGATTAAGACTTACACTTTTCAACAACTGCACTCCCTGTGTTAATGGTAGAACATTCGCAATCCTTTGCATCCCATTTGGAAATAACTCAAACGGAATAACTGCACCCGATAAAAACAGCATTGGGAAATAAACCAAACTGCAAATCAAATTTGCAATTTTAATATTTTTACACAAGCTAGCGATCAATAGTCCTAAACTATACATCGAAATCATAACCAAAAAATAACTTGCAATCAATAATCCCCAGCTTCCCTGCATGCGGTAATCAAGAAAGAAAACAGCGACGAATGCAACTAATCCTGCGGAAATAATTGCTGTGATCATTGCAATCAGCACTTGAGTCGCTATCAAATGAATCGGTGAAGCGGGAGTCACAAAAAAATGTTTCAGTATTTTCTTATCTCGATAATCACATATTGTCAGTGGAATTCCCATGAAAGCAGTAGCACATATTCCCACTACTAAAAGGGAACTGAAACTGCTATCTAAAAAAGTATAAGAAGTAGTGCCGGCTTGTTTGTTTCCTGCAATCATCGTCGTCAACAATAAGACACCTAATGGCATACCGATGCCAAAAAGAACACCGTCAATTGACCGAAGCGCTAATTTACCTTCCACTTTTGCTAAACTAAGAACTTTATTCATACTCATCCTCCCCTACATACCACAGATAAGCCTCTTCCAAACTATTCTGGGAACTCTCCTCCAGCAATTCTGAGATTGATCCCTCCGCTACGATACTTCCACGTTTAATCAAAAGTAGTCGATCACAAAGAATCTCTGCTTCTTCCATATAATGAGTCGTCAAGAAAATAGTTAAGTTCGTCTCCTTGAGCTTCAATAATGTTTGCCAAACACTTCTACGTGCCTCTGTATCCAGTCCTGTCGTCAATTCATCCAAAAAAATAATTTCTGGATTAGGAATCAATGCAAGTACAATAGAAAGTTTTTGTCTTTCCCCACCAGAAAGCTTCTCAACAAATTGTGACTCAAATCTTTCCAGTTTAAACAAACTTAGTAATTCACGGTAAGAACGAGGCTGCTTATACAAACTAGAAAGTTCTCGACATAACTCGCCTACACGAATGTTGTTTTGATAACTAGACGATTGCAATTGAACACCTACTCGCTCAAAAACTTCACGGCGCTGCTTGCGCGGATCGAATCCTAAAATCTTGGCTGAACCTCGATCTGGACGTTTAATTCCTAAAAGTGTTTCAATAGTCGTCGTTTTTCCTGCCCCATTTGGTCCTAACAAACCGAAAACCTCACCTTTTCCGATGGTAAAGCTCAGTTGATTAATGATATTTCTCCCACCGATTCCCTTAGTTAGTTGTTCTGCCTCGATAGCTACATTCATTGTGTTCCTCCCCTTTCACTAACAGAATACTGTCTCCTGTTAAGGGAGAGTCAATCACCAAAGTAAATTTATTTTGGTTTCACAATAAAAATCGTTCCTTCTTTTTGATACCCTTGCTTTTCATAGTATGGATCGACATCACTCATAACATAAACCATCTGATCAGGGAAATCTTTACAAGCCTGCTCCATCAAGTATCGACCATAGTTTTTTCCTCGAGAATCTGCGTTAACCAATAAATCATAAACATATACGCCAAAGCCATCATCCTCTCGGCAACGAGCATACCCACAAATTTTATTCTCCTCCAAAAGCAGATACGTCAAAGATGTTTCTAATGCCGTCGCATATTTTGTTTTTCCACCACCAAAACAATAGTCATGCCAATCGGATTCTTTTTCCATCATTGTGAATAATTCTTTTTCATCAGTCTTTTTATACGTCCGAATCTGCCAGTTTTTTTCCATCCTATTCATCCTTTTTATTTTTATGATAGCAAAAATTTGACCATTCTGCTTTAATGCTTTTTTCTCGAAAAAAAAGACACTCATTTCTGAGTGTCTATAACTGGTTAAAGTAATCTCTCGTAGCCTGCTCATCTTCTTCTAATTGCTTAATTAGACCTTGAGCAGACTCAAAGGCTACTTGTCCACGCAGCATATGATACCAACGGACTTTGACTTTTTCTCCATAAATCTCTTGATTGAAATCCAAAATATTGATTTCTACTGTCAACATCCGATTAGAGCCAAAGGTGTCGTTATGACCAATTGACCCCATCGCTGGATACCAGTCATCACCGATTTTGATCTTATTTACATAAACACCTTCTCTAGGTAATTTCATGTCATCAGGCACTTGAATATTCGCCGTCGGATAGCCTAAAGTCCTCCCTCGTGCTTCCCCATGAATGACCGTCCCACTCGTCTCATAAATATATCCTAACAAATGATTGGCCTCGTCTAAACGTCCTTCAGAAAGCAAGCGGCGAATGCGCGATGAACTGATTTTTTCAGTTTCATGTTCTTCTGTTTTCTTAGCAACAATGATTACTTCAAAACGATCATTAGAATAAGTAGGCAGATGCTTTGCATCAGCGGTTTGATCTTTTCCAAAATTATAATCAAAACCGGAAACTGCCACCTTTGCATGAAGTCCAACGATGTATTGATCGACAAAATCTTGTGGTTTTAAAGCCGCAAATGAAGAGGTGAATGCTACTTCATAAAGTAGATCAACGCCCAGTTCCGCCATTCGCTCCTCTTTTTGTCTCAATGTAGAAAGATACTTGATAGGTTTACTTTGTACTTGCTGAAATACCACTGCAGGATGTTGGTTAAAAGTCATTACTGCTAATTTCAATTTTTTTTCCTGTGCGATCTTTTTTCCAGTCTTGATCACTTCTTGATGCCCGCGATGAACACCATCGAAAAAGCCTAAAACTAAAACACAATCACCCATAGGAATTTCTTCTGGCTTATAAGGATGACGTAGCTTAACAATTTCCATTTGCTATACCTCGTTTCGAATCACTTTACTTGGCTTCAAAAGCCAATTTTTTTCTGGATGCTGACTATAGAGACTGACTAGCAGATTTTGATAGTAGAAAGCGATTAATTTTTCTGGCATCTTTTTGATTCTAAAAGCTTTCATAGGTAGCACTTGACCATTTTTTACCCTTTGCCAATCCTCCTCTGTTAAATCAATACGAGGAAAGTCTTTCATAGCCTCTTCAATCGGCTGCAGTGCTTGATCAATCTGCTCATTTTCCATTAATTCGCTAACTTGTGCCAAAGTAACTGCTTGTCCAACTGAAAAACCGCCGCTTGCTAAACGCGTTAAATCAGACATATGTGCAGGGTAGCCTAGTTTCTCTCCAAGGTCCACCGCTAATGTTCGAACATAGGTCCCTTTCCCGCAAGTGACTTGAAATCGCCAGCTTTGTGTCTTGTTCTCTTCATTGTAGACGGGCTCTGTTGTTCGTTGAAAACTTTCGATGACAGCTTGTCGTTCTGGGCGTTCCACCGTTTCGCCAGCTCGCGCATATTCATATAAACGTTTGCCATTTACTTTTACCGCTGAGTACATAGGTGGGATTTGTTTGATTGTCCCAATAAATGACTTCATCATTCGATCAATTTCTTCTGTCGATAACACGCCGTCCAATGCTTTAGTTTCTACAATATCGCCACTACGATCCTCAGTTGTCGTTGAAAACCCTAGTGTAATTTCACCTTCATAAATTTTCCCACTATCTTGCAGATATTCGATCACCTTAGTTCCCTTTCCTATACAGATGGGTAAGACCCCATCGACATCAGGATCTAATGTTCCTCCGTGGCCAACTTTTTTTGTTTTTAAAATTTTTCTCAATTTAAAGACACAGTCATGACTTGTCATGCCGCGTTCTTTCCATAACGGCAAAATACCGTCCATCGCTGTTTCCTCATTTCATTTTATAATCAACGCTCCCATTATAGCATAGCTAATCTGAGAAATGGCAAGTTAAAGCTGGAGACTAGTTGTCCTCTTTTCTAACAAATAAAAACCGCCATTTATTATGACGGTTTTTAATATTTTTCTTCCTTTACTTTTTTCTTGTGACGTTGACGATTAATCACAAATGAGATACTTGGATCAGACGGTTGACGCATTGCATAAGATTCTAATTGATTCACTTGATGACGATAATTATTGGCTGCAAAGTTAGATATTTCTTCGCTACCTTCATACTTATCAATAATTTTTCTTTCTAAATAAAAACCGCGAATTAGTTCTTTAGCATAGATTGGATCTTGTTGAATTAAATACGTTCCAAATAATCCATGACCGCTAACTTGATGCATTAAATTTTTTCGTTCATCAACGAAAAAATCAATTAAATCTTCATCATACACATCACGCAAGTTTTCCAAGCTGTCAAGTATAGCTTCACTATTTCGAATAAAGATTTTTCTAAGATTAGAAATATCTTCGTTATCAACCGTTTCTTTCCGTTTTTGTCGACGTTGCCAGAACATTTTCGGATGCATGATGACACGAATAATTCGACGAACAAAGATTAACCAAAAACTAAGCAAGGACAACATTTGCTTCGTAACAGATTCAGATACATTTGAAATAAATCGTGAATATAAGCGATAAGCACCGGAATCAATCTGATGTCTCCTGAAACTTTCATCGAGACCATCTCGTTCAACCGAAATAATTAATGCTTGAATTTCTTGAAATTCTTGTTGTGCACTCTCTGGCATTGAATTGTTAAAAACCATTTGGATGCGGCCTTGATAATTTGCGATAACTGCTAGCAACGCAAAACGTTCCTTTTCACTCAATTTTTTATTGTCTAGATCCTCATACAGTTCACTAATAACCTCTCTAAGAATCAACATTAATTTAGGGTCAGTCGGCGGAACCACTTCCCCTTCAGATAGAATTGGTAACAAGATCATACCAATAATCAGCGTCAAGAATGTCACACATGCAGTAATAAACAGTAATAGCGAGCGCTCTGGAAACTCTAGTCCGTTAATTGTTGTCGGTAAAATAAAAATCGTCGCTATACTAACTGTTCCCTTAACGCCCCCGAAGGTCAACAATAAGCGATCTCTTAACTGTTCATGACTCTTTTTCCATCCTTGTGTCACAATATAAAAGCCACTAACGAACAGAAACCGTAAAACAAATAAAAGAGCTGTAAGTAATAAAACGATGCCTAGGAGATGAATGTTTGAATAATTACGACTATTCCAAACGGGTGAAAAGACTTGTGAAAGCTCAATGCCTAAAAAGATAAAAACTAGCGCATTCAACATAAAACTGATTGTACTCCATGAACTCTCGGTTACATTCGAAAGCTGTGCTTCAAAAAGTGTCACACGACGAAAACCAGTCGCTTGTAAAACACCTGTAACAACCGCAGCAATAATTCCAGAAGCATGGAATAGTTCAGCAATAAAATAAGCCGCAAACGGTAAAATCAGCTCAATTAGCAAATAAGCTGATACATCTTGAGCGGAAATTCGTTCAATAATTTTTATAATTTCATTCTTTATCCAAATAATCAATAGACCAACTAGTACTCCCACGATACTTGATTCAAGTAAAGAGATAGAAGCATCAGTCGCAGAAAATTGACCTGTTAATAAAGCGGCTACTGCAAACTGGAAGGCCGTAACACCTGTGGCATCATTAATTAACCCTTCCCCTTCTAAAACATGCATTACTGATTCTGGGATGTTTAAACGTTTCGCCAGAGAGCTAACTGCCACAGCATCTGTGGGACCTAAAGAGGCGCCAAAGGCTAAACAGGCAGCAATCGGTATCGCTGGCAAAATACTATGCAGAACGAAGCCCAAACCAAATAGCGTAAAAATCACTCCGCCAAAGGCTAATAACAAGATCAATCCAAAATGTTTTAAAATCGATGGAATATCTGCTGTCTCTCCTTCACGAAAAAGCAAAGGAGCAATGATCATTACAAGAAAAACTTCCGGTTCAAAATGGATAGAACTACCTACTTCGGTAAATCCAAGAATGATGCCGGTGATGATTTGGATCATGAAGATTGGAAACGACGGAAAAACTTTTGCTAAAACATTCGATAAGGTAATGGCAATGGCTAAAATGATAATAATCTCAATTAGGCCCATTCACTCACCTCTTGGAACAATTTTCTTTCGCCTTAAATAATAATTTTAAAAATTCTCTTTTCTTACTAATAATTCGATCTTCCAATTCAGATAGTTCTTTTGACTCACCATCCAATGAAAGTTGAGCACGTTTTGTTTCCATACGTAGCAAATCGTGCTTCATTCGTTCTAATTTACGAGAAGTTAAGACATTGATTTTTTTTATTTTTTGTTTAACGGCTTTGCGTTCTTCAGGGCTCAAATTTTCAAATTCTTTATGGAGAGCCTTCATCCGTTCTTCAAATTCCGTAGTCATTTTAGACGTTGCCTCCTTGAAAAATATCCAGCAAAAGGATTCATTACAAACTGCATACACTTTAACAGGATTTGACCAATAATGCAAAAAAGAACCCGAAAAATTTTTCAGGTTCTAACGAATTTATTCTTTATTTAAGTCGCGAATCATCTGATCAATCTTAGAACCATATTCAACTGATTCATCCAACTCAAAAAACAGCTCCGGTGTTTTGTAAATTGATAATGCATGTCCTAATTCTCGACGAACTAACCCACTTGCCTTATTCAATCCTTCTTGTGCCTTTTCTTTATCTGACGCTTTATCAGATAATAAGCTATAATAAATCGTCGCTTGCTGCAGGTCGCCAGTAACGTGAACATCCGTGATATTTACTTCTTGCACACGCGGATCACGAACTTTTTTTCGTAAGATGTCATTGACTTCTTTTAAAATCTCTTGAGCGAGACGACGATCGCGATAATTTGGCATATCGACTGCCTCCTTGTTCATACTAGTAGATTAATTTTTAATCATTCCACTATGCACTAAGAGTACATAGTGGAACGAATAATTATTATTTAGGCTTGATTTCTTCCATAATAAAGCCTTCGATAACGTCGTCAACTTTAATATCATTGAAGTTTTCGATCATGGCGCCACATTCGTAACCCATCTTAACTTCCTTCACATCGTCTTTGAAACGTTTCAAGCTAGCAAGTTTGCCTTCAAGAATAACGATTCCATCACGAATGATACGCACACCGCTGTCACGTTGGATAGAACCTTCGTTAACGTAACATCCAGCGATAGTACCAACTTTAGAAACTTTATAGGTTTCACGAACAGTCATTTGACCAGTAATTTTTTCCTCGTATTCTGGATCAAGCAAACCTTTCATCGCCGTTTCGATTTCTTCGATTGCTTTATAGATAATACGGTGTAAACGAATATCTACTTCTTCTGTTGATGCTTGTTGTTTTGCTTGCGGTGTAGGACGAACGTTAAATCCAATGATAATCGCGTTACTTGCCGCTGCTAAAGTAACATCACTTTCATTGATTGCTCCAACTGCGGAATGGACGATTTTCACACGTACGCCTTCAACATCAATTTTTTTCAATGATGCTGCTAATGCTTCAGCTGAACCTTGTACATCTGCCTTGATAATGACATTAACTTCTTTCAATTCTCCTTCTTTAAGAGATTCAAATAAGTTATCTAATGTCACACGGGCACTAGCACTGCGATGCTCAAGCAACGCGCGTTTCGCACGTTCTTCCCCGGCAGCGCGAGCTGTTTTTTCATCATCGAAGATTGCAAAACGATCTCCTGCTTGAGGAACATCATTCAATCCAGTAATTTCTACTGGTGTTGCTGGTCCGGCCGCTTTTTCTCGGCGTCCGATATCATTTGTCATTACACGAACACGGCCATAGGTATTTCCGACAACGATTGGATCTCCGACTCTCATTGTACCTTGCTGAACCAATAAGGTTGCAACTGGTCCTTTTCCTTTATCTAAACGAGCTTCAATGACTGTTCCGATTCCGTGTTGCGTTGGATCTGCTTTCAAGTCTTCCACTTCTGCAACCAGTAGAATCATTTCTAATAATTCCTCGATATTTTGGTTGAATTTCGCTGAGATTTCAACAAAAATCGTATCGCCGCCCCAAGCCTCTGGAATCAGTTCATATTCGCTCAATTCTTGCATTACATGCTGCGGATTAGCACCAGGTTTATCAATCTTGTTCACGGCTACGATAATTGGTACTTTCGCTGCCTTCGCATGGTTGATTGCTTCAATTGTTTGAGGCATCACACCATCATCAGCAGCCACTACTAAAATCGTAATATCCGTGATACTTGCTCCACGGGCACGCATGCTTGTGAAGGCAGCATGTCCTGGTGTGTCTAAGAAAGTGATTGGCTTGCCATCAATATCAATTTGATAAGCACCAATATGCTGAGTGATTCCTCCTGCTTCACCACTTGTTACACGTGAGTGACGCAAAGTGTCTAACAATGTTGTTTTACCATGGTCAACGTGTCCCATGATCGTAACTACTGGCGGACGAGAAACAAGGTTTTCCTCATTAGCTTCTTCCACATCGAAGAAACGGTCGATATCAGCGATATCAATTGTCACTTTTTCCTGTGGTTCGATTCCGTAATCAGTTGCCAACAGTTCAATTGTATCTTTATCTAATGGTTGGTTTTGGTTGACCATTACCCCCATCATGAACAACTTCTTGATGATTTCAGCAGGCTCGCGATGAATCTTCTTAGCGATATCTGCAACATTCATACCCTCTGTATATTCTAAGATTTCTGGCAACTCACGGAATTTACGTGGTGGTACAGCAGGTTTTTGGCTTTGTTGATGCTTGCCCTTTTTCCCTTTTTTGTTGAATTTGTTTTTGTTACGATTTTGATTGCCACCAAAGTTATTGTTGCGGTTTTGATTACCGTAATTATTTTTATTACGATTTTGATTGCCGCCTTGTGCAGATGAACCGCCTTGGTTCGAGCGTTGCGCATTGCCTGCACCAACTTGTGCTGGACGTTGTCCCTGGTTTTGGCGTTGTACGTTATTCGAGCCACCTTGTGCTGGACGCTGTCCTTGGTTTTGGCGTTGTGCGTTATTCGAGCCACCTTGTGCTGAACGTTGTCCTTGATTTTGGCGTTGTGCGTTATTCGCACCACCTTGTGCTGGACGCTGTCCTTGGTTTTGGCGTTGTGTATTATTCGCACCGCCTTGTGCTGGACGCTGTCCTTGATTTTGACGTTGTGCGTTATTCGAGCCACCTTGTGCTGGACGCTGTCCTTGATTTTGGCGTTGTGCGTTATTCTCACCACCTTGTGATGAAGGCTGTCCTTGATTTTGGCGTTGTGCGTTATTCGCACCGCCTTGTGCTGGCCGTTGTCCTTGGTTTTGGCGTTGTGTATTATTCGTGCTTCCTTGATTTGGACGTTGTCCTTGGTTTGAACGATTTGCGTTCGCTGAGTTGTTCTGTCTATTGTTTTGTGTCAAGTCTTTATTTCCTTTTCTATTCTGGAAATTTGGGTTATTCTTCGAGCTCTTTCCATGGAATTTTGGTTTTTCGTGCTGGTTAGCTGATGGTTTTGCTTGAGTAGTTTGTTTCGTTTTGCTAGAAAAAGCTTGTTTCAATTTTGATTCATCATCTCCGGACAATGAACCCATATGATTATTAACGTCAATCCCTAGGGTTTGTGCTTTTTCCACAACATCCTTACTTGATTGATTCACTTCTTTGGCAAATTCGTATACTCTCTTTTTTCCCATGCAATCACCTTCCTAACCTGTTATTAACGTCATAATTTTGTTGGCGAATCCTTGGTCTAAAACCCCTATTACTTTTCTCGGTTTGCCAATCGCGCCTAAAATCTCTCCTTGAGTAAATTCGACAAAACATGCCGTTTGATAATACTTACTTTTATCTGATAGTTTCTTTTGAGTGTTTTCACTCGCATCAGTAGTAACAATCACGAGACTCACTTTATGCTTACGAATTTCGTTGATTGTCAATTCTTCTCCTGTGATCAGTTTGCCTGCACGCATAGCAAGGCCTAACATGTTCAAGGCCTTTTGTTTATTCATTGCCGAAGAGCTCTTTTCTGGCTTTTTGGTGTTTCACATAATCTAATAGTTCTTGATAAAATTCATCGCTTAGTTCCACATCCAACGTACGATCTAAAATACGCTTTTCCCACGCTGCTTCAACTTCTGCCGGCTCAAGAGCCACATAGGCTCCACGCCCTGGCTTTTTACCAGAAGGATCAATTGAAACCTCGCCTTCTTTTGACTTAGCAATGCGAATCAATTCTTTTTTAGGAAACATTTCACCGGAAACTACCGATTTACGCAAAGGAACTTTTCTTTTTTTCATTTGCTGTCCTCCTATTGAGTTATTGATCCGTTTGATCTGAAGCAATGTTTTCTTCATCTTCAATCATATTGTCAATTGTTACTTCTGCTTCTGTTTCGATGTCTTCTACTTCCGTTTCAACCGCATCTGCTTCAGAAGTGATTTCTTCAACCTCAGAAACAATGTCTTCTACTTCCGATTCGTCATAGGTTTCATAAAACTCTTCCATGTCCGATTCAGATTTGATATCAATCTTATGAGCAGTTAGTTTAGCGGCAAGACGCGCATTTTGCCCCCGTTTACCGATAGCTAATGACAGCTGATAATCAGGTACAACAACCGTGCAAACTTTTGGATTATCAATATCAAAGATAACATCTTCCACTTGGGCTGGATTTAAAGAGTTTGCGATAAACACCGCTGGATCTTCATCCCACTCAACGATATCCATATTTTCACCTTTTAACTCATTTACAATTGCTTGTACTCGTTGTCCTTTTGGCCCCACACAGGTTCCTACTGGATCAATGTTCGGGTCGGTTGAACGAACAGCCACTTTTGCACGATCACCAGCTTCGCGAGCAATGCTGACGATTTCAACAATACCATCGTAGACTTCAGGGATTTCCTGTTCAAACAAACGACGTAATAAATCTGGATGGCTTCGGCTTACGAAAACTTGAGGTCCTTTTGAAGTGTTTTCTACTCGAGAGACATATACTTTAATACGGTCGTGTGGTTTGTAATGTTCATTAGGCATTTGATCTTGTTTTGAAAGAACTGCTTCGATCTTACCTAAGTTGACATAGATGTAACGATTGTCCTGACGCTCAACCACGCCTTGCATAATGTCTTTTTCATAAGCACTATATTCATTGTAGATGATACTACGTTCTGCTTCACGAACACGTTGCAAAATAACCTGTTTCGCTGTTTGTGCAGCAATTCGACCAAAATCTTTTGGTGTTACCTCAAATCGAATCGTATCACCGATTTCATAGGCTGGATTGATTTCCATTGCATCCTTTAAAGATACTTCTAATTGTGAGTCCATAACTTCTTCCGTTACTTCTTTCACGGCATATACATGGATGTCGCCTTTTTTTTCATTGAATTCGACTTCAACATTTTGTGACTGGCCATAATGACGTTTGTAGGCAGAAACTAAAGCCGCCTCCAATGCCTCGATCACGATTTCCTTCGAAACACCTTTTTCTGCTTCTAGAGTATCCAACGCATTCAGCATTTCTTTACTCATTCTAACTTTCCTCCTAGTTCATATTAACGAATCTATCCTTCAAAGTAAAAAGAAGTTGTACTTTTGTCACATGCTTCAATCTACTAATAGAAAAATAGGTTTGACATCATTTACTTAAAATTCGATTGCATAACGAGCTTTCGCAATATTTTTACGATCAAAGACCATGTCCTTGGTGCGTGTTTTGATTTTTACCGTTAGCGTCAACTCATCTTCAGTTAGCTCTTTCAAAAAGCCTTGATATTGTTTTTCGCCATCGATATTTTGGTACAACGAAACATTAATATATTGACCCATCGCTTTTTGATAATCCGCCTCTTTTTTCAATGGACGTTCAGCCCCTGGAGAAGACACTTCTAGAAAATATGCTTGCGGAATCGGATCTGGGTCGATCGAATCCAATTTATCACTGAGTTTTTCACTGACAAAGGCACACTCTTCAATATCAATGCCGCCTTCTTTATCAATAAACACTCTTAAAAACCAACTTTTCCCTTCTTTGACGAATTCCACTTCGACAAGTTCAAAATTTTGCTCGTCTAAGATCGGTGTTACTAAGTCAGTCACTGTTTCGACTACACTGCTCAAACTGTCAGCCTCCTTTAATCCATTAAAAAGAGTGAGCGAAAAATCCGCTCACTCACCATCAATCTATGATTACATTGTCATAGTAGCACAAATCTATTGAAAATTCAACCTTATCATTTTCATAATAGGAGTTCCTTTCATTTTTAGGTTGAATTTATCTTTTTCTTTACATATCAAAAAGTGAAAGTTGGTTTTCATCTGGTAAGTCTTTTAGGACACCGTGAGTATCCATATATTCAATCAATGTCTTAGATACCTTTCCTCGAGAAGCTAAATCTTCCTTCGACAAAAAGATTCCGTCTTTTCGTGCTTCAACAATTTGTTTCGCTACGTTCAAACCAAGTCCAGGAACTGCACGGAAAGGAGCGATTAGCGTATCTCCGTCAATGACAAAATCTTGAGCATCTGATTTATATAAATCAATCATTCCAAAATGGAAGTCACGCTCTAGCATTTCATTACACAACTCTAATACCGTTAACTGATTTTTCTCTTTTGTTGAAGCGTCCATTCCCTTATCTGTAATAGCCTTCATAGCTGCTTTCACAGCATCTTTCCCTTTAGCCATTGCTACTAAATCAAAATCATCGGCACGCACCGAAAAATACGCACAGTAATACAGGATAGGAAAATAAACCTTAAAGTAAGCTACTCGCAACGCCATCAACACATAAGCTGCCGCATGGGCTTTAGGAAACATATACTTAATTTTAGAACAAGAATCAATATACCAATCGGGAACATTGTTTTCTTTCATCGCGGTTAAATAGGTTTCACGTAAGTCATCGTCAATTTTGTTCCATTGCCCTTTACGAACTGTCTCCATAATTTTGAAAGCCATTCCACTATCCAATCCAGCGTGGATTAAGTAAACCATGATATCATCTCGACAACCAATTACTTCAGCCAAATTGGCTTCTCCGCGACTAATCAACTCTTCTGCATTTCCTAACCACACATCGGTACCATGGGATAAACCGGAAATTTGAAGTAACTCAGCAAACGTCGTTGGGCCAGTTTCTTCTAACATCCCTCGAACAAAACGTGTACCAAATTCAGGGATTCCTAATGTCCCTGTTTTAGAATATATCTGATCTGGCTCTACGCCTAATACTTGAGGCCCTGCAAAGATCTTCATTACCTCTGGATCATCTGTTGGAATCGTTTTGGGATCGACTCCCGATAATTCTTGCAACATCCGAATCACTGTTGGGTCATCATGACCAAGGATATCGAGCTTTAACACATTATCATGAATTGAATGGAAATCGAAGTGTGTCGTTTTCCACTCAGAGTTTTGATCATCAGCTGGATATTGAATCGGAGTAAAATCATAAACATCCATGTAATCAGGGATAACAATGATGCCTCCAGGATGCTGTCCGGTGGTCCGCTTAACTCCCGTCGCACCTTTAGCTAATCGATCCACTTCTGCATTACGAAAATGCAAATTGTGGTCTCGCTCATATCCTTTAACAAATCCATACGCTGTTTTATCAGCGACCGTACCAATCGTCCCTGCTCGATAAACATAATCCTCACCAAATAGTACCTTAGTATAATTATGTGCTTCTGCTTGATAATCACCAGAAAAGTTCAAATCAATATCTGGTACCTTGTCTCCATGGAAACCCAAGAAAGTCTCAAACGGAATATCATGACCATCTTTATTCAAACGTGTACCACATTTTGGACAAGCTTTTTCTGGCAAATCAAAACCAGAACCATAAGAGCCATCTTCAAAGAATTCTGAGTACTGACACTCAGGACAATAATAATGTGGTGGCAATGGATTAACCTCAGTGATCCCGGTCATAGTAGCAACAAAACTTGATCCTACAGAACCACGTGAACCAACTAAATAGCCATCAGCATTACTTTTATGCACTAGTTTTTGAGAAATTAGGTAGATCACTGAAAAACCATTTCCGATAATGGAAGTCAATTCTTTTTCTAAACGTTTTTCGATAATATCTGGTAAAGGGTCACCATACAATTCTCGTGCACGATCGTAACTTAATTTTTTGATTTCTTCTTCAGAACCTGGAATTTTCGGCGTGTATAAATCGTCTTTCACTGGAATAATCTCTTCGCAGCTATCCACGATTGTATTAGGGCTATCAACAACAATCTCTTTAGCCAACTCAGGTCCTAAGAAGCTAAAAGCCTGTAGCATTTCATCTGTTGTCCGAAAATGTACATCTGGCAAACTATGACGGTTCAATGGGTTTGCACCACCCATTGAACTAATCAGAATCTTACGATAAATTGCATCTTCTTTATTCAAATAATGAACATCCCCAGTAGCAACCACCGTTTTATTCAAATCTTTTCCGATTTTAATTAAGTTTCGCAAAATGTCCTCTAAATCAGACTCATTCTTCACTAGTTCCTGTTCAATTAGTGGCGCATAGACAGCTTTTGGCATTACTTCAATATAATCATAAAAGGCTGCGCGATTTTTCGCTTCCTCAACACCCTTTTGCATCATCGCTTCAAAGATTTCTCCTTGAGAACAAGCAGAACCTATTAAAAGATTTTCCCGTAGCTTATTCAACTGGGAACGAGGGATTCGAGGAACTCGTTCGAAATACTCTACATTTGACATCGAGATTAGTTTAAATAAATCTTTCAGACCTGCCTGGTTTTTTGCTAAAATCGTAGCGTGAAATGGGCGTGCTCTTTTATATGAGTCTCCTTCACCGACATGATCGTTCAACTGATCATGATAATTCATTTCATGCTTTTCGATTGCTTCCTTAACAAAAATCCATGCTAAGTGTCCTGTCGCTTCTGCATCATAAACCGCCCGGTGATGTTGCTCTAAATTAACACCAAATTTTTTCGTTAAGACACCTAAACCAAACCGCTTAAATTCTGGATACAAGAAACGAGCCAGTTCCAAAGTATCAATCACTGGATTTGGTGTTTCTGGCATTCCGTGACGAACATACGTTGTATTAATGAATCCAATATCGAACGTTGCGTTATGGGCCACCAAAATCGACCCTTCACAGAATGTTTCGAATAATTCCATGACTTCTTTTTCTGGTTTTGAGCCGCGAACCATTTCATCGGTAATTCCAGTTAAATTAATTGTTGTTTCTGACAGTGGATGTCCTGGATCAATGAATTCCTCAAAAGTATCAATCACATTTCCTTTATGCATCTTAACTGCTGCCAACTCAATAATCGTATCATAGACAGCTGATAGCCCTGTTGTTTCCACGTCAAAAACAACATAAGTAGCATCCGTTAACGATTCGTGAGCATCGTTGTAGGCAATCGGAACACCATCAGAAACGACATTTGCTTCAACCCCATAAAGAATTTTTACACCAGCTTTTTTACCGGCCGCATGGGCATCAGGAAACGACTGCGCGCCACCATGATCTGTAATAGCAATCGCTTTATGGCCCCATTTCCCTGCTTGTGCGACTAGTTCGCTAGCACTGTTTATTGCATCCATCGTGCTCATATTAGTATGCAAGTGTAGTTCTGAACGCTTCTCTGTTGCTGTATCTTGACGTTCTGGATGTTTGACTTCTTGAATATCTTGCGCATTCATAACAAGATCACGCATGAAGGTATCCTCTTGGACGCTCCCTCGGACACGAATCCAACTATTATTTGCTATCGCTTCAAAAATGGCCTCATCCTTTTCTCCATTGGAGAATTTCTTCACGACGAAGGAAGATGTATAATCGGTCATTTTCAAAATCAAAATTTTCCGTTTTGATCGCAACTCCCGAACTTCTTTATCGAAAATAAAGCCCTCAATAGTAATTCTGCGTTCTTCTTCAATTATATTTCCCATAGGTGTAATGGATTCATCTGCTGGAATATTTCGTCCCATTTGAATAGGTCCGTCAAAATGAGCAGCATTTTCTTTTTGCTCTTTTTTCTTCGATTCATACTGCGCTAAACTTGCTGCAGCTTGTTCTTGCATTGCTTGGGCTTGCGCTTGCTTGCGAACTTCGAATTCCTGCAATTTTTTATCTGCTTGCGCTTTGTCCACTTCTGGATCAATCCTCAAGTGTGGAAAACCGTATGAAACCAGGTTTTCTTCAATAAGAGGAAGATACTGTTGCTTCAGAAATGGAATAACCGTCTCGTTGTCAATCAATAAGACAATACGTTTACCTTGGATTATTGGTAACGGCTTACTTAAGACTTGTTTGACCAAAGGTGTATCACATTCTTGTTCACTCAATGCCAATTGCCAATAATTTTGAAGAAGCTCTTCTTCAAATTGATTCTCTTCTGGGATGATATGTAATTTCACCTTTGCAATAGATTGAAAGGCAAGTTGTAGCTTTTGATGAAATGCATAAAATAATTTTGCCGGTAATATTTTCGGTGTTTGAATAAAAAATTCCCAAACTCGCGATTTCTCATGAACAACAACTTCCTTGATCTCAGATTCTTGAATCATTGGGTGTTGCTGCTCTTTCTCGGCCAATTCAATTTGTCGTAGTAAATTTTCGAACATTTCACGATTTTTAGACAAAATGACATCTCCTTCACTTTTTCAAGTATGTTCCAGTATACCTGTTTTTTTTTATGATTGCATTAGAAAAAGGATCGAAAAAATTTCGATCCTTTCATTTTAAAAGAAGAAACGCTGAATATCATTCCATGTAACCAATATCATCAAAAGCATGATAAATCCAAATCCAATCATGGTAATCATACCTTCTTTGTCTGGATCAAGTGGTTTTCCACGAACACCCTCAATAAAATTCAGCAATATTTTACCACCATCAAAAGCCGGAATAGGAAGCAAATTAACAATACCCAAATTAACGGATAATAACGCCATTAAGTAGGTGACTGTTTTAACTCCTGCACGCGATGCTTCGGCTGACATTTGATACATCATCACCGGTCCACCCAGCTTGTCTAAACTAAACCCAGTAAATAGTGACCCTAAGGCACCGAAAATTCTTTTAACCATATCCCATGATTGAGTTAAACCACCAATCACTTTATCCCCAAAGCCTGTCTTCATGTAAGGTGTTACACCAATTTGTCCTACTTTTTCACCATTACTCTTCACACTCTTTGGTATCATTTGCATTGTTTTTTCTTTGCCATCATGTTCTGCTATGATAGTTAATTCTTTTCCGGGTTTCTTAGTAATTGTATTGGTTAGATCATCCCAAGTGGAAATCTTTTTTCCATCTACTGAAAGAATTGTATCATGATCTTTAAGACCAGCAGCCGCTGCTGGACTACCAGCTTGCACAGTCCCAATTTGATTAGTATCGTAATTTGCTACTCCACCTTGCAGAAATGCTAAAGCAATAAACAATAGAACCGTTAATATAAAATTATTCATCGGACCAGCAAAATTTGTCAAGATTCTTGAACCCAACTTGGCAGATTGAAACTGAACATCCCGCGGGGCAATTCGGACTTCTGTTCCACTCTCTTCAATCACAGTCGCATTATGCTGAACCTTATAAGTCGTCTCTTGACTTTCATCACCATTCACGTATCCTTTGATAACAAGCTCATCCACTAAGTCGGCCGAAATCAACTCCATTGGAATACTATTTGGTAACTGAATTTTCTTACTGGTATTGATTCGATGAACCTCATTTTTAGAAGTTAATTCCACAGATAATGGCATTCCTGGGCTCAGTTCTGTTTCTTCATCTTCTAATCCTGCCATTCGTACATACCCGCCAATCGGCAATAATCGCAAAGTATAAGTAGTTCCATCTTTTCCCATATGAGCAATTAGTTTAGGTCCCATGCCAATCGAAAATTCACGAACCAAAATCCCTGCACGTTTTGCAAAGAAAAAATGTCCAAACTCATGAACGATTACAAGAACCCCAAATACAATTAAAAACGTAATAATCGTACGCATAATTTTCCTACCTTCAATTAGTTTCTTAGAAACAGTTTATCATAGTCTCGAAAGAATATATTCCTTTACCGATCATTTCATAGAAAATTTAAAAAAGTCTCCTATATAAATTCAATCTTTCCTTTGGAGTGTTTCTCTCTCTTATCTCCGAAAAAAAAAGAGCTATTATGCTCTTTTAAAAAACGCCTAATAAATGCATCATTGGAAAAACAAACAACATACTATCGAAGCGATCAAGAATACCACCATGTCCTGGTAAAATTTTTCCTGAATCCTTCACACCATAATGGCGCTTAATTGCTGATTCTACCAAATCCCCAAATTGACCGACAACTGAGAAGATGATTATGAAAATAACCATCGTCACTAAATTATGTTGAAACACATTAGGTTGAACCAAAATAAAGACAACTGCAACTACTATCGCACTGGCGATACCGCCCAGCGCTCCTTCAATCGTCTTGTTTGGTGAGATGTCTGGCCATAATTTATGTTTTCCGACTTGTCGCCCTACCATATAAGCACCAATATCTGTGGCCCATACAATAAAGAAGGCAAAAAGTAAGATCGCCAGTCCATCTGCTCGTGCTGTTACTAAATTTTGGAATCCAACACCAACATATAAACTAGCAACAACAGGAAAACCTGCTTCATCAATAGTGTAGGTGTTCTTGGATACAACCGAGAATCCTAAAATGATCATAACTGTCAAATAGAATAATAGAAAATTACTATTATTTCCGCTTAAAAAAGGCATCCAACGTTCTGCTGGTAAGACTAAAAATACCGCACCTAGAATGGATAGGACGCCTTCAAAACTTAAAATCGCAAGTCCCTTCATACGGAACAACTCATATACACCAATTCCTGCTAATACTGCTGCCGCTAGCTCCACTGCAATTCCACCGACATAAAGAATCGGAATAAAAATCGCTAAAGCAACAACAGCGGTAATAACTCGCTGTCTCATTTTTTATCCTCCTTATTCAAACCGCCGAATCTCCGATTTCTCTGTTGGAAAGAAGCAATAGCTGCTTCTAAATGATCACCATCAAAATCTGGCCATAAGGCTTTTGTAAAATAAAGCTCACTATAGGCTAACTGCCAAAGTAAAAAATTGCTAATTCGTTCTTCGCCGCTAGTCCGAACAACTAGCTCAGGATCTCTCAGTTCTTTTGGTAGAAATCCTGTCATCAAGTGATCACCGACAATGTCATCATTGATCTCTTCGATTGAAAGCTCATCCTCTTTAACCTCTTGAGCCATTTGTTTGATGGCAGTAATAATCTCAGCCCGGCTCCCATAATTTAATGCGAAATTCAAAACAAGTCCATCGTTTTTTGATGTTTGCTCGATTGCACGTTTTACCGCATCTTGCGTATGTGCAGGCAAATACTCTTCGTATCCCATAACATGAACTTGCACATTTTCTTCAATCAACTCTGGTACAAAAGTATCAAAAAAATCAACTGGCAGCTGCATTAAAAATTTGACTTCATCCTCTGGACGCTTCCAGTTTTCAGTTGAGAACGCATATAGCGTTAATACTTTTATTCCTAAACGATTTGCATGTTTCGTGATTTTTTTGACTGTCTCCATGCCTTCTTTGTGTCCGGCGATTCTTGGTAAACGACGATTTTGCGCCCAGCGTCCATTTCCATCCATAATAATCGCAACATGCTTAGGTACAGAACCTTCAGGATCGAAGACGAATTGCGCATCCTCTGGTGTATATTTTTCTTTTTGTGGAAAAAATCGCAATACCATGTTTTTCCCTCCTTTATTTAAGATAACAAATTAAAAATACTTCTAGAAAGTCATCTGCCATTATAACAATAAAATGAGCTTATTCCTATGAAAAATGAATACCTTTAGGCTTTTTCAATGATTTTTCAGTTGAATTGAAGGATAAACACAACAAAAAAACCTAGAGAAATTTCTCCAGGCTTTGATTAACTTAAACCTCTAATAATTCTTTTTCTTTCTCAGAAACAATTGAATCAATGGCCTTGATATTTTCATCGGTTAACGTTTGGATGTCCTTTTCCATGTTACGTAGATCATCTTCTGTCAAATCGCCATTTTTTTGTTGTTTCTTGTAATCGTCCATCGCATCGCGACGAATGTTACGTACAGCAATTTTTGCGCCTTCTGATTCTTTCTTTACTTCTTTAGCCAATTCTTTACGACGTTCTTCAGTTAATTGAGGAATGACCAATCGAATAACGTTTCCGTCATTTGCTGGGTTTAATCCAATATCGCTTGCTAAAATTGCTTTTTCTACATCATTAATCATATTTTTATCAAACGGTGTAACCATTAACACACGTGCTTCAGGAATAGTGATTGAAGCCATTTGGTTAACGGGTGTAGGTACTCCATAGTAATCTACCACAATGCGATCAAGTAAACTCGCATTTGCACGACCAGCACGAATTTGCCCTAATTGGCGTTGTAGAGCTTCCTGTGCCTTTTTCATTTTGTCTTTTGCTTCGTTCATTACTGCATCTGCCATTTTATTTCCCCCTTACAGTTGTTCCGATGTTTTCACCGAGTACGACACGTTTAATATTTCCTGGTTCATTTAAATTAAAGACAACAAGTGGAATATCATTGTCCATACTTAATGAGCTTGCAGTTGAATCCATGACTTGCAATCCCTTAGCGATTACATCTAAATGAGTCAATTCTTCATACTTCACAGCATTTTCATCAAGTTTTGGATCTGCCGAATAAACACCATCGACGTTGTTTTTAGCCATCAAAATCACGTCTGCATTTACTTCCGCTGCTCTTAAAGCCGCCGTTGTATCCGTTGAGAAGTAAGGATTTCCCGTTCCACCTGCAAAAATAACGATTCGTCCTTTTTCGAGGTGACGTTCTGCTTTGCGACGAATGTATGGTTCAGCGATTTGACGCATTTCGATTGATGTTTGAACGCGCGTCGGTACATCAATATTTTCTAATGCATCTTGTAAGGCTAACGCATTCATCACCGTTGCCAACATCCCCATATAATCTGCTTGTGCGCGTTCCATGCCCATTTGAGCACCGATTTGTCCACGCCAAATATTTCCACCGCCAACAATTATTGCCATTTCGATTCCTAAATCATGAACTTCTTTAATTTCTTCCACGATCTCTGAGATCACAGGTGGATTAATACCGAATTTTTCGTCGCCAGCTAGGGCTTCTCCACTGAGTTTCAATACTACACGTTTATACTTTGGTTCATTCATCTCAATACCTCCACTGTCACTCTATTGATATTTTAGCATACTCTGTCTTTGAAGCGAGCCAAATTTGAATTTGCTTAAAAAAAGGGAGCGCACATCTCACGTGCGTTCCCGACTGTTAAAAAACAGAATTATTTTTTAATTTGGCTCATAACTTCTTCAACAAAGTTATCTTCACGTTTTTCGATACCTTCGCCTACTTCGAAACGAACGAAGCTTGCAACTGTAGCGCCTTTAGAAGATACATACTTCTCAACAGTCATATCAGGATCTTTAACGAATGGTTGATCCACCAAAGCGATTTCAGCTTTAAATTTATTTAAACGACCAATCACCATTTTTTCAACAATGTTAGCTGGTTTGCCTTCGTTTAATGCTTGTTCAGTTAGAACTGCTTTTTCATGCTCTAATTCTGATTCAGGAATTTGGCTTTCGTTAACATAACGAGGGTTGATTGCCGCAACGTGCATTGCAACATCTTTAGCAACTGATTCGTCAGTAGTACCGTTCAACAGAGCTAAAACAGCAATACGTCCGCCCATGTGAAGGTATCCGCCAAATGCTGCATTGTCTTCTTTTTCAACAACTTCAAAACGACGGAAGTTGATTCTTTCACCAATAACTTGTGTAGCTTCAATTAATGCCGCTTCTAAAGTTTCACCTTTAGCGTTCGTTAATTTCATCGCAGCTTCCATATCAGCTGGTTTATGTTCAGCAACTAAGGCCGCAATTTCTTTCACCAAGTCTTGGAACATTTCATTTTTAGAAACGAAGTCTGTTTCTGAGTTTACTTCTACAATTGCAGCAGTATTTCCATGGATTGCAACTGAAGCTAAACCTTCAGCGGCAATACGATCATTTTTCTTAGCTGCTTTAGCCATACCTTTTTCGCGTAAAAGATCAACAGCTTTTTCAATGTCGCCTTCTACTTCTACTAATGCACGTTTCGCATCCATCATCCCTACGCCAGTCATGTCGCGTAGTTCTTTTACCATTTTAGCTGTTACGTCTGCCATTTTAAGGGCCTCCTTAGTTTTTCTAAAAAAGCTGCTTCAAAGGAAAATATTTACTTTGAAGCAGCGTATGCTACTAAATTATTCAGCTGATTCAGTAGAAGCATTGTCGCCTTCTACTACATCAACGATTTCTTCGATTGAAGTTGCTTGTCCGCCATCTTCAGCTACGAAGTCTTCTTCAGCTACTTGATCTTCCCCTTGGTTTCCTTCGATAAACGCATCAGCCATTTTTGCAGTAATTAACTTCACGGCACGAATAGCATCATCATTTGAAGGGATAACTACGTCGATTTCATCTGGATCGCAGTTTGTGTCTACCATAGCCACGATAGGAATGTTTAATTTTTGAGCTTCTTGAACAGCGATACGTTCTTTACGTGGATCAACGATATACATTACATCTGGAATGCGAGGCATATCAGCGATTCCGCCTAAGAATTTTTCCAAACGTTCACGTTCTTTATTCAAACCAACTACTTCTTTTTTAGGTAATACTTCGAAAGTACCATCTTGTTCCATAGCATTGATTTGTTTCAAACGAGCGATACGTTTTTGGATTGTATCCCAGTTAGTCAAAGTTCCACCTAACCAACGATGGTTTACGTAGTATTGACCAGCACGTACTGCTTCTTCTTTGATTGCTTCTTGAGCTTGTTTTTTAGTTCCTACGAACAATGCAACGCCACCATCTTCAGCAACATCTTTCATATAATCGTAAGCTGCATCTACTAATTTGACTGTTTTTTGCAAGTCAATGATGTAGATTCCATTTCTTTCTGTGAAGATATATTTCTTCATTTTTGGGTTCCAGCGACGAGTTTGGTGACCAAAATGTACGCCGGCTTCTAGTAATTGTTTCATAGACAATACTGACATTTGTGTTTCCTCCAATTGGTTTTTTGTTTTCCTCTTCTGCTCTCTTCTTTATAAGGAACTGACAAGCAGCACCGCCTTATAAATCAAGCCAGAATGTGGATTTTTTATGTATAGTCGCCTACACACAATTAGTAATTATACAAGAGTTTTTTTAATAAATCAATCTTTTTTATTTCACTTTTTGATACATTAATATTTATATAGAGTACTGGTTAAAAAAACTTTTTCTGCTATACTAAATGCATAATTATCATTTTAACTTTTTACACTACTCAAACGTGAGTTGAACAAAGAAGTCGTCATTTATAGTTATATACTATGTAACCAATCTGATCAATTCTTTATACGTGTGAAATATGTTTGGTTCAGCACATAAGAATAAGGAGTTTTTTTATGCGAAAAAAAGATCGACACGAATTAATCAAGAAGCTTATCTTGGAAAACCCAATTAGAAATCAAGGAGAATTAATGGAGTACTTATCAGAGTACCAAGTCTCTGCTACTCAAGCAACGATTTCGAGAGATATTCGAGATTTAAAAATTATAAAAACGATTGATGAATCCGGCAATCCGCGTTTTGAATTGTTTCAAGAACGTAAAACGCCTACAGAGGATGATGACATCAAACGATTAATCCGTATGTCAAACGATGTGATAGTCAAAGTTGATACCGTTCAATTTATGACGATCGTCAATACTTTGCCCGACAATGCACATTTATTAGCTTCCGTTCTGGATGATCTATCGAGTGAACTAATCGTAGCAACAATGGCAAGCTTTGATACGATTATTATTATTTCAAGAACACCTGGGGATGCTCAAAAAGTCACTACGTTTTTACAGGACCCAACACAAAGTTCAATTTTTAAATAAAAAAATTCCGACCTTCAAAAGTTAGATTTTCACCTTAACTTTGAAGGTCGGTTCAAAATTTCTCCGTTTTTTTACATTTTATTTGGTGCATGAACACCCAATAAACGTAAATCTTCTTTCAATATTACGGTTACTGCGTAAACTAATGCTAGCCGAGCATCTTTTTGATCATCATCCACTAAAATTTTCGTATGTGCATAATACTTGTTAAATGCTTGCGCCAATTTAATTGCATGCTTAGCAATTACAGATGGCTCATATTGATTTGCCGCTTGCATCACTACTTCAGGATAATTTTGCAGTAATTTGATGATCTCCCAGCTATCCGCATCGTTTAACGCATATACTTCTTCAGAGTCAACATTATATCCCGCTTTCTCCAAAACAGTCATTGCTCGCGCGTGAGTGTATTGAACATAAGGGCCGGTTTCGCCTTCAAATCTAACAACTTCCTCCAAATTGAAATCAAAATTGTTCAAACGATCATTTTTTAAATCATGGAAGACTACTGCACCAACACCTACTTGGTGTGCAACTTCTTCTTTATTTGGTAAATCAGGATTTTTTTCCTGAATCTGCGAAAGTGCTGAGTCTTTAGCTTCATTTAGGACTTCTTCTAAGAGAACAATTTTCCCTTTACGTGTAGACAATTTTTTCCCGTCTTTTGTGATTAATCCAAATGGAATGTGAATCATATCTTCAGACCAATCGAAGTCCATTTCTTTCAGAACAGCTTTTAATTGTTTGAAGTGTCCGCTTTGTTCATTTCCTACAACATAAAGTGACTTAACAAAATTATATTCACGTTTTCTGTAAAGTGCTGCAGCTAAATCACGTGTGATATACAAAGTTGCCCCATCAGATTTTTTGATCAGTGCAGGATTTAAGTCATACTTTTCAAGGTCGACAATTTCTGCCCCTTCATTCGTTTGCAATAAATGTTTTTCCTCTAACATTGTTACGACTTCATCCATTTTGTCATTATAGAATGCTTCTCCATTATAGGAGTCAAAATTTACTTCCAGCATGCCATAAATTTTATTAAACTCTTTTAGGGACTCACTACGGAACCATCTCCATAATTCTAAGGCTTCATCGTCATTCTCTTCTAATTTTTTAAACCACGCCCGGGCCTCATCATTAAGTTCGGGCTCTTCTTCAGCCTTTTCATGAAACTCCACATACAAACGTAAAAGCTCATTGATTGGTTCTGCTTTAACTTTCTCTTCTGAACCCCATTTTTTATAAGCCACGATTAATTTACCAAATTGAGTACCCCAGTCGCCTAAGTGGTTAATTTTTATTGGATTATAGCCAATCTTACTTAAAATCAAACTGATAGAATTACCAATGACTGTTGAACGTAGATGTCCCATTGAGATAGGTTTTGCAATATTTGGAGAAGACATATCAATTGTTACATTGCCCTCGTTACCAATATTGCTATCACCGAAATGATTTTTCTCTTTAGCGATTTGTTTTAAAACCATACTCGAAATAATTTCTTTCTTCATGAAAAAGTTCAAGTAAGGCCCCACCACTTCGATCTTCTCAAATGCTTCTGGATTGATTTGTTCCGCTAGCTCACCCGCAATTTGTTGTGGTGCTTTACGAAAAACTTTTGCTAAAGCGAATGTCGGAAAAGCAACATCCCCATGATCAACTGATTTGGGATTTTCTAGCAAACGTTCCACTTCTGGTAGCGTCAGATTTTCCTTAACTACTTCAAATACAGCTTGTGCGACGATTTCTTTATTATTCATCCAAATTCCTCCCTTATAATACAAAAAAGTCCCTGATGTATAAATACATCAGAGACGAGAATTCCCGCGGTACCACTCTTATTGTCATAAACGACCAACTTAGGCTATAACGGTAGCTGCCGTTTCATCTCAAAAGTGCGCCATCTATTTTTGTTTATTCGGCTCTCACCTGCCCGAACTCGCTGCAAAACAGACTATAGACTTCTCTTTTTCATCGATGAATGATTTATCTGGCATTTATAGTAACAGAAAAATCACCATCTGACTAGTCAAGAAATATATTTTTTATACTTTAGGGATAAATAGGTTGCCTAGTGTCGCAGCCATTACAGCTTTAATGGTATGCATGCGGTTTTCAGCTTGTTGAAACTGCAAAGCCCTCTCACTGCGAAAGACTTCGTCAGTCACTTCCATTTCAACTAACCCGTACTTCTCTTTAATTTCTTCTGCAACTTCTGTTTCAAGATCATGAAAGGCTGGTAAGCAATGTAAGAAAATCGTTTCCGCCTTTTTCGTTTTTAACATCAACTCTTGATTGACTTGATAGGGCAATAATAAATCTATCCGTTCTTTGAAAGCTGACTCCTCACCCATGGACACCCAAACATCGGTATATATAATATCCGCCTGAGCCACGCCTTGATCAATATCATCAGTGATAAAAACTTTAGACTGTGAAGCTTCCGCATATTTTTCAGCCATGACAATTAAGTCTGATTCAGGAAATAGGCTTTTAGGTGTCACGATTGAAATATTAACACCTAAAATAGCACTGGTAATCAATAAAGAATTCGCCACATTATTTCGACCATCACCAACATAAGCTAAGGTCAAGCCTTCTAGTTTTCCAAAATGCTCCTTAATAGTCAAAAAATCCGCCAACATTTGAGTAGGATGCCATTTATCCGTTAAACCATTCCAAACAGGTACACCGGAGTATTTTGACAAGTCCTCGACAGCCTTTTGAGAAAATCCGCGATACTCGATCCCATCGAACATACTTCCTAGAACTTTTGCTGTATCTTCTACCGATTCTTTTTTCCCTAATTGAATATCATTTTTTCCTAAATATTCTGGATGAGCGCCTAAATCAATCGTTGCAGTAGTAAACGCAGCGCGAGTACGAGTAGAAGTTTTTTCAAAAAGTAACGCGATATTTTTCCCCGCTAAATATTTATGCGGAATGTTTTTTTGTTTTAATGCTTTTAGATGCGCAGCAAAATCAATTAGATAAAGCAACTCCTCTTTAGTAAAATCAATTTCTTTTAAAAAACTCTTTTCTTGAAAAATATTAGTCATGATAACCCCTCCATTTTTGAATATTAATTCTATACTAGAGATAATAATTCATTTTTATTCATGATAACTGAATAAAATGAAAGTATCAACCGTTATTTGTATTCATTTACAAAAATTGTCTTTAAGCTTGCCGTATTTTTTTCTTTGGATGCTTAATCAGTTTTTAAATCGGGATTTAACACACAACGTCTTCATAGAAAAAAATATACTATTTAAATCAGGACCACCCGTGAAAACGGGTGGTTTGCTCTGCGGGTGAAACCCCTTGTTGCTATGACTACGCCTCAAGACGTTACCCTTCACCTTGTTCAGGCTCAGTGTCTTTGTCACTTTCACGACCAGTTAAACTGGTTTATTTTTTTCGATACTTCCTATCTGAAAACGGATCTTCATATTCTCTTACGCTTAATTTATCAACTGCTTGGTCGTGTTGCTCCTGCTCTCGAATATACTTTGCGATTGTTTTTTCATTCAATCCCACCGTACTTACATAATAACCTTCTGCCCAAAATTTTCGATTTCCATATTTATACCTCAAATTTGCATGTTTCTCGAAGATCATCAAGGCACTTTTTCCTTTCAAATAACCCATGAAACTTGATACGCTGATTTTGGGTGGGATGCTTACCAACAGATGCACATGATCGGGCATCATATGTCCTTCTATGATTTCTATTTTTTTGTATTTACACAACCGCTGAAAGATTTCTATCAAGTCTTTTCTCACTTGATTGTAGATAACTTTTCGTCTAAACTTTGGAGTGAAAACAATGTGATACTTACACATCCATTTTGTATGCGCTAAGCTATTTGCTTTGTTTGCCAAAAATACCATTCCTTTCTTTTTGAGCCTGAACACTCTTATTGTAAAGGAATGGTATTTTTGGTGGTAAAACCACTTGTCTCTACCCGCATAGCGGGTAGTTTACTTGTTTCGGACAAAGTTCGTCCGAAACTGGGCATCTAGGCCCATAAGAAAAAGCAGCCAATATTTGGCTGCTTAAGTATTACTTCTTCTTTCTTGGATCACAAATATACTAAAATATTTAATATCTTAAAATTTTTTTCCTGTCGATTCTTTAAGGTAACTTTTTTGTAGTCATTCCTCTAACCAATAATTCCATACATTTTAAAAATAGGTATCTGCTACAAATTTTTTTCATCTGTTTCAGAGTCTATTATTATTTTGAAATTTTATCCTATGCTTCTTTCTCCACCTTTTTATCGCAAGGAGTTAGATATGCTGAAAAGCTAAACTCGGATTGGCATTCAAACTCATATCTGCAAAATGATTCTTTTGCAATTCAACATGAGCAGCAGCCCCAATCATCGCCGCATTATCACCACATAAACGTAAAGGCGGAACAATTAAATTAACTTCAGTCAATTCTGCTTCAATCATTGCTGTCATCTTTTCTCGCAATCCTCGATTAGCTGCTACTCCCCCAGCAACAATTAATTGCTTAACTGGATAAGTTTTACAAGCTTTGATTGTCTTCGTAACTAGTACATCAACAACGCTTGCTTGAAAACTTGCAGCTAAATTCATTTTATTTAATTGTTCTCCTCGTTGTTCAGCGTTATGAGTTAAATTGATAAAAGCACTCTTTAAGCCACTAAAACTAAAATCAAAATTATCTTCCTTAATCATCGCACGTGGAAAGTCATAGGTATCTTCACCTTGATGAGCCAGTTCATCGATTTCTTTTCCGCTAGGATAGCTTAAGCCTAGAACGCGACCAACTTTATCATAAGCTTCACCAGCAGCGTCATCTCTTGTTTCACCAATAATTTCAAAAGAGCCATCTTCAACCATGTAGACTAATTCTGTATGGCCACCACTAACTAGTAAGGCCATTAAAGGAAATTCTAAAGGTTTAACTAAACGTGCCGCATAAATATGTCCTGCCATATGATTAATTGGCAATAAAGGTAACTCGTTTGCCCAAGCAAAAGCCTTCGCAGCACTTAAGCCAATTAATAATGCGCCAACAAGTCCTGGACCATAAGTTACCGCAACAGCACTTAATTCTTTAGAAGTCACATTTGCTTCCTCCAAGGCTTCTTCAATGCACAATGTGATTTGTTCAACATGGTGACGGCTGGCAACTTCAGGAACAACTCCACCAAATCGTTTGTGACTTTTTATTTGCGAAGCAACAATATTAGATAGAATTCTTTCGCCGTTCTCAATCACTGCAACACTTGTTTCGTCACAGCTACTTTCAATTGCTAAAATAAGTTCTGATTCATTCATCTATATTTCCTACTTTCAAAGACATCAGTACAGCATCTTCTTGAGGGTGCTGATAGTAATTTTTTCGCGTGGTCATTTCTTGGAACCCAAATTTTTCATAAAAAAGACGCGCCTCTTGATTCGAAACACGTACTTCCAAAAAAATACTTACTATTTTCTGTGACTTAGCATGCTTAATCAATCGCTTCAATAGTCTTTTTCCATGACCTTGTCCTTTTGATTGTACTGCAATATTTGTGATTTCAATTTCATCACAGACTTGATGAAATCCCAAAAAAGCAATAATCTCTGTTCCTTCAGTGAAGTAATGACTATGAGCTTGTTTTATGTCACTAGCAAATTGTTCAGCTGTCCAAGGTGAGCCATGTGCATAAGCAGTTTGACTTATTTCCCAAAATTTTGTAGATAGCTGCTCCAATTAGTTCACTTCCAAACGTTTAATCATGTCTAGCGCGTCTTCATTATTTTCAGTATAATAATTTTTACGAATATTCCGTGCTGAGAATCCCAGCCTTCGGTACAACCGCTGCGCATCTGTATTACTAAGTCGAACCTCCAAAGAGAGAGTTTCACAATCGTTCATTATAGCGAATTTTTCTACTTCGTCAATCAATAGCTTACCCATCCCACGATTTTGAAAAGTCGTTCCGACTGCAATATTCGTAATATGTGTATCGTTTCCTATCAAACGACTCCCAATAAATCCAGCAATTTCCTCTTTTTTAGTTACGATACAAATATACAAATGAGGAATCGGCGAATGAATCTCAGAAAGAAAGGCGCTTTTTGTCCATGGAGTCTCGCCAAAATAGACATCACGTTCAAGCGCAATCAGTTCTTTAATATCTTGATCAGCTATTTTTCTTAGTAGATACTCTTCATCCCTTAGTTTTACATATTTCGCATTGAAAGGATATTGTTTCCCATATAAAATGGTCTTTACTAAACCACTAAATTTTTTCAACATAATTCTCGTCCTCTGGTTGGTGTGTCTCCAGCCACTTTTCTTCTGCCTCCACCCGTTTTAAATACGCGGGTACTAACCCATGGACATTTTCAACTGGCTGCGCTAAGAAACCTAATTTACCTAGGATTATTCCATTAGGCAGATTTACTTCATCTTCTTCTGATACGTCTGCGTTTGTTAAAATTGATTCTATTTGATCTTTAAACTTGCTAGTCTCTCCGATAAATAATGCTGGTTCTTTGATTTTATTCAATAAATCAGCTAGTGGTATGTGCTGATCAGCTATTACATTCACAAGCTGTTTGTTTTCCCAACGATAAACCCCCGCATATACATTGTTACGCCGTGCATCCATCAATGGAACAATCAACTTATTTATACGAGTATTTCCTGCAATAACAGCCAAACTAGAAACCGTTGCTAACTCAATTTTCAATGTTTCTGCTAACGTCTTTGCGGTCGTTACTGCAATCCGAATACCTGTATACGAGCCTGGACCCTTCGCAACGACGATTCGATCCAGATCAGTAGGCTTCAAACCAGCCGCCTCCATCACAGTTTCAATTGCTGGCATTAAAGTTAAACTATGATTCATTTTTCGGTTCAACTGAAAATGAGCCAAAACATTATTGTCCTCTAAAACAGCCACTGCTAAAGTTTGATTGGATGTATCTATCGCTAATAATTTCATAAAACGTCATTTCCTCGCATTTAAGATAGCCATATTTTAACACAAACTATATTTCCTTCCTACTAACTGTTTAAACTTTCTGATTTTCTAAAATTTTTACAGAAAAAAGCAGCGAAATTCGCTGCTTAAAACTTTTTGGTGGATTCTCGTTGAACCAACTTAGTTGCCAACATAATTTTCCTTGGTACTGGAGAGAACTCTTTTGCCAAATCTAAAATCGTTGATACCGCTAATTCCCCCATCCACTCAGTTTCTACCTTGATCGTTGATAATGCGGGTGATACATATTTAGCTACACTAACATCATTGAACCCAATCACTTCTATATCTTCTGGAATTCGCAAACCAGCCGTTTGAATTGCTTGCATCGCTCCCACGGCTAAAGCATCACTTGACGCGAACAAAGCACTTGGTCGATCATTCATTTTCGTCAAAAAATTTTCCATTGCAATTTTTCCGGCTTCCATAGAAAAAGCTGACGATAAAGCAAACTCTGGTCGATAGAGATTGATTTGCTCCATCTTTAGTTTGAATGCAACTAACCGTGGATCTTCTATCGGCTGAAGATTATGCTTCGTTTTTTCTTCCCCTGAAAGGATTCCAATTTTTTTATGCCCATGCTGGATAAAATAATCAATTACAAGATTCATACTTTGATCAAAATCGACTACTAAAGAATTTAATCCCATACTCATCCCATCAAAATCGACAAAAAGCAGGTTCTCATCAATTTGCTTTAACCGACGAATCTGTTCAGCATCAAACTTACCTAAAGCAATTGTTCCATTCACTTGGTTATCTGACAATTCATCTAAACCTTCACGACGAATTTGGATATTTAACTCTTCCGCCTTTTTTTCTATCCCTAGACGAATCGACAAATAATATAAATCTGCTAATTCTTCTGCATCATCGTACCATTGAACAAGCCGAATCACAGCTTTACCAATTTTATTGGTTCGTTTATGTTTAGTATAATTTAGTTCCTCTGCCACTTCAAAAATGCGCTGTTTTGTCTCATGAGCAACAGATAATTCTTGATCGTAATTCAATACACGAGAAACGGTGGCAGGAGAAACACCTGCTAATTTAGCAATATCGCGAATAGTTGCCATCGCTGCCCCTTTCTACAACGTTTTGATAAAACGCATAAAACCTTCTTGTCCTTCAACATCACGCTTAAATACTCCCGCATCTTCCAAAACACGAGCAAAAACAGCCCCTACTGCTTTTTGTACGACCTGTGTTACATTCTCACGGGTAATTTGATTGTCCGCTTTTAATTGATCCGCCCATACAATATGATAATCAGCTATATTATTCTCTTTTTCTAATAGATAATTTTCAACTTCCTTAAGCTCTGTTTCTAAGCGTGGCGGTAAAACAGCCAACCCCATTACCTCGATTAAGCCAATATTTTCTTTTTTGATATGTTGTACATCTGGATGTGGATGAAAAATTCCATCGGGAAACTCTTCCGAAACATTGTTGTCTCGTAAAACAAGATCTATCTCAAAAAGATTTTCCTTGCGACGAGCAATAGGAGTAATCGTATGATGTGGGATGCCATCTTCTGTGTGAGCAACAATTTGTAACGATTCGTCTGAATAGGACTGCCATTTTTCCAAAATCATAGTTGACGCTTCAATCAAATCGTTTTGATTTTCCCCTTGTAAGCGAATCACAGATAGAGGCCATTTTACAATTCCCGCCTTAATATTTGAAAAGTCATTTAATTGAAAAGTTCTTTCTACTTCAGCAGTCGCCATCGGAAATGTATGTCGACCGCCTTGATAGTGGTCGTGAGATAGAATAGAACCACCAACTATTGGCAGATCTGCGTTCGATCCAACAAAATAATGCGGTAGAACTTCCGTAATTTTTAATAACCTTTGAAAAGTCGCTTTTGTGATTTTCATCGGGCGGTGCTCTTCAGATAAAATTATGCAATGCTCGTCATAATAGGCATAAGGCGAATACTGAAAACCCCAACTTTCCCCATCAAGATTCATTCGAATAATTCGATGATTCGCTCGTGCTGGATAATTTAATCGTCCTTTATAGCCTTCATTTTCCATGCATAACATACATTCAGGATAATCTACCTTCACCGCTTGACGTTCTGCTGCAATTTGTTTTGGATCTTTCTCAGGTTTAGAAAGGTTGATTGTAATCTCTAATTCCCCATATTCAGTTTCTGCAGGAAAGATAATATTTTGGGCAATTTCTCGTGTTTTAATATAGTCGTTTTCTTTACTTAACTTATAGAAATAATCTGTTGCCTGAATAGGATCTTTGGAATAGTACTGAGCAAAATAAGCATTAACTACAGATGGTGGAGGTGTCATTAGATCCATCAGCTGAGCCTCTAAAATTTCTTTTTCAGCTTGCAGACTTGTAATTACTTTATTTTTTTCTGCCTGAATCAAAAGCTGATCAACTAACTCTACGGCACTGTTTGAAACTCTACGAATCTCAGCTTTCTCTAATGAATTTTCACCAATCATCGCAATAACACGATTTTCTAAATACAAACGATCCATTTCCATCCAGCCACCTGATTGGATAGCTAACGTAATGAAATCTCTGGCGATTTGACTGATCGACACTTTTTTTCCTCCTACTCCTCATATCCATGTGGATGGCCAACATGCCAGTTCCACGCAGTTTCTATAATTGCTTTTATATCTGTGTATTCTGGTTTCCAACCTAAAGTCTCTTTCACTTTTTCACTAGAAGCTACTAAACGACTTGGGTCCCCAGCACGACGCGGTCCAATTTCTGCCGAAATTTCTTTGCCTGTAACTTCACGCGCTGCATTCAGCATTTCTTTCACTGAATAGCCGTTATTTGAACCAAGATTGAAGAAGTTGCTCGGATTCCCGGCTTTCAAATATTCTAATGCCAGAATATGTGCAGCCGCCAGATCTTCAACTTGAACATAGTCACGAATACAAGTGCCATCTGGAGTATCATAATCATCACCAAAAATTGTCAAATGATCTCTTTGTCCTAATGCCACCTGTAAAATAATTGGTACTAAATGTGTCTCGGGATCGTGATCCTCTCCGATACTTGCGTCAACCTTCGCACCAGCAACATTGAAATAGCGTAATGCTACATAGCGCATGCCATAAGCATTATCACACCATCTCATCATTTTCTCCATCATTAATTTACTTTCGCCATAAGGGTTAGTAGGATTGGTAGCCACTTCTTCTGTGATGGGTGAAACACCTGGTTCGCCATAAGTTGCTGCAGTTGAAGAAAAGACAATATTTTTAACACCAAATTCCTCCATAACTTCTAATAGGCTTTCCATACCGACTACATTGTTATTGAAATATTTTAACGGTTTTTCCACCGATTCACCAACTAACGAACTAGCCGCAAAATGAACGACACCTTCAATTGACTCTTTCGTAAAGACATCCTTCATAAATGCTTTGTCACGACAATCCCCTTCATAAAATCTTGCATCTGGATGAACTGCTTTACGATGACCCGTCAACAAATTATCCACAACTACAACATCATATTTTTGAGTAATTAATTTGTCGACTGTATGAGACCCAATATAGCCTGCTCCACCTAATACTAAAATTGCCATTCAATCTACTCCTGTCTCTTCAATTTATTTAGTAAACAAATTATAGTTTGTTTACTAAATAAATGCAACCTTCTTTTCCATTCGTTAAACTTTTCATTTTACGTATTTTGCTTCATAATAGGTGTATAGGAAAATTAATGATACATGGTTAGCATTTTTCGATAAGAAATATGTTTCTTATAGTTTAGAAAGGAGTGATGACAGATGCGTAAATTTGCTTCAGGATTCGTTACTGGTACTTTAGCTGCAGCTGCAGTAGTTGCTAGCGTAGTGATGGGTGTTAAAAAGAAGGTTATCGATCCAATCGAGGAAAAAGAATCAAAAATTGATGAAAATCGTAAAAAAGCTCGTAGAAAAAGAATTGCTCGATAAAAAAGAAAGCCAAGTTGGCTTTCTTTTTTATTTATAAATTGTAGTGACGATCCTATTTGCCAAATCAAACACGCGATCCTCACTTTTAGGTCGAGGAGAAGCAGCATTTAACCAATCTAGTCCTTCTAGTGGGATTCCGTAACAATAAACATGGGGTAACACCTTATCGTTTTGATCTATCACTTGATGTGTTTCGCGAGCAACTTTGATAGCACCCGTAAAATGTTTCTTCCCCTTGAACGGTACATTATGAGAAGATAAATACCCTTTTTCTCGCATTCGGATTAGTAGAGAATTTTTTGTTCTTTTTAAACTTGTAGCTGGAAGACGTGCTTCGATGAAATTTTTTGTTTTAAAAAAACGTGCATGAGCCCTCTTACTATAGGCTAAAAATTCTCCACCCTCTCTTTCAACTACCATTTCTGGTGCTAAAATTTTAACGATTCCTGCTTCTATCAAAGCCAATAATTGTTTTTGCCGAATGACTGGAGCACCAATAGTTAAAAAACTATAATTCCGATTGAATGTCCCAAAGAAATCATCAAAATACTCTTTCGGTGTAAATTTTTCGTGGTCCAACATGTAGTTAAATGGCGCCTGAAGTTCTTTATATGTATCAACTGCAGCAGCAATTGGCCCAGTTTGATTTCCTAACTCTGCCTCAGTGATATCTTTTTTTAAATATTCTAGAATAAAATTAGGAAATGCTTGTGGAGAAACTCCCTTCGCTGGATTTAGAAGAACGGACCAATCTAAACGAGACTCGATTGGTATCTGATATTTTTTTAAAACAGATTCTCTATCATTTGAACGATAGTCAGACAGAAAAGCTTCTAACTCCATTTCCGTACTGGACAATTTTTTTTGATAAAATATTAGTTCTGCTTCTTTTTTAAGTAAATCAAATAATTCATCAGCACTACCATTAAATTGTGTCATGAACTTTTCCGTTAAAATTTGCGGTTGTGCATCCTCTCCAGGTTCTTTTTGATTATTTGGACGCGCATGATAGGGTAATCCTCTACCTGACCCAGCAATCAAAAGTTGCTCTTTACCAGATGGGTGATATACCAAACAACCATCCTCGCCTTCGAAAAACTTTCCGCCCCATCTATCTACAAATAATGCAATATAATCAAAAAAGCTTAACCCTAATCCGCGAAGTATTACTGGCTCTCCTTCAATCAGATATCCTAACTGCGTATCGGAAGGATTTCCTGGACTTTGATAGAAAAGTCCATGCTTGTTTGCATAATTTTTATTTTCTTCTTCAGACCGATTCAATTCATTTTGAGAATGTCCCGTTGCTAAAATCACATCATCTACCTGATAAATCCCCGAAGCTTGAAGAATGATTTGATTCTCCTCTATAATCAAATCAACGACTCGCTCTTTAACCATTTTAACCATCACATTTTCAGGTAACGTTTTTAAAAGTTCGTCAAAAAACCACTTTTGGTAAACGCCATAATAACGTCGTTGACAATAGTCATTTTCCTTTAAATTTGTCTCCGAAAAAAAAGTTTCACCAAACGCTAAAGAAGACAGATAACTCGGTGCCTCTTTTTGGCTCCATTCTGCTAGATTTGGGCCTTCATCCTCAGAATAGAGGGTCACATGCTGCATAACCGTATTCATGATAACCTGATCCGTTTGGTTCTCACGCCAAATGTTCCCACCTGGTCCATCAGGATCGAACAACAAAAGTTCTATTTTTTCTGACTCAGGTGCTTGCTTAATTAATCGGTCCAATGCAATTAACCCATAAGGTCCCGCTCCAATAATCGCGATTTTTTTCATATTCATTCCTCATTTTTGATAGATTCGTCTCTTTAAGAGTAGAGAATAATCGTTGAATAATCAATAAAAAAAAGTTTCTGATGATTTTTTCACCAGAAACTTTAAAAACTATTTTAGCACCCAACGCTCAAATGCTTCCTTAACGCCATCCTCTAAATTTGTTGCTACAGTATAATCAGCAGCTGCTTTGACTGTCTCACTAGCATTTCCCATAGCTATGCCAGTTCCAGCAAACTCAATCATTGATAAGTCATTTTCTGCGTCCCCAATTGCCATTACTTCAGCTTTTTTTACTCCTAGATGTTCACTCAATTCTTTTAGAGCCAATCCTTTACTGGCATTGGAATTTAATACTTCAAGGAAATAAGGGGTACTGCGAACGATTGTATATTTCTCAAAGTACTCCGCCGGGATTTTTTTGAAGGCGCCACTCAAGATTTCAGGATCATCAATCATCATCATTTTAACAGCCAACACATTTTCCGCAATTTCCTCCGGTGTGCGATAATGTAGCGGCATATTTACCAAGTGGGATTCCAGAACCGTATATTGGCTGATATCACGGTTGGCTGTGTACATTGCTTTTTTATCAGCGATGTGCAGATGAACATTTAGCGAACGTGCCAGATAATCAATTTCTAGGTAATCTGCTCTCGTCAGACTATGCTCAGCTACAACGTCCCAAGTTTTTGTATTTAAAACTAAGGCGCCATTATAAGTAATGATGTAATCATCCTCATTATCTAATCCTAATACCTCTAACTGTGATTTTGTTCCTGATAACGGTCGTCCAGTAGAAAGAACGACATATACTCCAGCCCTGCGAGCTTTCTTAATACAGTCAACGACCGGCTGATTGATTTCATGATGATCGTTCAGTAATGTTCCATCTAAATCTATGGCAACTAACTTTATACTCATACAATTCTCCTAATTCTTATTTATCTTATACAAAAATGTTTTCAATTTCTATGATAGTCGTAATTTAAAAGCACGTCAATTTACTAAATTAATGATTGAAAAAATAAAAACAGCCAGACTCTAATCCGGCCGTTACTAGTTAATCAATCTTTTTCTGTTTCACTTTTCCAGTCCATTCTTGCATACCGCCTTTAAGAATGTACAAGTCCTTATAGCCTTTTTTTCGTAACATGTTCGCTGCACGAGCACTAACGGCCTTATTATGATCATAAAGATAGATTGGTTGGTCTTTTCGTAAAGAACTATAAGTTTCTTTCAACATACTGAATGGAAAGCTACGTGCTCCTAAAATATGCTTTGCGTTAAACTCATCTCGTTCACGTACATCGATAACTTGAGCTTTACGCATCCCCGCTTGAAATTCTTCTTGAGTGATAATTTTCGCAGAACGTTTCATCATGATCCGCACAACTAACTCATAAAGTCCAAATAGTACAAGGACCGAAATAAGTACGATATTAATTTTCCACCAAATTGACATGCCTTAATTCCTCTCTTATTTTTAATCTATTTTGCTAATGAAGCCGCGCCAATTACACCCGCTTCATTTCCTAATTCTGCTAGTTTGATCTTAGTGCTTTCACGTACTTGTGGGAAAGTAAATTGTTTGAAATAGTTTTCGACACGACTACGCAAGAATTCTCCTGCTGCCGAAACGCCACCACCGATTACGATTGTTGAAGGATTCAACGTATTACCAAGATTGCCGCAAGCTAATCCCAAATAGAAAGTCACTTTATCAACAACCATTAAAGCTAAATCATCGCCTTCAGCTTCAGCTAATTCAAAAACATCCTTACTTGTGATGTCTTCACCATTATCTAGACGAGCTTTTAGTTTCGAGCCGCCGGCGTATTCTTCCGCTAGTTTACGAGCGACACGAACAACTCCGGTTGCACTCGCGATAGTTTCTAGGCAGCCTCGTTTGCCACAGGTACACTCAAAACCGTTTGGATCAACTGTTATATGCCCAACCTCACCCGCACATCCGGCAATCCCGTGAAGTAATTGACCATTCATTACGATTCCGCCACCAACACCAGTGCCAAGAGTTATAAACACGACATCTTGTTCGTTGTCTCCTGCACCCTTCCAACGTTCACCCAAAGCGGCAACATTAGCATCGTTATCGATACTGAACTTAATTTTCGTTCCTTTTTCTATTTCACTTTTAACTTGTTGCATGGTAGTCCAATTTAAATTGTAGGCGCCAATGACTGTTCCTGCTTCGATATCGACACTACCAGGCGTTCCCATGCCAATTCCCATGAATTGTTCTGGCTTCATATCATATAAAGCAAGATGATGGTTGATTGATTCAATGATGTCTGGAACAATATGAGAACCATCATCTAAAATATTCGTCTCAATACTCCATTTTTGCTGAATTTCACCTGCTTCAGTCAAAATTGCAAATTTCACAGTTGTTCCACCTAAGTCAATACCTAATAATTTTTTATCCACTTTAGTCACCTTCTCGACTTTCTTCAATGTGATGTTCTCGTTTTAATATGCCCCAGCCTTGCAAATAAGTATCACGATCAATAACACGACTCTCGTACAAATTCTTTAATTCAATCTGCATTAATTCGATATCGTATATTCGTTTGCCAACATAAACATAGATACCAAATTGCTTTAAAAGCTGCTGTACATCATACAAACTTTCCATCAAACCACATCCCTAATATTATACAGAAAATTTTCTCTTTTTTATAGCCTATTTTTTTATTTCCTAGTTTATTTTTGATCCAATTATCCATTCTATATTTTAAATTATTGATTGAATAGCCACAATTCCAATCCAATGATTCTTTCAATACTTACTTTCCAGTAAAAATTTTCTCTTACTTTATTGTTAAACACAAGCAGATAATTGTTTGGCTATCACCATTTAAAACGCGGACAACTTTGTCCGCGTTTATTCCTACATACTAAATTTTCTTAATCCAAAGAAAACAAAAAGAACGATAGCAAAAATGAAAAACAATACAGCAGTAACTCGTGCCCTTGTGGTAAAGCGGTCCTGCGAATAAGGTACCGCTAGCGCCCAGCCAGATAAAGCTCCTCCAATGATACCTCCTAAATGCCCCCAAATATCAATCGTGGAATCAAATAAACCAAAGGCTAAGTTCATTAAAATGAACAATGCAAACTGGCGAGTCAAAGCTTGAATTGCTCCGTTGTCCCGATAATGCAAACCTACTATTAAAAAGGCACCAAACAACCCAAAAATCGCTGTACTAGCACCACCCGATAACGTGGTCGGCTGATTAAACGCAAAACTGGCAAAATTCCCCATTACACCACTTAGTAAATAAATGATTGCAAATCGCCAATGACCAAAAATTGCTTCGCATTGTTGTCCCATATAATAGAGCACAACACCATTCAAGGCGAAATGCATTAAACCAAAATGGATAAACATCGGTGTAATAAAACGCCAATACTGATGCTGCCAAATAACCGAAGGCGCAAACATTCCTAATTGGTTTTCTATGGATAATCCTGGTAACAAGTACTGCATTATAAAAACAATTGTATTAATTGCAAAAAGTGTGTACATCACATAAGGTCTGTCTTTTCTCATATATCCACCTCTCTTATTCTTCAATATTTTGACCAAATGGGGGTTGCTTAAGATAGAAATAACTGTTGAATTGGTTGATCAAACGCCTCTATCTGCCAATCCTCCATTAACTGCTCAGCAAACACAAAACTACATGTTTTTCCCTTATAATTCGCTAAGTAGCGATCATAATATCCCCCGCCAAAACCGATTCGATAGCCCGCTCTATTAAAAATCAGCCCCGGGACAATCAGCAAATCCAGTTCGTCCGGTTGTACCTTATCATCGATGTCAGGCTCCTCCACACCGAATTTCGTCGTATAATATTCTGTCGTCGAATCGATCCAGTGAAAGATCATCTCACCCTTTGGCAAAGACTTAGGAACAGCAACTTTTCTTCCCGTGGCAAAAGCACGCTCAATTAGGGGAGCCGTAGGAAACTCGAGTGAAGTTGCCATCGTCACACCAATTGTTTTTACATCTTTCCACGTACTGCTTCGAAAAAAATTATGATAAATGTTCTCAATTTGAACTTTTCTTTCCCCATTCTCTTTTATTTCTTCTAGCCGCCTGATCGCAAGTTGTCGTAGCTTTTCTTTCTCCATTTACTCACCTTCTTATCTAGAAATACTAACAAACTCAGAACAAAATAAAAAGGGGATTACTCCCCTTTAACAAATTCACTAGAAATTTGACGAGCAATCGCTAAACCGGCGATTGCATTAAAATGCAAATGATCCCCACTATCAAACATCGGATTCAGATATCCCGAGGATTTTTCAACGATTGAAGAAATATCCCATACATTAGTGTAAGTATTCAGTAACCACCGGTTGATCTCTTTCCTGACCTTTTCCTTCTGTTCGTCCATCTCAGGATAGTCCATACAGGGAGTCAACGTGCATAGTTGATAAGCTACCTCTTCATACTCACATACCTGAATGATCTTTTCTATTTCCTTCTGAAATTTTTTTACTGAAAGATCCCCGTGGATTAAATCATTAATTCCAATAAATAATATGACTTTTTTAATCCCTTTATGACTAGCGAAACATTTTTTCAAACGGTGAAACGCACTGTAGCCGTAAAAAAATTCTTTGGAATCCTTCGTCATAATATCGCTGCTTGACCTCAGTAAACAGCTGCCATTGATTCCTTGATTAACCAAATAAATATTTTGTTCACGAAACATTCTCTGCAGTGGTGCAGTCCATGTTGCCCCTTCAGTCAAAGAATCTCCTAATGCGATAACGCAGTCACCTGCAACTTCTGCCTCGATCGCCAATAATCCAGAGCAAAAGTTTGATACGGAAGTTGAAGCAAAAACATCAGCGTCATTAACGGCGAAACCACTTTCCATTAAGTCGTTTTGAAAAGCAATCTGCCACTTTTGAGCCTCAGGGTCAATTGAGATTGGAGCTGTCCTAACTATTTCACCTGGAGCAATGGAGAGGTCACCAATTTGCTGTCGTCTATCATTTGTCTGAATAAACAGATTACGAATCTTCTCCACTTGATCCCCATAATCATTTGCAAAAACCAGCCTAATTGTTCCAACAGGCGCAATTTGGCGCAATGTCAGAAAAACCTGCTTTTCTCCATTACTATGATGAGCAATTCCTCTTTGTGCATGACTCCATATTGTTGTCCAGCTCATATAGTCAAAACTCCTTTCTATTTGCTTTTTTTCATTAGCTGTAAAATAAAATAAGGGGCGCCAATTAACGAGACAATAATCCCTGCTGCCATCTCACCATTTGGTAAAATAACCCTAGCTATAATATCACTAAACAGCAGTAATCCCCCGCCAATTAGGGCTGACATTATCAATGTTTGATTATTCTTTTTGCCCGTTACTTGTCGAGCAATGTGGGGCGCAATCAAACCAATAAAACTAATGCTTCCTGCAACTGAAACGCTCACTGCTGCCAAACAAACCGCACAAATTAAAAAGAATAACTGTGTTCGCTTCAATTTGACACCTAATCCGACTGCTACCTCATCCCCTAATTCTAAAACTTCTAATGAACGCCCGCGAAGTAAAATCAAAGGCAGTAAGCAAAAAATCCACGGTAATAATAGCAACACATGCTGACGAGTCGTCCCCCATATCGTTCCAGCCAGCCATGTTGTAACAAATTGATAATTATCCTTAGAGACTCGAATGGTTCCGATTAGAGTCAATGCTGAAATTCCAGCGTTAACCGCAACACCTGCTAAAAGCAAACGATTCGGTGTAATCCGTTCTGCTTCTCGTCCGAAGTAATAAACAAATCCTGTCGCGATAAAACTTCCGACACATGCAATCAAAGGTAAGTACCAACTGCTTTCACCTGTAACAAAAAAACCTAAATATATTAAAACCGTTAATCCAGCCCCCGCATTGATTCCTAATATTCCTGGATCAGCCAAATCATTATGAGTAATCGTTTGAAATAAATATCCGGAAACCGCTAATCCCACACCCGCTAGTATCGACACTAACATTCTAGGAAAACGAAAATCAAAAACGATTAATTGCTGACTTATACTCGCTTTATTTTGAAAGACACTAAGTAGATCATTTAAAGTAAGAGGAATAGTTCCCACTGTTAAACTGAGCAAAATACCCAAAAACAGTAAAAGAAATAAAATTATCCAACCCAGCTTTTTTCTCATAAGCTTCCCTTCCTAATCTGTAAAAGTAAAAATGGAACTCCGATAATTGTAATGATTACCCCTGGCGGTGTCTCCAGTGGCGGAGCAATTAATCGGGAAGCAATATCCGCAACAACAAAAAATAAGGCGCCAAATAGCCCTGAGGCCGGAATCACATAACGATAATCGTGTCCGACAAAAAAACGAACAACGTGTGGAACGATCAATCCAACAAAGCTGATTGTCCCAACAAGAGCAACAGAGCTACCGGATAAGAGTAAAACAATGAAAAGAGTCAATTGACGGATTCGAGCAGGATTTTTACCTAACGAAGTTGCCGTATCATCCCCTAAACTCAGTAAGGTTATTTGCGGACTGATTAAGCAAGCTCCAATGAGCCCTAGTAAAATCAGTGGAAAAATCGTTTGCAATTGACTCCACGTAAGATTTGAAGTTCCGCCGACGAACCAAAATGTCATATCCTGATTCAAGTCAAGCAACAAACTGACACTTTGACTAATTGCCGTGAAAAAAGAACTAATAGCGGCTCCTAATAAAACAATTCGAACAGGAGATAAGCTAAAAGAAACCTTAGTAGAGATAAAGTAAATCAGTAGAATTGATACAGAGGCTCCAACAAATGATCCAATTATGCCGATCGCTGGAGAAGGTTGCTCATTCATTGCAAAAACTAGTGCAAGTCCTAATCCTGCTCCAGAGTTGATACCAAGCAGCCCAGAATCTGCGATTGGGTTAGATGTGATTCCTTGAATCAAGGCACCAGCTATTGCGAAGGCTGATCCAACTAGGACTGCTCCTATCATTCTTGGAAGGCGTAAATAACGAACTAGTTGTTCTCCTTGATTAGCAGGATCAAAATTTAACAAGGCTTGATGAACATCTGCCCATTTACTGGTAACTGCTCCATACCTCAAAGAGAAAAACATCGCTACGATAAGGAACAAAGCAACGATAAGAAAAAAGTATCTTCGTTTAACCATTTCACTACTCCTTTACTAAATCATAAGCAATAACTAAAGGTTTCTCACTATTTGGTAATGTAGCAAAAGTGGCTTGTATATCAAATAAATTTAATAGTTTTTCAGCTGTAAAAATTTCTTTTGGCGTTCCTTGAAAAATTAATTCACCTTTTTTCATTCCTAATAAATAATCAGAAAAACGCGAAGCATGATTCAAATCATGAATTGTCATCAGAATCGTTTTTCCTTGTCGATTTATTTCTTGCAACAATTCCAAAATCTCTAATTGATGTGCCGGATCTAAAAAAGTAATTGGTTCATCTAAAATTAATATATCCGTATTCTGCGCTAACGCCATGGCAATCCAAACACGTTGCTGCTGTCCCCCTGACAAAGTTGTCAATGTCCGTTCTTTTAAAGCTTGTAGATTCGTGGCTTCTAGAGCCCAATTAATTAATCGATGGTCTTCTTCTTTCAAACCTGAAAATCCTTTTTGATAAGGAAATCGTCCATAGGCAACAATTTCTTCCACACTCAGTCCATTTACCTGACTACTTGATTGTGATAAAGAGGCAATCTTTTGTGCGACTGATTTAGTATCCAATCGCTGAATATTTTCACCATCAATAAAAACTTCTCCTTTAGCTGGCTCAAGAATACGTGCCAATCCCTTTAGAAAAGTAGACTTCCCACTACCATTTGGACCGATTAGGCTAGTAATCTGCCCTTTGGGAATTTCTACTGTAATATCCTTCACAATTACTTTTTTATCGTATCCGATTGAAAGATCAGCTGTAGTTAATTTTGTCATAGATCTTCCTCTTTTCTCTGATAATCGTTCTCAATTATGACCTTCTTTTTCACCATCGTCAACCATTTGTGAAAGAAAACTCTCTGTTGACACCCTTGATTCTTTCAGTAATAATATCAATTGAGAACACTTCTCAATTAACCTCAAAGGAGTTTTTTTATGTTCAAAAAAATAATTTTAGGAACTGCTGCCTTATTGGCTTTGTTTAGTCTATCCGCTTGTGGCCAAAGCAGTGACGACAAAGATACAAATAATGACGTTCAAACATTAACTGATGCACAGAATCACAAGGTCGATGTTCCAAAGAAGCCTAAAAGGATTATCGCCTCGTATTTAGAAGATTACTTAGTTGCATTAGATGAAAAACCTGTGGCACAGTGGACCGTTGGTAAAGGGAAAATTCAAAATTATCTGCAGGATAAGTTAAAAGATGTTCCAACGATTAACTATGATTTACCTTATGAAAATGTATTAAAGTTTGAACCAGACTTATTATTAATCGGATCAAACGGTTCTTTAGAAGGCGGGAAATATAAAGAATACGCTAAAATTGCTCCAACGTATGTAGTAAAAAATGGGGACAACGTTACTTGGCGAGATCAACTTGAAGACATCGGAAAAGTACTAGGTAAAGAGGACAAGGCTAAAAAGGTTGAGAATGATTATGACCAATTGGTGGATAAAACAAAAAATGACTTGAAGGACAAAATCCAAGGCAAGTCAGCAGTTGTCTTATGGGTAACAAATAACTCCGCGTTCATGGTGGCAGATACTCGTTCTAGCGGTCAACTTCTTTATCAGGAATTAGGATTTGAGATTCCTCAATTAACTAAGGATATCAGCAAAAAGGCAACCGCTGACTTCTCACAGGTTTCATTAGAAAGTCTTTCTCAGTTAGACGCTGATTACATTTTTTTAGTTAACAGTGACTCTGGAGCTGCGATGTTTAAGGATCCTTTGTGGAGCAATATACCGGCAGTAAAAAATAATCACTTGTATGAATTTGATGGCGAATCAAGCTGGTTATATAATGGACCTATTGCCTATACCAAAATGGTTGAAAATATTCGCGAAGTCTTGAAATAAAAAGCCGACCTGATCAAGTTTCCTTCTGTTTTAAGAAGGAAACTTGATCAGGCGGCTTTTACCTTTTATTACGACGCGACCGTGTAGCTGAAGCTACTTCTTCTTTTTTTACCAAGAATTTCAAACGATACGGCTCGTGATAACGAACCCCGTCCTTAACGAAATCTCCACCAACAATAAATAATCCAATCGGACTCAGTGGTTCATTTTGTCGGATTGTTCCAATCGTTTCAAGGTCACGATAATTTTTTCCAATCTGTAATCGATAGGTGCTAGAATCAATCTGTTTCACATAATAATAAGGATATAGTGTATTTTCTTCAATTAAGAACCCTTCTTCTTCTGTTAAATCACGTGTCTTAATTTCATTATCATCGATTAATGCTTGAATATTTTCGACTAGCCGTAATTGGTAATCCTCGGTAAAATCAACTGAGATTTCCTGCGCCTGTTCAAACACTTTCTTCGTTTTCTGTTGTTTTTCATTTTGAATGTTAAAGGCATCATCTGGCAAATATTTAACAAAAAGCTGCGTGATGTCTCCTTTTAAATTTTTATCTAAGAAATAAAAGAAAAAATTCAAAATAATGAAATAGACCAATCCAACAAAAACTAAGCCATAGAGTACTAATTGCAAATAGTTTTGGTTAAGCCAAAGTCCATAAACAATACGTAAAATATAAATGGTAGGTATGATGCTTAGCAACGTATATGCACGGTTGGAATATTTAGGACTGATATCCAAAAAGCCTAAAAATTTATTTAAACCATTTATTATGTCTAATAGTATCGTCATTGTGTATCACCTGCCTCTGAGCTCGCTGAATCATTGGCTGGCTGTAGCTGTTGTGAAGGTGTTGTTTGTGACTCCTCTACAGAAGATGATGGCGAGACAGGGTCGTTAGAAATAGAGGACTGTGTATCTACAGATTGGTTCCTTTCGATTGTACTTGCCTCAATATTATTGTTTGTGTTAGATACTTCCGTTGACGATTGTTCGTTGATTGTGCTTGTTTCATTAGTCATACTATTTGAATCCCGAGAAGAATCAGTCGTAGAAGTAGTTGATGACTCTGACGTTGGTGTGGAATCTTTTACTTGACGATAACTGGAATTATTCAAAATTCCTGAAGTCGTAGCGATCAAAATCGATAATGTTAAAAGAGCAATGGGCTTCAAAATCGGCGGAACTTTACGCATCGGATCCTTCCTTTCTAAAATTATTTTATTTAATAACTAGTTTTATCACTGGAAGGTTAGCTTTTGTTTAGGATTCTATGAAGTTTTTATGTAGATTTCTGAAAACACGTCAGAAAAACTTTCGTTTATTGATAAAAAAAGTCAGCAATCGAATGGATTGCTGACTCGTAAGTGCGGTTATTTTACTTCTTTATGCAAAGTAACTTTGCGTTCGCGTGGGCAATATTTCATTTTTTCCAAACGATCAGGATTGTTACGTTTGTTTTTATTTGTTAGGTAGTTACGTTCTTTACAAGAAGTACATTCTAAAGTGATGTTTACGCGCATGATTTTCCCTCCCTTGTAAATACAAGTTTTCCAAGATATTTCTCAGACTTTGATATCATATCATGTTTTGATTTCCTTGACTAGTCTTTTTTCAAAATTTGTTAAGTAGTTCTACTTGACGATTTTAAAGTTGCGCCTCAATATCCTTTGCAATATCTTCAGGCTTCGTTTGCGAAGCGTAGCGTTTTATCACGTTTCCTTCACGATCAATAAGAAATTTTGTAAAATTCCATTTAATTGCCTTGTTAAGTAAACCACCTTGCGCGCTCTTTAAATAGCTGTACAATGGAGCTTCGTTTTCTCCATTTACATCAATTTTAGCAAACGTTTGAAACGTCGTATGATATTTCAACTGACAAAATTCTGCAACTTCTACATCCGTTCCAGGAGCTTGATTGCCAAATTGATTGCAGGGAAAATCAAGAATTTCAAACCCTTTAGCTTTGTACTGTTCATACAAATTTTGTAATCCTTCGTATTGTGGTGTGAAACCACAGCCTGTTGCAGTATTAACAATTAATAGAACCTTTCCTTGGTAGTCCGCTAATGATTTTTCAGTTCCATCGGTCTGTTTTACTTCAAAATTATACACTGACATGTTTAGCACTCCTTTTTCATAGTGGTCATTCTTTTTCTTGGAGAAGAGATCGTTTTACTCATTAATCGTTCATCAGAAAAAGCTAAGGAGCAATGCCCCTTAGCTTTATTGTACGCCATATGTGTCCGCAAATGCATTTATAATGTCTTTTGCAATAGCCTTATTTGTATCATCATGTTCTTCATCCAAGTTTGGAAGCATTACACTAATCGCGATCTGAGGGTTGTCATAAGGGGCATAAGCTACAATATTACTATTAATAGTACTTTCACCATTTTCGGCAACAGTCTCAGCCGTTCCGGTTTTTGCAGCGGGATCTAACTTGGCAGAGGCTAAATCTTTAGCCGTTGTATACGCATCGCTTCCATGCACAGCCTGGTAAAATCCTTGCTTGATAATTCCCATTTGGTCAGCTGTAATATTCACTTGATCTAACTTTTTCCCTGTAATTTCTTGTTGCAGCTTTCCTAAACCGCCACTTTCATTGTTCCCGTATATCCCTTTAACTACATGGGGAGAAATTCTAGTTCCGCCATTGGCTACTGTTGAAGCATACTGTGCTAACTGCATTGGAGTATACGTGTCATATTGTCCAAATGACAAATCGAGTAAATTCCCGCCACCAGGACCGTTTTCTTTCCCAAATTGTTCATTTACTAAACCGGGAGATTCATTTGGTAAATCAATTTGTGTTTTAACACCCATTCCATATTCGGCAAACGCCTTACGTAATTTGTCATACATTTCCTTGGATGAAGCACTTTCCGGTAATGTCATGTTTTGCTGGTATTGAACCCCCAACATTCGTAAGACAATCTGCATCATATACGCATTAGAGGACCACTCCAACGCCTTAACAGTATTCAGCGGGATTTGATTTCCTAATACCTTATTATAGATAGAACCTTTCAACGCTGTTCCAGACAACTTAATCGGTTGATCAATTAAGGTATCATTTCCGCTTATTACACCTGTTTGGTAACCGGCAGTAACCGTACCCGCCTTCACTACTGACCCTGGTTCAAATGCGCTGGTAATCGTTCCCAAGGTATTTTCTTCTATATTTTTACTATTGATATCATGAGTGAAGCCTGTCATCGCTAATACTTCACCTGTGTTAGGATTCATTGCAACTGCGTAAGCACCGGGTGAGTATTTCGCAACACCGCTATCGATCAAACCTTGGTAGTGATTCTTTAAGATATCCTCTACTTTTTTCTGGAAGTCTGAATTAATCGTAAGAACAAGATTCGATCCCTTTTCTCCTGCTTTGACCTCTTGCTGCTTCTCGATCGTACCATTTTGATTCAGGGTTACTTTATATTCCCCTTTTTTACCTTGAAGCTGTTCCTCATATTGCTTCTCTAGGTAACTCTTTCCGACACGGTCATTCCGCGCATAGCCTTTTTTCAATAATGCATCTGCTTCCTCGGCAGGCAGACCTTCTTTTTCTGTAGTGATTGTACCTAAGATACTTTTTAACGAGCCGTCTAAATCATTATTATAAGAACGGTCCCAGTCTGTACCTGTAGAGACGCCTGGTAAATCAGAGGCCCGCTCAGCGACTACAGCCAACTCTTCATCAGTGACACCTTCGTTTTTAATGAAGACCGTGCTTAGTGCTGACGCTGCATTCATCCGTTTAAAGATCGTTGCAACTTTCATTTGGTCGTCATTAAGTTGAATCTCACTATCTTTGACTTTATCGACTAACTTCTGATATTCATTCGTAGTATCTAAATTTTTCTCCTTGAAGGATAAACGATCTTCAGCCTCTTTCAAGTGGTCTTCGTCCGCCAACCAATAGTCTTTTTTATCACGTGTCGTCAAATTCTCATCTGCAGGAACATCGATCAATTTGTTTAGTTCTGTTGCAAGTTTAAGAATTTCTTTCGCTTTCATCTCATTTCCGCGAGTAAAAGTAATAGCACTATTTGGCGTGTTCTTAACTAACGCCGTGCCCTTTGCATCGTATATCTCTCCTCGAGGAGCATTTTCCTTAACAGTTATGGTCGTTGAAGCCTTCATTTCCGCCTTCATCTTGTCACCTTCGACAATTTGAAGATAGCCTAATCGTGAAACTAAAATCACGAACAAGCCAAAAATGACAAAAAACAAAAAGTTTAACCTAAACGGAATATGACTTCTATTTTGATTTCGCCCGCCTTCGTCCGCCAGCTTCAATTTTTCAAAAAATTTTTTAAATGGATTTGTAAATTTCATTCATCTGTTCCTTCCACTTTGACAGTTACTTGTCTTATTGTAGCCGAAAAACAGTTTTTTCAAAAGGATTATTCGTCCTTCCTTTACCATAGTTTAATAACTTTATACTCTTTCCTATTCAAAATGCCAAAGTGTTTCACACGATAATGAAAAAATTTTATTAGCTTAACTTTTTTTGCGTAAAATGTGGGTTCTTATTAGATCAAAAACACATTTTACGTGAAACAATCACTTTTCGATTTGCCTGTGGAAAACTTTATTGGTTTAGAAGTTGAGTATTACGCATTTTTTTTAAAAAGTTTTCCACAAATGAATCGTTTTTATGTATTCACTTAACGTATAAGTCCAAAAAAGAAAGCGGTGAGAGAACTCACCGCTTCAGCTTAATTACGACTTAAATTGTCGATATCATCCTTAATTGCTTCAACAAACATATTCAAATCTTGGGCTTCTTGCTCTTCACTACCATAACGACGAACATTTACTGAAGCACTCTCAACTTCTTTATCTCCAATAACTAATAGATAAGGAATTTTTTGTGTTTGTGCTTGACGAATCTTGTAGCCAAGTTTCTCGTTACGATCATCAACTTCGACACGAACGCCTTCACGAACTAGACGATCTTTTACTTCATAAGCATAGTCTCCGTGATGCTCTGGTGATACTGGTAAAATCGCTACTTGTTCAGGTGCTAACCATGTTGGAAAGGCTCCTTTGTATTGTTCAATCAAATAGGCAGTGAATCGTTCCATTGTTGAAACGACACTACGGTGAACAACCACCGGACGATGTTCTTTTCCATCTTCACCAATATATGTTAAATCGAAACGCTCTGGTAACAAGAAGTCAAATTGAATTGTCGAAAGTGTTTCTTCTGTTCCAATTGCAGTTAAAACTTGAACGTCCAATTTAGGTCCATAGAAGGCTGCTTCTCCATCCGCTTCAAAGTAATCAAAACCAGATTCATCCATTACTTCTTTTAACAGCCCTTGAGAAGTTTCCCACATTTCATCATCATCAAAATACTTTTCAGTATTTTCAGGATCCCGATAGCTTAATCGGAAACGATAATCCTCGAAGCCGAAATCTTTGTATACTTCTAAGATTAAGTCTAATGTACGACGGAATTCTTCTTTTATTTGGTCTGGACGAACAAAAATGTGTGCATCATTCATTGTCATTTCACGAACACGTTGTAGACCAGACAAAGCTCCAGATTTTTCATACCGATGATCCATTCCAAGTTCAGCTAAGCGAATTGGCAATTCACGGTATGAGTGAATATGATTTTTGTAAATCATCATGTGGTGTGGACAGTTCATTGGACGTAAAACTAATGATTCTTCCCCGTCTCCCATGTCCATGATTGGGAACATATCTTCCTTATAATGATCCCAGTGTCCAGATGTTTTATATAGGCCTGTATCAGCCAAGACTGGTGTATAGACATGCTCATATCCCATTGAGATTTCTTTATCAACAATGTAACGTTCAATGATACGGCGAATCGTTGCCCCTTTTGGCAGCCAGAATGGAAGTCCCGAACCAACTTCTTGTGAAATCATAAATAGGTCTAATTCTTTTCCTAGTTTACGATGATCACGTTCTTTGGCTTCTTCACGCATTTTTAAGAAATGATCCAAATCTGCTTGATTAAAGAATGCTGTTCCATAAACACGCTGCATCATTTTATTGTCAGAATTTCCTCGCCAATAAGCACCTGCGACAGATAATAATTTAAAAATCTTGATTTTCCCAGTTGATGGTACATGTGGTCCACGGCATAAGTCAGTGAACTCGCCTTGTGTATAGGCTGTGATGACTTCGTCTTCAGGTAGATCCGTGATCAACTCTACCTTATAAGGGTCATAACTGAAGAAATCTAAAGCTTCTTGTCGACTCATCACTTTACGCTCAATCGGCAGATTTTCTTTGATAATCTTCTTCATTTCTTTTTCAATTGCTGGGAAATCTTCCTCACTAATTTGTGCGCCTTCACCATTATCCGTATCATAATAGAAACCGGACTCAATGGCTGGACCGACACCGAAATGCATATTTGGGAATAAGCGACGAATTGCTTGTGCCATTAAGTGTGCACTTGAATGACGAACAAGTGGCAAAGCTTCTTCATCCTTTTCAGTGATGATTTTTAAGTCCGCGTCTTCTTCGATTGCTCGATTCAAATCTTCTAGCTCACCGTTTACCACAACAGCTAATGCTTTTTTGGCTAATGAACTGGAAATACTTTTTGCAATTTCTAAGCCAGTAATACCATTGTTAAACTCTTTTGTAGATCCGTCTGGAAATGAAATTTTTACCATCCTGTAATTCCCCCTTGTTTGTTTTGATTGATAAAAAAAGTCCTAGTACCGAAAACGGTACTAGGACGAATAAACGTGGTTCCACCTAATCTTTGAGCAGAGTTTCTGCTCCTCACAAGCGATAACGGCGCTGTCCGCCTCTGCATTTATGCAGAAGTCTCAGAAAGTGGTCATTCCTTGTGCTTGTCTGGAAAAGTTTCAGCCATGCTTTTCCTCTCTGTTAAACAGCCTCCAAGTTCAGGTGTCTTTCTTCATCAATCAATTACAAAGTCATTATAAACACTTATTGATTTGAATTGCAAGTATAATATGAATTATTTCCACTTGCCACCTTGCGCATATTTTCCTTTTTGCATTTCATTAATGATTACATGGATATTCTCTTTAGGTGCTCCGGCAGTTCTTGAGACTGCTTCCGTTACTTCTTCCACCATTTTCGTTAATTGTTCTTCTGTTCTTCCTTCGACTAACTCAATGTGAACAAATGGCATAACAAATCGCTCCTTTGATTTATATAGTTCTATCGTTTCATATTTTATCATAAGTAAGAATAAAAAGAGAGAGCAAACCCATTTCTGGTTTCAACCGAATGAATACAATAATTACCTATATTTTCAAGTCGAATTGTTATTGAAAGCCTTCTCTTCATGGTAGAGTATATGCATAAGATGGGAGGAATTATCATGGACATTTATTTGCACTTTAAAGATCAAGCAGCAGAAGCTATTATGTTTTACGAAAATGTGTTTAAAACAGAACCTGCTAAAATTATGACTTTTGGAGATATGCCTCAGGATGATGAGCATCCGATAGATGAATCAATAAAGAAGTTGGTGATGAATTCAAGCTTGATAATTAACGATACAACGATGATGATCTCTGACAGTCCTGAAGGATTAGCCCCACCAATAACTATTGGAAATAATATTGCTTTAGTTTTTAATGCCTCCACCGAAGAAGAGGCATCAGATATTTTTCTACAATTGGCAAAAAACGGAGTGATCCTATTACCACTTGAAAAAACATTTTGGGCAAAATTGTATGGCATGGTAAAAGATCCATATGGTGTCATTTGGCATATTAATCTTTATTGAAGGAAGGTTGAGTAGTCATGGAACAGCAATTTGGCTGTTGTCTCTGGTTTGATGGTCAGTTAGCTGAAGCAGCTGACTTTTATATGAAAACATTTGAAGACAGCAAGAAAAAGAATGAAACTCATTTTATTAGTAATGAACACGGTACGATTGGCGACTTGTTAACCGTTACTTTAGAATTAGCAGGCACTGAATTTCTTTTATTGAATGGCGGACCGGATTTCGAACCAACTCCTGCCATTTCTTATGTTGTTAACTGTGAAAACGAAAAGCAACTCAATGACGTTTGGAAACAATTGAATCAGAGCGGTGAAACTTTGATGGCTTTGACTGACTATCCTGAGCTTGGCAAATTTGGTTGGACGAATGACCGCTATGGGGTTTCTTGGCAGGTTCGCTTGGGAGAGAGCTTACAGACGATTATTCCCTGCATTATGTTTGCGAATAAAAATTATGGATTGGCTCAAGCGGCTATCGATGAATGGATCACAACTTTCGGCGGAAAGCAGACTTTCGTTATAAAAGGAAAAGATGACCGTTTACGTGCCTCTGGCTTTCAGCTTCGGGGTCACGATTTGATTATCATGGATAGCCCTGAAAAACACGCCTTTGACTTTTCCATGGGAAATTCCTTTTACTTTTATTTTAACGATCAAGCAGACATTGATCATGTGTGGAACTTAATCACTAAGAATGGAAAAGAATGGCCATGCGGTTGGATGGAAGACCGTTATGGTGTTTCTTGGCAAACTGTTAACAATGACCTGTTGGCGTGGACGAATGATTCAAATTTGGAAAAAGCTCGACGTGCCACGGAAGAGATGTACAAAATGAAAAAAATTGATCTTGCTAGGATCAAACGCGCTCATGACGGTATTCTTTGATTTCATCAAAAAAGAGGAGAACCCTCCTCTTTTTTTTGCGCAAACTCTCCTTTTGCCTCTCCTTACTCTTATGTGCTATACTATTATGCTGTTATAAACAGTTGACGTAAAAATAAAGGGGGATGCTCAATGAACGCGAGAGAGTACGAACAAGAGCACGTCCAGCAAACAAGCGCTTTGATTCAACAGGAAATTGCTTTTTTGGACAGCCAAAAAAAAGAAACCAAATCAAAATTTGATACAGATATGTTAGAAAATGCTGGTCAAAGAATTCAAGGTGGTTCCTTTGAGGCATTAGCTGAAACCATGGCTGATACACGACAGCACGAAGCAGAGCTGCTTTTACGCTATCAAACATTCGCTTCACAAGAAAAACGTCAAAGAGTGTTGAAATTGATGGGAGAAAATCCTTATTTCGCGCGCATCGATTTTAAAGAGGATCAAGAGGCTGAGACGCTTTATTTAGGTATCGCTTCTTTGAGAGATACACAAGAAGAAACGGTCGTAATCGACTGGCGGGCACCTATCGCGAATCTCTACTATGAAGGAACACTCGGCCAGACAGAATACGAAGCTCATGATGCGATTATTCCTATCGAATTATTATTGAAGCGGCAATTCAAAATTCGTGAGGGGCAAATACTATCGATGGTTGATACCTCAGAAGCGATTAATGACGATTTCTTATTGGAAATCTTAGATGAAGCCTCTTCAAACCATATGAAAAATATTGTAGCAACGATCCAGCGTTCGCAAAACGAAATCATTCGTGATACGAGAAGTAAGGTTTTAGTTGTTGAAGGAATTGCCGGCAGTGGAAAAACCTCAGCTTTGCTTCAACGAGTTGCTTATCTGCTTTATCACAACCGAAAATGGTTAGAGAATGAACAGGTCTTATTGTTCTCCCCTAACCACATTTTTTCAGATTATATTTCAACTGTCTTACCCTCATTGGGAGAAAGCGGCATACCAACAGAAACCTTTAAAACTTTTTTGGGCGCGCTATTACCTATGTATCATATTCATACCGAAGAAAGCCACGAAGAAGTCTTTCTTTCTGGACAAGATGATCGAGTACTGCGAGCAAAAAGTAGTTTTGCAATTGTTCAGGAATTGTATAAATATGTTGACCGAATCGCTGACTTGGGCCCATTATTTCGTGACCTCAAGCTAAATCAAGATGTTTTAATCTCAAAACGACAAATCCGCAGTTGGTATCAAGAGGCTAATCCTGAATTACCGATGTATCAACGAATGCAGTTGTTGCAAACGAAATTGTTAAAAAAATTAGGCGGCTTAGAAAAAGACGAAATGAAAAAAGACTGGGTCAAAAAAGCAGCGGATGAGTTAGTTGACGCTGTCTTTATTAATAATCCCGATATGGAAGATTCAGAAAAGGCTGAACGTCGTTTGCGTCGGCAAATGGCACAGAAAGTCGTCCGAAAGAAATTGCGACCACTCCGCAGACAAATCAATCGTTTCGGATTCATTAATTATGCGAAGCAATACTTGCATTTTTTGCAAAGCCTGCCGAAACGTTTATTAGCAGATTATCAATTGACAGAGGGTAATTGGAAAACTATGCTTGAAGAGCTATTAAAGGACTTCAAGCGAAAAGATATCAGTTTAGAAGACGGGACCTTGCTGTTTCTTCTGATGAAGTCCATTCATCCACTCGACGTAAAACAAAAGGCTCGCTTCATTTTTATTGATGAAATGCAGGATTTCTCTCCAGCCCAGGTGGCTTTGCTACGTCATTTATATCCAAGAGCAACCTATACGTTGTGCGGCGATTTAAACCAAAAGGTCTTTGGTAATGAAAGCATGGTTCATTCCTTAGAAGAAATTTTTCCTGATCAAGCTTTGACGCATTTTGAATTAACGACTAGTTATCGTTCGACGGAAGAAATCACTCATTTTGCAAATCAGTTTCTGACTCAAGAAAATCGAGTTGAATTAACTGCACGAGTTGGCGACCTACCAAAAGTTTATTATGCGAATGAAACACGTCAAATGATTGATGGGTTAATTCATCAAATTGACGAAACAGCCGAACTAGCTAAATACTGGCGCACAGCTATTATCGCAAAAACAGTCGAAGAATGTCAGACGCTTTATGATCAATTGACCTCCGAACAAAAAGATCACGTACAGTTGTTGACTGATGAAGAAGATTTTATGAAGAAAAGTCTGATTATTATTCCCACTTATTTAGCAAAAGGGTTAGAATTTGATCGTGTCTTTGCTTGGAACGTCTCACCAGAGAATTATTACACAGAGCAAGATAAATTAATTCTTTACACCGTTTGTACTCGTGCGATGCACGAACTGAATCTTTTAGTCATTGGAAAGAAAAGTCCTTTACTAGAAACAATTCCCGAAAACTTATATGTACAGACTTCTTTCGAATAGAAAGCTTTAATAAAAAACCATTCAGCTCTTATTAGAGTTGAATGGTTTTTTTATAAGCTAGTCTTCTAACTCAACATTGTGATAGACCTGTTGAACATCTTCTAGTTCATCCAACACATCGATCATCTTTTCAAATTTTTCTAAATCTTCCCCAGTTAAAGTTACTTCGTTTTGTGGAATCATTTGCATTTCTGCGACTGAAAATTCTGTGATCCCTTTTTCTTTTAAAGCTTCTTGAATTGCATTGAAGTCTTCGGGTTCTCCGTAAACGATAACTTGACCCTCTTCATCCACAACATCACGAACATCAATTTCCTTGTCCATCAGATATTCTAAAATTTCATCTGCATCTTCACCTGAGAAGCCGAATAACGCAGTGTTGTCAAACATATAAGCAACTGCACCAGAGACACCCATATTTCCACCGTTCTTGCCAAATGCTGCACGAACGTCTGATGCTGTCCGGTTTACATTATTCGTTAAGGCATCAACAATTACCATTGAACCATTAGGGCCAAAGCCTTCATAACGTAATTCTTGGAAAGTTTCGTCTCCTGACCCCTTCGCTTTTTCAATTGCGCGATCAATAATATGTTTTGGCACATTATACGTTTTAGCACGTTCGATTACGAAACGTAATTTTTGATTTGCATGCGGATCAGGTTCACCTGATTTTGCTGCTGCATAAATCTCGATTCCAAATTTAGCGTAAATTTTACTGTTATTTGCATCTTTCGCAGTCTTTTTTGCTACGATATTCGCCCATTTACGTCCCATGTTTTCACTTCTCTTTCGTTAATTTCATACTTTCTCATTATAACGGCTCATTTAAGCTTTGGAAAGTATTTTTATGCTTGAATAGGAAATCGTCCAATTGTTTGTTCTTGTGGATGGATCAATTGATAGATCTGATCGGCACGATAAGTCAAAAAATGTTTCTCTTTTTCTTTTTGACCAATTTTTGCTGCAATCGGTAAAGTAAACTGTTTTTTTCGTTTGTTTAGATACGCTTGACCCTTTTCAGTAAAACCTAATATATGAAGCATTGAGTTTTCTTGCTCAGCGATTATTTCTGTTTCTTTGATCTGCAACAAAACATAGGTCAAAAGTCGCTGTAATCGTGGCTGAGTATATCGTTTGGTACTAATTAGCTGCAGGTATTCTGAAAAGCTGGCCGCTTCCTGCTCGATTAAACGATGCTCAACCCCTTCTCTCATTTGATAGATTTCTCGAAGGTCGCTTAAGGAGTTTGCACGAAGTTGATAATTTAAGTAGGGCCAGAAATCTGACCACGATATTTGCGTATTTCGTAACTCTTCCAACGTCTTATTAGGAACAAAAGCGGATATATCCTCGCCTGCGAATACTGCATGTCGGATTCCTGTAGCACTTGCAAACTGATCCATGATTAATGACTCGTCGTGATAGCCTTGATCCATCCTAGCTAAAGGAAAAATTTCCATCGGTTGTGCATACAACGCATTTTCCTTCGCATAGCTCAGTCCTAAAATATGATTGGGTGGAAAATTCTGCGCCTTCGGATAGAGCTGTGAAACCACCTCTGCCATTTTTTCAGGATAACTCCATCCAATTGGTAACTCATGAAATAATTGATCAATAGCAGGCTTCTCCTCAATAAAGAAGCGTCCATAATCCGCATAGTCAAATTGGTGTTCATTATCTGTGCCAAAACAGAGCGCATTACACTTGAGTGCCTGCAATAATTTAATGCTTCCCTTAGCAAAATAGTCTGCAGATTGAACTGCCCATGAAAAAGGTAGCTCGACCACGAGGTCAACCCCATTCTCTAATGCCGCTGCTGCACGAGACCATTTGTCAGTGATTGCAGGCTCACCTCTTTGTAGAAAGTTACCACTCATCACTGCAACAACAATATCCGCACCGCTTAATTCTCGTGCTTTTTCTGCATGATAACGGTGTCCATTATGAAATGGGTTGTACTCAACAACGATTCCGCAACTTCGCATTTTTCGACTCCTCACTTACTATCATTTACTTGCTATTCTGTACATTCTCTCAATAAAAAATTCACAAAAAAACCGAGATTTCTCTCGGTTACTTATTACAAACAAAAAACCAACGTTTGCTTTTTTCATTTGGATATTCATCCATAAAATCTGCGAAGACTTCCACTTTAAATCCAACCTCAGTAAGCATTTTTTGATACATATCTAAAGGATAGGTTCTCTCTTTGTGCAATTCATCAAACCGCTCAAATATCTCCTCTTCCTGTTTTACAAAAAAAGTCAAAAAGTGTTCAATACTGTGGTCCGAATCGCCAGGATAGCTATCCCATAAAAAGGCAAAATCCTCAGTCTGATCGTGATAACTATATTCAGGAAAGATCGTGTCAATTTGGTAAGTTGAATGAACGTCAAAAATAAATGTTCCTGCTTCCTTCAACAACTGATAGACCCCTTCAAAAACTTGCTTAACTTGTGAGGCATCCTGCATATAGCAAAGAGAATCAGAGAAACAGGTTACAGCATGATAGCTTCCAATATCCGTTAAATCCAGCATATCTCCAGCAATCCAATTGACTGCAACCCCCTCTTGAAGAGCACGGTCATTGGCAAGTGTCAGCATTTCTTCTGATAAATCTAAACCAGTCACGTCAAAATCCTTTTTTGCAAATTCTACTGCTAATGCACCAGTCCCACAAGCTAATTCTAATAGTTGATTGGTTTCTTTGGGTAGATGACGCAATGAAAAATCCAACCATTGCTGATATAAAGAATCATCCATCACCTCGTCATAAACAAAAGCAAATGTTTCATAAGCCATTAGTCTAACCAAGCCTCGATATTTTCAAGTGGTGCATCTGACCACAGTTTTTCTAAATTATAAAATTCGCGCTCTGACGTGCTAAATACATGGACAATTACATCACCTAAGTCAATCAAGACCCATTTACCGCCATCTTTTCCTTCAATACGTTTAACTTCTACTTGCGCCTCTTCCTCTTTATCAACGATTTCATCTACAATAGCATTGATTTGACGATCAGAGTTTGCTGAACAAATCATGAAATAATCCGCCAATAATGATACCTTTGAAACGTTTAATGCCACAATATCAACTGCTCGCTTTGAATCAGCTGCTTTAACGGCGATTTCTAACATATTTTTACTATCTATGATAATTCTCCTCCTTATTTTTCATACCATACGACATTCTTCTAAACAACTAGAATACTTAGTTGCTTCATTCAATCATTATTTTATCCCAGCAACCCACCGATTATACGTTTCAATTGTTTTCGGATAGACTGGATTCTCCGCCTCAATTAAATGAGCCAGCGTATGTTTTGTTTCAAATGCGACTGCCTGATCTAAATCCCTCAAAGCAATCACACGTGCATCTTCAACACCAGGGAAAGATCTCCCTGGTTCAATATAATCTGCCACGTAAATTATTTTATCTAACAACGTCATCTCTGCCGCTCCCGTTGTGTGGAGACGGATCGCATTTAATATTTCCTCATCTGAAATATTCAGCTCACGAGCCACAAACTCCGCACCAACAAGACCGTGCCAAATAGCGTTACCATATTTTAATAGCTCTGTTTTATTTGCGTAATTTCCTCGTTCAATCGCAAGTTGGAATTCTTCATCTGAACGTTCCTTAGCATAATCATGGGTTAAGGCAGCGATACTCGCTTTTTCTGGCGATTCACCAAACTGCTCTGCCAAAGCAATCGCAGTTTCTTCTACACCCAACACATGTTTAAAACGTCGCTCACTCATTCGCATTTGAACGGCTTGCATCAATGCCTCACGATCCATTACTGTATATCTATCACTATACTTCATCAAGATACAATCCTTCTTCCGCAATATACTCTCGTACACGATCTGGTACCAGATACCGAATAGAGCATCCCTGATTCACTTGCTTTCGAATGTAGGATGAAGACAGCTGTATCTCTGGAACATCTACCCAAATAATTGGGTATGGGCTCTCTAGTGCATAGCCGGCCCGTTTAACCCCTACGAAGTTGACGATACGCACAAGCTCATCAATCCGGTGCCACTTAGGCAGATAGGCTACTTCGTCTCCACCAATGATAAAATAATACTCCGTATCTGGATTTTCTGTGGTTAACTCTAGCATTGTATCAAAGGTATAGCTTTTCCCTTTTCGAGCCAGTTCTCTAGTATCCACTGACAAAAAAGGATTATCTTCAATTGCCAGCTTGACCATCGCAAGTCGATGCTCGCTATCAATAGTCTTCTTTTCATCCACATGCGGCGGTAAATAACTCGGCAACAGGTGTACTTCATCAAATCCCATTTTTTGTCCCACCTGCTCAGCGATCATTAGGTGCGCGTGATGGATAGGATTAAAATTCCCCCCTAGCAGTCCTACCTGCTTCTTTGGCAGCATAGTATCTGTTAGTGATTCAACTTTTGGAATCGTTAAGACATCCTGATACAACGGTTACTCCCCCTTAATTTTTGATCAATCATTGTTTAGATACTTTGAACTTCTTTTGAAATCTTTTGATATTTTTCTTTACTTGAAGCCTTGTACAATACTAATACACGTCCAATAATTTGAACAATCTGGCAATGGATCTTTTCTTCTAAAACATGTGCTACATCTTCAGCAATCTCATCAGTATTTTGTAATAAATTAATTTTTATTAATTCTCTTTTCTCCAACGCTTCAGCAATTTGAACAATTGCTGCCTCATTCATCCCGTTTTTTCCAATTTGGAAAATCGGTTGTAAGTGATGTGCCTGACTACGCAAGAAACGTTTTTGTTTTCCTCTTAGTTTCATTAATACTCCCCTTATTTTAGATGAAAGTTTTTAGACCAATGCTTTTCGGGTCAAAACATCTACACCCTTTGGTGCCCAGCCAGCGACTACTGCTGGTTTTGATACGGTTACCCAGCCTAATCCAGCAAAAACAATATCGGTTTTTTCTTTAATTGAAAATTCAAAGCGAACTAACTCTGGAAAATCTTCTACCTCATCTGGACGTGGCGGCTGCAATAATCCTCCAACGTGCTTCTCATAAAAGGCATCCGCTTTTTCTAATTTTGTTCGATGCGGATCAATGTCATTTGACACATAGGCAATAAAGGATGCGCGCTCTCCCTGAATAAAGTCAAATCGAGCCAATCCACCTAAGAATAACGTTTGACCAGCATTTAACTGGTAAACTTTTGGTTTAATTTCTTTATGGGGCGCAATAATTTTCAAATCTTTTTTTCCAAGATAATGAGCCATCTGATGACGATGAATAATTCCTGGAGTGTCAAAAAGATAATGACCATCATCCAGTGGAATTTCTATCTTATCCAATGTCGTTCCAGGAAACTGAGAGGTCGTAATTAAATCTTGTACACCAGCGGTTTGTTTGATGATTTGATTAATCAATGTTGACTTGCCTACATTTGTCACACCAACTACATATACATCGCGACCATCCCGGTACTCTTCAATTTTCTCTAATAGTTCGGCCATTTCATTTGCTTTGCGTGCACTCGTTAATAAAATATCCACTGGGCGCAGCCCTTCCTCGTGGGCACGTTCACGCATCCATTGAGTTAGGCGACCTCGCTTTAAGGACTTAGGCAGCAAATCAACCTTGTTCCCAACTAATAGGACTGGGTTATCACCAACAAATCGATGTAAGCCTGGAATCAGTGAACCATTAAAATCAAAAATATCCACCACATTCACAATCAACGCGTCTGCTTTTCCAAGCTCATTCAGCAAACGTAAAAAATCATCATCCGTTAATGATACATCTTGAATTTCATTGTAGTGGCGCAAGCGGAAGCAGCGTTGACAATAAACTTCACCATTTGCTAAGCCCTTTTCTAAAGCTGACTGCGGAGTATAACCTAATTCATTCGGATGCTCGGTCTGAATCTTCGCGCCACAACCGATACAAAATAATTCTTCTTCCATTTATAATTCACTCTTCCATTTCATTTCAGGGTCTTTGCGCAATAAAATATGCATGACACGACGTTCAAAAAATCGATTGATCCGCGTATTCCATCCATCTGTATCAAGAATCGGTCGAACAAGAATACTACGGATTCCTGCTGCGCTTGCCCCGCGAATATCTGTCATTACTTGGTCGCCAATCATAACAATCTCATCTTTAGAAACGCCTAATTGTTTCTGCGCATTTTTTATTCCTACAGAAAAAGGTTTCATTGCCCGTGAAACAAAATCTAATTGAAAGCTTTCTAAAGCCTTCGCGACCCGACTGGCTTTATTATTTGATACAACAACCACAGGAATTCCTGCTTCATCCATCATTTTTAGCCAATCAATCAGCTCTTTTGTCCCATTCGGATTGTTCCAAGCAATTAGCGTATTATCCAAATCCGTTAACACTGCTTTAAATCCGTGAGCCTTCAATTGTTCCGGGGTTATTTGATAAATGGCTTCGACCATCCACGTTGGTTTGAATTTATCTAACATGGCAACTCCTATAACTTTATTTATACTTCTACAAAACCTGATTATAACGCAAATTTTTTGAAAACTCTACATTTGGGTACAAAGGTTTAAAAAAAGACTAGGCTTTCTTCGCCTAGTCTTACTAATTTTATAATACTTTTGATAAGAAATCGATAGTTCTAGGATTCTTAGTATGATCGAAAACTTCTTCAGGAGTGCCTTCTTCAACGATTACTCCACCGTCCATAAAAATTACCCTATCTCCCACCTCTTTAGCAAAACCCATTTCATGGGTAACGATCATCATCGTCATTCCTTCTTTAGCCAATTGCTGCATTACTTGCAGAACATCCCCAACCATTTCAGGATCAAGCGCAGAAGTTGGTTCATCAAAAAGCATGACATCTGGTTGCATCGCTAATGCTCGAGCAATAGCAATCCGTTGCTGTTGTCCTCCGGATAAAGATTGCGGATAAGCAGTCGCTTTTTCAGACAAACCAACTTTTTCCAACAGCTCTTTAGCTATTTTTTCTGCCTCAGGTTTAGCCATTCCTTTAACTTTAATAGGGGACAAGGTAATGTTATCTAAAACAGTCATATTAGGAAATAAATTAAACTGTTGAAACACCATACCCATCTTTTCTCTCGTCTTGAAAATATCGTTCTTTTTATCTGTAATATCGGTTCCTTCAAACCTGATCGTACCAGAAGTAGGAACCTCTAATAAATTAACGCAACGTAAAAACGTACTTTTCCCAGATCCAGATGGTCCGATAATTACAACAACTTCTCCAGGTGTGATCTCTGCTGAAATGTCTTTAAGAACCTCGTTATCACCAAATTTTTTATTTAAATGTTCAATTTGAATCAATGCTTCTGTCATTTTACTCACCTCTGCTCCTTATCGCTGATACCCTTTTCCAAGTTTTTTCTCCCATAAGTTCACTAAGCGGGAAGTGATGAAGGTCATCACGAAATAAACAACCGCAGCGACAATTAAGGGTTCCAATGGAATATAGGAATTAGAAACAACGATTTGAGCGGATCCCATTAATTCGTTAATTCCTATCGTTGCAAGTAGAGAAGAATCTTTAATCAAAGTAATAAATTCATTCCCTAAAGGCGGTAAAATGTTTCTTAACGCTTGTGGTAAAATCACATAGCGCATTGTTTGAGATGGACGCAGTCCTAATGAATGAGCTGCCTCGGTTTGTCCGAAGTTTACAGCTGTGATTCCCCCACGAATGATTTCCGCAACATATGCTCCAGAATTCAAGGATAAAACAATCATACCTGGAATTAAACGATTTAAACCAACGGTCAATACACCGACGTTCAAATCAGTAGATGGGAAAAATCCCTGTAAAATCAGAAACCCAATCGTGATTTGCAGCAACATCGGAGTACCGCGAAGCACTTCGATATAGATATTTGCTAACCAGTTTAAAGGTTTATGTTTAGACAGCTTTAAAAGAGCCATAGCCAATCCTATTAAAGTCCCTAAACAAACTGTCACAAGCGAGATAATCACTGTGATTCCCGCTCCTGAAACGAAGTAAGATAAGTATTTATCTAAAAAAGAAAAGTCCAAAACATGCTTCCTCTATTCTTCTGATGATTTTTCGGCTAATTCGTGATTTTGTTTAACAAACTCATCAATCTTGCCTTCATCATTTAACTTTTTAATGATTTTATTGATCTCTGTTTGTAATTCTTCACTGCCTTTTGGCAATGCAATGGCAAAAGCTTCATCTTTAGATGCCTCTAAATCAATGTTTGCAATCATCAAATCAGGATTTTGCTGTACATAAGATTCTGCAATTGTTTTTTCTACAACCATCGCATCCAATGAACCACTATTTACTTCGATGACCATGTTAGGAACCTTTTCGATTGAAACTAATTTTGCATCTTTCATTTGTGTTTTTACTACATCTTCTTGGATTGAGCCTTTTTGTGCCCCGACGTTTTTATCTTTTAAAGCATCTAAACTTGTAAATTTGTCTTGATTTTTCTTATTGATGATTACTACTTGTGGTGGATTGTAGTAGTTGTCAGTAAAGTCAAATTGTTCTTTCCGTTCTGGTGTTGCAGAAATTGCAGAGATAGCAATATCTGATTTTCCTTCTTTTAAAGATGCCAGCACTGTATTAAAACTCATATCAGATACTTCAGCCTTCACACCAAGTTCTTTTGCTATCGCATTGACTAAGTCAATGTCAGCACCAACAATCTTATCCTTTCCATCTACCATTGTATGGAATTCAAATGGTGCGTAATCAGCAGAGGTAGCTACTTTTAATACGCCAGCTTTCTTAATTGCTGCTAATTGGTCTTCTGATTTTGCATTTGATGAATCGGCAGTTTTATCTCCGCCTCCTCCACATGCTGCTAGAGTGAATAGTGCTACTAATGTCATTACTAAGCCGGTAATTTTCTTCATCCTGTTTCCTCCTAAATAGTGAATCCTTTTTTCAATGAATTTATTATAGCATGAAATTTTCATAAAACAAGCAAATAGTTGTATAAATATTAGATATAATTCGAAATTAGGTTTATATATTGTATATATTCAATTGCAAGTGTATAAATATTTTAATTTCCACTTTCTTGCGCTAATTGATTATTCTTCTCCACCATTTTTTCAATTTCTCCAGTTTCCTTTAACTCTTTTATATGCTTATTAAGCGCCGCTACTAATTTTTTATTTCCTTTAGGAACAGCGATACATAGAGAATCCTCCTTCATACTTTTCAATGGAATATTCGCAATCATTAATTCTGGATTTTTACTCACGTAGGCGTCGGCTACAGTCTTCTCAACAACTAAACCATCTAAAGAACCATTTTTTACCTCTAAGAAAATATTCGGCAGCTTTTCAATCGACACTAATTTAGCATCTGTCATTTGTGATTTTACAATATTTTCTTGAATGGTCCCCTTTTGAGCACCGACTTGCTTATCGGAAAAATGATCAATTGATGTAAATTCATCTTCATGCTGCTTATTGATAACGATTACTTGAGGCGATGTATAATAATCTGTAGTGAAATCAAAACTTTCCTCACGTTCACTAGTAACCGAAATTGCTGACACCGCTACATCGGCTTTTCCTTCTTTTACAGCAGCTAAGACTGCATTAAAACTCATATCCAGCCATTCCACTTTTACACCCATTTTTTTAGCGATAGTTTCCATCATTTCAATATCAGCCCCGACGATTTTATCTTTACCATCCATTGTTGTATGGAATCCAAATGGCGCATAATCTGGTGAAGTGGCTACTTTGATGACTCCATCCTTTTTTATAGTATCTAATTTTTCTTCTTCCTTCTGATTACCGCATGCCGCAAATAAAACTATTAGTACCATACCTAAAACAATCTTCAACCCTTTTTTCATAACCCTTCCCCCATAATCTTTTTTAATAGTATAGCATATAATTTCGTTTTTACTACCTATTTATGTATATTTATTTATTATCAAGGGTATTTACGTATAAAAAAAGACGGCTATAGCCGTCTTTTTGAGGATTAAAATTTACGAAAGCGTTGATATCTCTTCTCAATCAATTCTTCTTTTGAGTATTGAGAGAGCTCAGTGAGTTTTTCGATTAAAGATTTTTTCAACATACGAATAATTTTTTCCTCACTTAATTTTTTACCTCTTAGTGTTTCAGGAATCACACGGTCAATCACGTCCAACTCAAGTAATTCTGCAGCGGTAATTTTCATTAACTCAGCAGCTTCGTCAGCACGTTTCCCATCTTTCCAAAGGATTGATGCAAAGCCCTCAGGTGAAAGGATCGCGTAAATACTGTATTCCATCATCCAAACCTCATCAGCCAAAGCTAAAGCTAATGCACCGCCACTTCCACCTTCACCAGTTACGATAGAAATGATTGGAACTTTTAAATCTGACATCTCTAAAAGATTACGGGCGATTGCTTCGCCTTCCCCACGTTCTTCTGCCTCTACGCCGCAAAAGGCTCCTGGAGTATTGACAAAGCAAATAACAGGACGATGGAATTTTTCAGCTTGCTTCATTAATCGTAACGCTTTGCGATAACCTTCAGGATTGGGTTGTCCAAAATTACGATCCATGTTCTCTTTCAGGTTGGCTCCTTTTTGAATACCAATAATTGTGACTGGTTTTCCAGCCAAATTAGCGATACCCCCAACAATTGCAGGATCATCTCCAAAATGGCGATCACCATGGAGCTCTTGAAAGTCAGTGAAAATTTTTTCGAAATAGTCTAGGCTAGTCAAACGCTCTTGATGTCTGGCCAACTTAACAATTTCTCCAGCAGTTAGACTCATTCTTCACACCAGCCCTTCTGTTGATGAAATGCCAATAATTGCGATAAACGATCTTTCAACATCATTCTTGGAACAATTTGATCAATAAATCCATGCTGTAAAAGAAACTCAGCTTTTTGAAAATCGTCTGGTAGCTGTTGACGTATCGTTTGTTCAATTACCCGTCGTCCAGCAAATCCAACTAAGGTTTGCGGTTCGGCTAAAATAACATCGCCCTCCATTGCAAAGCTGGCAGTAACTCCTCCAGTAGTTGGATCTGTTAAAACAGTAATATAAAGCAGTCCCGCGTTACTATGACGCTTAACAGCTGCAGAAATCTTGGCCATCTGCATCAATGAGAAGATTCCTTCTTGCATTCGAGCACCACCTGAGGCAGTGAAAAGAACAACAGGTAACTCTTCATCTACCGCCTTTTCAAAAAGCCGAGTGATTTTTTCACCTACAACAGTACCCATACTTCCCATAATGAAATTGGCATCCATCACACCAATGGCCACTATTTGTCCATTGATTGTTGCTTTTCCTGTCAGTACAGCTTCATCCAAGCCTGTTTTTTCCTTCATTGACTCTATTTTTTTTAAATACTCCGGAAAATCGATCGGATTTCTTTGTTCTAGTTGGTTGTCCCAGTCAATAAAACTTTTTTCATCAATCGTCAGAGCCAATCGTTCCCAAGCACTTATTCGGAAGCTATAGCCGCAATGAGGACAAACTTTTTCAGTACCAATTTCTTTTTTATACAAGGTACGTTTACAGTTTGGACATTTGGCCCACATATCATCCGGTACAGTTGGTTTCGTTGTTGGTACACTGTCGCGGTTAGGATTGATTCGAATGTAGTTTTTTTTCTTGTTAAAAAGTCCCACCTATATTCCTCCTACTCGCTTTGCTGCCACTCAGGTAAAAATGTTTTTTGCAAGAAGCTTGTATCATAATCACCAAATAAAACACTTGGATGACTGATTAAATCCATCTGAAATTCAACGTTAGTAATTACACCATCAGAAACGAATTCGCCTAAAGCACGCTGCATCTTCATTAGTGCATCAAAACGATCTTCACCATGAACGATGATCTTCGCAATCATTGAATCATAATATGGTGGAATTGTCACACCGCTATACATCGCGCTATCTACTCTCAGTCCTAGCCCTCCGCTAGGCAAAAGAAGTGTTTTAATCTTACCAGGAGATGGCGCAAAGTTAAATGCTGGATTTTCAGCATTTATTCGACATTCAATCGAGTGTCCATGAAACTTCACGTCTGACTGCTTCAACCCCAATAGCTCTCCCGCAGCGATTTTGATCTGTTTCTTCACAATATCAATGCCTGTAATCATCTCAGTAATTGGATGTTCCACTTGAATTCGAGTATTCATTTCCATGAAGTAGAAATTTCCCTCTTCATCTCGAAGAAATTCAATTGTTCCAGCACTTTCGTAATTTACAGCCTTTCCAGCTTTAACGGCAATATCACCGAGCATCTTACGATTTTCTTCACCAATAACGACAGAAGGAGCTTCTTCTAAGACTTTTTGATTATTTCGTTGCAACGAACAATCACGTTCTCCTAAATGAATCACATGACCTTGCTGATCTCCCAAGATTTGAACTTCAATATGCCGAGCTGGATAAATAATTTTTTCCATATACATGGCATCATCACCAAAGGCTGCTTTAGCCTCTGATTTGGCCGACAAGAAATTTTTTTCAAGTTCATTTTTCGTAGGAACTTTACGAATTCCTTTTCCACCGCCGCCAGCAGCAGCCTTCAACATAACCGGATATCCGATTTTATCTGCTAATTTCTCTGCTTCTTCCAGTGTGTCGATGGCTCCGTCACTACCAGGAATTACAGGGACACCTGCTTTTTGCATCAACTGGCGCGCATGAATTTTATTTCCCATCGCATCAATAGTTTTTTCGCTTGGTCCGATGAATTTAATGTTGCATTCGGCACACATTGTCGCAAATAAGCTATTTTCAGATAAGAAACCGAACCCTGGGTGGATGGCTTCGGCGTTCGTCACGATCGCTGCGCTTAGAATTTCCTGCATATTTAGATAGGACTCACTAGAACGAGCTGGTCCGATACAAATCGCTTCATCTGCCATCTCGGTGTGCAACGCTTCTTTATCCGCTTCTGAATAAACCGCAACTGTCTGAATTCCTAATTCACGACAGGCACGGATAATTCGTACAGCGATTTCGCCACGATTGGCGATTAATATTTTTGAAAACATAAACATCTATCCAATCATAAAAGTCAGTTCTGCTTCGGCTACTTTTTTGCCATCGACATAGGCGATGCCTTTTCCACAACCTGCTGAAGAACGAACTTTTGTTAATTCTACTTCTAAAACTAAGGTATCTCCTGGAACAACTTTCTTACGGAATTTTGCTTTATCAATTCCACCGAAATAAGCCGTTTTCCCTTTAAATTCATCCATTGATAACAAAGCAACTGCTCCGGCTTGAGCCATTGCTTCGACGATCAGCACGCCGGGCATTACTGGTTCGTGAGGAAAATGTCCTTGAAAGAACGGTTCATTAACAGAAACGTTTTTCTTTGCTTTGATACTTTTTCCTGGTTCCAATTCCTCTACGCGATCAATCAATAACATTGGGTAGCGATGCGGAATAATTTCTTTGATTTCTTCGATCGTTAACATGTAGTTCTCCTCCTAGCTAATACGAAACAATGGTTGTCCATATTCAACAACATCTTCATTTTCCACCAAAATCTCAGTGATAGTTCCATCGAAATCACTTGTGATTTCATTCAACAGCTTCATCGCTTCAATGATGCAGACTGTTTCCCCTTGTTTTACAGTATCACCCACTGATTTATAGGCTTCTTGTTCTGGCGACGGCTGTAAATAAACGATCCCAACGATAGGGGAAGTGATTACCTGACCAGTCCCTTTATTTTCAGCAACAGGTGTAGACTCTGCTTCCAAGTTCGAAGCTGCTGGTGTATTCGATACTACGGGTGCAACTTCAGTAACCTGCTCAGTTTTCACTGGTGCTGCGGTTTGTCGACTCGTTTGATTTTTATTCATGTATAATTCAAAACTGCCTTCCCGTAAATCAAACTCGGTTAGGTTAGAATCATTAAATTGATTCAACAGTTCTTTGACTTCATTGATCTCCATTTTTAGTCCTCCCAGCGTTTCAAACAGATCACAGCGTTGTGACCGCCAAAACCTAGAGAATTACTTACGGCGTAATTTACCGTTGTTTCTTTTGCTTCGTTCACAACAACATTTGTCTTAACTTCTGGATCTAATTCTTGAATATTTGCGGTTGGCGGAATAAATTGGTGCTGGAGTGCCATCAATGAAGCAACTGCTTCAACACCGCCAGCTCCACCTAATAAATGTCCCGTCAATGATTTAGTGCTGCTGACATATGCATTGTCAGTTAAGGCTGTCGCAATTGCCTTACTTTCAGCCACATCATTAGGTGGGGTACTTGTCCCGTGAGCATTTACATAGTTTACTTCTTCTGGTTGAATTCCTGCTTCTTCAATTGCTGCCGTGATCGCTCTTGCGGCACCATCGCCATCAGGAGTAGGTGAAGTCATATGGTACGCATCACATGTGGCTCCATAGCCTACAACTTCGCCTAAGATAGTTGCACCACGTTTTTGAGCGTGCTCCAATGATTCTAAGACTAAAACACCAGCTCCCTCACCCATTACAAATCCATTTCGATCTTTATCGAAGGGGATTGATGCACGATTTGGATCTTCTGAGGTACTTAATGCTGTTAATGCCGCAAAACCGGCGATACCGATTTTATTGATACAGGATTCAGCTCCCCCAGCTATGATCACATCAGAATAGCCATGCTTAATATTACGGAATGCTTCACCGATTGAATGTGTTCCACTGGCACACGCAGTTACAGTACTAGTACAAATACCTTTCGCACCAATCCGTAAGGCGACATTCCCTGCTGCCATATTAGCAATTGCTAACGGAACAAACATCGGAGATACTCGTGCCGGACCCTTTGCATCCATTTTCAAGACCTGATCCTGGATCGTTCCTAAACCGCCGACACCGGAACCGATCATCACACCGAAACGTTCCATATCTTCTTCTTCAGTGTTAATCCCGCTCATTTCCATCGCTTCAAGCGCTGAATAAATGGCATACAACGAGTAGGTTTCCATTCGTTTAGTATCTTTTTTAACAAAATATTTTTCTAAAGGTAAATCTTTGACTTCACCTGCTAAAGTGACACCTGTTTCACTGGCATCAAAGCGCGTGATTGGACCGAACCCATGATTTCCTTCTTTTAAATTATTTAAAAATGTTTCTTCATTATTACCAATTGGTGAGACAACACCAAAGCCTGTAATTACGACACGATTCATTTTATTCCGTCCTTTCTTTACATGACCATTCCGCCATCAACGTTCAATACCTGACCGGTGATGTAACTGTTTTGTGCTAGAAATAGAGCCGCTTTTGCTACATCATCCACACTACCAAAACATTTTAAGGGAATTTGACCTTCCATTTGTTCTTTGACTTTATCATTCAGTTCATCTGTCATATCTGTTTTGATAAACCCTGGAGCAATCGCATTGCAGGTAATCCCTCGCGGAGCTACCTCTCTTGCTACTGCTTTAGTAAAGCCAATTACGCCTGCTTTACTTGCTGCATAATTGCTTTGACCGACATTTCCAATCAAACCAACAACACTGGAAAGATTAATAATAACTCCCGCACGTTTTTTCATCATTTTTTTCAAAACCTGCTGAGTCATATTGAAGGTACCCTTTAGATTAATGTCCATAACTGCATCGAAATCTTCCGGCTTCATCCGTAAAAGTAACTGATCTTTTGTGATGCCGGCATTGTTGACTAGAATATCAATCGAACCTAAGCACTCCTCACATTCCTTGATCATGTTACCTGCTTCTTCGAAAGAGCTGATATCTCCACAAATGCTGCTGCATTTCACCCCGAAACTTTCGATTTCCGCAATTTTATCTGCAGGGATGGCTTTGCGACCATTCAATACAATGTTCGCACCAGCTTCAGCAAATGCCTTAGCAATCCCCCAGCCGATCCCACGACTGCTGCCGGTAATGAATACTGTTTTATTCGTTAGTTCCATTCGAACCTCCTAAAAAGCTGATTGTGTCTGCCAATGTTTTTACATCTTCTACACGACTAGTCGCAAGTGACCGATCAATTTTCTTAATAAAACCAGTCAGCGTTTTTCCAGGACCAACCTCAATCAAACGTTCAATACCAAGTTCTTTTAACGTTAAAACACTGTCGCTAAAACGAACCGGTGACATCACCTGTTTTGTTAATAAGGAAATGATTTCATCCTGAGGCATGATCTCCGCAGTAGTATTTGAGATAACTGGTACTTGCATCTCGCTAAATGAGATTGTTTGTAACACTTCGTTCAACCGTTTGCTAGCTGGTTCCAATAATGCTGTGTGGAAAGGACCGCTAACATTCAATGGAATCATTCGCTTTGTTCCAGCAGCTTGCAATAATTCTTCCGCTTTTTCAACTGCAGCAGTTTCGCCGCCAATCACAATTTGTTGCGGAGTATTATAGTTTGCTGGTGAAACAATTCCGATGGCAGAGGCCTGTTTGCAGCATTCTTCAACCACTTCTGCCTCAGTATTCATGACAGCTACCATCTTGCCACTGCCAGTAGGTGCTGCTTCACTCATGAATTGCCCACGTTTATGAACCAGTCTTACTGCATCACTGAATTTTAATGCTTCAGAAGCAACCAAAGCAGTGTACTCCCCTAGGCTTAGTCCTGCTACTGCATCCGCTCGAAAACCTTTATCGATTAACACACGCAAAAAAGCGGTGCTGACTGTTAAAATTGCTGGCTGAGTATATTTCGTCTCATTTAATTGATCGTTTTCTTCGAAGCATAAGTCTTCCATTGAAAAGCCCAGTAAATCACTAGCTTCTTCAAATGTTTCTTTTACGATTTTCTCCTGCTGGTATAACTCTTTGCCCATTCCGACATATTGAGCGCCCTGCCCACTGAACAAGAATGCTGTTTTCATGATCGTCTCCTAATAGCAGGAAAGGCCAGGCCTTACGCCTAGCCTTTTCCCGAAATTTTATTAATTAAGCGTTTTGTTGTTTTTCAACGTATTCAACTAAATCTTTCACAGTTGTAATGCCATCTTCAGTTTCGATTTTCACATCAAACTCGTCTTCGATTTCGTTGATAATTTGGAATAGATCCAAGCTGTCTGCTTCAAGATCTTCTTGGATATTTGTTTCTAATTTTACTTCTTCTTTTTCTACTCCTAGTTCTTCTACGATAATGTCTTGGATTTTTTCGAATGTCATAAGTTGTTTCCTCCGATAATTTTAAGTTTTTAGTTTTATATTTTTAACAAACTTATAGCTGAATCAGCAGGTTGCCCCATGCTAGTCCACCGCCATAGCCTGTCAATACCACTTTTTGATTGCTGTTTAATGATAAAATATTAGCTTCAACAAGTTCATCCAATAAAATAGGAATACTTGCTGCCGAAGTGTTCCCATAATTCATTAGGTTCATCGGAAACTTCTCAATCGGCTCGTTCATTTTGCGAGCGATTTTTTCAATGATTCGTTTATTGGCTTGATGCAGAAGATAATAGTCAACTGTCTCCTCACCAATAAATTCTTTCAAACTTTTGGTTACGTCATTTAGGGCGAAGTTCCAGATTCCACGGCCGTCCATTGATAAACCCGTACTAGTTTCTGCCTCTTCATGGAAGATATTACTATTTTTGCGATAACCGGAAGTTAATGCATTGGCACGCTCACCATCCGCTCGCAGCATTTGCTTCATTATAGAAGGCTCTTCATTTGCCTCAAGCAAAACACCGGCGGCGCCATCTCCAAACAGAACAGCCGATGAACGATCTTGCCAATCTAGAAGCTTCGAAGTCTTCTCTCCACCGATAACGATTCCCCGCTTCATTCCACTGCGAACGAAATTTTCAGCGGTTGCTAATGCATAAACAAATCCAGCACAGGCAGCCGTTACATCAAATGCCATCGCTTGTTTTGCTCCAAGTTGTCCTTGAACCTGACAAGCCACAGAAGGTGATGTGTAGTCTGGTGACATTGTAGCGACAATAATAAAATCCAAATCCATTGGGTCTATTGCTGCCTTATCAACCAGTTTTTTCGCTACCTGAAAGCACATGTCCGAAGTATTCTCCACTTCTGCGATGTGGCGCTGCTTGATCCCAGTTCGTGATTGAATCCACTCATCTGAGGTATCCATCCATTCTGCCAAGTCATCATTCGTCACTACTTTTTCAGGTAAATAACGCGCAGTTGCAATTATTTTTCCGAAGCTCATACTCATTTGATCTCCTCTAAGTAACTATATAGATTTACTAGCGCCTTCAAGAAAACCTCTTGCTCTTCTGCATTCAAATCCTTGATGGCACTTTTGACCATTTCATGATGAAAATGCTGATGAACTCGAAAGACTAAGCGTCCTTTTTTTGTCAAACCTAGTTTAACCACACGGCGATCATCCTCACTGCGGATTCGCTCTACATAGCCCTTTTTCACTAAGCGATTGATTGATGTCGTCAAGGTCCCAACTGTTACCAATAATTCCCTGGCAACTTCTGTGGTCGTTTTCTTTTTGTACATCCCGATTGCATCAATGGTGTGCATTTCTGTAATCGTCAAATCGCTGAATTGTGATTTTTTTAGTTCGTTTTCTTCAATCGACAGAACATCGTTGAAAATTGAAACTAAATAGGTATTTAATTCTTCCCAGTTTCTTTCCATGTCCTCACCTAATTAGTTTGATTATCAAATCATTTGATGTTCAAACTATATCTTATTTTATTTCTGAATGCAACAAAATTTTTCCAATTAACCAAAAATTAATGATTAAATCGAGGAGGATTTGACTGATCTACTTTTCAATTTACTTTGATAACCAAAGGAATTTTCCATATAAAAAAAAGCGGGAATCCCGCTTTTTTTATACATTTCGATGCATTGGAATGTTGTTGTTATTTGGATGAACCAATAAATATTGGATAACATCAATATTGCTAGCTTGAAAAGATGCCGCGCAAGCCTGTAGATAGAGATCCCACATTCGATAAAAAGCTTCATCTTTTTGCGCAATGACTTTCTCTTCTACATTGTGGAAGTTTTTCGTCCAATGTTCAAGAGTTAATTGATAATCACGACGGAGACTCTCAAGGTCAATTAGCTGCAGATCATTTTCAGTAATATGACCGACTAATTCAGTTACACCTGGAATATAGCCCCCTGGAAAAATGTATTGGTTGATCCAAGCATTTTTCGCTCCGCCTTGTTGACGACTAATTCCATGAATCAATGCAGTTCCACTTGGCGCCAAATGATTTTCAACAACCTTAAAATATTCCTGAAGGTTTTCTGCCCCAACGTGTTCGAACATACCAACACTTGTAATGTGATCAAAAGTCCCTTTTAGATCCCGATAATCCATCAATTCAACAGATACCGTATCTTCAAGCTTCTCTTTTTTAATAATTTCTTGAATATGTTGATATTGCTCTTCACTCAATGTGATTCCTTTAGCCTTGACCTTATATTCTTTTGCGGCAGTCAAAATCAATGTTCCCCAACCACACCCGATATCTAAAAGTGTGTCTCCAGGTTGAATGAACAATTTGTTCAAAATGTGATGCACTTTGTTAATTTGAGCTTGCTCCAATGTATCCTCTGGTGTTTCGAAATAGGCACAAGAATAAGTTAGAGTACGATCCAACCACATCTCATAGAAATCATTTCCCAAATCATAATGGCTATGAATATCGTGAGCTGATTGTTTTTTTGTGTGTTTTTCTTTCGGCATCCATTTTTTGAAATTATTATTATGGAAAAATCCGTTGGCTTGGTTATACACATCGTAAATTAAAGCCTGTATATCACCTTCGATTTCAATTTTCTTTTCCATATACGCTTCTCCAAGTGCCAAAGAAGCGTTGTTGATTAATTCTTTTACAGGGATTTTTTCATTAAAAATAATCTTGAATACTACTTCTCCCTCAGAATTTCCATACTCTTTAGTAGAACCATCCCAAAAAGTTACTTGCGTTTTTTGTGAAAAAGATGGTTTAAATAATTGATTGTATACTTCTTTATCTAACATAATATTGCCTCCCTCATCATATCTTCCGACTAAATCTTAATTAGTTCAAAAGATTTGCCCTTGGTTGGCGAAAAAAATAGGAAATCCTCATAAAAATATCATCAAAAATTATATGAAACCCTTTTTCTAAAAAGAAAGGTACAAAAAAAACGGGTTTCCCCGTTTTATTGAATCAAATCATAAATTTCCATCGCAACGATGTCGATGTTATCAAATTGATAAGATTGTTTGCTGTCGCTTTCAGTCAGCTCAAATGTTTCTGTTGTATTATCATAAGTTACAGTACATTTTTCCACGCCCTCTTTTTCAAAACGACGCAATTGTACTTCATTATCAGTCGATTCAGTCATTGCTTCTAAGCGTTTAATAATGGCAACTAATTGTGAATGTTTCATCTAGATGCCCCCCTTCTTCTCAATTCTGTCTTATTGTATCAAATCCGACCGTATCTTGCATTGATTTTCATCAATTAATTTATGATTTTTTTACTAAATCTAACTTAAGATTGTTCCCACCACAATTTAATTAAAGCTTGTGTTCCATCATTCTCAAATCCTTGTTCCGCTAACTGTTCGTATAGCTCCGTAGCCAATTTTGTTGCAGGTAGCTGAAGCTGCATTTTTTCCGCTTCATCTAGGGCAATTTTCAGGTCTTTTATAAAGTGCTTAACGAAAAAGCCAGGAGAGTAATCTGCTTTTAAAATGCGTGGCGCGTAATTTGTCATTGACCAGTTTTGCGCTGCCCCGCCTCCTAACGTTTCTAAGACCTTTGGTACATCTAGATTCGCCGCTTTTGCATAAACAAGCATCTCAGTCATTCCAGTCATGGTTCCAGCAATCATAATTTGATTGGCCATTTTTGTGTGTTGTCCTGCACCGGCTTTGCCTTGCAACGAATAACTTTTACCCATAATTTCAAATAGTGGTAACACTTGCTCATAGGCTGTTTGATCGCCGCCAACCATAATGGTTAAAGTTCCGTTTTGCGCACCAAGATCTCCTCCTGATACTGGCGCATCCAAAGCGGCGGCACCTTTTTCCTTAGCTGTCTCATAAATTCTTTCCGCTAAAGTTGGGGTAGATGTTGTTAGATCCACAAGAATCTTATTTTTTACCTCTGTCGAATATATACTGTTTTTCCCAAAATAAATTTCTTCAACATCACTTGGATACCCAACCATAGAAAAAATAATATCGCTCGTAGCAGTTACCTCTGCTGGTGTTGACTGCCACATGGCTCCATGTTCAACTAGGTCATCTGTCTTGCTTTTCGTACGATTATATACGGACACTTCATGCCCTGCAGAAAGAAAATGCTTCACGATGGATTTTCCCATCACGCCTGTTCCGATAAAACCTATTCTCATGTTATTACCTCCTAATAAAAAAATAATCCATCTCCAGTATACATGAAGAGATGGATTTCAGCTTTATTTATCTTCACCATTTCGAAGTGAGTTAATCCGTATGCGCATTTTTTGAACGGTTCGAGCAGGAGTGCTCGTCTCTGTGTGATTTTCAGCATAATAGATCAACATTTCTTGATAGAATTTAAGAATTTCATCGCCAAAACGCTCTGCCGATATTTCAACTAACTTGTTCTTTTGAACTATTGGATCAATTGGAATCTGCTGCTGCACGTATCGAACAAAGCTCTCGCTAAAGTCTTCATTTCGTTCGAAGGTAATTCCTAAAGACTCATCATTTAGTAGTTGCGTGAGATAGTCATTCCCCTCTACGACACATTGCGTTCCTGAAGCAATCGCTTCAGCATAGGTCAGTCCTTGTGTCTCCGAAGTCGAAGCACTAACAAAATAATCTGCTGCATGATAATAGTAGGCGACTTCTTCATGAGGGACTTCTCCTGTAAATTGAACATAATCTTCAATTTCCAACTCACGAGTCATCGCTTCTAAGTCTTCTCGATAGGGTCCTTTGCCAACAATGACCAAACGAGCATTCGGGTAACTCATAAGTATCTCTGGGAATTGTTGCACGATGACATGAATGTTCTTTTCATAAGAAATTCTGCTTAATGACAAAATCATCAAATCATCAGGCTGTATTCCAAGTGTTGTTCTTAATTTCTCTGTGTCCTCTTTTGTAATATCTGAGCGAACAAAATGTTTCACGTCGATCCCTGTCGGAATGATCCGCATTGGAATATCTACTTCATAGCGCTTCAATGTATCAACTACCCGTTTGCTTGGACAAACAACTCCCGTAGAATGATTGACGAACATTTTAATAAAATGCTTTACATGCGTTGGGCGAACGACCTTTCCATTTGCAATATAATGGAGGTAGTCCTCATACATTGTATGATACGTATGAACGACAGGTATCCGTAAACGATTCGCTACCATTTTTCCTAGAAATCCTGCACCAAACTCTGTATGTGTATGAATGATTTCCAGTTCTAATTCCTTTGCCACTTGATAAGCAAACCAAATTCCCCTTACTACGATTCGACGATCCTTGAAGGATACAAAAGGAACGCTGGGCATACGTACGATATCTTTTTCAAACTCATCCGCATCTGGGTCAGTCGTTGTAAAAATATAAACTTCATGTCCTTGCTGTTCAAGTTCGTTTTTCAATGTTCTGATCGATGTTGCTACCCCGCTGACCTGGGGAAAATAAGTATCTGTAAAAAAGCCGATTCGCACGACTATTCCTCCAAACTATTTTGTGACTTTTGCATAAATTTGATGATCATAGGGTAACCCTAGGACCTCTTGATACACAGATTTTAACTCAGTACCAATTTGTGTGATACTTTTTTCCTGAGCTGTTTTAAAGCCTGCCATCGAAAGATTCGGTAACCGTCGATTCACTAACTGTCGAATTAATTCTTCAAACTCCTGATTATTGGTCCCCATATAGCAGTTTTCACGATTTGTTAACCATCCATCATAAACAGGAATATCTCTTAATAATACTTGTTGTTGACTTGCTAAGGCCTCCAATACGACAATTCCTTCTGTTTCTTCATAAGAAGGAAAAAAGAATAGATCTGCACCAGAATAAGCTCCCTCTATGAGATCTCCATTGATATAACCTGGAAAAATCACGTTTTTAGGATGTGCTTTTTTAACAAGGCGCCGGATATTCGCAGGGATCGAAAGCATAGGCACATCGCCAAACCAAATGAAGGTATAGTCTGGCATTTTTTCTGCAAGCTCGACAAAATCAAGAATCCCTTTGCGCTCAAAAAATAAACCTACACATATGATCACCTTTTGTGTTTCTGATAAATTGAAATGTTTCCGAAAAGCCGCCTCTTTATGTTCATCTGGATAATACCTTTTCAAATCAATACCGTTTGAAATCGCCGCAATCGGTTGTTTTAATCCATAACTGCGAAGTAACTTCTTTGAATAAGGCGTAGGAGTGATCAGGTGATCTGCCTGTTCATACAAAGAGACTAGCCATTTTTTTACCAAAGGAGCAAGTTGGTTTGAGCCTACAAATGAATTACGGAAATCTTCCTCCGTCGAGTGTGCATGGAAGACCACTTTTTTACCGAGTCTTTTTGCTTTTCTGACTAGTTGAAGGCTCTTCAGTCCATACGTATTAATATGTAATATATCATAATCAGTCGCACTTGGGTCAAGAGTATAATCAATCCCCATTGATGCCAATGCTCTTTTTTGATGGCTTAAGGCACGTCCAATCCCTGATTTACCAATAACATTCTGACCTTCAAAGTAAAGTAATATTTTCATATGCAGCCTCCTTAAAAACAAATCAATTATATCACAAGCACTTGATTTTTATCTCAACCTATAGTCTGATTTTACTCCTTCTTCATCATTTCAGCTTTTTTCCATTTTATATTTTATAACAAGAAAAAAGACCGCTGTCCGAAAAGACAACGGTCTTAAAATAAAAATCTATTTTACGTATTCTTTTACTAGTTCTTCGACTTCTTCCATTGTGTCGCACTCTTTCAACGCTTTTTCAGCCAATTCAGCCATGTCAGTCGTTGTTAGACGCTTCATCAAGCTACGAGTTCTAAGGATTGATGTCGCACTCATAGAGAACTCATCTAAGCCCATACCCATTAACAATGGAACAGCTGTTTGATCGCCAGCCATTTCGCCACACATACCAGCCCATTTGCCTTCAGCATGTGCTGCATCAATGACGTTTTTAATCAAACGTAAGATTGATGGGTTGTATGGTTGATACAAGTATGAAACACGTTCGTTCATACGGTCAGCAGCCATTGTGTATTGAATCAAGTCGTTTGTTCCGATACTAAAGAAGTCAACTTCTTTTGCAAACTTGTCAGCTAAAACAGCTGCGGCAGGGATCTCGATCATGATACCGACTTGAATCGTATCAGAAACCTTCACGCCTTCGTTAACAAGCTTTTCTTTTTCTTCGTTGAACATTTTCTTCGCTGCACGGAACTCTTTTAATGTTGCAACCATTGGGAACATGATGCGTAAATTGCCATGAACTGAAGCGCGTAACAATGCACGTAACTGTGTACGGAACATATCGTCGCCTAATTCAGATAAACTGATACGCAATGCACGATAACCCAAGAATGGATTCATTTCGTGAGGTAATGTTAAGTATGGTAACTCCTTGTCTCCACCGATGTCCATTGTACGAACAACAACTGGTTTGTCACCCATGCCTTCTAAAACGGCTTTATAAGCTTCAAACTGATCGTCTTCCGTAGGGAAATCTGAAGAGTCCATATATAGGAATTCCGTACGGTATAAACCAATTGCCTCAGCGCCATTGTTATGAACGCCTTCAAGATCTTTTGGTGTACCGATGTTCGCTGCTAATTCAAAATGCTTGCCATCAGCAGTAACTGTTTCAGCATCTTTTAATTTTTCCCATTCAGCCTTTTGCGTTGCATAAGCTTCGCCAGCTTTTTTGTATTCAGCTGCTTGTTCGTCTGTTGGGTTCACAATTGTTTCACCAGTAATTCCGTTAACTGCAAGAACATCGCCTTCTTTAGCTTTAGAAGTGATTTCCTTCGTACCAACGATTGCTGGGATTTCCAATGAACGAGCCATGATTGCTGAGTGAGACGTACGTCCGCCGATATCAGTAACAAAGGCTTTTACGAAGTTCTTGTCTAATTGCGCAGTATCACTTGGTGTTAAGTCATGTGCTACAACAATTACTTCTTCATCAATCATTGATGGATCTGGTAGAGATACACCTAATAAATGTGCCATTACACGTTTTGTAACGTCACGAATATCTGCTGCACGTTCTTGCATATAAGCGTTATCATCCATCGCTTCGAACATGCCAATATACATATCAGTAACTTCTTTAAGTGAGCTTTCAGCATTCACTTTATTATCTTGAATGTGTTGTTTGATTTGACCAATCATTTCTGGATCTGAAAGAACCATTAAATGAGCATCAAAAACTTGTGCTTCTTCTTCACCTAAGCTTTTCGCTGCTTTATCCCGAATTTTTTCTAGTTCAGCAGAAGAAGCCGCCAAAGCGTCATCAAGACGCTTTTCTTCGGCAGCAGTATCTTCTACATTATTTTGCTTGAAAGATAAATCCGGTTGTACTAGCAGATAAGCTTTCGCAACGGCTACACCGTCACTTGCGGCAATACCTTTTAGTAATTCAACCATTATTCAGATAATCCTTCCTTTTTCATTGTTTCAACAATTGCTTCCATTGCTTCTTTTTCGTCAGCACCTTCAGCAGAGATAACAACGTCAGAACCTTGGCCAACACCTAGAGACATAACTCCCATGATTGATTTAAGGTTAACTGATTTTCCTTTATACTCTAAGTTAATATCAGAGTTAAATTTGCTTGCAGCTTGCACCAATAAAGTTGCGGGACGTGCATGAATCCCTGTTTCTGCTACTACGTGAAAATCTTTTTTTTCCATATTGACCGTTCTCCTTTATAAAAAAAATGTTTTTTTATGTTAGGGCTTTAATGATAACATCCATCATTTTGAGCCCTTCATTTTCTTAGATTACCATTTTTTTGCGGTGGATACAACAATTTTAGTCGATTTATTCATACGAAATGTATGCCCTTTCTTAAAATATCTGACTAGACCGTTTAACTTCCTTATCCCGCTTGCTTTCATTTTTTTTACATAACAATACTGCATAGTAAAAAATTCAGATTTTGTTCTTTTTAGCACTCGACTACTTCGATTGCTAAAAAACGAAACAAAGTGTTTGCTTTTATCTGAAATCTCGTTATAATTGTTTTTAAGGTCAGTGAAAGTCAAACAACTGACCAGCGTATCTTTTTACGAGACTCGCTTACTCGATGTACAATGGAAGAAACAATCAACTATTGAAAGGGTGAAAAAAATGCTTTGCCAAAATTGTCATGAAAATGAAGCAACGATTCATTTATATGCAAATGTCAATGGTCAACGAAAGCAATTAGATTATTGCCAAAGTTGCTATCAAAAATTGAAGAATCAAGCTGGAGGTGCGCCCCAAATGGCAGGAAATGATCCTTTTGGTTTTGGAAGTTTAGATGATTTGTTCCGCTCAATGTCTCAACAAATGCAACAAAGACAAGGTGCTGCAGATCAAACACCACCAACACAATTCGGTGGCGGAAATGGAATTAACAATCAACCCCCTCGCGGAAATGGCGGCGGTGGCTTATTAGATGAATATGGAATTAACATTACTGGTCAAGCGCGTGAAGGAAATATTGATCCAGTCGTTGGACGAGACGATGAAATTCAACGTGTGATCGAAATTTTGAATCGCCGGACAAAGAATAACCCTGTTCTAATTGGTGAACCTGGTGTAGGTAAAACAGCCGTAGTTGAAGGCTTAGCGCAAAAGATCGTAGATGGCGATGTTCCACAAAAATTAATGGATAAAGAAGTTATCCGCTTAGATGTCGCTTCTCTTGTTCAAGGCACTGGTATTCGCGGTCAATTTGAAGAAAGAATGCAAAAGCTGATTGAAGAAATCCGACAAGCTGAAAATATTATTCTCTTCATTGATGAAGTTCACGAAATCGTTGGTGCAGGTGCTGCTGGAGACGGCAACATGGATGCTGGAAATATTTTAAAACCAGCATTAGCTCGTGGTGAGCTGCAAATGGTCGGTGCGACAACCTTGAATGAGTATCGCATTATTGAAAAAGACGCAGCTTTAGAACGTCGGATGCAGCCTGTTCGTGTCGAAGAACCTTCTGTTCAAGAAACGATCGAGATTTTAAAGGGATTGCAACCTCGTTATGAAGATTACCATCATGTAAAATATACAGATGAAGCGATCAAGGCTGCTGCTGAGCTTTCAAATCGTTATATCCAAGACCGTTTCTTACCTGACAAAGCAATTGATTTGTTAGATGAAACAGGTTCAAAGAAAAACTTAACAATTCAGATCGTGGATCCAAAAACGATTGATAAAAAATTAGCAGAGGCTGAGCAACAAAAATCTCAGGCTTCACAAGAAGAAGACTTTGAGAAAGCAGCCTACTACCGTGATCAAATTAATAAGCTGCAAAAAATGAAAGAACGTCAGTTAACAGATGAAGAAACACCTGTCATCTCTGAAAAAGATATGGAAAAAATCGTTGAAAAACGGACAGGTATCCCTGTTGGCGAATTAAAGGAAAAAGAACAAACACAATTGAAAAACTTAGCTGTTGATTTGAAACAGCATGTAATTGGTCAAGATGAAGCAGTTGATAAAGTAGCCAAAGCCATCCGCCGTAACCGTGTTGGCTTGAACAAGAAGAACCGTCCAATCGGCTCCTTCCTGTTTGTTGGACCAACTGGAGTCGGTAAAACAGAATTGGCACGTCAATTAGCAGAAGAATTATTCGGTTCAAGTGATTCAATGATTCGCTTTGATATGAGTGAATACATGGAAAAACATAGTGTTTCTAAATTGATCGGTTCTCCTCCAGGTTATGTTGGTTATGAAGAAGCTGGACAATTGACTGAACAAGTCCGCCGTCATCCTTATAGCTTGATTTTATTGGATGAAATTGAAAAGGCACACCCAGATGTGCTTCATATGTTCCTACAAATTCTTGACGATGGCCGCTTGACGGATTCTCAAGGTCGGACAGTCAGCTTCAAAGATACAATTATCATTATGACTAGTAACGCTGGAACTGGCAAGATTGAAGCAAATGTCGGTTTTGGTGCAGCTAGAGAAGGCGTTACTCGCTCTGTCTTAGGTCAGTTAAAAGATTTCTTTGCGCCTGAATTCTTGAACCGTTTTGACGGAATTGTTGAATTCAGTCCATTATCAAAAGAAAACTTGATGAAGATTGTTTCATTGATGTTGGAAGATGTGAACGAAATGTTAGCTTCACAAAAGCTTCACATCGATGTTCCTGATAATGTGAAAGAAAAATTGGTTGATTTGGGATACGATCCTGCCATGGGCGCTCGACCTCTTCGCCGAACGATTCAGGAAAATATTGAAGACGGCATCGCTGAATTCTATTTAGATCATCCAACGATTACTGATCTTAAGGCTAAACTTGATAAAGAAGACCATATTGTTATCACGTCAAAGCCTGAACGTCTAGCAAAAGAAGACAAAAACTAATGACTTTAGGATTCTCGTATAAAACGAGAATCCTTTTTTTATCAAATTGTACAAATTTTCTAATTAATATGAGCATCCTCCTTCTTTTTTCTTAATCTTTCTTATATAATTACATTATGAAGTAAGGTTAAGGAAGAAGGTGTTTCGGGATGAAACTTATTAATGTGACAAATAGTCATTCTCAATTGGTTTATAATCAGCTGGAGAACACTGATGCAAATATGATTAAAGTTTATACGATCGGCAACACGACGGTCATCTACACGGATGCCTATAAACATGCGGAGATTGTTTTAAAAAACGACAATCGAAACATCCTGCCATCGGAAGTTGATTTTGTACATAAGTATTTCAAACGAAAATTAGACGAAGGTATTTACGACTTTTCCAATATTTCTTATTTGGAATCTCCCGGTCTGATTGAAATGTCGATAACAAAAAAATAGCTGAAGCTTAAAGGCTTCAGCTATTTTTTTGGCTCTATAATATCTAGTGTTGGTGACACCTTCTGTTGCCAACACTTTTTCTTTTTTTTAATAAACGCAAACAGACACCTTGAAATCCTTTAGAATAAAGTCGACGAAAACCATTCAAAGGAGTGTTTCAAGATGTCCTATTCAGAGTTTACCAAAGAGTTACTAGATATTCTAGACCTAAATCTTACCTTTCATGAGAATGCCTTTCGCAAAGAGCGAATCAATGACGAGACCTGTTTTGTTTTTGATGGCACATTAACCTATCGACCAGAAGAATGCTTTCATTGCCGCTATGAAAATGATCAAACGATCATTAAATGGGGCTGGAAGAAAGTCTCTATCTTATTAAATGACGTCAGTAACTACAAGACGATTCTGCGGATAAACAAGCAACGCTTTAAGTGTAAACACTGTGGAAAAACTTTTTTAGCCGAAGATTCGGTTAGTGATCGTCACTGCTCCATTGCCCGCAGAGTCAAACAAGCCGTTCTCGAACTATTAAGTGAGCCTCTTTCTATGTCCTTGATCGCACGCATGAAACACGTTTCTCCAACAACGGTTATTCGGATTCTTCGCAGCCTTCGGCCCAAAACCATTTCTTTGAACCAGCCACTACCAGAAGTGTTGTGTTTTGATGAATTCAAATCAGTGAAAAATGTCTCGGGTGCTATGAGCTTTGTCATGATGGATGGCAAAACCCATCAACTGATCGACATTGTGGAAAATCGTCAACTCGATCCTTTACGCGACTATTTCTTGCGTTATCCCAGAAAGGTACGGGAACAAGTACGTCTAGTGGTTTCAGATTTCTATACACCCTATCGTACATTGGTGAAAGATTGTTTTCCGAATGCCCGAATCGTCGCCGATCGCTTTCATATCAGCCAACACATTGGTCGAGCCTTTACCAACCACCGAATTCAAGTGATGAAGTCCTTTAGAAAAGGCGACAGTCGATCAAAACATTTAAAGAAATACTGGAAACTGCTTCAGAAGAATGCGTGGGAATTGAAGGGGAGACACCGCTACTGGCGCCCTTCTTTTCGGGCACATCTAACGGAAGCAGAAATCGTCGATCGCCTGTTGTCTTACGATGACTCCTTAAAGCAAGGCTACGAAGTCTATCAGCACTTTCTGTCCGCTATCAGAAGACGAGATGTTCCTGATTTCACGAAGCTTTTAAAGGAAAATTACAAAGAGTTACCAGAACACTACCAACCAGTGATTACGACCTTCAAAAAGTACCAAACAGAAATCAAACGCGCGTTGCGGGTTCCCTATTCCAACGGGCCACTGGAATGTTTGAACAACCATATCAAAGTACTAAAACGAATGGCCTATGGCTTTAGAAACTTCCAAAACTACCGAGAACGAATCTTTTTGTATCGCGGAAAGTATTTCAAGAAAACCACCCAAATGAACAAGACCAGAACGACAACACGGCTAGACAAAAGAGCTGCCTAGCCGTGTGAATGACTTGATTATTCTATTGAATTTCTTCACCAACACTCATTGACGAAGAGCCATTTTTTTTATTAATTTTTTTAGCGATTGCAGGTATTTGAATAATACCAATGAACAGAAGAATCTCGATCCATTGAATCACAGGAACGCCTGCTCCGGTATAAATCATCATAAACAAATCTTTCCGTTCTGGTGCCCATGAACAGAACCAGGAAACCCCTATTAGGAAGATTAAGTAAGATAATCCTATACCCACTATGATCAACAGCAGCCCCCTAAAGATTTTTAACTGTGCTTTTGAAAAAAGACTGCCAATGAGAATGATCACTAAGCCGAATCCACAGATGACTAACCAGATCGGAGTCAGGTCACGATAAACTTGAATGATTCGATTAGATATTGTTGCTGTTCTCACCAGTTTAACGGGTTTTGAATCTGGATTATTAATATCTTGCCAGTTTCCTGAAAAAGAATGATTTAATAATTTTTCTGCCTTAACCACATCTTCCTTTGGTCCCAGCGTAGCATCTGCCCCTTGACCATACTCTTTATAGAAAACAGTATATTCAAATCCGCTTTTCATGAATTCGCCTACTAAAGGCAGATCCTTTCTTAATTTTCCATCTCCGGTTGCGGTGAGATAGATTTCTTTTTTCTTTTTCAATTGACCTTTTTCATAAGCCTTCGATAATTCTGAATCAACTTTCTGCCAAAATTCTTCCGTCTTTTTGCCATCCTTATAGTAGCCCGCTTGCGCTGCGGCATCTCTAAGAGCCCAGAAAATAATATCTCCAGCGATATCTTCACCTCCGCTCCAAGGACTTCCCTTATAAATCCAATCGATATTTTTAGCAATGGATTTAAAGGTAGGAGAAACAGCCTCAGCTTTTTCTAAAGCCTTCTTTGAGACCCAAACTCTGCTATTGGTTTCATTAAGCTTTGTTCCATCATCCATTCGAATCAGCTGCTTTGAAACACTGCCGAATGCGCCGCCCGTTCGATCATTAACTATAGATATTCCATAATGTTCCTGATTCATCTGCTTCAATCCTTTGGTCATGGAAAAAAGCATGACAAAGGGCAATAAACATAATAGTAGCTTAATCAGCTGCTTCTTCGTGAAATAAAACTTTTTTAAAGACTTTCGAAACGTCTTCAGCTTAAAATTCGAATCATTTTCAAAGATGACTGATCCAGAGATAACCAACAGTCCTACTAACAATAAGGGGAATAACCAAAGTGAATCTTCACGAATATACCAATAAAATGGAAAGATTAAGGATAAACCGATACTCCACGGAATAAACGACCTTAGGCTTTCGTTTCTTCTGAAATACAGTCCTACAAGACAAGCTATGACCAATATCACTGCTGGAACCACCAAGGTATTTCGATAAATTCGTGTGCTATATTCACTCGTCAGAGTAACTGGTGAATACAAAAAGAATGCATAGATAAACGTCAAAAGCCATCGGTTTTTTACTAATGGTCGCAGAGCAATTGCAGCGATCCCACTTGCTAAAACATTAAAGAGCCCTAAAAAAACTCCGTAAGGTAAATGAAGTTTATTCGCCCACACCATAAAAAGCGAGTAGGAAATCCCCTTGGATAAAGTTTTCGTCGAATAGTCACCCAACCAATTCCCTTTAAGCATTTCTTCGCTATACCGTATAAACAACTGGTCATCATAACCGGCAAATAAGTTGATAAAATAGGGAGCTTTGGCGTTCAGCACTAGACGAAAGACTGTCAAACTAAGCAAAACAACTAACAAGATCAAGTTAGCTGGCTGTTTAATTTTTTTTAACCTTTTTTCTGTGCGGCTAATTTGTTTTTGCATCAAAGGTCCCTTTCCTCACTTTTTTACATCAAGCTCTTTAATTCTACATCTGGATATTTATCAGCAAACCAACGCATCGCGAATTGGTTTTCAAATAAGAACAAGGGCTGATCGAACCGATCTTTTGCTAGAATGTTTCGGCTGGAACTCATTCGTTCATCCAGCTGCTCAGGGTTGATCCAACGCGCAATTTTATTCCCCATCGGTGTCATAACAACCTCAGCGTTGTATTCATTCAGCATCCGGTGCTGGAAAACCTCAAACTGCAACTGACCAACAGCTCCGATGATATATTCATCCGTTAAGTAGGTCTTGTATAATTGAATCGCGCCCTCTTGAACCAGCTGATAGATACCTTTGTGGAAGGATTTTTGCTTCATTACATTTTTTGCAGTTACTTTCATGAATAGCTCTGGCGTAAAGGAAGGCAGCTCTTCATATGCGACTTTCAATTTTCCTTCATAGAGAGTGTCCCCGATTTGATAGTTTCCTGTATCGTAGACACCAATAATATCCCCAGCTACAGCCTCTTCCACGTTTTCTCGAGCGTCAGCCATAAACTGCGTTACGTTGCTCAGCTTCATCTTCTTTCCGGTCCGCCCAAGCATAACATCCATCCCGCGTTCAAAAGTACCCGAGCAAACGCGAACAAAAGCGATCCTATCACGATGATTTGGATTCATATTTGCTTGGATTTTGAAGACAAAACCTGAAAACTCTTCTTCATAAGGAGAAACAGCTTCTCCTTCTTCCGTTTTATGTGCATGAGGTTTTGGCGCTAAATCAACAAAGCTTTCTAAAAAAGTTTCCACTCCAAAGTTTGTTAACGCAGATCCGAAGAAAACCGGAGTTTGATCGCCTCGTTCGATTTTTTCAAGATTGAACTGATCGCCTGCTTCTCGCACCAATTCCACTTCTCCTAGAACATCCTCGTAAATTGATTTCTCTTTTAAAGGATGTGGACCAGCGATTTCACCATCGGTTAGCTTCACAAATCGTTCTCCTTCGTATTGCTCAGGGCGATAGAACTCAATCCGTTCATTGTAGATATCATAGATACCTTCCAACCCTTTCCCCATACCAATCGGCCAGTTCATTGGATAAGATTCGATATCCAATAATTCCTCTAGTTCTTCTAATAGCTCTAACGGTTCACGACCATCACGGTCCAATTTATTGATAAATGTAAAAATTGGAATTCCACGGCGTTTTACAACTTGAAAAAGCTTTTTCGTTTGTGCTTCTATCCCCTTAGCGCTGTCGATAACCATGACCGCACTATCTACTGCCATCAGTGTACGATAAGTATCTTCCGAGAAGTCTTCGTGCCCTGGTGTATCTAAAATATTTACTCGTTTTCCGTCAAAATCAAACTGCATAACAGAACTCGTTACTGAGATACCACGTTGCTTCTCAATATCCATCCAGTCAGATTTTGCAAAGTTGCCTGTTTTCTTTCCTTTTACTGTTCCAGCCTGACGGATCGCTCCACCAAATAACAAAAGCTGTTCAGTGATCGTCGTTTTCCCCGCATCCGGATGGGAAATAATCGCAAAGGTTCGGCGACTGTCTACTTGTTGTTTTAAATTAGGATTGTTCATTTTATTGCTCCATTCATATATCTAGTATCTTTCAAATTCCAACCCAATCAGTATAGCATGGATTTTAGTCTATTGGAAAGTTGAATCGCTTTGATTTTCATATAGATTTTCCATTGAAATCAGTCATCAATTTTGCTTCTTTTTCGATAAGGGATACGTAAGGATAAAAGCAAAAAGAAAACACTCTGCTAAGCAGAATGCTTTCTGATTTGGTGTATTAACGACGCGGCTCGTCATCATCGAAATCTTTGGTAAACAGTCGGCGTTCTTCTTCTGGTTCAGCATTTTCATGCTCTTCAGGATGAAAAATTGCTCGCAGAGTTAAAACACGCGACCCTTCCATTTCCTCAGAGATCAACGTTAAGTCGTCCACATCGAAGGAAAGCTTTTCACCTTCATCAGGAATTGTTCCTAAGGCGGTGATCAAATAGCCTGCCATTGTATCGACATCGCTCATATGCAGATTTAATCCGAATTCTTCATTAAACTCGTCAATCAGCATTTTCCCGTTGATCAGATACTCGTTGTCTCCGACCTTTTCATAAAGCTTCTCAATTTCATCTGACTCATCGTCGATTTCACCAACGATTTCTTCTAGTAAGTCCTCTAACGTTACGAGCCCAACCATACCGCCGTATTCATCCAAAAGGATTGACATTTGGTTTTGCGTTTTCTTCAATTCATATAGCAGATCATCGATGAAGATCGTTTCTGGAACAAACAAAGGTTCTTGTAAGATCTTTTGCAAAACGACATTTTCAAAGCCGAATTGACGAGCAGCCTTTAATAAGGTTTTTGTGTGTAGGATTCCTACAACTTTATCTTTGTCCTCGTCATAGACTGGAATTCTTGAATAGCTTTCATTTAAAATCTCATCGATATTTTCTAATACTGGATCATTGATATCAATCATGAAGGAATCTGTCCGAGGAACCATTACTTCCCGCGCAACTTTTGTGTCTAATGAGAAAACACCTTGCAGCATTTCAATCTCATCGTTATCTAAGACACCTTCATTTTCTAGCATATAACGCATTTCGTCACGAGTCATTTTCGTATCTTCATCATCAAACGTCATTGGAGTAATTTTTGCCAATAAGTTTGTTGATGCTGTTAACAACCAGACGAAAGGTTTTGTGATTATTCCTAATTTACGAACAACACCCGAAGTAAATTGTGCCACCTCTTCGGTCTTGGTCATGGCAATTCGTTTGGGATATAATTCTCCAAATACAATCGAAACATAGGTCAATAAAAGCATGACGATCGCAGCAGCGATTGGTCGTGCCGCTGAGCCGCCGCCTAATAACGGTGCTAAGCGAGCAGATAAACTATCCGCCAAGGATGCCCCTGACAAGATGTTGACTAAAGTAATCCCCACTTGAATCGTGGACAAGAAATTATTCGGGCTTTGAATAACCTCCAATAATTTTTTTGATTTCAGGTTTCCTTCTTCTGCTTTTTGTTCTACTCGGTTTTTATTGACCGACACCACCGCAATTTCAGCCGCAGCTAAAAATCCGTTGATTAACGTCAAAATTACTAATAAACCTAGTTGTAATAATAACGACTGACTATCGGGGTCAGCATTCATAATTGCATTCGCTCCTTAATTTAAAGTGTAAAAAAAGTGGCACAAAGGCCACGATAAAATCGTATCACATCACTTGTTTTTATGCAATCATTTCCGAGCGAAGAGCTCTTGGCTAATTTAAAAACTCTTGTTCACGCTCTTCCTGCTTGCTTTGCTTCACTATTTTCACGATAAATATCACCACAGTACGTAAAATAGCATAAACCGGCACACCAAGAAAAACGCCTAATATTCCGGAAAGATTTCCAGCAACCAACAGGATCAAAATAATTGTCAGTGGATGGATATTCAATGATTTACCAATTACATTCGGATAAATCACATTCCCATCGACCTGCTGTACGATCAAGACAATAAGGATACATAATAATGCTTTGGTCGGCGAATCAAAAAAGGTATAGATCAACGCCGGGGCTAGTCCTAAATAAGGTCCTAAATAAGGAATCAAATTCGTCAAGCCTGCAATCACTCCGAATAGAAAGGCATAGTCAACACCAATCAGGAGATAACCTAAAAAGGTGAAGGTTCCTACAAACAAACATTCAATTGCCTGCCCACTGATATAGTCAGACAATGTTTTATTAAGCTGCTGTAAAAGCCCCTTAATATTGTCACGCTGCTTCTCTGGGAAAAGGCGCTCGATATTTGGCACAAGCTTCTCGCCGTCCTTCAACATGTAAAATAGAATGAACGGGACTGTAACTAATAACAAGACTACTGTCGTGATCTTGCCAATAAGTGATCCAAGCCCATTTGTCACACCAGTAAGTGATTGCTGAATAATGCTTCCAGCTGATACATCCAGGTTGCTGATATATTTATCAACATCCAGTTCTTTAAAGAGTGGGAAACGGGTGGCATTGTCCGCAGCCTGCTGCAGCCAATCTTGCATATTGCTGATAAATCCTGGAATATTTTTTGCCAAAGAAACTAGCTGTTCCACTAAATTAGGGATTACACTCATAAAAATCAACACGATCATACCGATCAATAAAATAAATATCAAAGCGATCGCCAATAGACGCTTCACGCCCATTTTCATCAATAGATTGACTAATGGATTTAATAAATAATACAAAAAGCCAGCGATCAAGATCGGTGCAAACAACGTGGTGAAGAATGTCCCAATCGGTTGAAAGACAAAATCAATTTTTGATGAAACAAAAATTAACGTGGCGATGACCAGAAGTTCCACTGACCAAAACATTAATTTTGAATTTTTAATTTTCTCAAACATCCATCTACTCCTTTTTCTAGATTTAGTTTATAGTATACATCATGTGGAGAAAAATCCCCTTGAGGAAGGTGTCATTATGAAAATTTTAATCACTAAGGATACGATGAGCGACATTTATCTCGACGCCGTTCGAATCCGTCAAAAAGTTTTTGTTCAAGAACAAGGCGTCCCTGCTAATCTAGAAATCGACGAAAATGAAGCCTATTCCGTTCATTTTGTTCTTTATACAGTGGAAGAAAAGCCCGCCGCGACTGTTCGCCTATTGCCCCTGGACGACCAAACATTTAAGTTACAGCGCATGGCTGTTTTGAAGGAATATCGTGGAAAGAAACTTGGTGCTGAGATTATTGCCGAGGCAGAGAGTTTCGCAAAACAACAAGGATTTAAAACGATCGAATTAGGCGCACAATTAACCGCAGAGGCCTTCTATCAAAAATTGGGCTATGTTGCCTATGGCGAGATCTTTCAGGATGCTGGAATCGATCATGTGCATATGAGAAAAGAGTTGAAAAAAACATTTTCCTGTACATAAGTATACTCAAATTAATCACAAAAAAGGCTATACCATCTTTTTGGTACAGCCTTTTCTTTCTACTTTCGCGACAATTGCTTATAACGATCATACCAAATATCAATATAGCCTTGGGAAAAAGGCCCCTTTTCATTGTTAATCCAGTCCACTAAGATTTTGACATTTTCCTTGAGAATATAATCAATTTCTTTAGAGTAATGCATCTGCTGACTATGGGCTTCGTATTCATCAACGTCTAATAGACGTTTCTCCCCATCCGGAAAAACTTTGACATCTAAATCATAATCAATGTACTTCAGTGCCTCGTCATCTAATACATAAGGTGATGCTAGATTACAATAATAAGAAACTCCCTTCTCTCGAATCATTGCTATTATGTTGAACCAGTATTTTTGATGAAAATAAACGATCGCTGGTTCGCGAGTGACCCATCTTCTGCCATCTGATTCTGTGACCAGCGTGTGGTCATTCAAGCCGATCAGAGAACACTCACTTGTTTTTAATACCATGGTATCACGCCACGTTCGATGCAAACTGCCGTCGTGTTTGTAACTTTTGATCGTTACAAACTCTCCTTCTTTTGGAACTCCCATAGCTACCCTTCCCTCAGCGAAAGATAATTTCGCATTTGTTTGGGTGTTATCACACCGACATCAGAATTATTATAGCAATAAAATGAAAGATTGCCTACTAATCTTTGTCGTCTGCTAAATTATTTTCAAAAACTTCCAACATTTTTTGCTGTGGTTTTGGAAAAACATAGTTTTCAAAGTCATTGGGTTTCACCCATTGACCTTCTATCGTTAGAGCTGCCGTACTCCGACCATAAAAAACTAGAATATGCCAACGTAAATGACTGAAGACATGCTTAACCTCGCCAAGAACCTTTTTCTGCCATACGACTGCCTGTTCTGGAAAAAAGTCGGGACTATCTTCTGCCACTAAGCTACTGGAAAACAAATTCCAAGCGCTTGGATCATATTGCTCCTGCAATTCTTTAAATCGCGCAGCAGTTACCTCTTCTAATGGGAACAACCACATGTTTGCTAATAACCCTGTTTCTGGTCGCTGCTGAAGAAATAATTCTTGATGCTTGTTCTCAATAATTCCAGCCACGTAATAGACGTCTTTGGGTTTCAATTTTTTAGACTTTACAGGAAAGTCTGTCTGTCGATTTTCACGATAAGCTTGACAATAACTTTGAATCGGACAGCTCTCACAGTGCGGGCTTGTTGGTGTACAGATACTGGAGCCTAAATCCATCATCGCTTGATTAAAATCTCCTGGCTGATCCTGACTGATGATTTTCCGCATTGCCTCATCAAAGGGTCTACGGCTGCTGGCTTTTGCAATATCCGCTTCAATACAAAACAAGCGGCTGACGACACGCATCACATTCCCGTCAATGGCTGGCTCAGGAATTTCAAAAGCGATACTGCTTATGGCTCCAGCCGTATAAGGGCCAATTCCCTTTAACGAACGAATCTCCTCAACTGTGGAGGGAAACACTCCATTGAACTCCTCCATAATCTGCTTTGCTGCCGCTTGAATATTTCGTGCTCGAGAATAATAGCCCAAGCCTTCCCAGACCTTCAACAACTTATCCTCTGGTGCGTTAGCAAGATCCTGAATCGTTGGAAATTGCTCCATAAAACGATAAAAGTAATCAATCACTGTATCAACGCGAGTTTGCTGCAGCATGATCTCTGAAATCCAAATACGGTAAGGATCGTGATTATAACGCCAAGGAAGGTTTCGCTTTTCCCGCTGATACCAAGTAAGAAAATCATCCTGAAAACTTGTTACCTCTTCCTCTGTCCATTCTTCCCAAGCCTTACTCATCCTCTTCCTCTTTTCCGCGAATGAAGGCATCAATTTGATCTAATTGAAACCCTTTTTGATACAAGCTTTGTTTAACCTTCTGTCGTCGTTTCGCTGGTTCAAAGCGTTGATTCTTACGCCATAATTTTTCACCCTGCAATTCCAGCGCATCATTTTCCTGCTCTTCAATCTCAGAAAAATCAATCTCTGCCAGAACTCGTTTACTGATATCACTACTGAATCCTTTTGTCATCAACAACTGCTGCAGCTTTTGCTGAACTTCTCGTTGACTGTTATGATGAAATTTTCTCAAAGCCTTCTGTGCAGTATGCAACGCTACCTGATATTGCTCATCGCCTTCGTAAAGATAAAGAGCCTGTTGGATGTCGCTATCCTTCACTCCTTTTTGTTTTAACTTCTGCTGCAGCACTCGAGGACCTTTGTCCCCTAAACGCATCTGTGTTCGAATAAAACTTTCACTGTAAACAAGATCATTTAGCAAATCCATCTCTTTAAGGCGATCAACGATTTTTTGGCGATCTGTGCTCTCAATTTCATTGTCCTTTAGATAGGTCCGAATCTCTTTTTCTGTTCGTAGTTGATAACTTAAATAGTTCAGGGCCATTTGATAGCCCATGTCTTCTTTGCCTTCTTGCTTGATTTCATTTAAAGTTTTCTTCTCTAACTCTTGTCCTTTCAAGAGTCGATGACGAACAACGGTATCTTCAGATAATCGCAGCTTCTCCCCATTAGAGAACTCCACTTTATAAAAAGGTCCGCGCCCTTGGCTAATTTTTACTACCGTTAACATCCTGTATCCCTCCCATTCGAATCAATACCTCTACTTTAATAAACGCTCTCACGTTCTCAAATTCTCCATCAATTATTGCCTTAGCAAAAATTAATTCTATCATAGATGATCAACCAATCGATAAAAATATGCTAAAATGAACTGCGCTGAACAATCGAAAATATTTTTAAGAAAGAGGCTGACTATGGCTGTTCAATTGAAACCAAATCAAACACTGAACTTAAAAATCAAACGTCTAGGAATTAATGGTGAAGGAATCGCTTATTATAAACGTTTGATTATCTTTGTCACTGGTGCTTTACCCGGTGAAACGGTTGTTGCACGAATCACAAAGGCAACGCCACGCTTCGCTGAAGCCCACCTAGTTAAAGTTACGAAAAAAAGTCCTGATCGCATCGCCCCGCCTTGTCCTGTTTATGAAGAATGCGGGGGCTGCCAACTACAGCACTTGGCTTATCATAAGCAGTTAGATTTCAAAAAAGATTTGCTTCGGCAAGCTCTGGAAAAATTTAAACCTGATGGTTATCAAAACTTTGAGCTCCGCGATACGATCGGAATGGATGAGCCTTGGCGTTATCGAAACAAGGCACAATTTCAATTGCGCAAAAACAAAAAGACCAAGCAAGTAGAAGCTGGTCTGTATCAAGCGGAATCTCATCAATTAGTTTCCATCAAAGATTGTCTCGTTCAGGAGCCGACGACACAGAAAGTCATCAATACTGTTGTAAATCTATTAACAAAATATGATATGCCCATTTATGATGAGCATTCAAATTCAGGAATCATGCGAACATTAATGGTTCGGATTGGCATTGAAACTGGGGAAGTACAGCTAGTTTTGATTACTAAAACAAAAAAATTACCGCAAGGAAATGCCTTGATCCGAGAAATCACCCATCGTTTGCCGGAAGTTGTTTCTATTATGCAAAACATTCAGGACAAAAAAACTTCGGTTATCATGGGCGATGAAACCATCCACCTCTGGGGCAAGGAAGTCATTAATGAAAAGATCAATGAGGTAAGCTTTGAGCTTTCTCCTCGTGCCTTCTTCCAGTTAAACCCTCAGCAGACGAAGATTCTTTATCAAGAAGCGATTCACGCGTTAGATTTAACGACACCAAAAACTGTTATAGATGCTTATTGCGGTGTAGGTACGATCGGCCTTTCCTTAGCAAAGCAAGCCAAAGAAGTTCGTGGCATGGATATCATTCCTCAGGCGATCGATGACGCCAAGAAAAATGCGGCAACAATGAATCTGACCAATACTCATTATGAAGTCGGAACCGCTGAGAGCCTGTTGCCAAAATGGTTGAAAGATGGCTTTTCGCCGGATGCAATTGTAGTTGATCCTCCAAGGACGGGCTTAGATACTCAATTGCTAAAAGCCATTGAACAATCTCCTAGTCCGCAAATGGTCTATATTTCCTGCAATGTCTCAACATTAGCGCGTGATCTTGTGAGCCTTGCCAAAATTTATCGTGTCGAATATCTTCAATCTGTAGACATGTTTCCGCAGACAGCACGCTGCGAAGTCGTAGTAAAGCTTACCAGAAAATAAAAAAGGGCGTGACCTCCATGGGTCACGCCTATTTTAATAGCCGGCTGCTGGCTGTCCATAAGCCGCATTTGGATCAGTGGCACCACCATAGCCTTGATCCGTTTGGTTTGGATCTGTATAACCAGGATCACTATAACCTTGATCGTTCTGAGTGGTATCTCCATACTGCGGATACCCGTTGTCAACACTTGATGAATCCCCGTAAACACCGCTATTGTCGTAATTATTAGGATTGTCATAGCCTGGTGCATACTGACTTGTATCTTCACTGGCTTTTCCATCTGAATCATCGTAGAACAAGCTGTCTGCATCAGCTTCTTTCAAATTAGGCAACGTATCAGCAGTCGGTAAGCCCAACTGCTTCTTCAATGTATTTTGAATACCTAACAGTTCGTTGGTTCCTAAAATCTGATAATAGATTTCGTCGATCATCTGACTCTTACCTACTAGTTGTTTTTGCTTGATGGTATCAAAAGCTGATAGATAATTTGTTCCAATATCCATCATGTCGTCCCAATCCAAATCAGTCTTCATATTCTTTTCAACGGCCTTCAAAATCTTCTTATAATTACCGACACCGTTGATAGACATTGCTTTTCGTAAAATCTTTGTTACAACCTCACGTTGACGTCTTTGCCGACCTACATCGCCTTCTGGATCTTCATAACGCATCCGCGCATAGGCCAAACCCTTTTCACCATCTAAGGTTTGTTTGCCTTTAGCTACGTGAATGCCATCTAAAGTAAAGTCAATTTTATTATTGACTTCGATGCCGCCCACAGCGTCGATTAGATCCTTCAACCCACGCATATTGATAGAAACATAATGATCCAGAGGTATATCTAAGAGTGTCTCAATGGTATCCATCGACATCTCTACGCCGCCGAAAGCATAGGCATGATTTAACTTATCATTTGTTCCATAACCAACAATCTTCGTTAAAATATCTCGGTCAAGACTGACAATCGTTGATTTCTTCTGCTTCGGATTGATAGTAACCACCATCATACTGTCCGACCGTCCTTGATCCGAACGACCAAGATCTCCAGTATCAACTCCCGCAAGCAAAATTGAAAAAGGTTCTGCATTGTCGATATTTGGCTTGTCGCCTTCTCGTTTTAAACTCGTTCGTTTAACAGTTTGTCGAATGCTGTCTACCATTTTACTAGCATCATTTGTTACTTGAACAGCATAGTAGGTAATCCCACCTATAAATAAATTCAGTAGGACCAAGAATCCTACGACAACTTTTTTCCAGCGACTCATAGCACACCTCTATCAACGATTTTTTACGTTTTATTTTCTCATAGATCAGCCATCGGTTCAACCACAGCCGAAAAATAATTAATTTTATATAATGGAAACTTAAAAAGTATTAATTACTCGATTCCCTTTAAATTCGATTTATACCATAAAAATATGAAGATTTTTGGAAGGGCACAAAAATAAACGCAAAAAAAAAGAAAGACTAGTAGAACTAATCTTTCTTAAAAAATCTTATTTGATTATTTAGCTGCTGCTAAATTTTCGTTTGCTTGATCCCAGTTTACAACATCCCAGAATGCCGCAATGTAGTCTGGACGTACATTCTTATATTTTAAGTAGTATGCATGTTCCCAAACATCCAAACCAATAATTGGTGTTTTGCCGTCCGTCAATGGGCTATCTTGATTCGCAGTTGATGTAATTTCTAATTTGCCGTTGTTCAATACTAACCATGCCCAACCAGAACCAAAACGTCCTGTTGCCGCTGTCTTGAATTCTTCCTTCATTTTCTCAAAGCTGCCGAAAGCTTGATCAATTGCTTCTTTGATCGCACCTGTTGGTTCGCCGCCAGCATTAGGCGCCATGATTTTCCAGAAGAAGCTGTGGTTTGCGTGTCCACCACCGTTATTGCGTACTGCTGTACGAATGTCTTCAGGAACTTCATTCAAGTTCGTCACTAATTCTTCGATTGATTGTTCGCCTAATTCTGGGTATTTTTCAATCGCAGCATTCAAGTTGGTTACATAAGTGTTGTGGTGCTTGTCATGATGCAAGTGCATCGTTTCAACATCGATATAAGGTTCTAACGCGTCGTAGCCATAAGGTAAATCTGGTAAAGTATAAGCCATTGTTCAATTCCTCCTTAAAATATCTTACATATTGACTGTATCAAACAATGCAGGGTTCTTCAATAGATATGCCTATCGTGACGAAGAATTCGTTTTCTCGTCTTCGATAATCTCGACTTTCTTGAAGATAAAGACTTTACTGAATACATAGTTTGCAACAACGACGACGATTTGCGTAATGATTTTGGCGATCAAATTACCTGTATGTAGCATATCGATAAATAAAAACATACAAGCCATATCCATACCAAAGGACAGCACACGATAAAAGATAAATTTACCAAACTCCCATGCTAGAGCTGTAAAGCCTTCCGTTTTTGACTGGAATACCCATAATTTATTCGTGACAAAAGCAAATAGCACCGAACAAATCCACGAAATGGCGTTCGACACTGGCCAGCTTAGGTGAAAAGCCTGGTAAGCGAGAGCAAAGGTTACAATATTAACAACGGTAGCTAGCCCGCCAAAAAATAAATAAATGAATACTTCCCAAAGCTTTTTCTCTTCTAAATAATTTCTAAATTGCTGATAGATTTTCATGATTGCTCACTTTCTTATTCTTCTCTACTTAATGTAAGATAGCGAAGCTTGAAATAATAGTCAATTCTTTCTTGCATTCTTTTTACATTTTTACAGATCACCTTGTTATTTCAAGCCTACTTCGCTACAATGGCTCTTGTATAAAAAGATTGGAGCGATCACATGACCTTTCGTCAATTAATCAAAGGATCTCTTTTTCGTTTTGAAGATCTAAAATCAGCAAAGGACACGCCCTTTTGGAAGTCCATTGTCTATCTATTAGGCTTGAGTCTGCTGCTGGCGATTCCAAGTGTTTATCAAGCACTTCAAGTGATGAATCAAATCAAAGCGGATAGTTTAGAAATCGTTGAAAAGATTCCCGATTTCAAAATTGAAAATGGCGAGATTAAGACAGCGAAGCCGGAAAAAGGATTCATCTATCAGACTGATTCGATCATTCTGACCTTTGATCCTGACGGCAAGCGATCACAGCAGGATGTCGAAAAAGACTTAGTCGGAAATTATTTTAGTGTTGGATTACTGAAGGATCAAGCATTACTTGTATTGCCAGATTATGGCGGTGTCAGCTCGGCAATGTTTGGAGATAACGTGCTGAAATTCTCCTATAAACAGGAGCCACTAAAAAGCATGACCGGCGACAAGCTTAGAGCTGGTTTGGAAGACTTGGAAATGCCGATTTGGACACCGCTGGTGATGTTATTGGCAGGACTTTACCCTTCCTTTATCAATTTATTTGTTACGTTAGTATTTGCTGGTATCGCAGGAATGATCGTTGCTAAACTACGCTTAAGACGAATCACTTTCTTTGAATGTTTTAAGACCATCATTTTCTGTGCAACAATTCCGGTGATTCTAGCAACCATTATCCTATTGTTCCAACCAAATTTTGACTCAAGTCTGTTAATTACCTTTATCAGTTTATTTGTCTTTTTCCGAGTAACACACTATTTTCCTAGAATCGAATTACCCACCAAATAACTGCTTACGATTCCGTAAGCAGTTTTTTTTTACTATTTTTGTTAAAATGAATGCGATGTTTCAAGTAAAAATGAAATGAGGAAGTCCTATGTCACAACCAATTATTTACTTACAGCGCGAATTTCGCGAAGAATTTATTGAAAAGATTCAAACCATTGCTCCTGATTATCAGATAAAAACCTCGCTTAACGAGGAAGAACTGCAAGAGGTAGAAATTTCTGTCGGCTGGTCAAAGAAGTATAGCGAAGCATTGCTCCAGTCCCCACAGTTAAAATGGGTTCAATCAATTTCTGCAGGTGTCGATTATTTGCCGCTAGATGAATTTTCTAACCAAGAAATACTATTATCAAATGGCAGCGGCATTCATGCCCTCTCTATCAGTGAACATATTATTGGTGTTCTACTCAGCTATTATCGTGGCTTAACACAAGCTGTCAAAGCTCAAGAACAAAGAGACTGGGTCCAAGATACCATTCACTACGACCAGTTAGCTGGAAAAAACTTATTAGTCGTTGGTACGGGACACATCGGTCAACAATTGTCAAAATCGATTCACAGCCTAGGTGTAAAGGTTTATGGAATCAATACCACTGGTCATCCAGTTGAAGGATTCATCGAGACCTACTCCATCAAGAATTTGGCAAAGATTGTCCCTGAAATGGACATTGTGGTAGGAATCTTGCCTGGAACACATGAGACCTATCATATTTTCAACAGTGATATTTTCGAGAAGATGAAAAAATCTGCTGTATTTATAAATGTTGGACGAGGAGATACCGTTCATACCAAAGAATTGATAGCCGCACTCGAAGAAAAACAGTTCGCCTTTGCAGCTCTTGATGTCTTTGAAGAGGAACCTTTACCAAAAGAAAATCCACTATGGGAATTTGACAATCTATTGATCACCCCTCATATCTCAGGTATGACTGTCAATTTCCAAAATAAATTTATGAAAATCTTCTTGGCGAATCTAAAGTCTTACGTAGAGAATAAAGAATTGTCGGTGAATCAGGTAGAGTTAGAGCGGGGGTATTAAAAAAAAGGTATTAGTCTCAGCTTCTGAGATTAATACCTTTTTTTGCTGTGTTCTGAAAACTTACAGCTCCATCTTCTTTTCAGTCTCTTTAACTATATAAACTGGCCTTTTTTTTGTCTCCATAAAAATCTTCCCGATGTACTTGCCAATAATACCAATACAAAGTAACTGCACACCACCGATGAATAAAATAATTGTCACCATCGATGGCCATCCAGAAGTTGGATCACCAAAAATTAATGCACGTACAATAATAAAAAGCATAGCAATTCCTGATGCCACACAGGAAAAGGCCCCAACGAAAGATGCAATATTTAAAGGCACATCTGAGAAATTTACAATCCCATCAATTGAATAATTAAATAGGTCCCAAAATGACCATGATGTCTTCCCCGCTACACGTTCATGATTCTCGAAGGAAATATACTCCGTATTAAAACCAACCCAGCTAAATAAACCTTTGGAAAAACGATTATGCTCAGTCAATTCTAACACTGCATCCACCATTTGACGCGTCATCAAACGATAATCTCGAGCTCCATCCACCATCTCTGTTTCGCTGATTCGATTGATTAAGTGATAGAACGCCTTAGCAAATAGATTTCGAATAGGCGGCTCTCCTTTTCGATCTGCTCGTCTTGTACCTACACAGTCTATGTCTGTTGTCTCAATCATTTCAATCATTTGTGGCAACAATTCTGGTGGATCTTGTAAATCCACATCCATTACTGTAACTAAATCTCCTTTGGACGCTTGCAATCCGGCATATAAAGCAGCCTCTTTCCCGAAGTTTCTCGAAAAAGAAATATAGCGAACAGTTTTATGCTTTCGGGCTAATTCTCGAAGAACCTCTAGCGTTCCATCCTTCGAACCATCGTTAATAAAAATATATTCAAAATCATGAGCTATTTCTTTTTTCGTTTTTTCCATTTCTGCAAAAAAAAGAGGAATAGCCTCCTCTTCATTAAAGCAAGGAACAATTACTGATATCATTCGAGTCACTCCTAAACTTGATTAAAATCGTACTTAGGTTCATCTAGTTCAGAATCGTAATCCACTACTAAATTGTATCCCTTGAAAAACCATTCATCTGATTCTTCGATGTAGAAAAGTTGATCAGCTACCTTAGTTTCTACAAGTGGACTTTCTGGAATATCCACGGACATCCCAACAGAAAAACCATCATGAACCTGTGTTTTTCCATATACTTTTCCATAGAATTTAATACCTTGGCCTTCTGCTAATTCTAGTTCTCGTTTGAACCATTCTTGCGCTTGAGGCGTTATCGTTAATTTCATGCTGAAACCCACCTATCCATTCATTTTCTCATCTAAATAATCCACATCTTCATCTCGCCCAATTACTACTAAGTGATCATTTTTCTGTACGACCTCTTCAGCAGGGGGCGTTACGATTGGATCTTGATTATCCCGTCGAATCGCTACGACATTCAAACCAAATCGTTGACGAAAATCGAGTTCATCCAATGTTTTTCCATAAAACTTGCGATTGGTCACATTGATTTCCGCTAAGGAAAATTCATCTGAAAGTTCAAGATAATCTAAAATATTCTTTGAAACTAGATTGTGTGCAATTCGTTGGCCCATATCTCGTTCAGGATGAACAACCCGGTCCGCACCAATCTTCTCTAACACACGAGCATGATACTCATTTTGAGCTTTTGCCAAAATATTAGGCACACCCATTTCCTTGACCATTAAGGTTACCAAAATACTCGCTTGGATATCCTCACCGATCGCCACGATCACATGATCAAAATTTCGGATACCAAGAGAACGAAGCGTCATCTCATCTTGTGCGTTCGCAACTACCGCATGGGTCGCGATATTCATATACTCATTTACTCGGTCTTCACTGCTATCAATAGCCAAAACTTCTTGACCCGATTCAACCAATGTGCGGCAAATACTTCCGCCAAATCTTCCTAAACCAATAATGACAAAACTTTGTTTCATGCTATCTCCTTAACTATTCGAAATATTTTATTTGATCGATGCTCGTTAAAACTTACATGTCTTAGTATAACAAAGAGCGGGTCAATAAAACAGAGAATGACTCTCTATTTTATCAACCCGTGTTTAAAGGCATAAATCGCAGCTTGTGTGCGATCTTCAACTTCTAATTTTGCTAAAATATTGGAAACATGTGTCTTCACCGTTTTCAACGTAATGAATAATTCATCCGCAATTTCTTGATTACTCATCCCTTGTGCAATCAGTAATAGAATTTCCTGTTCACGATTTGTCAACTCTTCGTGGAGAACATGACGATTACGATTAGATAGTTGTTCCATCATTTTGGTGGTTACTTCAGGCTCTAAAACGCGTTCGCCATTATAGGTCTTACGGATAGCATTGGCGATTTCATGAGCTGTCGACGTTTTAAGCAAATACCCAGATGCTCCAGCTTCGATAGCTGGATAGACCTTTTCATCATCAATAAAACTAGTTACAATCAAAATCTTGGCTTCGGGCCAATCTTTCAATATTTTCTTCGTTGACTCGATGCCGTCCATTACTTCCATCACCAAGTCCATCAAAATCACATCGGGTCGAAGGTCCATCGCCTTTTCATAGCCTTCCTCGCCGTTTTCAGCTTCCCCTACCACTTCGACATCTGATTGGATCGATAGGTAAGAAGAAACGCCTAATCGAACCATTTCATGATCATCAACTAATAATACTCGTATCATTCTCTGCCTCCTAATTCCTATTAATGTATTCTTCTACTCTGCTTGATTTTCTAATGACTTATCCGCTACAGCCCTTGTATCAGCGACCACAGGAACCTTGATCTCGATGCTTGTTCCTTGTCCTTTAAAACTAATGATCTTCGTTGAACCACCGACACCGGCGATACGTTCACGTATATTACGAAGGCCGTAGCTACCTGCATGCTCATCTTTTGATTCAAAGCCAACACCATCATCTATTACTCGTAACAAAATGTTCTGCCCGACTATTTTTAAATATACTTCGAGTTCATTCGCTTTTGCATGGCGTAGTGTATTGGAAAGCAATTCTTGTACCACTCGAAATAATTGATCTTCAATGCTGGCAGAAACACAAATATCCTGTACATCCCATTTTAACTGAATTTGAATTTTTGTCTGCAGCTCTTTTAATAATTGCTCGATTCCTTGTCGTAAACTTTTTCCTTCTAAACTAATCGGACGCAAATGCAGCAACAACGCACGCATTTCTGATTGAGCCGCATTGATAATATCCGCAACCATCGCTAATTGCTTCTTGTAGGGCTCTAATTCTTCAGAATGTTGCGACTGTTCATTTAACGCAGACATCATCATCATAGCCGCAAACAGCTGCTGAGAGACCGAATCATGCAGCTCTCGTGCTAAGCGATGACGTTCCTCTTCTAAAATCTTTTCCTTGGTCGTTCCGTCTACCATTTGTGGCTGACTGCTTAATTGCTGCAACTCTCGGGACATACTGACCAGCTTCTCTTTGATTCGCTTGATATCATGATCCACTAAAAGCATTTCTTTATTTTGTGAGATAGCCACATCTAATGAAGGCTGATCGTAATTGCCTGATGCAAGACTTTGTAATTTCCCTTCAATTTTCCCAAGTTGACGTTTTTCTATAAAGGTGACTAAAAAGTAGACCACCGCACTTACGGTCAAAGCGATCACAATTATGTGTACAAATAAGGGAATATAGAAGATTCGTGCAATAAACAATTGTGCAAACAATTGCTTTTTCCCAATAGCGTACATATACAAAAAGAGAGTCGTGAGAATCAGTAAAAAGGAAATCAGGCCAGAATACAAGGAAACTTGTAAACGGGAGTATTTTCCCATCATACGCGAATCACCTCGACATCCCCCACTAAGGTATTCGTGATGACTTTTAATCTGCGGGGACTTTCATCATAATCTTCGCTATACATTTTAATCGTTTCATTGCGCAATACTTGCGTCTCTTCATCAAATTCAACCTTGCCATATAGAGTCGCATGTTCAAAAAGAATGCCAATCCCATAAGGCACTAGAATGCGTGTTCGACCAAAGCCTTTACGGACAATCACGATACTATCCTCTTTTGGCAATAAGGTATTTCCTAAATCGACAATGGTGTCGCCAGCTAGGATCGCCACATTGATGTCGTCCCATTCAAAGACCTGTGTACCAATTCGATCATTGCCAATCCAGCTTTGTTTTTTTCGTTCTCCATTGTGGCTAGTCGGATCCGTCGTCTCAACCATCACAATACTTTTCTTATTCTTCAGAGAATGATTCGGTATTGAAATACCTGCAATTTCAAAGCCCTTCAAACCAAGGAATATGACAGCAAAAATCAACATCAACCAAGTCGCGGGACTATTCACTAGACAGATGATTAGAATCACTGAGCCTAAGATCAATTGGAATTTACTTCGGCGATGTTTGCGCAATGCCCAATATATATTCAATACTCCAAAGAGTAACATGATCAACATCGCAGGATTTGAAGATAGTTGCCATAACAAGAAAATTGCAAGTAAGGCTTCAATTACAATGAAAAAGCGCCATGGACTTTTCATTTTATCTTTCCTCCCAACTTTTATTTATACCTTATTCTACTTTTTTTACACTCGGAATACTATCGGTCTAAGGTCGCAACCTCTTTCACATCCGAACATAAAAGAAAAGAGGCGACAAGCGCCTCTTTCATGCATTTCTAGTTTTGTTTCACATTTGTGATCTTAACTTCCATGTTTCCGCCAGGTGTCGCAATCGTCACAACGTCTCCAACACTTTTACCAATAAGCGCTTGAGCAATTGGTGAGTCATTTGAGATTTTTCCAGTTAACGGATCTGCTTCCGCTTTTCCGACAATCGTGTATTCTTCTTCTTCCTCATCAGGCAGTTCAACAAAGGTCACTGTTTTTCCGATTGATATCTCGTCAGAATCTACATTCTCGTTATCGATGATTTGTGCGAAACGGATCATGTTTTCTAAAGTGCTGATACGGCCTTCAACAAAGGCTTGTTCGTCCTTCGCAGATTCGTACTCAGAGTTTTCTGATAGATCGCCAAAGCTACGGGCGATCTTAATTCGTTCAATGATTTCTCCACGTTTTACTGTTTTCAATTCTTCTAATTCCTGCTCTAGCTTTTCTTTTCCTTCTAGAGTCATCGGATATGTTTTTTCTACCATTTTTCTTCTCCTTCAATCAACTAAATTACGAAAGGTAATCTTTTATAGATTTAATCCACAAAAGATTACCACGTAATTACTGTATTGTAAATTGTTTATTTCTCTTTATTGACATATTTTTCGACTAATTCCATATGCTCTTCATATGTCTTCGCATAATAGACTTTTCCTGTTGAAATGTCTGCAACAAAGTAATAGTAATCATTCTTTGTTGGATCAAGGACTGCTTGAATTGCTTCTTGACTCGGGTTATCGAACGGTCCAGGTCCATAACCAGTATTCGTATAAAGGTTATACGGCGAATCTACTTCTGTATCCTTGATAGTTACAACTTCTTTGTGTTCACCTAACGCATAAAGAATGGAAATATCTGACTGTAAAGGCATTTGAGCTTCGATCCGATTAAAGAAGACCTGTGCAATCTTCTTACGATCAGACTGCGTAACTCCTTCTTTTTCAACTAGTGAAGCTAAGGTCATTACTTCTTGGACATTTAACCCTTTTTCCTTAATTTGACTATAATAAGGCGTCAGGATTTGATTGGTTGTATCAACCATTTGCGTCACTAAGTCTTCCAGACTCCTGTTTTTATGCACATTATAAGTCGCAGGGAATAGATACCCTTCTAGACGATAACGAACATCCTTGGCATTACCAGCATCTGTTAGTAAGTCTGGATACTGTGCCTTCAACTGATCAAAGAATTTCTCATCCTTCATTACCTTGATAAAATCTTCTTTCTTGAAGTCGGTCTTCTTCGCAACTAAACTTGCGATTTTATCAACATCATAGCCTTCAGGAACTGTTAATTTAGAAGCGTCATCCAATGGTTCAGCACTTCCACCTTGCTGCAGCTCTTTACTAATTTGATCCAAAGTCATATTTGGTGAAAATTGATAATACCCTGCTTGGAAATTGGTCAGATTTTTGAATTTCGTGTAAAAGTTGAAGACCATCCCATCTCGGATAACATCACCATCTTCTAAAATATCCCCGATTTGACGGTTAGATGAACCACTAGGTACCTCTACTTGTACTAACTTTTTATCATTTTTATCTAACGGCTTCAATCCAGCGCTCACGTAATTGTATCCTGAGATTGCTAAAATGCCCGCGACGATCAAAATACCAATCGTCAATATATAAACTATCTTCCGGACGACTCGATCCTCTTTGCGACGTTCTGCTCGTTTCAAGTTGCTCTCCTCACTTAAATCCCCTTCAAATTCCTCGTCCATTTGACGTAATTCTTCAAATTTCTCGCCAATTCGCTGGAAAATTGATGGTTCTTCTTCCACGTGCTCATTCGTAAGTGATTCTTTTTCACTTTCTGCTTTCGATTCCTTTTTTGATGGAACTGCTGTCACAGATTTTCTTGAATCGTTAGAATGCGTGGTTGATTTTTTATTCTGAATTTTAGAAGATCTCTTTTCTTCTTCAATAGCTTTCTTTTTCTCAGCCTTAATTCGTTTGTTTTCTTTTCGTTCTTCAGACTTTGAAATAGAATCACTATCGGAAACCTTTTTTTTCGGAACCGCTTCTGTTTTTGGCTCTTTTGGTGGCTCCTCTTTTTTTATTTCCTTTTTAGATGATTCAGACTTCTGCTCAGAGGCAGTTGTATCCTTCTTATCTCGTCTATTACCAAATAAACGCTCATAGGACGAAGCCAAATCGTCATCGTCGTTTGCATCTTTTTTTACTTTCGAAGATTCCGGTCTCGTGTGCGTTTTCTCTGTTGCGTCAGCTTCACGATTTTTTCGACCTTCTTCTAAAGCCCGCATAATCTGCTCTTTAAAAGATCCTTCTTCTGAGTGTTGGTTTTGATCCTCAGACAAAAACAACTCCTCCTTACTTCATGTCATAACTTAAACCATTATACATGAAATGAAAGAGGAGTGAAATGTAAAATTTATTTAGTTAAGGAAATTATATTTTTTTCTTATGAAGATCTTCTTCGTATAATCGATACAAGTTTAACTCATATTCTTTTTTTGTATTTGTTACCACCGTGTCTAAGATCAATCCGGTAATTAATAGCAGTAAAGAAAACACCATTAATCCTGTCGCTAAAACCGAAGACGGAATTTTCGTAATAAAACCAGTGCGAATAAATTCATTAATCACTGGCACTCCAAAAACAAGTCCGAACAAAAAGAAAATTAAACTAAATACCGAGAAGAACAATAAGGGTTTGTAATCTTTGAACATCTTTAATATCGTCAATAGAACCTTCATTCCATCTGAATAGGTATCTAATTTGGATTCACTGCCTTCTGGTCTGTCACGATAATCAATCGGGATTTCCACTAACTTAAAACGTTTATCTAACGCATGAATCGTAAATTCTGTTTCAATTTGAAAACCAGAACTCATTACTGGAAAACTTTTTACAAACATCCGATTAAAACCACGATACCCAGTCATCACATCTTTAATGTTTGCCTGGTACAAACGATTGATCGAATTCTTTACTAAATTATTCCCAAAATCATGGAAAGCTCGTTTATTCTCATTAAAATATGTGCCATTTGATAAACGATCCCCAATGACCATATCTGCTCTTTCCTCTCTCAAAGCTGTAATCAGCTCTTGAGCGTACTCAGCCGGATACGTGTCATCACCATCCACCATTAAATAGTAGTCAGCTTCTATATCAAAAAACATTTGGCGAATAACATTCCCCTTGCCTTGCCGCGGTTCTTTTTTAACAATGGCCCCTTCATTCAAAGCTATCTCATACGTATTATCCGTAGAATTATTGTCATAGACATAAATATCCGCTTTAGGTAATTCCCTTTGAAAATCATTGATCACTTTCTTTATCGTAAGTGATTCATTATAGCAAGGGATGAGGATGGCTATTTTTTCATTGTTCATGTTTACTCTCCTAACTTCACAACTATCTACCATAATACCAAAAAAAAGTCGGATATGCTCCGACTTTTTAAATCAATTCTTCTGAAATTAAATATTTTTTCATACCTTCTTGAACACTAAAATTAGGATTATATCCTAAACCCTTTAGTCTAGAGATATCGGCAACAGAATCCTTGATGTCGCCATCCCTTTCAGATTCATGTTTCAGTGCCAACTTAATGCCTAATGTTTCATCTATGACCTCAATCAACTCATTCAATGTAATCGCGTTTCCTGTACCAACGTTAAATTGCTTCCCAAGAGACTCTTCTTTGCTCGCCACAAGTAACAGAGCTTGGATTACATCCTCAATGAACACAAAATCTCGAGATTGCGAACCATCACCAAACAATGTGAATTGTGTATCCTCACCCTTTTGAATTTTCTTATAGCGATCAACCAAAATTGAAATGACACCACTGTAAGGAGATTCTGGATTCTGATTTGGTCCATATACATTAAAAAAGCGCACCGCACTCGTCTTAACACCATAAAGATGGTTATAGTCCAGCACATATTGTTCCGCAGCAAATTTGTCTACCGCGTAAGGAGTCAAAGGTCGAATAACGGATTCCTCATGCTTAGGTAATGTAGGTTCATCTCCGTAAACTGCTGCCGATGAACTGAAAACCAGTCGCTTCAAATCTTTTTGATATTTTCTAATTAGTTCTAACAACATCAAAACACTCTCAAAGTTAATTTGATGCGTTTCAACTGGGCGTTCAACCGAATCCGCTACACTGGCGATTGCTGCCAAATGAAAAATGTAATCAAATTGATTGCTTGAAAGAATATCTTCCATTAATTCTTTATCAGTAACAGAACCATTGATAAATTTGAGATTTGAATTGTCATCTAAGTTTTCTTCTTTTCCCATTGATAGGTCATCAATTACGATTACTGAATTTTCTTTAGATAGATAATTTGCTAGTGTAGAGCCGATGAAGCCGGCGCCGCCTGTGATTAGGTAATTATTCATTTTGAGGTTCCCAAATCTTTCTTAATTTTTATATTACGGATATCTAACACTGATGTTGCAAAGACTTCTAATCCAGTATTGATCTCGTCTAAGATCAATAATTTCTCAGACATCTTACTACTCCTCACATTTGCGATTATATATTCTTTCCATTTGTTTTGTGGTATATGACACATCATAACTTTGCAACTCAACTGTCATGTCATTATTAAATGGTGGCTCTATTATAATATCAACCCACTGTTCACTATTCTTATCCAGTGAAACAAAGCTCACATTTTTTGTTACCTTAGTATCTTTAGAAATAGTGTCAGCCAAAACAAGTTTTAGACCAGCAGCTTGAGCTTCTAGTCCGACCATTGGTAATCCTTCATATAATGATGTCATTACAAAAACATCCATTATTTTTAGTAAATCAGGAATGTCTTTTCTTTCTCCTAATAATTTCACCCTACTTTCGATTTTTTTAGAATGAATCTTTTGCTCTAAATCCTGTCTTAAAGCCCCATCTCCAATAATCAACAAATATGAATCTGGATATTTTCTTAATACTGACAAGAAAATATCAAGCAAGTATTCTTGATTTTTCTGTCTTTCCAATCTACCAATATTTCCAATCACAAAGGAATTTAAACTTATTCCCAAGTCATTTCGTTTTTCTTCTCTTTTTGAACCCTTCTTTTTATAAAGATTCAAATCAATTCCATTATGAATTATTTCAAAAGGATGATCTTTGAACAAGTTTTCTCCTGCCTCTTGGCTGACTGCAAGAAAATCAGTCGCATTAGACAAAAGTAAATAACTAAGAAATCGTCTCAAAATATTCATAAGAAAATTTTGAGATTTTCCATCTTCTGTAGCATGACTATGAGCAATTCTTTGTCTAATATTATTTTTTTTTGCTAACCAGAGATTAATTCCACCACCAAAATAAACCTCATTATGAGCAATATCAAATTTCTCTTTTTTTAACAGTCGGTTTACTTGTATTAAGTATTTGATAATATTTCTCTTCGGATTAGCAACTACAAAAATCCGTCCACCTAATTGTTTGATTTCATTATGATAGTTTTGAACTTTCTCAAAATCATCATATATTAAGAAATCAAATTGAAACTTATCACGGTCTATTCGTCTATAAAGATTCATCATAAACGATTCAGCACCGCCTAAACCCATTCTTCCCTGAAAATGAAGTACTCTTTTCATTGTGGTCCCCTTCTAATACTTTCTCTTTAATATTGCCATCAGTCCAGGCATTTTCGTCTCAACAAAAGTTCCTGAACTAAACACGAATATAAGTACAAATCTTGGCATATTAAAAAGTAATTTAGTAACTTTTTTTGCCACAGTATCTGTCGCAGCTATTTTCTTAGCCTCTTTTATGGAAAAATCCTTCAATATCGAACTAATCTCTAACTTTTTCTGCTTTTTATTTATTTTGTTAGTTTCTAAAATCGAAAAAATAACAGAAGTTGTCCCCTTAAGTAGCAAAGCAGCCATCCCACTCTTATTTTCATTGTTTGTAAGAATATTACTTCTTTCATAAAACTCTTTAAAAGTTCTAAACTTGTCACTACTGTATTGATTCGTAATACCTTGACCACCCTCAAAATCGTAAATATATTCGATTTTTGAATTCATAACAACTTTAGCTGAATACTTATAATAGTCTAAGTTAAAAATTCTATCTTCACAACTGCGATAATTTTTAAAACGAATATGATTAGCTACTACGATATCTCTTCGATAGCACTTATTCCATACAACATACATCAACTGTTTATTCATCAATTCATACATATCAAATAGAAATGCTTCATTACTCTCGTAAAAATGATTATTTACTAGGTAATCTTTCTCATCCACTACTTTTCCTTTATCCAATGTTCTAAAAGAAAATGAACTAATTATTAAGTCCAAATTAGGATAAGAAGAGATAATTGCTTCATAATCCCTCAATATCGTCTTTTTAGGGTAATCATCTGCATCAAAGAAAAGCAAGTATTCCCCCTTAGCGTAATCTATTCCATAATTTCTAGCTAAACCGGGCCCCTCATTTTTTTTGTTGAACAATAAAAACCTTGTATCATTCTTTATGTTCGTCTTAATAACAGTTTCTGTATTATCAGTAGAACCATCGTTTATAAGCAGAACCTCAAAATCCGATCCAGCGATATCTCTAATTTCCTTAATAGTTTTAACGATTGTTTTTTCAGCATTATAGATAGGAATAATTATACTAAATTTCAAATTAGACATGCCTTCACCTCAAATCACTCAAAAATTTTCTCTTTAGGAAAATCTATTTTATCTAATGATGTAAATACTTCGTCTTCTTCTAACCCCTGGGAAGAAACTTTATCAAAGAGAATTTTTATTGTTTGAAGCAAGATTTTCAAATCTAACATAAATGAGTATTTCTTTATATACAGCAGATCAAATTTCAACTTACTATTGTAATCTGAGGCATATTTCCCATAAACTTGAGCATAACCAGTAATTCCAGCGCGTACATTGTGGCGTAAATAATAGTAAGGATTTTCCTTATTAAATTGCTCAACAAAAAATGGACGTTCCGGACGCGGACCAATAATCGACATATCACCATTAAGAACATTGATTAGTTGCGGTAGTTCATCAAAACGAACAGCACGAATAAATTTTCCGACTGGCGTCACTCGAGCATCATTACTTTTTGCGAGAACTGGACCTGATTTAGACTCGGCTGTTGCGCTCATAGAACGGAATTTATAGATTGGAAACTCTCTTTGGCCTTGTGTAATCCTAATTTGCTTATAAATAATCGGCCCCGGTGAAGTTACTTTTACTAAAACTGCTGTAACTAACATGAATGGCGAGGCAATCACTAATAAAATCAGTGAAACTACAATATCAAATAGACGTTTAAGCATAGCATCTTCTGAAGGAATACTAAATCCTGAAGATTCAATAATACTTTCATCCTCAAAATTCATAATGTTTGGATTAATTGTAATCAAATTATCAAATGTAGTATTTAAAAACAGTTTTTTTTCTTCTTTAGTTACCAATTGATAAACTTTTATTTTTTCAGATTCCTCTATTTCTGAAGCTAAATAAACTATATCAACATCCTTAATAATTTTAGTTAAATTATCATAAAAATGGTCTATAATTACTGAATGTACTTTATGTTTATTGTTTTTTTGTGAACTGAAATTTTGAACGGCTGGTGCAACTTCCTTTTCAAAACCAAGGATTGTAACTTTTTTATCCGAACTTAACTTCATATAAGCTTTATAAACAATTGATCGATAAATAATTAATAGAACAGTTCCTACTATAAATGAAATTAGAATAACCATTCGAGGGAAAGCAAACCATCGCCCTGCAAAAGTAATAATCATAATCCCCAAAGACATCAAAAACTGTCCGATGACAGTGACAAAAATAATATCACTAATGATTCTATTATAGAAAACATACGTTCCTAGTAAAACATTCAATATGATAAAGAACACCGAAATAAATAATGCAGAACTTTCAAACGTTTGAAAGTTTCTCATTGGAATGGCTCCGTCAAATTTTAGCCAAAAACTATAATAGACAGAGATATTATAAACAATCACGTCCATCAAAATAATAAAAACTCGACGGGCGGCGCTCCATTCACCACTTTTATTCATATAAACACTCCTAATCCACGAATAATCCATTACATATCTTACCATATAGGAATAAAAAAAAGTAGTCTACTTGAAAAAAGGACCCAACGAAGAGATTTAATGTTTTTGAATTTTCTGAATACATATTATTGTTTTCATAATAACAGGGGGAGTTAACCTACAAAAAATATGCAATCCTACTATTTTTAAATCTTATATTACCTAATATATTCTAAAAATAATTATTTTTTATATTCTGGCTGATTGAAAATTTTATTTCTTTAGAACATAAAGAAAACCTTATGTGCTGCAATATATAATAAGCAGATAACCTCTCTTTTTAGACATGTATCGAAACAAGTTAGCCACTAAAATAAACAAAACATACAGAAGCTCCGTTAGAATTGAATCACCACAACACAATCAAAGGAGCGTTCTGTATGCCTGATCTTCATCATATCAAACTACTACTTGGAATCAAAGATAAAAACATTTTCATCACAAATGTGGAATCGAAGAGCATTAAGAATATCAAGACTCTTGTTGTTTCTGCGACGTTAAGTAAAGAAATTCGTCGCTGTCCTTTGTGTAAACAGATGAATCATGAAGGCATGATCGTTAAGAACGGAAAGAAAAAATCGCTCATTCAACTTAATAAATGTGCGAACCAACTGACTTATCTTGCTTTAGCGAAACAACGCTACCACTGTCGTGGCTGCCACACCTATTTTACGGCGAATACCTACATTGTCGATAGAAACTGCTTTATCGCTAAACAAGTGCGCTATAAAATTTTAGAAGAGCTAACTGAAAAACAAGCAATGACGACAATCGCTAAGCATTGCGGCGTTTCTTGGTCGACCGTTTCTCGGACACTCGCTTCTCTGATCCCCATGACAAAAGTAAAAAGAAATTGGTTACCGCGTTGTTTATTAATGGATGAATTTCGTTCACTGAAAAATCAAGTCGGTCCCTATTCCTTTTCTTGTATGGATGGCGATACTGGAAAATTACTGGATATTCTTCCTTCACGGAAGAAAAAGGCCCTCGTTTCTTATTTTATGCAATTTGAACGACGCGCACGATTGAAGGTAAAGGTCATCGTGACGGACATGAATGCTTCTTATGCCTCTCTGATAAAGGAATGTTTTCCAAAGGCAAAACTCGTTGTGGATCGTTTTCACATTGTCAAACATCTCATTCGCAAATTTGAGGATATACGCGTACGAATCATGAAAAGCTTTGATCGTAACGATCCAACACAAGCCAAACATTATCGACAATTAAAGGCGTTGTCTCGGCTTCTGATCAAACGACAGGACAAGCTTGTTTATGACAAATGGACCAAATGGCGCAATTTTGGTTGGGCGTATCTCACCGAAAGTGAAGTGGTGGATCGTCTGCTTTCGATCTCTGACGAATTACGAATCGCCTATTTTTACTATCAAGAAATTCTTCAAGCGTTTCACGACAAAGAGGCGGACACTTTCTTTAAACTTGTAAGAACGATGCCCAATTCCGTTCCAAAAGAACTACATCATATAAAAAAAGCTTTTATAAACTATGAATCCGGCATTCGTTTAGCCCTCGAATTGCCTTATTCAAATGCCAAAATAGAAAATCTGCATACCCACATCAAAGCATTGAAACGAGTCGCTTATGGCTTTCGAAGCTTTCGGAAAATGAAGACCAGAATTTTCTTACTAAATAATCTGATTACCTATGAATCAAAAAACATCTAAAGTAGAAAAGGAATTCTACCTTAGATGTTCTTATCTCACTCTATCAGTCCTATTTGACAAAGAGCCATAATATCTGCGGAAAGTATTTCGGCTCTATAATATCTAGTGTTGGTGACACTTTCTGTTGCCAACACTTTTTCTTTTTTTTAATAAACGCAAACAGACACCTTGAAATCCTTTAGAATAAAGTCGACGAAAACCATTCAAAGGAGTGTTTCAAGATGTCCTATTCAGAGTTTACCAAAGAGTTACTAGATATTCTAGACCTAAATCTTACCTTTCATGAGAATGCCTTTCGCAAAGAGCGAATCAAGGACGAGACCTGTTTTGTTTTTGATGGCACATTAACCTATCGACCAGAGGAATGCTTTCATTGCCGCTATGAAAATGATCAAACGATCATTAAATGGGGCTGGAAGAAAGTCTCTATCCTATTAAATGACGTCAGTAACTACAAGACGATTCTGCGGATAAACAAGCAACGCTTTAAGTGTAAACACTGTGGAAAAACTTTTTTAGCCGAAGATTCGGTTAGTGATCGTCACTGCTCCATTGCCCGCAGAGTCAAACAAGCCGTTCTCGAACTATTAAGTGAGCCTCTTTCTATGTCCTTGATTGCACGCATGAAACACGTTTCTCCAACAACGGTTATTCGGATCCTTCGCAGCCTTCGGCCTAAAACCATTTCTTTGAACCAGCCACTGCCAGAAGTGTTGTGTTTTGATGAATTCAAATCAGTGAAAAATGTCTCGGGTGCTATGAGCTTTGTCATGATGGATGGCAAAACCCATCAACTGATCGACATTGTGGAAAATCGTCAACTCGATCCTTTACGCGACTATTTCTTGCGTTATCCCAGAAAGGTACGGGAACAGGTACGCTTGGTTGTTTCAGATTTCTATACACCTTATCGTACATTGGTGAAAGATTGTTTTCCGAATGCCCGAATCGTCGCCGATCGCTTTCATATCAGTCAACACATTGGCCGAGCATTTACCAATCACCGAATTCAGATAATGAAGTCCTTTAGAAAGGGCGACAGTCGATCAAAACATTTAAAGAAATACTGGAAACTGCTTCAGAAGAATGCGTGGGAATTGAAGGGGAGACACCGCTACTGGCGACCTTCTTTTCGGGCACATCTAACGGAAGCAGAAATCGTCGATCGCCTGTTGTCTTACGATGACTCCCTAAAGCAAGGCTACGAAGTCTATCAGCACTTTCTGTCCGCTATCAGAAGACGAGATGTTCCTGATTTCACGAAGCTTTTAAAGGAAAATTACAAAGAGTTACCAGAACACTACCAACCAGTGATTACGACCTTCAAAAAGTACCAAACAGAAATCAAACGCGCGTTGCGGGTTCCCTATTCCAACGGGCCACTGGAATGTTTGAACAACCATATCAAAGTACTAAAACGAATGGCCTATGGCTTTAGAAACTTCCAAAACTACCGAGAACGAATCTTTTTGTATCGCGGAAAGTATTTCAAGAAAACCACCCAAATGAACAAGACCAGAACGACAACACGGCTAGACAGAAGAGCTGCCTAGCCGTGTGAATGACTTGATTATTCTATTGAATTTCTTCACCAACACTCATTGACGAAGAGCCGACAAAAAGAGCTGCCCAGCCGTGTGAGTATCTCGATTATTCATTGAATTTCTTCACCAACACTCGTTGAAGAAGCACCAAATTTGATAAGTAATAATTATTCATATTGACTTAAAGTTCATGAGTATCCATCATATACCTTTATAGATTTCTTCTATCCCTTTATCATTATCCAAAATGAAAGGTAACAAATGTTCAAGCCATAAAAAATCTTCTTCACTGTCAATATCCAAAATCAGATAATCCTTCATCTCGATTATTCCACAATGTCCATCAAACAAATAATCTGTATTCATCAGAAAAGTCGGATCAAAGAGATACATAGAGGCATTCATATCATAAATGAGTGGCGCTTGCTGTCTTGATGTGAACGTTGATTGAATCACTAATGAAACTTCTTCATCATCTTTTGCTTGAACCATATTAAAATAAGGATTTCTCCTAGATGAAACTACAGATAAAACAACATCTAAATCTGATTCGATTCCTCTTTTATATAAGCTTTCCAAATCATTGATTGTTCGTAAAGGGGAAGTGATGTCTAAATCAATCACCTTGTCATACTTACTTCCAGTTATCATTTCCATTTGAATAAGAGTGTCTCTAATAACCATAACTTTCCCAACAGTATCATTCGCTAATTCTGCTTTTCTCTCTACATTTATAACAGATGGCATTAATTCAGATACAAGCTTCTGTAGCTCTTTACTATCTGTGTTAAGTGCAACATTAATATTTATCTCAGGATTTCTTTTTGAAAATAATCTTATTAGGGATAGTGCATATCCAACCAGAGGCTTATGATGAAGTCGTTTTAAATTCTTATTCTTTAGCCCCTTTGAACCAGCTCGCCCACATATTGTAAAAAGTATATTCATTTGCGCTCCTCTGTAATCTTTAAAACTTTATTCGCCCATTCAAGATTGTTTTTGTTCTCAACTCCTGTTGTAACTTTCTCTATAAAATATGCTAGCTCTTTCTCATACATTTCATTTACTGACTCTTCAAATCTTATTGTTTCATTCATTGAATGAATATAAATAAAATTGTTTAATAAATCTACCTCGATTTTTTCATTATCAAATAGAATTGTTAATGTTCTTTCTGGAAATCGCCCAAAATAATCAAGATGAACTTCGACTAGCTGCTGCTCATATTCAAATAAATAATCTGCCACGTCATTTGAATCAATGTTCAAACTTGATTTTTTCCCAAAATAAGCTTTTCGGTCTTTTGGAAATCCAAACAAATAAGTCATATAATCCAATTCATGGATACAGTCCAATTCAACTCCACCACCCATAGCTTTTTTAGCTGAATAGTCTTTAGTATAATCTCCTTCTCGCCAATCAGGTAAAAAGGTAGAACAAATGATTCTTGATGAAATAGGATGTTTACCTTCAATTATTTGATTTAACTTTCCAAAAACTTTTTTATATCTTAATGGACAAGCAATATAAATTCTATTATAGTCGATATCAAATTTTGAAATATCTTTAGATGATTCAAAAGCTGGTTTTTCTAAAAAAATATACTTAACTTTATCAATGATATTATTTAATGACTCTTCGTGTTTAAATGTTGGATTCGTGATGAACGCAACATCAAAGTCTGTTGATAAATCGGAATAATCAGTTACAACAGTCAAATTAGGGAACATATCTAGTTTTTTGCCGGATGTTCTAAGAGCTGTAATATCTAGGGGAATTTCTGCCTTGCTACAATAATTTATCAAATTTGATAAATGACGTCTTCCAATTGAACCTAATCCAATAAAAAGTACTTTCATTTTTTACCCCTCGATCATATTAATTAAATCAATTATTTTTTTATCTTTTTGAAATGTATAACCTGGTAATTTGCCATTATCGAGACATTCAAAAAATTCATGAACCTCTTCAAAATAAGCATTTTCAATAATAGTAGTTGAGTAACTATCATTTTTGTCTATATCACTATCTTTATATAGATTAACTTTGTCCATTTTCTTTTCCCTATTGTTCCACCTCGACAGAGAGTTTGGATTTCCCCCCCACTCAACTTGAAGATTTTCTCCTATAACTATTAAATCTCTTTTTGCTTGCCTCGATATAATATTGATATTGATCGTCCCTTGAATACCAGTCTCATGACGAAATAGTATGGAGTAACTATCTGGATATCCTATCTCCAAAGTACTATACTTATGTTTTTCTATCGTGAAATTTGTTACATTTCCAAAAGCCTCAATTAACCATGGAAATTCAATAGCCATTATTTCTCGGCAACCATTTGTTCTTAAGTCTGAGACAAAGAAATCACGGTAATCCTCCCACGGGTGCCAATCAGGTAAATATTGTCCAACATGATATTGATAACTAACATTTGAATCATTTTTAATTTCTTTTATTAAATATTGAATCTCTCGTCGCTTTAAAAATGTCGAAGATAGATACAATAGTAATCCTTTTTCTTTTGCTAAGTGAATCACTTGATCATAATAATCATTTAACAAATTGATTTCAGTAAATACATTCAATCCAAAAGATAAAGCTTCAATAATAATGTCCTTATGACTGATAGGTGATGTACAAACAAAAATAGCTGTCATCGTTTGATTCGAAATAGCTTCTTCAATTGTTGCATAAGTGTGAATTCTGTATTGTTCTTCGATTTCATTTCTTCGTGAGATATTTGAGTCAATTCCAACGATTGAGATAGTAGAATCATATTGATTAATCAGCCGAATGCGTCTTTTTCCCATTGAACCGAGACCAATAACGGCCACCTTTCTTTTACTCATTACTTCACTACCTCTTTAACATTCTTAATGACATACTCAAGTTGTTCATCATTCATATTTGTACCTGAAGGCAAGCATAATCCTTTATTAAATAAAGTTTCAGAAACAGAAACTTCATTTTCAACATGTTCATAGAACAGAGAAGATTTGAATAGAGGTTGTATATGCATTGGTTTCCATAATGTGCGTGTTTCAATATTATACTCATTCAGCTTTTGAACGACCTTAACTACATCATCTATATTATCCGCTGTTTCTAATGTTAATGTGCTTAACCAACGATTAGGTTCAAATCCTTCTAGCTCAGGCATCATTCTAATTGAGTCAATTGATGCAAATTCCTCAAGATAATTCTTAAAAATCTGTCTACGTCGAAAAATTCGTTCTGGCAAAATTTCCATTTGACCACGACCAATACCAGCAGAAACATTACTCAAACGGTAGTTATAACCGATTTCTGTGTGTTGATAATACGGTGCCGTATCCCTAGCTTGTGTTGCTAAAAAACGTGAATGATCTACAAAGTGTTTATTATTGGAGATGAGGGCACCACCACCAGAAGTAGTAATGATCTTATTTCCATTAAAAGAAAAAATGCCAATATCTCCCATGGTTCCGGCTTTCTTCCCCTTATAAACGGATCCTAACGATTCTGCGGAATCTTCAATTACTGGAACATTATAGCGGTCCGCAATTGTCAAAATTTCATCATATTTTGCCATCTGTCCATACAAGTCAACAACAATGATTGCTTTTGGAAGTCGATTATTGTATTCAGCTTCTATCATTGCTCTTTCAAGAGCACGGGGGCTCATGTTCCAAGTTTCTGGCTCTGAATCTATAAATACTGGAATAGCTCCTTGATATAAAATAGGGTTAATCGTAGCGATGAAAGTAAATGATGGAGCAAAAACAATATCATCTCTTCCGACATTTAATAAACGTAAAGCCAAGTGAATCGCAGCGGTTCCTGAACTTGTAGCAGAGGCTCCACCTTTAGACCCAGAAAAATCAGAAATTGCTTGCTCAAATTTATCAACATTTTCACCTAAAGGAGCGATCCAATTATCATCGAAAGCCTTCTTAACATATTTTTGTTCATTTCCACCCATATGTGGACTAGATAATAAAATTTTATCATTCATTATTACATCTCTCCCTTTTCTACTGCTGGAACGCCTAAAGCCAAAGTTCGTTCTGATATATCTGTTACAACTGCTGCACCGGCACCAATTGTAGTCCACTTACCGATAGTTACCCCCTGTATGCAGCAAGCACCGATACCGACATGGGATCCCTCGGAAATTCTGACACCACCGGCTAATGAAACTCCAGGTGATATGTGAACGTAATCTTGAATACAATTATCATGTTCAATTATCGAAGAAGTATTAATGATGCAATGTTTCCCAATTGTACAATCCGTATTCAATACAGCATTGGGCATCACAACACTTCCTTCATCTATAACTGAAGATGATGAAATAATCGCGCTAGGTGAAATAACTGTCATATAGTGAACTTTAAAATGTGATAATTTTTCAGCAATTTCTTTACGTACCTGATTATTACCAATCGCGATAATCAATTGAACATTGTCAAAAAAAGATTGTTTTTGGTGAAAAAGATCTACCATTGTACCTAAATATTCTAACCCTTTGAAAGTCTTTACACGATCATCAAAGAAAGCAACGTCTGTTACTTTTAAAGTCTGCAATATATCAAAAATAACTTTGGCATGTCCTCCAGCGCCAGCTAATATCACACGACTACTTAATATGTTATCCGCTTTTTCAACCATTTCTCATCGTTCTCTTCTCTCATGATATCGTTTAAAATTTTTCTAACTCGTTTCGAACTGTTTCCGTCTCCATATACGTTAACTATTGGATGGTCTTGTATCGAATTTGAGACCGTAATTGCCCTTTTTATCGCTCCGCTAATTTCCGAAGTATTAGTTCCAGTATCAATGATGTTTTCTGAGCGCTCTCTACCAATTTGTCTAGAACCTATATTGACAACTGGTATCCCATATGACGCGGCTTCAATAATACCAGATGAAGAGTTACCTATTAGAATCTTGGCATTCTTTAATACTATAAGATATTCCTCTGGTTCAAAATTAGTGACAAAATATATATTTGTCAAACCAGCTGCTTGATATGCTTTCCGAATAATGTCTCCTCCAGCATCTGAATTAGGTAAAATACAAACAATTGGATACTCTAAATGTTTTACTGATTGAATTAAATTATCCACTTGTCTTTCAATATCCTTGTATTCTGTAACGACCGGATGAAATAGTTGAAGTATATAATTCTTGGATCTAATCATTAAATTGTATTTTTCAGCTACTTGATCAAAATCTGGAAGATTATCATTTAAAATAGAATCAATTCGCGGAGCGCCTACGACGTTGATACGCCATGACTCCTCCCCCATTTTAATTAATCTTTCTTTTGACCCCTCTGTTGCTACAAGATGCACATTTGAAAGTTTTGAAATTGCATGTCGGATAGATTCGTCAACTGTACCAGACACTTCACCTCCATGAAGATGAACGCATTTTATACCTAAATACAAACAGGCAACTGCTGCAGCAAGCATTTCTCCACGATCCCCTAATATCAAAACAAAGTCTGGCATTTCATTACTGAGATTATCAGCAAATTCATTAAGTTCAATTGCTGTGGTCCGAGCCATATTTTTTCTAGTATTCTCAAGAAACAAGCTATCCACTTTATGAACGATACGAAAACCATCTTTCTCTATCAAGTTCATAGTATATCCATATTTAGTAACTAAATGCATCCCCGATACCAAAAAAGACACGTCCCAACCATCCCTAACTAATTCCTTTGCAACAGGTCGATAGATTCCATAATCTGCTCTAGTACCAGTAATTATTACTATTTTTTTCACTTTTTAAGCACATCCTCTGTAATAACAGTATCTGCTTCAATTAATTGAGATGCCTCTCTACCAATTAGCGAATAAATTTTTGCAGGTTCAATTCCAGTACCTGGTCGTTTTATTGTTATCATATCCCGAGTAATCTTAGTTCCTACCTTGATATCAACTTTTGAAACAACGCTTTTTCTAGATGTTCTACGTGTACTCTCTTCAGACGGCATACTTCTTTTGACACCATCTCCTAAGAAAATCTCTGTTAATCGTACTTTATCTACAAATTCTTTAAATTGTGCTGGGTCAAGAGAGGCTTTGTGGTCTGGTCCAGGTAAATTTCTATCTAAGGTAAAATGTTTCTCAATTACCTCTGCTCCCATGGCAGCAGCACAAATAGCGACTTCATAACCAATAGAGTGATCCGAATAACCAACTGGTAATCCTAGTTCAGTTGATAAAGTAGTTATGGCCTGCAAATTAATATCTGAGAAATCTGCAGGGTAATTGCTTGTACAGTGAAGAACTGTAACAGGACTATATTCAAAACAAGAAACAGCTGCTTGTACCTCATCCATATCTGCCATTCCAGTAGAAAGTAAAACAGGTAGTCGGTACAAGTCAAGCAGTCTCAAAAAAGGAATATTTGTCAATTCTCCCGAACCGACCTTAAAAGCTTTTACACCAATTTCCTTTAATAGACCAGCACTTTCTTCATCGAAGGGGGAGGAAAGAAAATCAATCTGATGTTGGTCACAAAAAATTCGCAACTCTAAAAAATCATCATTGGTTAGCTCTAAGCGTTTCAGCATATCATATTGTGCCTCAACTTTACTCGTATTCTCTTTTTGATAGCTAGCCATTTCAGCTCGTTTTGTCACTAATCTATCTGTTTTGAATGTCTGGAATTTTACAGCGTCTGCCCCAGATGCTTTTGCTGCTAAAACACTCTCTTTAGCGAGAGCTAGATTTCCATTATGATTTACACCTATTTCTGCAATTATATATACTTTAGTATTTTTTTCCATAATGATCACTCCCCCTTCTCCAAAATATTTATATTTTTTAACGTATCAACAAATTCATCTTCGCTCATAAAATCAGTATCCTCCGACGAATAACTTGTAATCGAAACATGATCATATTTTTTATAAATTGGATCTTCTGCATAATCAACAGGAGGAATTACATACATGTCCTCATTTTCATACGCCCTTTGAATTTCCTCATGAGTCATTAATTCCTCATATAGTTTCTCGCCTTGACGAATTCCAACTTCAACAATTTTTCCAGTATATGGTTTATCACTCGTAGCATTATAATGATTTCGTAGTGATTTGGCTAATGTACTAATTTTTATTGATGGCATTTTAAGAACGTACGTTTCGCCGTGTACCGAATGGGATGCTGCAGCTAGCACTAGTTTTGCCGCTTGAGGGATAGACATCATAAATCTTGTCATATTCTTATCTGTCAAAGTAATATCAATGTTTTGTTTTAATTGATCCAAAAAAAGTGGGATTACTGAACCACTTGATCCCATAACATTTCCGAAGCGCACACAAGAAAAAACTGTCCGTGTTTTCCCTTTGTACTGATTTGCTGCAACTACAAGTTTTTCACTTAACAGTTTTGTTGCTCCCATCGTATTTTGCGGATTAACAACTTTATCAGTACTAACAGCTACCAATTTTTCAATATTATTATGAATCGCTGCTTCAATAACATTTTGTGTTCCAAGAACATTTGTCTTGACAGCTTCCATTGGATTATATTCACTTGCAGGCACATGCTTCATTGCTGCCGCATGAAAGATGATGTCTGCATCTTTACACGCATACTCGACTCGTTTATAATCACGAACATCACCAATTAGAAAACGGACGTTCTCATAGTCTTTCAATTCTTGTTGCATATAAAATTGTTTCTCTTCTCCACGACTAAATATTCTAACCACTTTAGGATTGTGTTTCAATAACTGTCTCACGATTTCACTTCCAATTGAGCCAGTACCACCTGTAACTAAAATTGTCTTTCCTTTAAACATTGTTAACACCCCTATTTTAAGTTTGAATCGGCTTTGAATTTATCTTTATTCTTTCTAAAGTACAATAACCCACCTGCACTGATGAACAGTAAACCGATATATCGAATGAATATACTATCTAAGAATGCATGCAAAAATATCGAATAACCAACCATTATTAAAGTTGTAGTTATAATTGTTTTAGTTGGAAACAACTGCTTACCAACAAATCTTTTAGCCATAGGATAATGAAAAAGAAATAATAAGAAGTAAGTAATCGTTGTAGTATACCCTGCTGCAATAACACCATATCTAGGAATAAAAATAAGATTTAAAATAATATTTATCGCTGCACTTGCAACTGTACCAAAGGCAATATAATTTGTCTTTTTTTTATAAAATTCCGTGTTGACTGGAAAGCTATAAAGAAACTGAAAAAAATAACCTAAACTAATTGGAATGACCAGAGATAATCCCGAGTAATAATCAGAAGGCGCCATAAACTTAGCCAAATCAATCGATATCGTCATCGTTCCCACTGCAATTGCAGTAAAAGCAAAGATGTAATATTGGGATACTCGAAATATTTTCACATCATTCTTCTGTTCCATTTCATTGTAAAACCATGGAACCCAAGCATTATTCGTTGATGCCCAAATGACACTTAGTACTATTCCGATATTACTAATATAAGAATAAACTCCTGCTTCAGAAGGACCTAGTGTCGAGTTGATCATAATCCTATCGAATTGTGATAACATAACATTCGCTAAAGCATGCGGTATTAAGGGGACAGATATACACAAAGCATACTTCCAAAAAGAAAAGTCGATTAATTTCTTGCCTTTTACCATAATCATCATATAAATTGTTAAACCGACAATTCCTAATGCTAATGCTCCGCCAAAAGCTCGTCCCGAATATCGATCATCAGAGAATATCGTTAACATCAAAAGAACGGATAATCCAATATTCAGCAATGTTGAAATAAGAGATAATGCTAAATAGCGAAAGTGTTGAAAGTGGATCGTAAAGTAAGCCTGAATATAAGAAATTAGAAAAGTTGCGTAACTCTGAATCAACATAAGATTAAAAAGCATCTGATTCATATCGAAAACTGCTTGTGCAAACAAAAAAATGGCGTTTCCAATAATCAACATAGCTAAAAAGCTTAGCGTTGATAGAAATAAAATACTCGATAGATAGGGCTTGATTCGTTCTTTGAAATCAAAACTTGCATTATTAACAGATGAGTTTAAGCTTAGACCAATAAATAATGAAAAAATACTTACAAAAGAAGTGAAGTTATTGATCAAACCATATTCTGCTTGGGTCGTAATATTAACAAAAATCGGGATTGTGATGAAGGAAATTCCTTTTATGAAAAAATTCCCTATAGTGTACCAAAAACTCGATTTCACAAGATTTGATTTTTTTAAGCTAAATAAAATTTTCATTTTAAAACCTCAGAAATATTTTTTTTGATTTCTTTTCTACTTCTTGGATTCATAATAAGCAAATTTTGTAGCGATTGACCCTCACTTAGCTCTCTCCATAAATTCGAAATCTGTCTTGCAACAAATTGTGCTTTTTCATTCAGCTTATCAGGTTGAGTTAATAAGTACTCTGATAGAACCATCGTCGGAATCTTTTTCTTTAACATTATACTCGTTGAAAAGGAAACTGTAGACAACGGGCTAACCGTGATACTCTTGTCTAGCTTCTCTGAAAGCATGCATAATTCAAATGGCACATCTGCTTGAATGAGCGAATACATTCCTTGATACTTACTAGACTTGCTCCTAGGATGCAACTTTACAACTATCTCCTTTTCTGGAGCTAACTCACTAAGTTCACTTAATAGTTCTACTTCATCCACACCATAACCGTCACTTTTTAGTGGCTGGTCTATATATATGAGCTTATCTTCAAGCTCAAACTTACTAGTATATGAAAAAATTCTATTCAGTAATTCAACAAATCCATCTTGTTGATCAACTTTGGGAATCTTGACTAAGTTTCTCTTAAAGCACGAGAGTTCTGGTTCATAGACATAATAATCAGAAAAAGTTGCATTTAACAGACTGTTTCTTTTAAACTTCCGATAAACTTTCCTTGTTATCCCTTTATTATTAAAAACCTTGTTAGAAACATAGGCTGCTAAACCATCTTCAACATAATGGAGTTTGATATCCTTGTTATCCCGTTTCATTTGTTCATAAATTATTTTGGCATAATAATTATTACCAGAGATGAAAAAATCTGAATATTGGCAATTAACAAGCTTAAATTTATCGATTCCTAACGAAAGATTGATTAGTCTAACCACCTTATTTCCCATTCTTGTATAATCAACAAAATAAATATTTGTAAAAACATTTTCCTTATTTAGATTTTCATAAATATTTTTAGCGTCTTGAAACTCAGAATAAATAAAAAGATCACTCTCTTTATCACGGAAAAAATTCTTTTTGATGTTGACTATATTTATAATTTGAAGCGGCGTCCAAGCAATGAAGGCAATCATTTAGTTTCACTCTTTCTAATTTTAGAATATTTTGATGTCTGGATTATTAATAATCCAAAAACGAACCAAAATAGTTGTGACACAGCATCACGCTTATTGAATAGAATGTGTGCCTCAACAAGCTCATTTGCAAATACTGAAACTAAAAAAGACAGCATTAACCCAGCAATTAAAATTTGACTATCATTTCGTTTGAGAAAAGTTTTAAAAATATAAAAAAATGATAAACCATAGAAAACATAGACAATGAAGAAACCAATTATACCTGAACTTAACAGAACTTGAAGATAACCATTGTGCATATTTCCATGCGATCGTTTTAATTCTTTGCGATCTAACTCAGTAAGATGCAGTGTAGATAATGCATTGTCTGTTTCTGATACATGATAAAAGTTTATATCACCATAACCAAATAAAGGTTTATGTTTCCACACAGTAATAGCCGCTTTCCAAATGGTAAATCTACCAGATGAAACCTCCGCACTGGGTTCAGAATGCTCAATAGTAATTTTACTAGAATCGTCTTTATTTTCTTCCGTCTTTTTAATATTTTTACTATTATTTGATACCACTTTACTAGTATTTGTTACCAATGGAATATAACCCAAAATAGATTTAGAAAAATCAACACCTATACTAAAGAAAAGTAAAAGTAATATTGCGCCTACAATAAATTTTTTCAAAGATAGATGTAAAAAAGATAAAACTCTATTACGGAAACTTTTGTTAACAATCATTAAAAAGAAGAGTGAAAGTAAAAATGCATAAATAGTGATCTGCACCCCTCTAGAAGAAGAAAGAATGTAATAAAGAAGTTGTACTATACCATTTGTAATTAAAAAGGCATTGTATTTTTTTGATCGTTCTTTTTTTTGTGAAATGATAAATAATGAACAAATTACAGATACAAAACCAAAAAATGCGCCTACATTTGGGCTAGTATATACTCCAAATAGTCGCGACTCCATGAATCCTTGACGTGCCGATACTCCGGAAATACCTGTGGGAACATGATAAGAAATAATAAAACAAAATTGGACAATAGAAATAAAGCCAGCCAATAAGATAATACATATAAAAAGATTGCTCAGTTTAATGAGGTTTTTCATCTCTAATTCATAATCTTCTCCTATCGGAAAGAGTACTAAACAAGAAATAGCCAGATAACCTAAATTATAAACATTTCGTATTAGTCCAAAATCACGATTTAGAATAGAGGTTATAGCAAATGAAACTAGTAGTAAAAAAAGAAGTAGTCCGTATTTCATTTTGAAAACTGAACGTTTTACGAATAATTCATTAATTGCTATTATCCCCCCCCAGATAAAACAAATTTTTGAAGGTATGTCTGCAATATTCATTGTAGAAGGCATGAAGTAAATCGAACAAACTAACAAATTGATCATACGAAAATAAAACTTATTTAACAATGTCTTATCTAAAAAACTATAAACTCCCAATTTTTACCATTCCATTCTAATAGATTTTCTTATTATTTGATTTTAACACCAAAAATCTGCAATTGATTGATTACTGCTAAAGATCCCAAACCAACTAGGCCTTTTCATTAATTAATTCAAAAGCTATCATACCATACTAAATTTTAAGTTGTGAAATGACAATACTTTTTTGACAAAATTATAAGTTGTCATGGAATCTTAGCATTATCGTTCTAAGTACTCTTAACAATGAGTTTTGATCCGATATTTTACGGCCGAAGCTCATAAAAAAATTAAGTTAATCGCCGATGCTAAACTCAAAGTCATTGCCAAGAAACTGATCCGCCGACCACTTATGATAGTAAATTAAAGCATCATAACTCAATTTCAAACGTATAGCATAATTAATTCCACCAATGCGTAAAGTCTAATAATTCTTGTTATAAGTATTTTGGTGGCTCAAAACCTTACTAAATTGAACAAAAATCTATTTTGACAGACTTATAAATTCAGCCATTCCAGTATCATAAATATGTTTTTTAAGCGTGCGTAAATAATAAATATATATTCAATTATTTTACTGACAAATTCTCTCCTATATACGTGTATATAGTGTCATTTTAGATAATGAATAGGAAAGCCGAGTAAAATTTTTTTGACTGATACCGCATTTTTTATCACCATAAAATTTCTTAGTTGAACAACTTCAGTATGAGCCAGTTGTAGTGCCAATTTTACCGATGTGTCATAAGTTTGATTCAGTAAAAAGTGCTTCTATCGTTTTTTAGATGATCTTTCAATTCAGTTCAAAAACTATACAAGCTTCATTTGATCAGAAAAATGCATTTTAAAATGAAACAATGTTTATGACAATCGTAAAACTTGTTTCTTCATAATGCAACAAGTTTATGGTGATTAAATTGAATCCGAGGTTGGCTAAGAATTATTTTGAATACAAAGTGGCTCATCTACGCAACTTTTCCCAGTTCATATGGGAATTAGTTTTTTGTGAGGTATAAATTGACTATTTATTGTTTGAAATCATATGAATGGAACCCGTTATTCATATTCTGCATAAAATCTTCTAGAATGCTTTTGATATTTTTAACACTATGATTTCCTTTGTGAAAACAATTAAAAGATTACCTTGCAAACATTTTATCTAAACGAGCTTTCTATTAAACTATCTACTCAACCTCACCGAAAAATCTCCGCCACCCCGTGTCAAATTCGGATTATAATACGGATCGTTCTCGATATATTCAGTCCAAGTGTCTTCCATATACTTGGTTTCCTGTTCAAAGCGTGCTTGTTTTTCTGGTGTGTTTTCGTATCCTCGGGATTGAGATTCAAAATGGTACAATTCTGCTCCGTGAAGCCACACATTGTTGTGGCCTTTCTCGTATTCTTTCAGGCATAAATCAACATCGTTGAAGGCCACAGTCAGTTCTTCGTTGAATCCGCCGATTTCAGAAAAGTCTTTGGCACGAATCATTAAGCAAGCAGCTGTCACCGCTAAGTAATCAACATTTATTTCTAATTTCCCGAAATAGCCGAAGTCTCCTCTTGGGAAGGTATGGTGTCCGTGACCAGCCGCCCCACCCATTCCTAAGATAACTCCTGCATGTTGAATGGTATTGTTTGGATAATACAATTTCGCACCGACACAGCCGATTCGTTGGAATTGCGCGAAGGACACCATTTTTGTCATCCATTCTGGTGTGATCACTTCAGTATCATTGTTTAAGAATAGCAAATATTTTCCTTTGGCAACTTTTGCAGCTAAATTATTGATACGTGAGTAGTTAAAGGGAATATCAATTGATTCCACAACAAAACGTTTGCCCAGTTGTTTTTGATAATCGGCATAGAGTTCCTGCATCTCAGGCTGATCACTGCCGTTATCTGCCATCACAATTTCGTAGTTCGAATAGGTCGTCTTTTCAATAATTGAATCGATACAGCGTTTCACATCATCGTAGCCGTTGCGTGTAGGAATAATCACGCTGACTAGATCTTCGGAAAGGACTTTGTAATCTACATCGTATAGTCCATTTCCTGCTGCATGATTGACAGTCGCTTGAATTCTTCGACGGGTGATCGCGTCTTGCACTGCTTTTAATCCAGCATCGAAAGCATAACTCTTCGTTGACTGATCGGCAGCGGTCGAGCTTGGTAAAATACGCCAGTAGTATAGAATTTGCGGGATGTGCGCAATTCGATCAGCAGATGTTTGTTCAGTGAAGCGTAGAACCAAGTCGTAATCCTGTGAGCCTTCATAGCCTACACGAAAGCCGCCGATTTTCTCCATGATTGAACGGCGATAGACGCCAAGATGGGAAATATAATTTGTTCCTAATAATAAATCAGGCGACCAATCGGGTTTGAAGGCCGGATCAAACCGTTTGCCGACCATATCGATCTTGTCTTCATCACTATAAATCAAGTCTAAATCAGCATTTTCGTTTAATCGCTTCGCTACTTCATACAAAGCGATCGGTGCCAATTCATCATCATTATCTAATAAGGCAACAAATTCACCCGTCGCGATTTCTAACGCAGAGTTCGTTGCTTTAGAGATGTGTCCATTTTCTGAACGGAAAACGATCTTGATTCGAGAATCCTGAGCCGCATATTTTTCTAGTAACGGTCTTACTGCGGCGTCTGTAGAATGATCGTCTGCCATGCACAGCTCCCAATTTGGATAGAATTGGTTCTGAACGGATTCGATACATTTGGCTAACCATTTTTCTTCCACATTATAGACGGGCATTAAAATAGAAATTACAGGTTGATAGCTGAAGTCCTGAATTTCTGCTTTGATTGACGCAATATCCCAATTTTCATTTTCAGCGATCCACTGTTGGTAGCTTTCATCGGATTGTTTGTCCTGCTCCAACTTGATTCGACGCAGCGTACTTTTTAACCCATTGCGTTTTAGATAGCCCAAGCCTTTACGTGCTTTCCCATACAAAGATTGGAGTTGAGACGGCTGCTTCGGCTCTTTCATAATATTTTCGTTTGGGATAAAAGCTTGCGTCTGTTTTCCCGCTTCAAATTGGAACTCGATGGACACTTGTTCTGCCGGGTCTTTGACTTCGATCTTAAGGTTAAAACCCATTTGCAGACTGGCACTGGTTTTATGTGCGGCAGCTACATCTGAGCGAGAATACCATTCGATTTTCTGGCTAGTTGTATTTCCAGCAAGTACTTCAATCGTTGGTACTTTTTTTGAAACTAGATCCAGAGCCCAGCCAGTGATCTCTAACTGCTTTGTTTCTGGATGAAAACTGCATTGATCAATGCAAACTTGTTCATTTTTTGCCATCGGATTAGCCTCCTATGTTGAATTGATTTGGATTGATCAATGGATCGTTCAATTCTTCAGAATATTTATTAGTCAAAGCCTCGTAAGCCTCTTTTTTTACATAAAAATGATTTTCGCCAGGATAACGAACTTCAAAGTACGGATCAAAAATCAGTTTCTTATTTCCTTGCGCTAAGCGAATAGAAAAATCGATTCCCTTAATTGCTGCTGGTAAGTTTAGATCAAAACCGCCTAATGCCAAAAAGTCTTCCTTGCGAAGAATCAATGCATCTTCTGTTGCCGTGTAGATCTCACGCGGCAGCGCTGGACGGAAATAGGTTCCGATCGTCTTATTAGAGAGTCCCTGCTGTTCATAAACAATCCGCTCATTCGCAGGATCGATAATGACACCGCAATTCAAAATCGCGTCATCTTTGCTGATGACTTTACCGGCAACCGCGCCTGTATGTGGCAAGCGAACAAAATTCATCGCTTCTTTTAGCCAAGTGTTTTGTGTTGGTGCTAGGTCTTCTGCTAAAAAGACTAAAAATTCACCTGCTGCTTCATCAGCCAATTCATTTTCGTTCTTGCCTGTAAAGCTTCGGACACGCTTATCTGTTGCTTTAGCAGTATTTGTCAGAATTTCAAAATCGCTCCATTCTGTTGCAAGCAGCGATTCCAGCTGTTTCTCCCTTAATTGTCCGTTTACTATGATGGAAACTTTGGGTTCTCTTTCATACTTAAAATCAATTTTGTAGGCGCCATAATTTTTAGTCATAGTAACCACACCATCAAGTTGACGCCGGTCAAGTGCTGCCTGTACCGCATTCTGTCCAGCGACATAAGCATATTCTTTACTTTGAGGATCCATCGCTACAGAGGTTTCGATGGTGCGCCAATGATAAAGAATATTTGGAATATGATAGATTTTTTTAGCCGCTTCGGTAGCTCGTAAGACAAAGTCGTAGTCTTGACTGCCGTTAAACTCTGTTCTCAGACCGCCAACAGTTTCTACGATAGAACGCTTCACCACTACAAAATGAGTAATATAGTTATGCCCCAATAGCAGAGTTTCATTCCAATTCGGTTTGAAAAATGGATCGAAGCGTTTGCCGCTCATGGATAATTTATCTTCATCTGTATAAATAAACTCTCGTTGTTGATCTTCATTTAATGCTTTCACTACGGCTAATAATGCTGTGTCCGCTAAAATATCATCATTGTCTAAAAAGCCAATGTAATCGCCAGTAGCAATCTCGATTGCTGAGTTTGTTGCCTCTGAGATGTGTCCATTTTTTTCTCGCAGCACGATTCTCACACGCTCATCAGCGGCTGACAGCTCCTGAAGCAAAGGCTTGATGTGGGCTTTTGGTGACGCATCATCCGCTAAACATAGCTCCCAGTTTGGATAAACTTGATTCGTCAACGATTTCACGCATGCTCGCAGCCATTTTTCGTCTACATTATAGACAGGGACCACTAACGAAATTTTAGGTTGGAACGTTAAGTCTTTTGATGCATCGATCAATTGCGTGCGTGTAGGTTCTTCGATCTTAGTCATCCACTCTTCATAGTCAGCACTTTGCTGTTTTGAACGTTGATAGTTTTTCACCGCACCAGAAAAGCCATTGCGTCGAATTGATCCCAGTAAGTGTCGGATTTTTCTTGTGACTGGTGTCGTAGTAGCTTTTGCTTGTTTCGCGACAATTGGATAGACCTGATCTTGATCATCTACTACCAGCAGTTTGATCTCTTCTAGTATTTGCAGCTCTTTAATGGTTAAAATAAAACCGAATTTTTCTGTCGAATCCACGCCGAAGACTTCGTTCACGTCCGGACGATAGATCGCGTTAACCTGTACCTGATTCATTGAGTAAGCCAGTAAATAATCTAACGGCATATGTGTCTTTTCTGAAAAGCCCCAGCCTTTGATAATCGCTTCATTCTCATTCTCATTATTTTCAATCGACTCAATCGTCAGTTTGATTCCTTTGAGCTCCTCGTTGGCTTCAACAAAAGGAATATTCTTCAATTGGTATTGATACTGATCAAAATAGTTTAGCTTCAACGTCAACAAACGATTTTTGGCTTTCTCATTTGCGACATCTTCCATTACTTTCACTTCAGAAGGGAAGAATTCTTCTTCATTTAATACGTTGACATTCACGGTATATTCTTTTCCTGCTACTTTCGAACCGTCAATTACTACATAAGGTTCTTCCGTAACATCTGGAAACATTAAAAGATCCTCTTGATACCAAGAAGCATTGGTTTCTTCGATCTCTAGTAATTTATTGTCAACGACGACAGACAATTGAATCGCAGCGGGAACTTTCCCAATTACGATTCGTAATTTTTCTGTATTCGCTGGTGCGTGATGAGTCGTTGTTTTGTTTTCATCTGTCTGATTATTAAAAATATACGGCTCTATTTCAAACTTTCCACCAATCAAATAAGCTAGCTGCATCTGCTTATTATAGTTAGAGTTGATTGGTTTCACTCGTTCAGGCTCTTCTACAGGCTCTTTACGCAAGGCATAAAAATATTGGTAGACTTCACCAAAGGGACGATTTTTAAAATCATAGCGCACCATTTGCGGCAATTCCTCATAGCTTGCCGGCAGTTCATTTTGTCCTACCTGGGAATACGTGAAATCTTCTCGACGAATCGACAACCCAATCCGCTCAAACAACTCTTCAAATCCATGCTGGGTATAAAAACTATTATGCGTTTGGTCTAAGAGGCCATATTGCTTCCAGCCTAATTTATTATTGAAAAGGTCAATCAGCACGGAGTTATGCGCCAAATTTGGGAAAGTTAACAAAATTTCCCCATTTGGTGCTAAAAACTTACTTGCCTCTTGAAGTGCCTTTTCTGAATCCGTTAAATGCTCTAATACATCAGCAAATATAATGAAATCAAACTTTTTACCTGAAAAGTGATCGTACCATTTATATTCTTCGATGTTTCCTAAAAAGCCGTCCTGGGCAAAGCCCATGACGTGCTTAAATAAGACCGGATCAAATTCAACGATCGCTACTTCACATTTTTTTTCATTGATTAAATATTGGGTCATGCGCCCATTTCCGGGACCAAATTCTAAAACAGCAGAGCCATCTGTAATCTGACTGATGATTTTCCCCACACTTGTATGTTCCTCAAGCGACAAATCAAAATCATACTTCATAATTAAATCGTATCCTTCCACTTATGATCCAAAACAACTATGCCTTCGCCGACATATTTACCAGAGATAAACATTGTCAGATATCTTGTTTTGTACACTAACGGCACCGTCGCATTTTCTTCAAAAAGGGCTACATCGAAATAATACTCGCCACCTAGAAGTGCCATTTTTTCATATTCTAAATAGAAGACATTCTCTCCCTTTTTCCAAGGAATGGATTCTTCATCTAATAACGTATTCAAGCCACATACATAATTATTGTCTACCGTTCGGATCGCCACGCCAAGTACTGGCTTCTTAATTGAATCGTCTTTGACATTGTATGTTACCTTAACTACAACTTTGCTATCTTGCTCAACGATCTCTAATGGCTGCAAATCACCATCCAATAATTCTGCAGATTTTACTTCTACAATGTCATAGGCAGAAAAATCTTCTGAACTAGAATTGTCTCGATCGACTGTCTTCAATGATTTCTTCTTCAAGAAATTTTCATAGGTCTCAGTAATTTCCATCGTTTCACCTTCTGCTTCGACCACACCATTCTTCAACCAATACACACGGTCACAGAAACGGCGAACGGCATTCACATCATGAGAAACGAATAGAATCGTCTTACCTGCATTGCGTAATTCCGTAAATTTTTCCATACATTTTAATTGGAATTCCAAGTCACCGACGGCCAACGCTTCATCGACAATCAAAATATCAGGATCCACATTGATTGCTACAGCGAAAGCTAGGCGCACGAACATCCCACTAGAATACGTTTTTACCGGCTGATACAAATGATCGCCAATATCTGCGAAGTTGATAATATCATCAACTTTGTCTTGCATTTCTTCGCGTGAAAAACCTAAAACCATCCCGTTTAGAAAAATATTTTCGTAGCCGCTGTATTCAGGATTGAATCCTGATCCCAGCTCTAACAAGGCTGCAATATTCCCTTCAATCTTGACCTCACCTTCTGATGGAGTTAATACTCCTGTGATGATTTTTAAGATCGTTGATTTCCCTGAACCATTTTCACCGATGAAACCGATCATTTCGCCTTTTTTTACTTCCACGTTGACATCATTCAAGGCATAAAAAACCTCGTGATACGTTTTTCTTGTCGGACTCAATGCTTCCTTTAAACGGTCGGAAGGCTTTTTATACATATCATATTTTTTCGTTAAGTGGTTGATCTCAATTACTGTTTCAGTCATTTAGCTTTATCTCCTTATAAAACATCAGAAAAATGTGGTTTCAAGCGTTTGAACACGATGCTTCCAACCACTAGTAAAATCAAAGTTACGACCCAGAAATAGATCGTCAGCAAAGGCTTCTCCCAAAACCATTGCTCGCCAAAGAAGGCGTCCCGATATCCTTGGACCACATAGAACATTGGATTGAATTTTAAAATAAATTGAATCGTTGGATGTGCCGCAAATTGATTGATGCTCCATAGGACAGGTGTCCCCCACATCAAGGCTTGCATGATCACACCAATAAACTGATTAATATCTGGGAAGAACGGTTGGATCGAAGAAGTGATCCACGTCAATCCCGTTAAAAACATCATCATAGCAAAAAGGTAATAAAACATCTGAAGAATGTGCAATCCTGGTGTGACATGATTAAACACGCCTACGATAAAAGCAATGATTATAAAAAACACATGCATATACAACGCAGAAAAGAGTTTTACAGATGGTAAAATACGAATATTAAATACCACTTTTTTTACTAAATAGCTATATTCTCGAAAAACATTCGTCGCGGACCCTAGGACCTCCGAAAAGTACATCCATGGAACCAAACCGGTTAACAGGAAGACAATAAAAGGATATTTCCCGTCTGTCATAGCTGCTTTAAAGCCGACACCGAAAACAAACCAGTAAGTCACTACCATCACTAACGGATTGGCGAAGGCCCAAAAGATTCCAAGAGCCGATCCAGCATAACGTGCCTTAAAATCATTAACGGAAAATTGTTTTAGTAAGGTGCGGTTTTGAAAAATCTCTTTAAAAAAACTCAGTAAGTCTTTGAACATTTTTATTCCTCTCATCTAACGCTTGATTTAATATTTCTACAGTTGATTAACGTTATTATTCTACAGAAAGATATATGTAAAAGCAAGATTATTAAGAAAAGCTTCGTTAAATCCAACTACTTCTGGAAAGCTTATTTTTACTTATTCAGCAAACACTATCTGCACAGGAAGTTTTAGCATTCGACGTGTCCCTAGTCAGAAGCTTTTGAGAGTCTATGATACGACAAATAGCCCGCCAAATTAGCGAGCTAAAATTTCTCTTAAGTTTTGACTTTATTGATTATTTTCTATATACCAACGTTGGATTTTTAACATGTCATCTCAAATTATTGCTTCGCTACTCTCGCTTTCGAAGGCGATCCAGTAATCGCTTTCGTTCTTTCTTAGGCGGATCTAACGAAACTGCTGGAAGCTCTGCAGGATCACCCAGATTTTCTTTAAGCTTTTCTGTCAAAATAAGTTTTACTGGCCTTTCACTCTCATCGAATTGAATATTTTCCAATTCATACTCGTTAGGCATGCAAGCAACTACTAAGGCAAAAACCTGCTCTTGAGTTATTTTTAAAGGATTCACTTCCACAGGCAGTTCGATCTTTTGAACCAACACACCAGGCTCTGGTCTTTCCTCCCAAACAACAAAGTCTTGAGATGTGCCAGCATTCCCAGATTCCACTACTGATCCTTCAGAAGCAGTCACATTTTGCTCGGCTTCTTCCGTTTTATTATTTATATTAGATGATCGAGTAACTCCTACATCAGTATTGTTATTAAAAATCTCTGTCTCAATGGTTTCGATCAAGGTCGCGTGCTTGACCTTTTTAAATAAGCCGACTCCCTTTTTTTCAAATAAATTCAGCTTGGTTAATTTCGTTAAGGACGCTTTTATTTCCTCCCCAGTCTTCGTAGGGTCAAAGTGTTTAATTCGCAAATGCTGGGATTTTCCATCGCTATTTTCAAATTCTGCATCTAATGTGAACATCGCTTTCTTCCTCTCTATTTTTTTCGTGTGTTTCTAACTTTTTTATCGTCATGATTCCACTAATCTCACCAATGGCTCCTTAACAATTTGTGAATAAAGCGCTTTTATTTTTTCAGTAATAAAATTTTTCGCTGGAAATAATTTCAGAGATAACAGACACCATTCTTTTTTATCGAAGTATCCCGCAAAATAATGATAAAAACGTCGCATCGTAGCCGATGAACGCGTGTGTAAGAAAATGTACTGCACTAAATCCTTCAGCAGCAGCGAGAAGTCCCCTTCGCACAGTTCATCTCTTACCTGCAGTACCAATAATAATTGAATCGTTCCATTACCGTCATGAGTTTCTTTGAAATAATTGTTTACTCGCTTTTCCAGTGTCCCTCTTTTTAGCTGGAACAGCTGTTGGCGATTTAATCCGTAATCTTCCATGGTCTCCTCCTTTTCCTTTTTAATAATTACTTTCACCTGAGAGCTCTACACAACTAAAATAAGCCTTTTTTAACGAGGCTTTCAACTCTTATTATTTATTTCGAATTAAGATAATGAAATAACTTGTACAAACGGACTGTTTCCAATGGTATTCGTTTCATTAAATAATGATAAAAATAAAAATTCTCATTTTAAATGATTTAAATGGCATTTTTCTAATTTAACAACACGTTTCCTTTAGGTTCATAGCAAAAGAGCGTTTCTATTAAACTTGTTTCAAAACAAATTCAATAGAAACGCTCTATTTTTTCACTATCCTCTGCGGCTTCTCCGAGTGGTTGGACTTATTTCAAACTCTTCCTCTTCCCTCGGGCCGAACACATTCACCGAATAATCAAGTGGTTCTTCATATACCGGATTCTTCTGCCAAGCCAGACCTAGCAAACAGAAGGTGATTGGGATCCAATAAGGAGCCATCAATGTATCTTCCATCGTTGATTGCAAAAGTACCGCAAAAAAGGCGATAACAAAACTTAATTGTGTTGTCTGGGTCTCCTCCTTAATAAGGATCAGCCAAACATTGTATAAGATAAAGAGACTCATTAATACTAGTCCGACTAAACCAAATTGCCCCAGCGTGGCATTGTAGCTATTGTGATTGCCTAAGATTTGCTGCCCACGCTGAAAAGTAAACGGCGGCATTCCTACCCAAAACTGCTCTTTAACTTTAAATAAAGTATCATAGAAATGCTTCCAGATTTCTTCACGTCCCGTAAACAAATCAATATTACTAGAATTTGCTAGAAACAACGACAAGGGAAAAATGCCGATCAAAAAAATACTATAGCCAATTCCATAGGCCCATTTCATTTTTTCTTTTAAAAAGTTGGGCCACAAATCGAAAAAGACGAAAACGACTACTGCGATAAAGGCCGCTTGGGATTGAACTACCCAAGTACAAGCTAATGCGGCAAAGTATACAGGGTATTTCAGCAGCTTGGCCCACGTCCATTCTAACGATTGTAAGAGCGTCGCTGTTAAGAAACTAGAGCACATGACACTGCTCCCGATTGTATTGGTATTAATCCAAATTTCCTGAAGCTTATTGCTTTTATCCCAAATGCTGATGCCGGCTGCCGGCTCAGGAATCTCTGTAAAAATTCGAAAGGCGGTAATTAGTAAAACCATTGCTGTCAATCCAGCAAAGACTACCCTCAATCCTTTTGTAAAACGAACCAACTTGAAATCCAGCACTACAAAAATTATCAGTGCGATCGTAATGTCCTGTAAAAAGCCGGCTTCTCTCAACCCATCAAACTGACGGAAAAAGAGGACTGAAAGGATCGCTACTCCGATCCAAATGAGGTCATCAAGTTTTATACGATAAAAATTTAATACTAAAACGACCGTTGCTCCTATCGGCATGTAACGGTTCATACTGGCATAAATGTTAAACATTCCTTGTGTGCCTATGCCCTTCGTCCAAAGGAAAAAGCATAACAGTGTCATTCCAATCAGAATACAGGCACTAATGACGTTCAATAGATCTGACGCACCTTTTTTGATTTCTACCATTTTTTTCCTCCGAACTTTAATTAGTTGATGTACCCGTCTTCAGCAGGCGCTGGTTGAGGGATCTCTTGGTAATTGTCCGTTCCACCGATCGGGTCTACATTTGCTGCTGCTTCTGCCTGCGCTTCATCTGAAGTAAAACTCAAGCGATAAATCGTCCATTTATCCTTATCAGGACCATATACTGGTTCAAACTGTGCGTAATTCAATGGATTGTAGTCCTCTAATGGACGCTTGCTGATTACGTATTTGATTCCAAGCTTTTCAGCATCTGTGAAATTAAGAGTGACTGTAAAATTATCAGGACGATCTAAACGAAAATCCGTTTTTCCTTTATCAATAAAAGCCCGAACATGCGCATAGCGATTATAGATTTCTTCATTCTTATGCTTTGGATCAATCTTATGCCATAACTTCATATCTGGATAGAAACGAACTGAGTTGATCGTCTTGACTCCCAAGGCTGGAGTAAAATTGTACAGATTATCCTCCGAAAGCCACAATGCATCTGGATCTTCTTTTTTTATCTTGACGATTTCTTCTGCCAGTGTCTTCTTATCAATCGCGCCTGTTCCATGAACGATTGGATTCACTGTAATTCCTGAGACCAAAACTAAGATCGTCATTGCTAGTATAAAGAACTTCTTTAGTTTGAACAATAGCGCAAACATGATTAGCGCAAACATTACTAGGGTCATGAAAATTTCAAAGTTATTGAAATAGAGTCCCATGATAGAAGATGTCACGGAATGGGTAGCTAAAATCATGACTAAACCTAGGAAAATCAGTTTTATCCACCAAGGAATTTTTGTGTACTCCCAGATAAAGTTGATCATCCATAAGGACAAGAGAACCGCACCAAATCCTAAGGTTACTAAACTACGGGTACTGGTAACATAGGTCAGCATTAAAGCCTTCGCAATCCCATGACTATAACCAAAATAAGTCCAGCCGAAAATAAAGCAGCAGAATAAGCCTAATATTGCTCCCATATATTTTTCTTCTTTCCCTCGTTTACAGAAGAAAATAAAGGGGGATAAAAGAACGGTTAACGGAAGAAAATTGAAATATGAAGCAACTTCTCCATTATTTGTTCCATGGAAATTAAAATTATCAAATGGAATCTTCCAGTTCGTTAAAAACAAGAAGAAATCAGAAGGCGGACGTCCCCCACCTTCAGCTTCTCGATGCCCCGGATAAATTGTGTTAAGCGTCGCATCAATCGCCTCTTTTGACGTATTATAAAAATGTAAAAGAACAAACCCGATAATTCCAAGTCCACCAATAATAATCGGTAAGTCCCATGCATCCAACACCAGTTCTTTCCTAAAATGAATCAACGTGCCAAACAACCAAAAAAGAATCAGGTAAGCTAACGGTACCTGATGAGCTGGGTATAGAACTAAAACAAATCCAATCCCATTAATAACGATCAAGCTCATCATCAGTAGCCGCATCAATACATTCCTATGCTTCGCAATATAGTAATGGCTGGCCACCATAATTGCCAAGGTGAAAAACATCAAATCGCCTACGTGCTGCATGAACCACCATTGAATCGAAGGCGAAAAAGTGATCCAAAATGCCCCAAGCAAAGACAAGTATTTGTTTCGTTTCGTTAAGATCATCACCATTTCAAAGCTTAGTAAAAGCATTGCGATGATCTTAAAGCCCCAATAAAAAGACAGTCCGCGTTCCTTTCCTAAAAAGAAAAACCCCCAGTTAAAAGGCTTGCCGATCACCGTTAAATCCTTTACCGGTGAATTGTAGGCAATAATCATGTTTTGCCCTTCTTTGCCATACTGTTTATTCACAACTGGGTAATCACTTTCAGCCTGTGAAAAATAAAAAGGGGTTTGAACCATCCACTCGTCCGAACGAACTTCTCGATTTTCGCCTAATATCACATCAGTTTTCTTATCATCACTACGCTCTGAAACGATCTTATCCCAAGAGCCGATTGAACTTCCATTTAAATTCAATACTACAATTACTATTAAAAAAAGAAGCCCAATTATATAGCGGAAACGAATAATCTGATCCACGAGCCACACAAAAGGATTGGTTCTCGTTCTTTCATCTGGTATTTCCCTCGTTCGCTTTTGTGCCCTTGTGTCCATTTCTTCCTCCTGAGAATAAAAATTTAAATGTCATTTTTCCATAATTGAATTTTCCTGTTAACACCTGTTTGCATCCACGAAGTAATAATTGTCTGCGATAGCTTGAAAAAAATTGTGTTGCATATAAAGAATAATAGCATTTTTCAGCCTGAATAATTGCCTGATAGCGAGAAAAATTCATATGATTTGTATAATCTAAGACAGATAGTTGATGTTGCAGTGTTTGCGAGAGAATTTTTATTTGCTTTTTTTCTATAAAAATCCGCCAGCTCACCCAATGATCCAAATAATCTAAAGGAAACTCTTCGTTATACCCGTCAATTTCTTTTAAAAAGCATTTCCGAAGTGCAGTGGCAGAATTAATCACCATGATATCTCGAGAATATAAATGAGCCTTTTTAGGTAGGTCAGTATGTAATGGCCGCAGGGTATCGCTGCGGACAGGTGATATCTGCTGTTCCCCGTCTTTGATAACTGGAGCTATAGCTACCACGGATGGTGGTTGTTTAGAAGCCTCTTTGACTAATTCTTCTAAATAGGCCTGTGTAAGTATAGTATCTTGATCCAAAGTTAGTAACCATTCGCTAATTGGATCCCCCTGTTTTAGTACATGATTATAAGCCTTTGCCAGACCGACGTTTTGTGAACTGTGATAATAATGAAAACGTTCCTCTAATCCCTGAGGCTTATTTTCTTGTGGACTATTGTCAAAAATTGTCACTTGTTTTATTTCAGGAAAACTATGAGAAGTGAGAAGCTTGTTCAAGCTATTGATCGTTGACGATTCAGAAAACGTCATATTGTATAACACCACCACTATTTCGAACAAACTTCACACCACCTTTTTTATTGTTTTGCTTCCAACTCTAAAAAGCTTGCTAGGGCTTCTTGCCACGTTGGAATCTCAAATCCTAATGCCTTCGCTTTGCTCAAATCCATAATAGAATACTGTGGACGTGTTGCCTTCTGCGGATACTCCTCAGAAGTAACAGGTGCTACTTCTACATCTGTATCTTTTAAGATTTCTTTGGCAAATTCATACCAAGAACAACTGTTTTCATTAGATAAATGATACACACCATATGGTGCCTTTTCTTCAACTACAAAAGTCATAAATTCAGCTAAGGTCCGAGTCCAAGTAGGACGTCCGAATTGATCATTTACAACAGTTAATCGATCATGTGTTTTAGCTAAATTTTGCATCGTGTAGATGAAGTTGTGTCCATAAATACCAAATACCCAAGAAGTACGAATGATATAGTAATCCTCCATGATTTCTTGAACAGCCTGTTCTCCTAAAAGCTTAGTTCGGCCATATTCACTCAATGGATTGGTTGCATCGTCTACTTGATACATCCCCTCTTTTTTCTTTCCATCAAAAACGTAATCCGTACTAATATAGATCAGCGTTGAGCCGGCAGTTTTGGCTGCTTCAGCAACATTTCGCGTACCTTCCACATTGATTTTTTCATCAAGCTCTTTGCCTTCATCTTCCGCTTTATCAACGGCAGTGTATGCCGCACAATGATAGATGATTTCTGGCTTCATCTCAGTAATAAAGCTATATGTCGCTTCTTTATCAGTAATGTCCAGTTGATCCGCGTCTGTTGAAACGTACTCGATTTTCTTTTCGTCTAACAAATGACGAAGCTCAGTTCCTAATTGTCCATGTCCACCTGTAAGTAAGATCATTTCTATCGACTCCTTGTAAATTATTTAATTGATTCCTTAAAAACAGAACTGACAGCTTGTTCTATTTTAGGTATTGATTTTTCTAAAAACAAAAAGATCAGTCTTATCCTCACTGTCATACTGCTAAACCGTTTCTTTGCAAAGCATAACTGACAAAAAGGCAGGTTGCACCTGCCTCATTTAATTGGTATTATTGGCCATTTTTCGCGTAGTTGCTTTCAACAGCTTCTTTTTCAGCACGCCACCAAGCTTCATTTTCCGTGTACCACTTAATGGTATCTTTCAGACCTGAACGGAAGTTGGTAAACTCTGGCTTCCAGCCCAATTCCTCCCGCAGCTTCGTAGAATCAATCGCATAACGCAAATCGTGTCCTGCGCGATCCTTTACATGATCATAGGCATCTTTTGGTTGGCCCATTTCTTCTAAAATAAGCTCCATTACGGTCTTATTGTCTTCTTCGCCATCGGCCCCGATCAAGTACGTTTCTCCGATTTTTCCTTTAGTCAGGATTAACCAAACTGCTGAGGAATGATCGTTAGTATGGATCCAGTCACGTACATTTTTTCCGTCACCATAAAGTTTTGGTCGAATTCCGCTCAAAACGTTGGTGATCTGACGTGGAATAAATTTTTCAATATGTTGATAAGGACCATAATTATTGGAACAATTTGAAATAGTCGCTTGCAGACCAAATGAACGGACCCACGCTTTGACTAGTAAATCAGAACCTGCTTTCGTCGATGAGTATGGGCTTGAAGGATTATAAGGCGTTTCAGCCGTGAATTTCTCGCCCGCTCCTTCACCATGACCAGGTAAATCTTCTCTTAAAGGAAGATCGCCATACACCTCATCTGTTGAAACATGGTGGTAACGAACATTGTTTTTACGACAGGCTTCAATCAATGTATAAGTACCAATAATGTTCGTTTGAACGAATGGAAATGGGTCTTTTAATGAGTTATCGTTATGAGATTCCGCCGCGTAATGAACAACAGCATCTGTAGTTTGCACTAAACGATCCACTAGTTCTGCATCAGCAATATCACCGACAACTAATTCTACCCGATCCTTTGGCAGACCAGCCAAATTTTCTTTGTTCCCTGCATAAGTCAGCTTATCTAAAACTGTTACATGAACTTCTGGATGATTGTTTACAACATAATGTACGAAGTTCGATCCGATAAATCCTGCTCCGCCTGTTACGATAATATTTTTCATCTGTATGTTACTCCTATTTGATATTAAAATACTCATTTCCCACTATCGGAAAATGGATTTGATTTTCAACACGTTTCTTGCCCTTTTTCTATAAAGACTGTTCTTAAATTTCACCATATACAAAAGGATTTTCAGACTCAAATTCCTTTAAGGTCGGTTGTTTCGCATCTTTTTCTGAGGTAATAGCTTTTTCAATGTCAATTGGCCAATCAATGGCTAGATCTGGATCAGCGAATGAAATCCCGCCATCTGCTTCTGCATCATAGTAATTATCACATTTATACATAAAGTTAACATTCGGTGTTAATGTTACAAAGCCATGAGCAAACCCGCGAGGAACCAGTAATTGACGATGGTTGTGCTCTGAAAGGATGTAGCCCTCCCATTTCCCATAAGTTGGACTTCCTTTACGAATATCCACGATCACATCAAGTACCGCTCCTGTTACTACACGAATCAGTTTAGTTTGCGCTGATTTGCCTTTTTGAAAATGCAACCCACGCAGGACGCCTGGTTGTGTCGATAGTGAGTGATTGTCTTGAATGAAATCAAAATCAATGCCTGCGGCTTTGAAATCCTCAACTGAATAACTTTCAGTGAAGAAACCGCGATGATCACCAAACACAGCCGGTTCAATGATTTTAACATCTGTTAAATTTGTTTCAGTTACTTTAATTTTTCCCATGTCTATTCCTCTTCTGCTAAACGTAGTAAATATTGACCATATTGATTTTTCTTCAAAGGTTGAGCTAGTTCAACTAATTGTTCTTTCGTGATGTAGCCCATGCGATAAGAAATTTCTTCTAAACAAGCTACCTTCAAGTTTTGACGCTTTTCGATCGTCGAAATAAAGGTAGAAGCCTCTAATAGAGATTCATGCGTTCCAGTGTCTAACCATGCAAAACCACGGCTCATCACCTCTACTGATAACTTATTTCGTTTCAAGTACTCTTTATTTACATCTGTGATTTCCAATTCACCACGTTCGGATGGTTGAATGTTTTTCGCAATCTCAACTACGTCATTATCATAAAAATACAAACCAGTGACTGCATAATGCGATTTTGGTTTTTCAGGTTTTTCTTCAATAGAAACTGCCTGCATGTCATCATCGAATTCTACCACACCAAAACGTTCTGGATCATTCACATGATAGCCGAATACTGTTGCGCCTTCAGTTTTCTTCGCTGCCCGCTGCAGCATGCGTGAAAGGCCATCGCCGTAGTAAATATTATCGCCTAACACAAGGCAGACACTATCGTCACCAATGAATTCTTCACCGATAATAAACGCTTGAGCCAAGCCGTCCGGACTTTCTTGCACTGCATACTCGATATGGATTCCTAATTCATGGCCATCACCAAAAAGATTTTCAAACCGTGGTGTGTCCTGTGGTGTTGAGATAATCAAAATTTCATTGATTCCCGCCAACATCAATGTAGACATTGGATAGTAGATCATTGGTTTGTCATAAACTGGCATTAATTGTTTCGAAGTTGCTTTGGTTAGAGGGTATAAACGAGTACCGCTGCCCCCTGCTAGAATGATTCCTTTCATACTTACGCTCCTTTTTTTTACATACGAACACATTATACCTGATGTTGGGTACTAGAAAAATCGTTTTGCTACTTTTTTTTAATTTCTTTTATTCTTTTTCTAACTAATTGCAAGGCATTCCAACGCCATTTGAATTGTTGGATCCGAGAAGCAGTTGTTTTAATCTCTGAGGCATTCAAGCCATGACGACGATAATAAACCAATTGCTCTGGAATAAAAACTACACCGTGATAATAATCCGCCAAAAGTCCAATCCACATGTCATGCATGGGAACATCTTCAGGGATCGGCAGGATAATTCCCTTCAATTCTGACCGAAAGGCCATTCCTGCACCAATATAGCTGCTTTTTACGATGTTATGCCAAAAACCAGAATGTGTATGACGCATCGCTTGATAGGAAGGAACCAAAACCTCAAGATCATTATCCACGATAACTAAGTCAGAGATCACGACCGTTGTTTTAGGTTTTTCGAAATAAGGCAATGTTTTTTTCACTTTATCTGCATGCCAAATGTCATCCTGATCGCTTAAAAAAATAATCGGATGGCTGCTTTGCTGGATGGCGTTGGCAAAGTTTGCGATTAATCCTTTCCCATCATTTCGAAAAAGCTTCACTCGGGGATCCTTCGCTTTTAACTCTAATAAAAATTCCCACGTACCATCTGTTGAATGGTCGTCGGAAATAATCAACTCATCATGTTCTGAAAGCTGCGGGAATATGCTGTTCAATTGTTCTTCAATAAAATGGCGACCGTTGTATGTTGCCATACACACAGAGATTCGCATCTTGGACTGCTTTTGCATTCCCTACCTCCAAAATTAAAAGAATTGCCAGCCCCACTTTTGAAAATATTTTCTCATGGACTGTAAAAAAATAAAAAATAGCTTGCGGCTTTTCACTGCCCCGCGTTCATATAAATGAACAACGGAAAATTGTGGGCTATATACCGCTTGATATCCTGCTTGTTCCATTTTTCGACATAAGTCATTATCTTCGAAATACATAAAATAGCGTTCATCAAAGCCATTGATTTCATTAAACTTAACTAGATCTACTACCATGAAACTGCCGGAAATCATTCGGACGAAACTATCTCGATCCTCTGGCAGATCACGACATTCAAACTTTGCTAACCGTTTGGCAAACAGTCTTTTAACAAGTTTAAACGGGATGAAACGCAGCATATAATCAAAAACGTTTAAATGATTGCGTATTAAATATTGGGTCGTGCCATCTTCGTTTAAAATCTTTGGTGCTAAAAGCCCGCACTTTGGTTGTGCCGCCAAATGAATTGCCATCTCTCTTAGATGATTTTCAGAGAGAATAATATCTGGGTTAAAAATAATGCCATACCCAGAAGAACCTAATAAATTAGCATTATGTCCAAAACCAAAGCCCTTATTCTCTTCATAAAAATTGATGGTAATAAACGGATAAGCCAGATACTTCCTCAATCTTTCTCGATACTCTGGTTCTGAGGCATTATCAAAAAGCTTGATTTGGATTGTTTGATCCTCCCCTAAGGTCTCAATCAATGAATCCAAGCTTAGAAAAATTTTGTCACTGTTGTGGGTCACGATGCTGACAGTCACATTAATATCATTCCTATTCATAACGGACGACAACACTCATTTCTTCAAATATTTTTGCAGTACCTGTGAGCGGTACTCTTTATTCCCGAAAAAGCGGAAACTCTTCGTAATAAAGCTGTATTTTTCACTAATTAATCCAATCAGCTCTAGCAAGAAGGTTAAGGCAAAAGTCATAGCAACAATTAAAACAATCGTACCTACACGACTAGTATAATTCAACAGTAACGCGGAGAATGAGAACAACACGGCGATAGCATAAATCGTTAGAACTGCACCACGATGAGTAAAGCCTAGATTTAATAACCGATGATGCAGGTGCTGCTTGTCTGCAACAGAAATAGGCATATTTTTCGCTTTCCGTCGAACCATAGCAAAGAACGTATCCGTTACTGGTACACCTAAAATTACCAATGGCGTAATCAAGGAGATGAACGTTACATTTTTCAATCCTTGCAAAGTCAGTACAGACATCATAAAGCCTAAAAACAATGCGCCAGTATCCCCTAAATAAATCTTAGCAGGATGAAAATTATATGGAAAGAAGCCCATGATACTGGCAACTAAACAAAAAATAGCTAAGGAAATATAGACAGTGGATGAATGAAGGAAAAAGTAACCGATCACACCAATCGTTGTCAAACTTATAATAGATACACCTGAAGCCAAACCATCTAAACCATCAATCAAATTCAACGCATTCGTAATGCCGAAAATCCAAAAAATAGTCGCTGGTAAACTTAGCCAGTCTAAATTGATTCGCCCAAATAACGGTGCAGTGAAGAAATCAAAACGAATTTCTGCAACGTAATAAATGACTAACGCGGCCAGTAAAATGCCAACACTTTTTTGTTTAGGCGACAATTCAAACTTATCATCCAGCAATCCAGTAATGATAATAATTAACCCACCTAATAGAATCTTACTTATATAATCAAATGGAATCGCCTCACGAAACAGAATCAATGATGAAATAGCAAAAGTAATAAAAATTGGCAACCCACCAGCACTAGGCATCGGCACTTGATTCATTCGACGCGCATTCGGATTATCAACCAACCCTGTCTGAACCGAAATTATTTTAAAAATCGGGGTCAAAATCAATGCAATCAAAAAAGTTAAAAAATACTTGATGATTAATCCGAATGATACTAACATATTGCCACCTGCCTTTTTACTAAAAATATTATATAAGATTCCTTGCTCTTTACAAGGTTCTCCTAGAATCTTTCAAAAATCTTGAGATTATTTTTTCTTTTTAATGAAACGATCTTTTAATTTGTTAAACCATTTGTTGACCCGATTTGATCCTTCGGTAACTTCCTGACCCGTATGGTATTCTTCAATCGCCACATTTAACACGCCGCCCAAAATAATGATCGTCGCGGCAAAATTCAGCCAGAACATTAATACAATGAAACTTCCAATGATTTGATAACCAGAAACGCGCTGAGCGAAGGTTTGCGCATAAATGCTGAAACCTTGTGCTAAAACAATCCAACCAACTGTCGCAAAAATAGTTCCAGGAAGTGCATACTTGACTCGTACATGAGCATTCGGAATAACGATATAAAGTCCGCCTAAAATAACTAACAGCCCAATCAAGGTCACTGGCCAGCGTAAAGCTAGAAATGTATCAATAATATCTGGAGAAAAACGTAATAATTGCTGTAACGCATCTAGAATGACCTGTCCAGCACTGAAAAACAGCGCGACGGCGATGATTGCCATCATCAAAACCCCGACGATTCCTACCGATACAATTCGACTGATCACGAAGTTTCCGCGGTCTTCAACACCATAAGCACGATTTAAAGCTGTTTGAAGCGCATTGATTCCTCGACTGGAGGACCACAATGCTGCTAAAACTGAGATCGACAGCATTCCGCCGGAAGTGTTCTCCAGCAGACCCGTAATCGCCGGCTTTAGAAAGCTAAAAACATTTGGGGGAATCGCCTCGCTCAAATAAGGCAAGACTGTTTCTGGTGTAATATTAAAATATGGCAGCAAGTTTCCCACAATGATCAATATTGGAAAAAAGGACAGCAACAAATAATAGGCGACTACCACAGAGCGGTCGCCTATTTCTGTTTCTGCTACATGTTTTTGGATCGATTGGATAAAATCCATTAGTTTTTTATTTTTTTTAATTTTATCTATTGGTCCCATAAAGTCCTCGTCGTTCTAATATGTTCCTTCTTCACCTTGTGAAGTCAAAATTTGTGGCCCTTCTTTCGTGATCGCCAATGTGTGCTCATACTGTGCACACCAGCCGCCATCGCGTGTGTAAGCCGTCCAGCCGTTTGGATCCATCTTCATTTGCCATACACCTGTATTAATCATCGGTTCGATGGTAATAACCATGCCTTCTTTTAGACGAAGGCCTTTTCCGGCAACTCCATAATGAGGGATCGCGGGCTCTTCATGAATGGTTGGCCCAATGCCATGCCCAACAAAATCACGCACAACTGAGAAGCCTTCCCCTTCAGCGTAGGTTTGAATCACATGACCAATATCCCCGATACGATTTCCAATTTGTGCTTGTTCAATCCCTAAGTACATCGCTTTTTTTGTTACATCCATTAGTCGTTGAATTTCAGGCGAAACGTCTCCGACTGCATAAGACCAGCAAGAATCAGACATCGCACCTTTGTATTCCACGCACATATCAACTTTGATCAGATCGCCATTTTTCAATGGTTTCTTTCTTGGAAAACCATGACAAATTTCATCATTGATGCTGCAGCAGGTCGCATATTCATACCCCTCAAAACCAATTTGTGCCGCTACACCACCGTGACTTTCAATAAAGTTTCTAACAAAATTTTCAATATCCATACTAGTAATTCCAGGTTTTATAAAATCCCGTAGATGACGATGGACATCAGCCAGCAGTTCGCCTGATTCGTTCATCATTTCTATTTCGCGGGGTGATTTCAATGTAATCATGTTCTCGTCTCCTTATATCTTATCGTTTACTTTTTATCTCTAGTTTTCTTGGTGAAAATATTTTTTATCGTTCATCAAGCATAGTCTGTGAAAAGCTGGACGAACATCCTTTTTCATCTTGTCCATTTTAACATAACCCTATAAAGCGAACAAATGGTTAGAGAGGAGTGATTTCCTTTTGATTTTTATTTTGATATAATGACCATAAATTTAGCTTAAAGCTAAGGATGTCCATTCGACTTTTTGCCGTTCATTAAGTAATTTTTTCAAAAGATGAATACTTGAACGCAAAGGTCGTATGAGCTACGACATTCAAAAATAAGGAGGAAATTTTTTTGACATTAGCAAAAATCGTATATGCCAGCATGACTGGAAATACCGAAGAAATCGCCGACATCGTCGCAGAAGCCTTCGAAAATCTAGATCTTGACGTTGAAATCGATGAATGCACACAAGTCGACGCAGAGGATTTTGAAGATGCGGATATTTGTGTCGTTGCCACATATACCTACGGTGAAGGGGATCTGCCTGATGAAATCGTAGACTTTTATGAAGAACTACAAGAATTAGATCTAAGCGGAAAAATCTTTGGTGTTTGCGGCTCTGGGGATACTTTCTATGATCAATACTGCAAATCCGTTGATGATTTTGATGCTGCCTTCGCAAAAACCGGGGCAACTCGTGGTGCGGACAGCGTGAAAGTTGAGATGGCTGCTGAAGAGGAAGACATTGAAAACTTGGAAGCTTTTGCAAAAAAAATCGTTGAAGCTGCTTCCTAATTAATCGAACAAGATGTGCCAGTAATGTCTGGTGCATCTTTTTTTGAACACATTTTCTTTTACGAAAATCTAAGAAATGCTAAGATGGAACTAACGAAATGGAGGGATTCAAATGGTTTTACCTAATTTTGAGACGCTTTTAAATAAATACGCACATTTGATTACAAAAGTTGGTGTTAACATACAAAAGGATGATACCGTGGTTGTCTATGCCAGCGTAGAACAAGCACCATTGGCCCGTCTAGTGACGAAAGAGGCCTATCAATTAGGCGCTGCAGAAGTCATCGTCCAATGGAATGATGACGAGGTTCAGCGAGAATTTTTAAGTCATGCAGCAGAGGATCGTATCAATGAAGTCCCACCCTACAAGGTTGATGAGGCCAACACTTTTGCCGAAAAGCGCGTGACTCGTATCAGTATTGTTTCTCAAAATCCAGATGCTTTATTAGGGGTTGATACCACCCGTGTCGCAGCCTATCAAGCAGCAAGAGGAAAAGCACTGCAGGCTGTAATGGAGGCAACTCAATCCAATAAATTACGTTGGACTGTCGTAGCGGCTTCAAGTCCAGCTTGGGCAGAAAAAGTATTCCCTGAACTTGCTTCAAGTGCAGAACAAGTTGATAGACTTTGGGAAGAAATTTTCAAAACAACTCGCATCTATACAGACGATCCGGTCAAGGCTTGGGAAGAGCATGACGCAACGATGCGAAAACAAGCAGAACGTTTAAATAAAGAACAGTTCTATGCTCTTCATTACACCGCTCCAGGGACTGATATTGTTATAGGTCTGCCTGAGAACCACGTTTGGGAAGGCGCCGGCAGTTTTGCTGCGGACGGCAATGAGTTTATGGCGAATATGCCAACTGAAGAAGTATTCACCGCACCTGACCGTAATCGTGTTGACGGCTTTATTACCAGCACTAAACCGTTAAGTTACGCCGGAACAACACTAAATGAAATGAAGTTTACATTTAAAGATGGTAAGGTTGTGGAATTTTCTGCTAAAGATGGTACAGATGTTTTAGCCTCCTTACTAGACATTGATGAAGGGGCGAAACATTTAGGTGAAGTTGCCTTGGTCCCTGATCCTTCACCAATCTCTCAATCAGGAATCACGTTCTTCAATACGCTTTTTGATGAAAATGCTTCGAATCATTTAGCTCTTGGTGCTGCTTACCCTTTCAGTGTTGAGGGTGGTACTGAAATGAATAAAACGCAACTTGCCGAGGCCGGTCTAAACAGCAGCCAAACCCATGTTGACTTTATGGTGGGTTCCGCTGAAATGAACATCGACGGTATTCGTAAAGACGGATCAAAAGTTCCAATTTTTAGAAATGGTGATTGGGCCTAATTACAAAAAATCCACTTAGAAATAATTTTCTAAGTGGATTTTTACTACGTTCTCGACTGGAATCGAACCAGCGACCTATCGCTTAGGAGGCGATCGCTCTATCCTACTGAGCTACGAGAACATGCCTATCCTATTGTAGCGATTTTAACTTATTTTATCAAGGTGGCTAACTTAAATTTAAGGAAGCTAAGCTAAAAAAAGGAAAAAAATTGCAAGTCGCCAATTACTAATAGATGAATTTTTCTCAAATAAGAATTCAAAAAAGCGCATATGAACGATACTCCTAAAAAAATAAAAAAAGGAAAAAGACTTATTTTCGTCTTTTCCCTTTTTTGTTTTTGCTTTTTTTCTTTTTGGGTTCACTCTGTCGTGTGGGTTCTTCCGTTAAAAGCTCCCCTCCAAATAAATAGATTGGTGCAAGCTTCACTTCTAGCTTCTTCGCGATTTTTGTTAAATCAGATTTTTCTTGTGGTGTCACCAGAGAAATTACAACACCGCTATTCCCCATTCGACCAACGCGTCCAGCACGATGCAGATAGCTTTCTTCACTTAAAGGAACATCCGCATTGATTACAAATGGCAGTGCTTCAATATCTAAGCCGCGACTTGCCAAATCTGTCGTCAACAGACCTAGTGCCTGATGTTTTTTGAATTGTTCAATCGCATTTTTACGAGATAGCTTTGATTGGTCAGATGCCAAACTTGCGACAGGTAACTCATGATACAATAATTTCTCTTCGGCACTTCCCATGTCATTCAATTGATTGAAGAAAATCATCCCCCAAAAGGCTGGCAGATTTAGTAAACGTCGTAATTGATCGACTTTCTTTCGATCACTAGTTTCTAAATAGAAATGCTGTACAGCCCCTTGACTCTTATCCTCTTTTGAAACATCCACAACAAGTAACTCCGACTCAAATTGATTCAGCTCTTCTAATACAGCATCGGCTGTGGCAGAAAAATACAAATGCTGTGCTTCATTATCACTTGCTTTCAAAATTTTTTGAATGAGCTGAAGGCTCTGTCCTTGAATCAGCTGATCCACTTCATCGAAGACCAAGGTTTGAATGTGAGCTGCCTTAATTTTTTTTGCTGTAATTAATTCCAATACACGTCCAGGTGTACCAATCAATAATTCTGGTTTTTTCTTTAGGGCTTCCTGTTGACGTTTTACGTTTGCTCCGCCAATCAAAGCCTGTACTTTCATCCCAGAACCTGCCAACCACTTGCGTGCAACCTCAACTACCTGCATAGCTAACTCTTGGGAAGAAGTCAGAACTAAAACTTGGCTAGCCTTTCCTGCTTCCAATCGATTAAGTAACGGTAATAAATACGCGAGGGTCTTCCCGCTTCCAGTCGGTGCAATTCCAACAAGATTTTCTCCCTCGCTAATAGGAGCAAAGACTTTTTCTTGGATCAAAGCAGTTTTTTTAAAGCCTGCTTCATCCCAGTTTTTCTTTAAAAATGGTACAAACTCTTGATTATCCATAATTCCCTCTATTTCTTATCAGCATCAAAAACAATGCCTGCACTTTTTCGCATATCATAGATTACTTGGTTCACATTTCGAGCTAATTCCACCCATTCTTCATAATCCGTCCCAAGTTTGCGGTCAGTAGGGTTTAGAATGACCTGCGCAAACACATTAGCTTCTTCAACCATCGGATTTTCTAATTGGTGAACGTTCAGTTTTTCTCTTCGCTGATGATCACGATCATGAAAAACAGCTTCGCTAATCGAATTCACCGCATTCATAACTAACGTTCCATTTGTTAAATAGATTTCTGACTGTTGGAAGCTGTCTCCAATTTTGCCTGTTCGAATCGTCACATCAAAGTTCTCATACCGTAAAATACCGGTGCCCATTCCGTCAACGCCTGTCGAAAGCTTTTGTCCAAAATAAATACTTTCCTTAGGCATTCCGAACCAAGCCAGTGCCGCATAAATCGGATAAACGCCTAAATCAGCTAACGCGCCTCCAGAAAAGTGTGGTGAAAAGATATTCGGTTCTTGTCCATCCAACACTTGATCGTAGCGAGAAGAATACTTCATAAAACTAAAGTCCGCACCGATAATACGATCTTTGTAAGGAAGAAAGTCTGCCACTGTTTTAAAGGATTGCTCATGGATATTACGAGCCGCTTCAAAGAAAAAGACTCTTTTTTGATTTGCTAACTCGATAATTTCATCCATCTCTTGCGGTGTTGAGAAGGCTGGTTTTTCAACGATCACATTTTTTCCTGCAAGGATGCCTTGCTTTGCCTGTTCAAAATGCAGACTGTTTGGTGAGGCAATATACACAGTGTTCAAATGTTCAATGTCAAAGAATGTCTTAAGATCTGTGGCATACTCTACGTCGCCATATTTTTCACCAAATTTTTGCGCCGTTTCAAGTCGGCGTGAATAAACAGCCGCCAATTGATACTGTCCTGTCTCATGCGCAGCTTGAACAAATTGATCCGTGATCCAATTCGTTCCAATAATCCCTAAATTAATCATGCTTGTTTCCTCCCTATTTTTGAGTCTTTCAATTTTCTTGCTTTGAAAAATACGTATACATTTTACTTTTGATAACTTATTAACCCCTGCGTACTCACGAATTAGGGTCAATAAATGCTTGCTCTAAATCAAATGGAACCGTCTGCTTGATTGAAATCGTTTCTTGATCCACGTCACAATTATACGCTAAAACTTGAACTCCGTCTCCTTCAGCCATTTCTACCGCCTCATAAAGCTTCGGCTGCATCACACGATGAATTGTCGCCGCTTGGATGTTCGGAAACTGGACAATGAATAATAGATAGCAATGATACCCCATGGCTTGCGCCAGACGCAGCTCTTCTACGTGCTTCAGACCTCGTAATGTTGGCGCATCAGGAAACGCACCGATCCCATAATTTTCAAGGGTCAATCCCTTTACCTCGACAAAGCCTTTTTCCTGAAGATCCGTCTCAAAATAAATATCAAATTTTGACCGTTCAAACGTATACTCCCGTTTTAAATAATTAATTGTCCCCTTTAATCCAGGCAACGTAATCTTTCCAGATAAAACTCCCTCAGCTGCCAAAGCATTAGGGATTTGTGAGTCAATATTGATCCACATCTCTCCCTTTTTGACTGCGATCAAATCATAAGCCGTTTTCCGTTTCTCTGACGGCTGATGGTTCACCGCTACTAGAGCGTTCGGAACAAGTAGTTCTTTACTACGCCCAGTATTTTTTACGTGGGTGACAATTTCTTCGCCTGAATCAATTAGGCGGCAGCGAGCAATAAACCGATTGCTCCTTTCAATAAAAATAGCTAAGTGAATGGCAGAATACTTCATTTTTTATCAAAATCCTTCTAAAAAAAGTTAAATAGTCCTTAAGGCTGATGGTAAGATGACAGACTTTATTATATAGTATAACAAAGCCCGTGTGAAAGTATTCTCGTACAACTTTTTCAAGTGTTTTCAGAGAACTAGCGATTAGCTAGAACGATCTCAAATCAGGATTCTGGCTTAAAAATTATTCAGCAATTTTTTATTGGTATTCGTAAGGTTGAGAAAGGAGTTTTTTGATGAGATTGAAATGGCCCGTCTTCCTCAGTGCGACATCTCTCGGTGTAGCTGCAGTGAGTTCAAAATTTGTCCGCAAACGTGAAGCGAAGGACCTTAATAGCAGGTATGTCGGTTCTTGGGAGTTCACTCATCCAAAAGAACACAAACATCATACCATAACGATTTACCCTGACTTATCGATTATTTTAGATGGCACAGCCATCATCTACCAACTGATTGAATTGAGTGAACAAAAATTAGCGATTCAAGATCAATATGGCTATCATTTATTGATTAAAACAAAAAATGGTACGCCAGACACTCTCTATGATGAATTAGATGACGTGTCCTTTCCTATCGTCCCTGTAAAAAAATAAAAAAGATGCCAATTGGCATCTCAGACTGTAGACAAAGTCCATTTTATGGGTGCTGTCTACAGTCTTTTCTTTTATAATGGATTTATGAAACCGAATACAGGAGGGATAGTTTATGATGTCCAAAAACAATACGAATGGTAGAAACCAATTCGCGATGGTCACGATTGACGATCTGGTTCCTCATGATCACCTTGTTCGAAAGATTGATGCGGCGATTGATTTTGAGTTCATTTATCCAATTGTTGAAGAGACTTATTCAACTTTAGGACGACCAAGCATTGACCCCGTTATTCTTATCAAATTAGTGTTTATCCAATACCTCTTTGGGATTCGCTCCATGCGACAAACAATTAAGGAAGTCGATACCAATGTCGCTTATCGTTGGTTTTTAGGATTTTCCTTCGAAGAAGACATCCCGCATTTTTCCACTTTTGGTAAAAATTATGTCCGGCGGTTTCGAGAAACCACGTTGTTTGAAGACATTTTTGCTTATATTTTGGGACAAGCAGTCAAAGCAGGCTTTGTGACAGAAGATAACTTATACCTTGATTCGACGCACATCAAAGCCAATGCCAATAAACATAAGTTCACGAAGGAAATGACTCATGACGAAGCGAAAGCCTATCAAGATGAATTAGAAGATGAAATCAATCGTCAACGAATCGAAGCAGGAAAACGCCCTTTTACTTTGGACTTAGAAAAGGAAGTGGAGCTGAAAGAAAGAAAAATAAGTAAGGCCGATCCAGAAAGTGGCTACTACGTCAAAGGCGAACGAGAAAAACAGTTTGCTTATTCTGCCCATACATCCTGCGATGATAACGGATTTGTTCTTAGCACGATTGTGACTCCCGGAAATATCCATGACAGCCAAGTCGCATTTCAACTCGTCAAACAATCGAAGAGACTTTTTCCAGAAATCAAACGAGTGGTTGCGGATGCTGGCTATAAGACCCCGAAGTTTGTTCACTTTTTGACGCACTGGAAACTTCGGCCAATTTTACCCTACTCACGCCCGAGAGGAAAGAAAGGGTTGTTACCAAAAAAGGAATTTGTCTATGATGAGTGTCACGATTGCTATCTTTGTCCTAACGATCAAATGTTAAAATTTTCTACAGTCACCCGAGAGGGATATCGAGAATACAAATCAAATCCGAAAAAATGCATAAGTTGCCCGTTGCTAAAAAGCTGCACGAAAAATAAAAATCATCAAAAAGTGATCACACGGCATGTTTGGGCGGATTTGATGGACGAAATTGAGCAGCTTCGCCTGACAGATTTGAATAAAGAGATTTACAAAAAGAGAAAAGAAACGATCGAGCGAATATTTGCAGATGCAAAAGAGAAGCATGGGATGCGTTGGACCAAGTATCGAGGCTTGGAAAAAGTCGCGACGCATACGATGCTAGTGTTTGCTGCAATGAATTTGAAGAAACTGGCCACGTGGCTATGGAAAGGCAAAGAGCCTTTATTTTTTTGCTCTGAATTTCGAAAGGAAATGTATAAAAAGACGACCGAAACTCGCATTACGAGTTTGGGTCGTCTTTTGTCTACAGTCTGGATGCCAATTGGCATCTTTTTTTATTGATGAATCAAAGACCGTAAGATCTGATCCACGTTTTCTGCAGCTTTACGTCCTTCACGAATTCCCCAGATCACAAGACTAGGGCCCCTTCTAGCATCGCCTGCCACATATACTTTTTCATTATTTGTTGTATAGTCTTCATAAATCTCATGAACATCGAAGGCGTCCAATAGATTTTTCTCTGCACCTGTAAAGCCCATCGCCAGCAATACTAAATCTGCCTTCAGGGTTTTCTCCGTACCCTTGATTGGCTGGAAGCGTGCATCGACCTGAGTCGTTTCAATCGCAATTACCTGTCCTCGTTCCGCACCGATAAAGGACGTTGTGGAGGTACTATAAGTCGTTAGCGCATCATTTTTCAACGCTCCCTCTTCTTGGCCATACCCTTGGCGATTGATCATAGAATATTCTGGCCAAGGATTATCAGGTGTTCGGTTTGAAGGTAGCTGAGGCGTGATTTCCAGTTGTTTGACAGAAGCAGCACCTTGACGAATTGCTGATCCGATACAGTCATTTCCTGTGTCTCCACCGCCAATAACGATCACATGCTTGCCTGCTAACTTCTGATCCGTTACTTTCTTTCCTTGCTGTAAAACAGTTTTCGTGCATTCCGTTAAATAATCTACCGCAAACTGAATCCCCTGCAGTTCACGTCCTTTGATCTTTAAGTCTCGAGGCACGCCGGCACCGCTGGCAATAATGACACGATCATAATCTTTTTGCAAGTCAGTGGCACTAATATCTGTTCCAACCTCGGTATTTAAAACAAAGGTGATTCCGACTTCCTTCATTACATCAATTCGACGCTGAACGATTTCTTTATCCAACTTCATATTGGGAATCCCATACATCAACAAGCCGCCAGCACGGTCACTACGTTCATAAACCGTTACTTGATGGCCCAGCTGATTTAAGCGCCACGCGGCTGAAAGTCCAGCCGGACCAGAGCCAATGATCGCTACTTTAAAATCTGTCCGTTCATTCGGCAGCCCATCTGCTTTGACCCAATCATTTTCAAAGGCATGATCGATAATGAAGCGTTCATTATCATGGATCGTCACGCCAGAACCGTTCAATCCTTCTGTACAAGATTTTTCACATGGCGCAGGACATACTCGACCTGTCATTTCTGGTAGAGGGTTAGTCTTTGCCAATCGATCAAAGGCGTTCTTAAAATCGCCACGAAAAACAAAATCATTCCATTCAGGAATCAGGTTATCGTTAGGACAACCTGATACTGCACGTTTGCCGCCATAAAAAATTCCTGTATGACAAAATGGAATCCCGCAATTCATACAACGAGCCGCTTGTTCTTTCCGTTCCTCTACACTGAGGGGTGTTTGTAATTCCTCCCAATCTTGAATTCGTTCTTCGACTGGACGATAAGGATTGTCCTTTCGGGGGTATTTTAAAAATCCAAATGGATCTGCCATCCTAGCCACGCTCCTTTCCAGCCGGTACCGTTTGTTCGCCGATCACTTCGATGAAGGCTTTCTCAATTAACTCGTCACCTTTTAGACCTGTTTTCGCTAATTCCTCTGTTACTCGAACCATTTCGTGGTATTCTCTTGGGTACACTTTGACAAAATGTTTTTGAGCATTTTCCCAATCATTCAATAATTCAGCTGCTTTTAATGAATCAGTATAGGCAAGATGCTTCTCAATCATTTCCTTCAAGACCGCATCATCGCCAGCTTCACCTAATTTGAAAAGATCCACCATCTCTAAGTTACATTTATCGGCAAAAGTCCCTGTCGGATCATAAACATAGGCCACCCCGCCAGACATTCCCGCAGCAAAGTTTCGACCAGTTGGCCCTAAGATGACCGCAACTCCGCCAGTCATATACTCACAGCCATGATCACCGACGCCTTCGACGACCACATTTGCCCCGCTATTACGGACACAGAAACGTTCGCCTGCTTTCCCTCGGAAGTATCCTTCTCCGCGATTTGCGCCGAAGCAGACCACATTTCCGACGATTGGTGAATTTTCAACATCGTAAGCCGCATCCTTTGGCGGTACGATAATTACACGGCCGCCGCTAAGACCTTTCGCCACGTAGTCATTTCCTTCACCGATGAGTTTTAATTCCATGCCTTGGGTGATGAACGAGCCGAAGCTTTGACCCGCAATGCCAGTATAAGTGTATTTGATCTGACCAGGCATCAGCTGGTAGTTTCCAAATCGCTCAGCGATCCAGCCGCCCATTCGTGCACCGACTGTTCGATTGACATTATTGATTGGATAGGTCATAGCTACTTGCTCACCATTTTTGATGGCACCTTCAGCAAAATGATCCAATTCAGGCCATTCACGTTTTTCTTTGAATGGATCTTCTGTTTTCCGTTCAATACCAACGCTTGTTGATAGAATTCTTGAGAAGTCTAACGATTTTGCCTTGCCCTTCGCAATAAAGCGCGGCGCTAAAACTTCTGTGTGTCCGATCATCTCGTCGATACTTCTGAAGCCTAATTCCGCCATAATTTCGCGTAAATCCTCTGCGATGAAATACATCATATTCACTAAGTGTTCCGGTTTGCCAACAAAGAATTTTCGCAATGCCGGATTTTGTGTCGCTACCCCCACTGGACAGGTGTTCAAGCTGCAAACCCGCATCATTACACAACCGATCGCCACTAAAGCTAACGAAGCAAAGCTGTATTCCTCAGCTCCTAATAAGATCGCCATCGCTACATCGCGGCCCGTCATTAATTTGCCATCAGTTTCTAGGGTCATCCGCTGACGTAAATTGTTCATAGCTAATGTTTGGTGCGCCTCAGCAACACCCATTTCCCAAGGAAGTCCTGCATCACGTATCGAATTACGCGGTGAAGCGCCTGTTCCGCCATCATAGCCAGAGATTACGACAACATCTGCTCCAGCTTTAACCACCCCTGTCGCAATGGTCCCCACCCCTGTGCTTGAAACCAGCTTGACATTAATTTTCGCATACGGATTGATTGCCTTCAGGTCATAGATCAGCTGAGCCAAATCTTCAATCGAATAGATATCATGATGCGGCGGAGGCGAAATCAATCGCACACCTGGTGTAGATCCGCGAATTTCTGCCACCCAAGGGAAAACTTTATTGCCAGGTAATTGCCCACCTTCTCCAGGTTTTGCTCCCTGCGCCATTTTGATCTGCAATTCTTCAGCACTCATCAGATATTCCGCATTTACACCGAAACGACCTGAAGCGACCTGCTTGATTTTACTGTTGAAGTTCTTGCCATCTGCTTGCGGTTTGAATCGTTTACGATTTTCTCCACCTTCACCGCTGTTGGATTTCGCGCCAATACTGTTCATGGCTTCAGCGATACATTGGTGAGCTTCCTCACTTAATGAACCATATGACATAGCCCCTACTTTAAAGCGTTTCACGATTTTACTAGCAGGCTCCACTTCAGAAAGTTTCACTGCTGGACGGTCCTTTTTAAATTCCCAAAGCGCTCGTAAATTTGTCGGTTCGTCTAAGGCCTCCTGATTCATTTGTTCAACATAATGTTTGAATAATTGATAATCCCCTGCTCGAACGGCTTGTTGGAAATTATAAATTGTCTTCGGATTGAATAAATGATGTTCGCCATCCGCCTTGTATTGGAAGCTTCCTCCTGAAGCCAACAAATCATTTTGTTGTGGACCATAGGCTAGAGAATGACGCTGCAAATACTCTTCTTCAATTTGATAAAGCGACAATCCGCCGATACGGCTGGCAGTCCCAGTAAAGTATTTATCTGTTACTGGCTGACTGATCCCCACAACTTCAAACAGCTGTGCACCGTGGTAACCGGCAATGGTCGAAATACCCATGCGGGACATCACCTTTACGATCCCTTTTTCAGCGGCTTTACGGTAATTTTCCAAGCCATTTTCAATGTCAAAGTCATTTAACGTCGCATACGCACCATAAGGATGGATACCGCTAGCACCATATCCAATTAAAGTGGCAAAATGATGAACCTCGCAAACTTCCGCAGAGTCAACAACCAAACTTGCCAACGATGCTTTTCCTTTACGGACCAAATGATTATGCAACCCTGATACAGCTAATAAAATAGGCATCGCCATTTTTTCCTGAACAGCCCCACGATCACTTAAAATCAAGATCGTAGCGCCCTTATCAATCGCGGATTCAGCCTCTTTAAACATCTGTTCTAAGCCATCTTCTAAAGCATTTCTATTCCCGATAGGATACAGTGTTGAAATGGTTACGGCTTTTTGCTCTTTAGTATTTAACTGAGCGATTTTTAGAAAATCAGCGCTGCTGAGAACTGGGCTCTTAATTTTTAGTTTTTGACAGTTATGAGCATCGTCTACCCGAATATCGCCGTCACGTCCTAAGAACATCTCTGTTCCGATAACCAATTGTTCACGGATCGCGTCAATCGGCGGATTCGTCACTTGAGCAAACTGCTGCTTGAAGTACGTAAACAATGATTGCGGCTTGTCACTCAAAACAGCTAACGGAGAATCATACCCCATAGAAAGTACCGGCTCTTCTCCCTTCTCTGCCATTTGCAGCAAGGCTCCGCGAATAATTTCATCTGTATAGCCGTTCAGCTTCCACATTCTTTGCAATTCTTTGCCCGTAACGGCGGCTTCTTGAACTTCTGTTTCAGCAAGCTGAGAAAGCTCAATACGATTTTCAGCTAACCATTCTTTGTAGGTATGAGCCTTTGCATATTTTTCTTTGATCTCTTGATTGCGGTAAAATTTCCCATTGATGGTATCAACTAGGATCATATTCGCAGGTCCTAACACACCTTTTTCAATCACATTAGAAGGAGCAAAATCCACGACACCTGATTCAGATGCTACCTGAACAAAGCCATCCTTTGTTATAGAATAGCGAGAAGGTCGTAACCCGTTCCGGTCCAACGTCGCACCAACCATTTCACCATCCGTGAAACATAAAGCCGCCGGTCCATCCCAAGGCGCCATAAAGCTGGCATTGTATTCTTGGAAGGCGGTCATTTCCTCGCCTAACCCTGCTTCTTCCGACCAAGCCTCTGGTACCATCATCATTAAAGCGTGAGGAATATCACGTCCATTACGATACAAATACTCCATACAATTTTCTAGCTTGGCCGAGTCAGAATCCTCTTCGTTATATACTTCGATGCCATGACTCTTCATCCAGTTTTCTGATCCACGCAGGGTATTGATTTCCCCATTATGAGCTAAGAAACGGAATGGCTGAGCGCGGTCCCAACTTGGAAATGTATTGGTAGAAAAGCGAGAATGTACAACTGCGATACTCGCTGCAAAGTCTTCATCCTGCAAATCATCATAAAAAATACCAACCTGATAAGCATGCAGCATTCCTTTATAAACAATCGTTTTACTAGATAAGCTGCAAATCGCCATTTCTCCTGCGTGATATGTTTTCTCCAATTTACGACGCAAGCGGTACAGCCGATCCTCAAAATCTCGATCTGTCTGTACTTCCAACGGTCGTTTTATGAATAATTGCACAAAGCTAGGCATCACTTTTTGGGCACCAGGGCCACAATTTTCATACTGGAACGGTACGTCTCGCTGCCAAAGGACCAAATAACCAGCAGCTTCAATTTCTTTTACAAGCGCCTGCTGCAAGCCATTCTTATGTTCTTCTTCTGCAGGTAAAAAGAACATACCTACTGCGTACTGTCCACGATCAGGTAAACTTACGCCTGCCGTTTTTGCTTCACGTTGAAAGAATTTATCTGGAATCGTCGCTAATATTCCTGCCCCATCACCAGTTTCTGGTTCTGCACCAGTTCCGCCGCGGTGGTTCATTCGTTCTAACATTGTTAATGCATGCTTCACTAATTGATGTGAAGCTGTACCTTCCATCTGAGCAATAAAGCCCATACCACATGCATCCTTCTCAAAAGAGGGATCATACATGGTCGGGGCCGCTGTTACTTGTTGCTTTGTCATTGACATCAATCCTTTAAATAGTTTGACAATTCTCATTTATTTTTAATATACTACCTTTTTTTAAAAAGATAGGCAAGTGTTCTTAGAAATTTTTTTTAATTACCTGTGTTATTACGGCTCTGAGACTTAAAAAGAAAAGACCAATCAAATGGAAAAAATAAAAAATATTTGGTAAACTTAATCTGATATGCTTCGTTACGAAAGGATGAACATCAATGACACCGAATCGCGAAGATTACTTAAAATTAATATTAGAATTAGGTGGCGACAAAGAAAAAGTTAGCAATAAAAAAATCGTTGCAGGTTTGTCCATTTCTGGTGCTTCTGTCAGTGAGATGATTAATAAACTAGTTAAAGAAGGCTTAGTTGAACATTCTCCTTATCAAGGTGTTCAATTAACACCCGCTGGTTTAGAAAAAGCCAGTACCTTAGTTCGTAAACATCGATTATGGGAAGTTTTTTTAGTCGATCACCTTGGCTATTCGTGGAATGAAGTCCATGATGAAGCAGAAGTATTAGAGCATGTGACCTCCTCACAATTGGAACAGAAATTGGATAATTACTTGAACCATCCAACCTTTTGTCCTCATGGCGGGATGATTCCGCAGCAGGATCAAACCGTCCACGAAGAAGACCGCCAAACACTGACAAATTATCCAGTCGGTACGAAAATACGTATTGCCCGTGTTTTGGATGAAAAAGAGCTGCTTGACTATTTGATGGATCTCGGCGTAAAAATCCATGAAGAATACGAAATTTCAACGATTGCGGCCTATGAAGGACCAATTACTTTACAAAATGACCAAAAAGAGGTTTCAATTAGTTACAAAGCAGCGTCAACAATTTTTGTTGATTCATTATAGAATGAGTCCCCGTCCACCCTTTGCAGTTTTGACAACGCAAATGATAAAAACAAGCTCTGCTCTTTTGGATGGTAGATGCTCTAAAAATGAATACATTATTAGGAACTAGGAGTGAATCATATGGAACAAGCAGCATTATTCACCATCTTCGGCGGTACAGGTGATTTAGCAAAGAGAAAGCTTTACCCTTCATTATTTCGTTTATATAAAAAAGGAAATTTAGCAAAGCATTTCGCCGTCATTGGTACGGCTAGAAGACCTTGGAGCGATGAGCATTATCGCGAAATTGTGCGTGATACGATCAAAGATATTGCCCTTACTGATGAAGAGGCACAAGAATTTTCCAATCACTTTTTCTACCTTTCACATGATGTGAATGATACAGAACATTATGATCAATTAAAGAATTTAGCGGATGAATTAGATGAAAAATATGGTCTACAGGGCAACCGTCTATATTACTTAGCCATGGCACCTCAATTTTTCGGAACAATCGTTAATCATTTGAAGTCGCAAGAAATTTTAACCACCACAGGGTATAACCGATTAGTAATCGAGAAACCGTTCGGCTTTGACTACGATTCTGCGAATGAACTGAATAATCAGATCCGAAAAGTTTTCCCCGAACAAGATATTTTCCGAATTGATCATTACTTAGGAAAAGAAATGATTCAAAATATTTCCGTGATTCGTTTTGGGAATAATATCTTTGAATCCCTTTGGAATAACCGATATATCGAAAATGTACAGATTACCTTTTCTGAAGCCCTTGGTGTAGAAGACCGCGGTGGCTACTATGAACATAGCGGTGCATTAAAAGATATGGTTCAAAATCATATCCTGCAAGTCGTTGCTTTACTAGCAATGGAAGTCCCAACTTCTTTCTCTAACAAATCTATTCGTGAGGAAAAAGTAAAAGTTTTGCAAGCCATTCGTCGCTACAACTCAGAAGAAGTGTTACAAAATTTTGTGCGCGGCCAATATGACGCGGGTACGTTAGATGATAAACAATTCGTCGCCTACCATGATGAACCAAATGTCTCAAAAGATTCTCTGATGGAAACGTTTGTCGCTGGTAAATTTTTAATTGATAATTTCCGTTGGTCAGGTGTTCCTTTTTATGTTCGAACTGGCAAACGGATGACAGAAAAAGGCACCCGCATCAATATTGTCTTTAAACAGGTTCCCGTCAATGTCTTTAATTTTGAACAAGCAGAAGTCGATGGAGAAGAATTACCACAAAACATTTTAACTATATATATCCAACCAACAGAAGGCTTCTCCTTAACCTTAAATGGAAAGAAAATTGGACAAGGTTTCAATACTGAACCAGTTAAATTGGATTTCCGTCAGAGTGCCGAGGTCACTGAAAATAGTCCTGAAGCCTATGAAAAATTACTATTAGATGCATTAAACGGCGACAGCACTAACTTCTCTCACTGGGATGAAGTAGCAAACTCATGGGAGATTGTTGATCGCATTCGTACTACCTGGGATCAGACTACACCAGGATTTCCAAACTATGCTGCTGGAACTATGGGACCACAATGTGCCTTTGATCTCTTAGCTAAAAATGGTCACGAATGGGCGTGGCAGCCGGATCAATGGTATCGTGAACGTGGAAAATTAGAATAATTCAAAAAAAGCTTACGGCTAAAACCGTAAGCTTTTTTCTACGTCAAGAAACCCGTGTGACGCAAATCAACACGGGTTTCTTCTATTATAAAGGGTTATTCCAATCCTTCAGCTACTGCCTCTGGATAATTTTCTTCAACGATATGCGCACATGAAGCACATAAATTTGGAAGTTTTTCATCTTCACCAACTGTCGTACGTACTTGACGACAACGATCACACACTTCCCCTTCAGCTTTTTCAACTAAGATCGCGACATCTTCAAATGTCATGGCATTTTCAGGTGCTGCTTCTTTTGAAATACTGAATGAATCTGGCGATACGATCAATAACTGTGCAAGGTCCGCATCTAGTGCTGTTAATAGAGCACCTACTTGTTCATTTGGATAGATGGTCACCTTCGCTTCTAGAGACTTACCGATAATTTTCTCATTACGGGCCTCTTCTAAAGCCTTCAAGACGTTGTCGCGGAAATCCATAAAGGCCTTCCATGTATCTAACAATTCAGCTTGATTAGGGTATTCATCATAGCTTGGCAATTCTGCTAACTGAACATACTCCTCTTCTTCTTTCAAATAGCTCCAGATTTCTTCCGTTGTGTGAGGGATGATCGGCGTCAATAATTTTGTTAATGCAACTGCCGCTTGATAAAAGACTGTCTGCATACAACGGCGTTCATAACTGTCTTCCGCTTGAATATAAACAACGTCCTTCGCGAAATCCAAATAGAACGAAGACAAATCAACCGTTAAGAAATTCACGACTGTTTTGTAAATTTGAGTAAAGTCGTATGCTTCATAACCATCTTCACGAACAGTTTTAATTACTTGATTCAAACGAACTAACAAGTATTTATCCACTGAACGTAAATCATCATAGGCTACTGCGTGTTTTGTTGGTTCAAAATCACTCGTATTGGCTAATAAGAAACGCATAGTATTACGGATTTTACGATAAACTTCCGATACTTGATTCAAGATATCCATTGATACTCGAACATCCGCTTCATAGTCCACACTGCTGACCCATAAGCGCAAGATATCTGCACCCATTTGCTTGATTACTTTATCCGGTACGATTGTATTTCCTAGAGATTTACTCATTTTTCGGCCTTCACCATCTAAAGTAAACCCTTGAGAAAGTACTGACTTGTATGGAGCAACGCCATTAATAGCGACACTAGTCGTAATACTTGAGTTGAACCAGCCACGATACTGATCAGAACCTTCCAAATACATGTCAGCTGGGAATGTTAAGTTATCACGTTGACGTAACACTGCTTCGTGAGAAGAGCCTGAATCGAACCACACATCCATAATATCTGTTTCTTTTGTAAATTCTCCGTTTGGTGAACTTGGGTGAGTAAAGCCTTCTGGCAATAAATCCTTCGCTTCACGTTCAAACCAAATGTTAGAACCATACTCAGCGAATAGCTGTGCCACATGTTCTGTTGTTTCCGGTGTGATGATTGCCTCACCGTCTTCACCATAGAAGATTGGCAATGGAACTCCCCATGCACGTTGACGAGAAATGACCCAATCCCCACGGTCACGAATCATATTGTACAAACGAGTTTTTCCCCATGGGATGATCCAATCGACTTTTTCAATTTCGTCTAAGATATCTTGACGGAATTTATCAATAGAAGCAAACCATTGAGGCGTTGCACGATAAATGATTGGTTTCTTTGTACGCCAGTCATGAGGATAACTATGCGTAAAGAATTCTAATTTCAATAAAGCCCCATTTTTTTCTAACAGTTCTGTGACCATTGGATTGACCTTGTCATAAAAGACTCCTTCAAACCCAGGCGCATCAGCAGTCATAACACCGCGATCATCAACGGGGGAAATGATGTCTTTACGATATTTCTTCCAGGCAAAATAATCATCTTCCCCATGTCCAGGCGCTGTATGAACCAGTCCAGTACCGGCATCTAATGTGACGTGATCGCCTAAGATGACTAGAGATTCTCGATCATAAAATGGATGCTGCGCAGTCATATACTCTAAATCTTTTCCGTTAACTTCTTTAATAACCTTAGGATCTGTCCAATCTAACTCCTCAGCAACATTTGCCAATAAGTCTTTCGCAACAACAAATTTTCTCCCATCTGCTTCCACCACCACGTAAGTATACGCTGGGTTTGCAGAAATTCCTTGGTTAGCTGGTAAAGTCCATGGAGTCGTTGTCCAGATAATAAATGAAGTATCTGTATCCAGAATTCCTTTACCATCCTTAACCTTAAAAGCAACAAAAATAGAAGGCGATTTAACATCCTTATATTCAACTTCCGCTTCGGCCAATGATGACTCACTAGATGGTGACCAATAGATTGGTTTTAATCCTTTATAAATGTAGCCCTTTTCCGCCATTTTACCGAACACACGAATTTCAGCTGCCTCGTAATCAGGAGTAAGAGTGATGTAAGGATTGTCCCACTCACCAGCGATCCCTAACCGTTTGAAATCATCTCGCTGCTTATCCACTTGTGATAGCGCATATTCTTCACATTTTTTTCGATACTCAGCCATCGTCATTTCTTTTCGTTTGATTCCTTTATTAGCAAGAACTTGTTCAATTGGCAATCCATGTGTATCCCAGCCCGGTACATAAGGTGCACGAAAACCTGACATTGATTTTGAGCGCACGATGATATCTTTACTAATTTTATTTAGTGCATGTCCAATATGGATGTTTCCATTAGCATATGGAGGGCCATCGTGGAGAACAAAGGTTGGTTTTCCTTCATTTAATTTTTGACGCTTTTCGTAAATTTTATTTTCTTCCCATTCTTTTTCCCATTGTCCTTCACGATTTGGCAAATTGCCACGCATCGGGAACCCAGTTTTACCTAGTTGAAGGGTCTCTTTTGTCTTCACTATCAATCGTCTCCTTTTTCTATTTTAAGGTACTACTCAAGATTGAATAGTCCTTGATAAATCAAAAGTTTAAAAACACAAAAAAACAAGCTTGTCCGCAAAGGGACGAGCTTGTCGTGGTACCACCCAAAATTTGAAACCAAAAAGTTTCCTCTAATCATTGTTAACGGAATGACCCGTCGATTGCTACTAATATTTCACAACCGCATGATCTAGAGGATCTTTCTAATTAGAGGGTCTGCCGAACTTCCACTATCATCGGCTCGCTAAAAGAATCTAATCAGCTTTTCTATTCTAGATTAGCTTAGTTTTCGTCTGATTTAATTAATTCAGGAATGTCAATCGTTAATCCCATATCTTCTTCAGGTTCAGGAGTAATAATTGGTTCATCTGAGTCTACTGCAACCACATCATCGTTGTCAAGTTCATTAGCTAAAACTTCTTTCAGAACTTCATGTCCATCTCCCACATAGGAAGACATTGGTTTTAGGACTTCTTCCCAATCGCCACTGCGCGCTTGATCGATTTGTGTTTCTAACAGCAACAATAATTGTTGATGGAAAACACGCGTTTTCTTTTTCAAGTCATTTGTTTCCGCAGCTAATTGACGAGCTTTAGAAGTAGCATCAGTTAGAATTTCTTTTGCTTTGTCTTCGGCAGTTGTCGTCAACAAGTTAGCCTTTTGCATTGCATTAGAAATCAGTTCATCTGCACGGTTTTGAGCAGATGTGACAATTACTTCAGATTCCTTGCTTGCAGAAGATTTAACCTTATCAGCGGTATCTTGTGCTACAACGATTGATTGGTTCAACGCTTCCTTCAATTCATTGAAGTACTCTAATTTTTCCTCTGAATGCTTCAATGCTTTTTCTAATTCACGATTTTTGGCGATACTGTCTTCATAATCGCGAACGATCATATCTAAGAAGTCATCGACCTCATCTTGGTTATAGCCACGCATTTTCGTGGAGAAATTCTTATTTTGAATATCTAATGGAGTTAATGCCATTTTTTTGTTCACCTCATAAATTTTATTTTCGCAAAACGCCTAAACGCAAACGAAATTTCTCTTTCTTTGTTTTTCCCTCTAATCCTTGAATCTGAATTCGACCAAATCCCCGGACTGAAACGACATCTAATAAATCTAGCAAATAATCTGGGCGTTCATTTACTGACCAGTTGACTTTCACCTTGCCGGCTTCTACTAACTGTTTTGAACGCTGACGCGATATATTATAGACGGTTGAAATAATTGCATCCAGTCGCAGAGAAGTTGCTGTAGTAGTTTCCTCTAACCAACTATCTTTAGGAATAATAATGTCTGTGTAAGGCCGTTCCTCTAAATGAACTGTCACACGACCAATTTTTGTTACTTGACTAACGATATAGCTAGCAGATTCTTTTGCTAAAAAGATTTGCCAACGATCACCGTCAGAAATAATATCCCCAAAATAATCACGCTTAATTCCCGCATTCATCAACGTCCCCAGAATCTTTCCATGAGAAAGTTCAGTGAACTTTTGCGGATAATTGATCTCAATCATCACCAGTTCAAAATCATCGATCTGCGGCTCGTAATAATCAGGATAAATCATGCAGCGACAACGTTCTGCATCTTCATAACCGCCATAAAAAGAAAATTTTAATTCGCTATTTTCACGAATCAATGTTTCTAAAATATACGCCTGACGAGGATCTAAAAAATTCGTCAAATAAGGAGCGTACTGGCTTTCAACTTGTTCTAGCCAATCGCCAACACTGTCAACAAATGGATGCTCTTCTGGTCTAAAATGTTGATAGACATTCGCATTCATAGTGCCACCTCCTTAATAAATAATATTTATCAGAATTCTTTGTAATACCCCCATTGCAAAATTTAACGCTAAAATCGCAGCCATCACTGAAAAATCAATCCCGCCAAATTGTAATGGCAACCGTCGAAACAAATTAAGAAACGGCTCACAAATTCGGCCTAAAAGCTGACCAAATCTAGATTGGTAGGCTCCTGGGAACCATGACATCAACGCATAAACAACTAAAAGTATCGTATAGAGATAAACTAAACGATTTAAATAGTAAAAAAGTGTAATAAGTAGATTCAAATAAGCGGCTCCTTTACATTCCTAATCCATAAATATCATCATCAACCATTGAGCTCAATGCAGTATTCGTAATTTCAACATTTGTCGGCGTACATAAGAACATCTCATTGCCAACACGCTTAATATCGCCATCAATCATAAATACCGCGCCCGTTAGAAAATCAACCACACGTCTTGCCTTCATCTCATCTAAAGATTGAAAATTAATTAGAACCACTTCGCCTTGTCCAACACGTTTGGCGATTGTCATCGCTTCATTATAGGCTCTTGGTTCAACCACTGAGATGCGGTCTTTTTTCTTTTCTTCCATTCTTGGAGCAAGTCGTTGTGCCCGACTGTTATTGTTTGGCATAGACACGACTTTTTCACTTTTCTTAGGCATACTTTCTGCTTTTTTCATCACAGCCTCTGCCCGTCGATTCGTAGGAGTTTCAACAACTGGTTGTTGTACTCGCTCCTGTACTTTTTGCTGTACTCTTTCTTTTGGTCTTTCTTGCTTTTGGTATGTTGAACGTGCCGTTACGCGTTCTTTTTTAGGCGCGCTTTGTGGGCGGCTAACCTGCTTCTTTGGGGCAGGTGCTGCTACTTCTTCATACATGTCATCATCTGCTAAACCAAAAAAATCAGTGATCTTTGCTAGACTAATTCCCATTAACTTTACCTAACCTTTCCTAAATAATGCCGTTCCAATTCGAACAAATGTGGCGCCTTCTTCAATTGCCGTTTTGAAGTCTTGGCTCATTCCCATACTCAATTCTGTGCATGGGGCGTATTGCAAGTTTAGTTTTTTCACACTTTCTTGAAGATCTTTCAAGGTTGAAAAAATTGTTCGAACTTCCTGCTCACTCGCTTCATAAGGAGCCATGGTCATCAAACCAATCACTCGTATCTTATCCAACCCTGCTATTTCCTGAATAAAAGAATGAAGCTCTGCTGGGTTGATCCCATGCTTCGATTCTTCACCAGAAACATTTATCTCAATAAAACAATCTATTTGATGTTCCGCACGTTTTTGAATTTCTTGTGCTAAACGCAAACTGTCCAGTGCATGAAAATAATCAATTTCATTTATAATCAATTTTACCTTGCGACGCTGTAAATTACCAATAAGATGCCATTTAATCTGCTGATGTTGTGAAAGACTTTGCTTTTTCTCTAGTAATTTATCTACCCTATTTTCCGCTAAATCCAAAATTCCCAACTCAACGAGTTCACTTGCTGTTTTGGAGTCGACACTCTTGGTCACCGCAACCATTGTAACATCCTTTGGGTTACGTGAAACAAGAGCACACGACTCCTGAATTTCTTGCTCGATTTTATGCAAGTTTTCAGCGATCATGTGCTCTCCCCCTTTTATTTTCTACGGCGAAAGAATGGTGGTGTATCTAGTTCTTCGTCTTTTTCAGGTTTTACTTCTTCACGATTGAAGGTTTCGAATTCTTTCTTTTCGATGTTATCAAATTGTGTTTCTTCAACCTTCGGGCGGATATTTTCTTCTTTACGAATATCCCATTCGCCAAATGCAGATTGCCCTTCATTATTTCTTGAAGGTTCGATATCTAAATTTTGCTTTTGTGGAACTGATTGGATTTGACTAGCACGTTGTGTGTTACGTGTAGCCTTACGCTCCTTTTTTGTTGGGTCAATTCCTGTCGCAATTACTGTCACGCGAATTTCATCGCCTAATTCTTCGCTGATTGATGTACCTAAAATAATATTTACATCGCCTGTAGCTGCACTAGCAACGATGTCAGAAGCATCTTGTGCCTCAAATAGCGTCATATCTAAACCGCCAGTAATATTTAACAATACTTGTTCTGCACCATCAATAGATGTTTCTAATAATGGAGAAGAAATAGCTTTCTTCGTCGCTTCGACAACACGATCTTCACCGCTAGCAACACCAATACCCATCAAAGCAGTACCTTGATTAGCCATAACTGTTTTCACATCAGCGAAGTCCAAGTTGACATAGCCAGGAGCTGTAATCAAATCAGAAATCCCTTGCACTCCTTGACGTAAAACATTGTCTGCTTCACGGAAGGCCTCAAGCATTGGCGTTTTCTTATCAACAACTTCAAGTAAACGATTGTTTGAAATGATTAATAGTGTATCAACGTTTTCTTTAAGCAATGAAATGCCTTCTGCGGCAAAACGTCCGCGTTTTGGTCCTTCAAAGCTAAATGGACGAGTAACGACTCCTACTGTTAATGCACCTAAATCTTTAGCGATTTTCGCAACAATCGGTGCTGCACCAGTACCAGTTCCCCCACCCATTCCGGCAGTAATAAAGACCATGTCAGCACCTTCTAATGCATCACGGATTGCTTGTTCACTTTCTTCTGCTGATTTTTGACCAACTTCAGGCTGTGAACCAGCACCTAAACCGCGTGTATATTTAGGGCCTAATTGAATAACTGTTTCTGCTTTTGAATTTTTAAGAGCTTGTACATCAGTGTTTGACGCGATAAATTCAACGCCTTTGACGTTTTCCTCGATCATACGGTTGATGGCATTGCCACCGCCACCGCCAACACCGATAACTTTAATAACTGCACCTTCGTTAATATTGTTATCTATTGAGAATTCCATATTTTCTATTCCTCCTACAAATTAGTCAAAAATATTAGAGAAGAAGTCTTTAATCTTCCCGGTTACTTTTTCTTCATTTTTTGGTTTTGATTCTTCTTCGTAATCATTTGAAGCTTCGTAATCGTCATACACAGGTGCCGTCGAGACAGCGCTCGTTTGAGGTGAAGCAGATAAAGAAACTTTTTCACCGGTCACAGCTGATTTTGCCAAATGATATACATCGCTTAATTCAGCTGAATAATTAACGATACTAATGACATTTGTAAAGACTGGATTTCTCAAGCCCATTTGGTTTGGTACATGCAGTTTCACTGTCGTTCCAAAAATATCTTCAGCTAAGTCAACTACGCCTGGCAAGCTTGCAGCACCACCAGTTAACACGACTCCACCTGGTAAGTCAAGCGCTTCGATTTCATCTAAAGCTTCTTTTGCTTTGCGGAATATTTGTTCTAAACGTGCTTCAATGATTTCAGCTAAATAGCGCTCATCGACTTTAATCGGATCTGTTTTACCAATCACATCTACAGGGAAATCTTCATCCGCTGATGTGCGGCTTGGGTAAGCATCTCCATAGTTAATTTTTAATGCTTCCGCATTGTTAAATGACGTGTTCAAAACAATCGAGATATCTTTAGTAACAAATTCTCCACCTTCTTGATCCACGTGGGTGAATTTTAATTGTTTATCATGCATAACGGCCGTTGTTGTTTGTCCGCCACCCATGTCAATAACAATCGTACCAAAATCTTTTTCTCCATCAGATAATGTAGATTCTGTCAGAGCCAAAGATGTAATTACTGTCTCAGCAACAGACAAGCCCGCTTTTTCAACACATTTGGTAATGTTATGAATGATTGTCTTAGGACCAGTAAATACTAATCCGAACATCTCAAGACGTACACCGATCATACCGCGTGGATCTTTGATTCCTTCAAAACCATCAACGGTAAACTCTTGAGGCAATAGTGCAACTATTTGTCTTTCAGGAGGAACCGAACGAACCATTGCTGCTGAAGCGACATTACGAACATCTTCATCCATAATCTCTTTAGACTCATTATTCACAGCGATCATACCTTGGCAAGGCTCAACTTCTAATAAGTTGGCAGGTAATCCTACACTGACACTTTTAATCTGAATCCCAGCTTTTTCCTCGGCCTGTTTTACTGCTCGTTGAATCGCCTGTACTGTTTTATCAATATCTACGATAATCCCACGATTGATTCCTTCTGATTTTGCGTTTCCAACACCAATGATATTCATTTGGCTATCGATGTACTCGGCTACAACAACTTTTATCGATGTTGTCCCGATATCAAGGCCTACATACATTCCTGCTTTTGCCATGAATGGGATTCCCTCCTATTTTCAAATAAATGCTTTATTCAGATTTAATATTTTAAGTTACTGTTAAGCATGAAATATAATTTTTTGCAAGTAATTCACTGCCTTCAATTTTAACACATTTTGCCTAGAATGAAAAAGAAGATTCAACATTTTCTTGTAATAAATTTAATCATTTCCAACTGGCGTTTCAGATTGTCCTGTCGAGCCTTGCGTTGAATCCTCAGTAGCTGAATTTTCAGTGTACGGATAGCTATATATTCCAGCTTCCATGTCAACTACGCCTTTAATCTCTTTATCGCTCATTTCTTTAGCAATTTGAGGGTAGTATTTCATTTTATCCCCTAGATCGTTGATACTAACCAACACTTTATTCCCATCATTCATGAAAATTTCCAGTAACTCTTTGTTTTCACTTGTCGGAGCATACTTTATCTGAGATATTCCTTGTTTTACTTCTTCAGATAATTTTTTATATCCTTCAAGAACTTTCAATATTCGTTTTGATCCAGTGAAGTTCTCCAAAATTGGCAACTCTCCATCGCTTTTTTCAACTTCGACTGGAATAATCTTTCCATTCGAAATTACAGGTGAGTATTTCCCATCACTTTCTAAATAGGCGACCTCTGGATACTCTTTCACTTTCACTTCAAAATGATTGAAGCCATCGATGTGAACTTCCGCATCCTCAATCTGAAGTTCTTGCTTTTTCAAATTTTTCACATTGTCACTACGATCAAAATATTGACTCCAAAGATTATCTCCAACTGAAAAATTGAGTTCTTTTTTGATTATCTCTGCCGAAATTTTTTCATTCCCAGTAATGCTTACTCCACCTAACTTACCTAAGGGTGAAATGTAATATAATAATAGTATCGCCGGGATTGAAAATAATCCAATTAAAATGGAAGATCTTCGAACGAGACGACGATTTCGTTCATGTTTAATATTGGGGAGACGCTCTAAGAACGAACCGTTTTTTGGACCTTTGGCAGAATCTGGTGCTTCTTTTTCTTCTGTATCTTCCAGATCCTCATCAACAGTCGGTGGATCATCCATATCTGCTGCTTCTCTTTTTTCATCGGCGGGTTCACTAGTATTTGTGTTTTCAGCTGACGATTCAGAAGATTTCGGCGGTGTTTCAGGTTCGCCCTTCTCGAGCGCTTTTTGCTTTAAATACTCCATGTTTGCTAGTTGCCACGGAGTCAAACTCTCTTGTTTTGTTTTTTCTTCTTTTTCTTCTGGAAACTCTTCACGACTAATGATCCTCACCTCCAATAATTATTTAACGATCTCGTTTACCAATGACCACATGCGTTCAGCTGCGTCAGGAATTCCTTCTTGACGAGAAGCTTTTGCCATTATTTCTCTTTTTTCATTGTTACTCATGATTTCATCTACCGCTTCAACAAGATTTTCACCTGTTAAATTAGCATCTGCAATCATTTTAACAGCACCCGCGTTTACCAAACTCTGTGCGTTTTTTGTTTGGTGGTCATTGGTAACATATGGACTCGGGATTAGGATGGCTGGTAGTCCCAATGCAGTAAACTCTGCTATGGATGTTGCTCCAGCTCTACCTATCAATAAGTCTACATTTGCCATAACATCCGTCATATTTTTTATATAAGGTTGAAGCGACAAGTTGCGACTGATTTTTTCTACATCAATTTTTTCAGAAATCTCGTTATAATAACGGTCTCCAGAAGCGTATAATACCTGATAATCTTTTTGCGAGAATTTGGGTAACGCCTGTATGACTGCTTGGTTTATTTTAAGTGCACCCTGGCTGCCGCCAAAAATTAATACTGTTGGGGTATCTGGCAACAATTTGTATTGTTCCAATACGTCTGATTTTCCACTAGTGACTACTTCTTGCGCTCGAGGATTTCCCACTAATACAGTCTTATTTTCCGGAAAATATTGAGCAGCATCAGGAAAACAGATGCCCACCTTATCAGCAAAACGGCTCAAAAATTTATTTGTAATACCCGGTACGCTATTTTGCTCGTGAACGATCGTCGGAATTTTCATTCTTGCTGCGGCATAAACAACCGATCCAGAAACATATCCACCTGTACCAATCACAACATCTGGCTTAAATTCTCGCAATATTTCCTTCGAGCGTTTGATACTTTCTAGAAAGAGCTGTACGGTTTTTAAATTATCAAACGAAAGTTTCCGTTTAAATCCTTGAATTTTAATTGTCTTAAAAGAGATGCCTGTTTCAGGCACGATTTTATTTTCCAAACCTCGATGCGTCCCTACATATAGAAATTCAGAATCAGGTTGGATTTTTTGTACGTAACGGATAAATGCCAGAGCTGGATAGATATGTCCACCAGTGCCACCGCCTGTAACAAGTATTCTCATTTCATTTCCCTACTTTTCTAGTTGTTTCACAGCATGCATAAATTTATCTCCGCGTATTTCAAAGTTTGGGTATTGATCCCAGCTTGCATTTGCAGGAGATAATAAAATGCTATCGCCATCTTCACTCTGTTCATAGGCCAAAGGAACAGCCGTTTCAACATTAGAGGTCAAAATAACTGTCTGAATCCCTGCTCTTCTTGCAGTATCAGCCAGTTTGTCCTTCGTTTCGCCAAAAAGAATCACTGCTTTGACACCTTCTAATGACGGAATCAGCTCATCAAATTCATTTCCACGATCCAAGCCGCCCGCCAGTAAAATTAAACGATCATTATCAAAGCCACTTAGCGCCATTTCGGTTGCTAAGCTGTTTGTTGCCTTTGAATCATTGTAAAACTTGCGTCCATTGATCGTATCCACGTATTGTGTTCGATGAGGAACACCATGAAAATTACTTAACGCTTTACGAATTCCTTCATTAGAAATACCTTTTAATTTTGCTACTGCAATTGCTGCCAAAGCATTCTCAATATTATGAGCGCCAGGTACACCTAAATCAGAAGCAGCCATAATCTTTTCTTTTTTGAAACACAGCTGTCCATCTGATAGGTAAGCCCCGTTATCTAACTTTTCTGTTGTAGAAAAAGGAACAATTTGTGCCCCAGTTTGTGTGCTCAACTCTTGTAATTCTGTTGAATTCCAGTTTAAAACTAAATAATCATCTGCGGTCATGTTTTGTTGGATTGCCCATTTAGCTGCTACGTAATTTTCACGCGTTTTATGATAATCTAAATGCGCTTCATAAATATTGGTAATAACTGCTATTTGTGGCTTAAAGCTTTTAATTCCCATCAATTGAAAACTCGACAATTCCATAACGATGTCGTCATCTGCTGTAGCCTTAGAAGCTACTTCACTAGCAGGAAAACCAATATTCCCAGCTAAGTGTGCTTTACCAGTCTTTCTCTCTTGATTCAATAATAGACCGATCATGGTAGTTGTTGTCGTTTTCCCATTCGTTCCGGTAATACCAACGATAGGACATTCTGCGACTTGATAAGCCAACTCCACTTCGGTCAAAATTGGAATATGCAATTCTTCGGCTTTCGCCACTAAGGGATTATCATAAGGAATACCAGGATTTTTTACCATTAATGAAAAATCTTCATCTAGTAATTCGATTGGATGGTGACCTGTAATCACTCGTACACCCTGCTCCAACAGTCCTTGTGCCTCAGGGTTTTCTTCGAAAGGTTTTCCATCGTTTACCGTAACAAGTGCGCCCAAGTCGTTTAATAACTTGGCCGCACTAAATCCACTCTTCGCTAATCCTAACACTAATACCTTTTCGTTTTCATATTGTTTGATTTGTTTCATTTCCTAGTCATCTCCTACAGTACGATCAATAAAACAATAATAGATGCAATCAGTCCGATTGCCCAAAATACAGTATCTACTTTCCATTCGGACCAACCTGACATCTCAAAATGATGATGCAACGGTGACATCTTAAAAACACGTTTCCCTGTCATTTTAAAGGAAGTAACTTGAATAATCACGCTTGCTGTTTCAAAAATATATACCAGACCGACTAATAGCAATGTCCATTCTTGATGTAGAACAATTGAAACAGCTGCCAACAATCCGCCTAAAGCAAGAGAACCGACATCTCCCATAAAAATTTTCGCAGGTTTTCTATTGTAAGGAAAGAAACCGACTAAACCACCCATTAAAGCTAGACACACGATTAAAACTTCATATTGTTGTTGGTTCCAAGCAATAATACCGTATGTTGCAAATGAGATTGTTCCTAGGCCTGAAACTAGCCCGTCGATTCCATCAGTTAGATTTACTGCATTTGAGAAACCAACCAACCAAAAAATCACAAAAAGTCCATAGACAATATTTAAGGGTAAATCGATGCCAAAGAAATTCAACGTATTTGGATAACCTTCCATTCGGTAGATTAAATAGAAGACTATCGCAACAACAACTTGCGCAATGAATTTCTGCTTTGAAGTTAATCCTTCATTTTGCTTCTTAGCTAATTTGATAAAATCGTCCAGAAATCCAATGATTCCATAAAGTAATAATACGAATACTAGAATTAATAACGAGGTTGTCATTTGCTGCGTCCAAAGACTAAACCAGATTGATGTAATCACTGCAGCGGCTAGAAAACCTAAACCACCCATCGTTGGTGTGCCAGCTTTTGTATTATGCCATTTTGGCCCTTCATCACGAATTTCTTGTCCTTGTTTCTTCATCCTAAAATAGCCAATAATAAATGGCATGCCTGCAACAGTAATTGCGAAACTACTGGCAAAAGCGATAAATAGTTGTGCCGGTTGCATTTTTTTCTCTCCAGTCTAACCTAACGTAATTTTCAATTTCTTCTTCGATATTTCCGAATAGGGAGCAATATTTTGTTTCGTACAGTAGCCGTCCCCTTTAAATGTGACATCAATATCCAGCAAATTAGTCAATTTCAAAATATCTGCTTTAGACCAGCCACGAACATCAGGCATCTCTTTCTTGCCGTCTGTCAACAAAATAAGATGTTCATTTGCCATTACCTTTTCACCTGGTTTGGCAGACTGCTGTACAATCTTATCTCCATCGCCAACTACTACAGCTGTCAGTCCACGCTTATTGGCATCTGCTGCAGCTTTTGATGTTGAAAGATTACGATAATCTTCAACAGTAACCTTAGTATTACTTTCTTCCTCTGAAGAATCAGATTCATTATTTTGGAATTCCATTGCACGACTCAATAAAGGATTAGCGATGTCTCCCAAAATACCTGCCTTATTTTCCTGCGGCTGCTTCATTGTTAAATATAAAATGTATTCTGGATCCTCTGAAGGAAGCATCAACGCAATTGAATAAATATAGTTTGTATCACCTGTCAAATATCTACCATTCTCAGCAATTTGAGCGGTCCCTGTTTTAGCAGAAATATGATATCCGGGTACTTTATATTGATCATAAGCAGAACCGTAATTTTCACTTTCTACGGTATCACGCATGTATTCACGCACCTTTTGTGCGGTCTCAGCCGTAATTGGTTCACCTACGACTTCTGGCTTTGTAATAATTTCTTTACCTGTATTAGGGTTAGCTATTTTTTCAACATAATGGGGTTGCAGCATTTTCCCGTCATTTGCAACAGCAGTAAAGCCGCGCATCATTTGAAAATTCGTTACCCCAATAGCTTGTCCATATGAACTCATCGCCTGGTCAACGATATTACTCGTCGGCAGAGTTCCTTTTGATTCACCAGGCAAACCAGAATAAGTACTTTGACCAAATCCAAAGCGTTTCACGTATTCAGGCCAACGATCCCCAAGTTTTTCTTCCAACTTCACCATTCCGACATTACTAGACCAAGATAACGCTTGGCGCATTGTTAATATTCCTTTTTTGCCTAAGTCCCAGTCATTAATGGTCGCATCAGCCACTTGGATCTTTCCAGAAACGTAGCTTTCATTTTCATTAAAGACGCCTTCGTTAACGGCTGCGGCAGTGGTAAAAACCTTCATAGTTGATCCTGGCTCATAGCTATCTTCTACTAAGAAGTTTCGCCATGCGTCAGATTCTCCGAGCCCTTCCTTAGTCTCTGGGTTGAATGTTGGTCGTTGAGACATTGCTAGAATATCCCCTGTTTTCGCCTGCATCAGCATAGCCGTCATCTCTGTAGGATTGGCTTCTGAATTCACTTTGTCCAATAACGTTTCTAAATAGCTTTGTAAGCCTGCGTCTAAAGTAGTATAGATATCTTCTCCGTCGACTGCTTTCTTTTCTTCTGCAACACTACCAGGAATTGGGCGTTGGTTTTCGTCCTTTTGATAAACTACTTTTCCATCTTTCCCTTTTAAAACATCGTCGTAAGCTGCTTCGACACCCATCATCCCAACTAAATTTTCATTTTTATCTGGTTGAGCATAACCTATGAAGTGAGAAGCAAAATTTCCATTCGGATACATTCGATCAGTGTGATCGGTGAAATATAGTCCTTTGATTTTAGCTTTCTTCATCGCATCTTCGATATTTTGTTTGGTCTCCTCGGAAATGTTTTTTCCCTTATTGCCAAACTCAACTTGGTAATACTTACTTGTCCCGTCACTATTTATGCCGCTCTTTAATGTTTTCAAAGCTGTTTTTTCTTTAATTCCTAAATACTTATGTAATATAGAAGCTAATTCATCAAAGTTTTTCTCTTGGGCGTAAAGTTTATCTTTTCCTGAAACATAGCTTTCCGAAAGAATTGCATAAACGGAATAAGAGGTAGCATCTTCTGCTATAACCTCACCGTTACGATCATAAATCGTCCCTCGTTTAGCCTTAACAACTTCACCACCATGATAAAGCTCTTCCGTCTTAGCTTTTAATGATGTTCCTGCTACATGTCCACCTGCCACCACATAAATCATGCGAACGGCAAATAAAAAGAACAATCCAATACTCGTAGCAAACAAAATAACGCCTACTTTTTTGCGATTGTTCATCGGAGTCAAATTCTTTTTTCGGATTTTTCTTCTTAGCCTTTTAAAGCTCATTTACTTCACTTTCCTTAAATTCGCGTCATTGATAGAAAGACCCGCTTTTTCCGCAACTTCTTTCAAACGATCAGATCGAGACAATTCACTTTTTTCTTGTTGTAATTGCGTCGCCGTTTTTTCTTTCGCATCAATATCGGTTTGAATACTAGTAATTTCATTTTGTGTTTTGCTGATTTCATTACGATAATTTACCATCACGATTGACAGCCCAATTAACATCACTAAGAAAGCTAACACGGCAAATTTTTCTACTCGTGTAATTTTCTTTAAACGATCTCCTGGAGAAACGAAGACTTTGAAAGAATCTGGCGTTTGTTGAATCTCATTTTGCTGAGAATCAAATTGAAATGGTTGTTTATTTTTTAATTCTGCCATAATTCCTATCCTTTCTTCACTTTCTCAGCGATCCGCAATTTTGCACTTCTCGCACGATTGTTCTCATTTAATTCCTCTTCTGAAGGAATAATTGGTTTTCGATTAACTAATTTTAGCATTGGCTGAAATTCTTCCGGTACCATTGGTAAGCCAGGTGGCATATCCTTAGGTGTGCTAAATTCTTTAAAAATGATCTTCACGATTCGGTCTTCTAATGAATGAAACGTAATTACACTGACTCTTCCGTTAACAGATAGCATATCAATCGCTTGTTCCAAAGAACTCTCAATTGCTCCTAGCTCATCATTCACAGCAATCCGAACAGCTTGGAAAACCCTTTTTGCAGGATGACCGCCTTTTCGTCTTGCCGGAGCTGGAATAGCTTCCTTAATTATATCAACGAGCTCGCCTGTAGTTTCTATTGGCTTTTCTTCACGTTTGCGTTCAATCAAACGTGCGATTTGTTTAGAGAATTTTTCTTCTCCGTAACGAAAGAAGATTTTTACTAATTCATGGTAAGAGTAATCATTTACAACTTGATAGGCACTCAAGGGAGCATCCTGATCCATCCGCATATCCAATGGAGCATCTTGATGGTAACTAAACCCACGTTCAGCCTCATCTAGTTGCGGAGAGGAAACGCCCAAATCATATAAAATCCCATCGACTTCTGTCACGCCTAAATAATTCAGTTCTTCTTTTAAATCTCTGAAATTAGCTTTAATAAAAGTCACTTGCTTTTTTTCGACATATTTTGTCAAACGAATTTTCGCGTTATTAATCGCTTTTTGATCTTGATCAAAAGCATAAAGATGTCCATCTGCGTTTAACTGGCTTAATAAGTACTCACTGTGACCAGCACCGCCTAATGTACAATCAACATAAATACCGTCTGGTTTGATTGCTAGACCATCAACTGTCTCGCGAAGCAAAACGGTTGTATGTTGAAAGTCTGTCATTGATAATCCTCTTCTCTAAAATCCAAAATCGACCATTGTCTCTGCAATGTCGTCGAAACTAGCTTCTGTTTCTTTTGTAAAATCATTCCAACGAGCTTGATCCCAAATTTCAATGCGATTGGCTACACCAATGATGACGCATTCTTTTTCCAAAGAAGCGTGACTACGCAAAGATGCCGGTATATTGATCCGACCTTGTTTATCAATCTCACACTCGGTAGCAGCAGAGTAAAAGAAACGAACAAATGCACGCGCATCTTTCTTTGAAAGCGGCATTTCATTTAGCTTTGTTTCTAATTGGTTCCACTCGGCTAAAGGGTAACCGAACAAACACCCATCCATACCTCGGGTAACAACAAACTTCTCGCCTAACTGTTCACGTAATTTTGATGGGACGATCAATCGACCTTTTGCATCAATATTGTGTTGAAATTCACCCATGAACATCTAGACTTCACCCCTTTTTACCACCGCATGAGATTAGTCTACCACAATCCCCCACAATCTACCACACTTTACAAAAAACAAAAATAACAGTTTCTTGACCTTTTCTAACCATATTGTTTTATCGGGAAATACGCAGGTAATAAAGAGTTTTTTTAAAGTTTTTTTCATTTATAAGGCATTAATAATACTTGCAATAATCAAAATAAAATAGACCAAAACTGATAATAAAAACGTTAAGCGCCAAAACATTTTGAAAAAGCGACCATACATGATTTCACGATAGCGATAGGCTTGGAAAACGACGACGCTAATACCCAATAATAGAATGGATAGCAAAAAATATGGTAAAATTGAAAACGTACTGATACTTTTTGATATTTCGTGCATTCCAACGATTAAAAATGGTACAGTAATATCTGGCGTTTTCAAATTGAAGCGTTGTTTTAATTTAAAAGTTGTTACGATATAATCAGACGCTAAAAAGACGATAATCGGGAAAATGTACCATAACAACAAAATTGGTGAAAATGATGCCAACAAATACAGTCCTTCCTCTTCTAACTACTACCTTCACTATACTGCATTATCGTTACATTCGTGTTTCAATTCATTTAAAATATAAAGGATTTAGCAAGTTTTAACAATTGAATTCGCAATATTGACGCGAAAAGATTTCTTAGTATTTTTTAAAAGTTTTTTCAGTTATTTGCGGAGTTTCAAGAAATGAAGTATGATGAATTTGAGATTTTTTTGAGGATGGTGACGGCATGAATAACAAAAAATCTACCAGTACTTTTTCTAAAGTTACCAAGGTTGTTATTTGGACCATGTTAATTTTAACAATCGGTTCATTGGTTTTGAGTAGTCTACTAAGTATTATGTAAGCAAATAGCCGGAGCATGAGCTCCGGCTATTTTTTTGCTAATTGCAATAATTCTTTTGCATGCTTGACAGTTAAATCTGTAATCTCTGCTCCTGCTAACATACGAGCAATTTCGTCAATACGATCCCTTTCAGTTAACTCCTCTACCTTAGTTAAAGTCCTTCCATCAACTATCTCTTTACGAATAAATAGTTGATGATCAGCTTTAGCGGCTACTTGAGGTAAATGAGTGATACATAAGGCCTGTGAATTCAGACCAATTTGATAAATCTTGTCTGCAATCGCTTGGGCGACTCGCCCACTCACTCCAGTATCTACTTCATCAAAAACAATACTCGTTAATCCCTGAGTTTTTGAGAAAATGGTCTTTAAAGCCAACATGACTCGAGAAATTTCTCCTCCTGAGGCCACTTTAACTAGAGGCTTCAATGGCTCTCCAGGATTAGTCGTTATGTAAAACTCTACCTCATCTACTCCCTCTGCATTAAAAGAGCTCTCTTTAAAACTCACTTCAAACCGAGCATTCTCCATGTACAAATCCTTCAGTTCATTTTGGATTGCTGATTCTAATTTTTTCGCCATCTTTTTTCGCGCCGCTTGTAGCATCTCAGCTAAGTGTTGTAATTCGTTTTCTTTTTCATATAGTTCTTTTTCTAATCTTTCCAATTTGTCTCCAGAGAAATCTGAATCCAAAAGTTCTTCACTAATCTGATCATAATAGTTTAGAATGATCTCGATCGAATCTCCATACTTTCTTTTCAGTTGATGAATTAGTTCAAGCCTTTCATTAACTATATCCAAGCGCTCCTCATCTAACTCTAGCAAATCTAATTGACGCCCGATTTCACTGACCGCATCTTGCAAAAGATAGTAGGCACTATGAACATTATCAGATATGCCTTCATAGTCAGTATCTAAAGAAGCTATTGTTTGAAGTTCCTGACTAGCTGAACCTATCGCATCTAAAGAGTTTGTTTCTTCATTTGTCATAGCTTGGTAACTATAAGAAAGACTATCTACTATTTTCTGATAGTTCGTAAGTTTCTCCCGCTCTTCCATCAGTTTTTCTTCTTCACCAATAGATAGCTCTGCATTTCCAATTTCTTCTTGTTGAAAAGTTAGCATATCGATTCTTTGAACAAAAGATTGTTCATTTTGTTTAAATTTTCTAACTTGATTCATTAAAGTTATATAGCTATGATATGCGGTCTGATACCTAATTTTTTTCTCTTGAAAAGCCGAGTCACCAAAACTATCTAAAAGACGGAGATGCGATTCTGGATGCATCAATTCCTGGTGGTCGTTTTGGCCTTGAATGTCTACTAAGAATTGACCAATTCTTCGTAAGTTCGCCAAAGTAACAATTCTTCCGTTCACTCGTGAGACACTTTTTCCTGAGATATTCAAATCTCTTTGAACAATCAATCCTGCCTCATCTACTTCAATTCCAAGTTCTTCCATTAGTAGACTGAACTCATGTTGCTTAGGTAAATCAAAAAGCCCCTCAACTAAACATTTATCACTACCTTGACGAATATATTCGATGGATGAACGAGCTCCAGCTAACAAGCTAACTGCGTCAATAATAATTGATTTTCCAGCGCCTGTTTCGCCAGTTAGAGCTGTCATTCCATCAGTAAATCCTAAATGCAACGAAGAAATGATCGCAAAATTTTTGATTGTTAGCTCTTGCAACATTTTCATATTCTCCTTTTAATGAGACTTACTAATTATTCTGGCTTTTTTCAACGATATCTTGTTTTATATATTTTGCATCGTCTTCTGTTCTTGCAATCATCAAAACACTATCATCATCATTCAAGGTCGTAAATAAATTTTTCATGAATTGTTTTTCTAATAGATTTGCACAGGCAGACGCATTTCCCGGAAGTGTTTTAACACTGATAAATTTCTCCATTTGATCAATAGAAACCATGGCATCTTTTAACAAATCAGCCAGTTTTTCATTCACGTCTTCCTGTTCTTGAAGGGGCATACTGTATCGATACCCACCATTCGGAGAAGGTACCTTAATGAGTTTCATTTCTTTGATATCACGTGAAATTGTTGCTTGAGTTACTTTCACACCTTCTCGCGCAAGAACTGTTACAAATTCCTCCTGCTTCCTCACATCATACTCGCTCAATAACTTAGTAATAATGCGATGGCGCTCGTCTTTTCGCATTTCTTTTCCTCCTGATTATTTATCTAATTGCTGATGAGCCTCTGCTACAACCATTTCCAAATCAATTTCTGATTTTAAACAACCTGTTTCAGGTACTTTTTTCAAATGAGCCAAAAACTCAATGTTTCCTTCCCCGCCAGTAATAGGAGAAAAAGTCAGTTCCTCTACATTAAAACCATGCGCTATTGCAAAATCAGTAATTTCCTTTAACACCATCAAATGTGTTTTTGGGTCCTTAACAATTCCCTTTTTCCCTACAAATTCTCTTCCCGCTTCAAATTGTGGTTTAATCAACGCGACCACGTCTCCGTTATCCATCAAAATTTCATGTAAGGGAGGTAAAATCAGCTTTAAAGAGATAAAGGAAACATCAATTGTTGCAAAATTTGGTTGTCCCTTCTCAAAATCTGCTAACTTAGAATAACGGAAATTCGTCCGTTCCATGACAACTACTCGCTCATCCTGACGTAGTTTCCAAGCCAATTGATTATAGCCAACATCTAAGGCATAGCTTAACAAAGCACCGTTTTGCAATGCAACGTCCGTGAACCCGCCTGTAGAAGATCCTATGTCCAACAGAATTTTTTGATCAATATCTACATCAAAACTTTTTAGAGCCTTTTCTAATTTTAATCCACCACGAGAAACATACGCTAAGCTTTGCCCTTTTACTTGTAAAACTGTCTCAATTGAAATTTTTTCACCAGGTTTATCTAGTCGTTCATTTTTTTGATCATATACTAAACCAGCCATCACGCCGCGTTTAGCCTTTTCTCTGGTTTCAAAAAGTCCCTGATTAAAAGCCAACACGTCGACACGTTCTTTTTTCATGATATCTCCTATTTCTTATAATAGATTTAACTTCATCCAACACATTATTTCTTCAGAGCAAAGAGCGCTAGTAAATCTTCGAAAATTTCAGGCTGAACTTCTGCCACTTTTGATAATTGTTGGATTGTATCTTCAGCTTGACTTAACTCGTCTACCAGAGACTGCTTAGCCCCTTCAACTCCCAATAATGCTGGGTATGTGCTTTTATCTGATTTTTCGTCCTGACCGACTTGCTTTCCTAATTCTTCTGTTGAACTCACAATATCCAATAAATCATCCCGAATTTGAAAAGCCAAACCAATATGCCCACCAAGTTTTTTTAGAAGTTCAAGCACATACTCCGTTTGATTCGCAAGGATCCCTCCAGCTACGAAAGCATAAGTCAACAAAGCACCTGTTTTCCCACGATGAATTATCTTTAATTCGTCTAATGAAACATGCTGCTTTTCCGCCGCCATATCTCCCGCTTGTCCTGCAACCATGCCTCCAGTCCCAGCAGCCTTTGCTAATAACTGGATCAACAAGACAGTTTCAGTGGAGTCTAAAATAGTTTCACTGAGCAGTTGAAATGCACCCGTTAAAAGGCCATCTCCTGCTAAAATTGCTAATGCTTCACCGAAAACCTTATGATTCGTCGGTTTCCCACGTCGTAAATCATCGTCGTCCATTGCTGGAAGATCATCATGGATTAATGAATAGGTGTGAATCATTTCTAATGCTCCCGCAGTCTGGTAAACGGGCAAAGACAACTCTTTTTGAAAAGCTTTTACTGTCGCCAATACTATTAACGGGCGAATCCTTTTCCCCCCCGCATTAATTGAATAAAGCATACTTTCCTTTAACTCTTCATGTGTTGTGTAGGTGTTGATAAAATCAATTATTTCTTTTTCAACTTTAGGTAGCTCTTCAGCAGAAAGCTGCTGTAACATTAGGCTTCCTCCTCACCTGTAAAAGGCACTTCTTCATCTTCACTCATCATCTTGGTTAATGTCTTTTCTGCTTTCGTTAAAGTATCCTGACATTGCTTGCTTAAAACCATACCTTTTTGAAAGGCTTCAAGTGCTTCTTCTAATGGCACATCGCCACGTTCTAATTGTGACACAATATTTTCTAGTTGAGTAATTGATTCTTCAAAGGTTATATTTTCCATTATTTTTTTCCTTCCTCAATTTCTAAGATTGATGCCTTTACATTTCCATCAACAAAATGCACGACCATTTCTTTTTCTTTTAAATTCTTAACAGAACGAATTACTTGGTCATCTTGGGTCGTATATGTAAACCCTCGTCCCATCGTTTTTAGTGGACTTAATAAATCAAGAGACATAACTGCCTGCTGTAATCTACGCTGTTGAGCTTCTATATATCCCTGCATTTGCTGCTGTAGCCGTTCCTGTAAATATGTCATTTGCTGTTGCGCTTGTTTCAAACGATTGATAGGATTGGCTTGGGCCAAGCGACTGCTGTACTGCATCAATTCGCGTTCTCGCTGATTGACTAAAACAGTCATATTTTGTTGCAATTGTTGTACTAATCGATCCAATCGCACACTTTGCGCTTCGTATAATCGTGCAGGCTGTCTAAAGATATAGGATTGCTGCAAACGTTCAAAACGGTCTTTTTTTCGTTGTAATTGATGCATAAAGGCCTGTTCTAAACGTGCTTGTTTCTCTTTAACTCGTAAAATTTCTTCCGATAAAACAGGTACCGCTAATTCTGCAGCTGCTGTTGGCGTTGCTGCTCGGACATCTGCAACTAAATCAGCGATCGTCGTATCCGTTTCGTGCCCGACTGAAGAGATGACGGGAATCGGAGATGCTGCAATTGCTCGAGCGACAATCTCTTCATTAAAAGGCCAAAGATCTTCAATCGATCCCCCACCTCGACCAATAATCATAGTATCAAAATTCAACTTCTCGGCCTTTTTGATATTTGAGACAATATCTGCAGCAGCTTTATCTCCCTGCACCAATGTGGGAAATAAAACCAGTTGCACAATGGGATATCGGCGTTTTACTGTTGTAATAATATCTCTGATCACTGCCCCACTAGGACTAGTGATTACAGCGATTCGTTTCGGAAAGCGAGGCAATGACTTTTTGGGGAGAGAAAACAATCCTTCTTTATCCAATTTCTCTCGCAATTCTGCTAATGCTTGATAGAGCGCACCGACACCGTCAGGCTCCATATGATCTATATAAATCTGATAGTTGCCACTAGCTTCATACAATGCCACGCGACCTACCACTAATACTTTCATACCTTCTTTTGGCGTAAACCTCAGCTTTTGAAACGCTCCTTTAAACATAATAGCACTTATTTTGGAACGTTCATCCTTTAAACTAAAGTATTGATGACTGTTTGCTCGCATACGGAAATTTGATATCTCTCCGGTCAAATAGACCCGCTCTAAATAGGGGTCTACATCGAACTTCCGTTTAATATACTTGTTTAAAGCACTGACGGTTAAATATTCTTGTGCCATTTAAACACCTCTTTGTTATTCGTGATTCAGTACTTGTCGCTCACAACATTCGACTGTTTGCTGCATTAACATAGTGATGGTCATAGGTCCTACTCCCCCAGGAACCGGGGTAATGTAGCTAGCGATCGGTTCGACTTCATCGAACTTCACATCACCTATTAGTTTTCCATCTTCATTTCGATTCATTCCAACATCAATGACAACTGCTCCTGGCTTAACAAATTCTTTTGTAACGAAATGGCCTTTGCCGATTGCTACAACTAAAATATCCGCCTTACTAGCTACTTTTGCCAAATCTTTCGTTTTTGAATGGGTTAATGTGACTGTTGCATCCGCCTCTAATAATAAAATCGCCATTGGTTTACCCACAATATTGCTTCGACCTATCACTACTGCCTGTTTACCTGCCAAAGGGATATCATATTCTTCAAACATTTTCATAATGCCATAAGGAGTACAAGGAATCGTATGGGGCATTCCAGCAAATAATCTTCCCATATTCATTGGATGGAACCCATCAACGTCCTTTAAAGGATTAATTGCCAGTAAAACCTTTTCTTCATCAATATGATCTGGCAAAGGTAACTGAACTAATATTCCATGAAATTCATCTGATTGATTAAATTGTTCGATTTCTCTAATCAGCTCAGTTTCAGTAATACTTTCAGGATAACGTTTTACCTCTGAATGGATACCAATTTTCTTAGCAGCCCGTTCTTTATTTCTTACATAGATCTGGCTGGCTGGGTTTTCTCCGACCAATAGGACAACCAATCCAGGATAAATTCCTTTTTCTGCCAACGTATTCACTTGACTTGCTGTTTCTTTTTGAAGTTTTTCTGCCAATTTTTTACCATCGATAATTTGCGCCATATTAATCCCCACTTCTTTTTCTGTATAGTTTAAATGAAGCTGGGAAAAATAGCTTTATTAGCTATTTGCCCCAGCTTCATCGATCTCTTTCATTACATTAGATAAGATACCATTGACAAACTTTCTTGACTGGTCGTCACTGAAAGTTTTGGCTAACTCGATTGCTTCGTTTAAAACTACTCGATTGGGTACTTGCGTGTTGTACAACATTTCATAGATTCCTAGTCGCAAAATAATCAAATCCATTTTTGCAATTCGTTGAATCGTCCAGTTAGAACGCAGGTGTTTTTTAATAATTTCATCCAGCTCTGTTTGATGATCGACAACTCCACCAACTAATTCATCCAGATAGATGGGAACAAATGCTTCTTCGTCATCACTGACAAATTCTTGTTGATCAATACTTAAAGCATGGTTGATCGCATCTTTTTTAGTTAATTCTTGATTAAAATCTAAGGGAAATAATGCCTGCAATGCTTTTTCCCGAATCTCGTGACGTGACAATTCTTTACTCATTATTTTCCTCTTCATCATTAAATAATTCTTCTAGAGTCGGTTGTTCCAATTTTTCCGCAACTACACCAACAACATGAATGTTTACTTCACTTAAAGCTAAATCAGTCATGAACAATACTTGCTGTTTTACACGTTCCTGCATTGCCATCGCTACTTTTGGTACAGAAGTTCCATAATCGAAGTAAGAATAGATATCGACTTTTAAACCATCTTCGTCGTTTTTAAGATAAACGCCTTTACCGTGTGCTGATTTACCAAGCAATTCAGTGACATTGCTAGCTAAGGAACCACGCATGCCATAGACACCATCAACTTTTGAGGCTGCAATTCCGATAATTACTTCGATTACTTCTGGCGCAATAATAATCTCACCAAGTTCTGGGCTTTCGCCTAAAACTAAATTTTTTTCATCTGCCATCTTACTCTCTCCTTATTCCTCCAAATATCCTTATTTCTCTAAAGAAAAATAAAGTCGTTACTGATATCGTATATCATCTAACAGAATATACACAATTAATTTAAAAATCTCTGTTCATAAGAAATTAAATATTAATGATGTTTCTAAATCTTCAACTAATCAAAATGGAACAGCAAAAGCGATTATGCTCGAGAAACATAACTGCCATCTTGTGTATTAACAATCAGCTTATCTCCTTGATTTACGAAGAATGGTACATTTACTGTCAAGCCAGTTTCCATTACAGCGGGTTTTGAACCACCTGATGATGTATCACCCTTGATATTGGGCTCCGTTTCTGCAACCTCTAGAGTAACAGTATTAGGAAGGTCTACCCCTAATACCTCATTACCATACATAATAACAGTAAGTTCAGTGTTTTCTAACACGTAGAGCATTTCTTCCGCCACTTGTTGTTTGGGCATCTCAATTTGTTCATAGCTCTGCATATCCATGAAAACATAGTTGTCTCCGTCATCATAAAGGTATTGCATTTTTTTATTATCAATTTGAGCTTTCGCTACTTTTTCACCTGCACGGAACGTTTTTTCTTGAACTGCTCCAGTACGTAAATTTTTAAGTTTTGAACGAACGAAGGCCGCACCTTTACCTGGTTTTACATGTTGAAAGTCAACTACGCGCCAAATGCCGCCATCCACCTCGATAGTCAAACCAGTTTTAAAATCGTTTACTGAAATCATGATACTTCCTCCTAATTCACTAAAAGATAATCAAAAGAAGTGATTATCTACCTATTACCCCATCTTTACAGATTTGGTTCTAGTTTATCATTTCTTGTTTACTTACGCTACCACTACTCTGTTTAGGTCATTCGTTTTTAATGAAACTATTTCTTAACAAAAAACACAGCCTTGTTTCCACTAAGTTTTTTACAAGGGATACAGAAAGCAAAAAGTTTATAAAATAATCAGTTCTTTTGATGATTGAGTTAAGATTCGATTGCCCTCAGCTAAAATCACTAGATCATCTTCTATTCGCACACCACCTAAACCAGCTATGTAAATACCTGGTTCATCCGTGATAACATTGCCCACCGTTAAGGGCTCTTCATTGGAACGGCTAATATTTGGTCCTTCGTGAATGTCCAAGCCAATACCATGTCCAGTAGAATGTCCGAAAGCTTCACCATATCCAGCTTCCGTAATAATGTTCCGAGCAACGGCATCCAATTGTGCACCAGTTACACCAACTTGTGCTGCAGCTAGAACGTTTAATTGCGCATCTAATACAATTTGATAAATATCTTTTAACTCTTGACCAGGGTCACCTATCGCAAAAGTTCGTGTAATGTCTGACACGTAACCTTGATATACACAGCCAAAATCAAGTGTAATTAAATCTCCCTGCTCGATCATTTTTTCACTGGCTACACCGTGGGGTAAAGCGGAACGTACACCACTTGCAACAATCGTATCAAACGATGTTCCTGTTGCACCAAGTGAACGCATGAAGAAATCTAGCTGGTTAGCCACCTCAATCTCTGTCATTCCAGGGCGAATCATTTTTAAAACATGTTCAAAACCTTCATCAGCAATGGCACATGCTTTTTCAATAATGGCGATTTCACCGGCGTCTTTCTGCTCTCTTAATTTTTCAATTAGTCCACTTGCAGGAGCCAATTCAGCATCTATCGCTTCTTCAAAAATTGAATACTCCGCATAAGTGATATACGAATCTTCAAACCCAAGAACATTGACTCCCTCACTTTCCATCAGTTTGAGTATCTCACTTGTAATGTCCCCTTGATGTTGAAGGATCGTCATTCCTTGGACTTGTTCGCTCGCTTGTTCAGTATAACGAAAATCGGTAATAAAAAAAGCGTTGTTCAATGTGATAAATGCTAAACCAGCAGTTCCAGTAAAATTCGTTAGGTAACGAAGATTAGCTGGACTTGTTACTAAGTATGCATCTATTACTTCTTTTTTCATCAGTGCACGTAATTTTTCAATTCGTTTTATCATTCTCATCACCCATTATCCATTATAACAAAGAGTGTCAAAAAGCTGAACGAACACGTCTAGAAAAACAATAGAAGCTTCACAAAAAAACAGAAGCCGAAAATCGACTTCTGTTAATTCATGATCATCATCTTCCAGTGAAGAAAGAAACGACTGCTACAACTACGACAGCTCCTAGAATAGAAGGAACTAACGCCATTCCTGCTAAATGAGGACCCCAGTGACCAAAAATCGCTTGACCTATATAGGAACCGGCTAAACCAGCGATAATATTAAAGAGACAACCCATCTGCTTTCCACGTCCTGAAAGGCTGCCACCAATTGCTCCAATGACAGCACCTACTATTAATGTCCAAATCATCATTACCCCTCCATTCTTGATACTAAATCTAGTTTAATTTTTAATATTAGGTCATTGTCAATAGCCTAATATTAGTTTCATAAAAAAGTTTCGCAGTTGTGAAACCAAATAAAACGTTGATATAAAAACTTTTTCGTAATTGTAAGCGGCTAAATTGATTGATAAAAACGCTTTTTTATCTCTGCCTGTGAATAACTTTTTTATTTCAACAAATCCGTTCGTAGTTTTATGCTGTTTTTACCCCAATTCACTCTATCTAAATAATATGGAAAATCACCATTTAAGGAAAAAGTATCGGGCTCTGGTACATTGATTTTATTCATCCTTGCACTACCTTTTGCTAAATAACCTGTACCCATTTTCAACATGTCTTTTAAATTAAGATTACTACCGGAATACTCTTTGACCGTACCATAATTATTAGTGATAGATGATAAACGAGGACGCACTGTTTTTCGCTTCATCAATCGAATGATGTCTTCTTGCCGTTCAAAAACATCCATTCGACCATCTTCATCAATTTGATAACTGATATAAGCATCAATTTCCTCTAGTGTCATTCGTTGTTTTCCTTTTGAAAACCGTTGACCATTTTTTAAAGCAACAAAGTTTTTATAAACTGTCACTGGCATTTTACCATCTTCTTCAAGTCCCACTTCTTTCACACCAAGTAGGCTGTCTTCTTTTTTTAAAATCAAATATTTTTTTACTTCTATAGAAAAAGCGAGTGAAAAATAGGCTAAAAATTTTTCAATCGTCACTTGAGTATACAACTCACCCAGTGTCACTTTTTTAATTTTTATTTCTGGAGAAATCCGCAACAAACTGTTTACTCCGCTAGTTAAGTCATAGACAAAAAAACTTGAACAAGTTTGGTCATCAAATACAAATAAAACTTTCATGACGATCTTCCTCTCTAAAACAAGTTTATTAAAGATAAAAAGAAAAAACATCCGCCGCAAGTCTGAAAGTTATTCTTTTTCATGCTATTTATCTAAATAATGATACAATAAACAAGAATTAAAAACGAAACCTTTCACACAAAAGGAGCATGTCATGAATACAATTAGTTACGTTGTTTTAGCTATGCTTGTTCGGTCACCTCTAACTGGCTATGAATTAAAGCGTTTTTTGAATCTTTTTTGGGAGGCGCATCATAGTCAGATTTACCCGACATTGAAAGAATTACGCAAACAAGGGTTTATCGAAATTATTGATATTCCTGACGGAAAACGTAAAGTCTATGATATTACTGCATCGGGAAAAAAATTAGTAAAGGAATGGGTACTTATTAAAAGTCCTACACCGTCTCAAAAAGATGAGTTCTTGGCAAAAATCTTTACTATATCCGCATTAGATCGTGACACTGCTAAATTTTTGATTATGGAACGCAAACAACTCTTCAACGAGCAATTAAATGAGTACTCAAAAGTACTGAACAATTTGAACGATCTCACTGGAGAAGAGTATAAAAAAAATTTTGGAAGAGAATTAATTGTTGAACGAAAGATTCGTTTATGCAAGGAAGAACTCTATTGGTGCGAATGGGCAGAAGAAAGAATTGAAGAGTATTTTACTGAATAATCATGTTAACACAGCTTTTAAAGAAAAGCTGTGTTTTTTTATTAGAAATTATATGTAAATTTATTTATGTAAATATTGACACAAATAAACATTATGATTAAACTATTGAATGGAAAGTGGTGACCTAATGGAAAATTTAAATGAAAACTTAGTAACGGAAAAAGAAAATGACAAAGCTGCGTATGTCGTCGCATTTGCTTGCATGATCGCTTTTATGGGAATCGGGTTAGTGGATCCCATTTTGAACTCGATCGCCAAATCTTTACAAGCTACACCTGCTCAAACAACGCTCTTGTTTACTAGTTATATGATGGTAACGGGAATTGTTATGCTATTTACTGGTTTTGTTTCTAGCCGAATTGGTATGAAGAAAACCTTAATGTTAGGACTATTTATTATTATCGTTTTTGCACTTTTTGCTGGATTATCTAATACAATCAATGCTTTAATCTACTTTAGAGCTGGTTGGGGATTAGGAAACGCGTTATTTATTTCAACCGCGTTGTCCGCAATCGTTAGTGTTTTAATCGGTCAAACAGAAAAATCAATCATGCTTTATGAAGCTGCAATGGGATTGGGAATGTCAATTGGACCACTTGTTGGTGGTTCACTCGGTTCTGTCTCTTGGCGATTGCCTTTTGCTGGTGTATCCATTCTGATGCTGATCTCCTTTTTATCAATATCGATCATGTTTAAAGAACCTAAGGATAGTACCAAAGAAAAAATTGATTTTTTTGCCGGTGCTAAAGCTTTAAAAAATCATAAATTACGCTCTATCGGTTTGATTGCCTTACTATATAATTTTGGCTTTTTTACTTTACTCGCGTATGCCCCTTTCTTGATGCCTCACTTTTCAGAAATGGAAATTGGCATGACCTTTTTTGGGTGGGGAATTTTGTTAGCAATTTCCTCAATTTTCCTAGCAACACGATTTGAAAGAAAAATTGGTACCTTTTATACTTTGATGATTGGTTTTATTGGATTTGTCATTTGCTTGCTGTTAATGGGGATTAATGCGGATCAGCCGACACTTGTTGCAGCGGCTTTAATCGTAGCAGGCTTCTTCCAAGGAATCATTAATACACTGATGACTACTATCGCGATGGAAATTCCAGGTATCAAACGCAACATTGCTTCCTCTACTTATAGCTTTGTTCGTTTCTTCGGTGGTTCATTAGCACCGTTTGTCGCAGGAATGATCGGTGCAAAGTTCGGGGGCAACTACACTTTCTATTTTGCCAGTGCTATGGTCCTGATTGGAATTATATTGGTTAAAGTTCATTCACAATACTTTGAAACAGTAGAAGAGGAAGAAAGCGAAGAGAATCTATAAAAGACTAAAGGGAGCCCCTTGATAGGCTCCCTTTAGTCTTTTATAGATTGTTTGAATTTCATTTTCAAAGCTTAATACATTATTTTAATCTAAATAAATTGCAGCCTCTTTATCTAAAAGCACTGTCAAATTAGGATGCAGGCGCAAAACTGATGCCGGCACATCCTCTGTTATCGGTCCTTCTAAAGCTTGTTTAATAATAGATGCCTTCTTTTCACCACTAGCTATTAACACTAGTTCTTTCGCCCCTAGAATCGTTTGAGTACCAAATGTGACCATCTCTTTTCCTGGTGTATAAGGCGTCATCCCATCGATTAGCTTGTACATCTCATCTGCAGGATCAATAGGGACACGATACACCCCATAATCAAAGGACATAAATTCTGGCATATTCCCACAAAAGTGACCATCATTACCAATTCCCATCAATACAAGATCTAAACCGCCATCCTCAGCAATTTTTCGATCGTAAGTCTGATAGTTCTTTGCGTCTAAAACTTCAATGTTCTCATCTTTAATTCCTAGCGGGTGATATAGCTCTTCTTGTAGGGCTTGCATTGTCAACCCGTATTTTTGATTCATCAAAGTGATTTCATCAAAATTATAAAAATGTGCCAAGCTCTTATCAAAGTCCACTTGCTTTAACCGATCAGCCAAGATCTTATAGGCACGCTTAGGAGAAGAACCTGCAGTTAACGCCAAGTTCATACGACGATTCTCCGCCCATTTCATTAAAATAATATCTGCCGTAAGTTGGCTTAATGTCTCATAATTTTCTGTTACTATTAATCTCAATTCAATACCTGCCTTCTTTAAAGAATAGTAGAAAATGAAAAGGGTCTCCAATTAAGTAAGAAATCAATTTGGAACCTTTTCTTTTACTGGCATCTTCAAAATACAATTTTGCGGGCAAGCCTCTATACAGTCGCCGCAATTAATACAAATATCTGGATCAATTACTGCTACATTATTTTCCATTTTAATGGCTTTTTGTGGACAAGCTTTCACACAACGATTGCAGGTGATACAACCAACATCGCAAATTTTTCGGACACTGCCGCCTTTATCTTGATTCGAACAAGAAACGATTGATGTATTTTCTGCTGGCAGCATTTTTATCAAATTTTTAGGGCATGCGTTAATACATTTCAAGCAACCAACACATTTGTCTGGGTCTACCTTTGCAACCCCATCAATAATATGAAGCGCATCGTATTCGCAAACTGCCGCGCAGTCACCAAATCCCATACACCCAAATCGACAATCCTGCGGTCCACCAAAAATTTGATTCGCTCCATAGCAAGTAGTCGTCCCAGTATAATCCATTTTGCTATTTGTAAACTCACAAGTTCCATTACATCGGACAAATGCCGCAATTTTTTGTACATCGTCAACTTCGACACCTAGAATCTCTGATAATGCTTGGCGTGTTGACGCTCCTCCAGGGGTACAATTAGTGGCCCCTGCATTCCCCTCTGCCATTGCTTTTGCATATCCATCACAGCCAGAAAAACCACAAGCACCGCAATTGATTCCGGGTAGAGCACCTCGTAAAGCTTCTTCTTTTTCATCAACCGGCTTATGAAAAATGATCGTGGCGAGCGAAAGAATGACCCCTGCGATCAATCCCATACCGCTGACAATGCCAATGGGTATCATGATTTCTGTCATTTTTTCTCCCCCCTTAACGGAATAATCCTTCTGCCAAACCGGCAAAACCAAGAAATGATAATGAAACAATAGCCGCAGCAATCAATGTTATGGGTAACCCTTGCAAAGAATCTGGAATATCATTTCCTTCAAGTCGTCCACGTACACCAGCAAAGATAACCATAGCAACTAAAAATCCGACACCCGCCGCAAAGGAATTGACCATTGATTGTATGAACGAATAATTTTTAGAAAAATTCAGAATCGTTACACCTAATACCGCACAGTTTGTGGTGATTAAAGGTAAATAGATGCCTAATGCATTGTAAAGTGAAGTCATGTAGCGTTTCATCACAACCTCTACTAGCTGCACCAATGCGGCAATTGTTAAAATAAAAACGATTGTCTGTAAATAATCCAAACCCAACGGAATCAATAGAGAAGCATATATTGGATACGTCACTAATGTTGCTAATACCATAACGAAGGTTACCGCCAATGACATGCCAACCGCCGTATCTAATTTCTTAGACACTCCTAAAAATGGACAAATACCTAAAAACTGCGATAACACAAAATTATCGGTCAAAATCCCTGCTACTAAAATCGTTACAAAAATCTGCATTACTGATCACCAGCCTTTTCATCACAAACTGTCGTACAGGCTTCAGCGATGGGACATGCTGTACAATCGATTTCTTTTGTTTTGCGATCACTTAATTTATTCGCCACCATAACCAGCATTCCAAAAACGAAAAATCCACCTGGCGGCAAGAGCATGATTGTCATCGGCGGAACCACTCCTGCAGTAATCGGCATCCCAAACAAGGTACCACTGCCAAACAATTCGCGAATTCCTCCCATACAAAGAAGCGCCATCGTGAATCCGACTCCCATACCCAAGCCATCTAATGCTGAATGAAGTACTGTGTGGTCTTTGGCATAAGCTTCTGCCCGCCCTAGGATAATACAGTTCACTACGATTAAAGGTAAATAGATTCCCAACGTTGCATCTAAGGCGGGAGCCAACGCCTTTACTACTAATTGAACCACCGTCACAAAGCCCGCGATAATGGTAATGAATGCTGGAATACGGACACGGTCAGGAATTACTTTACGTAAGAGAGAAATTACGACATTGGAGCCTAAAAGAACTACTGTCGCTGCAATCCCCATTCCTATACCGTTAATAGCTGATGTGGTAACTGCCAATGTTGGACAAGTCCCTAACATGAGACGCAGGACAGGATTTTCCTTGATTAAGCCTTTACTAAAAATAGCTGATGCTTTTTCTTTTTCCACTAGTTCTCCCTCCTATTTCTCTGACTTAGTCACTTGCTCAAACAACGCAAGTGCTTCTTTGACCGATGTGGCTACAGCATTAGAAGATTTGGTTGCTCCTGTGACTGCTTCGACTTGGTTTTTACTCGAAGGAGAATTCTTGACAACTTCTAGCGTCTCATTAAGTCCAGAAAATTGATCCGCAAATTCTTTTTTTGTGACGTTTTGTCCGAGTCCAGGGGTTTCATTCGAAGCGTCTAAAACATTTACCCCGACAATTTTTCCATCCTCAACAGCACTCATAACACTTACATCACTACCATAGCCATATGACTTAGTCACAAAGAGATACCCCAAAGTCTTACCTGAGGAGTCCAGTGCCTTATAGCCTTGATTTTCTCCAGTCACTTTAATTTCTTGAAAATCATCTGCTTTAATCAACTGACTCATAACACTTTGCGTCTGCTCCCATTCTTGCTTTGCAATACGCTCCTTGAACATAGCCCGTGTTCCTGCGACAGCAAAAGTGATGACCAGACAAATGATAAATAAACAAAGCGCATCAGTAAAAATTACTTTAGAACCTGATCGTTTCATTTTACCTTCGCCCCCTCACCAAAAACCTTAGGAATGGTTAGATTCTCAATATGAGGGACAAGGATATTCATCAATAAAATTGCATAGGAAACACCCTCAGGCAATGCAGCGAAGAAGCGGATCAAAACAGTGATAACTCCACATCCGACTCCAAAAATAATTTTGCCATTTCTTGTAATTGGAGATGTTGTATAATCAGTCGCCATGAAAATAGCTCCTAGTAATAATCCCCCAGACATCATTTGATACAAAGGATCCCCACCTAATATAGTAGAAAAAATAACTACGGTACCAATAAAGCAGAGAGGAATAATTGGCGAAATCACTTTTCGAACAACTAAATAAGCCCCTCCGATCAAAAGAGCCAATGCACATGTCTCTCCCAAACTTCCTGCTCGAACTCCTAGAAACATATTAAGTAGTGAAGGAATAGGCTGTCCGGTCTGAGAAGCTGAAAAGTAGGTTGCCGACGAAATGACGTCTGGTTGAAACATGTAATAGTTCAATGGTGGCTGCCAAGTGCTCATCTGTGAAGCAAAAGACATCATCAAGATGATACGGGCAGTAATTGCTGGATTTACGAAGTTCTGTCCAATCCCTCCAAAGAATTCTTTTACGATTACAATTGCGATTACACCGCCTAGAATGGCCATCCAAAAGGGCAACGTTACGGGTAGATTCAATGCTAACAATATTCCCGTAACAACCGCTGTCAAATTGTGTATTGTGTCTGGACGTTTCAGAATCTTTCTCGTTACATACTCACTGATGACACAAGCACTAACCGTTACTATGATTAAAATAAGAGCACGAAAACCAAAAATAATTGTCGACGCGATGACTGCTGGAATTAAAGCAATAATCACATCCAACATAATACTGCGACTACTGCGTCCACAGTGAAGGTGCGGCGAGATGGATACAGGTAATTTGTTCATTGAGCAGCCTCCCTTTCTAACTGTTTTGCTCGTTTCATGGATTGAACAAGTCTACGCCCCGCAGGACAAACAAATGCGCAACAACCGCATTCCATACAGGCCGATACATTCAGATTCTTCAAGCCAGCTACATCATTATTTCGTGTGCAGCGTTCAATCTGTACAGGCAACAATGACATTGGGCAAGCCTCTACACAACGACCACAACGGATACATGGGGATTCCTCCGGTAAGCTTTGCTCGGCTGATAAAATTGTGATGGCATTCGTTTGCTTAGTAATTGGTAATTCTGTAGAAAACTGTGCCATTCCCATCATAGGTCCGCCTAAAATAATCTTACTCGGCTCATCGATCAATCCACCACAGAACTTTATAACCTCACCAATTGGTGTACCGACTGGAACTACAACGTTTTTTGGCTGCGCAACATTTCCATCAACTGTTATTCTTTTATGGGTCAGTGGCATCCCAATCTCAATGTATCTTTGTAAAAGCGAGACTGTCGAGATATTCGTAATCAAGCACCCTACCTCAGATGGCAGCTTGCCTGGTGGAATTTTTCTACCAGTTGTTGCATATACCAACATTTTTTCCGCCCCTTGAGGATATAAAGAAGGAATCTCCATCACATCAATCCGTGGATCAAGATCTGCTAACTCATTCAAATGCTCCCGTAGCTTTTTCAACCCTTTCGGTTTATTACTTTCAATTCCTATCACCCCGTGAGGAATATTCAAGTAAGTCATCAACGCTTGCATTCCTGCGATAATTCGTTCCGGATACTCCAAGCTTTCGCGATAGTCAGATGTGATAAATGGTTCACACTCTGCTCCATTTATCACCAATGTATCAATTGGTGTATCTTCTTTGACATTCAACTTCACATGCAATGGAAATCCCGCTCCGCCGATCCCTACAATACCGCTGTCTCGTGCGGCCTTCAGTAAATCTTCCTTAGAATTAATCTTAATCGGTGTTGGTTCTGGGAACTCTACTGGTAACCCATCACTTGCAATATGAATAGCCTCACACATTTGACCGTTCGCCATTAGAATGGGTTTGATCCCTTTTACCTTGCCAGAAACAGAAGCATGGATTGGTGCTGAAACAAAAGCCTCTGAATCACCAATAACTTGCCCAACTGTAACAGTATCCCCCTTTTTTACCGTTGGTGTACAAACACCACCAATATGTTGTTGCATTGGAATAGTTACAATTTTCGGCGGTTCCATAAAAACGCTTTCATATTCTGCCGTGTTTTTATTGTGGGGAACCTTAACGCCTCCTTTAAACTTTGCGATAGCCTTAGTTATTGTATCCATAGACAAACCTCCCTTGTAATTCGAAAATATTCTGTAACTCAATTATCATTTTATACTCATGATTTTTCAATGAAAATGAGCACAATCTTAATTCAAAAATGTATCCCTGCAAAACAAATTAACCTAGAATAACAGATTACTATCCACTTTCAACCATCTTTGATAAAACCTTGAGAAATTTTTTCACAAATTTTTTTTACCAATAATTTAGCTTTCTTCTGTATATTACTATATTTATGATAGCACAGTGAAAAACAAATGTAATTAGTTTTCACAAACTCAGCAAAAAAAAACCTAGTGCTCAACTAGGTATTTTTCGGGTTCGTCATTTATGGTGTATTAGATAATGTCCATTGTAAAATAGTTTGATAACTACCAGATTGTCTCTGTGTATTTTTAGGCACAAAAAGCTCAAATTGGTTCAAAGGGATTTCTACATAGCCTGAAGCTGTGGTGTTACTTAAAGACACCAGTGTTACCTGATTACCAGGAGTTACTTGAACCTTCTGATTAGATAATCCAGAATAGTTAGAAAAATTCGTAGTTAATGCTCCTAAAGAAATACCTAGCTGGGCATTGTTCAAATTATTTTGCCCATTGTTCCAATTACTAGCCTGAATTACCTTTAGCTGCCAAGCTTTCGCGATTGTTCGAGTATCCTCTATTCGAATCATTCCTGTTTGAATCGGATTGCTACTGTTGCCACCAATATAGGCTTTCCACGTTTCATCAGCTACTGTTTGGATCGGATGAGTTCCGAAGTTTAAATTTGTAGGCAGCAAATCACTTTTCATTGTCAGTGAACCAGCTGAGAAATAAATATTCGTATTACCACCAAAGTTACTCAATAACTGAATAACGATATCATCACTTTGAATGATTCCACCACGAATACTTGCCCTGTAATCTTGTGCTAAACCTATTGGACTAGAAACAAATGTTGGAATTGAAACGTTCGTGGCTCCTAAGAGTGAAGCCGAAACAAGATTTGTACTAATCGTCGAATCTGGATTTTCTAAGGAAGCTATTAAACTATTCACACTAGATAATACAGAGGTAAGAATAGTCCCTACTAATCCTAACGGCAACGTATCTAAAATATTTTTTAAATCCTTCAGTCGTGTAGCTAATGTACTGCTTAATATTGGTAACAGTCCTTGACTGATATTAACTCCTAGTAAAGTAGAAGAAAGCTGTTCGGTTGAAATTGGAATATTATGAGTACCAAAATCTTCATTCTTAAGATTGGTAATTGCTTGATTGATATTCGGAATCGTTGGCCGCAAAGTAGGAAGTAAATTAAGAACGGAAATTAAGCTATTCAATAAATCCAACAATCCCCCAACAGGCAAATCAGCCGCCGGAATCGTTACTGCAGTTGTCACAGACGCTGCTCCATTCGGTACGACTTTGCTTGATAGTTCTGTTGGAACCGAAATCAACGCGTATTTTTTCCCGGTTTTTATCAATCCTACACCTGTAGTTGTCCCATTAATAGTAAAGGTCACTGGTTTTTGACTCACATTTAAATAGGGTGTTGCTGCTGTCGTTCCACTGTCATTATTTACTTGAGTATTCCCAAATAAATCAACAGATACCGCACTGACAATTATGTTAGAGCTTGTCAAGAAAAGGAAAAAAACTAAACTAATGAACCAAATTATCCGAAATAAATAATACCTTTTTTTCTTCATCCTCTCTCCTCCTTGTGCTAGTTCACTTTTGAGTCTGTCAATAATTTCCTCCAAAAGAAAATAATCGAAAATCATCTATTTTTTCATCCAAAGTACATGATTACCGCTTTCAAACACATGATTTTCTCAATAAATATACCGATATAACACGGGTTCTCACTACTAATTAAACAGATAAATCTCTTGTCTAGAAAATTTTATGCTCACCTGTAAAGACAGTCCGAGCAATTTTATACCACTTTTAGAGATTCTGGCTATATAATCACCGCATAAGTTTCACGCCCTTTTCTGCGCAGAAAAGAGCTAGTTTTGCCGCTTGCATAATATTGAGAAAGGAGGAGAGAATTGAAGAAGCAAATAGTGATCATCCTGTGGTTACTGTTGTTCTTTGGCGCTCTTTCTCCATTGGCTGAAGCTGCAGTAACCGACGGAAAAGTTCAATATTATTACGAAAGTAGTACGTCTATCAGCACTAGTCATTCATCCAGTAGCATAACAAAAGCTTCAGCATCCTTACACTCAGAATCCGGCAGCGCAACTAAAAGCCAAACAACGACTTCAACCAATCTTCAAAGTGGAAGCATGCATTCAAAAATTACACATTTTCTAAAAACAAATGATCAAAAAAATCTTTTTTTAATCGTCATTGGATTTTTGATTCTTGCGATTGCCTTTTTAGGAATAAGAATTACTCATAATAGGAGGAAAAACTAATGAAAAAACAATTTGCTTTGCTGTTTGCTGGGCTCTTTGCTGGCAGCCTGTTTGCTTTTTCAAATACTGCCCAAGCAGTAGATACCACTGGGACCGTTGATTATACCGATGGCGGCATCACCTTTGACCCGCAAGTCCCAGGAAATGCTAGTGCTTCATTACCAAAGAACTTAAATTTTGGTTCTCATGCCATCCAGACAACCAAGGATGAAATATGGACCGCAACATCAGATGGTGTACAAACATCACCCGCCACTACAGGACAAATTGCAGTTAGTGATAACCGTGGTGGAACATCAACTGGTTGGTCGGTGAAGGTTAATCAACCTACCCAATTCACAGCAAACTCAAATACTCTGACAGGTGCAGCTCTGAGCTTTACGGTAGGAACATTAACTAATAATGTGAATTCCGCACCAACTGGAACCCGTATTGCCAATGGCGCAAAAACAACAATGCTTGTTAATCAGTCCGTTTCCGTTCTAACCGCACAAGCGAATGAAGGCGTCGGTGAAACTGCGTTGCCGATTTCTAAGTTTGAGTTGGATGTTCCGAAAGATACAGCCAAACAACAAGCACAATACCAGACAACATTAGTTTGGACATTCTCAGCGACACCTAGCTAAAAAAAACTAGGATGGAGTTCCACCAATAGTCTCGTCTACTGAGAAGACGGCTACAGGCTATTCGGTCCTGGCTCCATCCTTTAAAATATACAAAGGGGAAAAGTAAATTGAGAGAGACTCTTCCATTACGCGGAAAATACAATTGAAGTAAGGAGATAGAAAATGCTGAAGAATCATTTAAGCTTAGTAGCACGAGGCCTGTTCCTCATTTTCGCTTTTTCATTTTTACCAATTGTCGCTCATGGAGAGTCATTGGATACCTTCGATGCGGTGATCCACCCTTCGGAGCATCAAATTGATAAAAATCAGCTTTATTATGATTTGCAGTATCAACCAGATGAAGCTGAACGTCTGACGGTTACTTTGACCAATCGGACAGATCAGTCAATTAAGTTGAAAGCATCATTTAATCGAGCTATTACAAATAGTTTGGGCGTTATTGAATATTCGGGGATGAATATGGATGAGAGCCATTTTGGCCCCAATATTACCGACTATGTGAAGCTTAGTGATAAAGAAATTAACTTAGCGGCAAACCAATCAAAGGATGTTTATCTAGATGTAAAGATGCCTTCAAAAGAATTTGAAGGTGTCTTAGCTGGCGGCTTGTATATCGAGCAAATATCTGACACAAAAGTCGATGGAAATATCAAAAACGTTTTTTCACGAGAAATTGCTGTGTTGCTTCAAAACACCACTGACGAGATAAGCCCAGAGTTAAAGATCATCAATGCACAGGCTATACAAGCCAATAGTCGTAACGCAATAAATGTAACTGTAGACAATGAAAAGGCAACCTACGTTAAAGATGTGACAATAAACTATCAAGTCGAAAAAGACGGTAAAACCATTGTTAAAGATAAAAAAGAACAGTTATCATTGGCACCAAGTTCTAGCATGCCCTTTTTGATTCAGATGAACAATACAGAGTTTTCACCTGGTGCTTATACAGTCAAGATGACTATCAGCTCAGGAGGTCAAAAATGGACAGGCACACCAACATTCACTGTCAATCAAGAGAAAGCAAAAGAGTACAACGAAAAGGATGTCTCAATCGAAGATAAATCGACAAATCCTTGGATCTGGATCGGACTTGCAGTGATTATCGTGTTATTAGCTATCGTGATAGTAATGTATAATCGAAATAGAAACTTGAAGAAAAAAATAAATGGACAATAATTGTTTAGATTCGGTGCTTCATAATTGAAGCACCGTTTTTTTGTGTGACTCAATAGTTTGAACGCTTGACTAAACGTTAGAAACCAAATACTATAAAGTATAGTAGTCTCTTAAATATCACTCGTGTATATAGTATAAAAATCTAAGAGGAGAAGTTATCATGCGGACAATAGATTTGATTGTTCTAGGGGTCTTAAAAAAGGAAGATCTTAGTGCCTACGATATTCAAAAATTGATTGAATATCAGAATATTTCTCAATGGGTAAAGGTCAGTACGCCAACTATCTACAAAAAAATGTTACAGCTTGAAACGCAAGGATATGTCAAAAGTAGGTTGATGAAAAATGGCAAGATGCCTGAAAAGGCTATCTACTCATTAACAGCAAAAGGCCAAACAGAATTTGAAAAGTTGATGCTGGGAATCGCTGCACGTCCGATCAATGTTTACTTGGATTTTAATGCGGTCATTTTAAACTTGGACAGCCTAGCGCCTACTGATCAAAAAGCCTGCATCAGTATCATCGAAGCCAATGTAAAGAAAATGAAGGTGGAATTGGACAATCAGTGGGTAAACTCCCAGAATTCAACTGTCATTCCAGAAACTGGAAAAGTCGTTATACGACAACAGTTTTATTTAATTGAAGCAATCGAGAAATGGATTGAAGAAATTAAAAAAGGATTCTAATAAGATGCTGTTGAAAGGTGATTCCCATGCTAAATAATGAAAGCATTTCTCAAAGTACTTTACCTAAAATAAACGCAGATTCCATCATCATGAGACCCCATGAGCTGTTACTTCCATACATAGCAAATTATACTTTTACTAATCCCAGTAAAATGTCTACACAGCAAACAATTTTGCCCACAATCAGTTCAACCTTGGTTTGTACCTTTCAAAATGGAAAATTTACAGCTGGTTTGCGAGGTGTGAATACCCGTTCAACGATGATTGCTGATTATGCACGTCAATTTGATTTTATGTTTCTTGTTGAATTTCATGCTGCAGGGTTATATCCATTCTTACAAATTGATCAAAATTACCTGGCGGATGATGGGTTTCTTTTTAATGACTTAAACCGTAGTTTGTCCCAACAAATCGCTGAAGCTTATTTCACAGCTAAAGACATTCTCTCCTTGACAAATAAATTGGACCACATTTTCTTGACACATCTGACTAACAAACAAATCAACCCCACCTTCTCGATTGCCTTTGAAAAGCTGCTTAAATGCAAAGGCGATATTCGCGTAAAGGACTTGGCCAGCGAGACATATTATAGTGAAAAACAATTGAACCGCTTGTTTATGAAATATGCCGGCGCCCAAATAAAAACGTGTTCACGAATTATTCGGATGAAAAACGCAACACATCTGTTACAGGAAAATCAACGAATTAGTCGTTTGTTCGAACAAACAGGTCATTATGATGACGCTCATTTTCTACGTGATTTTAGCGACATTTATGGTATCACTCCAAAAAAATATTTAAAGAATATGTCTGTTTTTTACAATGACCCCTATAAATTGTGAGCGTATACTCTTGTTTAAATAAATCAACAAGAAAAGGTGGTCGATCCTATGTTTACGCCCTATATCCGTTTTAATGGCAATTGTGAAGAAGCTTTTTTATGGTATGCGCAAGTTTTCAACGGAAAAGTACAACACTTATCCAGATACAGCGATAGCTCTCCTAATTCAGACATTTTCTCAACTGATAAGCTGAACGGTAAATTAATGCATGCCAGACTAACCATTACAGATTTTAATGGGCTTACTGGTGGCGATTATCTAGAGCCCATTGAAAAAAATGGCAACATTTCAATTCAGGCACATCTACCTGAAGAAGCTTTTGCCAGAAAAGTTTTTTCAGAGTTATCAAGTAAAGGAACTATCATAGCAGAAATTGTTGAAAATCCTCCACCAGATGATCGCAGCATCAGTGGCTGTGTCCAAGACAAATATGGGGTTACCTGGATTGTCTCTGCGATGAAAACTGTTTGATTGAAAGAAAGTCCATGGATAGTATAATGGGCTTTCTTTTTTTGCACCAAATTGACCTATTAGGTAAAGGGTGATAGAATGGTGTTGACCTATTAGGTAAAGGAGTAGAATTTATGACCGATTTTAATACCAACGACCCGAAGATTCAAAGAATTATAAATGCGGCGTTAAAAGAATTTTCTCTGAGAGGCTATGATGATGCCTCTACTAATCGAATTGCCAAATCGGCTGGACTATCTAAACCATTGATGTTTCATTATGTAAAAAGTAAAGAGGATCTGTTTTGGCTGCTTGTAGATTATTGTCAAAAAACAATTGATGAAGACTACTTAAAACAAATGGATTTTCAAGAAAAAGATCTTTTTAAACGGTTACGTCAGTCTTATGTCCTACAGATTGAACTAATGAAAAAAAATCCATGGATTATTGATTTTTCTAATAAAACATTCGAGTCAAAATCAGAAACAATCAACGCCAAACTAACTGATCGTTCCAAACAGGATTGTTTCCATTGTAAAAATCCTTTATTCGAGCAAATTGATGAATCAAAATTTCGATCTGAGCTCACAGTTGATCAATACAAACAATTGATTTATTGGGGAAATATCGGGTTTACGACTGAAGTTTTAGCTGAATTGAAAAATGCGAAGTATGAAGCTATTGATTATCAGGAAATCACCGACAAATTGATACAATATCTTGAAAATCTCAGCAGGATTTTCTATCAATAAAAATTGAGAGGTGCTTGATGAGAAGAAAACTATATTTAATTGGCAGCTTCCTATTTTTATCAATTGTCGGCTTTACTCAAGCAACAAAGAATTTCTCCCAGCAGAAAGAGGGATTTACAATGACACAATCAAAAATTTCCATTGCTTTTCCTTTACGTGGCGAATGGTTCACAGAAACAAGCCCGGCTGATCGTGTCCCAAGTCATGGAACCAATCATTTTGGACTGCGTTACGCTTTTGATTTCATTCAAAAAGATCGGAAAGGTGCCTCTCATACAGGTGGAGCAGCTGATTATATTTTCAAAGGCATTCCTTTAGATAACTATTATTGTTTTGGTCAATCGGTGTTTGCCCCATTTGACGGAGAAGTAATTAGTGTAAAAGATAATACGCTCGATGGCGAAATGGCTTCCTGGATTCACGATCAAACCACAGCGATTCGCCACTCCCTCTTTTTTAACCCAGAACGAGATGGTTTTGAAGCAATCGCTGGTAATTATGTCATCATCAAACAATCTGAGGGGATTTATGCAGCCTTTTGCCATTTGCAAAAGGAATCAATTGCCGTCACAGAAGGCGAATTCATTCAACAGAACGCTTATCTCGGTAATGTTGGACACTCTGGTAATTCTACTGAGCCTCATCTACATTTTCAACTGATGGATTCATCTACGATCGAATTAGCAAAGGGGCTTCCCTTCGTATTTAAAGCGTATGAAAAGTATGATGGGCAATCATGGATACCCGTTACTAATGAAATTCCCGCTGTCGGCGAACGAATTCGCTTCTTAGACTAACTCAGAAAGCAACTTTGATGCAGAAATATTTATTTAATGCAGTCTATTATACGAGTACAATTAGATCACTATTGAACAAGCCGAAAAAAGAACTTCCAGCGATTCGCGTGTTTTATTTTTTCTTTCCTTTGAAAAATAGCGTAAAATAATTCTATATTCGTAAAGTAAGGAGGAACAGAATGGAAAAATTGGAGAACTACAGTATTAGAATCGATATTCCTGAAGTAGAAGAGTATCTTGCTTTACGCAAAATTTGCGGTCTATCGGATCGAGGGATAGAAGCCAGTAAAACAGGGTTGAGTAATAGCATCTACTCTGTCATTATTCGACAAAATAAGGACCAAAAGCTAGCTGGAATGGGGCGGCTGATCGGCGATGGTGGTACAGCTTATCAAATCGTTGATATCGCTGTTCTTCCTACTGAACAGGGAAAAGGATTAGCAAAGACAATCATGCGACTTCTAATGACTTATATCGAAAGTGAAATTGACCCTCAGGCTTATGTGAATCTGATTGCCGATCGTCCTGCTGATAACCTTTATAAGCAGTTTGGTTTCGTTGAAACAGCACCAGAAAGTCTAGGAATGTATTTGAAAAGATAAAAAATAAAGGACTCCTTTTTCAGGAATCCTTTTTATTTTGTAAATACCACAAATCCTGGTAATTCTGGATGATCGACAATTAGCCCCTCTTGAACCGAACGTGCACCCCAAAAAATCAGCAAATCTCCTGCTGCCATGAAAATATTGAAAGCGGAAAGTAAAATTAGTTCGGTATTCGGAAATATCAGTGAGAGGAGAAAACTGCCCCCGCCTAATATAATAACTGGTGCCAATACACCAATTTTATACGCTTTTACTTCTAAAGCTTCTTTGCAGTGACAATACGGCATGAACTCTTTAAGATTGAATCCAAAGGTGATACTTTCCATTTTATTCTTCGCATAGTGTGCCCAAGCCAAGCCATGAATCAGCTCATGAATGAAAATGGATAAGATGAATGAAAAAAGAAATCTAAGAAAATTGATTTCCCAAAGTGGTGTGGCCTCCGCCCCCCAGCGCCAAAAGAATCCCACAACAACCACTATGATAAATGGTACCGGTAACAAAAGACCTTGCGTGCCAGCTTCCTTTGCTGAGAATGTTTTGTCTTTTTTATGATAGTGTTTTTCTTGCATCTCCTGACAGATCGCATCAAATCGTTCATATTTCTTATCCTTTTTCCGCCTTTTCCTTGTCTCCATAACTATTCCCCCATTCCCATGTTCCACATAGATCTACCCTTTAATTTTCTAACTTACCCTTTCCATCATGATATAGGCAGGACTCTGCTACGTCAAAATCTAAATTCATAAGAAATTCTTCATCAATGAGTTTTTAGGTGAATAAAAAACAGCTAAAAACTCTTTCTTTCAAGAATTTAGCTGCTTTTATATCTAATTTTTTTCTGATGTGCTCTTTCAAACAGAAAATCTACTTTCCTAGAAAATGGCTTTCGTGAACAAAGATTGTGTACATGAAGAGAGGAAGCCACAACTTTATCATATTCTTATTTTCCCTTGAATTCCTGCTGACATTCTTCTCAAAAACTAATAAGGTTAGGTCGAAAGGTTAGATGACAACAAAAGAAATTGAACGGCTGTCTACAACTCTATATAAAAACCATTCTCCCCTCACTTATATTATACCTGTTTGTGTGCTATTTCACGTTTTCGTTTTTTTGATAGTTTAACAAATTATTGGGAATAGTCAAAAGAAGCCATCGAAAGAACCGATGACTTCTAAAAATGCTTGTTTTTATCGTAGCTTCTGATTAATTTTCTCAATTTCTCGTTTGTATTTCAAATAGTAAAAAATCCAAATTGCAAAAAAGATAACGAAGAAGGACGTCGATGCTGATAAAATGACCTGCCATTTAAAAGGAAACCATTGATTTATTCCCGCTGCAACAATGAAGGCAAGAAAACTTCCACCCATATGAATCAAGGTTTGTGCTAAAATCGGCAGTTTCTTCACATTATATATCATACTCAACAGACCAATGACAACGGAAAGCAAAACAAAGCTTGCGACAATTTTTCTTACTTCGCTATCAGCAAAAATATAGGCAAAGAGCATACAAATGGTACTGCCAATTCCGATTGATTGTATTAATAGCTTTATTGTTTTTTTCATTTTTAGTTCCTCCTTTAAATACCTAAATGTTGTTTCAACTGATCAACAAAACGTCTGGAAACAGTGATTCTCTGCCCATTTTTCAAATAAGCGTATAAGCTGCCGGAAAAAGCAACCTCTAGTTTTTTGATTTCTTTCGTATTCACTATTGCAGATTTAGAAACCTGTAAAAATTGCTCTTTAGGAAGCTCTTCTTTTAGCGCCGCCAGTGATTTCCGATAGGAATAGTTTTCGTCTGCTGTATACAAAGTCATAACCTTATTGAAGACTTCCAAATAAATAATTTCTGATTTGTTTAGCAAGACAAACCCCTCTTTCATTTTGACCACTAATTGGTTTTCTTGATAATCCTCTAATCGCTCTACAATTTGAGCTCCTATCTCTTCCTCGTCTGCACGGATTCGGACTTCCGGCTCTACCCACTTCTTTCCAATCTCCATATGAATCTTCAACCCTTTAAACATGTGCCACCCCCGTCTGTATCTCTATAGTAAGTCATTTGCTTGCTTGAAAATAGACTTTTTTCCTTTCCGGTGTAATAGGTGTCCTATCCGGTACCAGCTCGTTTGATTACTATGAGAACAAAAAAACCAGAGACCTAAAAAGGTTTCTGGTTATTCCTTATTCCTGAACCATCTCTACACCCGCTGGATCAGTTGTGTAATCAAACTGGCTTTCTGTCTCTGTCTGTTCTTCTCTTAAATCAAGTACCAGCTGATGTTCCTGCAGCGCTGAAATTTTTTCTGTGATTAACAGTAATAGCTGCTTCAAACTTTCTTCAGTGTTGACCTTATTCTCTACAATTGCTTGGCAAAGATATTCGATTTGATGGCTTTGCTCAAATAACTCTAAGTAGCTTTCCACTGAATGATCCGCTTCACTAATAAGCTGCCAATCAGTATCATGATAATACGTGTTGTACATCAAAAAATCTAAACGATACACTGCTAAAACAAATAAATCTCGTACTTTTTTGTTTTCTCTCAATAGCTTCGCTAGTTCTGTTGAACCATTCGCTATTTCGCCGCCCAACTCCACTAAAACAGTGTAATTATTTTCGTACTCTTTTCTCAATTTCGTAAACAGCCGTGTCGTTTTAGCAACTTCCTTCTGCTTTTCGCGATATTTCAAAAATTGGAACATCAATAATGCTGCTAAAAATGAAAAGAAGCAACCAAAGAAAGCTGTTGACGCATTAACAAATGTCTTAATGATGTCGATGTTTTCGCTGAATAGCTCTTTGTTGAAATAGATAAAACCTATACTCGTCACCGCGATTACTTCGCCCACCAATAAAACTACCAAAGAAACAATCACTAATTTTTGCTTTTCTGAAATCATTTTTCACCATACATTCAAGTTGAATGCTTCTCCTTATATTTTTTTAGTCAAATTTAGAAAAATAAGTCCTCTCGCCTCCTCATTTCACTTATTAAACATTTTAAACACGATAAAATACTATTTTCTAAATTAAATACCCTATAAATAACTATTTGGTAATAAAAAATACTATTTACTCGTTTGTAATCGTGCCTTATTATAGCATTTTTCAAATATTTATTAAACCCCTTCAAACACTTTGACTAAAAAAGTTCATTTAGAAAAAACTCGAAACGTTCCAGCAAAACGTTTCGAGCACCCGTCTTATTCAACTAAACCTTCAACTTGAGGAAGCCCAATTCCTGCTGTATAGACTTCGATTAGGCCTGATGGCAGTTCAAGATCCTCCGTATGACCTTTGACATTCATATGAATGGTGTCTTCTTTTTCTGCCAGAATTTTTTCTTTGAAATCTGGATCAGACAGTGCAGCGACCCCCATTGAAGAAATATCTCCATAATTCAGAGCATCTAATGCTTCATCAGCGGAACGAATCGTCCCTGAGATAACTACAGGGACTCTACTCGCGACAAAATTCTTAATTACTAAACTGACTGGTTTTGTATAGTCACCTTTTTGCGGCATTGCTTTATAGGCATCTTTGCCAAAATTCCCCCCTGCTGCGGAAGAAAGATCAAGGAAATCGATGTCTTGCTCTAATAACTTATCTATTAGCTTCAACGAATCATCTAAATCGTAGCCAACCATTTCACCATGAATCTCTTCAGGAGAGATACGATATCCAACAATCGCATCTGGATTTTCCGCCCGAGCGACTTTTAATACTTCCTTCGTTACTTCAATGGCGAAATTCATGCGCTTCCCGAAGGTCCCACCCCAATAATCCTCTCGCTGATTCGAATAGCTAGAGAAAAACTGCTGGATCAAATAATGATTTGCCCCATGGATCTCTACCCCGTCAAAGCCCGCTTTTAATAAACGCTGTGCGGCTAGACCAAAATCTTTTACTACTTGCCAAACCTCATCTTCCGTCAATTCGGTTACCTTGTATTGCAAGAAAGGAAATTCAATCGCACTTGGTGCATAAGCCTTACCAGTCACGTAACAACCATAAGCACCTTCACGTCCTGGATGCTGAATCTGACCGATGGCTTTACTGCCGTTGCTCTTCATTGCCGCAGCTAGTTTACAGTAAGCTTCGATTGCTTCATCATTGTAAAGTGCCAATTGTTTCGGATGTCCTTGGATATTTTCTTGAACTGTGATCGCTCCAGTCAAAAGCAAATCTGCAAATTTACTGCGCCGTTCAAAGTACTTAATATCTTCCTCGGTTGGTCTGCCTGTTGCTGGATCCGCCGCAAAAACTACCATCGGACACATCGCAAAACGATTTGCCAAACGTCCACCGTGTTTCAAATCAATTGGTTCAAATAGTGGTGCATATTTTTCCTTCATTTCAAGTCCTCCTTCATAATCTAAACTCGTGCATGCGTTGTATACCAGCCGCCGTCGATCGTGATAGTCGCACCAGTGATAAAGCTGGCTTTTTGTGAAGCTAGAAAGGCAAATAATTTTGCTGGTTCCCAGTCTTCCCCGATTCGACGACTAGGGATCGCCTTCAAAGCAGCTTCAGTGCCCAACATCTCCCACGCTTGATCTGGCATCAAATTTGTGCGAATCAATCCCGGACAAACCGCATTTACCCGAATAAAAGTATTGTCACCCTCGTCAATTTCTGTCACTGCTTTTGGTCGTCCAAACATATCCGCTGGATTATTGTTTAATAGTGCTGCTGCACTTTGTCGCGTATAATTCAGCAATGCTGCCTTCAAGACATTATAAGGAACCGAATCCCCAATCATGAAAGACGCTACCGAAGCAGTATGGGTGATACTCGGATTATCTGACTTGCGCAAAAGCGGTACACAATACTTGGTACACATTGCCGCATGCAAGACATACAGCTGAAATGCCCGTTCCAATTCCCCCGAATCAACCTCTTCAACCGTACCCACGATCGCCGAACCCGCATTACAAATCAAACTGTCCAGTTTACCAAATTTTTCCTTCGCAAAATCCACAGCCGCTTTGATCTGCTCCTCATCCGTTACATCACATTTAAATGGCAAAAAATTCTCGCCTAACTCCTTCGTCCGACTAAAATTCCGTCCAATCCCAATCACCTTTGCTCCCTGATCCAGAAACTCCTTCGTTGTCGCCAAACCGATGCCAGAAGTCGCGCCAGTAATCATTACAATATAATCATTTAACATTTTATTTTCCTCCCTCTAATTACTGACTGTCATCAAGCCGCCGTCAATCAACACATCGGCACCATTGATGTACTGTGCATCCGTTGAGGCTAGAAACGCAATCAGATCCGCTACTTCTTCTGGTTTCCCTGTTCGTCCACAAGTAACCTTCGCCATCTGATCGTACATCGCTAACACAGCATTTTCTTCCATGTTGACACCCTCACGCTGAAATATCGGTGTTTGAATAAAACCTGGCGACACACTATTGCAACGCACGCCAATAAAGCCCTGGGCTTGCTGTTTGGTATACAGCACCACGGCGTTTTTCGCTAAATTATATAGAGGATTTTCAGAGCTGACAGTTCGACTGGCTGCAGAAGCAGTGTTGATGATACTTGCGTTGTTTTTCGGAGCATTTAATAAAAGAGGATACAATTCTTTGGCAAACAACATAGGCGCCCGTAACAAAAGACTGAAGCAACGATCAAATTGATCGACTGTGACATCGCGAATCGTTGTATTCTCACCAAAACCTGCATTGTTCACAAATACATCCAACTCATTGTCAAAAGTGTCTTTGATAAATTCGCACGTCTTTACGATTTCATCAGCGTTTCGTACATCACAGGTACAAGGAATAAACTGATCGCCTAACTCCTTCGTTTTGCTAAAATTCCGTCCGATCCCAATCACTGTCGCGCCCTCCCTGATAAACAGTCGAGCCGTAGCTAGACCGATACCAGAAGTCGCACCAGTAATCACAACTTTGTAATCTTGGAACATCGTTCTACCTCCCTTTTCCAAAGCAAAAAGACTTCAAATGAAAATAGGACAGCTGAATTTGTTCAATTGAGAGATTCTTTATGGATTTAAGTTGCGGGCAGGTTGTCTTGGTGAATCGAATAAAAAAGAGGAATACTACACTAATACAATGATATCATTATTCGAGACAGTTAGAAAACGGATTCATGAGAAAATATGATTTTTAGAAAGTCTCTTAAACTTGTTAACTTGTGAAAAATCGTGTCTTGACATTCAATTTGGACTACGATACGGTTAATTAAAGAGTTTTTATTTAAGATAGGAGAATGATACTTTGGATGACGAGGACTCGTTGTGTATTAAAAAAGAAGAATTTGTGATTGATACTAGTAATCCCAAAGTGCGCTGTCTGCAAACAGGGTGCTTTTTTGCATTAGGGGAGAACTATAAGGAGGAAGCTTTTTGGATAACTTGAGCATAATGATTGTAGTACTGGGTATATTATTAGCTTTGTCAGCGTTTTTTTCTTCAAGTGAAACGGCCTATTCTTCATTGAATCGCATTCGAATCACTAAATTGGCAGAGGAAGGAAATAATAAAGCCAGGACCGTTTTGGACTTGTTTCATAATTTCGATCGTCTTTTGTCAGCAATTCTTATCGGAAACAATATCGTAAATATCGCAAGTTCTTCTATTGCGACTGTTCTATTTGTCCGCTATTTTGGTAACGTCGGTGTGACGCTATCGACGGTTGTAATGACGATTCTAGTTTTAACTTTTGGTGAGATATTTCCTAAGACATTGGCAAAAGAATCCCCTGAGACTTTCGCACTTTCAGTTGCTCGACCACTAAAAATTTTGATGACCATTTTTTATCCGTTGACACTCTTTTTTTCTATCCTAAAAGTTGGATTAATGAAACTATTACCAAACAAAGAAGCAACTCCTTCCATTACCGAAGATGAATTGTTGATCCTTGTGGAGGAAGCAGCACAAGAGGGATCGATTGATGAGGATGATGAACTTCTGATTAAGAGTGTGGTAGCATTTAATGATTTGGAAGTACAAAAAATTTTTGTACCCCGCACAGATATCATTTCCATTAACAGTAAAAAAAGTACAGAAGAAATAGCAGAAATTTTTGAATCTTCCGGTTTATCTCGCCTCCCCTATTGTCAAGATAGTATCGATGATGTGAAGGGTGTAGTAAATCAAAAGGATTTTTATTACCATGTACGAAAAGGCGAAAAAAAATTAGAAGAAATTGTCAAACCTATCAGCTTTGTGCCGAAGAGCATGAAGATTTCAGAGCTGATGAAGAAATTTCAAGCCGATCAAATCCATATCGCTATCATTATTGATGAATACGGTGGAACTGCCGGCCTCGTCACGCTAGAAGATATTATTGAAGAATTGGTCGGAGAAATCTGGGATGAATATGATAGTAAAGAACTGGATTATTACAAACTAGCAGATGGCAGCTTCTTAGTAAATGGTCGTTCAGACTTCGAGTGCTTAGAGGAGCTTTTCAATATTTCTAATACAACGAATTCTACAACGGTCGCAGGTTATATTTTAGCTTCAATCGAACGAATCCCCATAGAAGGCGAAACGATTCAGTTAGATGGTTTGAAGATGACTATTTCGAAGATGAGGAATCGGCGGATTGAAGAAGTTGTGGTTGAGCCGGTTGTTGAGGGTGAATAAATAGACCATCCGAATTATTATATACAAGATCGATAAAACAAAAACAGATCGTTTAGTTTTGACTCATACATTGAATAAGTCTCGTCACGAAATAAGGTGACGAGACTTATTTTCTGTGTCCAAATCTTTTCATATTTTGTCTCAAGCAAAATTTTCTATTAAAAAAGCTAGAAACCCATACAACAAGGTTTCTAGCTTAAAATTTAGGTACTACCCCACAGACCCTTCCATCTCATACTGAATCAGACGGTTAAGTTCAACAGCGTATTCCATTGGTAATTCTTTGGTAAATGGTTCAACGAATCCCATAACAATCATCTCAGTCGCTTCTTGTTCAGAGATACCGCGACTCATTAGATAGTACAACTGTTCTTCGGAGATTTTTGAAACCTTCGCTTCGTGTTCTAAAGATACATTTCCATTCAGGATCTCATTATACGGAATCGTATCGGAGCTTGATTGATCATCCATGATAATCGTATCGCACTCGATGTGGCTGAATGAGCCAGCACTGTTTCGACCGAAGCGGACGGTTCCACGGTAATCTACTGCGCCGCCGTCTTTGGCGATGGATTTTGAAACAATCGAGCTGGATGTATTTGGTGCATTATGGATCATCCGGGCACCGTTATCTAACACAATGTTTTTTCCGGCTACAGCGATTGATAGCATTGTACCTCGGGCGCCTTTACCTTCCATATAAACGCTTGGGTATTTCATGGTTACTTTTGAGCCTAAGTTTCCGTCGACCCATTCCATTGTCGCATTTTCTTGAGCTTGTCCACGTTTGGTTTCCAAACTATATACGTTGTTTGACCAGTTTTGGATCGTTGTATAACGGCAGTAGCCGTCTTTTTTAACGAAAACTTCTACGACTGCGGCATGCAAGCTGTCAGAAGAATACGTTGGAGCCGTACAGCCTTCAACATAGTTGATGCTGGCGCCTTCGTCGACGATGATCAGTGTACGTTCGAATTGTCCGGTATTTGCCGAGTTGATACGGAAGTACGACTGGATCGGAATATCGGTTTTCACACCTTTTGGCACGTAGATAAAAGTTCCGCCAGACCAAGCAGCTGAGTTTAACGCAGCCAATTTATTGTCTGATGGTGGTACTAATGTGCCGAAGTATTCCTTGAACAATTCAGGATACTCCTTCAAGGCTGAATCGGTATCGGTAAAGACGATCCCTAATTTGGTGAACTCGTCTTTCATGTTGTGATATACCACTTCTGATTCGTATTGGGCAGAGGCACCGGCTAAGTATGCACGTTCTGCTTCTGGAATCCCAAGACGTTCAAAGGTCGTCTTGATTTCTTCTGGCACATCATCCCAATCGCGAGCTGGCTTATCGCTTGAACGAATGAAGTAGTTAATTTTATCGTAATCCAATTCGGACAAATCAGGTCCGTAATTAGGCATATCTAATTTTCTGAATGTTTCTAAGGATTTCAAACGGAAATCCAACATCCAATCCGGTTCTCCTTTTGCGCGGGAGATTTCGCGAATGACTTCTTCTGACAGACCTTCACCCGTCGTAAAGACTGGTTCAATATCATCGTGGAAGCCAAATTGATATTCCTCTTGCATTTCAGGTACACTCATGTATTCCCGCTCCTTATTCGTTTTAATGTATTCATTTTCTGACTAAAAAAAAGATTAGTCGTTCACTCATTTATTCTTTATGAAATTGCCCTTCGCGAGCTTTTCCTTGTTCGCTAGTCAAAGCTTTGCCTAGTGCCTTCCAAGCCAAGGTTGAGCATTTGATTCGAGCTGGGAATTTTGCAACACCGCTAAGCATCGCTGCATCTCCTAAGGCTTCTTCATCTTTTTCAGGAATCTCATTTCCTTGAACCATTTGAGCAAAAATCACTGCTAGATGTTCGGCTTCTGAAACGGGCTTGCCAATCACCGCATCTGTCATCATGGATGCACTTGCAGTGGAAATTGAGCAGCCGCTCCCAGAAAAGGCAATGTCTGTAATGACGTCGTCCTTGACGATCAATTCAAGTTCGATCACATCGCCGCAAGTCGGATTGTTCATCTCGATCGTTTGCGTAGAATCACTTAGCTTCCCGCGATGGTGTGGATGAGAGGAATGGTCCAAGATTACTTGCCGGTATAAATTATCTAATTTAGATAGCGCCATCTTTGAAAAACTCCTTCGTCGCCTTGATTGCTTCGATCAAACGGTCCGCATCTTCTTTCGTATTATAAAAATAGAAGCTAGCCCGTGCCGTCGCTGGCAGATTTAAATAGTTCATTAACGGTTGTGCACAATGGTGTCCTGCACGTACAGCGACACCTTCCATATCTAGAGCAGTCGCCACATCATGGGGATGGATGCCTTCCAAATTGAAAGCAACCACACCAGTATGATGTTCAGGATCTTGCGGTCCGTAAATGGTGATACCGCCGATCGCTTGTAATTTAGGTAAAACGTAGGCAACCAGTTCTTGCTCATAACGATGAATATTCTCCATACCAATCTCATTCAAGTAATCGATTGCTCCGCCTAGAGCGATTGCTCCAGCAATGTTCGGAGTACCAGCTTCAAATTTCCATGGCAGCTCTTTCCATGAACTATCGTAAAGATTGACAAAATCTATCATTTCACCGCCGAATTCGACCGGCTCCATTTGTTCTAACAATTGACGTTTGCCATATAATACACCGATTCCAGTCGGCCCGCACATTTTATGCCCGCTAAAGGCGAAAAAGTCTGCATCCAACGCTTGTACATCAACTATCATATGCGGTGCTGCTTGGGCACCATCTACGATCATCACAGCGTCGTTCTCATGAGCCATCTCTGCCAATTCTTTAATTGGATTGATGACACCAAGAACATTTGATACATAGGCCAATGAAACAATCGCTGTTTTTTCATTGATCATCTCTTTTGCGGCAGTCATATCAATGAAACCTTCGTCGGTCAGTGGTAGGTAGCGTAATGTCGCCCCCTTCCGTGCCGCTAACTGTTGCCATGGGATAATATTGGAATGATGCTCCATGTAAGAAATAACGATCTCGTCACCTTCCTTAATGAAGGCATCCCCATAACTTCGTGCTAACCAATTTAACCCGGTGGTCGTACCTCGAGTAAACAACACCTCAGCTGTTTCTTTAGCGTTGATAAATGCCCGAACTTTTTCTCGACTATTCTCATAATCTTCCGTCGCCCGTTCGGCTAAAGTATGGACCCCGCGATGTACATTGGCATTATCATGTTCGTAGTAATGACGCAGGACGTCTAAGACTTGCGTCGGCTTTTGTGTGGTTGCTGCATTGTCTAAATAAACAAGTGGTTCATCATTTACTTCTTGGAAAAGAATCGGAAAATCTTTTCTAATCGTAGAAAAATCCCTCATTATTTACTCAACTTCCCTTCGATCGTTGCGATCAGTTGCTCTTGGGTGGCTTTCACTGGAATAGCAGTAATAACAGGTCCTAAAAATCCGCGAATGACTAAGCGTTCTGCTGCCGCTTTTTCTAATCCGCGACTCATCAAGTAGAATAATTCATCTGGGTCAACGCGTCCAACACTGGCCGCGTGCCCAGCAGTTACTTCATTTTCATCAATCAAAAGAATTGGATTGGCATCTCCGCGAGATTTCTCAGATAGCATCAATACACGACTTTCTTGTTGTGCATCGGCCCCCTTTGCTCCTTTTAAGATATGCCCGATTCCATTGAAGGTCAAGGTCGATTTCTCTAAAATAACTCCATGCTGCAAAATGTGTCCAATCGTATGAGGCGCTTTGTTTGTCACTCGAGTATCAATTCCTTGAATTTGCTTACCGTCACTGATAGCTACGATCTTGACTTCTGAATGAGAGCCTTCGCCGACTAAATCAGAGTCAAAGTCTGCGATCACATTGCCATCATTCATGATCCCAATTGCCCAATCAATCATCGAGTCACGCATCAAGTAGCCGCGACGATTCATATAAGTAGCAATATTGGTGCCTAAGGAATCTACCGCTGAGAATTTCACACGTGCGCCTGGTTTCGTGATTACTTCGACTACGACATTCCCAGACAGCTTCTTCGCTGCTTCTCCTTGTGATTCAAAGCGCTCCAAATATGAAAACTCACTGTTGTCTTCCGCCACAATCAAGACATGCTTGAAGAAATGCGCATCGTCATCCCCATTGTGCAAGAAAAGACTTTCGATTGGCTCTTCGATCACAACATTTTTCGGTACATATAAGAAAATTCCATTATTCATAAAAGCTGCATGCAGTGCCGTCAATGAATTTTCTTCAACTGGTACAGCCTTTTGCATGTAGTATTCTTTGACTAAATCAGGATGCTCTTGCATCGCTGTCAGTAGATCAGTGAAGATTACTCCTTGCTCGGCAAGATTTGGTGAAATTTGTTCGAAAACAGTTGTTTCACCAGCTTGTACGATCATTGGATTGTCTTTCATTTGATCAAAGCTAGGAATCGTACTCACTGCTTCTTGGTGTTCTGGTTTTACATTGTAAAGATTCCAACGAGCAAATTTCACTTTTTCAATCACAGGCAAAGGCAGTTCATCGATTTTATTCAACGCATTAACACGCAAGTCAGTCATCCATTGAGGTTCGCCCCATTCGGCTGAAAAAGTTTTAACGGCCTCAAGATATTCTGTCCATTTTTTCATCTATCTTGCCCTCCTAAACTTCTTCTTTGTAATCGATACCTAATTCAGCAGAAATCCCTGCATAGCCTTCAGCTTCTAAACGTTTCGCTAATTCTGCATCGCCAGTCAAGACTACTCGTCCATCCATCATAATATGCACCACATCAGGTACGATGTAGTTCAATAGACGTTGATAATGGGTAATGATCAACGCACCGAATTCTTCGCCACGCATTTCGTTAATTCCTTTAGCTACGACTTTCAAGGCGTCGATATCTAGACCAGAATCGATTTCATCTAAGATCGCAAAGGTTGGTTCGATCATTAATAACTGTAAAATTTCGTTCCGTTTCTTTTCCCCACCAGAGAAGCCTTCGTTCAAATAGCGTTCAGCCATTTCTTCTGGCATGTTCAATAGTTCCATTTTTTTATCTAATTTTTTTAAGAATTGCATAACGGAGATTTTGTCGTCTTCTTCACGGCGAGCATTCATCGCTGCACGCATGAACTCTGCATTACTAATTCCTGGAATCTCACTTGGGTATTGCATCGCTAAAAACAGCCCTAAGCGTGCGCGCTCATCTACCTCTAAATCTAAAATATTTTTCCCATCGAAAAGGATTTCCCCTTTTGTAACTTCGTAGTTTGGGTTCCCCATGATTGCCGCTGATAAGGTAGATTTACCTGTACCGTTTGGTCCCATGATAGCGTGGATTTCTCCCGTTTTCATCACAAGGTTTACACCTTTTAAAATCTCTTTATCTTCAATGGCAACGTGTAAGTCTTTGATTTCTAAAACTGACATGAATGTACCTCCAAAATTTTTTTCTCGTTCTCACATATTTTAGACTAAATGAGAATGGAATACAAACTGATTCACCAATTTTCTTTTTAAAAAGAGCCTTTTATTTAGAATAATTATAAATTTGTTCACTCTAAAGGATGTTCCTCTGGCTCTTGGAAAAGCTTTTCCAAAAACGCAGCCTCCGTTAATTTTTCAGTCGGTTCTTTATAATGGAAGAAAGCAGGTTTTTGATCATAAAAGATTTCCTCCATTAGCTTGGCCTGATCGACTTCATCAAACAGTCCCGCTGGGAAATAATACTCATCATCCGTTAGGCTATGGTAGAACAAACTGCTGCCGCACTTTTTACAGGAACCTCGTTCTGCCCATTCGGAAGATTGAAAACGATGCAGCTGCTCCTTTCCGGTAAAAGTAAAATCCTTCTGCGTTACCCCTGCCAAGGACATAAATGTCCCGCCAAAAAACTTTTGACACATGTGACAATGACAAACGGTGATCTCTTCTGAAATTTGAGGAATGGTGATATGCACTTCCCCACAAAGGCACTGACCTTGAACTTTCATGCTTCTCCTCCTTTTCTTTCTAAAATACAAATAATAAAAAAACTATATTGTTTCTAAAACATCTCTTTTCTTATAGTTTATCAATAATACAATCTTTATGAACATCCTTTTTGTAAAACAATAAAAATCTATTGCAAAAAAACACTGAAAAATAGCTCTCAGTGTTTTTGCAAGATTAGTATAAGCATTTGATATGGTGGTGATTTAATCTACTCATCTTCTCTGCGGATAAAGGTTTCTCAGTAATCAGATAATCGATCTCATGACAGGCGATTGCTTGATACATATATTTGTGATCCAATTTATCATCCGTTGCCAAAACGACCAAATGATTGGCCTGTCTTCGGAAGGCTTTTTTAATCAGCGCTTCTCCTTCATGTGTCTCAGTCACGCCATGCTCAAAATCTAAGCCTCGACAACCAATAAAGGCAATATCTGCATTATAAGTTAATATGTCATTGTATGCTTTTGATCCATTAATTGTCGCTCGCTTCGGCACAATTGAACCACCTAAGACAGATACATGAGCTGTAGTGAACTCGCTTAGCATGGCTGCCGTAAGAACCCCATTAGTAATGACCTGTAGACCATCAAACTTACTTAAATTCTTGATTAAATGTAAGCTGGTAGTACTAGAATCTAAAAAAATGACCATATCATCCTTTACCAAAGTCTCCGCGACATCTGCGATATATTGTTTATTGTCTTCTTCATTCAAACGAGTTACTTTCATTAAATATGGAACATCGATTTTTTTATTGTCAATAATCATCGCACCGCCACGTGTCCGCCTGATCAGCCCACTTTCTTCAAGCAAGACAAGATCTCTTTTTACAGTAGCTTCACTATAATTGACAAGCTCAATCAAATCAGTGACCGTTGCAAACTGATGTACTTTTAAATAATTGACAATTTGTTGTTGTCGATCCTCAATTGCACTTAGCATCTTTCTCCCCCTATTCTTTTCTATAACTGATTATAACTTTTATAAAGGAAAAGAAGACAGCCCTTCCAAAAAAATTGAAAGTTCTGTCTTTTGATTAGTATAATCCAGCTTTTCCGATCGTGTTAAGCACGCCTAATTTATGTTTTACCACTTCTTTCACTTTCTCATTCGCCTCAGGATATACATCGCCTGGCTCGTACATCTCAGGATTATTCGTCAAAATAGCTCTTAAAGCCTCAAAGAAGACGCTTTTCAGATCTGAGCTTAGATTGACTTTTGCTACACCATATTTCACAGCTTCGCTAACCTCAGAATCAGGATTTCCAGAACCACCATGCAAAACAAAAGGAATATCGATACGTTGATTTAACTCTTTTAATAGATCAATGTTCAACTTAGGAGGCATATCTTTCGGGTACAACCCATGTGCAGTTCCAATTGCTACAGCTAAGGTGTCAATTCCTGTTTCTTTCACAAATTCTTCTGCTTGATTCGGATCAGTATAGATGATATTCGCCGTTCCCCCTTCTGCCGAACCATTATTCCCAATAGTTCCTAATTCTGCTTCAACGGAAACATTTACATCATGTGCCAATTTTACAACTTCCTTTGTTAAACTCATATTGTCTTCAAAAGTCTGTGTTGAAGCATCAATCATCACAGATGTATACCCATTACGAATTGCCCGCATAACGTCTTTCACTGAACCACCATGATCCATATGAATGACCACCGGAACTTTGCTATTGTGGGCATATTCTTTAGCCGCCGCAACAAACTCATCATTTAGGTAGGCAATTTCATCAGGATGGATTTCTAAAATTACTGGTGCATTTTGTTTTTCGACCTCTTCCATAATCGCCTTCATCATATCGTAACTGCAAATATTAAACGCAGGAACCGCAAACTGGTTTTCTTTTGCTACTTTCAATAAATCCTTCATTGTATATAACATTACATTTTCACCTCATTAATCATTTTATTATTCTCAACAGTTACAGGTTTTTTCAATAAACCAACTGCTACTGCTGTTACTAACGTACCTGCGACAATCGCCAGAAGATACATCGGCAAATTGTTCATTACATTTGGAATTAACATCACCCAAATGCCGCCATGTGGAGCCATCGAAGTAACACCGGCTGCCATGGAGATTCCCGCAGCAGTTGCTGAGCCAAGCATTAGGCTAGGGATTACACGAATTGGATCGGCGACTGCAAAGGGAATCGCACCTTCAGTAATATAAGAAGCACCTAAAATCCAACATGATTGTCCTGAAGTCCGTTCTTCTTTCGTGAACTTATTTTTGAATAGAATCGTTGCCAATGCTAATCCTAATGGCGGTGTCATGCCTGCTGCCATACAGGCAGCTATTGGCGCATTGACACCAGCGGACATCAAGCCTATTGAAAAAGTTGAGATCGATTTATTTATCGGTCCACCCATATCTGCCGCCATCATGATACCGATCAATAAGCCAAACATTAGTCCTGAAGTATTCCCCAGACCATTTAACCAGCTAGTCAAAGCATCTAGTACCCATGCGATCGGCTTATCAATTAAGAAAACCATCGCTAATCCAATAACTAAGATAGAAACCAAGGGAACAACGATTAATTGATAGATTGCTGCAAATTGCTGCTTGATATTAATTCTATTCGCTAAAAGATCCGTCATATACCCCGCTAATAGACCTCCGATCATCCCACCTAAAAACCCAGAGCCACCATTTGCCGCCAACAAACCTGCAACAATTCCTGGGGCAAAACCTGCCTTTCCAGCGATTGAACTAGCAATACCTGCTCCTAAAGCTGGTACCATCATTGCAACGGCCGTTCCTCCGCCGATCGTAGATAACGCACCTGCGAGTGCATTGTAATCATCAGACTTTGGATCCGATGCCGTAATTCCAAAGGCAAAGCTTAGTGCTATGATTATTCCGCCCGCAATGACAAATGGCAGCATATAATTGACGCCGTTCATAAAATGATTATAAATTCCACTCTTTTGTTCTTGTGAGCCACTTTTCTTATCTAAAGAAACTTTAATCGTCCCAATATCTTCTAAAGCCTCTTCAATCACTTTCTCTGGCTCTTTAATCGCTCGTCCGGTAGAAACACGTTTGATCTTTCTACCTGCAAATCGACTAGTATCTATATCTTTATCTACTGCTAATATAATCGCATCTGCTTCTTCAATTTCACTAGGGGTAAGTACATTTTCAGTTTTTGCTCCTTGGGTTTCAAACTTAGCATCATGACCCAAATTTTTCGCTGTAACCTCTAGTTTTTCAGCAGACATATACGTGTGTGCAATTCCTGTAGGACAAGCAGTTATTCCAATGATTTTCATGATGATTCCTCCTTACTCATTATCTCTAATACTTCCATTGGGCTTCCAGCATTTTTCAGCTGGGTTCGAAATGATTCATTCATTAGCTTTCGTGACAACTTACTCAAAATTTCTAAATGAATATCTGCAGTTTTTTGCGGTACCAAAATAGCAAAAACCCATTCAATATTTCTTCCATCCAGACCTACATAATCAGTAATCTTTCCAGTATGTGCAAAGCAAATTGTAGGCTGTAAAACAGCTTTACTTTTGGCATGAGGGATTCCAAAACCATCCTCTATTCCAGTAGATGTCTCTTCTTCTCTTCGATACAAATCTTTGATCACTTTTTTTGCTTTTGAGACACGTTGCTCTTCTTCCAATAATTGTCCCAGTTTCTCAAACAACTCTTTTTTTGATCGAATTGATTCATCAAAAACAATCAAATCGTTCACCAGCAAATCAATCAACTTCATCATAAAACCTACCTTTACAACTAGGATAGCGCTTTCCTGTTTATGGTGATAACTATAGCATCGCTATCTAAACCGTTCAATATTTTGACTGTTTTTCGGGTTAAAAGTCTTTTAACGATAAAACAGCTCACATAAAATGATCCAAATCGATCACTCTATGTGAGCTGTTTCAACAACCAAAAAACCTCAATACATTTGTACTGAGGTTCAAAAAGTATCTTATTCATTTACCGGTTTTACAGAGCCGTCCCATTTTTCTAAGATCCAGTCTTGTACATCTTTTTCGTGTAAGACTTTGACTAATTTCTTGACGCGAGCATCGTCTTTGTCTTCCGTACGAACAGCAAGAATATTTGCATATGGTGATGTGTCTTTTTCAAGCAACACAGCATCTTTTACTGGGTTCAACCCTGCACCATAAGCAAAGTTCGCATTGATTGCTACTAAATCACCTTCGTCATTGCTGTAGGTTGTCGCTAGCAAAGCAGGATCAATCGAGTGGTCAAATTTCAATTTCTTAGGATTTTCAGCGATGTCATCAAACGTGGCTGTTTCTAAATCTACTCCATCTTTTACTTTAACTAGTCCAGCATCTTGTAAAATGGTGATAATACGACCCCAGTCAGATTCAGAACTCGATGTAATTATCGTCGCACCATCTTTTAAGTCCTTGATATCTTTGATCTTCTTAGAATATAAGCCCATTGGTTCGATATGGATCGCACCGGCATCGGTGAATTTGTAATCATTTTCTTTTACGGCTTTCTCAAAGAAAGGCTTGTGTTGGAAATAATTGGCATCGATATCCTTATCGGCTAATGCCTTATTTGGTAATACATAATCATCGAATTTTTTAATTTCTAAATTCACGCCTTCTTTTTCAAGTAATGGTTTTACATGTTCTAAAATTTCAGCGTGAGGTGTTGGAGAAGCTCCTACAACTAATGTATCACTTTTTTCTTTACTGCTGCTGTCTGATGAACCTGAATCCCCATTTCCACAAGCTGCTAATCCTACCGTTAATAAAGCTACTGCCGCAAAACCTAAAATTTTCTTTTTCATTGTTCGTTCCCCCTAATAGTTTTAATCAGTTTATATTTTCAAAAAGATAATTTTTTGTTTCTCTTGTTTTAATTGTTACCGTTTATCTGTTCGTTTTGTCAAGAAATCGCCAATCCCTTGAACAATGAATACGATAATGAGGATAATCACCGTCGCTACTAAAGTAACCGTGTAATTTCCCCGTTGATACCCTTCCTGCCAAGCTAGTGCTCCGAGTCCGCCCGCTCCTATCGCCCCAGCCATTGCGGTGAATCCAATCATGGATACCGATGTGACCGTTAGTCCTGAAATCAATGCGGGCAAGCTTTCCGGAATTAACACCTTGTAAATAGTTTGAAAATAGCTTGCTCCCATAGCATCCGCCGCTTCTAAAACTCCTGAATCCACTTCACGAAAAGCAATTTCGACTAATCGCGCATAAAATGGTGCTGCTGATAAAACCAAGGCTGGAATCGCAGCTTTGGCTCCTAACATTGTTCCTACCAAAGCTTTGGTAAACGGAATGATCAACACCATTAGGATCATAAATGGCGTGGATCGGAAAATGTTGCTAAGAATAGACACCAATCCATACAAGATACTGCGGGCTGCTGAATGCTTTCTTCCTAATGAATATAGCAGTAAACCTAACAGCAATCCTAGAACAAAAACAATCAGCATGGAAACAATGGTCATAAACAATGTATCATTGATCGCTTCTTTTAAGGTATCCCAAGACACCTGTTGAAAATTTAGATACGTTTCTGAAAAGCTCTTATCCACGATGCAGCACCTCCACTCCAACTTGTTGAGTCTCAATAAAGTTGATGGCTTCTTCGATTTTGTCGGTGTCCCCTGTAAATTGAACCGTCAGTGTGCCAAAAGAATTTCCGGTTACACGTTCGATATTTCCATAGACGATACTAATATTAATTGGAAACTTGCGTATCGCCTGAGAAACGACCGGTTCATTGGCATTGTCTTCTAAGAAGTGCAAAGTCGCTAACGTGCCTTTTGGATTTTCTTTAATAAATTCTTTCAATAACTCAGATGGGTCTGCTTTTGGCTCAAGATCCTGTTGAACGAAAATCTTGGTCACTTCCTGTTGTGGATGGCGGAAAACTTCTCGAACAGAGCCTTCCTCTACGATTTTTCCTAATTCCATCACAGCGACCTTGTTACAGATTTTACGAATCACATTCATCTCATGTGTGATCAACACAATTGTCAACCCAAGCTGTTTATTGATATTTGCTAATAGCTCTAAAACTTCTTCCGTTGTCTGGGGGTCTAGTGCACTTGTCGCCTCATCACAAAGCAAGATGTCTGGATCATTGGCTAAGGCTCGTGCGATACCGACTCTTTGTTTTTGTCCACCAGATAATTGGGAAGGGTAAGCGTCCCCTCTTCCATCAAGCCCCACAAGACTCAATAATTCTTCTGCTTTCTTTTTTCGTTGATCTTTGGCTACACCTGCCAGCTCTAATGGTAATTGAATATTTTCGATGACCGTTCGTGACCATAATAGATTGAAATGCTGGAAAATCATTCCAACTTTTTTCCGAAATGTTCTTAAAGCAGGTCCCTGCAATGTAGCCACGTCTTCACCATTTACTAGAACTTGTCCAGCTGTTGGTGTCTCTAATCCGTTCAGCAATCGAACCAGTGTGCTCTTTCCAGCACCCGAATAACCTACGATGCCGTAAACATCCTTTTCTTCGATCGCTAAATTGATTCCATTGACTGCGTGGATTGGTCCCGTTTTGCCGGTAAAACTTTTCCCTACTTGATTTAACTCAATCAATGCCATGTTTCTCTTACTCCCTTTCACATATCCAACTTGCGGATAACTATTCATCACAGATACCCTAGATAGGATCAGTCCGGCCACAGCTGACTCGGAACTCACGAAATTCATTCCTTCTAAAACAACAAAAAAACTTCCGCCCTAAAAAATGTACGAATGTACACTTAGGACGAAAGTTTGACTTCCGTGTTACCACCTAAAATTCGTTCTGACCTTACGATCACAACCTCTGCCAGTACTTGTTTTCCACGTATACTGAGGTGCTGTAACGGGCACTCCCGTGATAGACTTGGCACCTGCTTCGTCCATCCTGCTCAAAGACCATTTTCCATCTCATTTCCGTAACTCCTTTTCAGCATACTGGAGCTCTCTTTGTACTTTAATCAGATGTACTTTTCTTTTCATCGCTTTCTCATGTGTATGAAAGGATTATATCAAGGAGATTTTATCCTGTCAAACATCAAATGAAAATTTCTTTATAAGTTTTCAAACTCGTCGACATCAACTTCACGTAATGACAAGATCCAGGCATCTAATTCTTCTTTTACATTCAGCGCGGCCGGATCAGCCAAAACTTTTTCACTAACTGAGGAAACAACACCTGTTAATGGGCTTTTGAATTCTTGAACAGCTTTTTCAGCTTCAATCTCCAATAAAGGTTCTCCAGCCTTAACCGTTTGACCAATTTTTGGTAAAGAAATGAACGTCACCTCGCCAAGCGTTTCTGCCATCTCTGCTGTTAATCCCATACAAAAATCTTTATCATTGTGCAAGATCCATAGACCTTCATTTTTTTTCAAGTAACTCATTTATTTAAAACGCTCCTTCGTAAGTTGTTTCTTTAAAACCATTTAATAAAAATTGATCCTCTTTGATTAACAACGGGCGCTTTACTAGCATCCCATCGCTTGCCAATAAATCACTAGCTTCTTTAACGGATAATTCAGCCATCTTATCCTTCAATCCAAGCTCACGATATTTCATGCCGCTTGTATTAAAAAATCTTCTTACAGGCAGATCACTAGCTGTGAGCCACTTTTCAAAAGTATCAGCTGAAGGTGTCTCTTGAACCAAATCAATCGTTTCATAATCAATTCCCGCTTGATCCAGCCAAGCTTTTGCTTTACGACAGGTTGAACATTTAGGATACCAATAAAATTTAAGCACTGCGTGTCCTCCTAATAGGTTTCTTATTCGCACTTTGATAGCGCATCGATAAAATTAAGCCAATCCCGATCATATTTCCTAAGATCGATGATCCTCCTTGACTGATAAATGGTAGTGGAATCCCTGTTAATGGCAGTAATCCAATATTTGCCCCAATATTTTCAAAAACATGAAACAGCATCATCATGATAATTCCTGAAGCGATATAAGCATAAAATTCATTATTCATGTCAAAGCATAACCGAATCATTCGATAAATCAAAATAAAATAGAGCAAAATAACAAAGGCCCCGCCAATAAAACCAAAATTTTCTCCGATTACAGTAAAAATCATATCGGATTCACGTACTGGCACATAGACATGACTAACATTATAGCCCGTTCCAAACATTCCGCCAGAACCAATCGCCATCAATGAACGAGCCAATTGATAGCTTTTCCCCTGAGGATCATGAAAAGGCTCTAGCCATGAGTCAATTCGGGCAAATTGATAATTCTTAAAACCAATATGAGTAAGCAGTTCTCGTCCAGAATCCGTCGTTACTAAAAAGATCAAGGTCCCGCCTACAACTACTGCTAACACAATCGCCGGAACTAAAATCAACCAAGATATTCCCGACATCAGAAACATTCCTGAAAAAATGGCTAAGAAAACCAACATGGTCCCAAAATCCTTTTGTGCTAAAATCAACCCAAGCACTGGGAGGGTCACTAGCAGCATCTTGCCAATTAAAAAGACATCAGACTTTAACGAATGCAGTTTATTCGTTACGTTATGTTTGGTAATAATCAATGCCATCATTAAAATATAGGCGATTTTCATCAATTCCGATGGCTGGAATGTAAATGTACCAAACTTGAACCAGTTTTTTGAACCTGTTGAAGCAGCCAATGCAGGATCGTAATATTTCAACAATGCCAACATAACAGCCAAACCAATAACATATAAAAATGGCGTCAGACGCCACAGAAGCTTTGCATCTAAATGAATGATAATTACAACGGCTAATGCTCCAACTACATACCAAATCGCCTGCATCGCAAGCCCACGAAAAACATTGGGATCTCTGATAGTATCATGAGTCAACGCTACATATAGTGACAGCATCCCGATCAAACATAATAAAAATACGGGTAAAATGACGCCATAATCAATCCGGCTATCATCATTATTCTTTTTTAGTCTATCCATCGTTCATCTCTTTTCCACCAGTATACTCGCTCTATTATAGACGCTTCTTTGCCTAAAGAAAAGCAAGCATCGCTGACTTTGCAAAATCTTTATTCTTCTTTCGTCTCTTGTTGTAAATAAGAAATCAGTCCCCATATTCCCAGCTGTAAAATGCTGAACATCAAGACAAATTGAATTTTTTCGACCGACCAATTGCCAATTAATAATTTCAAAACAGTCACAGGATGAACCACCAATTCGATAGAATGCACCCGATCAAATCGACCAATATAAATTGCGATACTAGAAAGGAGCGCTAATACAGTTACACTACTCACTTTTTGTTTTTTACTGAGTTGAATAGCTGAAAATAATTTGAATACCTGAGCCATACCAATAAATAACATCAAGACGATCGGTAATGCTAATAAAAGATACGACCACCATCCTTGAGAGTCCATTAAAAAATGACCGCCTGGCTGATAAATCCTTAAAGCAGCCAAGTGAAATAAATCTGTCATTAAATACGGAATGTTTGGGAAAAACAAAAGCCACAGAGGGACAAAAATCCATCGCCAAGAATCCTTTATCTGAATAAACAGCTGCGCAAAAAGAATAGGCAACCACGCTAAAAAAACATTCAATCCCATAAATGAAAAGGTTTGTTGTCCAAAATGCATAAATAAAATATAGACCCACACGACTAAATGAAACACATAATTTTTCTTCATACTTCTCCTTAAAAAACTCTATACTTTAACGGTACCATAGAATTTACAAAAACAGTTTGAAATCTTTTTGAATTTCTTTCCCGTAATAATAAAAAGCCGCCACTATCAAAGAGTTAACTTTGACATGACGACTTGAAGTAGTGCCAGCTGCAGGATTCGAACCTGTGACCTACGCGTTACGAGTGCGTTGCTCTACCAACTGAGCTAAGCTGGCATTTCGTACAAGAGAAATTATAAAAAACTTCTGCGAAAAAGTAAAGTAAGATTCTTCTCAAAAAGCGATTACATGAAAAAAACTTGAAAATATGCTAAAATTAGGTATGTGATAAAAGGAGGCGTTCGAAATAGATGGCTACATTTGGTAAAATAGAGGCACACGTTGATCCTTCCGAAGCTGGGAAAAAGTTTCCCGTAAAGACACACGTCATGTTCACTATTCGCGGTCAATCTCAAACTGGGGTGGTCGCTAAACAATTGAAAAACGCAGCAGTCATTGAAATTGATGAGAAGCAAGACAATGAAGACTTAATTACTCATTCCAATGGCGTTGTCGTCATCAATTATAAACAAATGAAAAAGATTTAGATCCTCAATTGCAACAGGCAGTACGGAGACTTCCGTGCTGCTTTTTTATCTAGTCTTCACATTCATACAGCAAAAAATAAAAAACGCGAAAGCAGGAAATTCCTGCCTTCGCGTTTGTACTTATTTTGTTCCGAATAAACGGTCACCTGCGTCTCCTAGACCAGGAACGATATAGCCTTGATCGTTCAATTGATCGTCTAACGCTGCAGTGTATATGTCAACATCTGGGTGTGCTTCCTGTAATGCTTTAACGCCTTCAGGTGCAGCCACTAAACAAACAAATTTCATGTTTGAAGCCCCACGTTTTTTCAATGAGTCAATCGCCATGATTGCTGATCCACCTGTCGCTAACATTGGGTCAACGATAAATAATTGACGACTATCGATATCTTCTGGCATTTTGAAGAAGTATTCATGTGGTTCCAACGTTTCTTCGTCACGGAACATGCCAATATGCCCAACTTTTGCAGCAGGAATCAATTCTAAGATACCATCTACCATGCCGATACCCGCACGTAGAATCGGTACGATCGCAACTTTTTTACCAGATAAAGTTTTTTGAGTAGACAACGTGATCGGTGTTTCGATCTCGATATCTTCTAATGGCATATCCCGTGAAACTTCATACGCCATCAACATCGCGATTTCATTTACTACTTCACGAAATACCTTCGTTCCACAGTTTTTATCACGAATAATCGTTAACTTGTGTTGGATCAATGGATGATCAATTACTTGAAACTTGCCCATAATAAATTGCTCCTTATTCATTTTAATAGAATCATTTTTCATGCCTTCTATCATTTCTCTAAGGTATAGATAGAATTAAATCTACTAGCTAGAGAACCTGATATCCTGCACTCTGCATTTCTCCTAATTATAAGACAACTGCTATAAGAAAACTAGTCTAATGTGCATGAATCGGATGAGAATCTGTTAATTCTAAAACGGCTTTGCGAATCTCTGATAGTTTTTCCTCGTCCCCTTTTGAACGCAGGGTTTCAATGATTAATTCAGCGACCTGCTTTGCATCCTTTTCTTCAAAACCACGACTAGTAATCGCTGGTGTCCCAATTCTGATCCCACTCGTTTCTTTGAAGCTTTTTGATTCAAATGGAATAGAATTCTTATTTACGGTGATGTGCACACTATCCAACAATTCTTCCGCTTCGCGTCCAGTAACATCAAAACCTGTAACTTCAAGCAGTAACAAATGGTTGTCGCTCGCTCCAGAAATCACCCGTGTTTCAGGTGCTTGGTTAAAGACTTTGACCATTGCTTGGGCATTTTTTAGGACCTGTTCACTATATTCTTTAAACTCTGGTGCTAGCGCTTCTTTAAAGGCAACAGCTTTTCCTGCGATTACATGTTCTAATGGGCCGCCTTGCAATCCTGGGAACACTGCGCTATTAATTTTTTTCGCTAAATCCGCATCATTTGTTAAGATCAATCCGCCACGAGGCCCACGTAAAGTTTTATGAGTTGTTGACGTTACTACATCTGCATAAGGTACTGGGTTGGGATGTAGACCTGTTGCGACTAATCCAGCAATGTGTGCCATATCCACCATTAATTTCGCATCCACTTCATCAGCGATTTCTCTGAAGCGCGCAAAGTCGATGGTGCGGCTATACGCACTCGCACCTGCTACGATTAATTTAGGTTGATGTTTCCGTGCCAAAATACGAACAACTTCATAGTCGATCGTTTCTGTATGAGGATCCACGCCATAGCTGACAAAATTATAGAGCTTTCCACTGACATTCACAGGTGAACCATGTGTCAAATGTCCTCCAGCAGATAAATCCATTCCTAAAACGGTATCTCCCGGTTGGATCAATGAGAAATATGCTGCTTGGTTAGCTTGAGAGCCTGAATGAGCCTGTACATTTGCAAATTTTGCATCAAATAATTCCTTTGCACGATCAATTGCCAAATTTTCAACAACATCGACAAATTCACAACCGCCATAGTAACGGCGACCAGGATAACCTTCCGCATATTTATTTGTTAAGACGCTCCCCTGTGCCATTTGTACCGCTTCTGACACGATATTCTCTGAAGCAATCAGCTCAATATTTTGTTCTTGACGCTCCGCTTCATTTTCAATTGCTCCCCATAGTTCGGGATCTAGTGCTTTGTAATCCATCCCAACGCCACCTTTCAATTTTCTGATTTAAGTATACGAAAGTTTCAACAGATAATCGAATCTTTTGTTTACTTTTCGCTAAAATAATTTTGAGCTGCCGCTTTCTTCAAACGATTCATATAAGCCAATCCTAAGTGATCTTCAGGAAAAACCTCGGCAAAGATAACATCGGACTTTTTAGCCTCATCCAAGGCACGTAAGCCACTAAACAATCCTCGAGTAGCCGCCTCAATGGTGTCCTCTTCAAAAACAAAACGATCCGCTGAAGTGTATTTGTTAGCAGTCGTTGGTGTCACCAACAAACCAACTTTTTTATCCCTCGCTTCAGCCCACTCCATCGCCTTTTGCCAATCCTCAGGTTTGATCATTAAAACAGATGTCTCAGGCGAATAATGTTTATATTTCATTCCAGGTGCCTTTGGTGTTTCGCTTTCCTTAACCAAGTGCTTATCCAATGGCACTTCTACGCCTAAAACTTCTTGCAAGACTTCTTGTGTCACTGCTCCAGGTCGTAAAATTGTTGGCTGGTCTCCGCTTAAATCTAAGACTGTCGACTCTACACCGATTTCTGTCGCTCCATCGTCTAAAATCCCGGAAATTTTCCCACTAAGATCATGGTAAACATGTAACGCAGTCGTTGGACTTGGCTTTCCTGACGTATTTGCACTTGGTCCTACTAGTGGCGCTCCTGTTTTTTCAATTAAAGATAATGTTTTTTTATTATCTGGCATTCTGAAGGCTGCTGTGGATAACCCTCCCGTAACAACAGGACTCAAACTCCCTGTTTTGATCTTAAAAATCAAGGTTAATGGTCCCGGCCAAAAATGTTCAATGATTGTTTCAGTTAACGGGTGATAGCTCTCAACAAACTCTTCTGTCATCGAAAAGTTCGCCACATGAACAATTAATGGGTTATCACTAGGACGCCCCTTAACTGCAAATACTTGCTTCACCGATTCGGCTAGAAGCGCATTAGCACCGAGTCCATAGACCGTCTCTGTCGGGAAAGCCACCAACTCTCCATTGCGCAATAACGCCGCCGCTTCCTCTATTTGATCTGATTGAAATATTTTCGTTTCCACAGCTTCTCCACAGCTCCTTTTTCTAACTTTCCTTATTTAAATACTTTCTTTTTCTACTTATCCCCGAGGTGTGGATAATCAAATTGTCAAGTGTGCATAACCATGTTGATAACTTTTTCCGCTCGTGAATCCCGTCACTTCAATGTTCTTTTATTATTTTGTTTGATAAAAATAATTTTACGCAATCACGACCATACGATCATTTCCAGACATATCTTGGTGAATACTTACCTTTTTTTCGGGGAAGGCTGTTTGAAAAATTTCCTTTACCGCTATTCCTTGACGAAACCCAATCTCTAAAAAAATCATGCCATCTATTTTTAGATGATCACGACTTTCCAAAGCGATCTTTTGGTAAATAGCTAGCCCATCCTTCTCAGCAAAAAGCGCCGTTTTAGGTTCATAAGTTCGTACACTTTCATCCATTAAATCCCACTCGTCTTGACTGATGTAAGGAGGGTTGCTGATAATGACATCGTATTTTTCAGAAGCTCCCGATAAAACATCACTTTTCTTAAAATCAATAACTGCCTGCAGCGTCTCCGCATTTTCTTTTGCTACTTTTAACGCAGCTGCGGATATATCAACAGCGGTTACCTGCCACATTGGACGCGCCAACTTTAAACTTATTGCAATTGCTCCCGTACCTGTCCCAATATCAATAACGTTTTTAGGCTTATGATCGTTATTCATGGATAAGCACAAAGCCACCAGTTCTTCTGTTTCTGGTCGCGGAATCAATGTATCTTTCGTGACTTTAAAACGATGATCAAAAAAATATTCATAGCCCAGCAAGTACTGAGGAGGAATGTTCTCCATCAGTCTGGCTAAATCTTTTTTTATCATTGCTTCATCCGAAGAGGAGATTTCCTCCCGCATATGAAGCAGCCATTGTGTTTTATCCCAATTTTTACGGGCTAAAAAAAGGTATTCGATCGCATAGCCCTCTTTGCCAGAAGCTTCTAAAAAAGAAGAAGCCCCTGACAGGACTTCTACATAAGTTTTAGCCATTTTGCATCTCTTCCAGCTTCGTGGTTTGATCATACATAATTAAGGCATCAATAATCTCATCCAGCTTACCTGCTAGGATCTGATCTAATTTTTGAATGGTTAGGCCGATACGATGATCCGTCACACGATTTTGTGGAAAGTTATACGTACGGATACGTTCGGAACGATCTCCAGTACCGACAGCTGATTTACGGCTTGCATCATATTCACTTTGTGCTTCTTGTTGAATCTTATCATAGACACGAGCACGTAAAATCTTCATTGCTTTTTCTCGGTTTTTGATTTGCGAACGTTCATCCTGCATAGCGACAACGATCCCCGTTGGAATATGGGTTAAACGAACGGCCGACGCTGTCTTATTGACGTGCTGTCCACCAGCACCTGATGCGTGGTAAATATCTGTCCGAATATCCTTATCGGCGATATCAATTTCAACTTCCTCTGCTTCCGGCATCACCACGACAGTCGCAGTCGATGTATGAATACGACCTTGAGATTCCGTTGATGGAACACGTTGCACACGATGCGCGCCGCTTTCGTATTTCAGTTTTGAAAAGACGCTGTCACCTGTAATCATCATGATGACTTCCTTGTACCCGCCGATTCCAGTTACATTGGCCTCCATGACCTCTGTTTTCCAGCCTTGGCTTTCAGCATACTTCTGATACATGTTGAAAAGATCCCCAGCAAATAACGCTGCTTCGTCACCACCAGCGGCTCCGCGAATTTCCATAATGATATTTTTATCATCGTTCGGGTCTTTTGGTAATAGCAGAATCTTGATCTCATCTTCTAAAACTTCTTTTTCTTTTTTTAAGTCTGACAGCTCTTCTTTTGCCATCTCAGCCATTTCAGCATCTAAGTTCTCACCTAGTAACTCCTCAGCATCACTGATTCCCTCCACCACTTTTTTATAGCGGCGGTAAGTTTCTACTGTATCGCGCGTATTGGCTTCTTCTTTTGAAAGCTGCATGAAACGCTGGGTATCACTGATGACTTCCGGGTCACTCAGTAATTCACCTAGCTCTTCATAACGATCTTCAATTGCTTGCAGTTGATCGTACATGGATTAGTTCTCCTCCTTAATTTCTGGATGTAAATAATGTTTGCGGCAAACTGGATAATAGGCTTCATTGCCCCCAATTTGGACCTGATCGCCTTCGTAAACTGGGCGACCATCAATATAATGCAGATTCATCGTTGCCTTTTTATGGCAAAACCAACAAATCGTTTTTAATTCTTCTAATTTATCCGCATACAGCAGTAAATATTTCGATCCTTCGAACATCTCATTACGAAAATCATTTTTCAAGCCAAAGGCCATAACCGGGACATCTAAATCATCCACGACTTGTGCCAATTGCAGGACATGTTCTTTTGATAAAAATTGAGATTCATCAATCAAGACACAATAAGGTTTGTAATCGAGACTTTTGATGAATTCAAAAATATTGGTTTCAGAAAAAATCGGTACCGCTGGGCGACTTAAGCCGATCCGACTAGAGATGTTCCCCACCCCTTCGCGTGTATCTAAGCCACTGGTCATCAGTACTACCGGTTTATTTTGTTCTTCATAATTATGGGCGACTTTCAATATCTCGATCGTCTTCCCGCTATTCATCGCACCATATTTAAAAAAAAGCTGGGCCATTTCATGTCACCTTTCCCTTTTGTTCCTATCGTATTATAGCGGAAAAGCTGGATTATTTACAGTAATAATTTTCATTAAGTAATCTCTTAGAAGAATCCTTGCTGATTTTCCAGAAAGTCACAGGCGATCTTTTTAGGATTATAAGCCTTCAGTGCTATACTTTTTAATAGTAATTATTTTTTATTAATACAAACTATAGGAGGCTTTTTCATGGAACAATCGGACAAAAAGAAACGGCGCAGTTTTCCTTCCGCGTACACAGTCATCATCATTGTATTGATTATGGTTCAGGCACTAACCTTTTTCATCCCTTCTGGAAAATACAGTACCCTGACCTATGACAGCGGAAAAGACCAATTCGCCATCACCAATGCACAAGACAAAACAGTCATGGAGCCAGCAACGCAAAAAACATTAGACAAATATGATATTCATATCAAAGTCGACAAGTTTCGCGACGGAACAATCTACCGGCCTGCAGCAATTCCAAATTCTTATGAGCAAATCAAAAAACCAAAACGTGGGATAACAGGAACCATCACTCAGTTTTTACGTTCTCAAGTTCAAGGGATTACTGAAAGCGTCGATATCATGATCTTTATTCTAATTTTGGGCGGCGTCATCGGCATCGTCAATGCCACCGGAGCAATGGATGCTGGCATGATGCGCCTTTCAGAGAAGCTCAAAGGAAAACAAAAATGGCTGATCGTAATCGTCACTACGTTAATCGCGATTGGGGGAACAACTTTTGGACTAGCGGAAGAAACCATCGCTTTTTATCCAATCTTGATTCCGATCTTCTTATTAGCAGGTTATGATACCTTAACGGCTGTCGCCACGATCTACTTAGGGACGGCCATCGGGACAATGAGCTCCACCATTAATCCATTCTCCACGGTTATTGCATCGAATGCCGCGGGGATCAGCTTTACCGATGGCATGCCCTTACGTATTTTGATGTGGATCGCCGCTGTCGGTATTTCGATTCTCTACACGATTCGTTATGCCGAAAAAGTACGCTTGAACCCCGCAGCTTCTTTAGTCGCTGAACAGGCAGAGAGTGATCGCGAACGCTTTTTAAGTGGGCAGGATCGTGAAAAAAACGCTGATTTTACCAGACGTCAAAAATTTTCATTGATCGTTTTTGCCCTAGGTTTTGTAGTTATGATCTATGGTGTCCAGCAGTTAGGTTGGTATTTTACTGAGATCGCTGTAGTCTTTTTAGCGGTAACCTATGTCTTAGCTTTTGTCTCCGGCTTAGGGGAGAAAAAATTCATCGACAGTTTTGTTACAGGTGCGGCTGATCTTCTCGGTGTTGCTTTAATCGTCGGTTTGGCACGTTCTGTCGGTATCGTGATGGAAAATAGCTTCATCAGTGATACAATCATGAATTTCTTTAGCAACGCAATTAGCGGCATGAACAACGTTATCTTCATTTGGTTTATGTTTCTTGTTTACATTATCTTAGGCTTCTTCATCCAATCTTCCTCTGGGCTAGCCGTATTATCAATGCCGATCATGGCGCCTTTAGCGGATGTTGTCGGAATTGATCGTGCATTGATTGTAGATGCCTACAATTGGGGCCAAGGCTTGATTGGATTGGTAGCACCAACGGGGTTGATTCTTGTTTCTCTATCTGTAGTCAACGTTGGGTTTGATAAGTGGATCAAGTTTGTTACCAAGCTATTAATCACGATTATTGTTTTGATCCTCGCCTTCCTAGCCATTGGCGTATTGATCTCTTAGCAAAAATCCTGGATCTTAAACGGATCCAGGATTTTTTGATGCTAAATATTTTTGATGCCACTTACCATCAACTTGTCGGGTCCCCTCTTTGAAGAAAACTTCTTCCGTTCCTGCTTCATTGGCGGTTTGATAGTACCATTTTTTCCAGCGTAAAAAATCAAGCTGTGTTTGTAAATCATAAATTTTTTTCTCCAATGCTGCTTCTTGCTCGATCATAAATGTATACCGCTGTGGCAATGTTTTGTCGCCTTCTACACACCAGTCCATAAATTTCGCGATTTCCTTAACAGGAATTCCTGAGCGTTTCAAGCAGTCGATTACCTCTATATAGCCCAGATCATCTTCGGTAAATTCTCTACGACCAGCTTTATTCTTCTTTATAAAAGGTAATAACCCTGCTTTATCATAGTATCTTAGGGTATCCTGAGAGATCCCATACATTTTAGTAATATCACCAATCAAAAATTTTTTCATTTTCCATACTTCCTTCTTGACCTGGAGTTAACTCCAAGTAGTAGAGTAAGTCTATCATAATTTTGAAAGAAGGCAATTTTAATGGAAAAATCTTTAATCGTCATTACAGGTGCAAGTTCTGGCTTTGGTGCAGAAATCGCTAAACATTTTAATCAGGCAGGTTACCCACTACTTTTACTCGGTCGTCGGACTGAAAAAATCGAGGCTCTACCGTTAAATTTTTACAACGTCATGGTTGAACAGGTTGATGTTACTGACTACCAAGCTTTTGAAGCAAGCATCAAAAAAGCCGAAGCAGCTTTTGGACCTGTCGATCTTCTAGTCAATAATGCTGGGGTGATGTTGTTAGGCAATGTCTTGAATCAAGATCCTAAAGAATGGCAAACCATGATGAACACGAACGTAATGGGTGTGTTAAACGGGATGCAGATCGTTCTACCCGGTATGAAAGAGCGCAAACACGGAACGGTCATTAATATGTCTTCACTTGCCGGAAAGAAAACTTTCACTAACCACGCGGCCTATGTTGCTTCAAAATTTGGCGTTCATGGTTTGAGCGAAACGATTCGAGAAGAATTATCTGGTGACAATGTCCGTATTTCATTAGTTGCTCCAGGCGCCGCTGAAACAGAATTATTAACCCATGTCACCGATCAAGGGGCTTTAACTGACTATCAAGCTTGGAAAGAAGGCATGGGCGGTATCACACTTAACCCTGTTCACGTAGCTGAAAGCGTCAAATTTATTTATGATATGCCTCAAGAGGTCACTATTCGTGAAATTGACATCGCTGCAACTGCACAAGATAATTAACAGTCATGAAGACCTTCCTTACTCCTGCCAAATCGGTGGGAGTTTTTTTTATTGAAGCATGCTATACTGTCTCTATTGTTAAAATTTCGAATAGATGATTTAAGGAGTGCCCCATGAAGTTTGATCGACGAATAAGTTTTCTCAAAAAGAGTTGGAAAAAAATCAATAATCGTTTTTCTTCGATTCAGATCATTGTCTTCTATTATTTGGCCATGACAGTTCTTTCATTGATTTTATTTAGCTTGCCTTTTTTTCGTGAACCCGGTTCTCACGTGTCTTTTTTGGATATGCTTTTCATGGCGATTTCAACCATATCGGTCACAGGGTTAACGACCTTTGATATTAACTCGGTCTTCAATGACGCTGGCATCCTGATGTTGGAGGTCTTATTCCACGTCGGCGGATTAGGGATCATGATGATCACTACCTTCTTTTTTATTGTTTCTAAGCGTCGAATCACGTTAAAGCAGCGACAGCTTATCATGACGGATATGAACCAGCCTCGACTCAGCGGCATCGTCAATTTAATTCGTATTACTTTTACGATGCTACTAGCAATCGAAGTTATATTCGGAACAATCTTCTCTATTTACTTCTATTTGGCTGGTTATTATCATAAAATCTCAGAAGCCATCTTCTTTGGCTTTTATCAGGCGATTTCGGCAGTGACAAACTCTGGTTTTGATGTCACCGGCGAATCGATCATACCTTTTTCTCATGACGTGTTCTTTATCGTAACGATCATGGTGTTAATTTTTATCGGTGGCATCGGCTTCCCAGTCTTGATGGATTTTCATGGATGGATTTATCATAAAAAATCTAAGTCACGGATTCCGTTTCGTTTTAGTCTATTTTCAAAAATTGCGTTATTGGCATTCTTCGTGCTGTTTATCGGAGGAACTGTAGCCATTTGGCTGCTGGAAAAAGACCACAACTTCTCCAATATGAGTTTATTTGATCAGTGGTTGAACTCCTCCTTCTACTCGATGACCACACGTAACGCTGGCCTACAGATTCACGATCTGAATCTCTTCCAAAATACGACATTGATCATTTTCTCCTTATTGATGTTTATTGGCTGTTCACCAAGTTCTGTCGGTGGAGGAATTCGGACGACGACAATTGCAATTATTGGATTGTACCTCTATTCCTTCTTAAAAAATGAAAATGATATTAATATCTTTGGACGGAAAATCGCTCAGGAGGATGTTCGAAAGTCCGTGGTAGTCTTCATGCTTTCGGCAGGAATGTGCCTCTTTAGCATTTTATTTTTAACTGCTACTGAAGATCATTCTCTGATCTCGATTATTGTGGAAGTTACTTCGGCGTTCGGAACCACTGGTCTTTCTTTAGGTATCACTGACGACCTTTCTAATACCGGCAAGATTATGATCGCTATTTTAATGTTCATTGGCCGTGTGGGTATGCTGTATACATTGATGTTATTCGTTCCGAAAGAAACACAAGACTTAGGCTATGAATTTCCAGAAGAAAAGATTATTATTGGCTAGGAGCAAAACTTGCTCCAGCCTTTTTTTGTATATGGTATTCTACACTTTGATGAAGCATATGAATGATAAACAAAATATCTTTCAAGAAGGATACTGCTGTAATCATTAAGAAAAAGGAAAGCTATTTAAACTTTTTTTTCAAATATGATAAGATGAATTAAATTTGTTACAGACATGGAGGATGTGTAATGGGGTTACGAAGTCAACTGGCAATCTCGGCCGGCAAGACCGCCCAATGGGTATTAAAAACGTTCTTTAAAGGCGGATCCAGCTATCCGGGTCAGCTTGCTTTAAAGATGGATCCGAAAATTTTAGATACATTAGTCAAAGACTATAAAGTTGTCGTTGTTACTGGAACCAATGGAAAAACGTTGACGACCGCTTTAACAGTAAATATTTTGAAGCAGGAATTTGATTACGTACTGACGAATCCAACGGGGGCTAATATGGTTCAAGGGATCGTTTCTACCTTCTTAAACGCGAAGGGAAAAAAAGGTGGAAAGAAAATCGCTGTTTTAGAAATCGATGAGGCCAGTTTGAGCAAGGTGACAGAATACATCAAGCCTGAACTGTTCTTATTCACAAATATTTTCCGTGATCAGATGGATCGCTACGGTGAAATCTATACAACGTACAAATTGATCGTGGATGGTGCTGCAAAATCACCGAGTGCGCCAATATTGTGCAATGGGGACTCTCCCATCTTTAATTCATTGGAAACAGTTAATTCAAGAAAATACTATGGCTTTGATCATCTGCCTGATAAGGATCAAGATGCGCACTATAATACAGATGGATTGCTTTGTCCGAAATGTCAGCACATTTTAAAATATAAAATGATTACCTATGCCAATCTTGGAAAATATTATTGTCCAAACTGCGGGTTTCATCGACCAGAATTAGATTACAAATTGACTGAGATGAAGGCAATGGATAATAAATCTTCAGAATTTATCATTGATGGTCAAGATTACAAAATCGAAGTCGGCGGTATGTACAATGTCTATAATGCCCTTGCTGCAACTGCTGTGGCCGAGTATTACGGTGTATCCAAAGAAAAAATCAAGCGTGGTCTAGGTTATGATGAGAAAGTCTTTGGACGGCAAGAAGAATTTGAGATCGAGGGTAAAAAATGCACGCTGGTCTTGGTTAAAAATCCTGTGGGACTGAATCAAGTTATTGATATGATTGGTTTAGCACCGTATCCTTTCTCATTAGTATCGCTTTTGAACGCCAACTATGCTGATGGAATTGATATTAGTTGGATCTGGGACGGCAATCATGAAGCATTTGCTGAGATGGACATTCCCGCAGTGATTGCTGGAGGCGACCGTCATACGGACATGGCTCTTCGCTTAAAAGTCGCAGGTATCCCTGAGGATAAATTGACCGAGACAGAAAGCTTGACGGATGTCATCGAAAAGATCAAACTATTGCCGACGGAACACGTGTATATCCTAGCGACCTACACTGCCGTCTTACAATTACGTAAAGAATTAGCCCAAAAAGGCTACATTGATGGAGGTATGGATCGTGGCTAACTATGAATTGAACTTAGCACATTTATACGGAAATTTATTAAATACCTATGGTGATAACGGAAACCTTCTAACCTTGAATTATTACGCGAAACAAATGGGCATCGAGCTTCACTCAGAAATCGTAAGTATTTATCAAGACTTCGATCCTGATAAGTATGATTTTGTTTTTATTGGCGGCGGTCAAGATTATGAGCAGGTGATCGTATCCAAAGATATTCAGGATAAAAAAGAAGATTTAATCAAGTACATCGAAAACGATGGGGTCATCCTATCGATTTGCGGAGGCTATCAATTATTAGGACACTATTACATTGGTGCAAATGGTGAAAAAATCGATGGAATCGGGGCCCTGGACCATTACACATTAAGCCAAGACAACCACCGCTTTATCGGTGATATTGAGATCCACAATGAAGAGTTCGGTGAGACCTATTACGGATTTGAAAACCATAACGGACGGACATTTTTAGGAGAAGGTGAACGTCCTCTTGGCACGATCGTCAAAGGAAATGGCAATAACGGCGAAGATCAAGGAGAAGGCGTTATTTACAAAAATGTCTATGGCTCTTATTTCCACGGACCGATCTTAGCCCGTAATAAATCTTTAGCTGTGCGTTTACTCCACACCGCCTTAAAAAATAAATATGGCGAAGACGTCATACTTCCAGAATTACCATAAAAAATGACCATCGGCCTCTCGCTGATGGTCATTTTTTTCTTTATTTCGTTCCTGGTGTTGATGCGATTATCTTCATCTCGCCTTCAACTTTCCATTCTGTGATTTGAGCTGGTAGAATACAGCTTGTTCCGGGCTTCATTTCATAGCTTTGACCGTCAACGATCAAGTTTCCATAGCCCTCAACAACGGTTACTAGTGTATAGTCGCCCTCTTTTTTAAGAGAAAGCTCACCAACAACATCCCATTCATAAACGTTAAAGAAATCTGTTTTTAGGTAGGTGATCACTGATGAGGTTCCTTTTTTACTTTCAGAAACCTCTAGTTCAGGACTAATAGCAGGAACCGTTGTGACATCGATAGATTGTTGGATGTGTAACTCACGGGTATTCCCTTGGTTGTCTTTACGATCGTAGTCATAAACACGATAAGTCGTATCCGAGCTTTGTTGTGTTTCTAAAATCATGATTCCTTTACCGATCGCATGGATCGTTCCGCTTGGTACGTAGAAGAAATCTCCTGGTTTAACAGGGACACGGCGCAATAAATCATCCCAACGTTCTTCTTTGATCATTGCTTCCAACTCTTCACGAGTGGTTGCATTGTGTCCGTAGACAATTTCCGAACCTGGTTTTGCATTAATAATGTACCAGCATTCTGTCTTTCCTAATTCACCTTCATGTTCTAACCCATAGCTGTCATCAGGATGAACTTGGACCGATAAATCATCCTCTGCATCTAAAATTTTCGTCAACAATGGGAATACATCCCCTTCAGCGTTTCCGAATAATTCACGATGTTCGCTCCAAAGATCACTAATCTTCCAGCCTTTATATGGCCCATTTTCTACAATGCTAACGCCATGAGGATGTCCGCTGATCGCCCAATCTTCTCCAATTTTATCGTTAGGAATATCAAAGCCAAAAACGGTGTGTAATTGATTACCGCCCCAAATTTTTTCTTGAAAAACTGGTTTTAAAAATAATGGTTCCATGATTCTTGCTCCTTTTTATTTGATTTATTTTCAAGTCTAATACTACTCACCTAGTCCAATATCATTCGATTGGGTTCTCTTTTCTCATTACTTTTGATAGTTTTTCATCCGCTCATTTAAGTAGCAGTTCAAAATCTCATCGCGGTGAGTAATATAGCTTTCTCGATGATCTTCTAAGTGTACACGGTTGGATAGAAAAATGAAGGCAGATTTTTTTTTGATGTCCAGCATTAAAAAAGTCCCCGTATACCCTGTGTGAAAAAGTAATGGTGTTTGATCCAATGGACTGAATTTCAAGTCCCAACCAATTGAACGTTTTCCTTTTTCGTTTGGTGTCTGATCGTTAAGTAAAGCTAAAGTTGTCTTGTCATGCAAATAAATAATATCGCTAACACGTCCAAGATTCAAATACATTTTTGCAAATTTACTTAAATCTTTCACATTCGTAAAAAGACCTGCATTGCCTGCATGCTCAGCCAAGACTCGAGCTTTTGGATCATGCGTTACGCCTTTCAAAATTGTCCCGTTAGGAAGCTTTTCTGTCGGAACGATTTTATCCTCTAACGACTGTGGCAAGAAGATACTCTCTAACATACCAAGCGGCTGTAAAACCTCCTCCTTGAATACTTCGATAACGTCTTTTTGATAAAGCTCTTCAATCAAAAAGCCTAGCAAAATCGTTCCTGCATCTGTATATTGAACCACTTCTCCAAGTTTGTCCCCTGGTTGAAGAGTTAGATAGGCCCCACGTAGTTCTTGCGCATCCAACTGGTCACGATTCGGTATATAGGTCTGGATATTCGATGTATGGGTCAGCAAATGTCGAATGGTAATCGTTTCATTTTGAAATTCTGGTAATAGTTCGTGCAGCGATTGGTCCCAAGAGACTTTCCCTTCTTCTTTGAGCTTTAGCATCACCGTCGTTGTACAGACCACTTTTGTTAAAGAGGCGACATCAAAAAGAAAATCTTCCTGCATGGCAAGCTTTGTTGGTTCGATTTGTGCAAATCCGTAGACTTCTTCTTCCTCTTGCTCGCCTTCGATAAAACGAAGGACTGCACCAGGAAAAACACCGTCTCCCATTTTTTCTTCAATTAAATGACGTGTTTCAGGATACATGACCGTCCTCCTTAAAAATATTACCCAAAAAAGTATAGCATAAAATAAAATTTGAAAGCTTCGGACAATTAAAAAAAGATTTTATTTTTAGCCAGCAGCCATATATAGAAAAAAACCGCGATTTCTCGCGGCTTTTATTATTTCAATACGAACCACCATTCGATGCCTGCTGCATCGTAAAGGGTAATCAGTGATTTTTTCTTATCACAAAAATAGTCTAACTGTTCTTCAGCCAAGTGCTGACGCAGTTCTGACAATGTCTCCTTTGAAACTTTAAATTGTAGGAAATCTAAACCTAAAACTTTATCTGTTGGTAAATCAATTGTCCCACCAGTAGCTGCTGTCAACCCTACATTAAAATCGCCCCTGTTCAAAAGAGAGGCTTCATCGCTCTCATCATGCACCTTCAATCCCAGAATATCTTCTAAGAATGATTGCTGCTTCTTCAAGTCACTCACATTTAAGTGAACCTTGTCAAAATAAGCGCCATGAATTTTTTCACGCTTTGTAGCCTTGGTTAACAATTCGGTAAAATCGATCTCGATCGGTTCCGAAGTTGAACGTTCCTTGCTAGGAGCATAGAAAATTTCAATCTCATTTCCTTCAGGGTCTTCAAAGAGCAAGCCCTTTTCATCATCCGCCTGCAAGGCAGATTTGACTGGATAGTTTTCTTTTTCTGCTCGATAATAAACGTTCGCTAATTCTTCTACATTAGGCACAACTAGTGAAAAGCGGTGCATCTTTTTTATTTCTCCACGATGTTCATCTGCCCGTGGGCTTTCTTCCAACCAAAGCAATTCACTGGCTGGATCTTTGTATCCTAGAATCGCCAATTCATTTTCTTCTCGCAATAAATGTAAGCCAATAATATCACGATAGAAGTGAATCAATCCGTCACGATCTCGTACACGAATAGCGATCGTTTTTAAATTAAGTTTCCCTAAATGAAAATTTCCCATTATTCTCTTCCCTCCGTCACTACCATTTTAACGATGCGATCGGTTTCGCGCAAGCAATATCATTTTTTAAATAATTTAAAACTCTGGGAAAATTTTTCACTGTTCTTCTACCAAAGAATAAATGATTTTATATGAATGCAAGAAAAATGCTTATCAATATTTTCTCTAAATAAAAATTTTTTGAATGTTTTCTTTACTTTTCATCAAATTCCAGTAAAATGACTATGATAACACTTGTAATAAGACAATAAATATATTAAAGTTGAAATCAATCTTAAGAAAGAAAAGGCCGTTGAGAAAAATGAATTACTCAGTAACAACAAAAGAATTTATGATGCTTGCCGCTAAAGAACCCTTGGATGTTTTGGACTTGAGAGACCCTGATTTAAATGATTCCTTTGAACTAGTAGAAGGATCAAATGTCACCCGTATTCCGCTAACCCAATTGCCTAATCGTTTAAGCCAACTTGACAAAGGTAAAACGTATTACCTGTTCACTCAATTTGGCGGTCGTTCAAAAACGATGGCGCAATTTTTAAGAAATGAAGGCTACCAAGTAGTAAATGTGATTGGTGGAACTTCTGCGTATAAACAATATCTAGCAAGTTAACAAAAAATGTTTTTAATGTTTGCATTGAGCAAATAAATTGTCTGTTTTAGATATATTGTGTACGATTCGTTTGTAATTAAATTTAAGGAGTGTTAGTTTTGGCAAATGTTTTAGTAGTGAATGCGCATCCGTTAGCCGCAGAAGACTCACAAACTGTAACTGTTTTGGACACTTTCATTAAGGCCCATCAAGAAAGTCATCCTGAAGATGTTTTCACCATGTTAGATTTGTATTATACAGATATCCCCGAAATTGACGGCGACCTGCTATCGGCTTGGAAATCGCTGCAAAAAGGTGCTGATTATACAGAATTAAGTAACGTTCAACAAGAAAAAGTTCGCGTTTTCAATGAATTTACTGATCAATTTTTAGCTAGTGAAAAAATCGTCATCGCCAATGCTTTATGGAATCTAAATATTCCAACAAGATTAAAAGCATGGTTTGACACAATCAACGTCGCAGGGAAAACCTTCAAGTATACGGCAGAAGGTCCAACCGGATTGATTACAGATAAAAAAGCTCTTCACATACAATCAAGTGGCGGTACATATAACGGTCAAGATTTCTCTGCACAATACGTTAAGGGAATTTTGAATTTTATCGGTATCTCTGAATTTGATTCCATTTATATTGAGGGTGCAGACTATGATCCATCGAGAGCACCTGAAATTATGGAAGCGGCTAAAGAAAAAGCCAAAGCATCGGCTGCTCAATTTTAGCAAACCCATGCTTTGAAACACAAAAAATCCTGTCGATTACTCGTCGACAGGATTTTTTTCTTCGTCCTCATAGAGGTTTGAAACTCCTTTGTACCATTCAAATACATGAATAGCGATAACCTTCGCCACCGCGTAAAAGGGAATTCCTAAGATCACACCAGCGATACCAAAGATTTTCCCTGCTGTTAACAATACAAACATGATTGTTACAGGATGAATTTCTAATTGATTCCCCAAGACCAATGGTGAAACGATTCGACCTTCGATTGTTTGCTCAATCGCAAAAACAATAATCACTTTAATCAACATAATCGGACCCGTAACAATCGCAATGAAGACGACCGGTACCATGGCCAAAAACGAACCCAAATACGGAATCAAATTCAAAAATCCTGCTAAGATTCCTAATGTGATAGCATAATTCATTCCTACTAAAGAGAATCCAATAATGAACATTACCGCCACTGCGAAAGCCACAGTCAACTGTCCGCGAATATACGAAGCCAACTGGGAATTCATTTCAGTCATCACTCTCAATGTTGGTTTACGTGTCTTTGTCGGTAGAAACTTAAGGATATATGGCGCTAACTGATCGCCATCCTTTAATAGGAAAAACAAGATGATCGGCGCGGTGATCAACGCAATCACCACGGTTGCAAGAGTCGACACAACGCTTCCTAAGCCCTGTAGCGTCACACGAGAAATATTTTGAGCAGTCTCTGTTAAGGATTCCAATATTTTCTGCAGACTATTATCAATATGCTGCTGAAATGGCTGGAAGGCTGGATCTTTGAAGATCTCGCTTATCTTGTCACTAATCGTATCAAAATATCCTGGCAAGCTTCTCATCATTGAGCCCACTTGTTCCCGAATCTGAGGAATAATAACCACGATCCCCCAAATGATTAATGCCACAACAGCAATAAATAGTAACACGATCCCTATCGTTCGCTTGATGCCCTTTCTCTCTAAAAAATTGACAACTGGATTCATTAAATAATAAAGGATCCCCGCAATTACCATCGGCAAGCCTACGATAGCAAAAAATTGTCCCACAGGCTCAAACAGATAGGATACTTTTGTAAAGACCAACGCAATCAACAGCAGCAGCAATACGATGATCAGTGCCACAACCACTTGACTGTTTAAGAACCATTTCCAAAACCAAGAGGTCTTGTGCGTTAATTTCTTTTTATCCACTCACTCACGCTCCTACTGATAACTGATTTTCATTCTGACTTCCAATTTAGGAAGCTTTTCCGGGGTAACATATATCCCGTTTGGAATCGCGCCAACTTCCTCTTGAAAGAAAACAGTCGCATGTCCAATTTCATTTAGATTTTCATTCGCTAATGGTCCTACCCCATTTATTTGATAGCTTTGATCGCCAAAAATAAGTTGTCCGCCTTTTTTTAGCTCAACCAATTCTTCATTAATTTTCTTTTGAACGATCGAAACATCCAACAAGTCTGGTGTGATGCTCTCACCAAAAAGAACTAAAATATTTTCATCGTTAATCGCATGTTTTCCAATTTGAGTAATTTCTGTCACTGTCATATGTCACGCTCTTTTCTTATTTATTTTTCAATTATATCACAAAGTTAGCGCTATCCAAGTGGGAATAAACTTGCTAAAATGGACATAGAATGAAGGAGGTTTTTTAATGATTCACACGATTACTTTAGGCACATACACACGACGCATTAGTCAAGGTATTTATCAAATTGAGTTAGATACTTCAACGGAGACATTAAACAACTTAACATTAGTAACAGAAGAAACCAGCCCTACCTACCTTACGAAGAGTAAGCAGCAGACCCTATATTCTGTGACCAGTCGCGAGGGAAAAGGCGGACTTTCCAGTTATGATTCTCAAAATAAATTTTTGAATGCAGCCACAGAAGAAGGCGCTGCCCCTTGCTATGTTGCGGTAGACGAAGCCCGTAAATTAGTATACGGCGCAAATTACCATAAAGGTGCATTGAACACATATAAAATTCAACCTGACGGTTCACTTGAAGCAGCAGCGTCTCTTTCCCATAAAGAACCAACAGGCCCTCATAAAAATCAAGACAAGGCACATACCCACTACACAGATTTGACACCGGATCAACGTCTAGCTGTGTGTGACCTAGGTACTGACCGTGTCTATACGTATGATGTTAGTGTAGCCGGTGAGGTTGAAGAAGTTGCTGTTTACGTTGCGGAGCCTGGAACGGGACCGCGTCATTTGGTATTCCATCCTAATAAAGCTATTGCCTATCTTTTTGGTGAATTGGACAGCAGTGTTAGTGTCTTGTCCTACGATGAAACTGATGGCAGCTTTACTCAAAAACAAAAAGTTTCCACCTTACCACAAGATTTTGATGGTGAAAATGGTGGAGCAGCTATTCGGGTTTCTAATGATGGACGTTTCTTATACGCATCAAATCGTGGTCACAACTCTATTGCAGCCTTCGCGATCGCAGAGGATGGCTTAAGCGTTGAGACTATCCAAATCATTTCTACTGAAGGTGATTTCCCTAGAGATTTCGCTTTGAGCCCAGATGATGCCTATGTTGTCGCAGCAAATCAGAACAGCGACAATCTAACTCTTTACCGTCGTGATAAAGAAACCGGTTTATTGACAATGATTCAAAAGGATGTTTTTGCTCCGGAAGCTGTTTGTGTGTATTTCGGGTAGAAAGGAAATGATTATGGACAAAGAAGCAGTGATTGAACGATTAAAAAAAGATCTGGATCTGCCTAATTTTAAGGGGCGGTTAGAAGAGAAAGAGTATACAGAGGAAGAGTATCAAAAAATCAAGAATGATTTAAACGATTACTTTGAAAATTATGTAAGAAACATCGAGAATTAACATTTTAAAAAAGGCTGACCAAAAGTGAGTTTCACTTTAGGATCAGCCTTCTTTTTATTTAATGAATAACATCGTTTCGATTATCTAGTAAAATATTCGCTACGTACGCATTCATACTTACTCAATGAAGCTGAGGCACATCGGATACACTGCTAAAAGCAGAACTCGCAGCTATCTCATTTTGAAGGATTCATTTTTGAAGACCACAAAAAATGATTCTGATTTTCGTTGCGCATACGATTCTGCTAAACTACACAAATTCTTATAGTCTTAAAAACTCAATGATTATCATTCACATCGGATAAACTGCTAAAAGCAGAACTCGCAGCTACCTCATTTTGAAGGATTCATTTTTGAAGACCACAAAAAATGATTCTGATTTTCGTTTCGCATACGATTCTGCTAAACTACACAAATTCTTATAGTCTTAAAAACTCAGTGATTATCATTCACATCAGATAAACTGCTAAAAGCAGAACTCGCAGCTATCTCATTTTGAAGGATTCATTTTTCGAAGACCGCAAAAAATGATTCTGATTTTCGTTTCGCATATCATCCAACTAAACTTCTTGTTCCAAGACTCCTTAAAAAAATAATCCCACTCATACTTTAACAAACTGTGAAAAGTTGGACTGACAAAAAAAGCACCGATCGGCAAATCGGTGCTAAAGGAGTATTACCTAAATGCAATGAAAAAGAAAAGGTTGTTATTGGTTATGAATTAATCATACCTGATCTTTCCCTATTTGTATTTAAAATAACGTTATAAGAAAATTAGAAAACCTTTGTTCTATTTGAATTTTGGCTTGTTACCTATTTCAATAACAAATTCGTGATTTTTTGAATTGTTTTGTAGATCGTATCCGTTGCAGCATCTTGTTTTTTTTCAGCTGCATTAAAGGCTTCCTCATTTACTTCCGGTAATAGGCTGTCTGTCATTTCTTGGCAGCCAGCGACATATTGAATATAGGCTTTTTCGAAGCTTTTATGATTTCCCATCACTTTTGCTGGTGCTTTCAGCAGACCTATTTTTTCTAAATTTAATTGGTAAAATTGTGTTCCTTCTTTAAAAAGTTCATGGATTTCAGATAAACGTTCTTGATCAAAATCAGCTATTTTCTTTTCATCTAAAGCCGTACGTATTTCCTCATAGCTTGGGTGTAGACGTTCTCCCATTTTTTCTGTATTTTGGACAATTTCATTAATTTCTCTAGCGTAAAACCCTGTATTAGGTCGCATTCATTTCTTCCTACTTTCTATCTTTTAATACTTTCATTTTACCGATTTTCGAACAAGATGCAAAGCTGCCTAGAAAATATTAAGAAATGACTTCATTTTTACTTTAATTGATGATACCGTTAAAGGAACAATTATTTCTTAGGAGGCATGTTTATGGATAAGATCATTCGAAAATGGCGGCTAGAGGATGCGAAAGATTTAGCGGGAATGTTAAGCAATAAGAAAATTCAAGACAACTTACGCGATGGCCTTCCTTATCCTTACACTGAGAAAGACGCACAAGCATTTATTCAAGACATGCTAGCGGCTGACTCAACCAAAACTTTTGCATTTGCGATAATTAACGATGAAAACAAAGCCATCGGCAGTATTGGTGCTTTTCGATGTGAGAACATCCATCGTCAAACGGCTGAGATGGGCTATTATTTAGCAGAAGAGTACTGGGGCAAAGGAATTGCTACGGAAGCTGTGAAACAGCTGGCAGGTCATGTATTTAATCAAACAGACATCATGCGTATTTTCGCCGAACCTTTTTCAACAAACAGAGGCTCTTGTCGCGTATTAGAAAAAAGCGGTTTTCAATTTGAGGGAACGTTAAGAAAGAATGCCGTCAAAAACGGTGAAATCAAAGACATGCAGATGTATGCCTTAATCAAATAAAAAACCTTCGCATCTCGGTTAATTGATCGAGATGCGAAGGATTCTTTTTTTACTTATCTTTTTGTGCTCCTCGTTGGAAAGCTTTTACGATTTCAACGATTGGAATAATCGCAAAGGATGCACCGATGACGATGCCCCATTGATAAAGATCAAGATGAGCTACTCGGAAGATATCATTCAATCCAGGAACGACGATGATCACCATCATCAATACGAAGGAAAGTAAGATCGCCCAGTTGAAGCTCTTGTTGCGGAAAGGTCCTACTTTAAATAAGGATTGATGAACTGATTTCACGTTAAATGCGTGGAATAGCTGCATCAGACCTAACGTAGCAAAGGCCATTGTCAACGCATCTGAATGAATCTCTCCATAGCTGGTATGAACGGGCCATTGAATTGCGGACCAGTAAACAAACAATACAGTAGCGGCTTCTAAGATTCCTTGATAGATAATACTAGAGAAGACCCCGCCTGAGAACAGGTTCGAACTACGGCCACGAGGTTTGTGCTGCATCAAATCTTTTTCAGCTGGTTCCATACCTAAAGCAATTGCTGGGAATGTGTCAGTTACCAAGTTGATCCATAACAAGTGGATAGGTAACAAGGTGTCCCAACCAAGCAATGTTGCGATAAACAAGGTCAACACTTCACCCAAGTTGGCAGCCAATAAATATTGAACTGCTTTTTGGATATTTGAGAAGACCTTTCGTCCTTCTTCAACAGCGACTACGATTGTGGCAAAGTTATCATCCGCAAGGACCATATCAGAAGCACCCTTAGAAACTTCTGTCCCTGTGATTCCCATACCGATACCGATATCTGCCTGTTTCAAGGCAGGAGCATCATTGACACCATCACCGGTCATGGCAACGACTTTTCCTTCTTTTTGCCACGCTTTGACGATTCGAACTTTATGCTCCGGAGAAACACGGGCATAAACAGAATAATGTTCAACTTTTTGAGCAAACTCTTCGTCAGTCATTTCATTTAGTTGAGCACCCGTCAATACAGAGTCATCATCGCCCTTTTCAATGATCCCTAAACGAGCAGCAATAGCTTCCGCTGTATCTTTGTGGTCCCCTGTGATCATGATTGGGCGGACCCCAGCTTCTTTCGCTACACGTACCGCTTCAGCTGCTTCCGCACGTTCTGGGTCGATCATGCCGACTAGCCCAGCAAAAATCAGATCATTTTCAATGATTTCAGATTCCAGTTCAGCAGGAACCTGATCAACATACTTATAGGCCATTCCTAAGACACGCAAAGCTTGCTGCGCCATGTCTTTATTATTGGCTAAAATATCTTGTTTTTCCTTGTCCGTCATTGGTACAACTTGACCATTTAACAGAATTTGTGTTGCACGATCCAATAAAACATCCGGTGCTCCTTTAACAGCCACCAGTATCTTCCCGTCTTTTTCTTCGTGTAAAGTACTCATCAATTTACGATCTGAGTCGAAAGGTAATTCACCAACCCGAGGTTCCTCGGCTACCTTTTCACGAACATCAAAATGATTATTCAACCCAAATTGGACAAGCGCCGTTTCAGTCGGATCACCAATCAAACTGCCATCTTGAGCAATTTTAGTATCATTCGCATAGTTCATGACCTTCATCGCCATGCTGTCACTAGGAACTTCGCCGTTTGCTTCATACTGATGATTATCTACATATAATTTTTCAACAGTCATTTGATTCAAGGTCAACGTCCCTGTTTTATCTGAAGCGATAATATCTGTTGAACCTAAAGTTTCAACTGCTGGTAATTTACGAATGACAGAGTTACGTTTAGCCATTACTTGTGTTCCTAAAGCAAGGATGATCGTAACGATCGCAGGTAATCCTTCTGGGATCGCCGCAACGGCCAATGAGATCGACGTCAATAACATATCGACCCAAGAAGTGTTGTTAAAGACTGTTCCTACGAAAAACATCACTACCGCAATGATAATAATTGCAAACGTCAAGAATTTACCTAATTGATTCAAGTTATTCTTAAGCGGTGTTTCAGTCTCGTCCGCTTGTGCCAACATTCCAGCGATTTTTCCTACTTCGGTATTCATTCCGGTGTTGACAACGACACCTTTACCACGACCATAGGTGACGTTGCTATTTGAGTAAGCCATATTCACACGATCACCAATGCCGACTTCGCCTTCATCGATCACGATGAGCTCTTTTTCAACGGGGACAGATTCACCAGTTAAGGCCGCTTCTTCAATCTTTAATGAAGCAACCTCAATCAAACGCAGATCCGCTGGTACCACATCTCCGGCTTCCAGCATAACGATATCCCCAGGAACAAGATCTGTTGATTTTACTGAACTTGTGTGTCCATCCCGTAAGACATTTGCATTCGGTGTAGACATTTCACGCAGCGCTTCAATCGCTTGTTCTGCCTTAGATTCTTGTACCACACCCATTACGGCATTAATAATAACAACAGCTAGAATAATGATCGAGTCGACTACCTCATGTGAGACGACTGCGGAAATAACCGCTGCAAATAGTAAAACAATGATCATTAAGTCCTTGAATTGCTCCAAGAAGCGGGCGAGCATACTTTTCTTTTCACCCTCTTCTAGTTCATTCAAACCATATTCATTCAGGCGTTTTTCTGCTTCTGCAGATGTCAGCCCTTCTTCTGTTGTTTGAACTTCTGCTAAAACCTGTTCTTTTTCTTCCGAATAAAAAGGCTTTATCAGTTGTTGTTTTTTCTCCTCTGACATTCTTATCCTCCTTAATATAGTGTTCCTTTCGGGAGTAAAAAAAATAGACTTGTGTATGCGAAAAGACACATACATAAGTCTCACTATTTAAGACAACACCAGAAAAATATTTTTTTCTTGCTGGTGGCGTTGCCACAGCTTGCGCTGCTAGTTACTCCCTCATGAATACAAAACGAATTATAGCATGAGAAAAGGCGGGAATACAATCACTACTTTTAAAATAATCGATTGTAAGAGCTTCCACTAGAGACTTTTGGTCCAAAAATCTTCAGCTGTTCCTTGTTCCATGCCCATTATAAACTTTTCCCGTATATCTGGGTAGTTTTTAGCAAGGTTCGTCACCAAGTTTTTTATTTCTTCACGCTTTGTTTTCTTATCCACAGGACAAGGATTAAAAATGACTGGTAATTCTTCACGTTTCACAAGTCGAATGATTTGTTTTTCTTCAAGATAGATCATGGGGCGGATTAGGGTCACGTTTGTCTTGGTCAGATAACTTTTTGGTTCAAAGCTGTTCATTCGTCCGTGAAACAAAAAATTCATAAAGTATGTTTCGATTGCATCATCCACGTGATGACCTAATGCTACTTTTTGACAGCCTAACTCACTGGCTCGATTATATAAAATCCCTCTGCGAAGCTTTGCGCACAAGGAACAAGGTGATTTTTCTTCTCGGATATCAAAAACAACCTTTGCGATATTCGTAGGCACAATTTCTAGTGGATAGCCCAAACTTTCCACAAACTCCTTCATAGGGGTGATATCACAGCCATCAAACCCCATATCAAGAGAAATTGGAATCAATTCAAAGTCAAAACCTAAACGCCCTTGTCTCCGAATTCGATCCAATAAATAAAGTAAGGTGGTACTATCCTTCCCACCGCTCATGCCAATCGCCACTTTATCGCCAGGCTCGATCATCTGGTGATTCAAGATAGCGCGGCGCAAAGGATTGTAATAGCTCTGATTGTCTTTCTTTTTAAATCCCATACTTACTCCTTTAGCTCTTTACTCAAAAAAATTTTGTTTTAAACTATACTGCTTGCCAGCAGTGATATCATACTGGATCATTTGATAGTCTTGATACAACTTTTCTTGCTTCTTATTTAAACGAGCTTCTTTGAACCATTGCCCGCTTTGATAATACATGCCCTTTTCAAAGGCCGGCAGCTCCTTTTGTAAAGAGACTAATAGGGTTTGAAACCCGGTCATTTGAATTCTTCCCTGCTGAAAAAGATCCGCCGCAAAATAAAATGGACTCGTTGTAACCTGCTGATTATTTAGCTGATGGCGATTGTCATACATTAAGAATTCTGTCTCATGCAATAAATGCCTTTGATTTTCTTCTTGTACTGCAGCAGAGTAAATGCCCGGTAAATGATCACCCCAAAAAACAACCAGTGTTCGTTCAGGCAGTTCATCCAATCTTTCTAAAAAGGCCTTCAATGCCTCGCTGCTATACGCAATATCCTGCAGATAGCTTCTTACTGCTAAACTGTTGTCTCCTTGAACGACATAGGGCAGCTTATCGTATTTATTTTCGTAGGGCATATGCGTCTGCATCGTTACCAGATGTAAAAATTGCGGTTTATTCTTTTTTTCCAATTGATCAAAAATTTCTTGGTAAGCAGCTTCGTCAGAAATGTAAGGATTGTTTTCGATCTTATCCGTATGTTTCATCGTACTTTCATCTAGGAATTGGTCAAAGCCAAACGTTTGATAGACGTCCTTCCGCTTGTACATGGATGTATTGTAGGGATGAATCGCAGTGGTTTCATAGCCACGTTTTTTTAAGGTACTCACTAATGAAGGAAACGTTTGAAATTCTGGAACTAACATTGTATAGGGAGTCGTCATCTGCGCGTTAAAGAGCTCCATAGAAAATCCGGTCAACGCCTCAAACTCAATATTAGCGGTCCCGCCCCCATAATTCTGCGACAACATTTGTCCGCTATATGTTTTGTCTGCGACTGCTCGATAGTCCTGTAATGGATCTCCTCCGTACACTTCCAAGCCCTTTAAGCGTGCTGGATCAGAAAAGCTCTCACTCATGACATAAACGATGTTTGGTTTTTCAATATCCTCTTCATTTTGCTTCGCTTCATAGGTTTCCGTAACTTTTTTTACAGCCGCTTCTGAATAATTCTCTGGCTTTTCCATCGCATCTACTGGTAGATTGTATAAGAAACCGCCCATAAATCCTGTATTATAGTAATTCATTTTTTGACTGTAGGGAATCCATAAGGCGGTTTTATTATACGCCTTTCGCAATAAATTCCCTTGTTGGTTAAACCCGCCAATATATAGCAACAGCATACTTGTTAAAAGAAAAAATCCCAATCGAATCCATTGTTTTTTCTTCTTCAGCTTTAAACTTTTCTTTATGCTGAAGATGACTAAAACTACACCGGCTGTTAGTAGCAACAAAAATAGAAGGAATATTGGCACTCCAACCATATCCCGAATCATTCCAAATTCTGTGATCATTTTAAGATCATCGGGATAAATGGGTTCCATTCGATACTTCATTTTCAGATAATTGGCTATTCCAACACCAATCACTGCTAATGTATAAAATACGCTGCCTGCTTTTAATGAACCTAAAAAACTACTAAGCCATCCGTAAAAAATCAGTAAGACAAAACAACCTAAAAAGAATTTTTCGGTATGCCAAGAAAAGGCGAATTTAAAGGCTAAATCAAAAGAGAAATCATTCTGAGTCAGCTGAAAAAAAAGATTTGAAACAAGAATCAAACCAAACACACCGATTCCTTTTAGAAATTGGCGCCATGGAAGTTTTCGAAATTTTTGCATAGCTCTCTCCTATTCATGAACACCTAAATATTTTAGCGAGAAAACTATGGAAAGTAAAGAATACCTATACATCTCTCCCTTAAACAGATAGTTATTTAAAATTTGATACTTTGAAAGATTCTACTCTCTATTTTTTGTATGAGTCAAAAAAACCTAGTGAAGCTTGTTCTCCACTAGGTCTTAGTCATCATTTATTTCCAAAAGTCATCAAAAATAGTGATTGGTAAATGACGTTTGTGCTGGGTCTTGTTCCACCAATTTTCAATGGTTTCCTGCGCTTTTGAATCAATCTCTTTTCCTTCTAGATAATCATCGATATCATCATAAGTCACGCCCAACGCTACTTCGTCCGCAATCAGAGGTTTCCCGTCTTCTAAGTCGGCAGTAGGCACCTTCGTATATAAGGCTTCGTCCGCTCCAAGTTCTTTCAACAACATTTTTCCTTGTCGTTTATTCAAACGGAACAACGGTAAAATGTCTGCCCCGCCATCACCGAATTTTGTAAAGAAGCCTGTAATGTTTTCAGCGGCATGATCCGTTCCGATAACCGCCCCTTGATTATCTCCAGCAATCCCATATTGTGTAATCATTCGTTGACGCGCTTTGATATTGCCCTTGTTGAAATCACTGATGGAAACACCCGCTTCTTCTAAAGCGGCTACTTCTGCATCAACGGCTCCTTTGATATTCACGCTTAGACTAACATCTGGTTGAATAAACGCTAGCGCTCTTTTCGCGTCTGCTTCGTCGGCTTGGGCGCCATAAGGCAAACGTACAGCGATAAACTTGTAGTTTTCATCGCCTGTCTCTTGACGCATTTCTTCCATCGTAAGTTGTGCTAAACGACCGGCCAATGAAGAGTCTTGCCCACCGCTGATCCCTAAGACAAATGTTTTTAAAAATGGGTATTTTTTTAAGTAAGCTTTTAAGAATTCAACGCTCTTACGAATTTCTTCTTTCGGGTCGATGGTTGGCTTGGTTCCTAATTCATTAATAATGTCTTCTTGCAACGTCATAAAACGTCCACTCCTTTAATCTTCTTGTTCTGTTTGTACCACAGATTTACGTACTTGGTCCATAATTTTGTTCTTATGATTCCAACACTCCGTAGAAAGATCGACTGGATATTTTTGCGGATTCAAGTCACGTTTGTATTCTTCCCATAACGAATCAAGGCTTTCTTTCGCCGTTTGCTTCACCGTTTCTAAATCAGGAAGTTCATAGATTCGTTTTCCATCTACAAAGATATCTTTGAGAACCGGACGTGCTTCAAAATTTTTCACTGTTTTATTGATATAAGGATAGACTGGATGGAACATATAGATTTCTTTTTCTTCTCGTGGATCTTCGTCCCATAGCGTTACATAGTCTCCTTCTGATTTCCCATCAGATTTACGTGTAATTCGCCAAACCTGTTTTTTCCCAGGCGTCGTTACTTTTTCTGCATTACTGGAAAGTTTAATGGTGTCTACCATTTCTCCCTTTTCATTTTCAATTGAGACCAATTTGAAAACTGCACCTAACGCTGGTTGATCATACGCTGTAATTAACTTTGTACCAACACCCCAGACATCGATTTTCGCGTGCTGCATTTTCAAGTTTAAAATCGTACTTTCATCTAGATCATTTGAAGCATAAATTTTCGCGTCTGGAAATCCAGCCTCATCCAGTTGTTGGCGTACTCGTTTTGAGATATAAGCCATATCCCCGCTATCGATTCGGACACCTAAGAAATTGATCTTATCGCCCATTTCCCGTGCTACTCTAATCGCGCTTGGCACTCCTGATTTGATCGTGTCATACGTATCGACTAAGAAGACACAGTCTCGATGTGTTTCTGCATATGCCTTAAACCCGTCATAGTCATTACCATAGGACTGAATCAATGAATGAGCATGCGTTCCACTATCTGGAATACCGAAAATCTTTCCAGCTCGTACATTACTGGTAGCATCTGCACCGCCAATATAAGCTGCTCGTGTACCCCAGAGTGCAGCGTCTAATTCTTGCGCACGTCGTGTACCGAATTCCAATAATGGATCCTCACCGATAACTGATTTGATTCGAGCGGCTTTGGTCGCGATCAAGGTTTGAAAGTTCACAATATTTAAAAGTGCCGTTTCAACTAGCTGGCATTGTAATAAAGGCCCTTCTACTTGAATAATCGGTTCGTTACTAAATACCAGTTCGCCTTCTATGGCAGAACGAACAGTACAAGTAAACTCGAATTCCCGCAAATAATTAATAAAATCTGCTGGGTATTCCTCTACCTCCGACAGGTAGGCTAGATCGCTCTCACTGAATGATAGTTTCTCCAAGTACTTAACTAGACGCTCTAATCCAGCAAAGATGACATAACCGTTATCGAACGGCATATTACGGAAGTAACACTCAAAGACGGCATGAAGATCCGCTCGACCCGTCTCCCAATAAGTTTTCATCATATTGATCTGATAAAGGTCCGTATGAAGTGTCAAACTGTCATCTTCGTACAACTTTTTCATAGTCATGCTCCTCATTTTGTTTTTAGTAGTTTAAACTATTTCTCTCATTATATCACAAGAGTTCTGAGGGAGTAGCTTTTGCTCCCTGCTAATCCGTGAATTTTTTATCATAGATTGTTTATTTGATAAAAAAAAGAAAGACACGCGGTCTTTCTTTCATCAATTATTCTGTTGGTACTTTGTACTCTATTGCTATGATGTCCTTATAGGTTTCTTTAGGACGCAAACCAGCTTCCATGATTTGTTTTTTATAGCCTACATTCACGGTTACATCTTCACGGTCCACCTTCAATAGTCGGTGAATGATTGTGTCGACCTCTTGATGACTGATCTTTCGTTTGCGATTTAACAATAGCAAATCAATCGTATCAAATCGGTCAGCGTAAATGATTTTTGTGCGATCATACGCATATAATTTAAGAAGCTTCACAGCTTGGCGCTTATCAAAAAAGTATTTCGTTAGATTAGGATATAGTGTTTCCAAGTTAACATTGCTATTTAATGGGGTCTCAATTAATTTCATTCAACAATCTCCTATTCTATTTATTTTAGTCGAAATGACTGACTTTAATTCTTAACATTGACTATTTTACCATAATGATCGATTGTTTTTTTAAGGAATAAAAAAAATTTACAAAAAAGAAAAAAATCCTGAGACAGCCGCCTCAGGATTACTTTTACTGCATGACATATTCTACTTGTACTGTTTTTTGAACACTTTCCGCGGCCAGTTTACCAGAAGTCAATGCCCAAGCATTATTGGCCCCTGATGGAGAGTCGCTTCCCATTACGCCGCCCACTAATTCACCTGCTGCGTAAAGCCCTTCAATCGCTTGATCGTTGCGATTCAAGACCTGTAACTGTCCGTTTGCGACTAGACCACCCATCGTTGTCGCAAAACGCGGTTTTTGTTCAATCATATAATAAGGACCTTCACCAACTTTTTCTTGTAAAAACTCCAATTGACGACCAAAATCTCCATCCTTTTGTTTTTCCACCCAGCCATTATATCGAGCCACGGTGTCTACTAGACTATCATGTTCCATTCCCGCTTTTTCAGCTAGCTCTGTTAACGTGTCCGCTCGGAAGATTTGTGGGGTTTCTTCTTCGTTTTCGATCCAACGTTCCAAATCTTCTCTTGTAATACCGCCTTCTTCTACGGCTTCAGTAAAGATTTCGAAGCGTTCAGCATCCATCAATAGGAATAACATTTGCGGATCTTGCTGTAAGAGCACTTCTAGAATTTTCTTATTGCTGGCACGTTCATTGATTACCCGTTTTCCAGCAGTATTTACTAGCAATCCGTTCCGTTTCAACACTTCAATGTTCCCGCCGATAGTTGATTTTGCATACCCTTGAGAAACTTCCACACCATTCGGGTAAATCTTTCCATACTCCATCAGACGTGTCGCCGCGTTCAACTCAGGTGTTGTAGTCATTAATATGCCATCACCTGTAGAGGACTTGGTCCCATAAAAGAGAATATTATTCAATTCAGAGCTCAACAGGTTCGGATTGTTCCCATAGCCGCCAGTTGTAAGAATGACTGCTTGCGCATGGATATTGTGCCGCTTACCAGTATCTTCAACAGCCGTTAAGCCAGTCACTTTGCCGTTTCCATCCGTTAGCAATTGTTCTGCTTTTGTTTGCAGATAAATCGTTACATTGCTTCTTTCCAATGCCTTTCTAGCACTAGCCGCAAACCCATGTCCGCCATCTTCATATGCCAGCTCACGATTCTTACGATATTCTGCTAAAGTATGCAGCCCGTTTTTCATATCGTATTCGACACCCATATATTCGTGAACCCAATCAGTCGTTTCACCAACATTTTCAGCTAAAGTGGATAAAAGCTCAGGGACATTTAAGCCACTACCATTAGCTAAGAAATCTTCTATCATGCATTCCGCTGTGTCATCACAAACGCCTGCTGCCGCTTGCAGCTTGGAGCCCATAACCACTTGATTCCCGCCACTGATAGAGATTGCTCCACCAACAAAGCTTAATTTTTCTAACAGAATCGTTTTTAAGCCCATCTGATCTGCTCTTAACGCCGCAGAAATCCCTGCTGCCCCAGAACCAACAATTACTACGTCTGCTTTTTCTTCTACAACCTCTTTGGACCATTGAACCGTTGGTTTTGGTCGAGCCTTCAACACTTCTGAACTAGCCCCAGCCATTTCTACTGCTTCAGCCACGCCGTCAATCAATCCTTGACTAGATGCAGAAGCTCCAGAGATTACGTCCACATTCAGTGTTTGACCGTCTATGATTTGTTGTGGCAAGCGAATGAACACCTGATCGGATAACCCTTCTGATTCATTGCTTTGATCTGCTTCGATTTTTTCAATCCGTTCTTCTGAAAAGGTCACATTCATCGCAAGCTCGCTATTGTGGCCTTTCGCCTCAACCGTATAAGTACCAGGTTTGAAGGTTAGTTTCACTTTTTGTAATTCTTTCAATCGTTCATGTTTCCGTTTCTCTTCTTCTGGATCAATAACCATATAGGCCATGAAATCCCATAAAGGAGTCGGAATTAATAATTTTCTTTGGGCATTCACATGGGCATAATCAATCACCTCTACACCGTCTTTGATCATGTTTACCCAGTTTGGTTCAATCAGGAATCCTTTGCCGACTGCTAATAGATCATAGCCTAATTTCAACGCATCTTCCGCGTCTGCTCGTTGGAGGATAGACCCCACACCCATGATCGGAATCTGTGCCAACGCAGGTGAGCGTTGCGCTAGATATTTCGTAATCAGCGGCTCCGGATCATCCGAATCAACGATTGAAGGACGCGTATAGGCTCCCATTGAAAAATGGAAATAATCTGGATGCAACTCTGCAAGCGTATTCAATAAAAACATCGTATCTTCAAAATGGATGCCCGGCTCTTCTAACTCTTCTGGTGAAAAGCGATAACCGATGATAAAGTTTTCTGCTTTTTGTTCTTCTGCTACTCGCTGCACTTCTTTCATGACCTCTAAGGGGAATTTCGCCCGTTTTTCACGGCTGCCGCCCCATTGGTCTTCTCTTCGATTTGAATGAGGAGAAAAGAATTGCTGTAAAATGAAGGTGTTGGCTCCATGAATCTCCACACCGTCAAAACCAGCTTCGATTGCACGGCGTGTGGCATCGCCAAACATCGTAATCATTTCTAAGATTTGTTCCTCTGTCATTTCACGAGGGACAGGAGCATTGGGACGCAAAGCTGCGACTGGACTTGCAGAAATGGGTGTTGCGCCACCATTGATTTCCGGCCAAGCCATCCGACCAGCGTGATAAATCTGCATGATCGCCTTTGAACCCTTTGATTTAATAGCTGTTGCCAATTCTGTCAAACCAGCAACTTTTTTATCTGTATCAACACCTAATGCGCCGGGAAATCCGCGTCCTTTGTCTTCCACAAAGCAGCTTTCAACAATAACTGCCGCCGCATCCCCAGAGCGAAACGCGTAATAATCAATGATTTGCTGTGTGATCTCTCCATCATAAAAGGCCGATTGCGTCGTCATTGGCGACATAAACAAACGATTCTTAAAACTTGCTCCGGATGCTAATGGAATCTCATCAAATAAATTTCTTAACATATGGTTCTCCTTTCAAAATGAACGCCTACTCATCAAAAAGCTCTCGTTATGTAACAAAATTCACATGTGCGGTCAAATGATTAACAAAGGACTTTTTCAGTCAATTCTTCTTTTGTACCTGCTGTTTCATTTGCATTAGTTTTTTTCTTGATAATTTATGAACAAGGAAGTATATTTCCTTCTTACGCTCATTGTAAGAAATTTAATCGATAAATTCCAATAGTTTATTTACATAAAATATATAAATAGTATTTATGATTACAAAACGGCTCTCGATTCTTTTTGTGAACACAAAAAGACCGTGACAAAAGTCACGGTCTTCATCTTTTAAGCAACGAGTAATTATAGAAGAACTTCTATCTTACATCATGCCGCCCATCATTGAAGGGTCCATTGCTGGAGCAGCTGCTGCGCCACCTTCAACTGGTTTGTCAGCAACAACGGCTTCAGTAGTTAATAATAATGCTGAAACAGATGCTGCGTTTTGTAAAGCTGAACGAGTAACCTTCGTTGGGTCAACGATACCCGCATCAATCATATTTACATATTCGCCAGAAGCAGCGTTGAATCCAGTGCCACGGTCAGCATTTTTCAGTTTATCAATGATTACTGATCCTTCGAAACCAGCATTTTCAGCAATTTGACGAACAGGTTCTTCTAAAGCACGTACAACAATCTTGATCCCTGTCGCTACATCGCCTTCAGCATCTAAATCAGACACTTTCTTGATCACGTTTACTAAGGCTGTACCACCACCAGAAACAATACCTTCTTCAACAGCGGCACGCGTAGAGTTCAACGCGTCTTCAATGCGTAGTTTCAATTCTTTCAATTCCGTTTCAGTAGCTGCGCCGACTTTCACTACCGCTACTCCACCAGCAAGCTTAGCTAAACGTTCTTGTAATTTTTCACGATCAAAATCAGAAGTTGTTTCACCAATTTGGCGTTTGATCATTTCAACACGGTCAGTCAAAGCAGATTTATCGCCAGCACCTTCAACAATTGTTGTATTGTCTTTATCAACGACAACTTTACCAGCAGTACCTAAGTTTTCGATTGTTGCTTCTTTAAGATCTAAGCCTAGGTCTTCTGTGATCACTGTTGCACCAGTTAAAATGGCGATATCTTCAAGCATTGCTTTGCGGCGATCCCCAAAACCAGGAGCTTTAACAGCAACAACGTTAAAGGTACCACGGATTTTGTTTAATACTAATGTTGGTAATGCTTCACCATCTACATCATCAGCGATGATTAATAATGAACGAGATTGTTGTAGGACTTGTTCTAACAATGGCAAGATATCTTGAATGTTCGAAATTTTCTTGTCAGTAATCAAGATGTATGGATTCTCTAAAGCAGCTTCCATCTTATCATTGTCTGTTACCATGTATTGAGACAAGTAGCCGCGATCAAATTGCATTCCTTCAACGACATCTAATTCTGTATCGATCCCTTTTGATTCTTCAATAGTAATAACACCGTCGTTGCCAACTTTTTCCATTGCTTCAGCAATCAGTTTACCAACTTCTTCACTACCTGAAGAAACTGCAGCAACTTGTGCGATCGCATCTTTTGAATCTACTTCTTTAGAAATGCTGTGTAGTTCTTCAACTGCCGCTTTTGTAGCCAATTCAATCCCGCGACGAATGCCCATTGGGTTCGCACCAGCAGTAACGTTTTTCAAGCCTTCACGAACGATTGCTTGTGTAAGAACTGTTGCAGTCGTTGTTCCATCACCAGCGATATCGTTTGTTTTAGAAGCAACTTCAGAAACAAGTTTTGCGCCCATGTTTTCAAAATGATCATCTAATTCGATGTCTTTTGCGATGGTCACACCGTCATTTGTAATTAATGGTGAACCATAAGATTTTTCTAAAACAACATTACGTCCTTTTGGCCCTAATGTTACTTTTACTGTATCTGCTAATTTGTCTACACCGCGAAGCATTGCTGCACGCGCATCTTCAGAAAATTTAATATCTTTTGCCATGATTCTTTCACCTCATTATTTTTTATTCAACGATTGCCATAATATCTTTTGCAGCGATAATTAAGTATTCACTGCCTTCATATTTCACTTCTGTACCAGCATATTTTTCAAACATTACCATATCACCAACAGCTACTGGCATTGGACTTTTTTGACTGTTTTCCAACACATTGCCTTCACCGACAGCCACAACTTTCGCTGTTTGTGGTTTCTCTTTTGCTGCAGAAGCTAAGACTAGGCCTCCAACTGTTTTTTCTTCTTCTTGAGTAACTTCAAGAATGACGCGATCACCTAATGGTTTTAACACAATAGATCCCTCCAACTAGTAATGATTTTTCAAATCGTTAGCACTCGATAACTAAGAGTGCTAACTCACAATTCTTATAATACCATTTTTGTTTCTTTTTGCAAGTCCTTCGTTTGCCTTTTTCTGATTTTTTATCTGGGAAGTTTTTCCTCAAAATGTGTTATACTTGGGAACAATAACTGTTTAGAAAGGAAAAACAATGAGCGAAAAAAAATATAGCTTTATAACCATCTTTACTTATGGATTGGTTCTGTTTTCTCCTATTGCTTTTTTACGTGTCTTTCAAGCAAATCCATCACAGATCATCCAATTGACGACACTGGCTTACTTTCTCGGTGCCGCATTAATGGTATTTTATCGTTTGAAATCACGCGTATTTGAGCTGGAGAAGCAACAAAAGAATTTTTTGATTACTCTTTTGATAGGAATCGTTGGCATTCCTGCATCATTACTCTTGCAAATGATTCTCTTACAAATTGAACAACGCTTCCTTGGACAATCGCTTTCTTCACAAAATACGCAAAATATCGTCCAATTGATTATGAACAATATGATTTTTATTTTAGCGACAACGATCGCTGGACCAATTATGGAGGAATTTGTTTTCCGCCGCGCCATCTTTGGCGCACTAGAAAAACGATTTGGTTTCTTCTTACCTGCACTGTTGAGTTCAGCACTATTCGCCTTTGCCCACAATGATGGTCACTATCTGCTATACGCCGGATTGGGCTTCTTGTTCTGCGGCATGTATCGCTATAGTGGACGTATTTGGACATCTATGATTACTCATGTAGGCATGAATCTCCTAGTGATTCTTACTCAATTAGCCCTTCAATCCTCGTAATGGATGATTCGAATTCTTTGCTATTTTATAAAAACCTCCTTAGACTAAAGGCAACACATAGTCTAAGGAGGTTTTTTAATGAAAATAGCCATTATCGGTGCCACCGGAAATGCTGGTTCTTTAATTTTGAACGAAGCGTCGAGTCGTGACCTAGCTGTTACTGCCATCGTAAGGCATCCAGAAAAGCTAAAGGTAAAGGTTCCAATTTTAGTGAAAGACTTATTCGAGCTTACTAAGAAGGATGTCGCATTTTTTGATGTAGTGATCGACGCTTTTCGTCCACCTAACGGGCAGGAGGAGCTTCATCAAACTTCTCTAAAACATCTCAGCACTATTTTACAAGGAACGGATACTCGCTTGATCGTTGTCGGCGGCGCCTCTTCTTTGTTTATCGATGAGAAGCACCGCATGATTGATGTCTCTGATCCTAAAGCTGTTTATTATCCAACCGCTTATAACATGTATCAAGCATTTATGGATTTAAGAGCTGCTCAGCAGTTAAACTGGACCTACATAAGTCCAGCGGCAAACTTTGTGCCAAACGGAGCACGCACCGGTCATTATCAAATCAGTGATGACCATTTACAAAAGAACGATGAAGGAAAAAGCGAGATCAGCATGGCTGATTACGCGATCGCAGTAATTGATGAAGTCATCGAACCTAGACATCTCAATCAGCACTTTAGCGTGTACAGTTGAGTCTTCTCAAAAAAATGGCAAGCCTGCTAAGACAGACTTGCCATTTTTTAAATTGCGAATAATTCCGTTGCACTATCAGGATCGGTATCAAAAATTTGAAATTGATGATTTACCCCAAGATCATAACGAGTCAATGTTTCCTCCATCGTCATATGGGCCAACTCTTTCATATTATTTTCCTTACTCAAGTGTCCCAAATAAATCCGTTTGGTCCGATCGCCAAGAATATCCGTCATGACTAAGGCGCCATCATCATTAGATAAATGTCCTCGGTCACCTAGAATTCGCTGCTTCAAGCTCCAAGGATAGGCCCCCATCCGCAACATCTCTAAGTCATGATTGCTTTCAACTAAGTACGCGTCTGCGTCGCGAATTGTTCCGCGGACATGTTCACTCGCATAGCCAGTATCCGTCAGCATCACAAATGAATGACCATCTTTGTAGAAGCGGTAAAATTGTGGTGCCGCCGCATCATGTGAAACGCCAAAACTTTCGATATCTAAATCCCCAAAAGTTAAAACCTTTCCCATTTCAAAAATGTGCTTTTGCTCAACGTCTACTTTTCCAATCAAAGGAGACATTGCCTCCCAGGTCTTCTCGTTCGCATACACCGGCAGCTTATATTTTCGTGCAAGAACGCCAACGCCGTGAATATGGTCGCGGTGTTCATGGGTGACTAAAATCGCATCTAGATCCTCAGGTTTTCGATCGACCTCTGCTAATAGCGAAGTGATTTTTTTTCCACTCAATCCAGCATCAACCAGAATTCTTTTTTGCGGACTTTCTAAATACAATGAATTTCCAGTACTTCCGCTTGCTAAAATGCTGATATTGAAGGCATTATTCATCTCTAACATGAGCAATTGGTCCTCTCTTTTAAAACTGTCCTCAGTATACAACCCTTTTTATGGATTTTCCACCTTTGGAACTAAATTGTTTGTAATCACTTGATTATTCAACGCATTGACTTTCTCAATCTGCGTCGTCTTATCTGACGTCTTTATTCTGACAAACCAGACGGGAACATAGACATTCTTCTCTCGGACTTCGAGGGTTCGAAAATACCCTAGATAGATGTTCGTAATCGTTGATTTACTAGGAATATTATTATTGATATACAGTGTATTCAGAATTTCTTTTTCAGAATAAAGTGTCATCTTTTCACGCAGTGGCTCAATCTCTTTTAACCGCGTCTGAGTGTACTTCGAAACCTGCTCCTGATCATCATTTTTAACAATATCTAGCGTCACTCGAGACGTTTCATCAATAAAAGGAATCCCTTCATAGGTCTGTGCACCTACAATTTTTCCTAATTCATTGTCCTTTTTAGAAATATCTGGCAGATAAGTGTATTCTTCGCCATCTACAATGAATTGTTTATCCTTCATAAGACGTCTGAAGCTGCTGGTCGCTTTTTTTAAATCAAAATCTGTGTCTCCAGTTGGCGTACTACTTAGAACTTTATCAGAGATATCCCAAATTCCTGAAATCGTCGAACCGGCGTCTCCATTCACTAATGACTCGAATGTATCTTGCTCGGCACTTAAATAGTACCCCTCTTTATGATCATCCGTTACCTCATCCGTAACACTGATATCATCATTTTCGAGTCGCTGCAGGATGTCTTCTCTTTGATTAGAATTTGTGACTAAGCTTTGTTCATGCTGATTATTCCAATAGATACTAAAAAGGAAAATATTCAACCCGATAAAGACGAGAAAAAAGATCCATTCAATTTTTCTAAAATCCAATTAGCTCGCCTCCATTTCTAGGTTCCCTTGCATCAGCTGATTCGCAGGATACCAAGTGTTGTCATATTTGACGAACCATTCTGGAGTTAAAGCTACTAATTTATTTACACCATCGATATCTTGCCATGTATAACCAATAATAAAGCTTTGTATTTTTGTTAAATCTATCCCGACCGCCGCTAAATTATTTTCAATTTCAAGGGTACTAGGTAATTCAACCTCTTCATCAGAAGGGATCGGCACCTGAACCGTATCCACACTCGTTTCAATTTTAATTTGCGGAGTGGCAGCATTAGGTTGATGCTCTATCTTTACGCTCATTTTCCCTTTCGAGGTTTGGCTGAAGATCGGATATCCTTCCACAAAAATCCGGTAATTTACTTGTCCATCATGATGATCAAAATAACGTAAGTTCCCGACGGCTGTCCCTAACCGACTCACATAGTTAAAGCTTTGACTATAGATGCTTTCCTTTGCTAAGTCTTCTGGCAGCTCACCAGTAAATGTCACTAAGCGCTTTTGTTCGTCCATGATTAGTTCCTCATGGCCGCTTGAAAATGATCGCGCCCCATTTTCTTCTTCCTCTCCTTTTGCTTGATCAGGATTTTGGAAGAAGGCATTTCTAAAGAGAGAATAGGATTGGGTCGTCAAAATGTAACTATATTTTTTTAAACGAACCCGCTCCTTGGTTCGCAGCAAACGAGGAATCAATGGATTTTCATCAGACATTGGTAGATACTTTCCCTGATTTTTTTGGTAGATGGTTTCTAAACCAGAAAAATCTCCTGACATTGTCGCTTCATAAACAGTGTCCTTACTATAATTCAAAAAGCGAATCTTCTTCTTTGAAAAATCGATTTGAATTTTTGAAAAGGTAATACTATCTGCTTCCTTCAAAGAGTTCAAATTGATGGGCATATCAAAAACCTTGATATACTCAGTCAAAGAAAAACCGCCCTCATAGTTCAGCTCGATGCCACTGTCTAACCAATAATAGTTTTTGATTTCTTCTTCGCCTTGAGCGATTTCCTGCAACTGCCCAAAGGTACTTTCTGTTAAACGTGCTTGCGTGGTAGCTAATAAGTTCTCGCTGCTCGTTTGAAATTTCCCGTCGGACAAGTCCCAAATACCTCGTATAGGTAAAAAAGCATCGGTGGCCTTCGCATAATTTTGGTCGTTCTTTACTGTCTGTTTGCTTGTATTAATATCTGCTGTTTTAGAAGTAGGGCTAAGCCATATAGCGTACGTTAAGACGAGGCTGAGTAGTATCAGAGCAAAAAGTGCTACACGGATGATTCTTTCTGATAGTTTCATTCCCAGATATCCTCCTCATAAGGTTCATAAGGTAAAGAAATATAAAACGTAGATCCCTTACCTTCAACACTTTCGACCCAAATTTGACCTTGATGGGCCTTCATCACTTCTTTAGAGATGGCCAAACCTAGTCCTGTACCGCCTTGTTGACGCGCACGTGCTTTGTCTACGCGATAAAAACGTTCAAATACTTTTTCTAGGTCCTTCTTAGGTATGCCCAACCCTTCGTCAGAAATACTTAGTACCACATTGTTATGTGTTTCCATTAAGTGAACTTCGATTTTTCCGCCGTCAGGTGAATATTTGATTGCATTATTCATGACATTGTCAATTACTTGCATAATCTTGTCCGTATCGATTTCCACCCATAAATCTCGCTCGGTGAACTCACGGACGATGCGGTAATTTTTCTCTTGGCTATTCACCATCATATCGAAACGATCCAGGATATAATCAACCAGCTCATTGAAATTCACCAGCTCAAGATCCATTTGCTGCGCGCCTGAATCCATACGTGAGAGATTCAATAAATCATTGATCATACGAATCATACGGTCAGTTTCGCCTAACGTCACATGGATAAATTCTGGTGCCACTGTTTTGTCTTGCCAAGCACCTTCTTCTAATGCTTCTAAATAACTGCGAACGCTGGTTAACGGTGTCCGTAATTCATGAGAAACATTGGAAACGAACTGGCGCCGTTCCTCAGCGGTTTTCTCTTGCTCTGTAACATCGTGGAGTACGACAACCAAGCCACTGATAAAGCCTGACTCTCGCCGAATCATAGCGAAATCGGATCGTAAGGTCATGCTTCCTTCATCAGAATCTGGTTTTGAGCGAGTAATCAAAATTTCTTCTGGTGTTTCTAATAATTTTCTCAAAGTATATTGCTCTTCTAAATCAAGCAAGGAGAGAATGGACTGACCGATCGCCTCTTCATTCGTCGTATCTAATAAGGAGAGCGCCATCTCATTAATGGTGATGACTTTCCCACGTCGATCAGTAGCTATAACACCATCTGTCATATGCGTTAAGACGCTATCCAGTCGATTCCGTTCAGCCTCCATCGTATCTTGAGCATCTTCGATTCGATCAGACAGCTTGTTGAAGGTTTCCGCAAGCTGACTCAATTCATCGTGTCCTTGAACGTCTACTTTTTCAGAATAATCCCCCTGAGCGATTCGCACCGCCTGCTTTTGCATCTCTTTGATCGGTTTTGTGATCGATCGCGCGACAAGTAATGCGACAACGATCGAAATCAATCCTGCGATCAACGAAGCGGTAAAGAAGATCAAAGCGGTATTACTGATTTCGGTATATTTTTGTTCAATGTCACTCTTAACATAAAGAGCCCCGATCACAGCCGAATCGCCGGTCGGGGACTGAATAGGTTGGACATTGATATATACCCGCTTATTATTGTCATCAAGTGTTACATATTGTTTCATTGAAAAATCATCAATATCACTGTACTCGTTCTTTTTACCAACGATCGTATCTTTTTGACCTACATCATTGGTAGCTACAACGATCCCTTTATCATCTACTACCCACATTTCACCAATGTCAGCGGCGGTATTATTTTCGAGAATACGCTGCAGCTGATCTGCTTCGTTGTCGCTATCCTCTGCCATTGTCGCTCCCAGAGTCGTGCTTAACAACGACACACGCTGATTCATGTCTTTGGTAAAGCTATTGATGGTTGATTTTTCAAGTCCTCTAATAAAGTAAGCACCGATAATCTCAATCGAAATCAGCAAAATCAAAATAAATGAAAAGGCAATCTTGAAATTGACCGATCGATAAAAACGGACTTTCTTTTCCATACTTACTCCTGTTCAGGGTTTCGTAGATAATAACCTACGCCACGTCTTGTTACTAAATAGGTTGGATGGCTTGGATTGTCTTCGATTTTTTCACGCAGACGTCGCACCGTTACATCCACTGTTCGGACATCACCAAAATAATCATAGCCCCAAACAGTTTGTAATAAATGTTCCCGCGTCATCACTTGACCAATATGTTTTGCTAAATAATGCAGCAATTCAAATTCGCGATGGGTTAATTCGATTGTATCTCCATGTTTGGTTACCATGTAAGCATCTGGATGGATCGTCAAGTCTCCGATTGTCAAATCACTTTGCGCTGTCTGTTCTTCTTCCTTAGGCGCTTGTCCTCCACGGCGTAAATTTGCTTTTACGCGAGCGACTAATTCGCGATTAGAGAACGGTTTCGTTACATAATCATCCGCGCCCAATTCCAACCCTAAGACCTTATCAATCTCAGAATCTTTTGCCGTAACCATAATAATCGGCATTTCATGGGTCTTGCGTACTTCACGAGCCACTTCTAAACCGTCTTTTTTAGGCAACATCAAATCTAATAAAATTAAATCTGGGTTTACTTCTTCGACTTTTTCTAAGGCTTCTTCACCATCATACGCAGTAAAGACTTCATAGCCCTCCTTGGTTAAATTGAATTTCACGATGTCCGAAATCGGCTTTTCATCGTCAACTACTAGAATTTTTTTCACTAAGAGTCACCTCATACCTTCATAGGATTGTATGTACGCCTTACCATTATACAATAATTTCAATACTGTTTCACCTTTTCAAACAGACGACGTTTTTTTTACAACTATTACTTAAGAAAAAATGAAAAAAAGAGACAAACTGAGTTCATCTCCTTCTTTCTATGCATACATTCTTTTTGAGAGCCTGTGAGCCGTCTACATACGTTCACTTTATTCTCTTGAATTCTGTTGACATTTAATCAAGCACTTGGCAAACAACCCCTAAGGAGCCAGGGCCAGTATGAACGGATAACGCCGGAGACACTTTCCCAAAATAAATATTTTCGGCTGTTGGGAATAGCTCGTGTAGCCGTTCGCGAATTTTTTCAGCCGTTTCTAGAGCATCCGCCTGGGTTACCGCTAAGTTGAAGCGCTTATGGTTGCCTACGTGTTCCTTCACTAGTTGAATGGTTTTGTCGATGCTCTTATTCAGCCCGCGTACCTTCGCTACCGTGTAGTAAATACCATCTGAATTGCACGAAATGATTGGCTTCAATTTCAGTGCGCTTCCTAGTAAAGAGGAAACTAAGCCAATTCGTCCACCTTTTTGCAAATATTCCAACGTATCCACATTGAAAAAGATTTTAGTCTTCGGAATTTTACTTTCTACTTCAGTAATAATTTCCGTAAATGATTTTCCTTCTTTAACTAAGTCGCCAGCGTAAATCGCTAAAATACCAGCGCCAATCCCCACATTTTTGGTATCAATTGATTGGAATGTTAGCCCTTCATAATGCTCTCCCAACACTCTTAACGCATTATAAGTACCGCTTAGACCGCTAGAAATCGTCACAATTATTACGTGGGTATAACCTTGAGACTTAATTTCATCAAAGACTTTATGAATCAGTTCCCCATCGGGTAAAGATGTCGTCGGCAATTCTTTTTTAATTAATGGGAAAATCGTATCAGAGCTGATATCAATCCCATCTCTATATTCTCGATCACTAAAAATAATCCGTAACGGAACCATAAAAAAGGGTCCATTATCAATTACTTCCTTTGGCACATCCGTCCCAGAGTCAACTAGGATTGCAATTTTCTCACTCATCAACTTCGCCTTCTTTCTCTTTATCCAACTGAATAATCTTCTCAGCCAACATCTTCTGTGTAAATGACGCGATAGCGCTTTCCATCGCTAAATAATAAAAATCTTTGCTGCTGCGGGTCAAATTCACCTCTTCACCTAAAACAATCTTTGCTACTTGCAGCAATGCTTCCTCCTGCACTTTGCAAAAACTATTGTAGGCATCCTTCGGTTCATTAATCGCCAGCTGCATGCGAATCAGTTCATTGATATCTGGAATCGCAAATACTTGTTTCAATAAAGTGATCGCAATTAAATACGCTAGATGGTTGCGGTTATATCTTTTTTTCACTGGTGGTGGTATTAATTTATGTTTAACATAGTTGTTGACCATCGCACTAGATAAGAGCTGATGCTTTTCATCTTCCATCAACGGCGATAGGTAGCGGTCAACAAGAGTGATGACTTGATCCATATATAATTCTAGTTCAGGTAACTCTTCCCACCTAGGCAAGCGTACTTCTTTCAATTCTTCTGCCCAAGTTCTGAGTTTCGTTTCTTCCATTTTTCACACTCCTCTCAACGATAGTTTATCAAAATTACGGTAATTATACAATATAGTTTCGAAAACTAGATAATTGAAGCGCTTTTTAGATAAATTTTTTTAGTTTTGTTCTTGCTTTTTTATTTTTCCAGTGCTAACATATGAAAGTACTTTGTTTGGGCCGTTAGCTCAGTTGGTAGAGCAGCTGACTCTTAATCAGCGGGTCGCGGGTTCGAGCCCCTCACGGCCCATTGGGTGCCAAACCCACGTCACCAGTGCATTCTTGGCTACTTCGGTAGTTTAGAAAAGAATGTGCGTGGTGACTTTTTTTGTTTTTATGGAAGTTTCCATATTAAATAAATTGCTGCACACAATTTTTTACGTAATAGCAAAGACTGATGCAACAGAGTTGATTATCCCACTAGCCAGTTATTGATTATGTCATATTTTCATCACCACAAGAACTTAACTTTCAAACCGATTAAAAGATTGAAAAGTGAGTCACCAGTACACTCTTAACGTTATCTGACGTTTTGACTGAAGTGTAAATGGTGACTTTTTCTTTTAAAATATTTCTATTAAAATGACTTTTTATAATAATAATATGATATATTTATATTCGAAAAGCATATCAAATTGTTTTTATAAAAGATATTTTCGTTGTCGTTATAGCTATGAAAATAAGGAGTGATCCCGTGAAAAAGGTTGTTTTATTTAGTTTATTGGTACTGATTTTCCCCACTGCTGCTCTGGCCGACACTTTTGAGAGTGTTCCTGATGAATTGACGACTACAGATCAAGAACAAGTCACTGAAAGCACATCTATATCTGAAGTGGTCACATCTGAAAGCCAAGCACCTGCTTCTAGTGAAACTCAGGCTTCGGTTGAACCCACAGTTGAAAGTGAAGTGGAAAATTCTGAAGAATTAACTGCTCCGCAAGAAACCCCTGTTGTCGATGAAGCATTCGTAGAATCCGCAACTACTGAAGCGATCGCAAGTAGTTCTGAGAACGTTGAAGTGAAAATAATCCCCTCAGCAACAGCTGTAGCAAATAGGTCTTTAGCCGTTGCTCCTAAGAAAGTGACCCCTGAGGAAATTGCTGAGAAAACGAAGCCATTTCTAACCTTCCAAGAGGATTACCTCATTACTGAAATGAAGTACACTTGGCAAATTCGCGAAGTCTTGACCAATTCACAATTTAAGATAGATCAAGCAGAGCTGAATGGCTACACAGATCAAGAACTAGAGAACGCGTTCAATTTGCTTGCGTGTTACAGTAATGATATTACTTACATGGATTGGAGCGGTTATATTCGTATTCTTCGAATGGTTTACCGCGATAACGTACTCTCTTGGCCAGAGGTGGAGAAGGCCTTAACCTTCGTATCTTCTAATTACGATACCGTTGCTGAATTAACCAAAGACATCGATCAATTGCAATTTTACTTACGAACTCTTCATTCAAGTAAAGAAGGCTTTTTGCCTCTTCGTCATTTTACAAATGACGAATTGCTGCAAATTTTAAACAGCCTCAGCGGGTTCGAAGAAGAACTGAGTAAAGGACAACCGCTGTTTGCAGGTATCCTCCACTGGCTATATAATTCTCAAGATGAAAATTACTTAAACGAAAACGGGATTAAACTTGTACCACCAATCGAAAGTCTTTCGTTGTCGACTGAATCTATTTCTCCAATAACAACAAGCCCAATTTCTGTTAATGTTCTAGACAATACCGCTCAGGCACAACAAGCAACCGTGGAAAAAGAATATCCTAAAACAGGCGAATCGAATACCTTCCCGCTAACAATCATCGGAACTGTATTCTTGTTTATTACAGGTCTTGCAATTTTAGAAAGACGGTTTCGCATTTAAAATAGGATTGTAACTCAATCAAACCAGCTGCTTAAATCCTTTAACAAGGGTTTAGGCGGCTGGTTTTTTGGAGCGAAAAGAGAAAAAAACGGTGAATTATTCTTTTTTGTATTTTGTCCCATAAAAAACTTTTTTTGATTCTTTCATTTTCTATCTTTACAAAAATATTTCTTATGTTACAATTGTGTTACAGAAATATTAAGGAGTGATTTAGATGAAAAAAATGGTTGTTTTTAGTTTGTTGGTATTAAACTTCCCCCTTGTTACATTCGCAGATTCTTCCGATAGTGTCCCTTACCAGACCGTAAGTTCCAGTCAAGAGCAATTCGTTGACCAGGTTTCAGAAACAGGAACCGGTGATCAACTCCCTACTACCACTTCTCAAGCTTCTACAGAAGAAACAGTTACAAAACAAGCTGCAGCAACCAATAGCACTGCTGCCAAAGAAACAGAAAAAAGCGAAGTAGCAAAAGATACTCCAACGACTGAAACAGCCACTGTTGAGAAAAAACAGGATGAAACAGTACAAACATCTGAAATAGAAAAGAAGAAAGTTGATACTATCACACCTCAAAAAGCTGCTGCAAAAACGTCAGAATCCCCAACAGCATTGGAAGAAAGTCTTAATAAAGAGTGGACAGCTGAAAAAATCCGTGAAAATTTAACTGGGACAGATTACGGAATCGATCAAAATGAACTTAAGGGCTACAGCGATCAAGAACTAACCAATGCCTTTAAACTATTCAACCGTTATAACTTCGATATTACTGGCATGGATCTAGGCAGCTATGTACGAGTTCTACGTATGATTTATAAAGATAAGGAAGTTTCTTGGGCAGAAGTTGAAAAAGCATTAGTGTTTAATCCCCATAACTTTCAAACTACTGTTGAATTAGCTAAAAATATAGATCAGTTACAACATTATCTTCGTGTGCTTCATCCTGGTATTCAACATTTTTCAAATGAAGAAATGCTTCATATCTTGAATCACCTTAGTGGCGCTGAAGATCAATTAAGTGCTGCAAATGGACTATTTGCAGGTCTTGTTCGTTGGCTTTACGACTCTCAACCTGGAAATGCACCTATCGAAAACGGCGCACCTATTCAAAACATAGATACAACTACGCAGCCAATCGTTGAAAATCTCACAACGAATCCTACTAGCGTTGTTAAGAATAATGCACAAGCTACTACTCAAAAAGAATACCCAAAAACTGGTGAACGCCGGACTGCCTCACTAACGATTATGGGAATCATTGTATTCTTCCTAACAGGTTTAGTTCTCCTGAAACGACGTGCTCAATTGAAATAAAGCAAATAAACTGCCTTCTTTACCAATATTAAGTGATTTCTATTTTTCACTTAGCGAACCAAAATATTCTACTAGTGAAAGCGAGTACGCATGTGCTCGTTTTTTGCTTTTTAAAGGCTCGCTGAATAAACCCTATGGGCAAAAAAAGCACATCGCTATCTCTTTCCAGTCAATAGTTTCTTAACTTTCCTTTCCCATTTTCTTTTCTCTCGTCCCTGATCAATTTCCTCTTGCGTTTTGCCGTGACGTCTTTCAAAGCTTTTGGGCTTATGTGCCGTTGCAGCGGCTGAATCATTTGGTGGCAACTCCCAAGGCAGCGGGTACTTCGCATCGATTTGATCAGCGAGCTCCTGATAGTTCAGCTTGCGTTTTTTATTTTCATTCGAAGGTTCTGTCAACACCGTTTCCTCTTCAGGCTGTTCTTTTCTCTCAGAAGTCTGACATTTTTCATCCGTTGATTCCAACTCAGCTGTTTCTTCTTGTTCTGGTTGAATCGCCTCATGCTGTGTATCAATACAGTTTTTTACACTTTTGAACTTCACATAATCCGCAAAACGACGAACGCTACCCGCTTGGAAGATGGTCAAGGTCGTCAAAATTTCCAATATTTCCGCCGTTTCACTTTCTTGTCCGTGCGGGACCTGTTTCGTGTCACGCAATGTCCAGGCGTATCTTTTCCCGTTGCCATCTTTAAAAACCGTCGCAAGATCAAATTGAAACGCTGTCTTCTCGAAGGTCTCAGCGGCTCTCTTTATCAATAATTTCCTATAAGAATGAGCTTGTTTAGTAAGCTCGAGGTATTCTTCTTTACTCTTAAACAGGCGATCAATGACCGTCTGCCATTCTTCTTCACCTACAAAATAATCGCGGAAATAAACACAATGACGACGCAAGGTATCATTAGGTGCAGCGGTCAGAAAAATCTCACGAATCAGCTCTGGGAACAGGTAGGAAAAATCCCCCACAGAAAGTGCGTCACGTACCAAAATAGCCACTGCCGCCTCTACGATCTCCGCCGCATTTTTTGTTTCTTCATAGCGCTGAGTCACGCGTTTTTCCAAGCTCTTTCTCAACATACCAAAAATTTGTCGCTGCCCTAACAATGCTTCTTTCATTCGTTTCATCCTCCGTCCGTTGTTTTTGATTCCTTTGTAGTAATGATTCTTATGTAACCGTTCACAAAAATATTTTATACATAAAATAACCATGAAGTAAATAGGTTCTATGAAGTATTCACTAATGATAATTTATTTAAACCTTTTGGATAGTAACTTCTGTCGTTCATTAGTTACATTGAAAGTCATATTAATAGCTTTAATAAATAACTATTTGGAGAGTTTCGTTAGCGAGAAACAAATAGAAGAAACCTTTATGTATTTTTTTAAAATAAATAGAATTATTTTATCTAGTAAAAGTTGACTATCTTCTATATATAGGAAGACTTATTAAAAATCGATTTTCTCGATAAAAAGTTGTGTTCTACGGTTAGGTATCAAAACTATTGCGAGTACTTTGAAAAAGCTAACCTAAAAAAAGCCAAAGCAGGCTAAACATCTGCTTTGACTTTCCTTTTTATACGGCCACTGCTTTCTCATTTTTCAAATGTTGCAGCTTCTTTTTATAATATGCAACTTCATCTTCAGAAGAATAAATGAAGTGACCAGGTGCGATTTCACGCAAATTTCTTGCTTTGCCGTCGTGAGGTTCGGTTTGATATTTTATTCGTCGTCGTTGACGCTCATGATCAGGATCTGGCATCGGGATAGCTGATAACAGGCTTTCAGTATATGGATGCACCCCATAATGATAAATCTCATCACTACTTCCAACTTCTAATAGATGGCCGTTATTCATGACTCCAATACGATCACTAATATGTTTGACCATTGAAAGATCATGGGCGATAAACAAGTATGTCAAGTTGTGTTCCTTTTGCAAATCCTGTAGTAAGTTCACGACCTGAGCTTGGATCGAAACGTCTAAGGCAGAGATAGGTTCGTCACAAATGATGAAGCGCGGACGAACAGCTAACGCGCGGGCAATTCCAATTCGCTGACGCTGACCGCCAGAAAATTCGTGGGGATAGCGTGTGCCGTGACTGGGATTCAAGCCGACTGTTTCTAATAAATCATTGACTATTTTATCTCGTTCCTTCGGCGTTTTCGCTAAATTATTGACGTCAATTCCTTCAGCAATGATATCTTTAACCTTCATCCGTGGATTCAACGACGCGTATGGATCTTGGAAAATCATTTGTACATCGCGGCGAAAGGCGGTCAAATCCGCTTTCCCATGAATTTTCGTTACGTCTTTCCCATCAAATAGAATTTCACCATCCGTTTGCTGATTCAAACGAATAATTGTTCGTCCAGTGGTTGATTTCCCACTGCCAGACTCACCTACTAATCCAAAGGTCTCCCCTTCATTAATATAAAAGCTTACATCATTAACGGCACGAACTTCATTTTTGGTGCCGGTATTAAAATACTGTTTTAAATTATTTACTTCTAATAATCGCTTTTCCATCCTAATCCTCCATTTTCTCGCTAAAAATTAAGCGGAATATTGGTTTTGCTTTTTGCGAAAAATATCCCAACGCCGTTGAATCTCAACTGGAGGAGTCACTGCTGGTGCTTGCGGAGCCAATAACCAAGTTGCAGCCTTATGCGTCTCTGAAAGCTCAAAGAACGGCGGCTCCATTTCTGCATCAATCTTCAACGCGAACTCATTACGCGGGTAAAAGGCATCGCCCTTTGGCGGGTCCAATAAATCTGGAGGAGAACCTGGAATAGCATACAAGCGGTCACTTTCGCTTTCTAGTGTTGGCATGGACCCAAGCAATCCCCATGTGTAAGGATGTTGCGGATTATAGAAAATTTCTTCCGCTGTACCAACCTCCACAATCTTCCCTGCATACATGACAGCTACTCGGTCGGCAACGTTGGCAACTACTCCCAGATCATGGGTAATGAAAATAATTGAGGTTTCGATTTTTTCTTGGATTTCTTTTAGCAGCTCTAAAATCTGTGCCTGAATCGTTACATCAAGAGCTGTTGTCGGTTCGTCGGCAATCAGGATTTCAGGATTACAGATCAAGGCAATGGCAATCACGATTCGTTGACGTTGTCCCCCAGAAAACTGATGGGGATAGTTTTTCAACCGTTTTTCTGCGTCTGGAATTCCAACTAAGTTCAATAAATCCAAAGCAGCTTTCAAGCTTTCCTTTTTAGAAACATTCTTGTGCTTGCGTAAAGATTCTGCCACTTGCTTACCAATTGTCATGGTGGGATCTAGGGATGTCATAGGGTCCTGAAAGATCATTGCGATCTCACGTCCGCGAATTTTCTGCATTTCTTTTTCAGATTTATCAACAATGTCTTGCCCTTTAAATAAAATATGCCCCTCATCAATGTTGGCGTTACTAGAAAGCAAGCGCATGATCGTACGGGTAGTAACGGATTTTCCGCTGCCGGATTCTCCTACGATCGCTAAGGTTTCCCCTTTATTCAACTCAAAATCCACTCCACGAATCGCACGGACCTTTCCGGCGTACGTATCGAATGAAATATTCAAATTCTTCACTTCTAAAATTTTTTCCATAGATTGTCACTCTTTCATTTTCGGATCGAATGCGTCACGTAGACCATCGGCTAACAGATTGAAACAGATCATGATCAGCGAAATAGTAACCGCTGGAATCCATAACAAGTATGGCAAATACAGGAATGTTTTATAGCCATCATTCAACAACGTTCCTAGTGAAGCGGCTGGCGGTGTTAACCCTAGACCAATAAAGCTTAGGAAGGCTTCGAAGAAAATAGCTGTTGGAATGCTGAACATCATTTGAATAATAATCACGCTGGAGATATTCGGAATGATGTGCTTGAACGCAATCTTCCATTTCGACTCGCCCAGGGTCATCCCCGCTAAAACGTATTCTTGATCCTTCAGCTTGAGGGTCTGGGCTCGAACGATTCGGGCCATGGGTATCCAGTTAGTAATAGCCATCGCTGCTACAATTGAAAAAATCCCCGGTTCAAAAACAACCAGCATTAAAATCATGACTACTAGATTGGGGATTCCAGAAAGAATCTCCAAGAAACGCTGCATCGCATTATCGACTTTTCCACCCAGCATTCCAGAAATCAAACCATAGGCAACACCGATCGTGATATCGAATAAAGCTGCGATAAAAGCGATCAACAATGAAATTCTTGTTCCCATAAACAAACGACTTAATACATCGCGTCCTAAACCATCCGTTCCCAACAGATAATTCACGTTATTAGGAACATCTGCTTGAGCATATTTATCAACCAATTCACCAGCCACCATTGTTTTTCCATTTAGGCCGTCAATGTTCAAACCAGGAACTCGAGGCGGTAAATTAATATAATCAACATTTTGCTTGCTTGGGTCTTGTGGCGAAACAAAGATCGTCACAATGGAGACGACAATAATTATAGCCAATAGGATCATTGAAATGACTGCCGCCTTATTTTTCTTTAAGCGGCGCCAAGAGTCTTGCAGAAAATTCAACGAAGGTGTCGCAATTTCTTCGCGTTCCTTTTCGGTATTTTTTTGTAAGGGTTGAAATTCATCAGCGGGAATATCAACGATTGAAGGATATTTCATTTCCATTAGCTCTTACTCCCTTCTGATAGACGAATACGCGGATCAACTAAACCATAAAGAAGATCGACGACCAGAATAACAAAGACTAGCATAAACGAGTAAAGAATCGTTACAGCCATGATCGTTGGATAATCATTGGTCATAATTGATTTTACAAATTGCTCTCCGATACCAGGTATAGCGAAAATATTCTCGACCACTAACGATCCTGTCATTAACGCGACGGCTAATGGTCCTAATAATGTCATCAACGGGATCAAACTATTTCTCAATCCATGTCTGAAGGCAATTTCCCATCTACTCAATCCTTTAGCTCGTGCAAGCTCCACATAATCACTATGAAGAACCTCCACCATTTCGGTTCGAATAAAGCGTGCGGAATCAGCTAAAGGCGACATCGCTAATGCCAATGTCGGTAAAATGGTGTAAGCAAAACCTTCCCATTTTGCGATCGGCAAGATACGTAATTTCATAGCAAAAATGTATTGTAGCAAAACGGCAAAAACAAAGTTGGGAATCGAGCGACCTAAAATCGCGACTAAAGTGGATGCCGTATCTGCCCATGAGTTTTGTTTCATGGCGGAAATCGTTCCTAAGATGATCCCGACAAAAGTACCAAATACGATTGCCTGCAACCCTAATTGCAAGGAAGGTCCGATGCGCCCTGCTAATAGTGCGGCAACGGCTTGATTTTTGAATTGGAAAGAAATACCAAAGTTTCCTTGTACTAGGTTTGATAGATAAATTCCGTACTGCACGATGACGGGTTTGTCTAGCCCCACCTGCTTATTCAGCATCGCAATCGTTTCAGGACTCAATCGTTCTTGATTGGTATAAGGTGTCCCTGGTAATAATTGCATCAAGAAAAATGTGATGGTGGCAATCAACCATAAAGTAATCAACATGAAAAAGACACGCTTTAAAAAATATTTCAAATAACTGCCCATGAGGTGCCTCCTAATTCATTTTAATGTATTCATTTTTTTACAAAAAATGAGTTTTATTTTCATCACGTATATCATTCCGCTAATCTGCTAAAGCAGTAAGGGGAACTGACATCCTAATTCATTTTAATGTATTCATTTTTTACAAAAACGAGCGTTGTTTTTAGCTCGTATATCATTCTGTTCTATTTCAGAAAAAGCTTTTTATGATTCGTTCTTAAATTTTGACTTCTACTTTTGTTTTGGTTTAGAGTAGGAAGAACGTATGAATCATTTTTATTTAAAGAGTGTTACTCATTAATTATTGGAGTGTATGTATGAAAAATAATTTATTTCCCATTGGAATCAGCAGCGGCTTGATTGTGCTTATTGTGATCTACTCGCTTATTCAAGGGTCGCTTTCTTTATTGATTCTATCTAACCGATTTTTTTTAACTGGATTGCCTTTTTTAATCGTTGGTATCCTGCTTTGGATTTTTTCTTCAGGCTTCTTCGATCATTTTCAGCATTCGATGCATCAAGCGTTTGGCAGAAAACAAAAGAAAAAATCAGAATTTCAGCCTCTCTCCCATGTTGGACAGGGACGATATTCTTTTTGGTTGATCATTGCAGCCATTTTGATCGGTTCTTCAATCATTTGTGCATTGCTGACAATGATTTAAAAGGAAGTTGGAACGAGGTTCGTTCCAACTTCTTTTTTTGTCTAATTATTCCTCTACATAAGTCCATTTGTAGTCCCAAGAAGCGCCAGCTGGATGGTGAACAATTCCTTTGACCTTCTCGTTAACTAAATGTGCTTCGGATAATTGATAAAGCGGTGCGACACCAGATTCTTTAGAGATAATCTCATTGGCTTTTTGTAAATCATCCCAACGAGCTTCCTCATCGCTAGCATCTTTATTCCCTGAATCTTCAACTGCCTTGTCGTATTCCTCATTGCTCCAGCGACCGCGGTTATATGAGTTTCCTGTTACGAACAAGTCAGTAAAGCTTGATGGGTCCGCATAGTCTGCACCCCAGCCGCCTAGTAAAACATCAAAGTCCCCAGCATTTGAACGATCCAAACGAACTGAAAATGGTACAGGAGTTGGTTTCACTGTGATTCCTGGTAGTGTTTCTTCCAACGCACTTTGCATGTATTCAATGACTTTCTTAGAGGAATCAGTATCTGAAGCCATTAATTCAAACGATAGCTTGTCGATCTTCAATTCCTTCTTCGCTTTGTCCCAATACTCTTTCGCCTTTTCCTTATCGTAAGGAGCTAAATTGCCTGCTTCTTTTGCAAAATCCTCATCTGTTTTAGGATTTTTGGACATACCTGATGGGACTAACCCCGTCGAAACAACTGATCCATCTCCTAAAACTTGGTTGACTAAGGATTTCCGGTTGATCGCGTAAGAAATTGCTTTACGTAAGTTCTCGTTTCTAAATGGTGAATCTTCTTTTCGTTGATTGTATTCAAGGTAGCTAGTACGAGCTTCTTTGAAGGATTTGTATGCTGGATCATTCGCATTTTGCTGCGCCAACTCACCAGATAGGATCACATCATCTGCTTCGCCATCTTTGAATAGATTCAAGGATGTAGAAGATTCTTTTACTACATTGACTTTTACTTTAGATAATTTCACTTCGTCTTTATCCCAGTAAGTATCATTTTTCTTATATTCCCATTCAGTATCTGTTCCGGGACCATCAAAGCCTTCTAATGTGAAAGGTCCATTGTATACAGATTTATCACTCTTAGTGGCATACTCTTTTCCATTTGCTTCTACCACTTTTTGATTTTGTGGAAAGAAGGATGGGAATGCCAATAGGTAATCAAAATACGGTGTAGGCTTTGCCAACTTGATTTCTAACTCATGATCATTCACTGCTTTGATTCCTAGTTCTTCAGGAGCTTTTTTACCGGCAGAAATATCCGCCGCATTTTCCACTGGTTCGAAAAGATACGCGTATTCTGAGGCTGTCTCTGGTTTGACTGTTCGTTGCCATCCGAAGACATAATCTTTAGCTGTTACAGGATCACCGTTTGACCATTTTGCATCTTCTCTTAACTTCACTGTATAGGTCTTACCATCGTCGCTGACCTTAACTTTTTCACTGGCACCTGCTGGCTGCGGTTTATTGTCCATATCCAAACGATAGATACCTTCATAAACATTATTAAGTGCAGTAAAACTAATTGTATCTGTCGCTACAGATAAGTCGGCTGTCGGCATTTCCTGTTGAACCACTAAATTGAATGTGCCGTTGTCTTTTGCTTTTGCGCTTGAACTGCTCTCATCAGTTGAAGCACTACTGCCGCCATAACACCCCGCCAAAGCGAGCCCGCAAACCGCGATAATACCGTAAGCTAATTTGTTCCTCATATCTTTTTCCCCTTTTGATTCAATTTTCAGAATAATTATGAAGTTCTGAATATGTCGAGTAGTTTAATCATTTATTTTTAATAAATCAACACATATGCTCTAATAATCTTTTTACTTTTTTGAAAAAAGCCTAAGAAAACTTGTGAATCCAACAATTTCCCTATTAAAATTTTTTTATTCTAATAAAAACACCTTAAATATTTGTTCAAAGCCCTTTTTTCTCACATATTCATGGTAGAAACTAGCAGTTGTTCGTGCTAGTTAAAAACTGCTCAAAGTTTTCCTTTTTAGAATTTCATCAAATGAATTTTTAATCCCTTATCGATTTATTAAAAATATTTCTCATCTTTTTTTCATAATCGTATTGACTTTTCTTTTCTTTTTTTATACGATGTATACAACAATTTTTAAAAAATTCTGACAATAAACGGGTGGTTGCCATGATGAAATCAAATAGGTCTTTCAACGCAACTTTATTATTATAGCTGGGACTTTCTGAAAAATATTTCATAAAGTCCCTATTCGCATTGCATCGGAGAAGAAAATGGTTCTTTTCCGATGGAGTGCTTTTTTTATACCCGTTTTTGAATGAAGGAGGAGTAAAAATGAGAAAGATTCAATTTTTTGACACCACATTAAGAGATGGTGAACAAACACCAGGAGTAAATTTTAATACGAAAGAAAAAATTCAAATCGCGCTTCAATTAGAAAAATGGGGGGTTGATGTCATCGAGGCGGGATTTCCCATCGCCTCCCCCGGCGACTTTGAAGCAGTACAAAATATCGCCCGTCAAGTAAAGACGATGACAGTGACCGGATTGGCACGTTGTCAGAAAAAAGATATCGATAGAGCCTATGAAGCATTAAAAGACGCGGTCGATCCTCAAATTCACGTTTTCTTAGCTACAAGTGACGTTCACATGCAATACAAGCTGAAAATGTCGAGAGAAGAAGTTCTTTCTTCTATTAAAGAGCACGTCAGCTATGCACGAAGCTTGTTTATGAAAGTACAGTTTTCTCCGGAAGATGCTTCGAGAACAGAAAAAGGCTTCCTATTAGAAGCGGTACAAACCGCTATTGATGCTGGCGCTACGATCATCAATGTACCGGATACCGTTGGCTATTCAAATCCCACGGAATATGGCGCGATCTTTAAATCATTGATTGAAAATATCCACAGCGATCAAGAAATCACCTTCTCCTCTCATTGTCACGATGATCTGGGTATGGCGACGGCAAATGCGCTGGCAGCGATCGAAAATGGGGCAAATCGTGTAGAGGGTGCCATCAATGGCATCGGTGAGCGAGCAGGCAATACCGCATTAGAAGAGGTCGCTTTGGCGTTAGCCATTCGTAAAGACTTCTATCAGTGCGAGTCCTCTATTGTATTAAATGAAACAAAACGAACCAGCGAATTGGTTTCACGCCTTTCAGGCATTCCAGTTCCGAAAAACAAAGCCATTGTTGGTGACAATGCCTACGCTCATGAATCAGGCATCCATCAAGACGGTGTATTGAAGAATCCCGAAACCTACGAAATTATTACTCCGACTCTTGTCGGCGTGAATCAAAATTCTCTGCCGCTTGGAAAATTATCAGGGCGCCACGCATTCAATGCGAAACTAGAGGAACTAGGTTATCAATTAAATGATGCCGACAGCAAAGAGGCCTTCAAACGATTCAAAGCCTTGGCCGACAAGAAAAAGCAAATTACTGACAAAGATTTGGTTGCTCTGCTTGCGGATCAATATAGGGAAGAAACGGAGAAATACAAGCTGACAGACGTTCAGGTTCAATACAGCTCAAATGGTTATCAAGGCGCTATCGTCTCAATCGTCGATGAAGAAGAGGAAGTAAAAGTTGCCTCTCAAATTGGCTCAGGCAGCATTCAGGCGATTTATAACACCATCGATGAACTGTTCCAGCAAGACCCTGAGTTAACGGACTATGAGATTCAGGCGTTGACCGGTGGTGAAGATGCTCAGGCTGAAGTTCGCGTGACCCTTTTGGATAGAGAAACGAAAGATGAGTTTCGCGGCATTGGTGTCGATTTCGATGTGCTGCACGCATCAGCCAAAGCTTACGTACAAGCGAGCAATCACTTAAAACAAAGAAACTAACCCAATTATTGATTCACTAGTCAATTAGAAATGAGATATGGATAGGAGCAGACACATGAATAAAAAAATTGTTGTATTAGCCGGTGACGGCATCGGGCCAGAGATTATGGAAAGCGGCTTAAAGGTTTTAAACGCTGTAGAGAAAACTTGCAGCAGCACATTCCAACTAGAAAAATTTCCTTTTGGAGGGGCTGGAATTGATGAAGCCGGTGCTTCACTCCCTGAAGAGACATTAGCTGCTTGTCAGGGAGCCGATGCGATCCTATTAGGTGCCATCGGTGGGCCAAAATGGGAGAAAATGACGGACACGCCAGAAAAAGGCTTGCTTGCACTTAGAAAATCATTGAATCTTTTTGCGAATATTCGCCCTGTCTCCGTCTCTTCTGCCCTACGGCACCTTTCTCCTTTAAAACCGGAGATTATTGAAGGAACCGATCTAATTATCGTACGAGAGCTCAGCAGCGGCATCTACTTTGGCGAACCTCGGGAGTTAAATGAAACAATGGCCTTCGACACTGCTCGATATCATAAAAATGAGATCGAACGGATTCTCCACGCTGCATTCAAAATTGCTCAAGGTCGCAGTAAAAAAGTGACCTCCGTTGATAAGGCAAATGTTTTAGCTTCTAGTAAACTATGGCGAGCAACCGCTGAAGAAGTAGCGAAAGATTATCCAGACTGTCAGTTAGAACATCAATATGTGGATTCTGCGGCAATGAAGCTGATTCAAAATCCAAAAGCCTTTGATGTGATCGTCACTGAAAATCTCTTCGGTGATATTTTGAGCGACGAGGCTTCTGTCCTACCAGGTTCGCTAGGAGTGCTTCCAAGTGCGAGCCATAGTGATGGTGGGCCATCTCTTTATGAACCTATTCACGGCTCGGCTCCAGACATTGCAGGAAAAGGAATCGCCAACCCGATCTCAATGATCTTATCCGTAGCAATGATGTTACGCCAGTCCTTCCAAGAAGAGCAGGCCGCTCAGGCAATTGAAGCTGCGTGTGACACAGTCTTATCAAAGGGACTTTTCACACACGACCTAGGTGGTCAAGCTTCTACGGATGAATTTACCGATGCTGTCCTTCAGGAACTAACAGTATAGCCCTTTATTATATAGAAGGAAAAATTAAGAGTTCTACTGACTAACTAATTATCAATGAATAAGGAGCGGAAAATATGGGAAAAACACTATTTGACAAACTATGGGATCGCCACGTCGTCCACGGCGAAGAAGGCGCCCCGCAATTGCTTTATATTGATTTGCATTTGATCCATGAGGTGACATCTCCACAGGCCTTTGCGGGGATTCGTGAAGCAGGGCGAACACTGCGCCATCCAGAGCGGACCTTTGCTACGATGGATCATAATACCCCGACGGTCGATATCTATAACTTTACTGACCTAGTCGCAAAAAAACAGATTGATACACTAAGAGAAAATTGCCAAGAATTTGGCGTACGGCTGTGTGACAACGGCAGTGATCACCAAGGAATCGTCCATATGGTCGGTCCAGAAACCGGACTGACTCAACCAGGGAAAACCATCGTCTGTGGAGATTCCCACACGGCGACACATGGGGCTTTTGGGGCACTTTCTTTCGGTATCGGCACGAGTGAAGTCGAACACGTCTTCGCCACTCAGACATTGTGGCAAAATAAACCAAAAAATATGGGCATAAAAATTTCTGGACAGTTGCCGAAGGGCGTTTACGCGAAGGATATCATTTTGGCCCTCATTGCTAAGTATGGAACAGACTTTGGTGTCGGCTACGGAGCGGAATTCTATGGGGAAGCCATCCAAAGTCTATCAATGGAAGAACGTATGACCATCTGTAACATGGCCATCGAAGGTGGGGCAAAAATTGGCTTGATTGCTCCTGATGACAAAACCTTTGATTATGTAGCAGGGCGTGAATATGCACCGAAGGATATGGCTGCTGCTGTCCAAGACTGGAAAGAATTGTACACAGATGACGATGCCGCCTACGATAAAGAATTGACACTAGATGTCAGCGAATTAGTTCCTTTCGTAACGTGGGGAACGAATCCTGAAATGGGGGTACCTTTTGATGGCACCTTCCCTGAGATTACCTCACCGGATCTACAAAAAGCTTATGACTATATGGACTTGAAGCCAGGACAAACCCCTGCAGATATCCCAGTCGGATATGTCTTTATTGGGTCATGCACGAATGGTCGGCTCTCAGATCTTAAGGAAGCCGCAAAAATAGTACAGGGCAAAAAAGTGCATGATAGTGTCACTGCTATCGTGGTCCCTGGCTCACGCCCTGTTCGTAAAGCGGCCGAAGAAATCGGACTGGACAAAATTTTCAAAGAGGCAGGCTTTGAGTGGCGCGAACCTGGCTGTTCGATGTGTCTCGGTATGAATCCAGACCGCGTACCAGCCGGGGTACACTGTGCTTCAACATCCAATCGAAATTTTCAAGGCCGGCAAGGAAAAGATGCCCGCACACATCTTTGCAGTCCTGTCATGGCTGCACTAGCCGCCATTCATGGAAACTTTGTTGATAGCCGTAAGGAGGTCATCTAATGGAAAAATTTACGATCTATACTGGAAAAACGGTTCCCTTGATGAACGATAATATTGATACCGATCAAATCATTCCAAAGGGCTTTTTGAAGCAAGTTGACAAGTCCGGCTTCGGCAAGCATCTCTTTGATGAGTGGCGCTTTTTAGAAGACGGTTCACCTAATCCCGAGTTTATTCTGAACGCACCAGAACGAAAAGAAGCGACGATCTTGATTTCAGGAGAAAACTTCGGCTCTGGTTCTTCGCGGGAACATGCGGCTTGGGCAATTCAGGATTATGGCTTCAAAGCAGTCATTGCCGGAAGCTACAGCGACATCTTTTATATGAATGCCTTGAAGAATGGGCTATTGCCGATCCGACTAGATCAAGAGGTAAGAGAGATTTTGAGTCAACTGCCTGCCGATCAGTCGATCACTATCGATCTGCCAAAACAAGAAGTCCAAACGCCAGAGGCTAATTATGCCTTCCAGATCGATCCAACATGGAAAGATAAATTGATTAAAGGGCTTGATGATATCAGCATCACCCTTCAATATGAAGATGAGATTGAGAAATACGAGAAACAGATGCCAACATACGAATAAATAAGCCAGTCTTCAGCCTATTCTCGTCTGAAATGTTTATACTGGCATTCGCTTAAAAAAATCGCGTAAAACTTTCCAAAGTGGAAGCTTTTACGCGATTTTCTTTTATTTAATTCACAACCTGTTCTTGTACATATTGCGCATAAAGCGGATGAGAGGCAATCAATTCAGCATGGGTCCCGTGACCAGTCACCTGGCCTTTTTCGATAAAGTAGATATGATCGGCATCCACAATCGTTGATAGCCGGTGAGCGATCACCAAGGTTGTACGACCTTCCATCAACTGATCCAAAGCCCGTTGAACCTTTTCTTCCGATTGTGAGTCCAAGCTGGCTGTCGCTTCATCCAGCATCAGGATTTTAGGGTCTCGTAAGAAGGCTCGGGCAATAGCGATCCGTTGTTTTTGTCCACCGGATAATTTCACTCCACGTTCACCTAATTCTGTTTCTAACTGCTCTGGAAAATCGCGAACGAATTGATCGGCATAAGCCAATTCCAGACCATGCCATAACTCTTCTTCGGTAAGTGTTCGATCGAGTCCATACTGCAAATTCTCACGAATGCTTCCTGCAAACACCGCGCTGTCTTGAGAAACATAGCCAATCTGTGAACGCCAATTGGTTAAGTTAATCTGTTCGATCGCTTCATCGCCAATTTTTACTGTCCCCTCTGTTGGTTGATAGAAGCGTTCCAACAAGGCAAAGATCGTAGATTTCCCTCCCCCGCTCGGTCCAGCAAAAGCAATCACTGTATTTGGTTTTGCTTCAAAGGAAACCTTTTTCAAAATAGGGCGATCCGCTACATAATGGAAGGAAAGATTTTCTGCCTTGATCGTTTTACCTGAAACATCCACCGTATTGCCTGTTTCAATAGGCTCTAGATCCGTTTTTAGTATTTGTTCAATCCGTTCAGTCGCTCCCATTGCTTTTTGCACTTGAGAAAAGAACATCGCAAAGCTGGCAGCCGGCATCATAATATTAAAAAGATACAACAAGAAAGCAACCAATTGTCCGCTTGTTAACGTTCCAGCCTGAACACGAACCGCTCCATACCCTAGGATACCTACGAATAAGCCCAACATAACGGTCGTGATGATTGGCTGCAGCATCGCCTCGACCTTTGCATCCTTGATTCCTAAGCTGAAGATCTTATTGATAAAGGAGCCGCCACTAGTCTTCTCAAACTTTTCTCCGTTACTTGCTTTGATTAAACGAATCTCAGAAAGCTTTTCGCTAGCTTCGGCATTAAAATCAGCCGTCGCGGCTTGAAGTTGACGTCCTAAGCGCGACATAATTCGTCCAATCGGCATCATGATCAACGCCATGATCGGAACTGCTAAAAACATCATCGCCGCCATTTTCCAATCCATTACAAACAAGATGATCATTGATCCAACTAGTTGGATCGCTCCAGTAATGAAGTTCGGAAATTGCGTCGCGACTAAATCCTTTATTACTGTTGTATCATTTACTAGTCGGGAACTGCTTTCTCCAGATTTATGATCATCATAATAACCGACAGGCATTTGCAGCAGATGACTCCATAATTTCTCACGCAGCGTTTTAACAGCACTTTCCCCGACATAACGCAACAGGAAGCTCCCGATCGCGCCAAAGGCCAGCTGTGCGACAAAAGCCAAAACTAATACGATCAGCATTGTCTTATCAATCTTTGCAAGCTTGCTTGTATCAATCAAGCCCTTTGTTAACTGCGGAACGATCAAGCTAGCCCCGCTTGTTAACAAGCTTAGAAATAAACCAATAGCAAACAGTGCTTTTTTAGGATTGACACTCAAGATCAATCGTAAAAAATCCTTCAATTTGTAATTACTCTTTTTTCCACCTTCAATAGTTTCATCAGGTGCCATACTCATATCCCGATCCATCGTTTGTCCCTCCTACTTCATAGCAGCTTTCCGCTTACTTTTTTTAGAAATCTTCCCATTCAGTATCTTTCGCGTCTTTTTCTTTAGCTCCTTCATTAAAGCAGCCTCTATTTCCCCAAAAATCCCGACGAAAATCATGCTTGAAGTCGCGAGAGAACACTCTTGAAGCATTGCGCATCTCTCGTTGCATTTGATTTCGCATCCGATGCTGTTCTTCTCGCGAAAGCTGCTGCCAATCCTCTTGCCAATTTTCAGCAAATTGATCCCTCATCGCTTGCATCTGACGCAGACGATCCATTGGGTCAACAAACCGACCGGCCTGTTTCTGAAACTCTTCTTGCCAGCCAGCAGAAATTTTTTGCAGATACTCACTAAAGTGTTCCTGTTCTTCCTTTGATAAGCCTACAAAGAACGCTTCACTCTTATCTTCATCGGCATGACTCACCTTCTGAGCCTTTTGCTTTCCTTTTTCCGTTAAAAAGACGCGTTTGATCCGTTTGTCATGCTCGGCTTCTTCACGTATGACATCACCGTTTTTTTCCATTTTTTTCATTGATTCTGCCAGTGAGCTGGGACGAATATCTAGAATCTCAGCCAATTGACTTTGTATCAATCCATCTTCCTTAGCCAAAATCGCCAAAACACGTTGCTGACCAGTTAGTTTCTGCCTTTTGCTCATAAAAGCATTACTGGCAGAACTGATAAAGCGTAATTGACGCATCAAATCCTTCGTAAACTCACTCATGATAAAAATCCCCCTACCTCATTTATAGTAGCTACTGTCTTCTATTCAATAAAGTTCGGTACCGAACTTTATTTCGATTGCTATTATAGTTCGGTACCGAACTATTGTCAATAACTTTGCTATTTTTTTCTTTCTAAAAAATGAAAAGTGACCAAAAGGTTGATTTCATCAACTTTTGATCCCCCTTTACTGTAAAAAAAAGACCCGATGATGATCATCGAGTCCATAGCTTTAGTGCTTATGTTGTTCTTCTTTCACTGGACAGCTGCCGTCACAGTCTTCACAGGAGCTGCCATTTTTGATTCGCCGATAGACAATGGCACCGGCACCGCCAAAGATCAATATACTTAATACTATAGTTGCCATTCTTTCACCTCTTTGATTTCCTCAATGGTAATTGTTGGTGTTCGCTTAACTGGTTTTCTAACGATGAAATAAATCATCACTACGAGTACAATCGCTGCTAAAATCAAACCAACTCCGATTTCGCCATTTTCAAAAATCACATGTCCAAATTGATAAATGATAAAGCTCACAGCATAGGCCAAGCCGCATTGATAGCCAATCGCTCGCCACGTCCATTTGATGTCCCCCATTTCACGATGGATCGCGCCGATCGCAGCAAAACAAGGTGCACATAACAAGTTGAATACTAAGAAGGAATAGCCGGCGATTGGTGTATATGCCGCTTGCAGAGATTTCCAAATTTCTACGCCATCCTCAGCAACTTCTGCATGGCGATATAAAATCCCAAAGGTGCCGATAACATTTTCCTTCGCGACCAAACCAGTGATCGCCGCAACTGCCCCGCGCCAGTCTCCCCAACCTAATGGAGCGAACAATGGTGCAATCAAGCCGCCCAATGCAGCTAAGATACTATCGTTTTCATTGACCGCTTGCAATGAGAAGTTATAACTTGAGATAAACCAAATAATAATACTTGAAACAAAAATGATTGTTCCCGCACGTTTCACAAAGGCTTTACTGTGGTCATACGTATAACGAACCGTATTTCCAATTCTAGGCATATGATATAAAGGAAGCTCCATGATAAAAGGAACCGGATCTCCAGAAAAAAGCTTGGTTTTCTTTAATGCGATGCCGGATAATACGATTGCTCCCATCCCGACAAAGTACGCGGAGGGCGCTACCCAACTGCTGTTAGGAAAGAAGGCACCCGCAACTAAGGCAATAATCGGCAGTTTCGCCGAACATGGCATAAAGGTCGTTAACATCGCGGTCATCCGACGATCCTTTTCGCTTTCGATCGTACGACTCGCCATTACTCCAGGTACCCCGCAGCCTGTAGCAATCAGCATCGGAATGAAGGACTTCCCTGACAATCCGAATTTACGAAAAATCCGGTCCATCACAAAAGCGATGCGAGACATATACCCGCAATCCTCCAATAGTGCTAAGCACAGGAAAAGAACCATTAATTGTGGAAGAAACCCTAAGACAGCACCTACACCTGCGATAATTCCATCTAATATCAGGCTTTGCATCCATTCGGCAACATTCCAAGATTGCAGCGTTGAGCTCACAAAATTAGGAACAATATCGCCAAATAAATGATCATTTACCCAATCCGTTCCCATAGCACCGACTGTCTGGATCGCGATATAGTAAATCAGCCACATCACTAAAGCAAAAATCGGCAAGGCTAAGAAACGATTCGTTACAACGCGATCGATCTTGTCTGAAATCGAAAGCTTGAATTGGTCTTCATCCACCACACAGAGTGTTTTCAAATGTGTAATAAAATTATAGCGTTCATTGATAACGAGACTTTCAGCATCTTCACCAAAAATCTTTTCTGTGATCTTAATGATTTCATCAATTTCTTTTTGTTGGATTGAACTAAGATCCAAGGCTTTTTGCGCACGTTCATCTCGTTCAAATAGTTTTAAACTGTACCAACGGCTATATTGTGCCTGCGCTGTACTGCCAAGCACTGCTTCAATCTCATTAATCGCTGCTTCCAAACGATTGTCGTAATGGGGAAAATTGATTTCTTCCACACCTTTTTTAATAAGATGCAATGCTTCATTAACTGCCTTATCTAAGCCCCAATTCTTCAACGCACTGATCCCCACTACGGGCACACCTAAAGCATAAGCCAATTTCTCTAGATTGATCTGTTTTCCACTTTTTTTGATAATGTCCATCATGTTTACTGCAACGACCACAGGAATTCCCGTTTCGATCAGTTGCGTCGTTAAATAAAGATTCCGTTCTAGATTCGTCCCATCGATAATGTTGACGATAGCATCAGGAGTACCAGAAAGTAAGTAATCACGAGCAACAACTTCTTCTGGAGAATAGGGAGAAAGTGAGTAGATCCCAGGCAGATCATCAATGATCACTTCAGAATCCTTCTTGTAGATTCCTTCTTTTCGTTCGACCGTAACTCCTGGCCAGTTTCCTACAAACTGATTGGTTCCTGTCAGAACGTTGAAGGTACTTGTTTTCCCACTGTTAGGATTTCCCGCTAAAGCAATATGTGTCTTTGCCATCTATTCCGCCTCCTTAGATACGACCACCATCTCTGATTCGCTTTTCCGTAAACTTAATTCATATCCTCGGACCCGCAGCTCAATCGGATCACCTAGAGGCGCCAGCTTCACGACTTTCACCTGAGTTCCCTTAGTCAAGCCCATATCCATCAAGCGGCGCTTTACCGCTCCCATGCCATGAACATTAACCACAATTCCTTGTTCACCCGCATTTAGTTGATCCAATGAGACCCACGTTTCTTGATCTTCCGTTAGGTTCTTCACATGTATCTGCTTTAATAAAGACTGAGACAAAGCCAGTCGCGTATTATGTAATAAAACGATTCCATTCTCGCCAGATTGATTCACGACGGCAACTTTTGAACCGACGATCATCCCCAAATCCTGCAATCGATGCTTAGTATCATTTTCTAAAGTCATTTCATCAATTTGAACGACCTGGTTCAATGAAACATCTGCCAAAGTTGTCATACACTTCTCCACCTTACTGTTCGACTTCTAAATCTAATTAATAATGAGAATCTTTCTCACTAAGAATAGCTTCATTTCATGGCAAAGTCAATAAATGGTCGAAGAATTTCTCTATTTTTTGAGCAATTTGTTTGACAATCTCTGTTTTATTTGTTTCTTTTTTCTTTTTTTCGTTATTAAAAAAACTTTTTTGCCGTAAAAAAACATCCCAGAACATTTTTTTGAATTCTGTAAAGGGATTTTTCTTTGAAACCGTCCGTTTTCAATGTTTTTGCAAAAAACACAAAGAGTAGTATACCAATATTTCACCACCACAATATATGGTATCAAACGATTGACTTTTTCCCTACATCTTTTATACTAGTAATTGTAGAAATCAAGGGAGGTCGTCTTATGGTAAAAGTATATTCAAAAAACAATTGTATGCAATGCAAAATGACAAAACGTTATTTAACTGAGAATCAAATTTCATTCGAAGAGGTCAACATCGACAATGAACCCGAAGCTCTAGGTTTTCTAAAAGATCAAGGTTTCCAAAGTGTCCCAGTTATTTTCGGTGGACAACAAGCCATTATCGGTTTCCGTCCAGATCAATTGAAAGCATTAGCATAATTTAATAGGTCGCGGCAGAAGCGTTTAGCTTCAAGAACCAATTAGGTACTGTTCCACATCAGCTCGGGTGGGGCAGTCGCTGTATCTCACAGCAATAAGAAGGACTATCCTAAAACAGCCGTTCATGTTTTAGTGATCATTCGGCTTATTTCTGAATGCTAGTTCTGCTTAGTGAAACTTAGCAGCAACTGTATGCGTAGCTTGCGTAGAAGAAGCTGCTTCTAGAGCACCGTTTTTAGAAACTTTGCGATCCACGATTGCAAAGTTTTCTTCTTTATTATAGATAGAAAAAGGAAAGATGTGACGAGATGAGTTTAAAGGACCTAGGTGAAGTATCTTACTTCAAATTAAACAATGAGATCAATCGTCCAGTAAATGGACAGATTCCACTAAATAAAGACAAAGAAGCCTTGGCTGCTTTTTTTAAAGAAAACGTTGAACCAAATACCCATACATTTTCTTCTGTACAAGAGAAAATAGACTATTTAATAGAAGAAGACTTTTTAGAAGCAGAGTTTATCGCGAAATATACCCCTGCTTTTATTGAGAAGCTCTTCAATTACTTAGCTGACCAAAACTTTACATTCAAATCATTTATGGCAGCTTATAAATTTTACTCACAATATGCCTTGAAAAACAATGCGGGCACCGAGTATTTAGAAAGCTATGAAGACCGTGTTGCCTTCAACGCCTTGTATTTTGCTGATGGCGATGAACAATTGGCTTTGTCTTTAGCAGATGAAATGATTCATCAACGGTATCAACCAGCTACCCCTTCTTTTTTAAATGCAGGTCGTAAGCGTCGCGGAGAACTCGTTTCTTGTTTCTTGATTCAAGTAACAGATGACATGAACAGTATCGGCCGTTCGATCAACTCAGCTCTGCAATTATCACGTATCGGTGGCGGTGTAGGAATTAACCTATCGAACCTACGTGAAGCCGGCTCCCCGATCAAAGGTTATGACGGCGCGGCAAGTGGTGTTGTTCCAGTCATGAAGCTGTTCGAAGATAGTTTCTCTTACTCTAACCAGTTAGGACAACGTCAAGGTGCAGGCGTGGTTTACTTAGACGTCTTCCACCCAGATATTGAAATGTTCTTATCAGCCAAAAAAGAAAACGCCGATGAAAAAATCCGTGTGAAGACTCTTTCACTTGGTGTGACTGTACCGGATAAGTTTTACGAATTGGCTCGTAAAAATGAAGATATGTATTTATTCAGTCCTTATGGTATCGAACGCGAATACGGCGTGCCTTATTCCTATGTGGATATCACCAAGGAATACGACAACTTAGTCGCAAACCCAAACATTCGCAAGAAAAAAATTCGTGCCCGTGATTTAGAAAATGAACTTTCTAAATTGCAGCAAGAATCTGGCTACCCTTATATCATCAATATTGATACGGCAAACCGTGCCAATCCGATTGATGGAAAAATTGTTATGAGTAATCTATGTTCCGAAATTTTACAGGTTCAAACACCTTCTACTATTAACGGGCGTCAAGAATACGATGTACTTGGTACAGACATTTCATGTAATCTTGGTTCGACGAATATTGTTAATTTGATGGAAAGTCCTGACTTTGGTCAATCCGTTCGTACAATGGTACGAGCATTAACCTTTGTTACCGATGAATCTGACATTGATGTTGTCCCTTCTATTCAAAATGGAAATAAATTGAATCATACGATTGGTTTAGGGGCGATGGGCTTACACAGCTTCTTCGCAAAACACTTGATGGAATATGGCTCAGAAGAATCCATCGACTTTACTAATATCTATTTCACTTTGTTAAATTATTGGACATTGATGGAAAGCAACGAGCTTGCAAAAGAACGTAAGACAGTCTTCCATAACTTCGAAAAATCGGCGTATGCTGACGGTTCTTATTTCGATAAATACACAACAGGTGAATTTTTACCAAAAACAGATAAAGTCAAAGAAATCTTCAAAGATATTTTCATTCCTACCGCTGAAGATTGGCAAGCGCTAAAAGAAGCTGTCCAAAAAGATGGACTTTATCACCAAAACCGTTTAGCAGTTGCTCCAAATGGCTCCATTTCTTATATCAATGACACAAGTGCCAGCTTGCACCCAATCACTCGTTTGATTGAAGAACGTCAAGAGAAGAAAATCGGCAAGATCTATTATCCAGCTCCTTACTTGAATAATGATACTTTGCCTTACTATACTTCTGCTTATGACATGGATATGCGAAAAGTGATCGATGTATACGCAACTGCTCAACAACACATTGATCAAGGGATGAGTCTGACCTTATTCATGCGTTCTGAAATTCCTGAAGGCTTGTATGAATGGAAAACAGAAAGCAAACAAACAACTCGTGATTTGAATATTTTACGTAACTACGCGTTTTATAAAGGCTGTAAATCAATTTATTACGTTCGGACCTTTACAGATGATGCAGAAGAAATCGGCTCAAACCAATGTGAAAGCTGCGTAATCTAATCATTATTATTGTTACCTCTCGCGCTGCTCGCACGAGAGGTAATACTGTGAGAAATACATTAATACGAACTAGGGGGAAATTTCATGGCAGAAACTTATTATGAAGCCATTAACTGGAATGAGATCGAAGACGTCATCGACAAGTCGACTTGGGAAAAATTAACAGAACAATTTTGGTTAGACACTCGGATTCCTTTGTCTAACGACCTAGACGATTGGCGCAAACTATCTCCATTAGAAAGAACCGTCGTCGGACATGTTTTTGGCGGGTTAACATTGCTTGATACCGTGCAATCAGAAAGCGGAATGGATCAACTTCGCGAGGATGTACGCACTCCTCATGAAGAAGCTGTCCTGAATAATATCCAATTCATGGAGTCTGTTCACGCAAAAAGTTATTCTTCTATCTTCAGTACATTGAACACCAAAGCCGAGATCGAAGAAATTTTTGAATGGACAAATACAAATCAATACCTGCAAAAAAAAGCCGAAAGAATCAATGAGATTTATAAAACCGGAACACCCTTGGAAAAGAAAATCGCTAGTGTGTTTCTAGAGACCTTCTTATTTTATTCTGGTTTTTATACCCCTCTTTACTATTTAGGGAATAATAAATTGGCTAACGTAGCTGAGATCATTAAATTAATCATTCGTGATGAATCCGTACATGGAACCTACATTGGTTATAAATTCCAACGAGGATTCAATGAGCAAACCGAAGAAGAACAAGAACGTTTGAAAGAATGGATGTATGATTTACTGTATGAATTGTACGAAAACGAAGAGCGTTACACGGAAGAGCTCTATGATGAGATCGGCTGGAGTGAAGAAGTCAAAACCTTCTTACGTTACAATGCCAATAAAGCTTTGATGAATCTTGGGATGGACCCGCTTTTCCCAGATACAGCGGATGATGTGAATCCAATTGTCATGAATGGTATTTCAACAGGAACTAGCAACCATGATTTCTTCTCACAAGTTGGGAATGGCTACTTGCTTGGTCAAGTTGAAGCAATGAATGATGATGACTATTTGATTGGTTTAGAGTAAAAAAAACTGTCAGCGAAAATGGTAGGCTCCCCCTTAACTAGGACTTAATTATTTCTTTGTCTTAGTTTGGGGTAGCCTATCCAAACGCGCTGACAGATTTTTTGTTTATTCTGAGGCTTGAATACGTTTGATGACCGCTTCTTTATTTACAAGTGTCGTAGTCGCATAGGTCAAAATCAATTGGACAATGACAACTAATAGCACCATCAGTAAGACTTGAATTAATGGGTACTGATATACCTTTATTTGCATCAACCCATTATCTTTGGCATATAGAAAGACTAAGTACCCTATGATACTGCCGATCCCCACTCCTGACAAGAGAATTCCTCCTGCATATACGAAGCCTTCCATTTGAAGCATTCGCTTCATTTGACGATCGGACATACCAATGGCTTGCATCACACCCAATTCTTTTTTCCGACTTAAGATGCTGTCGATCGTTGTATTAATCAAATTCATGATCCCAACGATCGCTAAGACCAGCATAATCGCATACCCTGCGCCAGTCATCATCTGCATAGAGCCTTCCCACTGTTCCAAAATCTCTTTGTAGCTTTGCAAACGGAACATGTCATTCTCTTCCGCCAACTCTTCAATTGCGGGTTGCATCGCTGCTGCTTTGCCCTTTGCTGCTTTGATATTCACATAATAGGTCAAATTATTTTTTGACATTTTCTTCAAGGCTTCATTACTCATCAAGAAATTGTCATAATTGCTGATTGCTTGTGTAAAGTCTCCACCTGCAATGACTGTCATTTCTTTTTCATAGGTACGATTACCATCAAATATCTTAACGGTCAACGTATCTCCAATTTTGATTTCTGGATAATTAGCCAATAAATAGCCTGTCGCAATCACTTTATCTCCAGAATTCAATTCCTCATAGGTCGCGCTGCCAACTGAAATATCCTTTTTGAGCTGACCCATTTGTTCTTCCGTAATGCCTCCGATGGATAGCCCCATAGGCTTATCTGTTCCTATTTCCTTAATGCTGGAGATTTCACCTGTAATTGATTGGAAAGCTTCGACTTTTTCTACTCCATCGATGGCTTTTATTCTATTGATCATCTCATTATTCAAAGGATTATTTTGTTGAATTGCTGTCCATTCTCGTTCTGGACGCATCTTGTCTCCACTGACAGAAGCAATACTCAAACGATAATCTGCGGCGATCGTGTCGCGTGCAATCTGTTGAGGATTCATACAGCTAAAAACAGTTGAGACGACAACAAACAAAATTCCGATCATTCCTAAGGAAAAGATGGTAATTAGCGTGCGCTTTTTGTTCCTAGATAGATTTGCATGAGCTAAACGGTTTAAATTGAGATTGATGAACCCTTTTCGCTGTTTTTTCTTCCCTTGTGTTTGCCCAGTATAACGCATCGCTTCAATTGGCATAATCTTACTCGCTTGACGCATTGGTTTTAAAGAAGCGAGTAATACAGTTATTAATGTGATCGCGATGGTCATTCCAATGATCCATGGAAGTATTAACGAAACTTCTCCGTTATCTAGCACTTCACGCATTACTTCCATTATCACAACTTCATTTTCTATTGTGGACATCATTTGAACAAAAACGAACTTTACAGTAGCAATTCCGATCAGCAGGCCAATGGGAATCGCGATGCCAGCGACGATCAAGTTTTCTTTTAGAATGATTTGACGGATTTGCTTTTTAGTTGCTCCTAGAGCGGCCAGTTTGCCAAACTCCTGAACTTTATTGATTAAAGATACATAGTAGATACTGTAAATCGTTAAGGCTCCAGCAATCAAGATAATCCCTACAATAATCACCATTCCCGTATAAAAAGCCGGATCAACATAATTCGCAAATAGATAATCGCTATTCTCAACAATATTATCCTCGATCACATCAAAGTTTTTTCCGATTTCCTTTACCCGTTCTTTGATGGCATCTGTGGAAGTTGCAGCCTCATCAGATAAACGAACCATCACCCGGTAGCTTCGTTGATTTTTTGGAATTGTTTCTTGCATTAACTCCTTTGAGACAAGCATCGAAAAAATCTTTCTGCCAGCTTGATTTTTACCATCAGGAGAAAACCCTGTCAGACGAAACGTTCTTGTTTGTTCCAGACCTAAGCCTTCTTCTTCAAGAAATTGGACAGGGATAGAAATATCGTCACCAATCTTAGCATTGGGATAGCCAAGTTCCTTCAATGCATTTTTAGAGAGAACCGCATCATTTGCTTTTCTAGGTGCATGACCACTGACAAATGTTTGCTTTGTTAATTTTTGTGCCTCGGCATCTAAATAACTGATCAAGATATAGTTATCTTCTGATAAAATTGATTCTCCCACATCTTGACGCAAACCATATTCGTCAATCGCTTCGTGTTGAGTAATTTTCTCCATATTTTCTTCAGAAACACTACGATACATTGCATGCCAAGTCGGATAGACCTTATTGACAGCCGCGTTTTGAACATTCACAACACCTAATCCGATTGACGTGATCAGAAAAACCAACACACTGGTCAAAATAATCGCGATCCCTGATAGCAAATTCTTTCCTTTATGGTACTTGGTATTGGCAACAGCTACCGTATTGGTCATCTTCATTTAAATCACCCGCCCATCTTCTAGGTGGACGATATAATCAGCCGTTTGCGCGATCCCTTCATCATGCGTAATCATAATCAAGGTTTGACCAAATTTTTCAACAGATTTCTTTAGTAGTGACATCACTTCTAATTCTGTCTTCGTATCGAGATTTCCTGTCGGTTCATCCGCTAGAATAATTGCTGGTTCCGATGCAATCGCCCGAGCAATTGCTACACGCTGCTGTTGTCCCCCAGAAAGCATGCTAGGCAAAGCTTTTTTTCGATCATTGAGTCCGATGGTCGTTAATAATTCTCCAATGAACGCTGTATTGACCTTTCGATTGTCTAATCCAATGGGTAAAACGACATTTTCCCATACGTTCAAGGAGGGGATCAAATTATAATTTTGGAAGATGAAGCCAATTTTTTGTCGACGAAAGACGGCCAATTGTTCATCTTTCATTCGGAAAACATTTTTTCCATCAACAATAACCTGTCCTGAATCTGGATGATCCAATCCGCCAATCAAGTTTAGCAGCGTGCTTTTCCCTGAACCTGATTTACCAACGATTGCTACAAAATCGCCCTTTCCTATCTCTAAATCAATATGATCAACCGCCTTTACGATTGCATTTCCATCATCATAATGTTTTACTAAGTCTCTAATTTTTAAGATCATTTTTTTACGCCCTCTTTCCTTTTTCTCATTTCTATACTCTTAGTATAAAAAAGAACCCTTGCAGGATTCTTTCAGCGAACATAACAAATTTGTAAGAAACATCAAAAGAGGTCTTTGATCATTCATAAATCCAAATGAGGAGTTAATCTAGCGGCAACGTCAATTGAAAATTCGAACCATTCGGATGACGGGGCTTCACCATGACCGTCCCCCCTTGACCTTCGATGATCTTGCGTGTGAGATACAGTCCGACACCAGAGCCTTCGACAGCAGAATGATTGCTGCCACGATAAAAGCGTTGATAGATCTTATTTTGCTCTTCTTTTGAGATTCCAGGACCTTCATCTTTAATCTCTACTAAAACATAGGTTACTAATGACGAGGCTTGTATTTTGACCGCCGTTTTTTCAGGCGAATACTTAACCGCATTTTCTAAAACATTTCCCAAAGCTTCTAGTGTCCATTTTTTATCAACGCACACCAAAAAGTCTTCCGGCAGCTCTACTTCCACTTCGATTTCTTTTTCGATCGCCTTCATGATGACACCATTCACCGCTTGATTGATCAACTGCTGCAAGGATAATTTCTCTGGCTTCAATTGAATCAGATCTGTTTCTAGCTGCGAAATTTTGGATAAACCATCTAGCATCAGATTAAGCTTGTTGATTTGGACTTCGGCTTGTTCCGCAAAATTTTGCCGTTCAGCTGCTTCATACTGATCTGAAAGTGCGATATCTAGGCTTAATTTCAATGATGCTACGGGGGTTTTTAGTTGATGAGTAATATCTGTAATGCTGGACTTCAAGTTCCCTTCTTCACGTTGGCTTCGTTGCAGCATCAATTCATTATAGGCAGTTGCTTCTTGATATTCTTCCGTTTTTACCTTTAGCTGATCGTAAATTTTTCGTTTTTGACGAATCAGCCAAAAGAAAAGGACCGATAATACAGACCAAAAAACAAGAAATAATGCTAAATTTCGGATAAAATAGGTCTGTAAAATATGTGATAGATTCATTTTTCCTAATAACCCATATTTTTCTTCCAATTCTTTTCCTTCAATTACCAACTCAGCCGTTTTCGACGCATCAAAATTTTCAATCAGCTTCGCTTCAGAAAAAGATGCTTCCTTATTTAGTCTAGCTAGAGTGGCCTGCTGATTCTCCTGCAGTTCGGAATAGAGTTTCATATTATGCAGGATAAAGACAATCAAACAGCTCACAGTCAGTAAAATATAGAGAAGAATTATTTTTTTTGAACGTCGTTGATCCATAGATAGCCCACTCCCCGAACTGTTTTGATCCGTTCTTTGCCTACTTTTTGTCGCAGCCGACTGATGTTGACCGAAACTGTATTGGTATCAACATATTCCCCTTTGGTATCCCATATTTGGTTCAACAGCTGATCCAAAGACAAAATTTGTTTCGGATTTTCCATAAAGAAGATTAACAATTGAATTTCTGTCTTGCTTAAAGGGAGCAGCTCGTCATGTAATTTGACCTTCATTTCTGTTAAAGAGACAGATAACTCTCCCGAAAGCAATTCTTGTCCTTGATTACTAGCGACACGCTTCATCATCGCTTGTACCTTAGAAACTAAGACCATTAAACTAAAAGGCTTTGTCATATAATCATCCGCTCCATGAACATAGCCCGTCACAATATCATGCTCTTGATTGTAAGAGGTCAGCATCAAGATCAACACGTTCGACTGTTCTCGAATCTTTTGACAAAAATCCAAGCCATTACCATCTGGCAATGAAAGGTCGCTGATGATTAGATCAACATCATTTTGCTGAAAGGCCTGTTCTGCCGAAGCAATATCTAAACATGCCAAAACCTCATAGCCTTCTCTGGTTAGGCATAGCTGAATCCCATTATTTAAATTTGAATCATCCTCTAACAAAAGAATTTTCCCCATTTTTTCCTCCTAGAAACTTTACATACTTTCACTCTATCAATGAACGAAGGCTCTGACAACACTACTTTAATGAAAAAGAGGACAAAATCATTTTTCAATGATTTCATCCTCTCTTTTAAACATTGATCATGCGAAGTTTAGTAATGTTCTTATACATTGAAAGATCCTCAATCACATCTGTGTAATTCATCCCTCGCGGCAGATCAATCGTATAAACATTCGTATAGATGCGGTAGTCATCCATAAAATCGACATCGAAGTCGACATCCTCCACTTCGATTTTTTTACTTTCAAAATAATTCATGATAAATTCTTTGGTCGCCTCACGATGGATGTAACGAATCTCCAATTTCTTGATAGCATTGATTTTAATGATCCGTTTAACGACTGTTAATGCTAGCATGATCCCAACAAAGCTGCAGATAGCGATAGTATAATACCCCATTCCAATCGCGATCCCCAATCCAGCACCTGCCCAGATCGAGGCCGCAGTCGTTAGTCCTTTAACTGACCGATTGCTGACCATGATCGTACCCGCTCCTAAAAACCCGATCCCGCTGACAACCTGCGCAATCAATCGTGCTTCATCCGCTCGAACGACACCGACAAACTCCGGTTTTGCCGCAGCATAGCGCAAGGCTTGATCCGCGATCTCTACTTGGATCAGGGCGATGATCGTCGCCCCCATACAAACCAAGATGTGTGTACGAATTCCTGCAGGACGATTTTTGTATTCTCGTTCAATACCGATGGCGCCACCCATAATCATAGCTAAAAACAGCCGCAGCATAATTTCGTAAACTGATAATTTTAAATCCATTTGTGCACCACCTCAATTTCTATATCTCTTCACTTCCAGTATAGCACGGTCAATAAAAAAGAGAGTCTCTTAGCCTTTTAATAAGCGTAACTCCTCCGCTGTCAATGGACGATAGCTGCCTTTCGCTAGATCATCCGGTAAAGTCACTTCACCCATTCGAATTCTTTTCAGGTAGGTCACTTCTTTTCCACAGGATTTAACCATGCGTTTGACCTGATGAAATTTGCCTTCGTGAAGAATGATTCGAACCTTGGATGAATGCTCTGCAACTTCATCAATGAACAATTCTGCTGGCAGCGTTAATTCTCCATCCAATGGAATCCCCGTAGCGAATTGCTGTTGATCTTCCACTGTCATCCTTCCGCTAACTTCAGCGAAATACTCTTTTTCTACATGTTTTTTTGGTGATAACAATTCATGGGCTAGCTTTCCATCATTTGTGATCAGCAAAAGCCCCTCCGTATCTTTGTCTAATCGCCCCACTGGGAACAAGTCCTTGCGATAATCCTTTGGCGAAAATACGTCCATGACTGTTCGGTCACGCGCATCCTCTGTCGCACTCACTACTCCCGCTGGTTTATGTAATAAATAGTAGTAATACTCTTGATAATGCAGTTTTTCGCCATCAAACTCTATCCGATCCTTTTCAGGATCTACTTGCCTTTTATCTGATTTCTCTTTTTGCTGATTTACTGAAATTTGTCCTTTTTTAATCAGCTGTTTTACTTCCTTGCGGCTACCTAAACCCACTTCAGCCAAAAATTTATCTAAACGCATTCTGCTTTTTTCCTCCGGTTAACTTTTCTATTTTTCACTATAGCCAAAGGAAAGAAAAGAAGCAAGCCCAGCCACATTTGCGGCTGAGCTTTTGATTACTTCGTTAATTGATCGATGTCACCATTTCTCAAATACGGAATCCCCCGTTGAATTTTTTCATACGGCCAATCCCACCACTGAAGCTGCTGTAATTTTTGAATCGTAGATGGATCAAATCGTTGCTTCAGTTCCTTCGCCGGCACTCCGCCAACCACCGTGTACGGCGGCACATCTTTTGTGACTAAGGCACGCGCACCGATAATAGCCCCATCACCAATCCGAACCCCTGATAAAATAGTCGCTTCATAACCAATCCACACATCATTTCCAATGATGATATCCCCTTTATTGTCCCAAGCCGAAGTGACTTCCTGTTTATCCAACTGCCATTCCTCATAAAATAGAGGAAATGTATAAGTAGATAACGCCGATTGTCGATGATTCGCACTGTTGAAAATAAAGGTCGCGCCACAGGCTATCGAACAAAATTTTCCAATGATCAGCTGGTCATGATTAATGGGATAGTGATACAACACATTGTTCTCCTCAAATTGGCACGGGTCATTGCGAAAATCGTTATAGATTGTATAATCTCCAACAGAAATAGTCGGTCGCGTAATCGCTGCATTCAAATAAATCGTCTCATTATCATTGCTTCTAGGGTAAAGCTTTTTAACTGGAATAGTTTTTCACTCCTTATTAGTAATCATTTTTCTATTGGGCAACTATTCCAGTTTAAACAATGCACCTTCTCATCAAATCACTCTCCTAATCATTCTTTCTCTTAAAACCAGTATAGCACCCTTCTATTCTTAAATAAAAAAAGTACCAAGGAACATTTCCTTGGCACTAAACGACTGCTTCTTATAATTTGCTTGCTGCGTCTTCGTCAATGATGACCGTTACATCCGCATGGTTTTGTAATACACTTGCAGGTACATCCGTTGTTACTTCGCCATCAATCATGTTTTTGATTGCATCCGCTTTGTCTGCACCGAAAGCCATCAATAAGATCTTTTTACTTTGCATAATTGAACCGATCCCCATTGATAAGGCATGCGTTGGTACGTCTTCAACTTTATCAAAGTTTCGTTTGTTGGCTTCGATCGTTGATTCAGTTAATTCAACAACATGAGTCGTTACGTCAAATGGTGTTCCAGGTTCGTTGAATCCGATGTGAGCATTGCGTCCGATACCTAGTACTTGCAAATCGATTGGATGATCAGCGATTACACCGTCATAACGTTTGCATTCAGCTTCTAAATCTTCTGCCTTCCCATTTGGTACAAATGTTTCTTTAAATGGTTTTTTGTTGAATAGTTGATCATTCATGAAGTAACGATAGCTTTGTACATCGTCGCCTGCTAATCCAACATATTCATCTAAGTTTACAGAAGTCATTTCTGAAAAATCTAAATCACTAGAAGTCATTTCTTTATATAAAGTTTCAGGGGTACTACCAGTTGCTAGTCCTAATACTTTTACGCCGTTTTCCATTCCATCTTTGATGATTTCAAATGCTTTTTTTCCGCCTTCGTTGGCATCTTTCACGCGAATTACTTTCATGGGTAAACGCTCCTTTATCAATTTGGTATACACCAATTTTAACACCCTTTTATCAAATTTGCAACAACAAAGTCTAGACCAAAATATGAATTTTTTCTTACGAAGTCTCATCAAAAAAAGCTGAAGAAGCTTCAATCACTCCTTCAGCTCACTCAGTTATTTTCCTGACAAGAACAACCCAATTTGGGCGATCACAGCACTTCCTAAGTAAGTCCCGATAAAAACAAAGACAGCGACAATCGCAACTTTCCAAGAGGTCTTTCGCAGATCCATCAAACTATCTGCCACTGATAATCCAGCGAAAGCTAAAATCGGTGTCGTAATGGACAAGAAATCAACCCCAGCAATTGCTTGGACAAAGAAATCAGACAACAAGCAGAAAAACAATGATGTTAGAGATACCCAGCCCAAGATTGGAAAATCAGCTAAAACCTTAATATTTGTTTTCTTTACTAACGTTGAGATGAAGACACCAATCATTGAAAACGCCCATAAGACTACTAACCCTTGAATGGTATTGAAAGTAATCGGTGTAGACTCTGGATTTTTTATTAACTTGATCCCTTGGGTAAATAAGATCAGTGAAATACTCAATAATAAGACCAGTGAAATTTTGATATACTCGTTAGACTGTTTCTTTTCCACGACGTGCTCCTCCTGTCATTAGGTTATACATGAAACGTTGCAATGGCACCGCAATGAAGACCATCGTGTATGTGCCCAGGAAGCTGGTCAGCAATTGACTTGCCGCTGCATAAGCAGCAATGGTCGTTTCATTTTCAGGCATTAATGCGATCAGTGAAGAAGAGGCTGCGGTCATCATACTTGCAGAACCTACTCCTGAGCTCATCGCCAACGCGCGGTAATCAAAGCCTAATCCAGCCATAATCGGTGCAAAGATACTAAAGAAGATCGATCCGAATAAAGTCCCGATCAGATAGAGAGACAGCACCCCGCGACCTTCTGCCGAATCCAATGTATATTTTTCTGAAATATACGCCAATTCGCCTTCACGTCCTAAACCTAAAGTCGCTCCGATTGCTTCACGACGTAATCCAAGCATCAATGCGATGGGCAACCCGATAAGTACCGTTCCGACATTCCCCAACTCCTGAAATAGAAAAACCCAGCCCACTGTTAAAATTTCTTTCAACCTTGGTGCCACATCGGCGCCATAGCGAGCCATTAGCGGCAGCATGATGTATAATAAATACTTTGCAGAAAATTGAATATTGCTCTTTGAATAAATCTTTGCGATAAGACCTTTACGTATCATTGGTAAGCCAAACAACATCGCTAGTAAAACAGAAAATACTAACGGCAACACGGTGATCGTAGTAATTCCTAACGAGATGAACTGCATCCCAATCATTTCCGCAACCGTTACAACAACAACCACAAAACCAATTAACCAAACCAACTGCTTTTTCATACATTCCCTCCAATTGAATCAATCAATTCCTTATATTCCTTAAATGAACGGCGATACAATTTCGACTCGTCCAAATGACCGGACATTTCTGATAAAACTTCTGCTAAAAATTCAGGAAACGTTTCTAACACAAATGCTGGATCAATCATTTTGAAATCATCTCCATGAATCGTTCCTTCAAATCCTCCGTAGCTGATTTGGATACAAGGCATCATAAACGCCAAATCACCAATATCACCCGCTGCTGCGATTCCTCCACGGTCATCAATGATATCTGGAATCTTATCGAACTTCGCGAATGCTCGCTCCACAAAACTATTCAAATATCGATCCTGGACAAACGGCAGATAGCCCATCTCTGTTTCGATAGTTACGTCTCCCTCTAGCGCATAAGCACTTCCTTGAGCCGCGCGATCTAGTTTGCGAGCAACCTCTGGCATATATTCCAATGTTTTGCAGCGTAAATCCGTTCCGACCGTGATATGATTTGGAATCACATTTGTGGACATGTCACTGTCCATTACGATTGGATTAACACGGATGGATTCTGTATCTTTAAACTGCTGACGACTCAATCCAATCGCGGTATTGAACAAGGTCGAGATGCTATACGCATTGATTCCTGAAAATGGATCAAAGCCCGCATGAACTGCCTTGCCCGAAAAATGATATCTCTTATACAAGAAGCCCGCCAGATCACAATTGACTTCAATAGTAGGACGTTCGAATACTTCCCCAATCGCATGAACACAAACACCAAAGTCCACATCATCAAAGATCCCTAAGGACATCGCTTCTGGTTTCCCACCTAAAAATTGAATTTTTCCAGCCGCGCGTAGTTCTTTTCGATAATCAAGATCTAAATATTCCTCCGCAGGAACAAAAATAAAGCACAAATTAAAATCAAGTTCTTCATAGTTCTGGGTCTTTACATAATGATCATACAAGGATAAAGCAATCGCGACTTGGGTAAAGTGCCCACAGTTATGAGCAGCTCCCGTTTCTGGATCCGCTTGAAAATGTGTCGGCGCATAAACAGCATCCAGCTCTGCGATGAAGGCCATCGTCTTCTTCTTATCTGTAGATAAAAAAGTTTTGATCCCAGTTTCAGAAAATTTAGAAAATTCAATCTGTGGATTGATCCGTTTCAATTCATTAATGACCTTCTCCGAGGTGCGATATTCCTTGTAGCCTAATTCTGGATGTAAAAATAAATCGTCAGTGAACGCCTTCAACTCATGATAGTAATCAGCAAACGTCGTCATTTAACTCCTCCTTATTTTTGAAAAAAAGAATCGATAGATGAAAAGAAATTTCATATTTGAAAGCATTCAAATCCTCTATTTTTCTTAATTTATCCGAAAAAAATCGTGCAAAATTCTCTATTCCTCATTTTATATGTGAAATCGAATTTCCCGACTTTTTCTATAATATCGTTTTAACAAGAAAGAATCAAGCGGTTTTTGTTTAAAACACGAACTATTTTCGCATATAACTCAAAAAATGTTTCTAAATAATGTTTTCTCTTTTTAATTTAAGGATACATGACAAAGAATAGTCTTTCACTTTTTTCTCTATGTTTGTTCATAATTAATAAAAGCCGAAACGTTTATTATATTTTTTGAAATAAAATTTCGTCATTAAGTAAAGTCTATTTTCTAACTCTATTATTTTTTCACAAAAAAATCCCAACACAAATTTTTATTTTGTGCTGGGAAATAGATTTTTATTTTTGATATTTTGCGGCGATTTCCGCAATCAACTCATCATCCTGCAAATCTGTCACTTGCTGGATCACTTCCGCAACAGATTTCTCTTTTAGGTAGCCTTGCAGTTCAACACTTTGTTCATCGTTGGGATCATCATAATTTAGAATCATCACTACAACATCCACCAAATTGGTGTAAGCCAACCCCCGTTCCTTTAATTCGCGAATTGGACGAATAAAGCGTTCATCGAAGCCTAACTTGCGAATAGGTGTCCGTGCGACACGACTAATGCTATCAGAAATATACTTGTTTTCAAAACGACTAACGATTTTATCTATATAAGCTGAATGTTTTTCTTGATCGAATTGCCACTTATCAATCAATAGACTCCCCGTTTCCCCAAGAACCGCACGGAGCTTTTCTAGTACCCGTTGATCCGCAATCGCTTCATCAATCGTTTTGTAGCCTTCATAGGCACCTGTATAAGCAACTGTCGCGTGGCCTGTATTAACAGAAAACAATTTCCGTTCAATATACGGTTCTAAATCTTCTACATATTCCACACCTTCAAGATGCAGCTTTTTATTTTTACTTTGTGTAGCGTCAATCACCCATTCGCTAAATGGTTCAACAGATACAAACAAAGGATCTTCATGATGTTGGATCGGCACAATGCGATCAACTGCTGCATTAGGAAAACCAATGTATGTTTCTACATATTCCTTGTCTTCATCAGATAGAAAAGCTTGGACTTTTTCCAATAAGAATTGACTGCCGCCAATCATATTTTCGCATGCCACCACATCTAATGGTGCCTTATTTCCTTCGCTGCGGCGTTTTTGAATTCCTTTAGCGATTAATTCCGCAATAAAAGGTAAGATATTAGGGCCAATCGCCGTTGTCACAATGTCCGCTTTACTTACTGAATCAATCACGGCTTCTGGGTTCGTTTGATTGTTTAGCCCATCCACATTTGAAACGTGGATTTCTTTTTGACTTTCATCCGCTAATTGGATCGTATATTCGTTTCGTTCATTCAAAGCATTGATGATTGTTTCATTAATATCAACAAAATCAATGGAAAACCCATTTTTTGCCAATATTTCTCCAATAAATCCACGACCAATATTTCCTGCGCCAAAATGTGTTGCTTGCATCCTATTCTACCTCCTGAAGATAGCTGATAACTTCTTCTTTTGTTTTCGCATCTGCTAATTTCACGACATTTTCTACATCTGAACAGAAAATCGCGATCTTCTGTAAGATATCCAAATGTTCATTTTCAATCCCAGCGATGCCAAACAGGACCATCGCTACATCTTCCGTATCATCTTTTCCAAAATGTACACCTGTGGGAACCTGAATGACTGAAATACCGCTCTTTTTGACGAAGCGCTTCGCTTCATCGGTTCCATGTGGAATCGCGATAAAGTTTCCCATATAGACAGAAACCAATTCATTTCTTTCAATCATCGCATCCACATAGCCTTCTTCTACACAACCTGCATCGACCAGAAGCTGCCCGCTGGCGCGAATTGCCTCTTCCTTGTTTGCATATTCTTGATCTAATAAAATCATTTCTGGCTGTAATTCCATTTTCAATTCCCTCCGATTTTTAGTATCGTTAGTTTTCCCGAATCTCTTTAACAAACAAAGAGCTTAACAATTGATAAATAATCTCTTTGTTGCCAAATTTGTAGATTTCAGTATTCAGATCACTTTCGATCACTGAGCTGCTGATTTTTCCTAGTAAGCTTTGTTGGCTTTCCGGCATTGGATCAGGTGCTAATAACAGCAAGACCCGTGTTAGTTCAATACTCTTTTTGTCCATTCCTTGAATCAAGAATTTCTGATCCAAGTCATAGATTGTAAACAACGGTTCCTTGACATGAGCATCCGCACAATGGAACAACGCAAAGTTCGTATTCGGAACACCAATAGGTGCCACTAAATAGCGCTTAATTACTTTATCCGTAACTATCTGAGCATCTGAAACGATCGTGCCTTGCAGCTGCTGGATGATTTCCTCCAACGTAAGTTCAATCGTTTCTTGTGCATGGATTGGCTTCACATCAAAATTCTGCAACAGATTATTGGCGATTCGCATCGTTTCATAAATCTCATCAAAAGCTTCGCTTGGCTCTTGTTCCGGTTCATCGATTATTTCACTGACCTTGTCAGGATGCAGTGTTTGAATATATTCCTTGATTTCTTTAATCTCATCATCTAATAAAAGAGGTGAAATCACCTTGTAGGGCAAATTAAAGCCCGGTAAAAATACCGTTGCCAGAATCAAGTCATAACTTTTATAGTCTAATTGATTCATTTCAGAAATCTTTGCAACCTGTACTTTCTCGATTTCATTCAGATACTTATGGATGCGACTCTCTAAAATACGTGCCGTACCAATACCGCTAGAACATAAGACTAATGCGGATAAGGCCCGCCCGTTTGGATGCCGTTCCAAAGATGTCGCAAAATGAATCACCACATACCCCAGCTCATCAGCAGTAAATTGATGATCCGGAAAAACAACCGCCAATTCTTTGATGATCGCTGTCGTCAACGCTTGGTACTTATCGCGAATTTTCTGTAGTAACGGGTTATTCGCTCCTTGAATAACCGTTAGATTCCGCTTCAAAGCCGCAGACATATGAGCAGATAGATCATTAAAAAGCTGCTCATCCTTGCGAAAATCAATCTCAGTTGCTTCAGAGACTAAACGAATCAATTCTTTGATTTTATAGGAAAGCTCGACATCAAAACTATCAATAAAAATATTTTGCGGCTTCTTATAATTCACACCCTCCAGCTGGAAAGCAAAGAAGCGAACCTCCTGGGGCGGAATCGATTTTTTGATTGTTGTGGCGACTTTAATCATGATCTGACTCGCAATCTGCATGCTTTCTGGTTTGGCTTTATTCTCCTGCTCGACTTCGACAAATTGATCTTGAACCATTCGATCAATAGAGAGTGCTAACAAAATCAAGACTCGCTGCAATTGATTGTCCGTCACCTGTTCAAAAGCTTGTTGAGAGACCTGCTCGAAGATGGTTCGTGATAGTAGCAAGCTCGACTGACTTAGTAAATTCAAGAAAAAATTGTCCGTCGTCTTTTTTTCTTCATCTAAAGAATCAATGAAGTGGAAAAAATCAAACTCGCTAACACCGTTATAAATCAAATTGCTCAATAACTGGCGACGCTGTTTTTCCCGCCCAACGATCCGAATTCCTCGCCCCTTTAACCGTTGCAGCTCTAACCGATAATCGGTCAAACTGGTTTCGATTGCTGCTAAATCAGAAGTAATCGTGGCCGGACTTACTTTAAAATCAATCGCCAGTCCTTCAATCGTGGTTTCTTCCTCCATCAATAGCAACGAACAAACAATCGCACTCTGACGTTGCACATTATCGGTAAACAGTTCCGCCTGTTTCTCTTCCAACTGCTGTTGCAGGCGCTCCAAATTTACTGTCTCCCCAACGATGCGATAGCCTTCGCCTCGTGGCTTGATGATCTGAATATCCTGTGATTTGATGGTTTTCTCAATGCTTGAGATCTCACGGTAAACCGTTCGCTTGCTGACCTGTAAAATGTCTTGCAATTCCTCCGGTGTAATGCCGTTAGGATAATCTAATAAAAGGGAAAGTATCTTTTTTTCGCGAATCGAAAAATACACAATATCTCCTCCAATAATTTCAAAAGGGTAAAAGCAGTGAGAATCCCCACTGCTTTAAGAGTAATACGATTCTAGATAAAAGACTACTTATTTCCTTAAGTTTTGAATGACTTTATCGTATTTTTCCGAAGCGACCAAATCTGACAACGGTACATGAGTAGCGCTTGGCGCTTGTTGCTCAGCTTTGATTGTTTCATCATTATTAGTAATGATTAAAGCGTTTGTTTCATCTTTTAGTGAGCTTATCGGTTCAACCGCTACCGGATACGCTAATTGATTGTCCTTCAATAATTTTTTCAGGATCGTCGCTCCCATATTTGCTGAGCCCTTCACTTGATCATAACCAAAGATAATGTGATCGACTTTCGAGTAGTCTGCTAATCCTTCTACCACATCATCTGTCAGCGGCTTTTTTTCATTGTCACCTGCAGCTGGTTCAGTAGACAGGCGTTCAACGATTTCATCATAACGCGGAGAGTTCATGAAATTCTCCACTTGAACGAAGGTTGCACTTGGTGCCTTTTGTGAAGCCCGTTCATGCAATTCTTCTTGAGTGACAATCAAGGCATTTGGATCATCTGTTAAGTTATTAATTGCTGAGTTTGAAACTGGCAATCCTAGACCCGCTTTCTTCACTTTATCGCGCAATACCGAAGCCCCCATTGCGCTTGAGCCCATCCCCGCATCACAAGCAAAGATGATCTTGTTGATATTACCAAACATTTCTTGGTTGTCAGCTTTCACTGAACTTTGACCTTTTGATTGTGCTTTTGCATCTGCAACTGCTGCTTGAGTTGCTGCCAAATCATCTTCTTCGTTGTGATCCGACTTGATAATAATCATAGCGACTAAGAATGAAACAGCACACCCTACAACGATCCCAGCTAGATTAGCAAAAATCGCATCTGGCGGTGTCATGGCCATTACAGCAATGATTGATCCTGGAGAAGCAGCAGCACGCAGCCCTGCACCTAACAATTGGAAAGTAAAGGTTCCGGCAACCCCGCCAGCCATAACAGCTAGGAATAAAAGGGGTTTCATCATGACATATGGGAAGTAGATTTCGTGAATCCCACCTAAGAACTGGATAATAATTGCTCCTGGAGCAGAAGATTTCGCTGCACCTTTACCAAATAATGTAAAGGCTAATAAGATCCCTAAACCTGGTCCAGGGTTAGCTTCTAATAAGAATAGAACAGATTTTCCAGCTTCTGCTGCCTGCTCGATCCCAAGTGGCGTTAAAATACCATGGTTGATTGCATTGTTCAGGAATAAAATCTTCGCTGGTTCAATAAAGATGTTTGCTAGTGGTAACAAATGCATATTAATAATTGATTCAACACCGGCTGCCATCAAATTGGTTAACGAGCCAACAACTGGCCCAATCGCATAATACCCGATAATTGCCAAAGCAAATCCAATCAAACCAGAAGAAAAGTTATTCACTAACATTTCAAATCCAGCTTTGATCTTTTCTTGGAAAGCGTCATCAAATTTCTTGATGCACCAGCCGCCTAGAGGGCCCATCATCATTGCACCGATAAACATTGGCACATCTGATCCTACGATAACCCCCATCGCTGCGATCGCCCCTACTACCGCACCACGTTGTCCATGTACCATGCTGCCGCCTGTATAAGCGATTAATAATGGCAATAAGAATTTCAGCATTGGATCAACTAGTGACGCTAGCTGCTCATTTGGAATATATCCATCTGGAATAAATAAGGCAGTGATAACACCCCAGGCAATAAAGCCGCCAATATTGGGCATAACCATTCCCGACAAGTGACTCCCGAGACGCTGGACTTTTGCCTTTAGTCCACCTTTTTGTCCAGTAGCTTGCATTTCCATTTTCTTTTCCTCCTTAAGAAATAAGATAAAATGATTTCGTTTACATATTTATCATATCCTCTGAGGTATCCGCTTTCAATCAAATCTAGATAGAGCTTTGGCACAGAAGTTTGTGACAAAATTAAAGTTTTTGTCATTAAATACAAAAAGGACAAGCCCTCAGACTTGTCCTTTTATTACTATCGTTTAAATATATTTGAAACACCACGTTTCAGTACATCAAAGAAACTTAACGAGCGAACCATATGACTCGGATCAACATATTTGCGAACCGCACGCAAGACTTCTTTTGGCTGCTTAGAAGAAAATGAATAGGTGCCATTTTTTTTCGTTTGGATCGCGTAACGCGGAATCTTTTTCCCTTTGAACATTACTGAAGCAATCACATAATCTACTTCTTCCCATGGAATTTGAATAAAATTACTTGCATCACGTTCATTATAAAATTCAAATCCTTTGTCACCGATCATAATTTTCCCATAATCCGTCAAGCCTTGATAAGAAGTCGCCTTCACAACTAAATCGACCTTTGTATTAAGTGATTGAACCATGTATAAATCCCCTATCTAAATTTTTCAAAATGTATTGATAAATCTAATCCCAAATTATTTTTCTATAATGTGTTTAGTAAAGTTCTTACAACCATCTTAGTTTAATGCGACAATACTTTATCTGATTAAACAAAATCCTAATCTGCCATATTATCCAAACATTGTCTAAACACAAACAAATAGCAAATTTTCTTTATATCATCTATATTATATCAAAACAAAAGGATAAACGAGGTTCTTAAAGAAATATTTAGTCAATCATTTCTTTAAGAACACTTTCAGAAATCAGGCAAATCTCAGGATTTTCTGTACTTCTACTTGCTATACAAACGCTACAATTTTCCAAATCAATAAATTCCAAAAATACTTCTAGGTTATTCTTATCATATATTTGTCCGTTATCAACTGTTATATCTGTTCTTGGATATGAGTACCAATCCTCATTCCAAAATTTACTAATTGCTTCTTTAGCAGTCCAAATGATACTCTCATTTATAGATCTATTTTCAACAAGTTTTTTTTCGTCTTTTGTAAAAGTATTGTTTACTATTGACTCGTCAATGAACTCGTTAAACTCACAATCTATCGCAACTTCATTATCTGATATTACTATAGTTATGATATTTTTAGAATGAGAAATTGAAAAATACTCGGTACTACTTTTAAAATAAGGTTTTCCGTGTCTACCAACCTCAAATTCTGGAATAATCTTCCCATATGCTATGCATAATAGTACATAAGCTACAGCAGAATTATACCTATCTTCTTTTCTATAAAACTCGTTTGAATACTTATAACGCTTTGGTGCATGACTTCGGACAAAGTCCATAACTTCACCATACAGTATCTCTTTTATTGGATAAATTACCACTTTTTTCATTTGGTCTTACCTTACCTTAGTAGTGACTAAATGAAGAATCTCCCTAATCTTGTCACAAGTTTCAGATTCGACAAACAAATAATCATGCTTTGAAAAGACATCTACAATATCACAGTTACTAAATAATTTTCTAATTTGCCAATTACTTAGTGGTTTGTCTTCGACCATACTTCGAACAAACACTGTCTGTACAGTAGCTTTCTTTGGCTGATAATTGATTAAATCTTGAAAAATGAAATGGTTATTTCTAATCAATCTTTCAGTAGTAATATTTTTCTGAGTCATACCTTCAAATATATGAGTTTCTTCAAAATATTTTCTAAAATACCCACTTTTCTCCTTAACCTTAGCCACCTCAATGTCACTTTTATCTAAATAAAACGGAGAATCCAAAATTACTAGCTCATCAACCTTTTTTAAATTGATACCATTCGTAAACTGATGATACATTTCACTGGCTACAACTCCTCCATAGCTCCATCCCATCAATTTTATTGATTTATGTTTTTTTTCTGGAGCAAAATTTTCTATTAAGTCTATATAATATGAAGATATATTCTCAATTCCATTTATTCTTTCACCTGACGTTAGGAGATTGTATGGTTCAATTACATATATAGGAAAATTAGTTTTTTCAATTTTTTCAAATAGTGGTCGATACACATCACTTCCAGTATTTCCAGAGTGAATGACAAATAATGCCGGATTATTCCCCATTTCTTTTGTTCTTTCAGCAAAAGTATAAATCGGCTGAAATTCTCGATCTGTTACTAACATTTTTGCCATATCACATAATTTGCTTTGAAGATATAACTCTACAAAATTTACTCTCTTATTTAATTCTTGAAAAATTTTTACCCCAAGTTCCATAATTTGAAGTGATGTAGCACCTAATTTTTTGAAGTCGGTGTCAAATCTGATTACTTTTTCATCAATGTTTAGTAATTGTGCCCACGCTCTTTTTAAGTATTCCTCAGCAACCTTTTGTTCTTCGCCTATAATTCTTTTATCAACTATATTCGGCTGATTGAATAGATTCCTGAACAATTGTTTTTCATCTGTTTTTCCATTCCCACTCAATGGGAATGATTCAATTTGTATTATTCTTGTAGGTAGCATCACCAACGGTAATTTCTTACTAAGTCTTTCAATAATCTCATTTTCCCGTTCAACATAATTGCTAATGAACCAGCAATAAATATTATTATCCTTCACAGTAACATGAGTTTGCTTGATTCCTTTTACACTTTCTTGAATGGCTTCCTCAATCTCAATTAAGTCAATTCTCACACCATTTATTTTATATTGGCTATCTTTTCTACCTAAAAAATCAATATCTCCATTTGATAGAATCCGTGCAAAATCCCCCGTTTTATAGCCTCTGATTTTTTTTCCATCTAAAGTAGTTACTGTAACAAATGTTTGGTTTGTCGCATTCATATTTTGATAATATCCAAGAGCAACTTGAGGTCCATAAATGAATAGTTCTCCAGTATTTTCTGGAGAAAGAACCTGATTCTGTTCTCCTAAAACTAAAGCCCCCATATTTAAAACTGGTTTTCCAATAGTAATTTTCCTATCTAAAGCCTTTATTTCTGAAATAGTTGCAGCACCACATTCAGTATTACCATATACATTATATACCTTATACGTTATTCCTTTTAACTCTGTATTTGGAAATCTTTGTCCTGATAGTGTCAATATTCTCAAGTTTGTATTCTTCATCATATTTATTATGCGCTCTCCAATTACTGCTGTAGTATTCATAAAAGTAATTCTATTTTTTTGAATGAATTCCTCTAGTAATCCAAGATCATGTCTTACTTCTTCACTTGCAATATAGAGTGTCGCACCAGCATAAAGAGTTGAAAAAAGTTCAATATAACTAATAGCAAAAGAATAAGGCGTATAAGCAGCTACATTGTCCTCAGGAGTAATTTGGAATTCATTTTTTTCCCAAATAACCGTATTCATCACATTTTCTTTTGGAATTTCTACTGCTTTTGGTTCACTAGTCGTCCCAGAAGTAAAATAGATTGCCCAAGCTCTAGATTGGTTGCAATTAGATTTATCAATTCTCTCAAACTGATAATTTCCAGAATCACTTAATGAAATTATTCCATATGCATCAGCAATATTAATCATTTGATTGAGTCGTTTAGATGGCTGAGAAATATCCTGTGGAATGAACGTAATACCTAACTTAGTTAATGCCAAAACCATTATTGGGAAATATATATTTCTTGGAAGTTGAAGGACAACACACTGATTATAAATTGAAAATCTATCAATTACTTTAATAGCTTCTTCTACTTTGTTTTTTAATTCTAAATAAGTTATCTCTTGAGTCTCGTCTACTAAAGCAATATGATCAGGTAAAATATTTGAGTATTCAAATATCTGATCTAAAAAGTCACTTTCTTTATTCATAAACATTCTCTCCTCAAAACTACAAAAAATGATTTTTTACTTAATACGAAACAAATTCATATGTCTTTGCAATTACTTTTGTTAATTCTTGATCATCAAATTTACTTTCATCTTGATAATTTAGTATTGCATCAAGAATCCTTGGATTATTAATATTAAATTCATTTTTTGCAAAATAGTAATTTATCTCTGAAATTAAGTTTCTCGAATCAAAGTCCAGATTCAAAGCCCGTGCTACTATTTCTTTTTGATTATTAAATACCGAGTTAGAAGCTGTTGTTAGCGCAGCTGCGATGAAAGCTTCATCAGGATCAATCGACTCCTCCAATGCAAAATTATACGCAGTCCTTGATAAACAAAATATTCTTTTAAACTCTGTTTTAATCTCATCTAAAAAATATTTTTTTCTTATATTTGAATCAATTTCAAAATCGTTTGCATTGGTAAAGTCACTTCTTTTCCATTCTGGAAATTGTTTATTTTGTAGATAATACCCATAACTCCTTTTTAGAAATGGATGTACAACATATAAGTCAGAATTCCATAACCATTCCAGAAAATAAATACATCCCTTATTTAAGGATTCATCTAAAGCCTTAATTAAACCAGTTAAATATGGCGGATCTCCATTGCGATCCCAATGTATTTTATCGGCAATAAAAACAATTTTTACTAGATCTGTCGCCTGATCAATACACGTAGTATGAAAAAGAATTGCATCTAATATATCTAAATCATGGATACCAAACAAATTTCTCGCAAAAAATTCACCTTGTTTAGCATGAACTAGCATAGGAATTTCTAATTCTTCTCTAAATAGCGGTATTTTGCATAATTCTGCTACTTCCACTCTATCAAAATCTGGAATCGCTCCACCTAGATCATGGAGGCTGCCTGCAATAAAGGCAGCCTCAGGATCTACATTAAATCTTTTTGCTAGTTCATATGCGACTTTTCCAACACCAATTGCATGTAAAAAATTTTCAGTAACTGGTGTTAAGAATCCTCTTTCTCGCATAATTATTCCAACTCCTCTGTTAATATTCCATATTTTTCATACCGAACTTCCTTATCAATTTGATTGTTTCTATCTACTAAAACCACATATGGCTTAGTATTTTTCGCTTTTTCTATTTCCTGCTGACAATAGCTCATAATAATAATCTTATCGCCAACTGAAACACATCTAGCTGCGGCCCCATTTAAACAAATAGTTCCAGAATTCCTTGGGCCTGCTATTACATAGGTTTCAAATCTTTCGCCATTATCAATGTCAGCGATCTGTACCTTTTCATATTCGAGTATATGACTAGCTTCCATTAGTGCCTCGTCAATAGTAATACTACCTACATAATTTAATTCTGCTTGTGTTACCGTGGCTCTATGAATCTTTCCTTTTAACATTTCGACTAACAATTATATTTCCTCCTCAAAAATTTCCTTTAATTCTATATCTGGTTTTTCAATTATTAAATTCAGAATTTCTGAATATGTGTCAATAAAATCTTTAACCTCTTCTTCTTTAAATAGAGCTCTGGCATAATTAAAGTCCAAATTTTGTCCCCAAACAAACAAGGTTAGATCACTGAATGCTTCTTTTTGAATCTGTTTATTCATTTCGCTGATGCTTTCAAACAAATTCGACTGCTTCAAAGCCGCACCTTTAAATCCCTGAATACCAAAGTATAAAATATTACCATTTAATTGAAGATTATTTTCTTTCAACATCTTTTCAAATGGAATATCTTGATTATTTTGTGCAGAAACTACTTTCTCATTCAATCTATCTACAAACGATTTAAAAGTTTCATCTCTTCTAATCTTCATTTGCAATAACAATTGATTAACAAACAAGCCAATTAATTTGTCGATCCCAGGAATATTTCTATTTAATGTTGGAATTACAACGGCAACATGATCTTGGTTGCTTTTTTTGGATATCATCAAATAGAAAATGCTTAAGAGCACATTGTGCATTGTATATTCGTTTTCTTTTAGGAAATTTTTGAGCTTATTATATTTAGCATCCTCAATATGATAGTAAATATCAGCACCTTCATCCGTGTTTCCTTCTTGCTTATTATCTTGTGATAGATGAATACCTTCAAAGTCGACTAGCTCATTTTTCCAATAGTTTAATTGTCCAAGCTTCTTATCACTATTCAAAAACTCATATTGACATCTTGAGAAGTCCTTATATTGGTATGGAAGTTCTTGTAACTTCTCTTCATTATAAAGTGCTTCAATTTCTTTCAAGAATAATGAAGTGGACCATCCATCAAATGCTACATGATCAATAACACACGTAAATTCATTATCATAAATATTTACTTTTATAGGTATTTCTTTTCTCAAGTCAAACACATGATTTAAATAGTTCTCAGAATCAATCTTTTTTGTCGTAACATTCAATTTTTCATTATCAACCGTTTGAAAACCTTCAAATATCTTTGTTCGAAGAATTTCATGTCTATTTACAACTGCAATTACAGCTTCTGCAAGACGTTCTTCCTCTACATTTTTCTTGATTTTGAAACGGATCTTGATGTTACTATATGAATTACTTCTTATATGTTGATACATATATTGAGCATAAGAAAGTTTTTGATCTTTTTCTTCCAAAAATACCTGTTTAGTTACAACTAATTTATTGCTCTCATTAGCTTTTATATCAGGATTTAGCTCAATTAAATGAGCAATTTTTTCTATTGTTTTAGCCTCAAATATTTGCCTAATACTCAATCTATATCCGAAGTTTGATTCAATAATACTTATAAGCTTAATAAGTTTGATTGAATCTCCACCTATATTAAAGAAACTCTCTAATATTGAGGTAGAATCCGTATTTAACTCCAATATTTCACATACTATTGCCAAAACACCTTTTTCAATGATATTCCGTGGTTTGACAAATTCAGTACGGTTATCGTAAGTTATCTTAGGAAGCGCCCTTCTATCAATTTTCCCGTTAATTGTCAATGGAAACTCCTTAACATATTGATACCCAGCAGGCATCATATAATCTGTTAAATATTGAGATATTATGGCTTCAATAACAGTACGTTCAATCTCTACATCTGATTTATAATATACGCCCAAATATTTATTGTCTGTCTCCCCTAGAGCTAATGCTAACACTTGTTTTATCCCAGGTACTCGTAGCATTGCCGATTCAATTTCTCCTAACTCTATACGAAAACCACGAATTTTCACTTGAAAATCATTTCTACCTATTAACTCAAAATCTTTATTCAATAATCTTCTAACAATATCACCAGTTTTATAAAGTCGAGAATATTCAACAGTTCCTGCATAATTATATGGATTATCAACAAAGTTTTTTTCAGTTAGTTCTGATTGACCATAGTATCCTTTGGATAATTGTGGACCACCAACATATAATTCTCCAATCGCCCCATCAGGAACTAAGCGCATATTATCGTCTAAAATAAAGTGAGCATAATTTGGAAATGGTTGTCCAATATTCGAATAATTATTCTCAATTTTTTTCATAGAAGTCCATACAGTACCTTCTGTTGGCCCGTATATATTAATCAAGTTAATATTTCTGAAGCGATTTGCAAATGAATCGTTCATTTTTTCTCCACCGACTAAAATAGTGGTCAAGTTAGTATCTAGAATTCTTCGATCGTTGTTTTGGAATAGATAACTTATCTTTCCAGGAGTAGATTGTAGTATAGTTATTCTGTGTTTTTCCATAAATTCAGGGAATTCTTCGGGAGACCCTACAAAAAGATTAATCGGTTTTCCTCTTAATAGTTGGCCGAACACTTCAGTTCCAAAGATATCAAAGACATATTCAGCAATTCCACCAAATTCAATGTCATGTGTACCAGTTTTTTTAATCGCAGCCAGAATATTTCCTAAATAGCAAATGAAATTACGATGTTCTACCATTACACCTTTTGGTCGTCCCGTCGTTCCAGATGTAAATATAATGTAAGCTAAATTCTCTGGGTTAATTACTAAATTTAAGTTAGATTCATCTTTTGAAAACTTACTATCCATGAAATCTTCATCGATAGTCAAGCTAGCTCCTACTTGCTCTTGAATATAAGAAATTCTCTCACTAGGAAAAGTAGGGGACATCGGTACATAAACTCCACCAGCCTTTAGTACTCCTAAAATCGCGATTATCATTTTTTCAGATTTACGTAAAAGTAATGGAATTCTATCTCCTATATTAATATGATACTTTTCTACTAACGTACGCGCTACCCGATTTGATTCCCTATTCAATTTATCAAAAGTAATTTCAATATCTTCAAATTTGAGAGCGATATTTTCTGGTATTGATTGAGCTTGTTTTTCAAATAGCTCGACAATCGTATGATTGGGATAATTTTCTTGACCAAATTCTGGAATCGCCTGAACATACTTAAATGTTTCCTTATTTTGCGTTATCTGCTTAATTAAGTACTTCATAAAATCAAATAAGCGATGAATTGTACAACTATCGAATAGCTCTGCTGCGTATTTAATACGTATGTTTAGTTCATTAGCAATTTCATTCACTACAATAGTTATAGGGTAGTCTAATTTCTCTAATCCGTCAGATTTAGCAATTTTTAAACGGTTAGGACTTAAAGCAGAATTAGGTATTGGATAATTCTCAAAGATAAATACCGTATCGAATAAGCGATCCCCATTACTTTGTAATTCTGCGAGATTTACATTATTATGAATGATATTTTCATGATTCAAATTCTGTAAATCTTTTAACTCTGAGATAATCGTTTTACCCTGATGTCTGAATTGAACTGGAAGAGTCCTGATAAATAAACCAACACTATCTTCTATGCCGTCAATCGGAATGTTTCTCCCTGCATTCACTACTCCTACTGTTGTGTCTTTTATTCCTCCATACACACTTAAAACTTTATGCCATACATACTGAATAATTATATTCACAGTTATACTTTGTTTTTTTGAGAATTCGACTAAATCACTGAACTCTTTTCTGGTTAATTTGAAAATTTGATCTTCAGGATGAAGAATTCGATCGTAAGTTTCAATTTTTGTACTTCTCATTTTTTCTTTAAATAATCCAGTTAAGTCAGGATGTGAAACTTCTTTAAGCGTGTTGTTCCAATATTCATTATTTTGGTTTTTGGTGTCTTCCAAATATCTTTGAGAATTAATGTAAGCTTTATCCTCAATTATTGTGAAAGGTTCATCTTTTATAAGAGAATAATAGGCGTCATGAACAAAATTTATTAGTGTAGGATTAGACCAACCATCCAAAATAGCATGGTGATTTGTCAATATGCACGCATAATGATTGTCTTTAATTTTGACTAAACGAATTCTAAAGAGATTCCCCTCTGACAAATTAAATGGAATATCCCTTTCAAATTCAGCTACTTCAGTTACAGACTTATTCTCAATGTATTCAAAATCTACAACACCTTTTTTAAATATCACCTGCAAAATTTCATCATAATCAGAATTCAAAGATAAGCGTAAACTTGGATATTTTTTTTGTGCTAAAATCCAAGCTTTTTTATATGCTTCCACATTAATTTTATGTTCATATTCAAAGATGAATGAACATATATATGCATCATCATTAGTCGTATTGTTTAAACTATGATAAACAAAACCTTTTTGTAAGGTATTAGCAGGTAAAATCGTTTCTAGTTCTACGTTTTTTTGTAGAGAATTAAGTTCATCTTGAGAAATGATCTGGTTTACATCTTCAATTGTCAAGTAAGTTCTAGGTGTTTTATCAAGCATCGTGACTAGTAACTCAAGTTCATTCTTGTATTGCTGAGAAATTTGATCAATGTTCTCAATAAAACCACTAAATTCCATGTTTAGAACTTTATTAAATATCACTCCGTTGATACTCAAAACCTCTTTAAAAGAAACATCAGTAGATTTTCCTAAATCAGCTTGAACAATCGACCATTCCTTTGTTTCACTTGAACCAATCTGTCCTAGATAATTAAACATCACCTTTGGTAGTTCCTGAGAATGAATTCCTTTTTTTGCCCCATACTCTAGTCCATAATTTACTTCTCTATTAAATGTTTTAGTTTCTAATAAGTTCGTTGATATTAATTGTGGATAGATTGTTGTAAACCATCCGACAGTTCGTTGAGTATTGATATTGCTTTTTATTTCAGCACGACCATGAGATTCTAATTTGATACTTGTCAGTTCACTACCGTGAACTCTTTTTAACGTTCTTGCTAAGACTGTTAAAAGAACATCATTAATGCTTGTATTGTATACTTGATTTACTTTATTAAGTAACTTAGCTGTTAGCACAGTATCAAATTTTATAGAAAATTTTTGATAATCATTTCCCAGTTTATATTCCTGCGCTACATTTGTTTCATTCAAATTCGATACAGTATTTTTACCAAGTGAATGAACTATATCACTCCATTGGCGATAACTAGTCTGCTTATTAGGAAGTGTTCTACCTTCATATAATTCCTTTAGATCATTTGTAAGTATTTGCCATGAGACACTGTCCATAACTAAATGATGGAATATCATAATTAATATATTTTCATCTGCTTTAATTGCGAAGCGATACAATTTTCTTGCTAGTTTAAAACTGTTTTGCAATTCATTTATTTCGTCTACATTTTGAACGTACTTTAATTCAACTTCGTCAACAGCATCTGCATACTCTTGAATGCCATTTTTGAAAGTTAATCTTAATGCATCATGATAATTAACTAGTTGTGTCAAAGATATTTTCAATCTATTTATATCTACATCATGAGGAAGTTTTATTGCGAACGCTTGGTTGAAGTATGATGAATTGTACTCATCAAAAAACCACTTTTGAATTGGTAACATATTCACTTCGCCAGTTAAAATTCCCTGTTCACTGAGAATGTCAATATTCTGTATTTCATTAATAACATGAGATATTTCTCTAATTGATTTTGATGCAAATATCTGCTTAATAGAAATTGTCTTATCCAGTTTTTGTTTGATACGATTACTCAATTGAATTGCTTTAATAGAGTCTCCACCCATACTAAAGAAATCAGATAAAACGCTAATTTCATTTGCATCACGTTCTAACAATTCTGAAAATATTTCTTGAACACAACTTTCAGTCGTATTTTCGGGTTTAATATACTCTTCAGTTTTTAACTGTGGACCTGGTAATGCTTTTCTATCCAGCTTTCCATTTATAGTTAGTGGAAATTCTTTTATATATATATAGCTTACTGGAACCATATAATCAGGAAGTTTTTCTTTTAAAGTTATTTTCAATTTTTCAATAGGCAACTTTTTTGTTCCTGTATAATAAGCTACCAATTGATCCTTAATTTTTAAAACGACTGCTTGCTGGATATTTTTAATCTCTAATATTCTCTTTTCAATTTCGGAAAGTTCAATTCGCAATCCATGAATCTTAACCTGAAAATCATTTCTCCCTAAGTATTCGATTTCCTTCGAGTGAAGTATACGAACAAGATCCCCTGTTTTATAAATACGACCTACTTCAGGATGGATTATAAATCTTTCTTTTGTTAAGTCAGGTTGATTAATATAACCTTTTGCTAATTGTATCCCACCCAAAGCTAGTTCCCCAATAGCACCTTCGGGCAGAAGTTGGTTCTTATGATTCAAAACATAACAATTTGTATTTGGGACCGGATTTCCAATCAAAACCTTTTCTAAATTTGCCTTATTACAATCAAATGCAGTAACATCAATGCTTGCTTCAGTCGGTCCGTATAAATTATAAATTTTCGTTCTAGGAAGCAGTCGGTTAAATCGCCTAACACTGTTAACATTTAAAGCTTCTCCTGAACAAAAAACATATTTCAACGATGTGACATCTAATTGATTTGACGCATCATCACTGTAAGATTCTAAAGTATCTAGGAAAACATCCAACATACTTGGAACAAAATGCATTACAGTAATTTGTTTTTTCTGAATTTCTTTCGATAAATATAATGGATCCTTGTGTCCATTTTCCATAGAAAAAACAATGCTTGCTCCCACTAATAATGCCCATACTTGCTCCCAAACAGATACATCAAATACATAGTTTGTTTTCTGATATATTTTATCAGTATCCTCGATTGGATAATAATCATTCATCCATTGAACACGATTAATTAAACCTGAATGTTCAATCATAACTCCTTTTGGATTTCCTGTTGTTCCAGACGTAAATATGATGTATGCCAAATCATTCAATTTGGGTTTATTTTTTATAGGATTTTCATTTCCTTTAGAGAATCCTTCAAATGATTGATCGACAATGATTGGACTTGCAATCTGATTAATAATGTATTTTTTTCTTTCTTCGGGAAAATCTGGAGATATAGGTACATATGAACATCCCGCTTTTAGTATTCCCCAGATTGCAATCGCCATTTTTTCACTTCGTTCTAGTAAAATGGGAATCTTATCTCCATAATCTACACCATTCGCTAATAAGTAGTTCCCAAACTGATTAGTCAACTTATCAAATTCGTAATAAGTCAATTTTGTATTTTGATATTCAACAGCAATATGATTTGGAGTTTTAGCAACTTGCTCCTCAAATAAATCAACGACTGTTTTAGTTGGATAGTCGGTTAAATCGCCTATTAGTCCAGCACTGTTTAATTGAATTTTTTCTACTTCCTGAAACTCATTCTTAATAACAAGCTTAATTAATTCAACATAATAGTTAATCATCGACTGGATTGTGTCAGCATTGTAAATATCCGTACAGTAATTAAAGTTAATGAGTCCATTTTCAATAATTACTGATAAATCATATTTGGCATAATTTAATTCTAAATGTTTATTACATCCAGTAAATATTTCGTTATTCACTAATTGATCTGGTGCAAAATCTTGAACACTAAATAATACCTGAAAAATTGGGTTTCTAGATGTGTCTTGGTGAACCTCCAATACTCTCACAATTTGTTCAAAAGGAATGTCTTGGTTATTTTGAGCATTTACTACAGTTTTATTATTTTGTATAAAAATATCTTTAAATGTATATTTGCTTCCTATTTTTGTTCTGATTGGAAGTGTATTGATAAAGAAACCTATCAAATCTTCTGTACCTTTTGTATGTCTATTTGCGAAAGGTGTTCCAACAACAATATCTTGTTGATAGCTGAACTGAGCTAATGTGACATCTAAAATACTTAACATTACTGTGTACAAACTTATCTCATATTTTTGGGCTAATTGTTTTAGTGCTTCTTGCCACTCCATTTTGAATTCCACATTAATATCTTTACCATTATAAGAGAATTCTTTGGGTCTTTCTAAATCGGATGGAAGATTAAGCGGCTCATAGTCTTTTAGATTTTTCTCCCAATAACTCTCTTGCATATTAAGCTTTTGATCATTGAAATTCTCTCTTTGCCAAATTGAATAGTCCTTATATTGATTTTGTAAAGGATTTAGTTTAATTCCTTTGTAAAGATCATTTAATTCATTCAGCAATATTTCTGTGGACCAACCATCAAATGCAATATGATGAATACTAATCATGAGCTGATGATTATAGATATTAACTCTTATTGGTAGTTCTTTAGATAAATCAAAAGATTTCTCTACAAAATCTTTTGCATCTATGGCTTCCCGGGTCACTTCAACTCCATATGATTGAATAACTTGAGCTCCGTCAATAATTAGAGTACGAAGAATTTCATGTCTATTTACAATTTCTTTGATTGCGACTTCTATTTTTTCCAAAGAAATTTCTGATGATAAATCAAGAATTAATGGAATATTATATGCCTTTAAATTATTTTCAAATTGATCAATAAACCAAATTCTTTCTTGCGCATATGATAACTCATAACTCTCTCCATCAATTATATTACTTACAAGTTGTGGTGTTCTCTTTTCTAAATTAGCCATATTTTTAATATTTCTTGCCTGAAGAATTTGTTTTACTTGAAGATCAATTTTATTAGACAGTTTTATGGCAAGAATAGAATTACCACCCAATTTGTAAAAATCATCAGTTATAGAAACTTTTTCTAGCTTCAAAAGTTCACAAAATACTTCTGCGATCTCTACTTCTCTTCTAGTATGAGGAACAATAAACTCTCTTTCTTTAAGTTTAGGTTTAGGTAATTTCTGGATATCAATTTTTCCATTAATTGTTGTTGGAATTTCAGACAATTTGACATATTGATTAGGAATCATATAGGATGGCAAAATTTCGTCCAAAGCTTCATTTAATTCCCCAGTATAATATGCGATGATATTATTATTGTTAACTATTGCTACACACTGCTTAATAGATTTTTGCTCAAGCATGCGCGCTTCAATCTCACCTAATTCAATTCTAAATCCTCGGACTTTAACTTGAGAATCATTTCGTCCAATATACAATAAGTCCCCAGAATCGACCCTCTTTACAATGTCTCCAGTCTTATAAATCCTTCCAAATTCAGGATGATCTAAAAATGAATTCTTGGTTTTCTCGGTATCTCCAATGTAGCCTCTTGCCAGTCCAGCACCACCAATGTAAAGTTCTCCAATAGCATTATTAGGTAGTTCTCTTAAATGAGAATCTAAGACAAATGTCAGTACATTTGACAAAGCCGTTCCAATATTTCGTGGATCCATTTCTTTTTTATAAAACTTTACAGTCGCACAAACAGTTACTTCAGTTGGCCCATATGCATTAATTATCGTTGTGCCATTCATACGATAAGCTTCAAATATTTCCTTAGGTGTGGTTTCTCCAGCTACAATAAGTGTTTTTAGTGGCAGTACATCCTCCGAGTTTAATATTGACGGAGGTAATGTAGCCATATCTATATTATTTCTACCTATCACTTTTTTTAATAATTGAAAGTCTTTCCGGGTATCTTGGTTAAGAAGATACGTTGTAGCTCCCACTAGAAGAGTGTAAAACAATTCAAATACAGAAGCATCGAACACAAAATCAGCAAAGTGAACAGCAGTAGTCTTACTATTGATATTGTATAGTTCAATTTGGTTATAAATTGTATTTACTACACCCTTATGTTCAACCATAACCCCTTTAGGTAGACCAGTGGTTCCGGAAGTGAAAATAATATAAGCTAAGTTTGAGTTATTGGTTTCTATTTCAGGATTACCTGTATCTTCAGAACTAACTAAAAAATCTTCATCAATAATAAACGGCGCTTTTATCTTATCTAAAATATAATCAATCCGTGATTGAGGATATTCAGTACTAAGGGGTACATAACAAGCACCGGCTTTTAATATTCCCAAAATAGCAATTACATATTTCTCAGATCTCTCCATAAGAATCGGAATTCTTGTTTCATGGGAAATTGATTGAGTGTCTAATAATGTATGCGCGAATTTATTAGATTCCTTATTCAATTGATCATAAGTTATTCTTTTATTATTGTAGACGATTGCTAAATTGTCAGGGTGACTAGCAGCCACTTTTTCAAATAGCTGATGAACCGTATCATTTGGATAATTTTTCTTTGTTTCACGTATAGTATCTATTTCAAATACTAAATCAGAAATTGATTCATCCGATTTAGCAACCATTTGATTCAAAATGGTTTCATAGGTTTTAGCGATCCCATTAATTGTTTCTTTTTTAAATAGACTAGTTGCATAGGTAAATTCAATTTGATCTTTTCTGTGCATTACTGAAAGATCAAACTTAGTACTCCCCAGACTTAAATTATCATTAACTGATTGGTATAAGTTCCTAGAATCTATTAAATCAACATTATCTTGAAATCCAAACATAATTTGGAAAATTGGATTTCTTGATAAGTCAGACTCTATTTCAAGTGCTTGTACTATACTTTCAAAGGGAATATCTTGAAATTCCTGAGCTTCTGTAATTTGTTTAGTATTTTGTCGAATTAACTTTCCTATAGACATATCAGGATTAATTTCACTTCTCAGTACCAACGTGTTTACAAAAAAACCAATTAAATCTTTCGTTCCTTTTATATGTCTATTGGCAATTGGTGTTCCTAGAACAATATCTTTCTGATTACTATAAGTTGAAAGTAAAATCATGAATGCAGTTAATGTGACAGTGAACAAACTAGTCTTATAATTTTTAGCAAGATCCTCCAATTCGCTCATTAATCCTGATCGCAATTTATATACTAATTCTTGTCCTTTATAATCAAATTCTGTTGGTCTACTATAATCTGTTGGAAAGTCTAGAGCTTCGTATCCAGATAACTTATCAACCCAGTAGCTCTTCTGTTCTTTTAAATAATCTTCGTTTTGAAATGTTCTTTGCCATCTTGCATAATCTTTATATTGTATCTCTAGTTCAGGTAACTCTTGTTCATAATAATAGGCAGTAACTTCGTTCAAAAATATATTTGTAGACCATCCATCAAATGCTATATGATGAACATTTATTGATAGTTCATTTAAATATATATTTATCTTTATAGGGATTTCTTTTGATATATCAAATCGATAAGCAAAGTATTTAGAATTTTCGATCTGATTATGTGTAATTTCAATATCAACATCTAACACTTTCTGATGGTCATTACTAATTATAGTCCTTAAAATTTCGTGACGATTTATGACCTTCCTTATCGACCACTCTAACTTTTCTATATCTACATTGGGAGCTAATGTGACCACAATAGGAATATTGTAAGCTTGGGATCCGTCTTCCAGTTGATCAATATAGAAGAGTCTTTCTTGAGCATATGATAGTACTTGATCAGTCTCTTCATCAAATAATTGTTTTCTAGCTTCAAGTTGTTTACTGTGTACCTTTGCGAGCTTTCTTATAGTTTTTTGCTCGAAGATATCCTTTACTTGAACGTTTATTAGACTGGATAATTCAATTGCCGCAATTGAATTACCTCCAATACGGAAAAAATCTGCGTCAATAGAGATTTTAGATAAGCCCAAAACTTTGCATACCGATTTAGTTATTTCATTTTCACGTTCTGTTTTCGGCGAGACGTATTCTTCCTCATAACTCATTTTAGGTAATTTTCGTATATCCGTTTTACCATTTATAGTTAATGGAATGTCTTCAATGCGCATATATGCAATTGGAATCATATATTCTGGAAGATACCTTCCTAAATACTGAATAATTTCTTGTGTAGCTATATCTTCTTCTGACGTAAAGTAGGCAATTAAGTTCTCTCGATCTATGGTTATGGCTACTCGATCAATCTCATCTATTTCTAGTAACCTTTTTTCCACTTCTGATAATTCAATTCTGAATCCACGAACTTTAACTTGTTGATCCTTTCTTCCAAAATATTCATAAGAACCATCTTCTAATCGACGCACTAAATCACCGGTATCGTAAATTATTCCTTCTCCAAAAGGATTAGCAATATATCGTTTTTTTGTTTCCTCTAATTGATTTATATATCCACGTGTTACCTGATTCCCCCCGATAAATAAATTTCCTACCGCTCCTATTGGAAGAATCTGTCTATCATCATCCAGCACCAATGGATAAACCCCACCAATTGGGATTCCAATTGTAGAATCACTCACATCATTATTAACAAAACTTAAAATGGTAGTTTCTGTTGGTCCATAACAGTTATTAATTTGAATATTTGTATTTTTATATTTCTCAATTACTTCTTGAGTGATTGCTTCACCACCACAATGAATATACTTCATTGTGGGAACGACGCTAAGATCAATTTTTCCTGCCAAAGATGGTGTCATCCCAATAGAATTAACTTTATATCGCTTTAATATCTCTATAAGCTTATCTACCTCATAGATTAACGATGTATCTAACATAACTACACTTTCGCCCATAGTAAATGGTCGAATTAGGTCATGAATTGATGCATCAAAAACATATTCGAAGAAAGCTCCATTCACATTTCCTGGTTCCATACCCGAATTAGGCATTTTTTTTATTTCGTTTACAAAGTTACTTAGATTCTTATGTTCAACCATTACACCTTTAGGATTTCCTGTAGTACCAGATGTAAAAATAATATAGGCTAAACTATTTTCATCTATTAAAACATTGGGACGACTAGTATCATTAGGAATTTTTTCTCTCATAAATTGATCATCAATAACTAGTTTTGAATTACAGCTACTTAAAATATATTCAATTCGCTCATTAGGGTATTTGAAACTTATTGGAACATACGCTGCCCCTGTTTTTAAAACAGCTAAAATTGCAATAATCATTTTTTCAGTTCTACTTAGAATTAATGGGATTTTATCTTCACTTTGTATCCCATATTTTTTGATTAAGTGATTCGCCAGTTTATTAACTTCGTCATCTAACTCCGAATAGGTAAGTGTAAGATTATCAAATTTTAAAGCTATATCTTTAGGATGCTTATCAACCTCCTTTTGGATCAAATCGATAACATTCACATGCTTTTGAGTATTTTCAAATTTTAAAATCTCTTCCTTATCCTTATCAGATAAAACAGCTAATTTTGATAGCATTTCTTGAGGACTTTTGATAAAACTTTCCATTATTACTAGTAAATTTCTACATAATCTGTCAATTGTCCTGTCTTTAAATAAAGATTCATTGTAGTTTACAAATAGTTCCATTGAACTCCCAGAATCCTCAATTTCAAAAGTTAGTTTAAATTTTGGAGCAGTTGTTTTGTGTGAGTTTCTTTTGGCTTTTCCAGCAAAATAATCTTTGAATCTAGTATCTTGATAAACAAACATACAATCAAAAAAGGGATTCATTCCATCATTTGTAGCATTCAAATCTTTAACAATATTTTCAAATTGATAATTTTGATTCACAAGAACAGACATTATATTTTCATTCATCGTGTTCAAAAATTGTTTTGTACTCTGATGATTATCTATATTTATTCTGATAGGTATAGTGTTTACAAACATGCCTAGCATATTCTCTGTTTTTTCATGAACCCTACCGTTTGAAACTGTCCCGACTATGAAATCTTTTGAATTGTACATTTTAGATAATAAAATACTGATAGAAGAAAACATAAAAGCATAATCACTTACTTTATTATCCTTGGAATATTGTCTAATTTCAGTTAATAAGTCATTGTCAAAAATTATTTTTTTGGTTTTACCTTTAGCAAGTATATTCTTTTTATATTTGAAATCAGTTACTATTTCTAATCTGTGATAATCCTTTAAATAATCAGACCACCACTTTTTTTCTTCATGTAAATCTAATTGATTAATCCAATTACTATAGTCTTTATATTGATACTTATTGACTTCCAATATCTTTCCGCTATATAGTTGTCCTAATTCTCTATAAAAAATTTCTTCGCTCGTTCCATCTGTAATAATATGATGTTTATCAATAAATAGTACATCATTATTCTCTTCGTGAACTAAACGAACATGCATTGTACAACCTTTTTCTAAATCAAAAGGTTCAATTAAGGATAAAAGATCACGCGATTCCGATATTATTTTGAAATCTACTATTCCATCACTAAGGATTTCTTGAACATATTTTCCTTGCTTATTATAAAATTTTGTACGTAATGATTCGTGATTACTTACCAATTGTTTAATGCAATCATGTAGTAAATCTGCATCAACTCTTTCAGAAAAATCAAGAACGGTTTGTTCGTTATAATCTGTGCTATGCTTATCTAACTCATAAATAACAAACATTCTTTTTTGTGCAGGACTCATCTCACACACCGAACGGCGAGATAGTTTCGTAAAATTTTCCTCTTTGTTCATATTTTGAGCATTAAGAGTACTTGCCAATTCTTGAATGGATTTTGCTTTTAAGATATCTTTTATAGCAAGTCTTTTATTAGTTTTTTTCATCACTAAATTAGATAATTTAATTGCTTGTAATGATGTTCCTCCTAGCTCAAAAAAGTTTTCCAAAATGCTAACAGAGGAAACATCCAATACTTTTTCAATCAATTTAATTAACAATTTTTCAGTTTTATTTTTTGGTGCAATTAATTCTTTTCTGGTTATATCGATTTGAGGTAATTTCTTTCTATCAAGTTTACCATTATCATTTAAAGGCAATTTATCTAGACGTTTATAAATATGTGGACGCATGTATTCCGCCAAGCTCTTATCCACAGTCATTTTAATTAAATCTACGTCCAGATCGGTTTCGCATACATAATAAGCAACAATAAACTGATCTTTATGGCCGATAACCACGGAATTTTTTACTCCAGGCACACTATTAATTTGCGCTTCAATTTCCGCTGGTTCTGTTCTAATTCCATTAATATTTAATTGAAAATCATTACGTCCAACAAACTCATATTCATTATTAGGAAGTTTTTTAACTAGATCACCAGTTTTACACAATCTACCTTCTCCAAATGGATTCTCAATAAAATTTCTTTTGGTTTCTTCAAGTAAATTTAAATATCCTTCTGATAGTTGATTACCTGCAACACAAATTTCTCCAATTTCACCAATATTTACTTGGTGAAGATCCTCATCAAGTATATAAGCATGCATATTTTCTAATGTTTCACCGATATTATTTATATCCTCAATGGAATGGATTATTTTTGCTGTTGTCGAATGAAATTCTGATTGTCCATAGACATTGACAAGTTTCACTCCATTTTTGACTGCGCTTTCAATTAAACTTAAAGGAATTTTTTCTCCCGCAACTGCAACAAGACGTAAATCGTCAAGTTTTGAAAAATCTAAACTATCCGCTAAAGAGGGTGTAGATTGAAAATAGTTGATTTTATTTTCAGATATATATTTTGTAAAGCTTTCAATATCCTCTAAACAATCAAGTTCAGAAATCGCTAACATGTGTCCATGAAAAAGCGCCGTATAAATTTGTGTAGTGGCTACAGAAAAGACATAGTTAACTAAAAAAAGCATATTCAAATCAGAACATTTATTAAGAGATAAGAAATCCGAGTATGCTTCAATATGATTAAATACGCTCTCATGAGTATGTATCACACCTTTGGGATTCCCTGTTGTTCCAGAAGTGTAAACAATATATGCTTTATCTTTTGAAGATATAAAGTTATTTAGATTAAATTTATATTGTTTAAACTTTTGACTCATTAATATATCATCAATAACCAGTTTTGCATTTGTTTGTTCTATTACGAAGTTAATTCTAGATTGAGGATACTGTTTTGATAATGCCGTATAAGCTGCCCCAGTTTTTAGTACTGCTAGCATTGCAACGATAATATTTTCATCTCTATCTAGTAATAATGGAACTATATCACCTTTTCCTATTCCTTTTTCTTTGATTAAATAGTTAGCCAAGGTATTGGCTTTCATGTTTAATTCTTCATAACTTAATAGTCTATTTCTAAACTTAATTGCAATTTTTTTTGGACTTCTATTAACTTGAGCTTCAAAAGCACTAACTATATTCTTAATCATTAAATACTCTCCTTTTCAAAAAAAAGAATCTGGACTACAAATAGCCCAGATTCATAAATATGATTTACATCAAGCCTACTAAGTGGAAGACAATACCTACCACGAATAGACCAAGGATGACAACGATTGGAGAAACTTTTTTCTTAAGCAACCACATACATAATAATGTTAACAATAAGCCAGAAAGTCCTGGAATCAATGAATTCAAGTTATCTTGCAAAGTAGTTACTTTTGAACTATCCAACGAAAGTCCATTTGCCTGTTGTGTTAAGGCTTCTTTGATACCTTGAGCACCAGCAGGTAATTTATCCCATTCAATGTAGGCACCTTTATCTAATTTTACAGTAGATACGACCGGCGCCCAGCTGATGGATACCCATCTATTAACTAAGGAACCTAGAATGAACATCCCTAGAATGGATGCACCTTTTGTAATATCTTGTAAAAGGCCACCAGATAAGTCATCAGTGATACGAGAACCAGCTTTGTAACCAAATTCCTGAGTATACCACATGAATGCCATACGGATAATATTCCAACCAACAAAGTAAATGATTGGTCCAAGAATGTTTCCGCTGATTGCTAGAGAAGCGGCTAACGCACCTAAGATAGGTTTAACAGTGAACCAGAACACTGGATCCCCGATACCTGCCAAAGGTCCCATCATACCAACTTTAACCCCTTGAATCGTTACATCATCAACTGGCGCTCCATTTGCACGTTCTTCTTCAAGCGCTAAGGTTACCCCGATGATTGGTGAAGCAACATATGGGTGAGTGTTGAAGAATTCTAAGTGACGCGTTAAAGCAGCGGCACGATCTTCTTTTGTTTTATATAATCTTTTGATCGCTGGGATCATTGAGAATGCCCAACCACCATTTTGCATACGTTCATAGTTCCAAGAACCTTGAATGAAGGTTGAACGCAACCAAACAGAAATACGATCTTTTTTTGTTAATTTAACTTGTTCTGCCATTTTCGTGTTCTCCTCCTTCTTAGTAGTTATCGATGATATCGCCTAATGGGTCACCAGTATTTGAATTGCCTCCGTTACCTGAACCGCCTTGTTTAGAAAGAGCCAAGTAAATTAAAGCAAGAGCTACACCGATAGCACCAAGACCGATAAGAGTGATTTCAGAAATTGTTGCTAGTACAAAACCAATTGCAAAGAATGGCCATACTTCACGAGTAGCCATCATGTTGATAACCATTGCATAACCAACGGCAACAACCATACCACCACCGATTGCTAAGCCGTCTGTTAACCATGCAGGCATAGATTCAAGCAATCCACGTACAGGACCTTCACCAACAGCTAAGATCAACGCAGCAGGAATGGCAATACGAACACCTTGCATAGCAATTGCAATAATGTGCCATAATTCAACCATACGAATGTTTCCATCTTTTGCAGCAGCATCCATTAAATGTACAAATGCAGTCGCGATAGTACGACAAATGATTGTTAATAGTAAACCAGCTACAGCTAGAGGAACAGCGATTGCGATAGCTGAAGAAACTCCAGCGCGACCTTGTCCACCTAATACTAAAATAATTGCAGATGCGATAGATGCCAATGCAGCATCCGGCGCTACAGCTGCACCGATATTTGCCCAACCTAATGCGATCATTTGTAATGTACCACCCAAGATTACGCATGGTACTAAGTTACCTGTTACCAAGCCGATTAACGTACATGCAATAACTGGTTGATGGAAATGGAATTCATCCAAGATACCTTCCATACCAGCTAAGAATGCTACGATAACGACTAAAATCATTTGAACAATATTTAATTCCATGATTATTAATCCTCCGTTTTCTTCTGATAATTTGGACTATTCTTACTTATTAAGCTCGTCTTGAGCTTTCTTAAGGATTTCATCCATGTTGCCTTTTGAATCATTTGGCACTTTACGTACATCAAACGTAATACCTTTAGCTTTTAGTTTATTGAATGTATCAATGTCATCTTGACTAAATGCTAACACTTTATTTGGTTGTACTTTACCAGGTGAATGAGCCATTGACCCCACATTGATTTCTTTCAAATCAACGCCACCCTCAACTGCTCTTAGTGCATCTTGTGGGTTTTCAAAAAGAAGTAATGCTTTTTGTCCACCAAAATGTTTGTCATCTTTTGCAAGTTCAATCATTTTATTCACTGGAACCACGTGTGCTTTAACACCTGGAGGAGCAGCTTGTTGGATCAATTTCTTACGTAGATCGTCTTTTGCAACATCATCAGAAACAACAATAATACGAGTTGGTCCAGTTGTCTTTGTCCAAGCAGTAGCTACTTGTCCATGTAACAATCGAGAATCGATACGAGCTAATACATATGAGAATTTACCTGGTGCTCCAGCATTAGATGCTTGTGTTGCCGCTGCAGCAGGAGCTGCTTCTGCAGGTTCAAGTTCTTCAGGACGAACTCTAACTCCTTCTTTAGCCGTACCTAAAATGTGTGCAGCAATTTCATGTGCAGTTTCCATCGAGAAACGAGAAGCATATGCTTCAATCAACATTGGTAAGTTCATACCAGCAACGATTGCCCACTTGTCTTTGTGTTCTTCAAACAAACTATTCGCTTGGTTGAAAGGAGTTCCACCCCAAAGATCGACTAAGAACAATACTTCGTCTTGGTTTTCGAAAGAGGCGATTGCTTCTTCCATTTTTGCCTTAACATCATCAGGTCCTTCGCTTGGCATCAAAGTTACAGCTTTGACATTCTCTTGTTCTCCAAAGATCATTCCTCCGGATTGCAAGATACCATTAGCGAATTCACCATGACTGGCAATGATAATTCCTACCATCTTCATACCTCCTATTAGTATTGTTACAGCTCAAAAATATAAATAAGTTCTAAAAACCTGTAACCAAAATTAATTTACTGCAGCATCTTTTCTTTTTTGACCAATTGCATCAGATCCGTTTTTCGGTCTGTCGGTACTTGTCGGATTTCTAATTCCACTCCGGCGTTTGCCAACTTCACAAAACTTTGAACATCGTCATCATTCATAGAAATAAAATTCGTGATCATTTTTTTGCCTTCGCAAAATCGCATACCACCAATATTGACCGTTTTCAAATCAACACCTGCCTCAACGACCTCTACCACATCTTGCGGGGAAGCAAACAATAGCATGATTTTCATTCCATCAAACAATTGATCTTGATACACTTCAATCAGTTTCCTTTTTGTGACGACATTGGACTTGATTCCCGGCGGTGCGGCTTGCTTCAGGAGGAACTTACGCAACTCATCGTTCGCAACTTCATCGCTAACTACTAAGATGCGTTCGATCCCTGTCGCTTTAGACCAAACTGTCGCTACCTGACCGTGAATCAAACGATCATCGATACGAGTGAGTCGAATATCCATTACCATCCCACCACCTCCTGCTACTACAAGGCTCAGATGCTAAAAGACTTGTGCTACATTTTCTTGAGTACACTAACACACAGGCACTCACTTATAATAAAGCAAGTACCGTGCCAAAATACACTAGCAAGAAATTCTTTAGTTATCGCTTTTTATAACGATACACAAAAAGGGATACAGTATACTGTATCCCTTTTTGTGTATTATTTATACTCTAATTTCTTCATTGTTCTTAAGCAATTGATAAATATAATAGCGTTCAGAAGTCGGGATTGTAATACGGAGTTGACTCTCCAATTCATTTAACCCGCGATTCATCACTACGTTATCCGTTACATTTTGATACATTCGCTTAGACTCGTCATCTACTTTCAACGGCTGCTGCAAGATTCCTCGTTCGATTGTTCCCGCCATATGCATCACAAAGTTGACCATTAATGCGTAATCCGATGAATCTCCGCTACTATCAATGACTGTTTGGGCTAATCGCCACAATGGGTCAATCAATTTATAAGGATTGATAAACGTGTAGCTTTCTTCCATAAATTTGGTACACAATTCTCTTGCTTTGGTTTCATCTAAAATGACTTCTTCCTGTTCTGACAAATCATTCTCTAGTAACAACTCATCAAGAATTTGATCCGCCTTTTGATTGATGAATTTTTCCATTGGAATATACGGTGCTCCAACTTTAGGGTCCATAATTCCCGTCGTTGCTAAAATTTTGAACTTTTCCTTGAATGCTGGGACCTTCGATTTAATATCTGCTACGGACAAGGTTAGCACTTCAATGTGTTTTAAGTTGCGTTGCTTCAAGGGACGTTCGATGATTTCTTTTAGTCGTTGAGCCGTTCCCTCTCCAGAAGCACAAATAGCTAAGATCGCTTGTTTCTCATGTGCTTCCTCTTTTTCCTGTGTAACGTGTCCATACCCGCGGAATCCTTGTAGTGACTCATACAATTCATCTACTCCTGAACCTAATACACTGGATTTCCGTGCAGCTTCAATTAATAACGGCGTCGTCACCATATCTAAGGTACATACTTCAATTCCTGTATCTTTTCGAATTTCTTCATTAAAAGTAGCAAGAGAGCCCATGTCAACCATGATCAATACACCACTGCCTTCATCAATCTGCGTAACTGCTTCCCGCATTTTCTCATAGGCAACTCGCGGATGCATATCCAATGGCATGTCCACAGAGATAATGTTGGAGACATCTAATAGCTCACGAACAACTTGAGCCATAGAAGTCGCCGTACTATTTCCATGAGCAGCTACGACTACACCGATTTTACCAGCGGACTGATCTTCCCTTAAGGAAACCAGTAGCACTGTTAAATAATAGTCTTCACTGCCTGGAATGACTACTTGAAATTCTTGTTCGACCAATTGACGAATCTCTTGAGCGACAGCAAATTCTGTTGGATAGTCCTTCGCCATTTCCCGTATGTTAGCGTTGGTCTCCCGAGTTTCTCCTACATGAATTTTTTTCAAGAAAGAAGAAATGTGGAGACTCATCGCATAGATAAAGTTTTGTTGAAAATGCGTTTCTAGGCGTTCGCTTACTAGAACCGCGATTTTATTACTTACATCTATAACATGCTTATCGACAAATTCGGTTAAACGAGTTTCTGTATCAAAGGTAAAGCCATGATCTTTATAAAATGATTTCAAATGAACATTAATGTCGGTTGAAATAAAATGATTGATGGTTTCCTGATCTAGCCCCTCTGTCTTTAGTAATGCGGCTTTATCCCCAATAATATCGTATAAATTATAAGGTAGTTCGTAGGTATCGGTTTTGATCAATTCATCAATCTCATTCGGAGTGACTATCATCTCTGGTTCAAGATAAGGCGATACATCTGTCGTCTTCATTCGATCCGCGGAAAGCTGAACTAACCCAGCTTTTATTCCTTCGGTCAGATCATTCAGCGTGATGTGAATCTCTTCTTGCATCATGTGATTCATAAAACCACGAGCACAGATCAGCTGCACGTTAGATTTCAATTGTCCGACGTTCCCATAAGAAACGCTTCCAAGTAAAGCTTTAACAACATCTTCGGTTAAAGTGATTTTTCGTTGGATCCGATTGGCTTCCATTGCCACCATTACTCGGACCAAATCCAATTGCTCCGCAGCAGGACGACTGCTAAAGGCCGGCATTTGAATATTGATCGGGATTCGGCGCACAAATGTATCTAATAAAGCTGAATGGGGATCTTCCGTAGTTGCACCCACGATCCGGACATTGGCAAAACGATTTTTTCCAGTCTCACCTAAACGGCTGTAGGTTCCATGATCCATAAAATAGAAGATCATTTCTTGCCCTTCCGGTGGCAAGCGGTGAATTTCATCTAAAAACAGCATTCCGCCATCAGCCTGCTGGATCAATCCTTCTTTTTCAGTATCCGCACCAGTAAAGGCTCCTTTTTCATAACCAAACAGATGACTCATTAATAATTCCGGGTTATTGGCATAGTCCGCACAGTTAAACACAATAAGTTCGCGATCCTCTTCAACCACACCTTCAGTTTGCGCAAATTGAAACATCGCGTGAGCGAAAAACGTCTTACCAGAGCCAGTTGGGCCGGTAATTAAACAGTTCAATCCGCGAGGTGGGTATAAGATCGCAGCTTTGGCCTGCTCAACGGCATTGCGCATACTTCCCGTTGAACCAATGATCTGAGTGAATACATTTCCCTTATTCTGATTCAAAATCTTTTTTTCCGGTGGTTCTACCACAGTATTTTTTACTTTAGGCGCTTCGGTGTCAAACGACGTTTCCATTGATTGGGTCGAAACAAAATAGCGGACGGGCCTTCCTTCACTTTTACTTAATTGGCCTTCCTTCACAAGAAGATTCAAATCCTTACTGGCATTTGTTCGTTGAATATCCAATGAATCTGCAACATCCTTCGTCGTTACATTTGCATTTTCTGAAACAAAGCGATAAATGCGGTCAATTCGTCGTTCCATATAGTCACCTACTTTATTAGTGTATTCCCTATAATCAATCATCTATAGTTTTTCTTAAAATGTCAAACATTTCGCTGTAAAATAATACACTATATTTTTTAAAAATGAAAGTTTTTGGGAATTTCTCCGGTTTTAGGCTAGCTTTTCTTAATGATTTTTATAATTTCTTAGGATTTCTTTCTATCCTGACCTTACTGGAAAAATTTTTCTTCTATTATATAAAGGAATTTCTTTTATTTTTTTCCAGATGGAAAAAGAAACATGAGCATAACACCAATTCGCCAAAAAACTGTATTTTTTATCCTCCGACAATTTTTTCCATTATTCCTATTAAAAAAAGCCTCATCTCACATAGAGACAAGACTTTACATATTTTTTTACTGTTAACTTTTCCAAAACGATTTCGAAAACAAAAGTAAAATCGGAAAAATCTCTAATCTACCTGCCAGCATAGCAAATGACAAGGTCCATTTTGACAAATCCGATAGGAAACCAAAATTTCCAGTCGGACCAATCGCTTTAAACCCAGGCCCCACATTGTTTATACAAGTCGCCACTGCAGAAAAAGTTGTTTGAAAATCCATATTTTCCAGCGAAAGAAGTAAGAACGACGCGACAAAAACTAGTAGATACAGTACCAAGTAGGCATGGATATTCCCGATCGTTTTAGGCGCGATTGCTTCACCGCCATATTCCAAGGTTACGACACTTCTTGAATGGATAATCTTTTTAAGTTCCTGCAACGCATTCTTAACAAGAATTTGGATCCGCGAAACCTTTATCCCGCCACCGGTTGATCCGGCACAGGCACCAATGAACATCAGCAATAGCAAAATGATCTGAGAAAACATTGGCCACATATCATAATTTGTCGTGGTAAAGCCCGTAGTCGTAATAATTGAAGCGACCTGAAACACTGCGTATCGAAACGCCGATAGCATCGAAGGATATTGTGAGGCAATATTTATCGTGATCAAAAGTGTCGATCCTGCGATAATAGCCAAATACCCACGTAATTCTTCACTCTTCAATACCGGTGCAATTTTTCCAATCAAAAAGAAATAAATCAAATTGAAATTGATCCCAAATAGGATCATAAAGACCGTAATAACTCCCTCGATATAAGGACTGCTATACAAAGCAATCCCAGCATCATCCATCGAGAAGCCACCGGTCCCAGCCGTAGCAAACGCATTTAAGAGACTATCAAATAGCGGCATTCCACCAAGGAGCAACAAGATCACCTGAACAAGCGTCAGTACCGCGTAAATAACATACAGAATTCGCGCCGTGACATGAACCTTTGATACTAATTTACCAACTACCGGTCCAGGCATTTCCGCTTTTAGTATATGCATCGTTCTCCCTGAAGCGATCGGAATAAAAGCCACAGTAAAAACGAGAATCCCCATTCCCCCGATCCAGTGGGTAAAGCTTCGCCAAAACAAACTGGCTCGACTCAACCCGTCTAACGAGGACAGAATAGAAGAACCCGTGGTTGTAAACCCTGAGACAGTTTCAAAAAATGCATCGGTAAACGAGGGGATTTCTCCTGTTAACAGAAAAGGTAGCGAACCAAAAAAAGAAAGAATCACCCAGCTGATCCCTACAATGAAAAAGCCATCCTTCGCATAGATGTTGCGATGCTTAGGCTTTTTGCGACTTAATAACGTACCGATTAAAAGAACGAAAACAGAGACACTAAGATAGGAAAGCGTGGCTTTGTCTTGATAGATCAATGAGACAAGTACTGGTAACAGAAGAAGAATTCCTTCCACCTGAAGTAATTTACCAATTGTAAAAAGAATCATTTTTTTATTCATCGTTTTCTCCTGTTAACTCCTCACCAGATCATTCAAGCAGCAAATTCTGCGATCTGTCGTAATAATGACGAGATGGTCCTTCAATCGGATTTCAGTATCTCCCTTAGGAATCACAAACCCGCGTTCTCGAGAAATTGCAGCGATCAACACATTATTCTTCAAATTCACTTCAGAAACCTTCTTATTCAAGAAGCTAGTATGCGGTGTAACAACAAACTCTAAAGCTTCAATATCGTCATTCACTAAACGATGCAGGGTCCTAACACTGCTGTCATCGTCCTTATTATTCTTCGCTCGCACGAAACGCAGAATATGTCCTGCAATAATATTCTTAGGTGAGATCACACTATCAATATCCAGTTGATTCAACACATTGAGGAAATTGGTTCTTGTCACCTTCGCGACTGTTTTCTTTGCCTTCATCTGTTTTCCATACAAAGAAATCACGATATTTTCTTCGTCCAAACCAGTTAATGCGATCAAAGCATCAATGGATTCAATGCCTTCCTCCAACAACACTTCTTCTTCGCTGCCGTCCGACTCAATAATAGTCGCTTCCGGTAATTTCTGCGAAAGCTCTAGACAGCGTTTAGGATTGTTCTCAATGATCTTCACATGAATTCCGTGCTCTGCTAGTTGGCGCGCCAAATAAAAGGCAATTCGTCCACCGCCTACGATAATGATTCGTTTTGTCTTTTGCTCAAATAAATTAATATCGTGGCAAAAGCGAACCAGATCACGGTGCTGCCCCATCACATGAATGCGATCCCCCGTTTTAGGAACGAAATTTCCATCTGGAATGATTAACTCTTCTTTACGTCTAACAGCGCAAATCAAAACATTGGTCTTAGAGACCTTATACAAACGATTCAATGGCACATCAATCAAGCGTGCATTTTCCTTAAGTCGGAATTCAGCTAATTCAATTTTTCCACTTACAAAAGTATCCACCTTAAAGGCAGAAGGAAATAATAAGATCCGTCGAATCTCGTTTGCCGCCTCCAGTTCAGGATTAATAATCATCGTCAACCCTAGCTGATCTCGCATAAAGGAGCGTTGTTTTAGATACTCCGGATTCCGTACACGAGCGATAGAATTTTGAGCCCCCATCTTTTTCGCCATCAGACAAGCCAAGATATTCAACTCATCCGATTCAGTTACAGCGATAATGATATCCGCTTCATTTACGCCTGCCTCCATCAAAATATCGAAGGTAGCGCCATTTCCAACAATGCCCAGCGCATCATATTGATTCACAATCGCTTCAACTTTTTCTGCGTGCAAATCGATGACGACCACATCATAATCGTAGTCCTCATCAGATAAATGCTGTGTCAGCGCCTTGCCGACCTTCCCAGCACCTAAAATAATAATTTTCATTCTATCCTCCAGCTAAAAAATGGTATTATAACTACCATTCTAGCCGTTTCCATAACAGAAAACAACGGACATTCAGAAAAAGAATATCCCTAATTTAAGTAAAATTAATAAACATTCGAATACTAATTCTTTGATTGCTTCTCTACTAGAAAAAAAGCTTTTTAAAGGTAGCTTTTCACCTTAAAAAAGCACACAATAAAACACCTGAGACCGCATTTTAGTCTCAGGTGTTAGTCTGTTTCTACATAATTGCTGTAATAAAAGTGATAGCCCCCAGAAAAACGCCGGGCACATTTGCAATAATAATCGGATAATCCTTTTTCTTTTGCATAGATGCATAAATGACCCAAAAAATACAGTTGACCATTGCCACCATCGGCTGAATCGGATTTCCTTTGTTTCCAGCTAAATTGTTCATGATTTGGGGAATATACGAAACATACATCAGCACTGATAGCACTGAAGCGATTCGCCCAAAAATTAATACCGTATGATCCTTTTTACTCACAAAAAACACCTCAAACTTCTTTCAATACTAAAATAGTACCGTAAGTTAAGAAAAGAAGCGAAAAGAAAGTCCTAACCCTGTGAATATTTCTACAATTGCAGTTTTCCAACAATATAAAAAATCTGACAAACTACCTTTAAAACACATTAGTTGCAAAATTTCATAGCTGCTAGTCCCTATTAGTAAGTAAATTTTTGATTTTAAGCATAAAGGACAAATTTATTGTCCACGTATAACCCATTGATAAGCGTTCTCTATTTGTTGCTTATCATTAGGATACAATTCTAAAAGTTCAGTATACTTTCCATTAACAGCTCCTTCTGGGGTTTGAACAGCATTTTTAACCTCAGGATCACTTATTGAATCTCTATATTCCTGCGCTTTTTGCCAAGCTTCTTTCATTTGTGAATAATAATAGTCTTCTGTGTTACCTATTGCATTAGAATACTGATCACTTTCTTGTGTAATGTTAGTATCAATTTTAGTTGAACTACTTGCTGACTCTAAGGTACTCTCCACGGAAGACACAGGAATAAGCGTACTTTCTCCCGTATTTGTTTCTCTACTATAAAAATTGAAAACAATAAAAATGATCGCTAATAGGACGATTAATACAATAGAAAGAAAAACGCAAATTATTGTTTCTTTTTTTCGTTGTTCTCTAGCTGAAAGATATGCTCCTCTCCATTTCGGATCCATTTTGCGTCTTTCTAAAAATTCGTACGTATGCCAACTATTGTTTTTCGACACGTAGTAAGTCCGTTGCCTCTTTGCCATTGTCCTTCACCTCTAAAACTTCTACATTGTTGCTACAAGTGTATCAAAAAAAGCCGGTCTTTACAGACTGACTTAAAAATTCCTTTTTATATGATTTTGATTTTTTATTAAAAAAGCCCTAACCCTGTTTAACAGGATTAAGACTTCAAGTTTCTTAAGCTTCTTGAGCGACTGGGTATACAGACACTTGTTTTTTGTCGCGACCTTTACGTTCGAAACGTACCACGCCGTCAACTTTAGCAAACAATGTGTCATCGCCACCGATACCTACGTTTACACCAGGAAAAATCTTAGTACCGCGTTGACGGTAAAGAATTGATCCACCAGTAACAGTTTGACCATCAGCACGTTTAGCGCCTAAACGTTTTGATTCTGAGTCACGTCCGTTAGATGTAGAACCGCCACCTTTTTTGTGGGCGAATAATTGTAAGTTCATATTCAATAACATGAGCTGCACCTCCTATGATTTAGATTCTGTTTGGACTTCAATGAAATCCAAATACTCAGTTTCGATTGATTGCAAGCCTAATAACAAATGCTCTAGCAAAATTTGCGAGATATTCATCTGCTCTTGAGTCATGGAATCATCCAGATTCAACGCCACATGAAGATAACCACCTTCATCATCGTTGGTCTCGATGTTCGGAATGACACCTGCTAGTGCATCCAAGCTGTTTACTGTACTGATAGCTAATGCGGAAACCGCTGAGCAAACGATATCGCTACCGTAAGGACCAGCTTCTGCATGACCAGTTAAAGTAAATTCGCTGATTTGACCTGCTTGATTTCGAGTGAATGTACCTTTGATCAACTTAGGCACCTTCTTTTTTATGCTTTGATTGAGTCAATGACAACTTTAGTGTAAGGTTGACGATGACCTTGTTTACGGTGTGAATGTTTTTTAGGTTTGTATTTGAAAGTAACGACTTTCTTTTGTTTGCCGTGTTTTTCAACAGTTCCTTCAACAGTTGCACCTTCAACGATAGGAGCTCCTACTTTTGTAGATTCGCCGCCTACTAAAACAACTTGGTCGAAGACAACTTTTTCGCCAGCTTCAACGTCTAATTTTTCAATGTAGACTGCTTGACCTTCTTCAACTTTGATTTGTTTACCGCCAGTTTTGATGATTGCGTACATGCTTGTGGCACCTCCTTATATAATATACTTAGACTCGCCATCCCAAGTGACCGAAGTACTTACTAACTTGTTCTGTGCGGTTGTAGCTGTGGGTTCCACAATTACAACATTCATAGTTTACTAAAAAAGATAGGTCAAGTCAATGATTAATTATTGACGTGCGTCCTGCTTTTTTCTACTATTATAAAGATGACAGCCAAAGCAGAAGGTTCCATCTAAGTAAAGCGAGGTGGCAAGAATGGAGTATCCAAAAGAATTGGTGGCGTTAGTAGCTGAACGTTCGAAGGATTTTCAGCTCGAAGGCTTTATTGCAGGTCAAGGTCCGACGCATCCAAAGCTGATGCTGGTGGGAGAAGCGCCTGGACGAAAGGAAGTCGTCAATCATATTCCCTTCTCAGGTGCAGCCGGGAAAGAACTGATTCAGGCGATGGCTTCGATCGGACTCACTCGAGAAAATACTTATATTACTAGTGCTGTCAGAAGCCGCCCCTATAAAAAAGTCGAACGCATAAATAAACGAACCAAAGAAAACGAAACCGTGTATCCTAATCGTACACCCAATAAAAAAGAAATATTGGCTCACGCACCAATTTTAGATTACGAATTGGTGTCTGTTCAACCAACAATTATTGCGACTTTAGGGAATATCGGTTTGCAGCGACTGCTTGGACCCAAGTGGCAGATCAGTGAAAGCCATGGCAAAATCTATCATGGTACGGTCTTAGAGCTTAACAATGGACTAAATCAGTATCAACCCTCAAAAGAAGAATACACCGTCGTCCCTCTTTTTCATCCAGCAGCGATTTTTTATAATCGCTCACTCAGTGAAAAAATCAAGGACGATTGGCTAACATTAGGAAAATTACTAGAGAAAGAGGAAATATAATGCGCAATGAAATGATGTACCGCCCAATTATTAACGAAGACATCCTGCACTACTTACGCACCGAACAAAAACAATTAACAGGAGCATTAGGAGAATTGGAGGAGCTGGCTCATGAAAATGGCGTGCCGGTGATCCCTCATGAAACAGTGGTCTTCCTTCAATTTCTATTGAAGCAAAAACAGCCAAAAAATGTTTTGGAGATTGGTACGGCGATTGGCTTTTCAGCCAGCTTAATGGCGGAAACTCTTGGAAAAGATGCCAAGATTACTACAATCGATCGTTTTCCAGTCATGATCGAAAAGGCCAAAGCCAATTTTACTAAATTGGGATTAGAAGATAAGGTAACCTTGTTAGAGGGAGATGCCGCGGATTTGCTTAGCACGCTTGAGGGACCTTATGACTTCATCTTCATGGATAGTGCAAAATCAAAATACATCACCTTCTTGCCTGATTGTTTACGCCTGTTATCTGATGATGGCGTGTTGATGGTAGATGATATTTTCCAAGCAGGAACGGTCCTACAGCCGATCGAAGAAATCCCTCGAAAAAACCGTTCGATTCATCGGCACCTAAATGAGTTCTTAGAGGAAGTCACAAAATCTCCCGAGCTTACCTCTACTCTATTGCCTTTAGGCGATGGTGTCGCATTGATTTCAAAAAATAAATAATTAATGGCGGAAATTTGAAACTTTTTTGAATTTCCGCCTTTTTACTTGTACCTGAAAAAAATTGGCGTAGACTAAGGAACTGAAATGGAGGAGTTTCCTGTGAAGAACAAAAAAGTAGGAGGCATCATATCAATCATCTTGGTGTGTATCCTCGGAATCATCCTATTAGAAACAAAAGACCATGTCCACGCATCCAAAAGTCCAACAGATCCCTTGCCGATTCCGGCACCTGTCATCATGGTACCAGGTACGAATGGCGATGTGGATCGTTTCGATCCTTTAGTTGATTCATTAAAGCAAACAGAAAAAAATGTGGATGAAATAAAAATCACCGTGAACAAAGACGATTCCATCACTTCCTCTGGTCATTTTACAAAGGACACGAAACGGCCAATCATTGCTGTCGCCTTTGAAGATGGCTCAGATCCCTCTCTGCCAAAACAATCACGCTGGTTTCAAAAAGCGCTAGAGTATGCGGAAAAATATTACACCTTCAACACGTACGATTACTTAGGCTATTCAAATGGCGGATTGATCCTAACTGGGTATTTAGAAAATGAACAAAAAAGCAATGATCCCTCTCTCTATCATTTAATTACCTTGGGTACTCCGTATAACGATACCTCTTGGGACTACAATGAAAATAGCACGACCTTTAAAAAGCCAAAAGCTGAGAGTGATCTATTAAAATACTATTTGAAAAATAAGAAGAATATACCTAAGAATATCACGGTCTATAACATCGCAGGGAATGTCGATAATCAAAACTCCGATATGACGGTTCCATTAACAAGTGTGCTTGCTGGACGTATGATCTACGGGGATAGTGAAAAATACAAAGAGATCATCGTGAACGAACAGGCGGACCATGGATCGCTGATTGAAAATCCAAAAACATTGAAGTTAATCAAAGATTATCTTTTTGAATCAGTAAAATAACGAATTAGCATTGACAAGCAAAGGTAGTTTTTCTATAATAGCTATTGTTGCAAAACTACTGTCACAGTAGCTCAGCTGGATAGAGCATCCGCCTTCTAAGCGGACGGTCGGGGGTTCGAATCCCTCCTGTGATGTATTTAATCATTTATAAACTGTTAGCTTAATATGCTAGCAGTTTTTTTATTGCAAAAATGAGCATTAAGAATTTCTGTTTTCCTTACTATTTGAATACTAAAAAATCTTCCCTACTTCAAAATAGGAAAGATTTAAAACTCATACTGTAAAACCAAATTAGACAATTCTTTTGTAGAAAGAAATAGCACATTACCGTGCACTCTTAGTTAAGTAGAAATATCCAGCTCCATAGATTCCCGCATCATTGCCTAATAGAGCTTTTCTTAAAGAGAAGTGATCCTTAATTGAAGGAAAAACATACATTTCCAACTTTTCCATTAACGGATCTAATAAATCGGCTCCTGCTTCGGATACCCCACCACCAATAATAATTTCTTCCACATCAATCGTGTTCATTATGCCTGCCAAAGCTTGAGCTAAAACAGTGGTAAAGTCATTTAAGACCTCTTTTGCAGCTATATTATTCTGAGCCGCCTTTTTAAAAATGATTGGCGGAGTAACTTCTGTCCAAGATTCACCTAACTGCTCCAGCTTTTTTCGCATAGAAAGCATAAGTCCATTGGCTGAGGCAAACGTTTCTAAGCAATTTCTGCCACCACAGCCGCACAATCTGTTCTCATCAGTTCTAATGGGAATATGACCGATTTCACCTCCAGCAGAATGACAGCCATTTAATACCTCGCCATTCAAGATGATGCCGCCTCCTACTCCTGTACCCAAAGTGACAAAAAGCAAATTTTCTCTACCGCGGGCAGCGCCTTTCCACATTTCACCTAAAGCAGCCGCATTCGCGTCATTTAATAAGCAAGCCTCCAGACCTATCTCACCTTCAATCATTTTCTTCAAAGGCAGCTGCTCCCAACCAAGATTGACGGCTTGAACAACGACTGCTCCATCTGAGGAAATCGCTCCCGGAACACCAATTCCGATACCTTCAACTGCTCTTAAAGTATTTTTGTCTATTGAACTAAGGATTGAAGAACCTATTTCAGCAGGAATGTATCTGCCTTTTTCTGAAATATTTGTTGGAATCGACCACTTTTTTTCAATTATCCCTTGCGTGTCCATTAATGCAAACTTGATAGCCGTCCCGCCAATATCTACACCGATTATCTTTTTATTTTGCTTTTCCAAGGAAACCTCCCCTAGACAAAATTCCGCAAATAATGGGCACTTTGTCTGACTGAACGCTTAACATCTTCATAATCAGATTCGTATGCACGATCTTCAACTTCGATACAGGTATATCCGTTGTAACCAATATCAGTCAACGCAGAGACATATTTTCCCCAGTCCACATCACCTAAGCCTGGCAATTTTGGTGACATATATTCCAGAGGTGTTGCCATTATGCCTACTTCCTTCAGTTTGTTTGGATACAGCTTGATATCCTTGTAATGGACATGGAATAGCTTTTCTTTAAATTCATAAAGGGGTTCTATATAATCTATGTGCTGCCAAACAAAATGAGAAGGATCGTAGTTAATCCCCAAGTTATCACTATCCAAAATTTCAAAGACTTTCCGCCAATTGCTAGGTGTCGTCATCAGATTTTGCCCACCAGGCCATTCATCCTCAGTAAAAAGCATTGGACAATTTTCAATCCCGATTTTGATTTCTTGTTCCTCTGCGTATTGAATAATCGGCGGCCAAACACTGGCAACCTCTTTTAGATTTTCAGATACACTTTTGCTCGGCATTCTTCCTAAGAAAGTGGTCACCAAATTTACACCTAATAGTTTGGCTGCATCAATGAGTGTATACAAATGATCAATAACTTCTTGCCGTTTTTCCAGGTTTTCATCTAATGGGTTGGGATAATAGGCCAATGCCGAAATTTCTACCTGCTTTTTCTCGCAATATGCCAAAATCTCTTGCGCTTTTTCTGCTGTTAAGTTCTTCGTATCAATATGAGAAACACCCGCATAGCGTCGTTCTGCTTTTCCTTTAGGCCAGCAAGCAACTTCTACACATTCTAAACCCGTCTCCGCTACGATATCAATCATTTCCTCAAAGCTGCTTTGATCAAAAATGGCACTTACAATTCCTAGCTTCATAAATAAAACTCCTTTCAACATGTTTCCTTATTAGAGGACCATTAACAGGATAAATGGTCCTCTTCCTTAAAATCGACTATTCCCCTACTTTAGTCCAAGCCTTTGTCTCAGAAGATTTCATAACTGCTTCTGTGACTAAATCCACTTTGTAGCCTTCCGCAAAACTAGTTGACGGTTGTTTTCCACTTACGACAGACTTGATGAATTCGTACGCTTCAATCGTTTTTAATTCTCCATAACCAATGTTCATTCCCGGAATGTTCCAGGTAACCTCTCCATAGAAGTGTGCCGGACCAGTATAAATTGTTTTGAAACCTTTTCGATCCTCTGGATCATCTGCAAACATAACTTGAAGCTCGTTTAAACGTTCATAGTTAAAGATCAACGAACCCTTTGTTCCGTGAACCTCAATAGAGATAAAGTTGTTTCGACCCCAAGCATTTCTGGTAGCTTCAATACTTCCGACTGCCCCGTTTTCAAAATTAACTAAGAATGATGCTTCATCGTCTACATCTACAGGTTCTTTCTTCACATCGCCGTTAAGTTTCACCGTACCTAATAAATCCACTCCGCCTTCTTGCACTGGGCGTTCATTGATATAGGTTTTCACTGTAGAAACGACCTCACTGATGTTCCCAGCTAAGTATTGAGAAATATCAATCACGTGAGTAGCAATATCGCCTAATGTTCCTGCTCCGGCGATGGCTTTTTGGAATCTCCAAGATAGAGGAGAATCTGGATCAGCAGACCAGCTTTGTAGATATTGTGCCCGTACATTTAGAATTTCGCCGATTGAACCTTCATCAATAAATTTCTTAGCCAAAACTAAAGCTGGAACACGACGGTATTGATAAGCACACATTGAGATAATACCTTTTTTCGCTGCTTTTTCTGCGGCTTCACTCATTGCTTTTGCATCCTGATGGGTACTGGCAATTGGTTTTTCACAATAGACATGCTTTCCAGCTTCTAGGGCGGCGATCGCAATTTCTGCGTGAGAGTCGTTTGGCGTACAGATGCTGACAACATCAATATCTGGATTATTCACAACCGCTTTCCAATCAGTGACTGCTTCTTCAAAACCAAAGCGATCCTTTGCCTCTTTAGCGATCTCTTCTTCAATATCACAAACTACCTTTAGTACGGGAACTGCTGGAGCCGGCCAAAAGAATTTTGGCATATTCGAATATGCTACTACGTGTGCCTTTCCCATAAATCCTGCTCCGATTAGTCCAACGTTAATTTTTTTGATCATTTCAATATCTCTCCCTTAAAATTTAATTATTTTTTTTACTTGATAAATTGCTAAGTGCAACTGCGAAAACAATAATCACACCTTGAACAATGGTTTGTTGAGAAGAACTCAATCCCGCCAAGATCAAAGCATTTTTGATAATCCCCATCAATAATGACCCGACTAATGCTCCTATAACCGAACCCGAGCCTCCGTTCATAGCGGCGCCACCAAGAACAACTGCTGCTATGACAGACATTTCATCACCATCACCAAAAGAGTATCTTCCTGACTGCATTCTTCCAGCGTATAAAATCCCAGCAAATGCGGCGAATGCGCCTGACATGATAAATACCTTTAACTTGATGAGATTTGTATTTATCCCACTATATTTTGCAGATAATTCATTACCGCCAGTGGCTAATGTATGTTTCCCAAATGGCGTTTTGTTAAATAGAAATACACCGACTACATAAAACAGGATCGTCCATAAAATTAGAACAGAAATACCACCAACGCTACCTATACCAAAGACACTATTAAATTGATTGTTCTTGATCGGAACTGCTGCGGTATTAGTAATCCACATAGCCGACCCACGAATAATCTGCATCATTCCCAATGTGGCAAGAAATGCTGGAATTTTAAGAATGGTAACTAAGAAACCATTCACCGCTCCACAAATGACACCAAATCCTAAGCCCGTTAGTAAGGCTAAAATAATCGAATTCGTACTTTGCAAAACCAAAGACACACACATGGCTGTCATGGCTGCAACCGCACCCACCGTCAAATCAATCTGACCAGCCGCCAATACAAAAGTTCCTGCAACGGCCATGATAGAGATCATTGACGTTTGTCTTAGAATATTGAACAGATTGTTGGAGCTTAAAAAACCCTTGTTTCCTAAAAAAATCGAAAAAGCCAGAAAAACAATAACAAATACGATGTAAACCATGTATTTATTCCACTCGATTGTTTTCAAATCGATTTTAGTATCGGATGTCTTTTTATCTAAATTAGCCTGCTTGGATTGCATGCTGTAGTTCCTCCTCACATGAAATTTCTTCGCGCTTAATGTCATTCACTATTTTTCCATCAAAAAGAACCAAGATGCGATCACATGCTGCCAATAGCTCTGCAAGCTCTGAAGAAACTAACAGGACACCGTTTCCCTTATCGGCATACTCGCGAATGATATTAATGATTTCCGTTTTAGCTCCTATATCAACTCCAGCCGTTGGTTCATCCAATAACATCACTTTAGGATTTGTGTTCAACCATTTTGAAATGACAACCTTTTGCTGATTTCCGCCTGACAATAGACTGATTTTTTTGTCTATGCTTGATGTTTTAATATTGAAGTCCGAAACGTTCTTTTTAGTTACTTCTTGTGATTCTTTTTCATCAATTACGAAATCAATAAATGACAATTTCTTTAAAATGGGTAAAATGTTGTTCTCTTTCACGGAGTGAGATAATACCAATCCCTGTTTTCTCCTATCTTCGGGTACCAGACCGAGACCGGATTTTATAGCATCTCGAGCATTTTTTATCGTACTCTTTTGACTATCAATATAGATTTCTCCAGCTTCAATTGGACTGATGCCAAATAGTCCTTCCAAAATCTCCGTTCGGCCGCTTCCCATCAATCCAGCAATACCAAGTATCTCCCCTTTCTTCACTTCAAAGGATATCTCGGAAATGGCGTGGTTAATGGTTAAGTTCTCTACCTTTAAAATCGACTCCTCCTGTGAATACTCACGTTTTTTCCATTCAAAAGTCGGTCCGTTTTCGCCAACAAAGAACGAAACAATATCCTCTAGGCATAAATTAGCGATTTCATCTGTTAAAACGTTAGTTCCATCCTTTAATATAGTGATACGATCCGCGATATTCATGATTTCATTCATTCGATGCGAGATGTACACCATTGTTACACCTTTATCTTTTAAGTCATTAATCAACTGAAAAAGCTGCTTTGACTCTCCGTCTGACAAAGAGGCTGTCGGTTCATCAAAAACCAGAATTTTAGCATCTTTAATAACCGCTTTCGCAATTTCCACCATCTGGCTTAGTCCAACACTCAAACTTTCGACTTTTGCTTTAGGATCAATATCTATTCCCAAATTAAGTAGGGCTGCTCGTGCTTTCCTGTTCATTTCCTTTTCATCAATCAATCCGTTTTTTTGCAGCTCACTCCCAAGAAAAATATTCTGTGCCACTGTCATCGATTGAACGAGAGACAATTCCTGAAAAATCATTTCAATCCCGTTTTTCGAGGCATCTTCGCGATTTTTAAAATCGACTAGCTGATCCTCGATCCGAATTTCTCCACCATCTTTCGAGTAAACGCCTGTCATTATTTTCATGAGTGTCGATTTACCTGCGCCATTACCACCAACCAATGCATGAACTTCTCCTCTTTTTAAGGTAAAATCCACATCCTTTAGAACTTTTGTTTCGCCAAACTTTTTTTCAATCTTGTTCATTTTTAAAATAGAATCAAGCATGCGTTCACCCTCTACTATCATTTGTCTAATTCTTCAGTGATAAAGCCTGGTGCTTTCTTGTGGTAAACCATTTCATAGCCAGAAACAATGGTATTTCTTTCCACCTTTGTTGCCGGTACAGCCACATAAGAAGGTGTCTCTTTTCCTAATAAAGCATAGGCTGCCATCGTTGCTTCCGCTACACCTTGATCGTAAGGTAATTGAGCGCCCACACCTAAAACTTTTCCTTGGGCAATTTCCTTGGCAATGTTATCACCTAAGTCAATTGAACTGACAAAGACATCTTCGCGCCCAGCAGAGGTAAGCGCTGATAAGACACCCTCGGCAGGAATATCCCAAATTGCGAAAATAGCTTCCAAGTCTGGATTTTGCGTCAACATAGCATCGGCGACTTCGGTAGATTGGTTGACATCTGAAAAACCAGTTTTTGCAATGACTTCAATATCTGGATATTTCTTCTTAATCGTTTTTTCAAATGCTTCTAACCGTTGATTCGTCACAAAATAGTCAACATCGTAGTGAATAATTCCAATTTTCCCTTTGCCCTTCAACTTGTCTCCGATCAGTTCTGCTGCGATAACGCCATTTCCGTAATTATCGGCTGAAACAGCTCCAACGTAATTTTCACCAGCAACAAAATTATCAGGCACGTTATCCATAAAGACTAACTTGATTCCACGATCACTTACTCGCTTGAAGGCATCAGATGTCGCTTTGGCATCTGTGGGTATACTAATCATCACATCTGGATTAAGAGCAGTTAAGGTTTCCAAGTCGGATACCTGTTGTTCAACAGAGAAATTTGCATCAGTTGTTCCTACAATATTGATCCCATATTTTTTGAAGGTATCTTCAAGTCCCTTTTGCTGAGCTGAGGACCAGTCATTTCCAGCATAATGAAACGAAATTGCCGCTGAATAATTGCCGGCTTTTAATTTTACGATTTCTTCATCGGTCAGCGTTAAAGAACTGGCGGGTGCGGCTTTTTCACCGTTTGGTCCTGTCGATTTTATGTCGTTTTCATCTAACACTATTTCGTCTTTTCCATCTGTTTTTTCTAACGCATCCTTATTAGCTGCAGAATCCGAACCGCATCCAGTTGCAAAAAGTAAAATTAATGAAAAAGCGATCATCTTTTTAATAAACTTCATAACTATCCTCCTATACTTCAAAAAATTGTTCTAAAAACTTGTAAGAAGCTTCGCAAGCGTAGCTAGAATCCCCTGAGTAACCATCAATTTCTACTAACCAATCTCCCGAGAAACCATCCTCTTTTAAGTAGCGAATAATTTCTTCCAATGGGATGTCCCCTTCGCCCAGTGGAACAAATTCCGATCCCTTCAAATCCTTTAAATGAACATATTTGATTCGCTGGCGATATTTTTTGATTAACTCTAACGCATCGCCACCGCCAGCCACAAGATGAGCAATGTCTGGACAAAAACAAATAGTCGTTAATGAAAACAGCTGATCAATTTGTTCAGGCGTCTCAACTGCTGATCCTAGATGAGGATGATAACTTGCTATGATGTCATTTTCCTCTGCAAATCGTGCGACTTGGTCAAGATTTTGAGCTAACAGCTGATAGTCTTTAGCCCCATTTCCCTTAGCACGGATCGCTCCGCCGCCAAGAACTAAGTGTTTTGCTCCAAATTTTTTCATATTTTCAATCGTTTTTTTAATACGGAAAAATTCATCTTCGAACGCATCAGTATAAATATAGTTTGCCCCGGTATAAATCCCTAAGATCTTCGTGTTTGTTTCAGCTAAATACGCTTTCAATTTTTCTGGCGAATCATCAAATTTTTCCAAATTCCCATCAAACAATTCGATGTAGCGATACCCAACTTCAGAGATTTTCTTCATCACTTCAGCTTCATCGATTAAAGAAAGATATTTTGCCTCTCGAACATTGGTGACGCCTCCGCCTGTACCTACTAACCCGCCGAAACCATTTGTCATGTATCCAACTTCCAAAATCACCACTCCTTTTTTACGTAAATTTATTTGTGTTAGCGCTTTCCACAAACACACTCTACCATCACACTCACTGTTCGTCAACATTTTTTTCGATTTTACGTCATTTTTTAGCTAAATATCGTAAACTAGGCAGAAAAACATTGAAAAAAATTCTAATCCGTTGTATCTTTGAGATGCAAATATAAAATTTACGTAAAAAGGATGTGTTTTTATGGAACTAGGATTTTTGACAAGCTGTTTTGACGGGTCTTTGTTAGATAAGGTCCATTTGGCTAACCAACTCAACTATTCTCAATTAGAAGTTTCCTTAACGCCAAGTTCGATCCAGCGTTTGAGCTTTTTCGATACCCAACTTTTAAATTCCGAGCTCTTTGAAAATGAGGTTCGTATTTCATCTCTGGCCTATTATCAAAATATTTTGACCGAACAAAAACGCTTAAGACAGATGCATATTGACAATTTGTATGCGCTTATTGACTTTGCTTTTGAAAATGGCATTCCACAAATCAGTACTTTTATAGGTCGGGACGCCAGTAAATCAATCGCTGAAAACTTTACTTTGCTAGATTCACTTGTGCGTCCCATCGTGGACCATGCAGAACAGCTAAAGATTAAAATCGCGATTGAAAATTGTTCCATGCCTTCATGGGACAAAAATGGCTTTCCTGCAACCATTTCCTACAGTCCTGAGCTTTGGGACGAAATGTTTTCAAGAATACCAAATCAAAATTTCGGACTAAATTTTGATCCTTCTCATCTTATTTGGCAAAAAATCGATTATACGAAAGCACTCACTGATTACTACGATAGAATTTTCAACATTCATGTAAAGGAAGTTTTTGTTGAAACTGATAATCTCAGCAGATATGGAATTTTTGGAAAGCAGATAGAACGGGAGCATCCCTATGATTTTGGTTGGTATAGACCTGCCCCATTAGGATTAGGAAGCATTGACTGGAGAACGATTTTTGAAACGTTAAAAGAGAAGAACTATTCAAAGGATCTTACTTTAGAGTTCAAGAGTGAGAACAAAAGCGAAGCTGAACAAACACTTATTCACTCTAAAAAATATATTGAGGAATGTTTTAATAGAAAGGATGTTTTAACATGAAAAAAAGAGTTGGCTTAGTAGGCTTTGGCGGGATGGGCAAGCAGCATATCAAACGTATCAAGGAGAGCCAATACGTTGAGATCACTGGCATTTTTGATATTGATTCAGACAAGGATTACTCAACAATTTCATCAAAAATCAAAAAGTATGACTCATTGTCAGCTCTATTAGACGATTCCACCATTGAGATCGTTTTGATTGCAACACCAAATGATACACATAAGACGATCGCAGTACAGGCCCTGCAAGCTGGAAAGCATGTCATCTCAGAAAAACCTGTTACACTAAATACTTCAGAATTAAAAGAAATTTTAGCTGCTGCAGAAAAATATGGAAAAAATTTTACTGTTCATCAAAATAGACGCTGGGATGAAAATTTCTTAATCACAAAAAAATTACTCGAAGAAAAAAAGCTGGGTGAGCTGTTATATGTTGAAAATCGCGTACAAGGTTCTCGCGGGATTCCAAAAGATTGGCGCAGAAATAAAAATCAAGGCGGCGGTATGCTACTAGATTGGGGTGTTCACTTAATAGACCGAATACTATTTCTATTTCCAAATCAAAAAATAATCAGTCTACATGCTACTTTAACCTATTTTTTGAATCATGAAGTGGACGATGGGTTTAAAATAGAAATTGTTTTTGATTCATTGAAGAAAGCCTATTTAGAAGTTGGAACGACCAACTTCATCGAATTACCTGAATGGTATGTTGTTGGATCGATTGGAACAGCTGTCATTGAAGACTTTGAACTAAACGGAAAATTTGTAACCTTGACTGGAGAGTTAGCAAAAGAAGCCGTTCCTGTCGAAACTGGTGCCGGACTCACAAAAACCATGGCCCCGAGAAATGATGATTCTGTTGAAACGTTTCCTTTGCCTTATGTAGAAAGTAATGTCGTTGAGTTTTATGACAATTTTGCCCAAACAATTGACGGGAAAGCTGAACCTTTTATCAAAGATGAAGAACTAATACGACTAACGACAATTATCGATGCTTGTTTTGAAGCCTCTAGAAAAAATGAAGTCCTCCATTTTCCAAATGGTCTATAGTTAGAAAACGAATCTGGTAAAAGTAAAAAAGCACTTAGCCTTTAACAACAATGACTAAGTGTTTTCTGCCAAGGACAATTTCCAAAAGCTTTTTCTTAAAAACTGATTGGCTTTCAGTATTCTTCAAGGTAAGGATTCATTACTGCCACTCGTGATTCGCTGCCTTCTTTGTCAATTATAAAAACGTTCACTTTACTGATTCCTTGTAGTATGATGTGAATTAGATAAAAATAGAAAATGGTGATTTTTTGACGACTATTAAAGAAGTAGCGGAAATGGCTGGCGTTTCTGTAGCTACAGTTTCTCACGTTGTTAGAAAAACTAGATATGTTAGCCCTGAGTTAGAAAGAAAAGTAGAAGAGGTCCTCTCTTCGCTTGATTCTGTTCCAAATTTTGTCCTAAAGCAAAATAAAAAAAATGAGAACAAAGTACAAATCCTATTGGTGTACGTACCAAACTTTTCTGACAAATTTCAAATGGGTGTTCTAGCAGAAATTCGCCAGCAGCAAACAAATAAAAATGTCCTAGTTATTCCTGTCGAATATCAAGATATAACGAAGGAATTTGAGGTGATGTTTGATAGCTTCGCTGAAAAAATTATTGGTCAAATTTTAATCTACTCAGAAAAGGTTGAACCAGTATTTCCTAAAAAATTTTACAAGATTCCGTTTGTAATAATCAGTACGAATAACTATGAAACGATTACTCTACCATCCATTTCAAGCGATAGTTGCGCTGGGGTAGAGCATGCAACCAATCATTTAATAAAAAGTGGTCATTCTAGAATTGCCTATATCGACTTTTCTGATAAAGTGGAGAACGATTCGCTTCTAGGCTTTAAACAGGCTTTTCAAAAAAGCCAGTTGGAGATTGATGAGAAGATTGTTTCAACTAGACGACTTTCCGAAAAGGAACTGCTTGAAAAGCTGCATGAGTTATTTTCACAGGATAATCTTTACCCGCCAACTGGTATCTTTGTTGATCCAATAATTATCAATGAAGTCATTGGTTATTTTAGTAAAACAGGTTATCGTATCCCAGAAGATATTTCTGTCATTTCCTTAGGCAGCGAATCTTGGTATTCACTTTGCAATCCAGCCATTACTAGTATTGAACATGATTTTTCTAGCATCGTTTCTGAAGCTTTGAATATCCTCCACTCGTACTCGGCAGATTTGCAGGTTAAAAAAGTCGTTCCTACTACCTTCCACTTGCAAAATTCCACCTCAGGAATTGCCAAGGGACCGTTCGGTGAGAAAGCCTACTCTATTGACAGTATTATGCTCACGGAAAAAGAAATCGCTGAGATAAAACAAACGAAAAGAACAGCAGTCATATCTTTCCACTATACGGGAGCTTCTTGGATGAACCTGCATGAAGCCGGGATAAATAAACTATTTAATGAACTTAACATCAACATTATCGGTGTGACTGATGCCCACTTCGATTCTGATCTGCAAAACAAACAGATCGACAGTCTCCTGTCATTAGAGCCGGATATTTTTATTGCGATTCCAACCGATACCGCTAAAACGGCCGAGGCCTTTAAAAAGATTGTTGACAGCCCTAGCCAATTAATCTTGATCACCAATGTTCCAAAGGGATTAACCCCTAACGATTACGTGTCGGTCGTATCTGTAAATGAGCTAACCAACGGAAGACTTGCTGCCAGAGGCTTGTGCGAACAAATGGCTGCTAATGGCAAAACTAAAGTCGGGCTGATGACCTTCGACTCTGATTTTTATGCCACCAATCAAAGAGATACCTCGGCACAACAGCTGATTGATGAGGATTTTCCAGCAATGGAAATAGTAGCGAAGTCCTCCTTCAAAAGTGAAAATGAGGTCTTTGATAAAACCTTGGAGCTGTTGGTTGAACACCCGGAAATAGAAGGTCTCTATATCTCATGGGATGGACCGGCGCAACAAGTCATCAAGGCATTAGCTACTTTAGACCGTTTAGATATCATTGTTGGGACAGTCGATTTAGACTTTTCTTCCGCGTTAGTGATTGCTGAGGATGGACCGATAAAATGCGTGAGTGCGCAACAGCCTTTCGAACAAGGAAGAGCCATCGCTTTAGCTGCAGCACAATCAATTCTGCATAAACATGTTCCTAGCTTCATCGGGATAGAACCACTTATGGTTAATAAGGGGAATTTACTCAACTCATGGCGGACTATCTTTAAAGAAGAACCGCCCAAAGAATTACGAGAGCTGCTTGCTAGAAAGTAAATTTTATACACAAAAACGGAGCGCTTCTGAGACTAGTTTCAGAGGCGCTCTGTGAGTATAAAAAATTATTTTGTCACTTACATCCAATTGTCCACCCGGTCATACCATGTTAATTGGAATAAGTTATTATCAAGACATCGCTGTTTGAACGCGGCTAAAAAGCCTATCAACTTCATGCTGATAGGCTTTCCTACTGAGAGTATCCTCATCTAATTTTTAGACGATATGAGAATGGTTTTTTCCATCATTTTTAAAAGAATACTATTTCAAAAAGAGCTTCATTAACCACCCATCCCAATAAAAATACCCAAAACAAACGGAATCAACCAGATCGCCCAGACTAAAATACTGAATTTATGAAAAGTTTGTTGCGCAGAACGATCTTTTTTTACCAGAATGACGGTTGCCCAACAGGCATGAAAAATCATTAAGAACAACGCTACCGCTCCGGTTATTCCGTGTAGATTAAAGGAAAAGCCAGCACCCGAAAGCTTACTCATAATGGTGGTTCCGGTAGTATCAAAAATGAAACCACACCAAAACACAATCGCGTGCCAACGGAGCAGCATCCCTTGTCTTCTTTCCGCAAACACGCCAATGGTATAAAAAGTTAGTGCCAAGAGCATGCATACAATAGCAGCTAATAATAAAGTGGACATCTTATTTCTCACCTTCCATCAATTCTTTTTTTATTGCTCGTAAAAACAAGAACAACGCAATAGCAACACCTATATGGGTTAGTCCTGAGATTCCAGAAATTATGGCATTCATCCCATTACTGATGGTGAGCTCCTTTACTTGAACAATTCCTCTGACGTTCATCATCGTCACCATCAATGGCAGTGAAACATTATAAAGGACGAAAAATCTTCTAAACAATCGATTATTTTCTAGATTGGTTACTTTAAAAAGAATCGCCGCAAGTAAGAAAACTGCCACCCCTAATGCCAATAGATGGGTATGAACAACTCCCAATACCGTTTGACCAGAAAATACATTTAACTTTGTAAATTCACGATAAAAAACGCCCCCTACCATCGCTGCGACAAAATATATAATTGCTGTGTTCATGACTTTTTTCATTTTTTCAACTTCCTTCTTTCAAAATAGTTATAGCTAAAAAGGACTCCAGCTAAAAAGAGCGCCGACCCTAAGCCTGTATAAAAAACAGCGATGAAACGATCTGGCAACAAACTAAATTTCCGAATAAGCAAGCCGCCAGTGATCATGACTGCCATGATCAGAAAAGACTTCAAATCAAAAAAATTGAGGATGAATTGCCGATCCTTTGTATAATTACTGATTCTCTCCGTGTGTTTGATCGTTAGCTTATGAAAGACCATAAACCAAAAAATCAAGAAAACCAGTACTGATAATAAAAAATTGATTACTGATAAATAATTTGCGTAAGTTTCAATCCCGATTTTTAAAACGTTAAATCCAGCAATGAGCCATACGACACTAGCCAATAGTAATAAAGTTAATTTTTTAACCATCATGTGACCTCCTGAAATATGAACAATGTTCATGTTGGTATAAAAGAAGACTCGTCCGCTATTCAGCATAAATCGAATTTCGAACGAGCTTAAGAATGCCTTTATAACTTCCATCATTTGCCATCGTATACAAAAATAATTCGAAGACATACTCCACATAGCGCTCAGGAGTCAAATGACTATCGAAGACATTTTCACGAATCTTTTTATCCTGCGTTAATGCATTTAGCAATGCCTGCTTAATATGTTGCCAATATCTCTCCATCATTTTCGAGCCCATAATCTTATCATCAAAAGCCATGACTAGTGCATGGGAGGAAAAAAAGTCAGGATAGATTGCTTTCCCCTGTTCAACACTTTGTAAAAGAGCCTCTAGACATTTTGTAAAATCATCAAAATGAAAGGTCTCTTCAGAAAAATGAAAAATCTCTGACCAAATACTACCAATCGTTTCTGCCAATAATTCCCCTTTTGATGGAAAATAATTATACACCGCGCCAACAGACATGCCGGCTTTTTTAGCAACAGAACGAATACTGATTGCTTGAAGTCCGTCCGCTCGAACGATTTCTTTGCAATACCCGATGAGCTGTTCTTTTGAACTTATTTGATTGTTCATGATTCACCTCCTCACCAAAATGAACGTTGTTCATTTTGGATAATACAACGCTTTTCTATTTCTGTCAATTCCTTTATCCGCAAAAAAAGGCTCTCAACTATTTTCGTTGAGAGCCGAAGAAACTTAATTTTTCTGCTTCACAGCTTTTGGTGCTACAAGCAGTGCACACATCGCTAAACCTAACACGATGAATAGTACGGCGCCCATCACATTGCCTTTCGTCAGCATCGCAAAAGCAATCGTTCCGAACAAACTGGCAACGGTCAAAACAATGCCTGATTTTTGGATCCCTGTCAATTTGGCGAAAGAATTTCTAAAACCGATCGTCAATAATAAAGAGCCTACAAATGAAGCGATACCAAAAATAATGTGTCCAATCAAGATAAGATTTTCCATGTTTCCACCTCCCTCAGAACCACTATACTAGAAAGCCTGAAAGAAGACGAAAGTTGTGCTTGAAAATGACGAATAAAAAGTAAAACCCTCGTAGCCGAAAACGCTCTCTTCCATTAATCAATCTGATAACGTAAAATGGTTCGCCGCTTTTCTGGCGCTGTTTTTCTAGCATCGTTTAGGTAAATCTCTCGATGGTGATAATTTTTACGGGTTAAGCCATTTTCTGTTACAAATTGATCCATCTTTTGAAAAGAAGCTGGTTCATCATCAAAAGAACCTAGGTGCAGGATTTGAACACATTTCCCATCTTCAATCGTTTCAAAGGAAAGCTCCTGCAGCATATCATTTGGGTCTTTCTTTTGCACTGCTGCTAAGGAGGTCTCGACCATTTCTTCCGTAATCCAATCGGGTTGACGCAGCATGATTTTGTATTCAAAGCTTTCTTTATCCGTTAGGTCCTGTGTATTTTTAGTACTCCATAGACCTTCTAACGGAAAAATGGCAAACTCCGAGTATTCAAACTGCTCTTGCTGTTCAGGATGTGCTTGATAAAATTTCTTATACCCCATCTTGATGCTCCACGCAACGGGGTACAGCACGCCTACTCGATTGGAAAAATCTTGATGGTTGGGGTTTCCTTCACCTTTGATCGTCAAAAACTTCTGTGGTGGAACGGTTACGATTTCCGCTTTCTTTTTTGCACCGTATAAATATTTTTCTTGTTTTTTCCATTCATATTTCATTTGTTCACCCTCACTTTCAACTTTATCCTCATTATAGCGAGTGAAACCTGCAACCTCGTGTCAGGTTTAATAAATACTTTTTAATTGGTCGATTTTTTTGATTAATTGCTCACGAACTGTGGATGGGGATAAAACCTCCACCAGACCACCAAATGATAGCAAGAAGCTATATAGGCTATCGTTAACGGGATATTCGGCAGAAACGAGCAGCCGACCATCTTCCCCTTCTTCTACCTCTTCAAAATTTTCATAGACACGATACGCCAGCTCTGGAGCAAAGGCTAATTGAATGGTGAGTCTTTCTGCTGTATAGATTTTTTCAGGCTGAAGGACTTTTTCTGGTGCGACGCGGTCAAACGATTCAGTTGTCCGCTTCAGCTTTTTGATTCGTTTAAGTTTAAAGAGTCGATCCTCCTGTTTTTCACAGCAATAGGCAAATAAATACCACTCTCTTGCTTTAAAAATGAGTTTCAAGGGTTCTACTTTACGATCTGAACTGGATTTCTCTCGACCAAAGTACTGAAAACAAATACGTGTCCTATGAAAAATGGCTTGCTCCAATGCTTGAAACAGTTCTTCCTGCTGTGGATGCCAATCGGAAAAGTCAATCTCGATCCAATTCGTCGTCTGCTTTTGAAAGACGGCGCCTAATTTTTTTAGCAGCTCTTGATTTCTCTCTTCATTCATTCCGTTAAATCCCTGCAACGCTGTTAAAATATGCCTTTGTTCCTCCTCTGAAATCAGCGAACGATTCAAAACAAACTTTTCAGGAAGAAAAATGCCGCCGCCTTTTCCCTGTGTTGTGTAAACAGGAATGCCTGCAGCGCTTAAAATATCTATATCTCGATAAATCGTTCGAATCGAAACTTCAAACTTCTTTGCTAACTCAGGCGCGGTGGTTTGACCTTTATCCATTAAATAGTACACCATCTGAAAAAGTCGGTACTCTGCCATGCTCCTCACCTCCACCTTTAGTATAGCATCGAAAACCTGCAGCCTGATGTCAGGTTTCATAAAAAAGCACTGCTCCATTTTCTAAGCAGTGCTTACTCCTCTATTACGGTTGCAACAAGACTTTTCCGATACTTTTTCCTGTTTCTAAAAATTCATGGGCTTGTTTTCCTTCTGACAAAGGAAAAACAGTTGGCTCGCTGATTGAAATTTGTCCTTTGGAGAAATAGTTGAAGAGACGTTCACTACGAACCTTGCGTTCTTCATAGCTTGTTAGATAATCCCACAAGTCTCCAGTTAAAATGCTTTTTGATTCTGACATTAAATCGACGGGATCGATTTTAATAGGATCGCCGCCTGCCATACCGAAAAATACAACCTTGCCACGATGTTGGATTAAGTCTAGACTTTGCTGAATGGTTGATCCAACACCATCATACGCTGTCGCAAATTGCCCTTCGATCGTTTCAACCCACGAGTGTTCACGACTTGGGTAAACCTGCTTCACTCCGTGGGATAAGGCCAATGCTTGTTTTTCTGCTGAGGAAGCAGAACCATACACCTCAATGCCATCAGCCACCAGCATTTGAGAAAGAATTTGTCCGACACCGCCACTGATCCCTGTGATAAAAACTTTTTCTCCCGATACATTTTTTCCAAGGTCGTGAGCTAAGAAATCTGCGGTCATCCCCTGAAGACCGATACTTGCGGCCAGCTTACTGTCGATTCCTTCAGGTAAAGGAATCGCTTGTTCACTTGGAACCGCCACATATTCAGCATTTGCCAAAGGGACATCTACAAATAGTATCGTCTCACCAATTTTCTGTTTCGTTACCTTGGCACCGACTTCAACAATAATCCCCGCACCTTCATAGCCGTTAATGTAGGGCGTGTGCTTTTCAATATGGTATTCCCCTCGTCGTCGATAAATATCTGCAAAATTTAAACCGATATACTCTACTTCTACTAATACTTCATGCTCATTAATGACAGGACGTGGAAGCTCGCCATATTGCAAAACTTCACTGCCGCCAAAGGTTTCAAAATACAATGCTTTCATGGCAAATACTCCTTAATTTATTTCCTCAAATATACTATGGCTACCCTTTTTCAGCAAAAAATCAGATTGCATTTCGTTCGACACTCTGATAGATTTTAATCACTATGAGGCAATCATCGAAAGGAGTGTTCTAAATGAAACTAGTTCCCTTACCTCAAGAATTATCTGTTTATCAGGTGTCCGACTTCAGCCAGGTAGATTTCACCCAACAACCTCTATTTATTGGAAGAACTGATGAAGAAAATTCCATTGTTTCTGCAACAGCTAATGTTCCTTCCGAGACTATCAAACGGGAAGATGGCTGGAGAGCCTTTAAGATTGAAGGGGTTCTGGATTTTAGTTTAGTGGGGATTTTAGCAAAAATTGCCACAGTCTTGGCAGAGGCTGATATCAGTATTTTTGCTGTCTCAACCTTTAATACCGATTATCTTCTAATCAAGATGGAAAAATATGAAGCTGCCGTCTCTGTTTTAACCCAAGCCGGCTATACTGTCTTATAAAAAGTAGCCAGTTCTTCAATTTCCAGCCTTTTATCCTAGAAGAAGATAGGTCTTTAGTTGGACGTAACGCTTCCAGTTTTTCCTTATTATGAGAGTGTAGTAATAAATCAAAGACAAAATAAAGTGAAACGTTCGTTGGTGGACAAACTAGATAATTGGAGGAAATAAAAATGAAGAGAAATGGGTTAGATATTATGGTATTAATTTTGGGAATTGCTTGCATTGGTTTATTGACGGTGAATCGGTATATTTTCCGACCTGTTTGGAACTCGGAATTTCGCACAGAGCTTAGAGAAACAAAAAACGAGATTAAAGCTGGGTTAACTGATAGTCGCAATGAAATCAAAGAATCTTCTAAAGAAGTGAAAAAGGACCTAAAAGTGAAACGCGACGAACTAAATGACGACATGAAAGATGCTAAAAATGAAATGAAAGAGGTAAAAGACGAAATGAAGGAAAGCTTGTCTCTCTCTTATTAATAGCGTCATAAAAAGACCTTCGGATGAAGGTCTTTTTATTCGATCTGTTGCTTCAATTTCTGCTTCATCTCTGTTTGGAAAAAAAGCGTGGAAAGAGTCATCAGTATCGCACCGATAAATAGTGTGCTTTTCAAAATATTCATGACTTTCGTATCAGCTAAAAAGCCAATGTACGGCAAATAAAAATGCGGGCGACCAATTAAATTTCGTTTATGAACCAAGCCCATTTCTGCTTTGTCAGTATTATCCCCTTTAACAAAATATCCCTCGATCTTATTATCTACCGCTAATACTCGACGCGTTTTAATTGCCTTTCCTTGATTTTCATAATACGTGATAGTATCTCCGACATGGATCGGTTCTATGACATCTTTTACAAAAACCAATCCATCCTTGTGGTACTCCGGGGCCATCTTGTCATCTGAAATGACATAGGGCGTGACACTCAGCACCTTTGGGATGACAATGGTTAAAACAGCTAATAAGAATAAAAGGAAAATTAGCACACCATAAAAAACAGTTATTTTTTTATTCTTCAACAGACCTTTCCACCTCCCTCAAAAAAGAAGCATCCCCTTATTTATATCATAGCACATTAATCACAAAAATCTATTTTTAAATCTCAAATCAAATAAAAAATCAAATATATTTTGACTAAAAACACTAATATGTTACTATTATTTTATAGTCGAACGGAAATCTCTCTCTTTTTCAAAAACGAAAGGATGTTATTTAATAATAGTGAAGACAAATAAAAACCGTTCTTTTAGATTCCAGTCAAAAAAAGGTTCTATTTTAATAATATTAGTTATTTTAATGCTGGCTTATTTTTTCGGTATCACCATCACAGAAGAAGTCAAAAAGGCCGATATCCAAAAACTAAACGATCGCTGGACGTTTATGGTGAAGGGGCATTCAGATCAATATATCTTTGGAAAAACCGAACAACGTTTAAAGAATATTCAGCCAAATAGTGCCCTCATTATGCAACAACAGCTGGACATGCCGCTGAAAGACCCTCAGTTAGTGATCCGTACCAATCATCAATGGGTGTCGGTCTATATTGGTGAAAAGCTTATTTATAGCTATGCGCCAACGAAGCAGCAGAAAGATCCTGGACTTTTGCAATCGGCGATTCACCTACCTAGTAATTATCGAAAAGAAAAATTACGAATCGTCACAAAAACACCCTACGATTATTATGCTGGCATTCCTGCTCAAGTGTTTATCGGTGAAGCAGCAGAAGTTGATCGCTACTTTATTCTGCACTCTCTGCCACAACTTCTGCTCTGGATCACCTGTTCTACACTTATTGTTTTGATGCTGATCCTTCTCTTCTTAAAGAGAAAGGGGCCGAAGAAAGAGACTGTTCTAACCTTGATCTTGATCGGATTTACTTTTTTTATTGGGCTGCAGTCAATTATTTTGAATGTTCCAGCCAGCACGCTATTTGAGCCTAAAACATTGTCGATCCTGTATAACCTGACAGCAATTCTGATCCCAGTCTTTCTGACCAGTTATTATCTTTTGAGAACCAAAAAATATCAACACTATTACTTTTATGGCGTTGGTTCACAGCTATTTCTATTGATTTTTGGTGTTCTGTGCATAATAGCAGGAAGGCTGTCGCTTCCAGTTGCGGTACAAATTTTTAGCGGATTTAACGTTTTTATGACCCTTTATACAGCGGCCATCGCGTTAGCAGAATCGGCAGATCAAAATCGATTTTATGTCATTTGTTCTCCAGGAATTATCATGGCTGCTTTTATTCACTGCTTCTTCTATATCCAGCTCTTCGCTGGAGCGGCGAACTTAACAACTGACTGGCCGTTGATTTTATTTGGCGGACTGATGATTTTGATCAGCGGCTATCATTTCGGCGAGGCGATTCGCTTCATTCGTCGCTACCGTATAAAACAGCAGGAAGATAAACAGCGATTTATACGAGTGAACGAAAAACAAAACAACCTATTAGTCACCTTTAAACTATTAGCAGAAAAAGAAGCGTATATGAATAAAGAAGCACTCTCCTTAACTTATTTCCTGCAGCAAATGCGGGACTACTATCAAAATGAATTTCGTAAACAAGCTAAATTTTTCTCTTGCCAATTAATCGTAGACCAAGAAAATCAACTGCTAAAAGATGAAAACCTGTATTTACTCATTCAACTCTTCGAAAAATTCTTAAACGATTCGAATTTCGGAACCATTGATATTTCAATGAAGCAAGAAAAACAACAGTTAATTATTGAAAGCAGCACAAGTGCGTTTACTCGTCATTCCTTTGATGAATCCGTTGAGGCAACTATACCTGTAAGTTCTCATCAAGAGTTAGAACAAGCAGTGAAGCGATCAAATGGCGATTGGCATTGGCAAAACAAAGAGAAAAAACAGTATTTTAAAATCACCTTAGGGTTATAAAAGAAAATCAGGGCGCCGCTTTATGGAAGAAGCGGTTCCCTGATTTTTTTATCGCTTGATTGTTGCGGTAGAACTTTGAATAAATGAGACTACTTCCTCTTCAGTAAATTGATTACAATCCCCCTTTACTGAATGTTTCAAAACGGAAGCGCCTGTTGCAAACTCAATTGTTTCAATTGGCAAATAATCGTTAATTAGACCATGTAAGATTCCACCAGTAAAAGCATCCCCACCGCCAATTCGATCCACAATTGGATCAATCAGATGATTTTTTGAGGTATAGCATTTTCCATTGAGCCACAGTGTTCCCTGTAATTCGTGGACGCAGGTTGAATGAACGCTGCGCTTTGTAGAATAAAAGGCCGTTATGTTTGGAAATAGCTCCTGCATTTTTTGATAATAATAGACAATATCCTCTTCAGTTTCTGGAACACCTAATAAATAAATGGCGTCCATTTTTCCAGCTGAACAATAATCCACTAAAGGCAAAACTTTTTTTAGAAAAGCCCCCGCCTCGCCTTGACTCCAAAGACTTTGACGGTAGTTGCAATCGAAACTTACTTTGCAACCTGTCTTTTTAGCCGTCTTGATTAATTCGATGGTCAGTTCTTTCCAATATTCAGAAAGTGCTGGAGTAATACCTGAAATATGAAAAATTTCCACATCGGAAAATAAATCTTGAAGCTTCCATTCCAATTCACTCATCAATGAAAATGTAGAGTATTGCCGATCATAGATGACAGAAGTTGCACGTTGAGCATTCCCTTGCTCCACATAATAAACTCCCATTCTACCTTGCGCTTTTAACAAATAGTCAGTAGCTACTCCGCAACTTCTTAAATGACGCTCAGCTGCTTGACCAAGTCCATTTTCAGCAATCTTACTGGCGAATTGTACTTGATGTCCATAATTAGCTAAAGAGACAGCAACATTCGCTTCGCCGCCACCATAGTATGCCTCCAATTGTTGCGTATGGTTCAGACGAATCCCCGTTTCGACTGATAGCCGCAACATAATTTCTCCCAAACAAACAATCCTAGCCATTTGCTTCTCTCCGAATCTCTGTTAGCCTTGTCGCATATTGCTGTGCAATTTCCGTTACTTTAGCGAAATCCCCTTCTGCAACGGGGGCTAGCAAATTACCACCCACACCAACCGCTACAACTCCTGCTTCAAACCAAGTTTGCATGTTCTCCAAATTCACACCACCAGTAGGCATGAGGTTTGCATGAGGCAGCGGTGCTTTTACAGCTGAAACCATACTTGGCCCGCTAACACTTCCAGGGAAAAGTTTAATGATATCTACACCATTTTTCAGCGCTTGCTGCATTTCTGTAATAGTCATGCAGCCTGGCAGATAAGGAATTTGATATAGATTGCACAGTTCTGCAGTCTCTTGATCAAAACTTGGACTAACAACAAACTCTGCTCCTGCTATAATTGCTAGCCGAGCGGTTACTGCATCTAAGACTGTTCCCGCACCAATCACTACATCCTGATCTCGGTAATCATTTACCAATTCATGGATAGCTGATTGCGCATTAGGGACTGTAAAAGTAACTTCAATCCCCTTCACCCCCCCGGCAATAATGGCCTGACTAGCTTTGACTGCCTCTACTGGATTCTTTCCTCTGACAACCGCAATGACCCCGGCCTTTTCTATGCGTGATAAGATTTCTATTCTTTTCATTGATTTCTTCTCCTATCCATTTAGCAAAGCTCTTTCCAATAAGGCACCTGCTTGATGTTGTCCTTCTAGATTTCTTTCTCCTGAGAATTTCAGTACTCGCTCCATGTTGGTAATGACTACAATGATCATTGTTTCCTTACCTTGACTATGAATATAGTCTAGGTCCATTTGAGCAATTTTTGATTCCGCTGTAACTTTATCGCCAACTTTTACTGATACATCAAAGCCTTTTCCATCTAACGTTACTGTATCGATCCCCATATGAACAAGAACCTCAATGCCATTACCTGTCTTGATCCCAATCGCATGCTTTGAAGGAAAGACGGTCGTCACTGTTCCGCTGACAGGAGCAAAAACAGCGCCGTCAACAGACTTGATTGCAAATCCATCTCCCATCATTTTTGTTGAAAAGACTTCATCCGGCACATCTTCTAGTGGAACATAACTGCCTCTAGCAACAGAATGTAGATTTACTTCGTTATTAAAGTCATCCTCTTCTGCCTCTTCGACTGGAACGAGCATATACGTGATTACAAAGGAAGAGATCAATGCAATCAAAATTCCCAGAACCGCAAAGATAAAGTATTGACCGATATAGGCCGGCAGACTGAAGATACTTGATAAGATATAACCATAGATACGAACACCGAAAAAGCTGATAAATGCCGATGCAATCGAACTACCAATAGTTGCGGCAATGAAAGCCTTCTTATATTTTGATAAAATCCCGAATAATGCAGGTTCAGTAATTCCTAGTAAACCAGAAACTGCCGAAGATAGAACCAGTGATTTTTCCTCTTTTGATTTGACCTTCGTATAGATTGCAGCTGTCGCACCTGTAATTGCCATATTCGCCATGAACATCATTGGCATCAGCATATCATAGCCTTGATTCGCAAAATTTTGCAAAGCGATAGGGGTCATCGCATGATGTAATCCAGTGAAGATCGCTATTGGACGAATAGCCCCCACCACAACACCAGCCAAAACAGGAGAAATGGAGAATAGCCAAGCCACTCCAGCCGCTAATAGGTTTCCTAAATGAATACTGATTGGCCCAATAACTGTCAAAGTAACCAATCCTGCTACGAATAAAGAAATGGTTGGCGTAAACACTGTCCGTAAAACCTGCGGCAGCACCTTATCGACCCAACGATAGATATAACTTAAGGCCAATACTGCAAAAATAATGGGAATTACGGTTCCTGCATAGTTAAAGACAGGCACAGGAATCACTCCAAACAGCTTAAAGGCAGAAACAGAACCTTCAGCGACTGCCGTAGTCATCGTCGGAAATTGTAGTGTGGCAGCGATAGCGACCGCTAAATATTGATTTGTTTTGAAAATCCTAGCGGCTGAAGCAGCAACAAAAAATGGCAAGAACGTAAATACCCCACTGGCAATCATATCAATGATTAAATAGGTATCTGTTTGGTTAGAAATCACATTTAGTGCAACTAAGCCCGCCATCAGCCCCTTGATCATGCCCGCACCGGCAATCGCTGGTACAATTGGTCCGAATACTCCAGAAACAGTGTCCATGAATAAGGATACTGCTCCTTTTTTCTCTCCATCAGCTTGTTGATTATTCTCATCAAGACCTAGCACTTTGGCAATTGGTCCGAAATATTCCGCTACATTCGTTCCAATGACTACCTGCAGCTGATCGCTTTGATACTTCGTTCCAACTACTTCAGCTATTTTTTCCAACTCAGCGTAATTAACCTGCTTTTCATCCTTTAAATTGAAACGCAACCTAGTCATACAATGCCAAGCATTATTGATATTCTCTGCACCACCAACATTTTTAATGATTTGCTTTGCTACATCTTCGTGCTTCACTTTTTTTCCTCCTCATTCTTTGAAACTCGACGAAACGTGTTTCCGTTTTCAACAACATAGTAGCATGGTCATACCCCCTTGTAAAACCAGTCCTTTTTTATAAAAAACAAAAAAAATCAGCTTTATATCAACGTTTTCATATCATTTGTTTAAAAATTGGACTGTTTTTACATCTCTTTACTCTCTTTTTTTAGTCCAAATTGACAGCCTTATCATCTACATGTTTCAATGAGTTTGCAAATGATTCATATTTACGTACATTGGAGTGAAAAAAATGACACCAACAATCATTACTGATATAAAAAGCTTCGCAATCAAACCGGACCGTCATAATTTATTAGTCGTAAAGGTCGAAACTGATAAAGGGGTATCCGGCGTCGGCTGTGGAACTTTCCAATTTCGACCATTAGCCGTTCAAACGGTCGTTGAAGAATACTTGAAACCTTTACTTATTGGTAGAGATGCGAACCAAATTGAGGATATCTGGCAAGTGATGAACGTCAACTCTTATTGGCGAAATGGACCGATTACCAACAATGCAATCTCCGGTGTGGACATGGCGCTTTGGGATATTAAAGGAAAACTAGCTGACATGCCTTTATATCAACTGCTAGGTGGTAAAGCACGCACCGCAATTCCGGCTTATACCCATGCTGTCGCAGATAATTTAACCGCTTTGTACGGTGAGATTGACAAATTTCTTGCAGAAGGCTATCGCTACATTCGTTGCCAATTAGGTTTTTACGGCGGTAATCCCAGCAATTTAGAGACCCCCGAAAATCCAATTAACGGCTCTTATTTCGACCAGGAAGAGTATATGCAAACAACGTTAAAAATGTTTGCTAGTATTCAAAAAAAATACGGTCAGCAATTCCAAATGCTGCATGATGTTCATGAACGCCTGCATCCTAATCAAGCCATCAACTTTGCAAAAGCTGCGGAAAAGTATAATCTTTTCTTCTTAGAGGATATCTTACCACCAAACCAAAATGAATGGCTTGCGCAATTACGCAGTCAATCGACGACACCGATCGCGACGGGAGAATTATTCAACAATCCCATGGAATGGAAGGAGTTAGTCCGCAATCGTCAAATCGATTATATGCGCGCACATGTATCTCAAATTGGTGGAATCACTCCTGCATTGAAATTGGCTCATTTCTGTGAAGCTATGGGAATTCGAATCGCCTGGCATACACCATCGGATATCACACCGATTGGTTTAGCAGTCAATACACATTTAAATATTCATTTACACAATGCAGCTATCCAAGAAAATATTGATGTGCCCAAAAATACTCAGAAGCTCTTTGGTAACATTCCAGCACCAGAGCAGGGCTTCTTTTATCCGATCGAACAAAGCGGAATCGGGGTTACCTTCAATGAAGAGATGGCTGCTGAATACCCTGTTGTCTACCGTCCCCATGAATGGACGCAAAGTCGAACACCAGACGGAACAATTGTAACTCCATAAGAAAAAGGTAAAGTCTACTTTCGGACTTTACCTTTTTATGTTTCACTACATATTTTTAGCATCCATTTCTCTTGTGATGAAATTTCTAATCAATCCTTGAACGGTGAATCTCACGATCAAAGGGCCGAATATACGTTACTGAGTAATCGATTGCCACGATGCTACTGTATTCAAAAACCTGTCCATCTTCCAAAATAGCTCGATTTGTAATCTGCATCGCAGGTGTTCCACGCTTACACAAAAGCAGCTTTGACTGCTCCTTTGAAGTGGTGATTGGATCATAACTGGTAATATAATGGGATATACGGAACCCTTTCTGTTCGACATAATTTTGGATCGAATGCTCAATGACCTCTTGTGACAAATCTGGAAACATTGCTGTTGGCATTTTCGAGATTTCCAACTGTTCAATTTTGTAATTGACAATGCGGATGCGCTCAAAAGTCCACACCTCATCCCCTTCATCAATTTGGAAAATCTTTTGTTCGTCTAAGGTGGCTGGCGCCTTTTTTAATTCAATCATTTTTGAGTCAATCCGATCGTAAGGAGTACGAGTCAAAGAATTAAAGATCAGTGGATTTTTCACCCATTTCTCATGGACAAAAATTCCAGACCCCTGAACAACGCGGACAATCCCAATCTCTTCTAAATTTTTCACCGCTTGCTGAATGGTAAATCGAGATACGCCATAGATTTGTGCCAGCTTTCGCTGATTTGGTAATTTTCCTTCTTTAAATTCTTCCTGATAAATCTTACTCAATAAGTCTTGAACAATGAACTCGCGCTTTTTCATGTAGGGCTCCTTTGTCGGGCTTTTTTCTATTCCTATCTTACCAAAAGAAGCCAAAGTTTTCAGTCGGCTACCACGATTTAATCCGCTTCTTCTTTCTGTGCAGGAGCAAAGCTGAGCCTTATTCGAAAAAACTTTCGCCTCACAAAAAAACGACCTTTCTCAAATGGAAAGGTCGCGAGCTTTTAATAGATTAATGATAGGAAATCTTCTTTAGTAATATTGCCAAAATAATGCGTCAAATCGATTTGATCGATGCTTTCTTCTAGCGCTGTTTTCTCATAGCGTGTACCGATCAATTGATTTTCTACGTCCTTGATCTCACCTAATCCGAAGAAGTCTCCGAAGACTTTCGCTTTTTCGATCACGCCATTCGCTACATCTAGGCGTACTTCGATTGAACCGATTGGGAAACGTTTTTGCCGCTCTAAGTTAAACTCTGGTGAACGGCCATAGTTCCAATCCCAATTCTTGTAATACTCATCAGAAATCTGATTGATGGCTTTCCAGTCTTCCTCATTCAACTCATGAGTCTTTACTTGATCGACACTCTCTACGCCAAAAATTTGCAACAGGATCGCTTGACGAAATTCTTCTGTTGTCATGTCTTGTTTATCCGCTGGCAAATAATCCTTAATATTTGTTACTCGAGAACGAATCGACTTAATTCCCTTTGATTCGATTTTGTCTTTTTTGACCTTCAAGGCATTGACCACTTCGTCAATGTCGCTATCAAACATCAAGGTTCCATGAGCAAACATCCGGCCAGTGGTTGAATACATCGCATTACCGGAGAATTTTTTATCGTCAATTACTAAATCATTCCGACCTTTTAACTGAGCCCCTTCGATGCCCAGCTTATGAAGGGCTTCAACGATTGGTTCCGTTAATTTTTTGAAATCTCTAAAGGAGTTGCCATCATCTGGCATAATGAAGCTGAAATTCAAATTCCCAAGGTCGTGATAAACAGCCCCTCCACCACTTAACCGGCGAACAACATGAATCCCTTTTTCGTCCACGTATTCTTTGTTGATCTCTTCAATCGTATTTTGATTACGACCGATAATAATGGACGGCTCATTAATATAAAAAAGCAGGATCGGTTCGTCTAATGGCATGTTCTGTAATAGATACGTCTCGATGGCAAGGTTTATTCGTGGATCACGTTCTTTGTCATTTGGTACATATAGCATGTTTCCAACTCCTAGCTCCTGTTAAGGATAAATTATTTTTAAATCTCAAAAACTTTGTGAGGCTGTGCCAATTCAACTGGAATGCCATTACTTGTAGCAGCCGCCTGCTGACGTAGTTCTTCTAAATCGCCCTGTTGAGGCAAATGAGTCAACACTAGCTTTTTGACTGCTGCATTCTTGGCAAAGTTGCCCGCTTCACCAGCTGTAAAATGTGCTTTATGGCGCTCGTTCCCATCAAATAAGTACGTATCCGCTAAAAACAGATCGGCCTCTTTGGCAAACTCATTGAAGGACTCTAGATAACCAGAATCACCCGTGAAGACAAAGACAGCACCGGTCTTTTCTTCGACAAAGCGCATTGCAAAGCAAGGGACCGGATGAATCGTCTTCATAAACGTAACAAGAAACGGTCCAAGTTTCAATTCTTCTGCTTCAAAATAAGCGCGGCCTTCAGTAACGCCTTCCATCGTCAAATCGTTGAAATGAAATTCGTCTTCTGTGTGCCCATAGATCGGCAAAATAGGCTTCGGTGTTTGCGTTGGATAGAGCTGCCAATAATATTGCAATACCCCTAGATCCGCAATATGATCATGATGATAGTGAGTTAAGATCACTGCATCCAAATCCAAGGGATCCAGCTCCTTTTCCAACTCAACAAGCGTTGAACTACCAGCATCTAACAATAAATTAAAGCCATCCGCTTGCAGCAAATAACTAGTCGTTCCTTGTCCTTCGTAAGGATAGGCACCTAAACAACCAAGGACGGTCAATTTCATGCGAATTCCCCCTGATCAATTTTTTCCTGTAACGCTTGATCATAGAATGCCGCACTTGCCGTGTTTACATAGACAGCCACGAAAAGCAGTCCTACGATCAAAGCCACAAAACCTAAGATATACCATCCAATAAAGGATAATTGCAATAAGATATATTTTCCCCAGCGATCCTTCAGCAATAGCCAAGCACGCTTGATACAATCGCCCACACTTAGATCTGGATAATCAAATTTTACCCACACAGCAAATTTGAAAATGATACTGATGATTGTTGTCACAAGTAAGAAAGCCAGTGTCAAAACAACATACAAACTAAGAATGCCGACATTCAACAAAGTGGAGACATTGTCTACACTGGTCACGCCTCCTGTTGAAATCAGCGAAATGTACACACTGCTGCCCGCCTGCAGTAACAATGGAATAAAGAAAATTGCCGCTAATACATATTGTACGACCTGGGCAATAATATTGATCAGCATCAACGGAACGTAATAGCCCTGTTGAAAGACCACGAAAATTTGCCCTAATTCTGCTCGACCGCCACGCACGACGTACAAGCTGATGTAATAGAGGGCATAGCTGAAAGCAAATAAAACAAAAATGCTCAATAAAAATGAGATCCCTAATTGAAGATTTGTGTTGCTGGTCATCGTGGATACGCTACTGATCGCTCCTGTTAACAATCCAACAATTACGATCAACCCCACGTTGATCCCCCATTGACCATTCAGACGGTCTTTGGCTCTTTGACGATATTCACTTAAACTCATAGATACACTCCTTATTCACGATTCGCGGAAAAATTTTTCCTACGATTTTTTTAATTCTGAGATTTCTTTGGTTAAATGCTGTATTTTACGTTCGACTCGTTTGGCTTCAAGAGCAATTGGAACATTTCCTGGACTGAGCTTCTCAAACAATTTCAACTCTCTTTTTAGATGACTCAGCTCGGTTCGTTTTGTATCGATCTTTGTATTCATGCTGTTAATACCCCTTATTCAAAGAATAGGAACAAACAAAAAATCCAATGCAACCAATTTAGCGACAGCTTTTAATAATTTTTGATTTCGCCAACTGTTTCGTAATCTAAACGTGCAACAACTTCTGTGACTAGTTTTACTGTATTAAAATAATCCTCTTCATGGATGACCGATGTATGTGAATGTAGGTAACGAACCGGTACAGTGATCGCTAACGAAGGCACACCATCACGGGTCAAGTGCATTTGTCCAGCATCCGTTCCACCACCGGCAATGACTGTATATTGGAAAGGAATGTCTAACTCTTCCGCCACATCAATCACAAAATCCAATAATTTTTTATGAGGAACCATAGAGGCATCGTAAATCAGGATCTGCGGTCCCTTGCCTAACACAGAGTCCGCTTCTTTCGGCGTCATTCCTGGTGTATCTCCAGCAGTCCCTGTATCCAACGCAAAAGCGATGTCAGGATTTACGATATGTGAGCTTGTACGAGCCCCCCGCAAACCAACTTCTTCTTGAACGTCGCTGCCGGCGAACAAAACATTATGATGCTCCCGTTTAGATAGATTTTCTAATACCCGTAACGCGACAGCTGTACCAATTCGGTTGTCCCATGCTTTTGCGAGTAAAAATTTAGACTCATTCATTCGTTGGTAGTGAATATACGGGGTTACCATATCTCCAGGACGAATGCCCCATTCTTTTGCTTCCTCCGCACTAGAGGCCCCAATATCAATAAACATATCCTTAATTTCAAACGGTCTTTTGCGTGCTTCCGGTGTCAACACGTGAGGTGGCTTAGAACCGATCACCCCATGGATAATCTTTCCTTTACGAGTTTTGATTTCCACTTGTTGCGCCAGCATGACTTGATTCCACCAGCCGCCGATCGTTTGAAATTCTAAAAATCCCTTTTCCGTAATCTTTGTTACCATAAAGCCGACTTCATCCAAGTGACCAGAGATAAATACTTTGGGACCTCCGCCACCTCCGTGTTTTGCGATCACACTGCCTAAACCGTCAAAGAAAATATCATCGGCAAAATCCTGTGCATAGCTTTTGAAAACTTCTCTGACCTCGTCTTCATTTCCCGCGATTCCTCGGGCTGATGTCAGATCGATCAATAATTGTTCTTCCTTTTTCTCCACTCTTACTCCTCCTGCTTTACCTCAAAAATAAAATACTACTTACTAGGATACTCTTCTAAAAAATGAAGAACGACCCTTTTTACCTATAAATCAGTATACCATTGTCAAAAAAATCTGCGTAGTATGTTGTATAATCACTAGGAGGTGATCGAATGGCACGCGTATTAGCGATTGAATTAACCATGATGGTAATGATCGAAAACGACCAAGACGAGGTACTGGTCCAAGACCGGAAGAAAAAGGATTGGCCCGGCTGGACCTTTCCTGGCGGACATGTAGAAAAAGATGAGGGCAGCTATGAGGCAGCTGTTAGAGAAATCGAAGAAGAAACTGGGTTAGTAGTACAGCCACTTTTGCGCGGAACAGCAGAGTGGAATCATTTAGCGAAAGAAACACGTGAGCTGGCCTTTCTTTACACTGCTAAAGTAAAGAAACAAGTAGTGCCTGATGATCTTTTTTGGGTAAAAAAGACAGCATTGACTACACAACCGCTAGCAGGAACTTTAAATGATCTATTGCCAATCTTTTTTGGTGAAGAACAGCAAATTTACTTTGAAGATTAAAAAAATCAGCGTGCCAGGAATGATATGCTACCCCTAACTAGGACAAAGAAATAATTAAGTCCTAGTTAGGGGTATTTATTATGGGAAAAAGACAGATGAAACTTACTGTGGAAAAACGAGTACAGTTTGTTAAGCAGTATTTGAATGGAGAACGAGGATCAGCTCGAACCGCTAAAGAAGCTGGAATTAGTTCCACTACGTTGAAACGATGGTGCGCAATTTATGAAAACGAAGGTCCTGCTGGGTTGATTGCCACAAGAAAGAATAAGGGATATTCAAAGGAACTAAAACTTGAAGCCGTTCTTGATTATCTGAATGGCTCAGACAGCCTATTGAGAGTAGCTAAAAGATACGAATTAAGAAGTACAACTCAACTTCGAGACTGGATTAAGAGATATAATACTCATGGAGACTTCAAATCAGAAAGTGGTGGAAGCAACGTGAGACAAACAAAAAAATTCAGTTTGGAAGAACGTGTAGAAATGGTCCTGTATTGTATCGCAAATGACTATGATTACAGCGGGACCGCAGTCAAATACCAAGTGAAATATGCCAATCTCTACAATTGGGTAAAGCGTTACGAAAAAAAAGGCAAGGCCGGTTTAGAAGATCGTCGTGGACAACGAAAAGCCAAACAAGAAAGTCGCACCCCAGAGGAAGACGCGCAAATCAGAATCGCTCAACTCGAAGAACAAGTAAAATACCAACAGATGGAGATCGACCTGTTAAAAAAAGTAAAGGAATTAGAAAGAAGGGATCGCTAGGACAAGTCAGAAAAGTAGTTGCTTACGAAGCAATCAAAGAACTTCACGAAGAAAAAGCCTATGCCATCTTACCCATGTGTAAAATCATGAGTGTCACTCGTTCGGCTTATTTGCGGTGGATCGAACATCCCTATAGTGAACGGACGCTAGAAAACATGGAATTGGCGAAAGTTATACGGATCATTCATAATGAACATCCTGAAAAAGGGTATCGCGGGATTAATAATGACTTGCTTCGAGAACACGATATTCATGTCAATGACAAACGCGTGTTGCGTATCTGCCGACATGAAGGGATTCAGTCGACCATCAAACACTCTGCCAACAGTATTACAAAAGGAGCGAATCATCCCTACCACACCGCCGAAAACATTTTAGATCGTAAGTTTACTGCCGAAGCGCCGAATCAAAAATGGCTAACGGATGTAACGGAATTCAAATATTATGAGGGACCAGAAATCCACAAGGTTTATTTAAGCGCGATTTTAGACCTCTATGATCGTCGGATTGTTTCTTACGTCATTAGTGATACCAATGACCTGAATATTGCCTTTGATACCTTCGATCAAGCAATCGAAACAGAACCTGATGCTCACCCGCTCTTTCATAGCGATCGTGGATTCCAATATACGCATCAGAATTTTTATAACAGAATCATTGAAGCTCAAATGACGCAAAGCATGTCTCGTGTTGGAAAATGTATCGATAATGGTCCGATGGAAGGGTTTTGGGGAATGATCAAACGAGAAAAATATTACGGCAAGAAATTTACGAGTCGTACAGAGCTAGTCACGATGATTGCGAATTATATGGACTATTACAACAATGGGCGCTATCAACGGAAATTGCATGTGTTGACACCGATGGAGTATCACAATCTGTATTACGAAGCAGCCTAATCATTCGTGCGTTTCAAACATAAAACGCCCTTTGTTTTGTGTTTGAAACGCATGACCAACCAAGCGGCAGCGCGGTAGTTGTTTCTTAAAAAAGTTAAAAACTACTCTTCAAGAAGCGAAGAGTAGTTCTAAAAATTATTCATTATTTCATTGTCCTATTGACGGGTAGCCCACCAGAAGGACACGCTGATTTTTTAATTAGGCTTGAACTTTTTTCAATGACCAAGTGCCCTTTTCCCGCATCGTGATCAGATGAATCACCCAAAATACAGCGGCAAAGGCTAATAGAACCCCTGATTGGAATAAAAACTTATCTAAAAAGGCCTGATCAAAGCTGACTGTTTTTCCGATCAATTCATTGTTTTGTGCGAACCAGTAGGTTGGAGTAAAAGCAGCGATCTTATTCACCGCATCGGGTAAAAATTCACTTGGAACAAATACCCCGCCGACAAAACAGCTTCCCATTATAAAGATATTATTAATCCCGCTGATCGCATCTTCCTTCTGTAAAATACTGGTGATTAAAATAGAGAAACTAACAATCGCGACAAAGAATGATACTGTGTTCAACAGGAAATACCCCATCACCTGATCCATGCTATTTCTAGTAACTGCTAATACGAAGGCCACAAATAGAAGCCAGCAGCAGACTGAATAGGCCAAGTTGCCTATTGATATTTTGCGAGACAGTTTCCGACGGGAAATGGGTGAACAGCTGTTTCGGCGACTGATTTCCTCCCGATTAAAGGCCAAATTCACTACCGCGTAACCGCTGAAGATTGTCATGAACATTCCATAAGCCAAGAGATTATAAATCTGACCCGTGACATTTTGTTTCTTCTTTTTATGGTAGCTTGAATCGAAATGTACTTTTCCATCTTTGCTCAAGGTTGTTTTTGTTTGCTTTAATAACTCCTTTTGACTTAGCTCTGGCATTTGCTTTTGATACGTCAAAAAGGTATTGAGATAGTTGTTTATCGTTGTGTCCACTAAGGATTGTGAAAAGGTCGCTGGACGGGTCTTGCTTGTCAGCTTCACGTCTTCTCCTTTAGACAATTTTTCTGAGAAATTCTTAGGTATCTCAAGAATATACTCTACTTCATCAAAGTAAAGTGCATCATCCAAACTCTTTTCAGAAGTATCCTTTAATTGAACAATCGTGTGTTGTTTTCCTAAATAATCTATAAAGCCTTTTTCAATAGCGGAATCATCTTTTGAGAGAACGGCAATTTTCGCACCCGTCAATTCTTCTGCGTCTTTAGTTAATTGACCGGCATAAAACATTGTGATAACTACCATAATGATTATCCCTAATGACAGACTCCCCTTATTCTTCTTCAGAATTTGCAGGATCGCTCTATAAGTGGTCATATTGCACCTTCCTCTCAAAAGAATAATTTAATAGGATAAATAAAATACCAAACCCAGCTAGCCACAATAAATTCGTATAAAAGGGATCGAGAAATTGATAATAAAACAGCTGATACAAGCTTTCACTAATTAGATTTACGATATTGATTCGTCCTAGCAATGGAACATGAACATCAATCCAATATTTGATCGATTGTGATCCCATCATTCCTGCTAAAAAGCTCATAATCATGGATATGGAGATCCCAATCGAAATCTTTTGTTGAAAGGCCAGCTTGGATAATGCATTCCCAATCAACGTCCCAAAAGAAATCGCCGTAAATGCACCAAGGGCGCAAACGAGTAGGATGTAGTTCCAATGATCCCCAAACTCGACTTGATAAACAAAACGATAAAACATCAAGATCAAGGTCGTCTGAACGAAGAAGAGGACAAAACTTGCCAGCATATTGGCAAAGGACACCAGCAATTTATTCCGCGGAATCAAGCATAGACGCATCCCCTCTGGCGACTGATTGGCTTGTTGATCGTTCGCGTTGCGCAGTCCCCACATAAATCCGTACATGACGGTCATCCCGACTAACGTAAAGAAATAAAAAGATTTCAAGTTGAAGTTTCCAGTACCATTGCCATCTTTTACATAGCTCTTTTGTTCAAGTACCTGATTGAGCATTTGTGGCTGTACCATCCCAGTTGCCATCAACGTTTCAATTTTATCTGTATTTTGTAGATATTGATTCAAAAGTTCCTTTAAAACAGTTTGCTGCGTGCCGCTTTTACTAACAAATAGCTCGATAGTCTCTGCATCAATTTCAAAATAGCCGGCAATCTCATCATCCGACAATTGTGCCTGTGCTTCCTTTTTTGACAGTTCTTTACTTTTAAAAACCACTTCATCATCATCGTCTTTTATTTCCTTTAAAACCGATTTAAACTGTTCTGCTTTCGTTTCATCTGTAGAGACGATCCCAACCTTCGATGTTTCTAATGCCATTATGTCGTCCAAATTGCCAAAGGCTAGATTGAACAATAAGCCTAAAACGACCGGAAAGGCAAAGGTCCAAAAAAGCAGACTACGATTTCTTAATAAGACGCGCAAGCGATAAATAAATAAACGAACAAACATAATCTCCCCCCTAATCCCTTAATTCTTTTCCGGTGATTTCCAAGAAAACATCGTTTAGTGTTGCCTCTTGCGTGTGGATATTGGCGTACATAATTTTTTCTGTTTCAAAATAATTCAAAATTGGCAGCAGTGCCTTTTTCAAATCCTTAGTGGTTATTTTTAGATAGCTCTCATCGTAAGTTACTTCCAAAATAGATGGGAATCCCTCAACCGTTGCCACTTGTTCTTCTGTCAATCCCGGAACCTCGATAATTAACTTTTCATTTTCGCGAACCATATTTTTCAGTTGTTCTTTACTGCCCTCAGCGATTACTTGTCCTTGATCAATAATCACGATATGGTTACATAAGATCTCGACTTCTTCCATATAATGAGTTGTATAAACGATTGTCGCTCCTTGACGGTTCAGCTCTTTAATACTATCCAAAATCTTGTTACGACTTTGTGGATCGACAGCGACAGTTGGTTCATCTAAAAAGATCAGCTCTGGTTTATGCACGATCCCACAGGCAATATTCAATCGACGCTTCAAACCTCCGCTTAGCTGTCTAGGATAAAATTTACGAAATTCTTCTAAACCAACAAGTTGAATGACCTCTTCTACGTATTGCTCTCGTTTGCTTTTTTCTTGCACGTACAATCCGCAAAAATAGTTGATATTGTCCGTAACACTCAGTTCTTCAAAAAGAGCAATCTCTTGAGGCACAACCCCGATTTTTTGTTTGATTCCATATTTTTCTGGTCCCATCTCTTCACCGAAAATTTTGATTGAGCCTCGATCATAAGTCAGCAACGAGAGAACACAATTAATAGTGGTGGATTTCCCACTTCCATTTGGTCCTAATAGACCTAAAATTTCACCCTTTTTCACGGATAGGTTTAAATGGTTCAAAGCGGTGAAATCACCGTAGCGCTTTACTAAGTTTTCGATTTCAATTAACATTTGAAAAACTCCTTTTCCTTTTCATCTTACATTTACTATAATAAAATTAGAAAATTTATTACAGTGAGTTTCGGCCAATCATAGAATGACAAATGTCATTTTGTGAAGAAGTTTACGTGAGTCATATTTTAGCTAGAAGTTAGGAGAGACAATGAAGCATTTAAATAAATATTGGGCGGATTTTTTCTTCTTTGAAATTATCGGTATCGTCCTCTTGTTTCAGCAGGAGTTCAAACCACAAATGGTCGTCTACCTATTGGCCAGTATTCTCTTAGCCGCACCCGCCCTATTGCTGAAAAAATCATTAGGCCAAGCAATGGGGGTCTTTCCACTATTAATTTTAAGTTTTTTTTGGCCTATGCTGCTCATTTTTTTGCCAGCTAATTTGCGAATCTCCTGGCGAGAAGAAGTCATTTGGAGTTGGGGATTGATTGTATTGGTCATTCCTTTATTCCAAGATGGCTATTCTTCTTCTGAGCACCTACTGATTTTTTGTTTAAGCTGCTTTGCGATACTCTTAGCTTGGCGTGGAAAAAAACAGATGGAACTAGAAGAAGCTTTTTTGCAGTTAAAGGATGATAGTTGGGAAAAACAAGAACTTCTAAAACAAAAAAATCAAGAATTGATACAATCACAAGAGACCTTCATCGATCTGGAAATCTCAGAGGAGCGAAATCGAATCGCTCGTGACATCCATGATAACGTCGGGCATTTGCTCTCTAGCGCCATTATTCAATTAGGAGCAATCGAAGCTATCAATCAATCAGATTCTCTGAAAGAACCGTTAACTCAATTGAAAGTGACTATTCATACTGGGATGGATAATATTCGCGAAAGTGTTCATGATTTGCATGAAACCTCGCTTTCCTTCAGAAAGGGATTGGACTTTCTTATTGCGGATTTTCAATTCTGTGAAGTGATTCTTCGTGGCAATATCCCAGAAAATTTGACCCAAGAGCAGGATCGTACCTTATTAATGGTAATGAAAGAAGCATTAGCCAATGTTATGAAGCACAGTAACGCGACCAATGTCACTCTTTCATTCAACGAGCTGCCGGCATTTTATCGATTACAGATTCTTGATAATGGAACATTGGCTAAAAAAAGCGGCAGCGGGATTGGATTGAAAAGTATGCAGCAACGTTTAGAAAAAATCGGCGGTCAGATGCATCTCTCACAAACACCCAATCATTTTATGATTCATGTCATCCTACCGAAAAATACTCGCTCGGCACTCCGAGAAATCAATTGATGTAAGTTAGCCTTTACTTATTAGAATAAAAAATGAAGATTAAGGAGAAGTTGTATGATTCGTGTTGTCGTTGTTGATGATGATCCACTAGTTACAGAATCATTGAGAACTATTTTAGACCTGTCGCAAGAAATACACGTTCTAAATACGGGTAATTCTGCCGCTGAAGCGGTGAACTTATATTTGCAGGAACATCCTGATGTTCTATTAACGGATATTCGTATGGGAGAGAGTACAGGAATAGAGGCTGCAAAAGAAATTTTCAAGCAAGCTCCTGACGCTGTTATATTGTTACTAACAACTTTTTCCGATGATGAATACATCCGCGAAGCCCTACAGATTGGTGTAAAGGGCTACCTGATCAAGCAGGACCTAGCTAGTATCGTACCCGCAATCAAAGCAGTCTATAATGGACAAACGGTTTTTGGAACAGAAATTGCCGGAAAATTAGCCTCCATCTTAACCAGTCAAGCACCACAAACTCAACCTACTATTGAGTTATCTGAACGAGAAGAAAGTATTTTGATTGCCGTTGCCAATGGCAAAAACAATAAGGAAATTGCCAAAGAACTATTTTTAAGTGAAGGAACGGTCCGAAATAATATCAGCCAGCTATTAGAAAAATTAGAAGTTCGTGACCGTACCCAATTAGCAATTTTCTATTACAAAAATTATCAGCAGAAATAGCCTAAGGAGATATTTTCCTTAGGCGCTTTTTATTATCAAAACGTTGCCACAGCAAAGCAAACCAAGGGAAGAATCCTCAATTGGCTGATGCTGTGTTTTGACTACCTCTTTTTCTTCTTGCTGCCATTCTTCCTTTTATTTCCACTGTTTATCGGTGACTTATTCTGTCTTTTTTCAATCAGCGATTGAACATAGGCTTCTTTCGGACTGAGGCGCTTATGTTTCTTTGGCTTTTGTGCAACAGTTGTCGCTGATTTCGTGGTTGCGACAGCAGTTGAATCCCCCGCAAAAGAATCACTTTCTAACTTTATAGGTGGATCATTAATTTCTATCAGAGGATCAACAGTTGGATCTTCCAATAAGCTTCGTTCATTATCCTGCTCTGTAAATACTACTCGAGCATCCGCTAAACGAACCACTTCTGGATGAACAACTTGAACTAAAGCCAATCTTTCTTCTTCACTTAAAGTGGTGGGATTAATCCCTGTGGGCACAACGATTTCGATAGTTTCTGTCGCTTCTTCGGAAGGTTGATCCTCCTCAATTTGCAGCTCTTCCATTACTTTTTCTAATGTATCCTTTGTCCCTGGGCGTTCAAAATCAACGAGCTTGACGAAACGGCGCACCCCGTCCTTTGTTTTAAAAATACTTAACGTAGTTAGGATTTCTAAACTTTTAGCTAGCTTGGCCATACTGACCCTCTCATCCGAGTCACGGATCGTCAAAGTATGCTTCTTCCCGCTGGCATCCTCAAAAAAAGAAACTAAGCGAATTTCTAGATCTGGGTTCTTGCATTCCCCAGTTTTTGGTGTATCTAATACTTTTTTATAAAAACGAGCCTCCTCGGTGAATCGTTGGTATTCTTTTTTGTTACTAAATAGTCGACCGATCACGGTTGTCCATTCTCCCTCTGCGGAAAAATAGTCTTTGAAATATACACAATATTTACGTAAAGCGTCATTCGGTTTAGCTGTTATAAATAATTCTCGAACTAAGTCATAGCACAAGAAGGAAAAGTCGCTACATACAATCGCATTCCGCAACATAACAACTACTAGATACTCGATGACTGAGGCTGTATCCTGTGTGTTTTTGAAATAGGTAAGAATTTTAGCTTCTAATCGTTCCCGTTTCATACTGAATAGTGCTCTCTGAGTTAGTGGCTGTGTCTTTTGGTTGGCTTTCATGATAGGCTCTCTCCTTTTTTGTATCCGTTTTCTTTTCTTAGGAATTATCATAACGTATTTTCTATAAAAAAATTTTCTTATTTTTTTTGCTAAATCGCGCAAAAAAAACATAACCCAAATAATATGGTATTTTTAAAGAATACGGGTATTTTAAAATAACAAAAATAAATTTATACATTCCACTTTCTCGTTTATATATTGTCGTTTATCAATAAAAAAAGAACAGCATTCGACTGTTATTAGTCGTATCGCTGTTCTAGTTTCTGTTTGTGAACCGTCATTATTTCCTGTAAAGAAATTTCATATTTATCGGCGATAATGAAGAGATTGTCTAAAACATCCCCTAATTCTTCGGTTAAATTTTCGAGTGATTTTGAACGATTAGACAGCATCTCATCTGGTCGATCACGCCCAATCTCAATGGTTCGAATCGCTCGACAAACCTCACCTACTTCCTCTGTTAAAAAGTTTGATCGGATAAACGGATCGTATTGATACCAGTCTCTTTTCTTATAAAAATCGCCGATCCATTCTTGATATTCTTGAATATCCAAAAAATCTCCCCCTTCTATTTCTTCGAACGCAAGTTCCCTTTATATGATATACTACTATCCATTGAAATGAAAGTGAGGGTTTATTTTGAAAATTATTGTATATTGTGGTGCTAGTAGTGGCAATGATCCTATTTATCTACAAACGACGGAAAAATTTGGCAAATGGATCGCCGAAAATGATCATACTTTGATTTATGGCGGCGGAAAAGTTGGTTTGATGGGAACAATCGCTGATACTGTCTTGAAGAATCATGGAAAAGTAATTGGAGTTATTCCGTCCTTTTTGATTGAAAGAGAGTTAGCGCATCCTCAATTGACAGAGATGCTTATTGTACAATCGATGGCGGAAAGAAAACAAAAAATGCTTGAGCTAGGAGATGCTTGTATTGCTTTACCAGGTGGTCCTGGAACATTAGAAGAAATCACTGAAATGATTTCTTGGGCAAGAGTTGGGCAAAATGAGAATCCTTGTGTATTGTTTAATGAAAAAGGTTTTTATGACCCATTGAAAAATCTCTATGATAGTATGGTTGAAAATCAATTTCTTACTCCAGAGGATCGTAGTAAAACTTTATTTTCTAATTCGCTGAGTGAAATCGATCATTTCATTCATAATTATACCCCTCCATTGGTTCGCAACTATTAATCAAAAAGACAGCAGTAAGCATAAATAATTATACTTACCGCTGTCTCATTTTTATTTTATTTCTGTTGGATTCATTTCTTGCCATTCTTTGCTTAAAAAGTAAGGATTATTGATTTTATAATTTTCAGCTTGCGATCTATGATCCTTTAAGAATGGCGCAATTTTCTTATCTGCTGCCAACCAGCCGTTCCATCCTAAGTGAATGGTGTCTTGCATGAAGTATGGCGTGTTTTCTTGTTCTGTATAGTCAGCGATATTATTGAAGCCCTGTGACGTCAATTGATACTTAATCTTGTCAGAGAACTGTTGCAGCATTTCTTTTGAAAGCCCCGTAAATTTCGCCCAGCGTCCATTGACGGGTGGAATAATAAAGAGCGCATCCGCATGTTCCTTGGCTAATTGATCCAAAGCTAGTTGGAAGTCAGAGAACTCTGGCGAGAATCGATAATCCCAATTTTTTTGTGAATCTGCTAAACGGTTCATATGTGGCTTGATTCGTTGATGGTAGAAACGTTGCTGAATCCCAAATTCATTTCCTTGAGTCGCCCGTTCACCTAATTGATTAGCCAACGTATCCAGCTCATCTTGATTGTATTTTTTCGGTAATGCCTTAACGTTTTTATCAATCTCAGCCTGTTTGCTTAACATACCAATGGTACTGAACAGTTCATCTTCCCGCTCCAGCATGTTTAATTTTAACTTGCTGACAGCGATATCTGATTTGTCAGGCAGTTGGCCATCCATCACTGCATCTAGCATCCGTTCTAGCCGTTCATCTTTTTTTACTACACCGTAATGCGTTAACCGTTGTGCCAAATATTTATCACTTGCTTGTACTTTTTTCAAGTTCAGCAGCCAATTCAACGTTTGCTCGGGAGAATAATACGCATCAAAGTAATCACGCTTGATCCCATGCTTAACAAACCATTGTGGAGAGATAATGAAGACTACTTTCCGATCCTTCAACTCATTTCCCAACGACTGCATCATCATGAATTGTGTCAATGATTGCGTCCCCGGTGCCCCCATCAAAAATGGCGTATAGCCCCGATCATATTTTTCTGCTAAAACCGACGGATGAAACGGACTGATTCGGCTCAATTCGGAAGAACCAAAAAATGGGACGTATTTATCAGTACTCAGAGCCTCTTTTGTGATACTGTTTCCTCGCAAGACATTTCCCGCCATCGAACTTGAAGCAGCCTTGATCAGCTCCGGATCATTGCTGTTGATTTTAAAGGGGGAAAAAAACAAGAGAATCAATAACATTGCCGCTAAAAGAATCGGCCCAAAGATACCGAAGAGTTTCTTTTTCATTAAGCTTGTAGAACCTTCACTTGTTCAATGATTTTATTGGGTGTGTTCCATTGAGCGCGGTCAAACTCTGAAACTGGAACCTGTACGCCTAATTGTCCTTCAATCTCAACCAATAATTGAACAGTTGCTAAAGAGTCCATTAATCCTTCTTCAAACAAATCCACATCGGGATTGTCTCTTACTTCGTCTGTTCCTGTAATATCTTCTAAAATGCTAAATAATGTGTCTTCCATGTTACTCGCTCCATTTCGTTTTTTTTAAGGAAATATAGTTTTTTCTATCGTTACTGTCCTTTATCATGTGGGCTAGCTCATTATAGTTGTCCGAATTTTTTCTAACGCAAAAATTCGAAACGTTTTCGTACGCATACCATCCGGCTAAACAGTTCATGCGATATCCTGCATTGAAACTATTCCGTCAGTTAGAGCTTTAGTTATCTGCTAAAAGCCGGACTGGCAAAAAATAATTTATCCAAGAAGCCTGAGAAGATTAAAAAGCTCAAGCAGACAGCGTTGAAGGTTAAGAAAATCGCCAACGCATGGGTAAATTTATTGGATGGAATTTGTTTCTTGTGTTTCTTTTTAAAACGCAGCCACGCATCGGTCAAACAGATCAAGGTTGCGTGGTAAATGCCATAGACAATGTAATACCAAGTCAAGCCGTGCCAAACACCCATGATTAGGAACAACGCGAAGTAGCCAACATTAGAAGCTACGATCCGGCTCTTGAAGGTCTTCTTCTTAATCAAGGTGAACATCAACCGCATATAGATATAATCACGGAACCAGAAGGACAAGGTCATGTGCCAACGATTCCAGAATTCCTTGATGTTCCAGGATAGGAATGGTTTATTAAAGTTCGGCGGTGTTTCATACCCCATCAGCTTGCTTGTACCGAGGGCGAACAGACTATAGCCGGCAAAATCAAAGAACAGATACATACTATAGACATACATATACCCGACTAAGCCCCATGAGATGCCGCCGTGATGCATCGCAATTCGATCAACAAGGGGCAGGAGCACTTGACCGAAATAATAACCGATCACGAATTTATATAAGAAACCGACAAAAATATCATGGACCCCCGCGCCTAACAGATCCACATATTTTTCTGGTGCTGGCGGCTCGTTTAAGTCCTTTTCAAATCGACGATAGCGATCAATTGGACCAGATGAGATGGTTGGGAAGAACAGCAAGAACTTGATATAGTTCAACGGACTGTACTCCTTAATCATGCCATCGCGCATTTCCATGATGATCTGAACGGACTTGAATGTCAGATAAGAAATTCCTAAAAAGCCGAAGATCGATGCCTGTCCATCCATAAACGGCGTCACTTTGACCAAAATCAGCGGCAGGATACTTAAAAATACGGCGAAGTAAAAGACCCCCGCTTGATTCTTATTTTTTCGGTAATGGTTGTAGCACCATACTAAAATGCTTTGGAATATCACATAGCCGATCAATGCTAAGCCTTGGCGATAATCTTTTCCGCCGAAGGAAATGTATAGAAAGAACAACGTAATCAGTGATTGGTACCAGCTGATTCGCTTCCCCCGAATCAATAAACTTAGAACCAACGGCAGCAGTGCCATCATTAAAATAATGAAATAAATCGGTGACGCATAAGGCACCATGTGAGGAATCAGCATCAGCTATTCACCTCGTTAATCAGTCGTTTACGGTCAATCTTGCCATTGGGTGTCAATGGCAGCTGATCCACATAGACAAATTTTTGTGGGATCATATAGTCCATGACCCCTTCTGCCAATTCTTCTTTGACTGCTTTCGTTAATTGATACGCTTTTTCAAAATCGTTTTCGTTCGCAACAATATAAGCAACTAATTGTTGAACTTTGTGTTCCTGATATTTTGGCACAACGGTCGCTTGCTTCACATAAGAGACTTTTTCTAAATGGTGATCAATATCCTCCAATTCAATTCGGAAGCCGTGCAATTTTACTTGGAAATCGATACGTCCTTCATATAGAAGCAATCCATCTTTTTCTATACGACCAGCGTCTCCTGTACGGTAGGCGGGCACTCCGTCAATCTCAAAGAAAGCAGCAGCTGTTTTTTCTGGGTTGTTCATGTACCCTTTTGATACACTTGGACCTTTGATAATAATCTCGCCTGCTTCACCCTTTGCGGCTTCCTGATCCCCATCGTAAATCAAGACCTCAGTATCTTCCTTGATATAGCCGATCGGTACACGATCGTATCGCGCTAAAACCTCAGCGGTCACTTCGATTTGAGTCATTGCGACAGTTGCTTCGGTCGGGCCGTATGTGTTAAAGATTTTCGCGTTTGGAAAACGTCGCAGTAATTCCTCCGCTGTTTTACGAGGAAGCTCCTCCCCGCAGAATTGGAATATTTTCAATGAAGGAACGTGCGCTCCATCAAATGTTTTCTCCATCAAACAAATATCCATAAATGAAGGGGTGGATACCCAAACTTCCAGATCTAACTGAGGAAGAAAGCTGAATAATTTTTTGAAATCGTTAATGACAGCTTTTTCCATTGGAACCAACGTCCCTCCACTGCAAAGTGCCGGATAGACACTCATGACAGACAAATCAAATGAATAGGGTGCTTGGGATAAGAAGCGCATGCCGGGTTCAATGCCGAAATCCTTTAGGTCCCAATTCGTAAAGCTCAATAGATTTTTATGACTGATCTGAACGCCTTTTGGTACGCCCGTTGTTCCAGAAGTAAAAATAATGTAGAAGGTATCCTTGTCTTCAACAGGTACCAACTCTTTTTTTTCGCCAGATGTTACAAATAGCTCCTGAAGTTCCTTTGGTGCAACAACTGGAATAGTCGCAGCGATTTCTTCCGGCCAAGGCTGTACACTCAAGATCATTACTGGCTGCGCAACGTCTAAAATCAACTGAATCCGATCCAATGGTGTATTCGATTCAATTGGAATGTACGCATGACCGCTCTTGACAGCGCCTAGAAAGCTAGCGATCATTTCAAATTCTAATTCACCAAATACAACAATCGGCGCTTTGTCCGTTATTTGCTGATTCAAGTGTTGCGCTAAGTTGTCTGACCATTGCTGCAATGTTTGATAGCTGTATTTTTCTGTTTCTGATTGGTAAGCGATTGCCTCTGGCTTCTCACTTGCCCATTTATCAATCGTTGTAATGATATTTTGCATGATATTCCCCCCGTTCAGTTCAAGAACGACTTATTATTAAAACTCGTTATAGATAAAATTACCGCCTTGGATGCTCTTGTAATGGTATAAGTAAACTAAAATCAAAAGGACCGCAAAGTAGAAAATCGTCTTTCCAATAAAACTCAACCAGTAACGAGCAGCGGGGCGTTTAAAAAAATCCTTCATCCAATCGCCCTCTCCTTTTTTCTTTTGAGCTAATTATAGAACCTTGAAAAAAAACTGCCATTTGTTCCTCTTACATATACCGCTTTCAAACGAACAGTTTTGTCACATGCTTAAAAATCCTTCTACGCAAAAAAAAGGATATACCAAAGTAAATTGGTATACCCCGTTGCTTTGCCGTTATAAAAGTTTTTTCTGATAGGCACAAGAAGCCCAATAAAACAGCGCATAGACTGCTAACATCAATCCACAGAATAAGTAAACGAACCAATAATCGGTATCTTTGGCTATGTGGGAAATCACCGAGATCGCCAGCATGCTATGGACGAGGGCCAAAAAGGCTGGAGTGAAAAATACCACACGATTCTCTCGTTTGATTTCCTGATAGATCGTTTTGTCAGGAATACCCATTTGCCGCAATAGCTGATATTTTTTCCGTTTTTGTTTAAATTCTGAAAGTTGTCGTAAAGTTACCATACTTGCCGTTGATATGATGAACGTCGTCGTTACGAATGTTACTACGAATAAAACAAGCCCCATGCTGCTGCGAGTCGCTCGATACACCTCTTGGTAAGAAGTATATTCCGATCGATAAACGGTAGAGCCATCATTTTTCGCCCCTTCGCCTTCAATGATATCTCCCACCAATTGATGATTCCGCCAAGACAACTCATAGTGAATCGGAAAGCCCCAGTCGCCCTTCAGTTCTTTGTGAATCAGTCTTGCCAATTTTTCTTCTTCTTGCTTTTCTACATCAATGGCTTCAATCGTATAGGAAATCCCCGATGTGCTATTAAAGACTTCATCAGAAACAACGATCAACCCCGTTCCGTAACGTAAACTCGCGTCTCCAAAAAAATTAGGATAGGTTCCCTGAACCGTCAATTTACGATCTTTTAAATAAATAAATCTACTGTAATGTGCGTATTCCGTTAAGTATCGCTGATAAGAGCTTAAAACGATGGTTGACGTAGGCGTGTTTAAATGAATATTAGGTAAGGTATGATTTATTTTTTGAAACGCTCGATAATCCGAAAGAGAGATCATATCCATTACTTCAGGCTGCGAATTTGTCCCTTCCCCGGAAATCTCAACGCTTTGTTTCGCCGGAACAGCATTAAACGTTAAGGACTGTTTCTGATAATCTTCAAACCTCTGGAGTTTAGGTGCAATTTTCTTATAGCTTTCTTCCGTGATCATTAAAGAGGTAGGAGCGATCTCGTTTACAGAACGCATTTCTAACGAAACAATTGCCGCCATCCCACCCAGAATCGCTAGCGCCAATCCTAAAGCAACCGTAATCGAGCCTAAAAAGCGCCAATCACTAAACAAGCGCAATTGCCATTCACTGCGGGACAGCATTCCCAAATTCTTGAATAAGCGTTTTGGCCGATAAGAATTGTACCATCTCATAGTAAAGCCGAAGAACAAGTAGCTGCCGATGACACATAGTAAAAAAATAGTCCCCATTAATAGGATGTTGCCTCGAATCAAACCGAGATGGTCACTCGCTTTGCGCGCAAAGATGATATAGCTCAGAGCCATTCCCCAGCCGCCTAGTAAACACAATGCCCCTGTCACACCTAGGAGCTTTTGCCATAAGGGCACCTTCATCGCCTGTATCTTCCGCAAATCAAGCCTCTTTAAGTGAGTGAATTTGTAACCCGAGACTAGCCATAAAATTTGAAAAGAAACAACGGCTAAAATAAATAGTACAACTAACCCTGTCATCATAATCGCATCGGTAGAAAAAAAGAAATGCACTTGCAGCGGCAGATCCATCGCCTTTACTAGAATCATACTGAAAAGCTTCGATAGTAACACCCCAAAACTGATTCCAACGACAAAAGAAAAGATACCAATAAAAAAGATCTCTAAAATAAACCAGAGACAAATCTGATAATAGCTCAACCCATATAAATGGAAGATACTGATATCTTTGCGGCGGTTTTCAATAAAAAAGCGATTGGTACTCGCCATAAAAAAGAGCAGAATCAAGACGACGGCAAAACTCCCGAAGCCCAACATTCCAACAAGCTCAGTATTTTTCCCGGCACTGCGGATTAACGGCTGCTCATAAGTCATCGCTGTAAAGGAATAAAACACCATGACCGCAAAGATCAAGCTAAAGAAAAAGACTAGGTAGTTTGATAGCTGTTTTTTAAAGCCGCGCCAAATAATTCTAATCAGCATTGGCCTTGCCACCCCCGCCGATCGTTGCCTGCATATCTATCACTTTCTCAAAAAAATCTTTTCGTGACGAACGGCGAACAATCTCAGCAAAAAAACGGCCATCCTTGATAAACAGCACACGATTGCAATAGCTCGCGGTGTAAGGATCATGTGTAACCATTAAGATCGTTGTTTCTTCATGAAGGTTCACATCGTCCAAATAGTTTAAAAATTCCGTCGCAGACTTCGAATCCAACGATCCGGTCGGCTCATCGGCAAACAAAACTAACGGTTTGCTGATTAATGCTCGAGCTGCGGCAGTTCGCTGCTGCTGCCCCACTGAAATTTCTTCTGGATAGCGCGCTAATATATGTTCGATCCTTAATATTCCAGCTAATCGAAGCACTCGTTCTTCGATTTCATTGTTCGAAAGTTTGCTGACTGTCAACGGTAAGATGATATTGTCCTTCACCGTCAAGCTGTCAATCAAATTAAAGTCTTGAAAAATGAACCCAAGCTTCTCCCGTCGAAAATCCGTCAATCGATTTTCCCGCATTTGAGTGATGTCTGCGCCAGCGATCTTAACGGATCCCATCGTCGGCAGTAAAATCGTCGAAAGGATATTCATCAGGGTGGTCTTGCCTGCACCGCTTGGCCCCATGATCCCGACAAACTCCCCCTTTTCCACCGTAAAATTCAAATCATTTAGGACAGTCACTTTATTATTTCGTGTGCCGTAGCTTTTGCTAAGGTGCTGCACGTTGATTATTTTTTCCATTCAATCCCTCCTATCTCGGGTTAGAAAAATAATTGATGCCCGTTCTGCTTGCCAGACTGCTAAAAACTGGCAAATGCTCTCGCTGAAATCTATTTGTAACATCAAATTTTTTTCTTTTATGGTATCATATTTGAGGTGAATTCCTATGTGAAACGACCTTCAATAACCTTACAATTTTTTCACTTTTTAGGAAAAATTATTTTCAGTTATTTTATTTTTCATAGAAGCTTGTCCTTATCAGCTTTCTTTTATCTTTCAGTAAACAAACACACTATATATGGTGTGTTTTTCTTTTTTGGCAAAAAAATAATACTATATATCGTTGCAACGGCATCAAAAATACTATATGATTGATAATGAACTTTAAAGGAAATGGAGTTGTTTATAATGATGGAAATCCACACAAAAGATTCGTTGCTCAACGAATATCAACCGTCGCTAAAAAATATAAAGGTCGTAAAACGTGATGGTCGTCACACAGCATTTGATGACCAAAAAATTTACGATGCCTTAATCAAAGCTGAAACTAAAATCAAAGGATCTGTCGACCCATTGGCTCATGAACGCATTCAGTCAATTGTTGAACGAGTAGATGCTGAAATTTCTGAACGTTTTACTAGCGATATCAAAATTTATGAAATCCAGAACATTGTGGAGCATACATTATTAGAACACAACGAGTATGAATTAGCAGAGGAATATATCAACTATCGTACACGCCGTGACTTCCAACGCAGCAAGGCGACCGATATCAACTTTACAATCGGAAAACTGATCAATAAGGATCAAACGGTGGTCAATGAAAATGCGAATAAAGATAGTGATGTTTTTAACACACAACGCGATTTAACTGCTGGGATTGTTGGCAAATCCATCGGGTTAAAAATGCTGCCGCCTCATGTAGCAAATGCTCATCAAAAAGGCGACATTCATTATCATGATTTAGACTACCATCCATACACACCGATGACGAACTGCTGTTTGATTGACTTCAAAGGCATGTTGAATAACGGCTTCAAAATCGGGAATGCGGAAGTAGAAAGTCCTAAATCCATTCAAACAGCTACCGCTCAAATTTCTCAAATCATCGCCAACGTGGCTTCAAGCCAATATGGCGGCTGTTCGGCGGACCGTACTGACGAGCTATTAGCTCCTTTTGCGCGCCTAAATTATGCTAAACACTTAAAAGATGCCGAGGAATGGATCGATGATCCAGAAAAACAAAAGGCTTTCGCCAAACAAAAAACACGTAAAGACATTTACGATGCGATGCAAAGTTTGGAATACGAGATCAATACCTTGTTCACTTCTAATGGACAAACCCCTTTCACTTCTTTAGGCTTCGGTCTTGGAACTGATTGGTTTGAACGTGAGATCCAAAAAGCGATCCTGCAGATCCGTATCGAAGGCCTAGGCAGTGAAAAACGGACAGCGATCTTCCCTAAATTGATCTTTACTTTACGTCGCGGGACAAACTTAGAACCAAATGATCCAAACTACGACATTAAAGAATTAGCGCTAGAATGTGCTACCAAACGGATGTATCCAGACATCTTGAACTACGATAAATTGATCGAATTAACTGGCAGCTTTAAGGTACCAATGGGTTGTCGCTCATTCCTACAAGGCTGGAAAAATGAACAAGGCGAAGAAGTTAACGCGGGACGGATGAATCTTGGTGTGGTGACCTTGAACTTACCAAGAATCGCTTTAGAATCTGGCGGCAACAAAGAAAAATTCTGGTCGTTACTGGAAGAACGTCTGCAAATTGCCAAAGATGCGTTAGTTTTCCGAATCGATCGCTGTAAAGAAGCGACCCCGGCAAACGCACCGATCCTTTATCAATATGGCGCTTTCGGCAAACGGTTGAAACGCACAGATGCCGTAAATGAATTATTCAAAAATAAACGGGCAACGATTTCGCTAGGTTATATTGGCCTTTACGAAGTTGCCAGCGTCTTTTACGGCGGCGAATGGGAAGACAATCCAGAAGCGAAAGACTTCACCATCGACATCATGAAAGACCTGAAAGAGCACGCAGATGCTTGGGGCAACGAATACGGCTATCACTTCAGCGTATATTCAACACCTAGCGAGAGCTTAACCGACCGCTTCTGCCGTTTAGACACAGAACGTTTCGGTATTGTGGAGAACATTACAGATAAGGATTACTATACCAATAGTTTCCATTATGATGTTCGTAAAAATCCAACACCATTTGAAAAATTGGACTTTGAAAAGGATTATCCTAAATATTGTTCAGGCGGCTTCATTCACTACTGTGAATACCCTGTTCTGCAGCAAAATCCAAAATCATTGGAAGCTGTTTGGGATTATGGCTATGACCGCATCGCTTATCTAGGAACCAATACACCGATCGATCACTGCTACGAATGTGGCTTCGAAGGCGACTTCAAACCAACGAAACGTGGATTTGAATGCCCACAATGCGGCAATCATGATCCAAAATCATGTGATGTAGTCAAACGAACTTGCGGTTACTTAGGCAACCCACAAGCACGTCCAATGGTACATGGACGTCACGAAGAAATCGCTTCTCGTGTAAAACACATGTAATAAAAGAACCAATGAACAGAACTATTTATGACAGGGACGGCGCTCTTTGCCGCTCCCTGTTTTACTTGAAAGGTGAAAAATATGCGTAATCCTAAACCAAAAGAGTGGTTGGCCAGCGAATTAAGTCAACAATACATCGCCGATTACAAGCCCTTCAACTTTGTTGATGGTGAAGGCGTCCGCAACAGTCTTTATGTTAGTGGCTGTCCCTTTGCTTGCGAAGGCTGCTTTAATGCTGCCTCCCAAAATTTTCACTACGGAAAACCCTTCACACAAGAAATAGAAGATCAGCTGATTGCCGACACTGCTCATGATTATGTTCAAGGAGTGACCTTTTTAGGCGGGGAGCCCTTCCTAAATACACAGGTCTGTTTAAAAGTGATTGATCGTCTACGCAGTGAATTTGGTGATACAAAGGATATTTGGTCCTGGAGTGGGTATACTTTTGAAGAACTGCTGCTGGACAGCGAAGACAAGCTTGAAATGTTGAGTAAGATCGATATTCTTGTTGATGGTCGCTTTGAGCTTTCAAAGAAAAACTTGATGCTGCAATTCCGCGGCAGCTCAAATCAGCGCATCATTGATGTTAAAAAATCATTGGCAAAAGGCGAAGTGGTCATCTGGGAAAAGCTTCATGATTCAGAAAAAGCCTTTGAACAAATCAAAAAGAGCGATCTAATTTGATCGCTCTTCCCATAATGGTAACACAATATTTTCATAGGCGACGGGATCTAGATTGGTCAGGGTAATACCGACTAATCGGATCCCTTTTTCTACACCGCCGATTTCCTCCCAAATCAAGCTTGCTTGAGAAAATAATTCCTCTTTCTTTTCTATGTAATAAGGCAAAGTAACCCGGCGCGTCACCGTCGTGTAATCCGCATAACGAATCTTAACGACGACCGTCTTCCCATGACGCTGGACTCGTTTTAGCGATCCTTCCACCTTCTCTGCCAGCTGTCTTAATTGACTTAATACTTCATCCTCTGTTGATAAAGGACGGCCATAGGTATGCTCCTTGCCAACAGATTTTCGCTCACGAGTGATGCTCACTGGCGAATCATGGATGCCTCGCACTTTTCGATATAAAGAATAGCCCATTTTCCCGAATTCTTGGATCAAAAACATTTCACTCTTCTCGTACAAATCCGCGCCCGTAAAAATACCAAGCTCATTCATTTTAGGAACCGTTTTCTTTCCTACCCCATGAAACTTTTCAATCGGCAAACGTTTCAGAAAAACCACGGCCTCTTCTGGTGATATCACCGTCATTCCCTTCGGCTTTTGATAATCAGAAGCTAGCTTGGCCAAAAATTTATTGTAGCTGACGCCAGCAGAACAGGTCAGCTGCAGCTCTTGCCAAATATCCTGCTGAATCATGCGGGCAATTTTGATGGCAGAACGCGCATCAATCTTATTTTCTGTCACATCAAGATAGGCTTCATCTATCGAAACAGGTTCGATAATATCCGTATAGCGATGAAAAATTTCTCGTACCTGCTTTGAGACCGCACTGTACTTTGCGTGATCCCCCGGCTTAAAAATCGCCTGTGGACATAATTCATACGCTTTTTGCGCACTCATGGCCGAATGAATACCATAGACCCGCGCCTTGTAATTCGCTGTCGTCACCACACCTTTTCCACCGGTATCGGAAGGATGGCGGGCAATCACCAACGGATGCTTCGCCAATTCAGGATCATCCCGTTCCTCCACGGAGGCAAAAAAGGCATCCATATCAATATGAATTATTTTCCTTGATGTATCATTTTTTAATGGAAACACTAGCTCAGCCAACCGATTCCCCTCCCTTCAGCGAATCATTCTAGTTCTATTATAAACGAACGTTTGTTCACAGACAATTAATCCTGCGGAAAGTAAGAGGAATTTAAGCAGAGGTTTAATTTATAATGAATAATTTTCGTACACATCCGATTTTTCTAATCACGCAAGTAAGAAGTAGGTCTGGCAGCTAGCTCCTTTAAAGGCATTCATTTTTCTTGGGAAAAATGAGTTCTATCTTCACTGCGCATACGATTCCACTAATCGTACTAAAAGTACGAAGTGGAACTCGCAGCTACCTCAATTATATGGATGAATTTTTTCTGAAGTAAAAAATTCTTCGCATTTTCGTACGCATACCATTTTACGAATCTGCTAAAGCAGGAAGTAAAACTGGCAAAAAAAAATAGACAGTGGCGACTGTCTATCGTTCGATCAGATTTACTTTGCGAATCATCAGCTTGTCGGCAGAACCCCGTTGGAATTCTTGTGGCTCGCCAAAAATTTCAGCATAGATAACTTTGTTGTGTTCCCGACGACGTAGTTGGTAGATAATTTTTCCTGTATCTTCCAGCTCCTTCATCATTTCTGTTACCCCGCCAAAACCGGTTTTCTTGGTGATAAAGCCGGTCGCTACCATGCGTTCATCTAAGTAACGAGCAGAGATCACTGAGCCCTTAGCCAACGTTGTTCGTAAGGCTGTTGCTAGCTCTTCTAATTCCTCTGGAACAGGAAGCTCTCGCTCTACTGGTTGATATAAAGTATCACGCAAAGTATTCAATTCTTCCACTAATGCTTCATACTGCTCTTTGGTCAGCATCACACCAGCAATTTTTTCGCGATTAAAAATGTAAACACCCGTCTCTGCTTTACGAGCCTGAGCAAAAACGTCCATTGGTGATTTTTTTACTTCTGTAATCGAAGATGTCGGAACATCTAGTTTTCGTAACCCCATTCTGCTCTCCTCCAATTAAATAGTTTCTCAAAAGAAAGAACTAAATTATTTTCATCTGTATACCTGTTGATCACACGTAAAAAAATAGTACAAACGTGTGAAATAGAACGGCATCTTCAACATAGTCTTCATCATTATAGCATAACCTTTCTTGAAGAAAAATCTTCATCTAACATTCCCTAATCAGAGAGTAAAAAAGGCTGAAACTTTTCTTGAATCAGTAGCGACGATTCTAGGTTAGGCGCTGTTGTCAAGGCCGTATAATGACTCACAAAAAGAATGTTCTTTACCGCCAAAGCCAACTCGTCTACACGACAATTGTTCAGTAAAGGGAGTTGCCTCTTCAATTCTTTACTAAGATGATAATAATTCTCTGAAACAACGCTTTTCTGCCACTTTAAATTGAAAACCGTTAGCGGCAGCCCCTGATGAATTCCAAAAAATAGATCGAACAGCTTCACATAGAAGGTGTTCTCTAATACTTCGTTTTTCCAGTTTATTACTTCCCCGATAATTTTACCAGCCTGTTTGACCTCATGATATAAATTTGTCTGATAACTTTTATGACAGTGATAAAAATCAACAAATATTTGAAAGTGATACCGCATATAATCAAAATAAAAATACGGAGCAAACTTGGATTGCAATTCAAATTTCTCGATAAAGGCTTGGAGACTCTTATCATCTGGAAACAGTTCTTTACTTATAGGGATCATAGGACTCCTCTGATGATATTGCTCCATTTGCTGAAAGATCTCCGCTTCCTCAAAATAATAAAAGTCTCGTAAATAGCGGAGCTGCAATAAGAAGATCAGTCCGCTTTCTCCTAATAAGCCTCCTATTTTGCAATCGGCGGAAAGATTTAAATAGATTAATTGTCGATTGAGTTCTTTCAATTTAGAATAATTAACCGTTTCAGAGCCTTGACCCCAAAGAAACTGTCGAAAAAGTTGAAACCGTGGATCTGTCATCAGCAACATTCGATACAGCTCGGAATAGCTTTTTTTATTTTGATAGTTTAGGTGCCACTCTCGCTCTTTTATTACATAGCCCTTTTGCTGAAGATCCTTAAGATAGCGCAGTATAGTTCTTCGACTGACCTTTACCTGCTTGGCCATTTCTGTCACTGTGTACATTTCTTCTTTTACTAATCCGATCAATTCCAATTGTCGCTGACATTTTTTTCTCGCTATAAATTGCCAAATCATCCTTCTCGCCCTCTTTTCTATGCATATAATTCCCCTAATTAAAAAATAGCACAAAACGAACGAAAGTTTTTTCTCAACTTTTTTCAAAAAAAAATAGCGTCTGAATAATCAGACGCTTAAAGTCATCGCATTAATAGCTACGATAATCGTACTTAAGGACATAAGAATCGCACCGACCGCTGGACTTAACAGAATTCCTATTGGAGCCAAAACACCTGCTGCAAGTGGAATGGCTAGGATATTATAGCCGGCTCCCCACCATAGATTTTGAATCATTTTTCGATGTGTATTTTTAGCCAAACGTACAAATTTCAAAATATCCGATAGGTTACTATTGGTTAAAACGACATCCGCAGAATCAATCGCAATATCTGTTCCTGCTCCGATAGCCATCCCGATAGACGCTCTGGCTAAAGCTGGTGCGTCATTGATTCCATCGCCTACCATCATTACCTTTTTGCTCTTATCGGTGTAGCTCTTGATAATTTTTTCTTTATCATCCGGCAATAATTCGCTGTAAAACTCTTTGATGCCCAAATACTCAGCCACCGCTTTCGCTGCAGCTTTGTTATCTCCTGTCAGCATTACAGGTTCAATGTCAGCCTCACGCAAGCGCGTTATGAAATCTTGCGCTTGATCTTTTAGCGTATCTCCCATTGCAAAGAAGGCGATCAATTGATCATCTACTAATAGGAAGGAAATCGTATTTCCTTGTGCTTGATAATTCTTCAGCTTTTCTTGATCAACGCTTAGTTTCCGCTTTTCTACTTCCTTCTGGTTGGCCAAAATCACTTGATGTCCTTCAACCAAGCCGCTTACGCCGATCCCTTTTAAAGTCGACACATCCTGTGCTTGATAAGGTTCGATCTTTTCAGACTTCAAGTAGTTCATGACACCCACCGCTAACGGATGATTGGTTTGACTTTCCAAAGCACCAATGTATTTTAGGACTTCTTCTTTATCTATATCAGTCAGCACTTCCACACCAGTTACTGTGAATTTTCCTTCTGTCAGTGTTCCCGTCTTATCAAGGAAGACATAATCCAATTGATTTCCTTGCTCTAAGGCCTGACGACTTTTCAGCAATAGCCCATTTTTTGCAGCCAAAGAAGTCGAGCGTGCAATAACTAAAGGAATCGCCAACCCTAAAGCATGAGGACAAGCAATAACGAAGACTGTCACCATTCGATCCAAGGCTTCTGGCAGGTCTGCTACGATCAGCCAAGCAATAAATGTTAATATCCCCGCAGCTAAGGCAACATAAAACAGCCATTTTGCCACTTTATCAGAAATAGATTCTAGTTTTGATTTTTCTTGCTGAGCTTCCTTCACCATCGTCATAACTTTGGCCAAGTAGCCGTCTTCACCGGTTCCTGTTACTTTTACTTGAATGGTTCCGTCACCATTGACTGAACCGCCAATAACTTTATCGCCGACGTTTTTTTGAACACCTTTTGATTCCCCAGTCACTGCTGACTCATCGACGATCGTGGAGCCGTCCATGATTTCTCCATCCGTTGGCATCTTATCTCCAGCGCGAACCAATAAAAGGTCGCCAGAATGAATGTCCTGCAGCTTCACTTTTTTCGTCGAACCATCTGCTTCGAGCTTATTGACCTCATCTGGCAGCAATTCTGCTAATTTCTTCAAGGCATTGCTGGCATTCGATACTGCACTCATTTCCACCCAATGCCCTAATAGCATAATGACAATCAAAGTAGCTAATTCCCAGAAAAAGTCCATTACATGCTCATGAGGGTTTATCTTATTGACAATAAAAGAGTACAAGCTATAAATATAAGCTACGGATATCCCCATCGCGATCAAGGTCATCATAGCAGGACTCTTCATTTTTAATTCCATTTTGGCACCGCTCAAAAAAGGCTGACCGCCATAAATAAAAAGAATCGTGGCTAAAACCAATACGACCCATTCAGATCCCGGAAAGGTAAATTGGAATGGCAGCTGCATCCCCATCATAGGAGATAGCACGATGATGGGGATAGATAAAACAAGCGAGAGCCAAAACTTCTGTTTGAAATTCCCCATATGCATCGAATGATCCATTCCTCCATGATCCATATCCTGATGATCATGTCCGCCCATTCCATGATTCATATTGTGATGATCGTGGTCATCCATCCCATGATCCATCTCGTGATGTTCATGCATTGAATGATCCATTCCCATTGATTCATTCATTTGTTTTTGTTCTCCCTGTTTCATCAGAAATCACTCCTACAATTTTTTCTGATTTAAACTAAGCGAGTTTAGCAGTACACTAACCGAACTAAAGGCCATGGCACCACCAGCGATGATCGGATTCAAGAAGCCTAACGCCGCAAAAGGAATGCCGATCACATTGTATAAAAACGCCCAGAATAAATTTTGTTTGATTTTTCTTAGTGTTAACTTGGATAAACGAATACTTTTTTCAACCGATAGAAGATCGCTGTTCATTAAGGTAATGTCCGCTGTCTCCATGGCGATATCCGTTCCGCTGCCCATCGCAATCCCGATATCTGCCAAAGCTAGTGCAGGAGCATCATTGATCCCATCTCCTACCATACCTACCGATTCGTTCTTCCCTTGGAGCTCTTTTACAACCTGTGCTTTGTCTTCAGGTAAAACCTCAGCGACAATATCAGACTCTTGAAGTCCAACCTGGGCTCCAATAAAACGAGCTGTCTGAGGATTATCCCCCGTCAGCATTTTTACATTGATTCCAAGCTGATGCAGCGCGTCAATCGCAGCTTTAGAAGAATGTTTGACTTGATCCGTTACTGAAATCAGCGCCAGAACACGTTCCTGATCGGTTAAAAACATGACTGTTTTTCCTTCCTCTTCTAACGCTAGCACACGTTCTTTTGAAAATGAAATATTTCGCTCCTTCAATCCCCGTTTTGACCCGACAAAATAAGAAGTTCCATTGATTGTTCCAGTCACTCCCTGTCCTGTCAAACTCTCAAAATTTTCAACTGGCAAAAGCTCTGTCTGCTCTTTCCCATACTGATAGATTGCTTTGGCTAAAGGATGTTCAGAGTATTGCTCCAAACTCGTTAAGTAAGCCAAGGCCTGCGGATCAGAAGAGTCAAAATCTGCCACCACGGGTTTTCCCTCAGTAATTGTTCCTGTCTTATCTAAGACAATCGTTGTCAAATGAGCAATTTTCTCCAAGGCACCGCCGCCTTTGATTAAAATACCGGATTTTGCCCCTAAGCCGGTCCCAACCATGATCGCTGTCGGTGTTGCCAGACCTAATGCGCAGGGACAAGCGATTACTAGAACAGAAACACTGTGTACGATCGCTTGTTGCCAATCGCCGGTAAATAAACCCGTAGCGAGCAATGTAAGTAAAGCAATTCCTAAAACTGTTGGGACAAATACCTTTGAAATTTTATCTGCGATTTGTTGGATTGGTGCTTTTTCTCCTTGCGCATCTTCCACCATCCGAATGATTCGTGAAAGGACCGTCATACTACCGACTTGAGTAGCATTAAACTGGATACTGCCTGTCGTGTTAACTGTTCCGCCAAACACCTGATCGTCAATTTGCTTATCCACCGGTAAGCTTTCACCAGTCAGCATACTTTCATCAATTGTCGTTTGACCAGCAACTATTTTTCCATCTACTGGAATCTGTTCCCCCGGCCGTACCCGCAGCAGATCACCTGCCTGCACTGTCTCGATCGGTACCTCTTTTTCTTCGCCGTCAACGATGATCGTTGCCGTCTTCGCCTGTAAACTCATGAGCTGTTTAATCGCATCGCTTGTTTTTGTTTTGGCTTTTTGTTCTAAATACTTTCCTAGCAAAATCAAAGTAATGATCATACCGCTGCTTTCAAAGTATAGATCGGAATTGTAAGGATTAAAGAAACCATTATATACACTCAATGCAAAGGCCGCCGATGTTCCCATCGCTACCAAAACATCCATATTCGGAGCTTTAGTTTTCAAAGCATGATACGCGCCGCGATAAAAACGCATGCCGACACCAAATTGAACGGGTGTTACTAAGATCAACTGAACCCAAGGCAGATGAAGAAAATGAACCCAGCCCGCATGACTTCCTAGCAGCATCGCGATCATAGCGATCATCAGCGGTGCAACTAAAACGGCACTTAGAATCAGATCCCGTTTCATTTTTTTTAAATGCGCTGCTTTTTCCTGCTCAATTTTTTGTTTATGGGCATCGTCAAAAAGAATCGCGCCATAACCAATTGCTTCGACACGTTGAATTAAGTTTTCTGCCGTCAATGTCTCATCAAATTGAACGGTGGCCTTTTCCGTAGCCAAATTGACATTCGCTTCTAATACACCTTCTGTCGCCTTCAATTCCTTTTCTACTCGAGCAGAACAGTTGGCACAAGTCATACCTGTGATCGCGAATGTTTCTACTGTTGCCTCTGCCAATTAGATCACCTCAGTTTCATACCCTGCTTCGGTCACTGCCGCAGCGATTTGATCTGCTGAAACCTGTGCTTCGTCAAATTTTACAACCCCTTGATTTTTCTTTAGGTTGATTTTTACTTTGTCGATCCCATCCAATTGATTGATCGCCTTTTCCACGTTCGCTACGCAGTGATTACAGCTCATTCCGTTGATTGCAAATTGTTTTTTCATGTTTGTTTCTCTCCTTATAATTGTTTTTTATTTATGATGATTGCATTCGCATTGTCCGGGAATACAATTACAGTCAATTTTGTCAACTGTCTTCTTATTTACTAACTGCTCCTTGATTAGCGCAACATCTGCATCTGTCAATTCTGCCTCGGCTACAAGCTCAGCAATGGTTTCCCCGATTCTCTTTGCACAGATATGAGAAAACAAATTTTCTGTCGCACTTTTAACTGTCTCGCCTTCACTAATTGCAGGATAATAAATATATTTTTTTCCTGACTGTTCCGTTCGCACAGCTTCCTTTTTTACTAGGCGACCTAACAAAGTCTTGATTGTCGCAGGCTTCCAGTCCATCGTTTGCCCAAGAATAGCAATAATTTCCTGTGCTGTAGTAGATCCCTGGGTCCAAATCACCCGCATGACTTCCCATTCCGAATCACTAATCTTGATTGGTGTAACCGTCATAGTCATAAGTATCACTCCTTTCGTTTACATTTGTAATCCACACTTTTAGTTTACAATTGTAATCGTTCGCCGTCAACCAATAAGACAGCTTTTTTTCGATTATTTTTTATGGAGCACAAAAAAAAGCTTTGCAGCAACGATTGCCACAAAGCCTTTGTATTAATTATTTGATTCTCAAACAACGCATTGCATTCAAAACAGCGATCACGGTTACACCGACATCTGCAAAAACAGCGGCATACATAGTAGCAAACCCTAATGCACCTAGAATCAGGACGAGAATCTTCACACCGATCGCAAAGACAATGTTTTGTTTAACGATTCCCATTGTTTTACGCGCGATACGAATCGCAGTAGGAATTTTCGCCGGCTGATCGTCCATAATAACCACATCTGCCGCTTCAATCGCTGCATCGGAACCAAGTCCACCCATAGCGATCCCAATATCCGCCCGCGCAAGTACTGGTGCATCATTCATGCCATCACCGACAAAAGCCGTTTTTTGTTCACGTTTCAATTCATCTTCTAAATGAAGAACTTTATCTTCCGGTAACAACTCACTATAGACTTGATCGATACCGATTTTCTTGCCGATTGCCTCCGCAATTCCACGATTGTCCCCAGTCAGCATCACTGTCCGCTTCACACCAAGATTTTTTACTTCAGTCAAAGCAGTCGTCACATGTTCCTTCAATTCATCCGCTATGACTAAATGTCCAATGTATTCTTCATCCATTGCGACATAAACGATCGTTCCGATTTCATTAACCGCTTGGAAGGAAATATCATATTTCGCTAATAGCTTTTCATTTCCAACTAAGAAGTGATGTCCTTCAATCTCAACAGAAATACCAAAACCGGCAATTTCTTCCAGTTGGCTAACTGCTGCCAAAGGCTGATCCACATATTTTACGATTGACTGTGCGATAGGGTGGCTTGAACTTTGCTCCGCACTCGCGACATAGCGTAAGAAATCTTTTTGATCAATCGTTGTTTCAACTGTTTGGACTTCAAAGACACCTTTTGTTAAGGTTCCTGTTTTATCGAAAACCAACGTTTCTACATTGGCTAAGGTTTCAATATAATTACTTCCTTTGATCAAGACTCCAGCTTTACTTGCCCCTCCGATCCCACCAAAGAAACTTAATGGAACGGAGATAACCAATGCACAAGGACAAGAAATAACTAAGAAGGTTAGGGCACGATAAACCCAATCATAAAAAGGTTCGCCCGTAACAAGTGGTGGAACCACCGCCAACAAGACAGCCAATCCAACCACGATTGGTGTATAGTAGCGTGCGAAGCTGGTAATAAAATTCTCAGCCGGTGCTTTTTTACTGCTGGCATTTTCTACTAAATCTAAAATCTTGCTAACTGTCGATTCGCCAAAGGTGGTTGTGACTTCTACCGTCAATTGCCCACTTTGATTAATGAAGCCACTAAGAATCTGTTCATCAGGATGAATACTGCGGGGAACAGATTCTCCAGTTAAGGCTGACGTATCCAACATGGAGTTTCCTTCCTTCACAATCCCATCCAATGGAACCTTCTCCCCTGGCTTAATCAAAATACGATCACCAACTTTGACAGCTTCTGGGGAAACCTTTTTGATTTCGCCATTTTGAATTAAATTTGCTGAATCAGGACGAATCGCTAATAATGAAGTGATTGATTTTCTTGATTTCGCTACGGCATAATCCTGGAAAAACTCTCCTACTTGATAAAACAGCATCACCGCAACAGCCTCCGGATACTCACCAATCGCAATCGCTCCAACCGTTGCGATCGCCATCAAGAAGTTCTCATCAAAGATCTCTCCATGGAAAATATTCGTAATAGCAGTCTTCAAAACATCATATCCGATCCATAGATACAGAATCAGATAGGCAATAAGCTTCCAAGGCATTGGCGGTGTAAAGATCGTAAGTAAGGCTAAGGCAGCAATTGCTGCTACAATTTGAATGATCTTTCCCTTAGAGCTTTCTTCGGCTTTTTCCGTTTGTATACTGTTAACTTCAACATCAGGCTCTAATTTATTAACAATCTCTTTTGCCTCATCGCTAATTCGATCAATCTCTTTTTCTGGAGCGACGATCGTGAGCTTCGTACTCATAAAATCAACCTGTGCTTTCTCAACCCCAGTAATTTGTTGAACCGAACGTTCAATTTTTGCTGCGCAGTTTGCACAATCCAATCCATCTAATCGATATACTTTTTCCATGAGATACCCTTCTCTCTAATTACATATGAATGTTTCTTCATGTTTATTATATATGAATGATCACTCATGTGTCAAGTATAAAAAGAAAGCTTTTTCAAAAATAATTTAGCTTTAAAACCTTGATATAATAGACTTTATAAAATATTTTAACTTTTTATTCGAAAAAGCATTGACAAATAGACCCACGGTCGGTATTATAAAGGTACAAACAACGACCGACAGTCGGTTTAGAGAAAGGAGCTAGTAAATGCGTATCGTAAAGGAACATGATGAACGAAGAAATGAAATCATCGCAACTGCCGAAGAATTTTTCCTAACAAAAGGATTCAACAAAACTACAATCAATGATATTTTGAAACGAATTGGCATCGCTAAAGGAACCTTCTACCATTACTTCGTTTCTAAAGAGGAAGTGTTAGATGCCGTTATCGGACAAATCATTGACCAAGAAATCCTTCGAGCCAAAGAGATTCAAAAGTCCAAGGCTACAGCTTTACAGAAGCTGATCACTTTTCTTTCACAGAATAGTTCAGAAGATACTCGCAAAGAAGAGATCGTCGATAAGTTTCAAATGCCTGAAAACGCACTAATGAAACAACGAGCGCTTGAAGGAACGATCAATCAAGTTTGTCCATTCTTAGCAGAGATTATTGAAGAAGGAAAACAACAAGAAGAATTCCGAACCAGCCATCCATTAGAAAGCATTCAATTTCTAATTGCAGGAATTCAAACCATGTTTGACAACATTGAAAAATTAGCGCCTGAGACAATCCAAAGCCGAGTCAATGCTGCTACCGATCTGATCTATAAAGTCTTAGATATTAATCCAACCGTCCACCCTTATGATGAGACAATGACAGAATTACAAAAAATCTTTATCCCATAGCTCAACAAACACTGTTGAGTTTAACTATTAAACCAATTTAGACCGACAGTCGGTCAAGGAAAGAGGAACCTATCATGAATCACACACAAACAATCAAAACATTAGCTAGCCAAACAAACGAATCGATCCACACCGTTGAACGTATCACAAAAAGTTATGAAAACTATTGCGATAAAAACATCACCCGCTACTCTCGAAAACATTTAACCGACATGGTTGAATTTATCAGTAATGAAACCTTGATACCAGTCGAAACCTGTTCAAAAGTAATGACACAATTCTTTGAGCTAGTAAAAAAAGAAATCAAAGGTAAATTTTTCAAATAAACTATCCCACAATAAAACTATAAAAGGAGAACATTATCATGAAAAAACTAACTATTATTGCATTGACACTGATTACTCTTGGAGCTGCTTCTCAAATCGTTGAGAAGAATATTGACAAAGAAGAAGTGAAAACTGTGGTTACGACTAACCTCAAAGAGCATGACGAAACAGACAGTGACATTGATTTTGGACATGACCACGATGAAGAAAATACTTTCGCTGAAAAAATCGGATTTTAATTAGGAGGAGATTTAACATGAAAAAACTAACTATTATTGCATTGACTTTAATCACTCTTGGGGCTGCTTCTCAAATCGTTGAGAAGAATATTGACAAAGAAGAAGTGAAAACCGTGGTTACGACTAATTTGAAAGAGCAAGACGAAAAGAACGAAGAGCTCTATTTCCAACATGACAACGACGAGAAAGCATCTTTAATAGAAAAAATTGGGTTTTAAACAAAGAAAAAACGCCGAGACTCTTCTCAGCGTTTTTCTTTATCTTCTATTATGGGTAAATTCGGTTTAACAAACGAGGGAAAGGAATAGCTTCACGCACATGGTCAATACCAGCAATAAATGTTATTGTCCGTTCTAGCCCTAGACCAAAGCCAGAATGTGGTACCGTTCCATATTTACGTAAGTCTAAATACCATGAATATTCTTCTTCGTTTAGACCTGTTTCACGAATTTGTTCTAACAAGTAATCGTAATCCGTCGCACGTTCTGATCCGCCAATGATTTCTCCGTAACCTTCTGGCGCAATCAAATCCGCACAGATGACAACATCCTCACGAGTTGGATGTGGTTTCATGTAGAAGGGCTTGATTGCCTTTGGATAATTCAAAATGAAGACAGGACGATCGAACGAGTTTGCGATAAAGGTTTCATGTGGCGAACCAAAATCTTCTCCCCACTCGATATCATCAAAACCATTTTTCTTCAGCAACTCAATAGCATCATCGTAAGAAATTCGTGGATAAGGAAGTTTGGTGTAATTCTTTAAAATTTCTTTATCCCGACCCAAAACATCTAGTGCGTAGTCACAGTTATCCAGAACATTTTGTACTAAGTAGGCTACATACTGCTCTTGAACTTCTAGACTATCTTCTTGATGCATGAATGCCATTTCAGGCTCAATCATCCAAAATTCGATTAGATGACGACGCGTCTTCGATTTTTCTGCGCGGAAGGTTGGGCCAAATGAGAAAACTTTTCCTAACGCCATAGCCGCTGCTTCCATGTACAATTGGCCACTTTGAGATAAATAAGCTTTGTGATCAAAATAATTCGTCTCAAACAAGTCACTAGTTCCTTCAGGAGCAGAACCTGTTAAAATTGGCGGATCAACTTTTACAAACCCATTATTGTTGAAGAATTCGTATGTCGCACGGATCACTTCGTTACGAATTAGCATGATGGCATGTTGTTGTGATGAACGCAACCAAAGATGACGATGGTCCATCAAGAAATCTACCCCATGTTCTTTAGGTGTGATTGGGTAATCATGACTTTCACCAATGACTTCGATTTCCTTTACCCCTAACTCATACCCAAATTTTGAACGAGTGTCTTCACGGATTTCTCCAGTAACGATGATGGATGTTTCTTGTGTCAATTCTTTGGCTAAATGAAAGACCTCTTCAGATACTTCACTTTTTACAACAACGGCTTGGAAATACGCTGTTCCATCACGTAATTGTAAGAAAGAGATTTTTCCGCTTGAACGTTTATTAGCGACCCAAGCGCCGATTTTTACTGTTTCGCCAACATGATTCTTGGCATCGATGATTTGAATTTGTTCCACAAATGTCTCTCCTAACATATTTATCCCGAAATGATGTTTTTACTTCTTACTATTTTCAATAAAGCGGCGAATCCGCACAACAGCTTCTTCTAAGTCCTCCATGCTAGCTGAATAACTCATTCGTACACTGTCTGATGATCCAAAACCTTCACCTGTGACTAAGGCAACCTGCTCTTGTTCTAGCAAATCATTGACCCAAGTCGTCACGTTGTCGTAACCACCCATCTCCATCGCTTCCTTGATGTTCGGAAACAGATAGAATGCACCTTGTGGTTTTTTTAGCTTAAATCCTGGTAAATCAGCTACCTTTGGATAGATCGTATTTAACCGTTCTTCAAACGCTTGACGCATTTTCTCAGCTGTCTCTTGTTCACCAATCAAAGCCTCTACTGCTGCCACTTGGCTAACGGCCGTTGGATTACTGGTAGCTTGTGACGCAATTGAAGTCATACCACCAATGATTTCTGCATTCCCAATCGCATAACCAATTCGCCAACCGGTCATAGAATAGGTTTTTGATACACCATTGATGATCACTGTATGATGGAATATCTCGTCAGATAAAGAAGCAATGTGCGGTGCTTCGTTCCCATTATAAACAAGATGATCATAAATATCATCTGCGACAATCAATAGCTCGTGACGGACTGCCCATTCTCCAATTTCACGCAATTCTTCCTCTGTATAAATCATTCCCGTAGGATTTGATGGTGAATTTAGAATAACCGCCTTCGTCTGCTCAGTGCGAGCATCTTCAAGCTGCTCAACCGTGATTTTATAGTCATTGTTTAGGTCTCCATTGACAAAGACTGGATTCCCTTGAGCCAATTTGACTTGCTCACCGTAACTCACCCAATAAGGTACTGGGATGATCACTTCATCTCCCGCGTCCAAAATCGTTTGGAACAGTGTATATAATGCAAATTTTGCACCGCTTGTCACGATAACGTTTTTGGGTTCAATCGTCAAATCATAATTTTTCTTAGTGAAATCAACGATCGCAGACTTCAACTCAGGTGTTCCGCCTGCAGCGGTATAAAAACTTACTTTTCCGCTTTTGATCCCGTCAATCGCGGCTTGTTCAATATTCTCCGGTGTTGTAAAATCCGGTTCTCCGACAGTCAAACTAATGACGTCTAATCCTTGGGCTTTCAATTCTTTGGCTTTAGCGGTCGCTGCTAATGTGACGGACGGTTCTAAGTTTGTTACACGCTGTGATAATTTCATAACTGATAACTCCCCTACCAAGATTTTTTAGATTTTTTAGATTTTTTTGATGGCTTTGATCGTCTTGCCGTCATTGAAGGCCAGCAAGTAATAATGAATCGCGCCTTGATCGTCTTTTGCCGTGATTTCCCAAGCTGTTTGATCACGGTAAATGCCCAAATTGGCCTTTTCAAAAACCAAATCTGGGTAATCACTCTCAAAGCGTTTTTCCGCTTGTTGTTCCGTTAGCCCATCCTTTTGATTAAGGACGCGAATTTTTTCACCCGATTTTGGAACAATCACAATGATCGATTCGCCGGTGTTATTTTCACCGGTAACGGTAAAATAAGTCTTTTCGCGGTTAAACCAATAAAATTGATCCACCGTTTTTAAGTCGGCATATTTCTCTGCCATTTGAACAGCCTCTTTTTTGGCCTGGTGCATCGGACGATTTGAACGGATAAAAATCATGGTCGCTGCCACAATAATGATCAATAAAAAAGTCACGATTCCTAATAGCCAGCGATTGAGCTTCTGTTGTCCTGCACTATTCGTATCCAAAATCATACTCCTCTCAGACAAGCTACATTATACCAAAAGAAGGGCGTTCACTCATTAATTCTCTTCACTTTTGTCAGAATTTAAAAATTGATCAGTTTCTGCCAAAATTTCTTCTAGTGGTAATTGTTTGATCGGCAATTCTTTAGGTAACGCCTTCCTCAATTTTTCCCCGTACTTGGCAGTGATGAAGCGCTGATCTAAAAGCAGCATAACTCCCTTGTCATTATCTGATCGAATCAGGCGCCCAAGTGCTTGTCGTAAACGCAAAGCTGCATGGGGAACTGCCTCTTGGAAAAATGGATTTATCCCTTCAGAGGCCAAAAAATCATTGCGAGCCTTAACCTGCAGCCGCTGAGGATTTTCAAAGGGCAAACGGGTAACGATCAAAATCTGCAGAATATCGCCAGGTAAATCAATGCCTTCCCAAAAACTATCCGCTCCAAACAATAGCGCATCCTTGGACAATAAGAAACGTTTTAGCAGCTTTTCTCGACTGCCGCCGATTCCTTGAGCTAATACTTCCCTTCCTTCATTTAATAAAGGGACGCGTACACGTTGATAAACACGATTCAAAATATCATGTGAGGTAAATAATACCAATATCGGGCGTTGCTGATTTTCTGACATTTTGTGAACGACACCCGCGACGTAATTCGCATACTGATCGGGCGATGTTGACTGAACACTGATACTATTAGTTGGTAAGTACACTCGCGCTTGTTTCGCATAATCGTAGGGACTACTGATAATCTTCAATGGCGTATCAGGAATTCCCCAGCGTTTAGCAAAGTAATGACGATCACTCCCGATTTTCAACGTTCCACCTAGATAAAGAATCTGCCGATACCGTTCATACCATTTTGTTTGACTAATCAATGAAGCCTCTAAGTCCTGAACCTGAAACGTTTTTCGTTTAGCGTTGAACCAATGAATATATCGAGCCTCCCATTTTTCACTGAACGTTTCAAAAGCCACCTGCTGTTGTTCTAGATTCTCTAGTAATGCCTGGAAATCACTCCAATCAGCTTGTTCTTTGATACCAAACGTCTCTTTATGCGTTCTAAAATAACCTTGGATCTGATCACCTAGAGTCAGGGCGTCCTGATACAATCGTCTGATTCGCTGCAATACTTGTTCTCCAGCTAAGGATAACTGATCGATCATATCCTTCGTAATCAAACGTTCATCTTCTGTAGGATACTCATCTTTAAAAATCTGATAAAAATCTGTCAAATCTTCGTTCAATTCTTGGATGACATCTTGAAGTATCTCAAGTACATGCAGTGTCTGATGATCCTTCTGGACTAGGCTTTGCCAAACGGCAAATTGCTGATCATCAAACAATCGATGAAATCCTCGCTGGATCGCCAACAAATTAAACTGCTGGCTGCTGATTTTCTCCAAAACACGGTTCAAATGATGCGCCTCATCAATAATGAGATAGGGACTTTTAGGCAACTGAGGTTCCTTTCGCTGATCTTCTTGAGCCAAGTAGGAATGATTCGTAACAATTAGATTGCTCTGTGCTAGTCTCCTCTGACGATGACGAATGAAGTCCACGTCGTAAAAAGGACTGCTGGAATTCAATGTGTGCGTACCTAAGTGTGAAACATCCTGCCAGAATGGATGCTTCAAACTAGTCATATTCAATTCATCAAAGTCCCCTGTTTCAGTCTGGGTCAACCAGACAAGTAGGGCCATCTGGTAAAACGTATACTGTTTTTGCTTGGACTTCTTTTGAAAGCTTTGATAGAAACGCTCTAAATCAATATAGTGTCGACTGCTTTTCATTACTACAGCCTGCAGCGGCTGATCCAATAATCGATTAATCAGCGGTAAATCATGATTGATAATCTGTTCCTGCAGCAGCAAAGAGACCGTACTGACAATGATCGGTTTTTCAGGGGTTGCCAAAAAACTCATTGGCAGTAAATAGCCTAATGTCTTCCCGATCCCTGTCGCTGCTTCTACTAAGATGTTCTTATCCTCTTTTTTATGAAAGAAATCATAGACAAGATTCATTAAGCGAGCCTGTTCTTTTCGAAACTCCAATTCACCCTGGTAGACTTTTTCTTTTGCCTTTCGAGAACGAGGATACGCCTTTGTTCCAAAGTAATTCTCTGAAAAGAGCGGTACGCTTTTTTTACGCAGAGCGAAACCATGTACAATAACTAAATCTTTTGATAAGGGTCTAGGATTAGTCTGCATTTCTTTTAAACAATCTTCTAAATAGTCCTTCGTTTGAAAAGCCATCTGATCGGCAGTTTCGATAATCTTCTCTAAGGTGACAATCGGCAACTCTTTTATTTTTGATTCTAGGTTCAATAATAGTTGAGCAGTAACATCTGCATCACTATCCGCTTGATGAGGATTTTCGTGGACTAAATGCAACTCTTCAGCTAAATCCTTCAGTCGAAAGCTCAATGACGTAGGCATGAATATTTGTGCCAATTCCACCGTATCAATCCCTGCTATTTTTAACGGCGGCATACCGCAACGTTCCAACTCATTACTTAAAAAGGGATAGTCAAAATGGATATTATGGGCGACAAAAACCGTATCCTCCAATAAATTAGTAATCGTTTGAGCGACATCTTCAAAATAGGGCGCCCTTCGAACACGCTGATTCGTAATTCCTGTCAGTGTCTGAATTTGTGGTGGGATAGATTGATCTGGATTAATATCCGTTGAAAAATGGGTAACGATTTTTCCTTCTTCAATCAATACACAACCAAATTGAATGATCCGATCCGTTTTGGGGTCAGTTCCTGTCGTTTCGATATCAACGACTGCATAATTTTTTTTCACACTCACCCCTCCTTCCTCGAACTCGTGCGTTGATTTTATCACTTTCGATGAATAACCTTAATAGACTGCTCATTCGAAAATACACTCTTAAATCAAAGATAATTATTAAGACCTTCCTCACGCATTATATCTGAATAGTACCACTTTCTACAAGAATGATCTTTGTTTAAAACGATTCCAAAGAAATTCTCTATTCAATAAATCTCTATAATCAAAATTTAGGCAAAAAAAAAGCCAGATGCTCGCGCATCTGGCATAAAAGTCTACTATAACTAAGCTTTGTTAACGTTTGTAGCTTGAGGTCCACGTTGGCCTTCTTCAACGTCGAAAGTCACTGCTTGACCTTCTTCTAAAGTTTTGAAGCCGTCGCCTTGGATAGCTGAGAAATGTACGAATACGTCATTTCCGTTTTCAGCTGTAATAAATCCGTAGCCTTTTTCTGAGTTGAACCATTTTACTGTACCTTGTTCCATGTTAAACATCCTCCTAGGATAAAAATTAATTTGTAATTACTTGAATGGTGAAATAGGAAAGATGTTGTCTGAAACAAACTTGCCAATATTACCGTACAAAAACTACAATTAGAAGTATAACACATATGAAGCGATAACACTAGGTTATCGCTCAAAAAGTTTTTACTTAATAAATTTGACCTGCTTAAGTATTAATAGCGTAAAATCGCCAATAAGCTTTTCTCATCCGGTGCATCCTTTTGGTCTAGAACAAAGACCTGTCCGCCATTTTTGATAACATTGTCGGCAATTTCATTCAATACCTGACGGCGGTCATACTCAACGTCTGGGTCCTCTCCAAAGCCGTCCACAAGATTAGAGGTTGCAATAAATAGATGGGAAATTTTTCCTTCTTTTGCGGCTGGCACGATATCAACCAATTGATCAATAAACTTGCGATTAATCAATTTTTGATAGGTTTGCGTCTCTACCTCTGCTAGTTGCCCAGAAAGCTTTTGCACTTCTTCCTTGATTTCATTGAAGCTAGCCTGAGCTGGTGAACCGCTGATCGCTGCTTTATCCGAGTAATAAGAATTTTTCGCAACCTTTTTGAATTGCGTTTGATTTTCTGGTAAAGCAAAAAGATACAGGGGCAGCTGATCAGGATTATCTAACTCTTTTATAAAATTATCAACTGCTTGGTAATAATTTACCCAGTCAATTTCAACCTCTTCGTCTTTCGTATTCACTCCATGGTAACTACCCACTTCTCCACCACGAGCAGAAACATTTAGATTGCCGCCTGTCAACTCGTCGCCTAAGGCCGTTACAATATCTTTTGGAGCGTCATCCGGAAGTTCAACCACTTTTACTTCTTTGTTTCGGACAAAGTAAAGTTTCATAGAATCTCTGTTCAATGCCATCAAGTAATACGCATAATTGAATTGGGCATTTTTTATGATCGCTAATAAATAGGGTAAGTCGCTAACATAGTATTGATCATCGACAGAAATGCTCAATCGATGAATATAGCTTTCATTTGCGGTCAAGATCACCGCAACACTTTTCGTACCGCTGCGCCAAAAATCTCCATCAGCGAGTAATTGATCGATTTTTTCTTGGAATGGTTCAAAGCTGTGATCAGTGTATTTCTTCTCAAAGCGTTTTTTCGCTTCTTTAGCAAAGTTTTTAAACATGATTTGATCTTTTTCAACATCTTGATGCGCGTGATGCGTGTTTAACATAAATGTGATAAACGGACCGGTTGCTTCTTCTGAAGTCAATTCAGTTAGTAACTTTTTACTGATATTTGCCATAAATGTACCCTCCTATATTAAATCTTCCAAATCAAGTGTACCATAGCTAGTAAATTCCTTAAAACGAAACGCAACCCTTACATTATGAAATTAACTGAAAAATTTTACTGGAATTTGCATAAGTTTTTTCTAATACATTTCTTAGTAATTAACAAACGGGTATTCATGAATTCATTGACTCTTTGCTTTATCATAAAAACATACCAATTATCCCGAATTGGTTTTTCATACTTACTCCTACCAAGAGTAAATAACAACCTTCATTTCCACCATAGTGACGGCTATGGTGGTTTTTTTGCTAGTTCCACTTCTCGCTTTTAGCGCGTTAGTGGAATCGTATGCGTACGAAAGTCTTTTGAATTTTTATGTTAGAAAAATTCACTCCTTATTAATGAGCTAGCTGTCAGTCCAACCTTTCGCAGTTACTCAAGCCAGTCTGACAAAATAGAATCTCAGACTTTATCTTCGTCTGTACCCTTTAGTTAGATGATAGGCGCAATGAAAATCAAACTTTTTTTTGCGCTTTTCAAAAAAATTTGTTTGCGTTTCCAAGTTTTGCTAAACTAAAACTAATAAAACAAAGGAGTACCTTATGAAAACTGCTGAAGAAATGTATCAATTTTGCCAAGACACTGGATTTTTCTCAGGTTCGGATCGCCAATGGGCGGTGAAGCTTTTTTCTGTATTAGAGAAGCATTTAGGAGCGGATGAAAAAATCTTAGTTTGCTTTATCGGTCTGCACAATCGAACATCCCCCACCAAAAATGATGGCTTCTACGCTTATGGCCTAACCAATCAGCGCTTTATCATGGGACAAAAGAAAATGATTGGTGATGATTTCAAGGTCATTCCATTAGCTAATATGCAGGGACTTCGTTTGTTGAAAGAAACCAGTTTAGATCTTTTGGAAATAACTTCTTTAGAGGGGGCTATCAAGATCGTCTTAACAGAGGAAGAAGCCCCAAAGATTTTAGCTAAGTTGGAAGATACTATTCAGCAGATAACGAAAGAAAATAATACTGAGGATTCCTTAAGTAAAGCTGAACAGCTTTTAAAAATGAAAGAATTACTAGATCAAGGAATCTTGACGGAAGAAGAATTTGCCAAGATCAAAAAAGATATTCTCAAATAAAAAATCTGTCCAAGAATAATTCTTGGACAGATTTTTTATTGGATAGCTGCCTTACCCGTTTCCCGTGTACGAATACGGATAGCTTCTTCAATCGGATAAACGAAAATTTTTCCTGTTCCACATTCTTCCGATTGACACGTTTCTAAGATCAAGTCAATCACACGCTCCACATCCTCATCAGCTAAGATGAAACTCACCGATACCTTAGGCAATAGTGTAGTGATAATTTCTTGTCCTCGAACATGGGTCTTTTGACCTTTTTGTAAGCCGCAGCCTAGTACTTGACTGACTGTCATCCCATTTACTTCAATTTCCTGGTTAATTGCCGCTTTTATCGCTTCTAATTTTTCTTGTCGAATAATTGCTTCAACTTTTTTCATCGCATTCGCCTCCTGCTATTTTAAGAATCCATTCCCATAAATGTTGGATAAGCATTCTCATCATGTTCAATTTTATCCAATCCCAGCGCTTCTTCTTGTTGAGAAACTCGAATTGGCATGAATACTCTGATTAAGGAAATAATCAAATAGCTGGCTACACCGGCAAAAACTAGTGTAAAGAGCACGCTCTCTATCTGTGCAATAAATAAATGTGTGTCGCCATAAATTAGACCTGTTCTGCCGCCAATCGCTGGATCTGCGAAAATCCCCGTTACGATACCACCAAAAATACCGCCAACTCCATGACAACCAAATGCATCTAAAGCATCATCAAAACCTAGTTTCTGTTTGATTACTGAGATAAAGAAGTAGCAAAACGGACTTACCAGAGCACCAATTAATAGACTTGACCAGATAGACACGAAGCCTGCGCCAGGCGTAATTGCAACCAACCCTACGACAGCACCTGTACATGCACCAACCACTGTCGGTTTCCCATTTAAAACTTTCTCAATCAACATCCACGATAGCATTGCACATGCCGCTGCTGTGTTCGTAGTAATCATCGCGTGAATTGCTAATCCGTCTGCGGCTAAAGCTGAACCGCCATTAAAACCAAACCAGCCAAACCATAAAAGGCCTGTTCCTAAAACAACAAACGGAACATTATGAGGACGATAACCACCAAGGTGATACTCCCGTCGGCGACCTAAAACGATCGCTAAAACTAAACCTGAAATACCTGAACTGATATGCACCACATTTCCACCGGCGAAATCGATCGATCCGATTTTATCGAGGAAGCCGCCGCCCCAAACCATATGTGCCATAGGGAAATACACGACCACCAACCAAATGGCAATAAACAAGAAGATCGCAGAAAAACGCATCCGACCAGCAACTGATCCTGTTAAAATTGCTGTAGTAATTAATGCGAACATCATTTGGAAGAAGGCAAATAGCCCTTCTGGAATGCTATCACCTTTCGTCATAGAAACTCCATTGAAAAACACCTTATCTAAGTTCCCAATAAAATCTCCCCCACCGCTAAATGATAAAGAATACCCAATAGCTACCCAAATTAAGGAAGCTAATCCCATCGTACAGATTACCATCATCATCGTGTTCAAAATGTTTTTCCGCCGTTCTAACCCTCCGTAGAAAAAAGCCAGTGCGGGTGTCATAAGAAAGACTAACCCTGAACAAATCAAAATAAATGCAATATTTGCAGCCATCAAATCACTCCATTTCTCTTTATGTTAAGTATTCTAACATCAATTCTGAATAAAAAAAGATTTTTTTCTCATTTTTTTCACTTTTATCTAATTTAATGACTTTCCGTGTCATGAAACTTCACATAAAAAGAGCAGAAGGAACCTTCTGCTCTTACAACTCATGATATTCTTTGTATACATCTTGTTTCTTTAGCCCATGTCGTTTCGCTACTATTTTAATTGCTTCCTTAGAAGACGTTCCATCCAAAGTCAACGCTTCGACCTGCTCTTTCAAGGTTCCTTCAAAGACTTCCTCTTCTTCCGCATCCGTTGCACCAGAGACTAGTAAGCAACATTCGCCCTTCAAGGCATGTTCAGACAAGTACTCGATTACCTCTTCGGCTGTTCCTCTTAAATACTCTTCGTAAAGTTTGGTTAATTCACGACAAATGACTACTTCACGATTACCGAGAACTTCTAATAGATTTTTCAGTGTCTCTTTGATTCGATGGGGGGACTCATAAAAAATCAGCGTTGCCGTTTGTTTTTTTAATTCCTCTAGTTCTCTCTTTTGAATGCTTCTCTTTCGTTGCAAAAAGCCATAAAAAAGGAAAGGCTGCGGCATTAACCCAGAGGCAATGAGGGCTGTCATCCCAGCAGTTGCACCCGGTAAAGCGACAACAGGAATATTTTCTTCAATGCAAGCAACAACGAGTTCATGTCCTGGATCACTGATTGAGGGCATTCCCGCATCACTTACTTGAGCAATTGAGTTCCCTTCTTTTAAAAAATTCAGCAATTCAGGGATACGCTCATTATAATTATGTTCATGCAAACTTTTTTGCGGCACTTTTACTTCGAAATGATTTAATAGCTTTTGTGTATTACGCGTATCCTCACTAGCAATCAAATCCACTGTTTGTAATGTCTTAACAGCGCGAAAAGTCATGTCTTCCAAGTTACCGATTGGTGTAGGAACTAAATACAGTGTACCTGTCTGCTGCGCAAAGCTTTTTTGAATCTTCACGGTCATTCTCCTTTTTTCGCTTTTATACAAATAAATGTAGGTATATCTAAACAGTCATAAAGAAAAAGCGGGTGTGACTAAGCAACGTCATACCCACTAATATTGAATAAAAAGCGATTTTGAAGCAATTTACTTCAGAAACGATTTTCTATTTATTTTTGTTTGCTCTCACGATAGATGACATCTAAACAAAATGCGCATGGCTCATCCTGTTCTCGGCGTGATCCGTAGAGCAAATTGCACACATGGAATCCGTCTTCGTAAATCTTTTCAAGATTTAAACGAGATTCTGAAAGCTCCTGGCGCTCATCTAAGACGGGCGATTTCTTTTCATCAATCTCGCGAATTCGTTCCCGCAAGCGTTCATTTTCCATTTCCAATGTCGCGTTCTTCTCAACAAGGTCAAGCAAGGTTTCTTTCATAGATACCAAATCTTCAAGATTTTTATTCATCTCTTGCTCTAATTGATTTAAGCCATCGTACAAGGAACGTCGATCCATCATGATACATCACCTGCTTCAACAAGTTCTTGATAATCAAAATCTACTGTCGCATCGCGACCGAATAGCCGTACTTTTACTACCTTACTCAGTAGATTCAAGCCGATGACTTTCCCACGTCCTTCAGGTGTATTGATTTCTTTACCATAATCAGGCATTTCCTTTTTTGCTGCCTCGTATTCGCCGTTTTCATATTTCAAACAGCACATTAAGCGACCGCAAAGCCCAGAAATTTTCGTTGGATTCAATGATAACCCTTGATCCTTAGCCATTTTAATCGAAACTGGAATGAAATCCCCTAAAAAGGTCGAACAACACAATGGCCGCCCACAAGGTCCGATTCCTCCAAGAATTTTCGCCTCGTCGCGTACACCAATTTGTCGCAGTTCAATCCGTGTGCGGAAAACACCTGCTAAATCTTTTACTAATTCGCGGAAATCGATCCGTCCATCAGCTGTAAAATAGAAAATCATTTTACTGCGATCAAAAGTATATTCTACTTGGATCAGCTTCATTTCTAGCTCATGGGCACGAATCTTTTCCTTCGCGACTTTAAAAGCTGCTTCTGCATCAGCTTCATTTTGAGCTACCTTTTTTAATTCCTTATCAGATGCTTTATGTAAAATCGTCTTTAAATCATCTGATAAATCCTTTTTTGCTATCTCTATTTTTGGAATTGCCACTGTCGCAATCTGGTGCGCCTGCTGCGACTCGACCAAGACTTTATCATTATAAAAATATTCATTTTTCCCCGGTGCATAATAATAGATATGACCGGCATCACGAAAACGAACACCCACAACTTCAACCATGGTTCTCCCTACTCTCTTAAATAACGCTAAGCAAACACAATGCGCAACGTTATTTGTTCTGCGATATTTTGGAATGATACGTTCGCTTCTAGTTTTCGACTGGCTGACAAAACTTCTTCCAACAGATAATTGTACGTCTTTAGAGCTGTTTGATTTTGTTTCATCACTTGATTACGTTTTTCTTTGACGAAATACGCTAACATTTCAAAGGCAAACTGTTGTTGCGTTTTGTCCTTGAATGTCTTTACCAACTTCTTTTGAACATAGATAAACGCTTGCGGATCATTTTTTTCGAGATAATTAAACCATTGAATAACAACATCTCTAGATTCATTAAACCATTCATCTTTTGAGATTTCAACAGCTTTTCCGTAACTATTTGTTAAATTTGCTAATAGTTTCGCGGTTTTCGCAGGGATTTGTTCAGATTCCAAACGTGATTGCAGTCGTTCTGTGGACAACGCCTGAAAATGAATGGTTTGACAACGTGAACGAATTGTTGGGAGTATTTTTCCTAATGATTGAGTTTCCAAAATAATCATAAAATTCGCAGGTGGCTCTTCTAAGAACTTCAATAGGCTGTTCGCTGAGTTTGAATTCATTTTTTCAGCCTGGTGGATAATCACGACTTTTTTCGCAGATTCAAAGCCGCTTTTAGCCAGTTCACTTTGCAATGCACGAATTTGATCGACCTTGATAGACTGGCCATCAGGTTCAATTTCTACTACATCGGGATGATCTTTACTAGTAATTCGCAGACAATTATTACATTTTTCGCAAGGCATTTCATTTTGTAAATTTAAGCAAAACATATGCTTGGCAAACCATAGCGCCAGCTCCGCTTTACCGGTCCCTTGATCGCCTTCAAAAAGATAAGCATGGGCCAAACGCCCATGCTCAAAACTATTTTGTAATTGACGAAAAACAATTGGCTGAATTGACTGCAGTCTTTGTGCTTCTTCCATCTTAATACTGGTGGAAGCCTTCGACAGGCAAGACAAAGACTGTCGCACCGCCGACTTCAACTTCAACAGGATAAGGGACCTGTCCATCTAGGGAGATATCCAATGTCACTGGTGTCGTGACGTATTGTGTACGCGCTTGACATGTTTCTTTGATCAACGCCAATGTATCTTCTACTCGTTCGTCTTCAATCCCGATAATGAATGTACTGTTACCTGCTTTTAAAAAGCCACCAGTAGAAGATAGTTTTGTTGCTCGAATGTTGGCGTCAATAAATTCATTGGCTAAGCGGTTAGAATCCTTGTCTTGAACAATCGCTAAAATAAGTTTCATAGTTTACACCTCTCATGATTGGAAATAGTCTGGACAACGTGTCAACAATTCGTAAAAACAATCTCTCACGACTTCATCTAAACGTTTCCGAGCATCGATTTTTATGATCCGATCTGGATTTGCATCCGCTAATTTTAAATAAGCATGTCGGACCCTCTGATGAAATTGTAACCCTTCCGAGTCCAAACGGTCAATTTGATTGGTTCGGTTCTTCATGATTCGTTGTAATCCAGTGTCTGAATCAACATCTAAATACAGTGTGATATCAGGGATTGTTCCTTCAATAGCAAATTCATTGATCTTGGCAACTTCTTCTATGCCGATCCCTCTACCTGCCCCTTGATAGGCTAACGAGCTGTCAACAAAGCGATCGCATAAAACGATTTTGTCTTCATCAAGTGCGGGCCATACTTTTTCCACTAGATGCTGACGGCGCGCTGCTGCATAAAGCAACGCCTCTGTTCGATCATCCATTCGGTCATTACTTGGGTCAAGGATCACGTGACGAATTTTTTCAGCGATCGGGATGCCTCCAGGTTCTCTCGTTTTGACAATTGATCGTTTCGCCGTCAATTGTAATTTTGGATAAAGTTCATTCAGTACACTCGTTTTTCCTGCACCGTCTGGCCCTTCAATCGTAATAAATAATCCGTTCACTTTTTTTATCCCCCAAATAATTTTGATCTTCTGTCTCTTTTTCAAAAAGACGCCGCAATATGTTTATAGTTCGCGGCGTCCTTCCACTGCTTTTAACAACGTGATTTCATCTGCATACTCGATATCACTGCCGACTGATAAGCCATGAGCTAATCGTGTTACTTTGATTCCAGCAGGCTTAATTAAACGTGATAGATACATAGCTGTCGCTTCGCCTTCGGTGGTAGCATTTGTTGCTATGATCACTTCTTTGACCTCATCATCATGAAGCCGTTTGATTAATGGCGCGATATTAATATCTTCTGGTCCTGTCCCTTCCATGGGGGATAGCACCCCATGAAGCACATGATATAGACCGTGATATTCACGTACTTTTTCCATTGACATAACATCTTTAGGTTCTTCTACAACTAAGATCGTGCTGCGATCACGAGTCGTATCCGAACAAATCTCGCATGGATCTTCCTCGGTAATATTTCCGCAAATACTGCAGAAACGTAAATCTCGTTTCACACTGATTAATGAGCGTGCAAACTCGTTGACCGATTCATCCTTCATATCAATCGTAAAAAAAGCTAAGCGCGTCGCGGTCTTCTGTCCGATTCCCGGAAGCTTCATATAGCTTTCAATCAGCTTTGCAATTGGTTCTGGATATTGCATTCTGTCCTTCCTCTCTGAACAAAGTCGCTTACATTCCAGGAAGTCCCTTTGTGTATTTCCCCATTGTTTGATCAGTTTCCTTTGTGATCTTAGTAATCGCATCATTAACCGCTAAAACGATCATATCTTGCAGCATCTCAGGGTCTTCCGGATCAATCAACTCAGGATTGATGTTCATTGATTTCATCGTTTTATCTCCAGTGAACGTCACTGTTACTAAATCATTGGTCGCGTTACCTGTAAATTCTTTCGCATTCAACTCATCTTGAGCCTTTACCATTTCTTTTTGCATTTTTTGCATTTGTTTCATCATGCCTTGCATATTTCCCATTCCGCGCATCATTTTATCTATTCGCTCCTTCTTCGTGTTTAACTTAATTTACGATTCATTTTTAACATGCTATTTACTAACTTTACGAAAACCGTGTCCGTCTCTAGTCATCCTTGATTGTTACAAGTTCACCAAAGAGGCTTTTGGCTTGTTCTACGACTTCATTTGTTTCTTCCGGTATCAGACTGATCTCTTCTTCAGTATCATTTGATTCCGCCGCTACTGGACGGTCATGATGCTGACTGACAAACGCTTTTCTTAGACTTGGCCAGCTCTCCCGAGTAATGAAGACAAAGTCCGGGGTATAATCTTTGACCATCATACTCAAACTGTTCTGCATATTCAAGCGCAGTTCCTCACTACTGTCCGCTCTCTGACAAACAATCTCATAATCAAAAGCGACTAGTAATAAGCCCGGACCAGCAGCCATCGGTTCACTAGCTTTTAGCATCGCACGCTGCGTCACAGGTAAAGCCATCAATAGATCTTCCCAAACATTTTTTACATTCATCAAATGATCTTTCGTTGCTTCACTCAGTACCTGATAAACTCGCTCAGTTGGTACGCGATAGCTGCTAGTTGTTTTCTTCGGCGTTACTTTCCGCTCTTCTTTTTCAACTGTTGGATTGGCTTTTAATTGCTGCAAATCATTTTGTAACTGCTGCAATTGACTTTTCAATGCTACTAATTCTGATTGATCCGCTGGGTTTGTCACAGCTGGTGCCGCTGAACTCATCGGCTGTTCTATTGATAGAGCACCCTCAGTCGTTTGTGGTGTTGCCATTTTAACAGTGGCCACTTCCAAATAGACATTGGCGTGGTTTGTAAAGCGAATTTCGTTTTGTGTTTCGCTTAAAAGCTTAATCATCACATATAGACGTTCAGAAGGTGTCGATTCCGCTAGTTGTTTGAACGTATCTGTTAAGTAAGCAGCGCGGTTCTCCAGAAGCTTGGGAGCTTGCTGATAAATCAACAGATCCCGACAATACAATAGTAAGTCTTCTGTCAATCGACGAGCTTCTTTTCCCTCAGACAGGATGCCCTCTAAGACCTCCAGTGCCCCGCTGACATCCTGATGTAGACAAGCTCCGATGAAGCTATCCATCATTTCAGTCGTCAGGCTGCCAGTCACAGCCAAAGCATCTTCCAAAGTAATGGTTTCATTACTAAAGGAGATTGCTTGGTCTAAGATACTCAAAGCATCCCGCATACCGCCTTCTGCCGCACGGGCGATCACGGATAAGGCCTGCTCTTCATAGGGTTGATTACTTTGTTCGAGAATATAGGCCATCCGCCCAATGATTGCTTGAACATCGATTCGTTTGAAGTCAAATCGTTGGGTTCTTGAGATAATCGTTGCAGGAATCTTATGAGGCTCTGTCGTCGCTAATACGAAAATCACATGTTCTTTAGGCTCTTCCAGCGTTTTTAGCAACGCGTTAAAGGCACCTGTCGAAAGCATGTGGACTTCATCAACAATATAAACTTTATAGTTAGCCGCAGTTGGCGCGTAATTCGCGCGATCACGAATAAAGCGGATCTCTTCCACACCATTATTGCTTGCAGCATCAATTTCAATCACATCTTCTTGCCGTCCTTCAGTAATAGAACGACACATCTCACATTCGTTGCAAGGCTCACCATCAACACTGTTGGGACAATTGATGGCTTTGGCAAAAATTTTCGCCGCACTAGTCTTCCCTGTTCCGCGTGGGCCGGTAAATAAATAGGCGTGGGAAGTTTTCTGCTGCTGGATCGCATTTTTCAGTGTCTTTGTGATTGCCTCTTGTCCGACTAAATCATCAAAACGCTGCGACCGCCAAACGCGGTAAAGTGCTTGATACGCCATAATTTTCCTCTTTTCTTTCAAAATCACTGCTTTTTATTATACGTGATTTTGTACAAAAAAACTATAGAAACCAATTGTTCGCTTCAATTGTTTAACGTCTTTTAATCTGTCCGGTTGCATCCTTTCTGTTTCGAAAAAACCCTGTGGTATAATAGAAAAAACGTTTTTATGGAGGGATATTCATGGGACTATTTAAAGCAGCAACTAGCAGTATCGGCGGAGGCCTTGCTGATCAGTGGCTAGAAATTATTGAACCAGCCAATATGGGACAGACTACGGTCATGTCAAAAGGCGTCGCCGTAAGAAAAGATGACAAACGCGGCAGCAATAAAAAAGGAACCAGTGACGTGATTACAGATGGCTCTGTTATTCACGTTTATCCAAATATGATGATGCTTCTTGTCGATGGCGGAAAAATCATCGACTATACTGCTGAAGAAGGCTATTACACGGTGGAGAACAATTCTGCTCCTTCAATGTTCAACGGCTCATTAAAGGAAGCTGTTGCTGAAACCTTTAGCCGTTTCAAATTTGGCGGTGTGACACCACAGAAACAACAAGTATTCTATATAAATCTGCAAGAAATTAAAGGCATCAAATTCGGAACTAGTACGCCTTTGAATTATTTTGATAATTTCTACAATGCGGAGCTATTCTTGCGAGCACACGGAACGTACTCGATTAAAGTAACGGACCCAATTCTATTCTTCGCTAATGCCATTCCACGAAACATGGATCAAGTGGACATCAGCGATATCAATGAACAATATCTGCAAGAATTTCTAACTGGGCTACAAGCGGCAATTAATCAAATGTCCGCGGATGGTCAACGTATTTCTTATGTGCCGTCAAAAAGTATGGAGCTAAGTAAATACTTATCTGACGTACTGGATGACAGTTGGAAGGAACTGCGTGGCATGGAGATTGTATCTGTCGCTGTCGCCAGCATCTCTTACACAGATGATTCCACAAAATTGATCAATATGCGGAATGAAGGTGCTATGCTAGGAGACCCAAATGTTCGTGAAGGCTATGTTCAAGGCTCAGTCGCCCGAGGTATGGAAGCTGCTGGTAAAAATGACGCAGGAGCCGCTACAGGCTTCTTCGGAATGGGGATGGGGATGAATGCTGGCGGCGACTTCCTTAACCAAGCATCGCAGAGTAACAATCAGCAAATGCAGCAGAACCAACAAGCACAACAAAAATCTGCAGGCGATCAATGGACTTGTCCAAAATGCGGAGAAGAAAATACTGGTAAATTCTGCAGCAACTGCGGCGAACCGAAACCTGCTCCAGCTACAGCAGCAAAGATTCAAATGAAATGCAGTGAATGCGGAGAAGTTGTTGATCTAAGCAATGGTGTGCCAAAATTCTGTCCTCATTGCGGCAAACCCTTTAAAGCTGTTCCATTAGACTAAAACTACCACTATCTACAGGAGGGCTTGTACATGGCAGACGTATTAACACATCACTGTCCCAACTGTGGCGGACCTTTGACGTTTAATCCCAGTGATCAAAAATTCCACTGTGATTATTGTTTGAGTATTTTTACTGTAGCAGATATTGAAAAATTTGAAGCGAAGAATCCTGATACGACCGTAGAAGCTTCTTCTGAGCCGACAAGCTCTACTGAAACAACTGATAGCGACATGGATCTTTTTCTCTGTCCCAGTTGCGGTGCTCAAATTGTTACGGATCATACTACTGCCGCCACCTATTGCTACTTTTGTCATAACCCCGTTGTCTTGTCGGGACGTTTGACTGGTGAATTTTTACCAAATAAAGTATTGCCTTTCAAAATTGATCGCAAAAAAGCGGTCGCTGATTTTTTGGCATGGACTCAGAAAAAACGGTTCGTACCGAAAGATTTCTTTAACGAGCAACAGATTGAGAAGATGACGGGTGTCTATTTTCCTTATTGGGTCGTAGATGCTGAAACCTCTGGAAATTTGACTGGCAAAGGAACTTCTCTGCGTGTATGGATCGTTGGTGAGATCGAATATACCGAAACGAAAGTTTATCAGATTTTTCGTAAAGGAAAAGCAAAAATCAAGCATCTGACTAAGAACGCGCTGAAGAAAAACATACAGCAAAAAATGGTTGAAGGCGTCCAGCCCTTTCCAATTGATCAAGCTGTAGACTTTCACACAGAGTACCTATCAGGTTTTCAAGCGGAAAAACGAGATATAGAAATCCAAGATCTTGCTGAGCAGATCAACCATGAATTGAAGGACTACACGGAAGATTTACTGCGTGATACCGTTTCTGGTTATACTACGTTCACACCAAGTAATAAATCCGTTGATGTTGAAAAGCAAGATAATCATTATATGCTGCTGCCTGTTTGGCTGGTAACGTATCAAGATGCCTCTGATAAAACATATTACTATGCCATGAACGGACAAACAGGAAAAGTCAGCGGCGTGCTGCCAATTAGTAACAAACGCTTAGGTCTGTTTTCTGGAGCAATATTCGCGACTGTTCTGATAATCGCAATGATTGTGGGGTATTATTTGCTATGAAAAAACTCCTTTTACTCTTAGGCTTTCTCGCACTGTTCAATCCGTTAAGAGCTTTTGCTGCCTCGGATACAGTAGATGATCAAGCAAACCTGCTGTCTCCAGAAGAACGAACAGAGCTATCGAAGCAAGCAGATGCCATCAATAAAGAAATCAAAGGCGAAGTCTTTATCCTAACAACAACGACTAATTCCGAAGAACCACGAAAGTACGCTAATGAGCAATTAATGGATCGGGTTGGAAAAAATAATAATGGCGCATTGCTTTTATTGGATATGAATCAACGGGAAATTTATCTATCAACATCAGGGAATATGATCGATTTTATTACTGATAAGCGGAGAGATCAGCTTCTAGATGATGTGACCGCTGCGATGAAGGATGGCAATTACTACCAAGCCAGTGCCGCTTACCTATCTAATGCTAAAGATTTTGTTGATGCCGGTGTCCCTGGCGGTTCCTATCGAAAAGATGAAAAAACTGGTAAAATCACTTATTACAAGTCAATCACCCCTGTTGAACTTACGATTGGTGTGATCATTGCAGCAGTTGTGGCAATTGGATTCTTCGTCTCTGTGCGCTTACGTTATCAACTGAAGACTGGAACCTATCGCTACCCTTATCGCCAAAATGCCCAATTGGATCTAACTGAACGCCAAGATCAATTGGTCAACTCCTTTGTCACCACTCGTCGAATTCCAAAGCCTTCCAATAACAACGGAGGCGGAGGTGGCGGCAGCACGACAAATTCCAGTGGCGGCGGAACCTTTGGTGGAGGCGGACGCAGCTTTTAAACAAATAAAATAAAAAATGTTATCATCTGACACTAGAGTCTTTCAGAATTAATGAAAAACTCTAGTGTTTTCATGTGTTTTCATGTATTTTCTTGAATTCACCCTATGATTTTGCTAAACTTTTATGGTTAATAGAAGTAAAGGAGCCCACCAATGAATAAAAAGAAAAGATTCCCCCTTGTTTTGGTCGTCCTGGTACTCTTTTTCCAAAGCCTCATAGGAATCTCCGCCCGAGCAGCTGACGACTTTTCTGTCAATGCTAATGCGGGATACGCCATTGACGCTGACTCAGGAAAAGTTTTTTTCAACCAAGACGGTGATACTCCCAAAGGCATTGCTTCCATCACTAAAACGATCACGGCATACCTCGTTTTAGACGCAATTAAACAACAAAAAATTACCTGGGAGCAAGAAGTACCGATTTCAGAATATGCTGAAAAACTGAGCACAGTCCCTGAATTATCCAATGTTACGTTAGTCCGTGGTCAAAAATACACGGTCAAGGATCTTTTTGAGGCTATGATTGTTCAATCAGCAAATGCCTGTGCGGTGGCTTTGGCTGAATTAATTGCTGGCAATGAGCATACATTCGTCAACCAAATGCGCGAGCAGCTTGTGAAATGGGACATTAAAGATGCAACTATCATTAATTCTTCTGGTTTAAGTAATGTCTACCTCGGTGAACATATGTATCCAGGAACGCAGGAAAACGATGAGAATTTGATGTCTGCTCGTGATGTAGCCATTATTGCGCAGCATTTAATCAAAGATTTCCCTGAAGTCTTAGAAACTTCAAAAATCAAAGAAAAAACTTTCGCTCCCAATACCTCTCAGCCAGATGAAATGAAGAATTGGAACGTCATGCTATTTGATGGCCCCAACTATAAAGAAGGCGTCGATGGTCTAAAAACCGGAACAACTGATCTTGCCGGCGCATGTTTTGTCGGTACGATCCAAAAAGATGGTCGCCGTGTTATTACCGTCATCTTAAATGCTTTAGATCAGCCAAACGATGAAAATGCGCGCTTCGCAGAAACGGGCAAGTTGATGGATTACTGCTTAAATAATTGGAGTCAGCAGGATGTGACTGTCGCAGGTCAAACACCGACAGACAAAAAAGAACTGAAAGTCACTGAAGGCAAGGAAAAAACAGTTGGTCTAGCTATGGAAAAGCCCGTCAAACTTTGGGTACGAAATGACATGGACCCAAAAAACTTAACGATTAAGACTACCTTAGATCAATCTTTATTAGACAATAATGCTGTCATTGCTCCTGTTCACAAAAATGAAAAACTCGGTACTGTCAGTGTTTCCTTGACACAAGATACCTTAGGTTATGTTCAAGAAAATGAGGCAGCAACGACTGATCTTGTAACAAAGAATGAGGTTCAAAAAGCCAGCACCTTTGAATTAATTTGGCAAAAAATTACTGGGCTGTTTGCCTAATAAAAAGCTTTTGACATCGTTTGAAAAGGCAAGATGATAAAAAAAATCGACTTCACTCCAAGTATTCGAGAGTGAAGCCGATTTTTTTATTTTGCTTTGAAAGGAAAATATAATTCAACTTCACCTTCTGCAAAATGCGGTAAATAATGTTCCTGGATTGCTCCAGCAAGTTCTAGCTTTTCTAGAGGAAAGATTTCTCCCAACATTAGATTGGTCGCTTCCTCAATTTTTTCTGCACTGGCCATTACTGTCAAGTAGCTCATTGGCGCCAGTTCCCAACGTACCCAACCTTCTGGAGCTTTAGCCTCTTCTGGTACTTGAACGCCAGCCAAATAGCGTCCTTCTTCTTGCCATGGCTCTAACCAGTGTTCGCTGTCACTCATCAGTCCCCATAGATGCAAATCTTTCATTTCTTGATCCGCTAAAAGATCCACTATTTCTTCAAAATGGCTATTCATCTGATCCCATAGTAAAGGAACCCATGATGCGCTATCTTCTGATAAGCCGCTTCCTTCTTTACCGATGACAAAAGTCGTTGGCAGATCTACACGATTGACTCCTTTTATCTCCATGCTCATTCCCCCTCCCCACAATTTTACTAATCTTCCAAAATAAAACCAACTAATAGTTCCTAACTAAGTATTTACTCTTTTCTTTGGTATACTGACATAGAGAAATAAATAGACAATTTTATCGAAATTTTATTAAATACGATATGGAAGCAGAAGAGCATTCATAAATTGTCGTATCTTTAAACTTGGAAAGGCGTGATACACTTGGGCATGCAAAGAGATTTCATTGCTATGGCTCTTTATTTTATTGTACTAATTGGCTTATGGATTCGTTTCAAAGGAAAGCGGCTAAGTCGATTTCTTATTTGGACAGGGATTTTTATGCTCTTATATTTTTGTATCCTTGAAATACAAAATCGGACATTCTTCATTTTAATTCCATTATTTTTTCTTTTACTATTCTGCTATTTCTACTTTAAAGAAAAATGTCGCTTAAGAAACGGGTGGTTGTTTAACTTAATGCTCATTAGCTTTATGGGCTATGTCGCTATTGTTACAGCTACAAATGGCTCACTGATTGGCGCGGGAATTCTTGCCATATTAGCCGTTCTTTTCTTAATTGTTATTCTATTTGGCCTATATGCTGCGATTATTTTTTTGATTGGGAATAGTTTTATTGTTCTCCGACACGAATCGCGAAGACTGCCGAATTTGTTAACATTAATCTTAGCATTGGCAATTATTGCATTGATAGTCATGCAAATTTATGGACCGAAAATTCTACCAAACTGGTCAGTCATTTTATTATCCATTCCTACCACCATTGCTTTTTATTTTTTTGTTGTCTTTTGGAACTTTTTATCCATCTCTGTCATTTATCAATTTAATCAACCAAAATTCAATCAAGATTATATCGTTGTTTTAGGTGCTGGATTAATTGGTGGTGAAAAGGTTACTCCTTTATTAGCAAAACGGATCGACCGAGCCATTCAATTTTATAAAAAGCAAAGCGAAGAGACGTTGTCGCCGCCGCAGCTTTTAATGTCCGGTGGACAAGGACCGGATGAAAAAATTCCGGAAGCACAGGCTATGCGGGAATATGCTTTGGAGCAAGGAATTCCAGATGAAGATATCCTAATGGAGGCTCAATCAACGAATACGCTTGAAAATATGCGTTTCAGTAAAGAAATTATGGAACGGGAAAACCCGTCAGGCTATCACGCGATCTTCACTTCTAACAATTACCATATTTTCCGTGCAGGGATGTATGCTGAAGAGGTTGGCTTAAAGATCGACGGGATCGGTTCAAAAACCGCACGCTATTATTTACCGAATGCGTTTCTAAGAGAATTTATTGCCGTTGCCTTGATGAATAAACGCCTTCATCTCTTTGTCTGTGGACTGATTGCCTTAGGTTTTATTGCTCTGGCAGTAATCAATTATCTTTTTATCGGATAAAATCAAAAGAAGGAATGCCTTAATCTCGGCATTCCTTCTTTTTCTATTCAGCTCGCAAAGCAATTGCAGCATCTTTTTTCGCTGCCATTCTTGCCGGAATATGTCCGCCAATCATCGTCAAGACTGTTGAAACAACAATCAAGATGATTCCATGAACGGGATTCAATTGGGCAACGTTCTTTAATTCGGTCATGTTGTATAAAATCGCGTTGATAGGGAATGTCGCTAGATAAGCAATGACGACACCCAGTGTTCCTGAGGCAACTCCTAAAATACAGGTCTCTGCATCAAATACACGTGTAATATCCTTTTTCCGCGCTCCTAACGCTTTTAATACACCAATTTCTTTCGTCCGCTCAATTACTGAAGTATACGTAATGATCCCGATCATGATCATGCTGGTTACTAACGAAATACCAGCGAAAGCTACCAAGACATACGTGATGGCGTCCATCAATCCCCCGGTTAACTCTGTCATTGTTCCTGCTAAGTCAGTATAGATGATTTTGTCTTCTTTTTTCTTACCCTTATTGTAATCATCCAAATAACTCAAAATTTGTTCCTTATCCTTATAATTATTCGGATAAATCATAATGCTGCTTGGAATGCTGCTTCCACCTAGATAAGCAATTGTACTATCTTTCGTTGTATCATCTAGTTTCTCGTTCGTCATGAGGTTTGTATCGGTCTCTTTTTGCGCTTTAACAATTTCTGAGTTCTCATTGTCTTTTACGATTTTCGAGGTTAGCTCATTACTATAAGCAATCCCCGGTGCTAAAAGATTCATCGTCGAAGATTGTTTTACTCGTAAAATACCAGAGATTTTCAGCGTATCATTATTGGCATTATCATACATCGCTTTGTAATCATTGTTGGGAATAAAATTGCCTGTTGGAAGCTTTGTGTAATACTCATTATTATTAATTAGTTTAAATTCCGTTCCCACGATTTTATCGAAATCTATTTTCTCACCATCTTTGACATCAAAGCCTAGATTCTTCAATGAGTTGATATTGGTGCTGTTATTCGCATCCACAATTAATACAACATCTGTATCGCTTTTTGGATAAGCTCCTGACAAGAGCTTGTAGTTGTCCTCTAAGAAATTCCCTGAATTCTTATCTAACTGTGTTGGAAAAGAGGATACGCCCATTCCTGTCATACTAGACATCGCACTCATCATTGAAGGACCACTATCAGGTGCTTCGTTCGATAATTTCACTGGTTTTACATCGCCGTCTACATCGCGTAGAAGATTCATTCCCACAACACGAGTAAATCCGATATTATTGCTCAGCTTAGGATCTATATCATTAATGTAATCTACATAGTCTTGATTAATTTTATTTGTATGCTGGGCTTTATCTTCATCGCTGATTTTTGCAACAATATTGTTCTTATTTTCTTTACTTGCCCCACTGGCTTTTTCCGATCCCAGCGCTTGATTTCGATTGGCTGTTTGATCGGTGGTTGTTTTTGAGATTGTGATTGGATACTTCGCCATCGTTTCTGCTTGAGTACTATCAATTTGCTTTTGGAAGCCGCTTGATAGAGATAGGACAATCCCGATGCTGATGATTCCAATACTTGAAGCAAAGGCTGTTAAGAAGGTCCGTCCCTTTTTCGTCCGCAAGTTATTAAAGGAAAGCTTCAAGGCAGTCATGAATTTCATTTTCGTGCGTTTTAGCTGAAATTGTTCGCCTTTTTTCCCTTCAATATGAGGATGAGAGTCATCCATGATCCGACCATCAGAAAATCGAATGGTACGGTCCGCATATTTACTTGCCAATTCAGGATTGTGGGTTACCATAATAACCAATTTTTCCTTTGATAACTCTTGGATCAAATTCATAATCTGTACACTGGTTTCTGTGTCCAATGCACCAGTAGGCTCATCACAAAGTAAAATGTCTGGATTGTTGGCTAATGCTCGTGCAATCGCGACCCGCTGCATTTGTCCGCCAGAAAGCTGATTAGGCTTCTTATGCATGTGATCCTCTAAGCCGACACGTCTCAGCGCATCTTCAGCCCGTTGTTTCTTTTCTTCTTTCGAAACGCCACTCAAGGTCATTCCAAGTTCCACATTATCAATAATACCCAAATGACTGATTAAATTATAGCTTTGAAAAACAAAGCCAATAGAATTATTTCGGTAAGCATCCCAATCTGAATCCTTAAATGTTTTCGTCGATTTCCCATCGATCACCATGTCTCCTGAGTCATAGTTATCTAATCCCCCGATTACATTCAACATAGTGGTCTTACCAGAACCGCTGGCACCTAGAATCGCGACAAACTCCTGTCGACGAAATGCGACAGATACACCATCTAAAGCTTTCGTGGTCGTATCCCCCACATGATAATATTTTTTTATATCCTTTAACTCTAACATTGCGTCACCCTTTTTCTCTTAGTTTACTTTGCCAAGATAGCATGGCATTATTAACTCAAAATGAACAAAAATTCATACTAGGTTCACAGTGATTTGATACTATTATTAAGCAAAAGGGAGGGCAACGCAAATGAATCGAATACTTATCGTGGAAGATGATGAAAACTTATCCTTACTTTATCAATCCGCTTTAAAAAACGAACGCTTTGAAGTTTTTCGTGCGATGAACGGCATAGAAGCCTTAGATATTTTGGACAAACAATTTATAGACCTAATCATCAGTGACATCATGATGCCTGACATGGATGGCTATGAATTGGCTGAAAGTTTGCGAGAAGCAGACTATGATCTTCCGATTCTTTTTATCACGGCAAAAGATTCTTTTGAAGATAAGAAACGCGGCTTTAAGATCGGTATTGACGATTATATGGTAAAGCCGATTGATGTAAATGAGATGCTTTTACGTGTCGACGCCTTATTAAGGCGAGCACAAATTGTTCATACGAAAGAGTTGACCATTGGTGATACCCGTCTTGATCAGGAAACCTATCAAATTAAAACACCCTCACTAACTGAAACGTTACCACAGAAAGAATTTTTGCTTCTTTATAAATTACTTGCCTATCCAAATAAAATTTTTACTCGGCAACAATTAATGGACGAAATTTGGGGGCTAGATTCGGATACTGATGAACGAACGATTGATGTTCACATCAAACGGCTTCGTACGCGTTTAGAAACAAATCCTAATTTTTCGATTGAGACCATTCGCGGGCTAGGCTATAAGGCGGTCATCCACACATGAGAAAGAAATTATTTTCCCAACTATGGATATACTTCGTCGCAATTACCTTTTTAATGATGGTCATCGTTCTGTCTGTTTTCGTGGGTCTGCTTTTTACGGTCAATCACTATCAGCTGCTAGCCCCCGAGCGAGAAGGTCACCTTTTTCCATTTTATTTCATCATTTTTTTGAGTTTAGTGATTGGTGCTGCCCTTTCATTCTTTGTCGGCAAACGTATTTTGCAGCCTATCGGTGATTTGAGACAAGCCATGAGTAAAGTTTCAAAGGGCGACTTCGCAATCCAATTAGATGAACAACAGCAAATGGAGGATGTGAAGGAACTCTATCATGATTTTAACGTTATGGTAAAAGAACTCAGCAGCATTGAAACCTTACGAAATGATTTTGTTTCTACCGTCTCTCACGAATTTAAAACACCTATTGCTACAATCAAAGGATACGTACAGCTGTTGCAAGACGACTCTTTATCTAAGGAAGAACGTCAAAATTATTTGGAACGCATGCTAGATGGCACGCAGCAGCTGACACATTTGACAGATAACATATTGAAGCTTAGCAAACTTGAAAATCAAGGCTTGGGATTAGATTTTCAACCCTTTCGATTAGACGAACAAATTCGTGAAGTCATCCTATTCCTTCAGCCGAAGTGGGAGCAGTTAAATCTAACATTGGATTTAGATTTGCCTCATACGATTTACAATGGAAATGAAGAATTTCTTTATCAAGTGTGGCTGAATTTAATGGATAACGCCATTAAATACAGTCAAAGAGACAGCAGTATTCATGTTCATTTAAGTGATGTAGAAGATGGGAAAGTAATCACTCTCAGCGATGAAGGGATCGGTATGACTAACGAGGTGTCGAGTCGCATTTTTGATAAGTTTTACCAAAGTGATACGAGTCGAAAAACTAAAGGCAATGGTTTAGGCTTAGCTTTAGCAAAACAAATCATCGAGCTACACCAAGGAACAATAAAAGTCAACAGTTCCCTCAATCAAGGAAGTGTTTTTAAAATATTTTTGCCAAATAACCAAAAATCTTCATAAATATTTGAGTTAAAGCATCTCAAAATTCACAGTTAGTTAATATTTGTTTTGTAAGCTATGAGTAACTTATAAGAAAGGATGGCTCATATGATGGAGGGACAAAAAATTACTAAATCAGTCTATTTTGTCGAAGAAACACAAAACATCGAAGGCGCTTATGTTGAAGTCAATACTCTTTTTGTCGCTGATAATCCAGAGCAAGCAACTGAGTTTTATGAAAAATTAGTCAAAGAAAAACCAAAAAAATCTTTTGGTCTTTTATTAAATGAATACATTATTAATGCTGAAGGAGGTTTTTTCCACAATCTTTTGGAGTCGTGGAAAAATCTACCAGCTGATTTTTACCGAAAAATGCAGGTCTTAACTTATCGGCCAATTGCTGAATATCAAAATTAAAAAATAGACATCCTTAAACGGATGTCTATTTTTTAAGGTTCTATAATATTTTGTGTTGGTGGGAAATCGAACCCGATTTTCTGCCAGCACTTTTTACTTGTCTTCAAATCAAAAAGAGACTACCGTTTGGTAAGATTTAGCCTTCTAAAACCAACCTAACCAAAGGAGTCCCTCTATGGATAATCATACTAGAAATTTACTTGGATTAACAGACAAACACTTTCACTTCGATGACGATTGGCTCGAAGAAAGAAGATACAAAGGGGTTCAAGCCCAATTTATTAAAGGAAAACTAATCACTTTTCCTAGTCGTTGTGAAAACTGCGGCTCCTTAGAAATCATTCGCAATGGTTCCTATACGACCCGTTCTCAGATGCTAAAAGTCAAAGAAAAGCTAACCATCTTAGAATTGAAACGATCTCGCTTCTTGTGCCATGCTTGCGGCACAAAGTTTTCTGCCAAAACCGACTTAGTCGATGATCACCACCAACTAACGAAAGAACTGAAACATGCGATACTCATGGAGCTATTCGAAAATCAATCTCGCAAATTAATCGCAAAGAAATTCTTTGTTTCTGACGGTACCATCACGCGGATCTTACGAGAAGCGACGAAGGACTATCAACCAAACAAAAAATACTTGCCCACTGTCTTATGTATGGACGAATTCAAATCCATGAAATCTGTCGCTGGATCGATGAGCTTTATCTGTGTTGATGGAACGACAAACAAATTGTTTACCATCCTTGAGGATCGCCGATTATTTAAGCTCACACAATACTTCATGCGCTTTCCCAGAAAAGCACGGCTAAACGTCAAATACCTTGTCATGGATATGAACGCCAGCTACAATCAGCTACTAAAAAAGGTCTTTCCCAATGCGGAAATCGTCACGGACCGCTTTCATATCGTGCAGCACATCAATCGGAATTTCAATCAATTGCGCGTACAAATCATGAATCGTTTTCGCACCTCTCGTTCAGAAGATCAAAAGAAATACCGTCGGCTAAAACGCTATTGGAAACTACTGCTCAAAGATTCAGATAAGCTGGAGCCGCTCAAACGCCACTATCATCGGCTGTTCAAAAAGGAAATGAGCCAGACAGAAGTGATTGATGAACTCCTGAGCTACAGCGAAGAACTACGAAAAGCCTATCACTTTGTCCAACTATTGCGTTATTATTTCAATAAACGTGATAATGAAGGATTTCAAGAAACACTGAAACACATAGACCCTACCTTTCCTAAAGCATTCAAAAAGAAATTCCAGATCTTTTATCGCTATCATTCTGGTATCGCCAATGCGTTTAAAGTGAAACTTTCAAATGGAGCAACAGAAGGACTAAACAACAAAATCAAATTGATTAAGCGGATCGCATTTGGCTATCGTAATTTCTACAACTTCAGAGCACGGATTTATTTACAGCAAGGATTGATCTTTGAAAAGTAAAAAAGTATGCGGTGCACAACTCGCACCGCATACCGGACTAAATTTTATTCAGATTTGTCTCCACCAACACGATTTGACGAAGAGCCTTTTTTAAAGCATCGATAATACAAACACAGCGGCTAAACCGGTAATCACTGAAATAGCCATCGAGCGAGTCTTATAGGCAACACCAGCCACTAAAAACATTGCAATGATTCGAGTATTGCCAATCAAATCAAAGCTATTATTACTGATAAATACATCCTTAAAGACTAATGCCGCAAACAATGAGATCGGCACATATTTCATCCAATCACTAAACCACTGAGGCACTTGTCGTTGCGAAAAATAAAGCATTGGAAAAAGTCTCGGTAAATAGGATGCCCCAAATAGGCAAAGAATTAACAAAAGCAATGAAGTATTACTCATGGTGGACCTCCTCGCCAGTCAAATCATAATGGTCCGGTCCATCATTTTTCTTATCAGCAGTTTTACGAAACCGCTCGATCAGATAACCGGTGAACGAAGCCAATAATGTCGCCAAAATCAAACCAAAAGTATTTTTGATTACTAGCATAAAAATGACTGCCAAACCGCCAGATAACAAACCAGTAACAAGTAAAAGACCATTGTTCAACTGCATCATAAACATAAAGATAAACATTGCTGTTAAAGCAAAATGAACCAATTCCGTATCCACATGGATCACAGAACCAAAAATATTTCCCACTACTGTACTGGCTGTCCAAGAGGCCATTGAAAACCAATTGACAAACAAAGCTTTTTTTCGATTCCATTCAGGATCAGTAGAATATTTTAAATAATTTACCGCATAATTCTCGTCATTCATTGACTGAGAAAACAGCGCAATAAATGATCGCTTTTCCTTTTTAAAAAATTGTGACAAACTAGAGCCCAGTAATGCATAGCGCAACTCCAAGAAAAAAACCATTAAGATTGTGGACACAAATGATGCATGCACACTTATCATTGAGACGACTAAAAATTGTGCGCCTCCAGAGAAAACAAGCATCGAAAGTAAGACAGTTAATAGGATGTTAAATCCCGCTTTTTGCAGCAACATGCCACAGGCCAAGCCAACCGGAATATAACTCAAACAAAGCGGCAATGCCGCGTAAAATGCCTCTAACCATGGTGTCCTTTTTTTTACAGGCATGGTGTGTTCTCAATTCCCTTCACGTTCACAGGATAAAAAGCATTTTCATTCTAACACATTCTTTATAAAAAGGTAGCACCTCGTGAACAACTTGTTACTTCAGTAAATTTTTATCCAACCGTTCGTAAAATCTTATGCTTTTAACAATAACTACTACTATAAACAAGGTTCAACGTCAATAATCCGAATTATAAAGTTAAAGAAGAAGCAATCATTTGCTTTTGCTAAAGAAAAAGAGGAAAGTTTTAAAGTTTTCTTATGAAAACTTCATGTAGATTTTCACCCGTTTCTTGTTTATATACTGAAGAATTATTTCCAAAATCATGGTAATCCACTATTTTTTGTACGAGCTATCATGGAGACGCAGGTTCTTGTCCTATCATTTAGAAGCAATCGTGAAACTGATTAACAGTTTTCTGAAAAATATGGTAAGATAGTCAGCGAAAAGAGATGAATCATAGATGGAGAATAGTTTTCATGAGAATCGTTCCGTAGGACTAGTGCTGACTTTTATTGGTGGGATGGTTGATAGCTATACTTATATTCGTTATGAAGCCTTCGCTTCTGCTCAAACTGGGAACTTAATTTTAGCGATCATTCAAGCCTATGAGCGACAGTGGAATATGGTTGGAAAAAAATTGCTTTCCACTTTATTCTTTTTTATGGGAATTCTTTTAGCAAAGTTCTTAATTGATTACTTTAAAAGAAAAGAAAAACATTTTTGGCGTTTGTTCTTGCTTTATTTCGAAGCGATTGTCTTTTTTGTTATCAGCTTACAGGTCTTACAACCACACCCTGCAGTCATCACAATCATTATTGCTTTTACTGCCGCAATCCAGTGGGTCTCCTTTGATAAAATCAATGGACTTGCTTACACGAACCTGTTCACTACAGGAAACCTTAAAGGAGTGGCAACAAATCTTTACGACTATTTAAGCACGAAGGATCAAGCAGCTAAAACCCGTTTCATCCATTTTCTTTTAGTCGTCTTGGCCTTTATCGCAGGAGCAATTTTGTCTGTATTTTCTTATCGAAGGTTTGGAACAGATGCCGTTTTAATCATTGCGGGATTATTCCTGTATTTAGCTATTTCGGAAACAATTTTAGTTTGGCGCTTTCAACGAAAGACAAACATCCTGCAAAAAAAATAGAAGGTTCTATAGAACACCGTTTATACAGAAAAGGGAGTAGTGACAAGTTTTTTTGTCACCACTCCCTTTCTTATACGCCTAACGATTGCCAAAAATCAATAACAGGATTACACCTAGACAAAAAATACCTGCTATTGTCTTGATTACCATCACAAAAGAGTTCATTCATTATAAGCTAAAGTCATTAGGTTCTCTTCCTTTTAGAACACAGGTTATTGAACAAAGGCGATTTCAATATCTCCATTGCTGGTTTTCACTTCTAATTCTTTTGAGCCGCTATCACGATTGTCTAAATTATTCGAGGCATTGCTTGTCTTAGCGTCCGTCGCAAAATCCTCTTTGCTTCCAATGATCGTTCCGTTTATTTTTGAGTTGCTTGTTTTAAGCGATAAAGACTCCGCTGGCTTCAAATCCATCAAGTCAATTTTGCCATTTGAAGTTTGAAATTCGCCTTCTCTAAACTCTAGATTGTGCAAACTCATTTTACTATTGCTGGTTTCAAAAGAGCCGTCCTCAAATTTCATTTTCGCGAGCTCTAGTTTTCCATTACTGGTTTCAGCATCAACAGAATGCGCATCAACATCATTGATAATCATCTTGCTATTGCTTGTTTCCAAATCAAGATTGTCCAGAGACAAATTCTCTGTCGAAATCTTACCGTTAGATGTTTCAACCTGTAAGTCCTTGAGCTTTGCTCTCGGAATTTCGATGGTTACTCTTGGATTACGGTTCCCAAAATTGAAGAAGCTAAAATTAAACCCTATCGTTCTTTTACGTTCTAAATGCAGAGAATTGCTTGTTTGTTTGATTCGATATTTGATATCTCGGCTTTTCTTATAACTGATCCGTGTCTTGTTTCCAGAAACACCCACAACATCAATCGGCATATTACGATCGTCCACAACTAATTTGTTCACAGCTTTTGTTGTCGTGAAGGTCTCGTTACTCATTCGATTATGAAAAAACATACTGCTTATACTTACTAACGCAGCCCCAACCAAAATCAACCCAATAACCACTCTTTTCATTTTTTATACCCCTTATCTATTTTTCTTATCTTTATCATAAAGAATTTATCAACCGTTTACATGGGACAAAAGACTGATTCTTTCTCATTACTTTTTCCGATTAAAGCCGGCTTTAATTTCAATAAAATCTTGAAAAAGTTGAAACAGCTGAAAAAGCATCGCGCGCTCTTCAAAGGCCTGACGGCTTTCCGGTAATTGTTTTTGCTGATACCGCTGATCTGTCTCAGCAATTTTCGTTAAAATTTCAGAACCGTCATTTTCCTCAGCTAAAGTTTTTGAGGTAAATTCAAATAATTCCCTTAATTCCTGAACATCTTCAGGGTCAGCGTCCAACCGATTTAGAATTTGTAGCATGTCGGCGAGTACACGCAGCTGCAAACGGCGCATCGCAAAATATTCGAAATAATAGCTATTGCCAGAAAAGAAGCGATTTTCTTCGAATTCCTGCGCGCGAACTTGCGCTTCCCGAACGAAGTCCCGCAAAGTTAAGCACTCGTGACGTAGTTCTTCTTCTTTCGCCGGCTGATTCAAATACGCAGACATTTGCCCCAGCATCTTTTTCATCGAAACCTCTACCACCATCTGATCTTCTTGAATCTTCTTCTCCGTATTAGGCATATACAGATTGGCTACTAACGCACAACCAACACCGATGATCATCAGCAGGTATTCATTGATAATCAGGCTTATAGGCATCTCTCCGGCAACCAGATAATGGGTGATCAGAACCGAGCTAACCGCTATCCCTTCCGCTAAATCAAAGCGAATCGATAGTGGGATGAATACTAGTAAATATAAACCAAAGACTATTGGATGAAACCCTAAAAGCGAAAAACAGACTGCCGCAATCAATGTCGCTAAGGTCAAAGAAAAAAGCCGATTCAAAGCTGTCTTAGCAGTAGAACGTTTCGTATTTGTTACTGTCAAAATCGTAATGATTGCAGCCGAAGCAGCCGATTCCAGATGGAATCCACTAGCTAATAATAAAGCAATCGGTGCTGCAACGGATGTTTTTATTGTACGTAATCCTATCTTCATTTGCTTCCCCCTTCCTTTAAAAGCTTACACTAAAGTGGCTTGGGAAAAAAGTCGCAACTTCCTGAATAATCTTGTATAGTAGATACGTTGAAAAAATTACCTATTTCTTGGAAGCTATGACTAGTTTATTTCTGAGAAAATTGCAGGATCATAGAAGGAGTGAAGAAATGGAAAGCTGGCTATTTTTAGGAGTTATTTTACTAATTGCATTTATCGCAAAAAATCAAAGCTTACTGATCGCAACCGCAGCGATTTTAATTTTAAAATTAATTCCTCATTCAGACAAGTTTTTATCCCTTTTAAATAAGCAGGGAATCAATTGGGGGGTTACCCTGATCTCGGCGACCATCTTAGTTCCGATCGCCACTGGCGACATCGTTTTGAAAGATTTACTGAACACATTAAAGTCCCCTCTCGGCTGGGTCGCTACGATCTGCGGCGTGTTAGTCGCTGTCTTATCTTCAAAAGGAGTGGGGCTGATCAATCAATCCCCAGAAGTTACTGTCGCTTTAGTTTTTGGTACAATCATGGGCGTTGTCTTCCTCAAAGGAATTGCTGCAGGTCCTGTTATTGCTGCGGGTATCACCTATTGTATTATGCAAGTGATTCAAGTAGTGACCAATCATTAACCTTCCCCCTCTGCTTCTACAAAAGAAACAGAGGGGTATTTGTAACTAGGAAAGTTCTCTTGTAAGATAGAAGCATACTATTTAACTATCAATCCTAAATGTGGGAGGTGTTAACGATGGGGAAACAATCTAAAGCGGCGCGTTTGCGTCAAATCGTAAAAATCGTTAACCATTATAGCGTCGTAAAAAACATTACTCAGCAAAAGAATCCTGAAGAAGTCCGAAAAGCCTTTGAGGAACTCGGGCCTACCTTCATTAAAGTTGGACAAATGATGTCTGTTCGTACAGATATTTTTACACTGGCTTTCACTAAGGAATTACGCAAGCTGCAGGATGATGTGAAAACGGATTCCTTTGAATCCGTTAAAACGCTTGTTGAAAAAGAACTAGAGCTCCCTTTAACCGAGATTTTTGACAATTTTGATGAACAACCCTTCGCCTCAGCCTCAATTGCCCAAGCACATCACGCACGATTGAAAAACGGTCAGAAGGTCGTCGTGAAAGTCCAGCATCCGGGGATCGCCTCCGAAATTGAGTTGGATTTGTCTTTATTTGAAAAAGCCATTCCGATTGCTAATTGGGTACCGGAAAGTAAAGTCATTGATCTAAAAAACATTTTGAAGGAAATCCGTGAATCTCTACAAAATGAGTTAGACTTCAAAAAAGAATTAGTTCTAGCAGAAGAATTTTATCGTTTGAATAATGGTTGGAAAGAAATTCGGTCTCCTCAAATGGTCCCTGCTTACTCCACAAAAAAAGTTATTGTCATGGAATTAATGCCTGGCAACAATTTAAAGGAATTAATCAGTGCCGAGGATGCTAAAGTTGCACATGGCGAAACGACATATAAGGAACTTAAAAAAACAATCAGTGAATTGCTGATAGAACATTTTATGAAGGAAGTATTCGAAGACGGATTCTTTCACGCCGATCCTCATCCTGGCAATATTTTACTGCAATTAATGAGCAAGGAAGAAAATCAAAAAGATCAGCAAATGAAAACAAAGAACCGCCAAGGGAAATTTGGGCGCCTTCCATATGAATTTACGTATGCAAAAAATGAAAAACTCCGACCTTTCCGTCTGAACTTTATTGATTTTGGTATGATGGGCACAATCAATCGTGAAATGCAGGCAAAAATGAGCAACACGATTATTGCGATCTATAGCAAAGATAATCAACGGATCACGAACGCGGTTCACGCAATCTGCAAACAGGTCGGCAGCTTTGACGAAGAGAAATTTACCTATGAACTGGATGATTTTTTAAATCGATATTTGAACTTACCAGTTAAAGAAATTGATTTACAAAAAGTTTTTTCTCAGGTCGTCATTATTTGTCATGAGAATAACCTACAGATCGATGACTCGGTCACTATGCTGATCAAAGCCTTTGGTACGCTCGAAGGAGTGATTGAGGATCTTAATCCAGATTTGTCCTTGTTTGAAGTCGTCGCACCTTTTGCTCAAAAATACTTTCTCCAACAGCTGAACTTGAAAGATGAGTTACAAGAAACAGGATTGGATTATCTCACAACATTAAAAGCCCTACCAAAAATTCCTAGCCATGCTTTAAATGCTCTGGACACCTTCGGAAAAGGCAAAGGAAAATTAAATTTAGAATTAAAAAATCAACGGAACCTATTAGAGCGTGCGGAAGCAATGGTTAATCGGTTAGTGATTGGTCTGATCCTTTCTGCTTTAGTAATCGGTTCATCGATACTCGTTCAAACCTCTTCTGAGGGGAATACCTTTATTTCTGATTTAGGAATCTTTGGTTATTCTGTCGCAGCCCTCTCTATTCTCTTCTTAATTGTCGAGAGTCTTTATCGACGATACCGAAAATGGAAGGATCGTTAATTAATCACTTAAAAAGAAGTGTGCACAATTTTTAGCACACTTCTTTTTTTTTCGCAAAACCCTTGCTCTATCTTTTTTTTCTTTAATGATAAAAAAACCGAAAAATGGTCGAAAAGATTATTATTCTTTGCTTTATTCTTTGTTAACCTATATAAAAAAGATTTTTTTAATAAGATGATAAGCAGATTTTTTTACAATAAAGCCATAAGATTCTATTATTTTATTGTAAACAGTTAAATAATAGTGAAGTGAGGAGGTACGGTATGAACAAGTTTCTTAAAACCATCTTAATCATTTTCTCATTGGTTTTACTTTCTATTTTTCTATCTGTCGTAGCAATCTATTACTTTATCGCTTCAAATCCGTTAGACCTAAGTGCCCTGCAACAGTTCGTATTAACAAATAATTATGCTCAGATTTATTTATTCTGGGTTGCAGCAGCTTTAGCCATTTTAACGGTAATCGGGATTTTCATCATCCTGTTTTATCCAAAGAGAGTGACCAAGTTCGTTTTACAGGAAGAACGTGGCAAACTAGCTTTAGACAAGCGTGCAATTGAAGGGTATGTCCGGACAAGTATCAAACAGGAAGACTTTATGGATAATCCCAAAGTAAATGTAGCAGCGACGAAAAATAAAATTAAAGTGAATGTTCGCGGTCAGTTGAAGAAAACATCTGGTTTAGTCGGTCAAACAGATCGTTGGGCTAAAAACGTGGAAACAAAAATCAAGCAATTAGTAGGGCCTGATGAAAAAGTTTCTATTAAGGTAAAACTTCAAGCACTTGAACCAACGCCAACAGAAACAACGGTGACACGAACAGAGCCACGAGTAGAATAGGAGGAATAGCGATGCAAGAATTTTTAACACGAGACAAACTACCTGCAATCTTCGGTATCCTCGGTTTTATCTTAGCTGTACTATTCTTTACCATCGGCTTTTTTAAAACGATTTTACTAATTTTGATTACAGTTATCGGTGTTGCTCTCGGCATTTACCTAAAAAACAATCATATTTTAGATGACTATTTAAAGAAATAGGAATGAATCAGCTTTGGAATAACTTTTTCTTTTTGAAAAAGTTTATACACTAACACACTTAGGAGGAGAAAAATTATGGAAAACACAACAATCAAACCAACAGAACCAAAAAAAGAAGTTAAAGGTGAATTAACTTACGAAGATAAGGTCATTCAAAAAATCATCGGTATTGCTTTAGAACACGTAGATGGTTTATTAACCGTAGACGGCGGTTTCTTTTCTAACATCAAAGACAAATTAGTTAACAGTGATGATGTAACTTCTGGTATCAGCACTGAAGTCGGTAAAAAGCAAGTAGCCGTTGATATGGATGTAGTTGTTGAATACGGCAAAGACATCGAAAACATTTATGATGAAATGAAAAAATTGATTTCTGAACAAGTAGATAAAATGACTCATCTTGATGTCATTGAAGTAAACGTGAACGTTGTAGATATCAAAACACGTGAAGAATATGAAGAAGACAGCGAAACGGTTCAAGATAAAGTAACTAGCGCTGCACAAACAACTGGGAAATTTGCATCAAAACAAACGAATCGTGCGAAAAACGCAATGAGTAATCAAGCCGATAAAATCGGAGACAACTTAGAATCTGAACCTCGCGTACAATAAGCCATTCTTCCCCATTGACTAGCTGAAACTTGGCTAGTCTTTTTCTATAGGTCTTTATAGCTTAAATAATCCTGATACGTATCTGAAGCCTTGGTCCCTTTTACAATCGCCTGACGAACCGCTTCGACTGCAAGGATAGATACAGCTTCAAAGCTGGCTTCGATTTGATTTGCGCCTAACACAAAGAGTGTATCCCCATCATAAGTTGTGTGTGACGGACGTATCGCTCGCGCAATTCCATTGTGACTGATGTCAGCTAGCTTGTTCATTTTGGCTTTCGGGAACGTCGCATTCGTCATCACACAACCAATCACTGTATTGCCATCAAACAGAGCAGCTTCATTCTGATAATGTTCAAGAAAGAGTTCTTCTGAAAAACCAATTCTTGTCTCTCCCGCTTTTCGAGCGCCAGCAATAATTTTTCCTACTTGCTCATCAAAAACATCTCCTACAGCGTTAACAGCGATTACGGCAGTTACCCACAGACTGCCATGTTGCATTGTATGAAGTCCGATACCGCCTTTCATCGCATTTTGAGAACCATTGATCGTCCCCACCGTACAGCCTGTTCCAGCACCATAATTTCCCGCTTGAAAAGGTTGTTTTTTAAATGCAGCCTCGCAGGCACTGCGTCCAGCTTGGTAGTTTGGTCGAACATCAGAACGGCCAATCCGTAAATCAAAAAGACTCGCTCCTACCACATTAGGAACAAAAGTAATTCCCATGTCCCTTCCGATATGCTTTTCCTCTAAAAAATCTACGACGCCAGCATTTGCTGCTAACCCAAAAGCGCTGCCCCCAGACAGCGTCACCCCGTGAACAAACTTCCGATTATTCTCTGATTTCAGTGCATCGGTATCCCGTGTGTTCGGTGAACCGCCGCGAACCGAAACACCGCCTGTAACACCATCCTCACAAAGAATGACGGTACAGCCTGTCATCGCCTCGTTGTCGGTATATTGTCCAATACGAAAAAACTCTTGATATGCGTCCATCTTGTCCCTCCACTCATTTTCTCTATTTTAGCTGATTCTTTGAACCAGCTCAATTTTCGATTTTCTTGCTCATAAAAAACAACCGCCATTTTACAGGCGGTTGATGACTTCATCAACATTCTTGATCGTTACAGAAATTGTTCCGTCAGGATTATTAACAAACTCGATTAGTTCGGGATTGCGATAAACATCCAATGGAACAATCAACTCAATTCCGTTAGACAGCTTCAACTTTTGTTTGCCGTACTTCTTTTCTGTGATTTCTCGAACGTCTTTTAATAGCGGGGCTTGATCTACGTACCCTTTTTCAACAACCTCTTCTTGAAACGCCATTTGTGCTGAAACATTATCCTTAAAGACCTTCTGAGCTACAACCTTGGCATCAATTTGTCCGCTTTCCTCCACGATATCGTAAACAGCTTCTTTCACATCAGCGATCACATCATGCTTTTGATTTTCAAATTTTGCGCCAATTTTTTCGGCAGCTTTTTTGATCACACGAACGTTTTCTTCTAACGATGGCGCTGGACGACTTTCAATTACTTGCGTGGAGAAGTACAAGCGCTTTTCTCCAGAAAAAGGATATTTTTTTTCGATCATTTCATAGCTTAAATTACTTAAATGTACGACGATTCCCTCATCTGCTTTTTGTGATTTGCTTGAAAGCAATGCACGATGAAGGATCAATTCGTTCTTCAAACCAGCCTCGTCTGAATCAACTAGATGTGTATAGCCCTCATGATAATTCACCTTCAAAAAGGCTAAATATAATTGTGTGTCTTCTTCAAATAATACGACAAAGACATCGGCGCTAGGTGCCTCTTCACTTTCTTTATAGGCTTCATACCAACGATTCACGATTTTTTCGCTAGCAGGCAAGAAATCATGCTCTGCTTGTTGACTTAACAAAGCAAAGGTTGAATCCTCTGCTAAGGTGCCTGTTTTTGTTTGCGCTGAAGATAATTTTTGAATTTTTTTGGTTAAGTAGTCTCGAATATATTCGGTTGCCAAGTCCAATTCGCTTTGGCTATATATCGGATCGCCAGATTCCCGATCCACGATATGAAGAGCGGCTTTTTTTAAATAGATATCCATAAATTCCCTGCTTTCTAAAACTGTATCTTTTACTTCTGTCTATGGTTAAAATGAAAACTGTCAACCTGACTATCATACACAGGAAACAGGGAAAATGGCAACTATTGTTTTAGTAAAAGTTCACCGTCTTTCATTTGATACACATTATCGCTCCATTGCGTCATTCGTTCATCATGAGTAACCATCACAATTGCCTTGTTGCGTTCGTGGGCTTCTTTTGCTAATAGTTTTACAACATCATAGGCGTGGTCTGAATCTAGGCTGGCAGTTGGCTCATCCGCTAAAATTAATTGAGGATCATTGAATAGTGAACGAGCAATAGCTACTCGCTGACGTTCGCCCCCAGATAAAGCTTTCGGATATTGTTCACGCAACTCCCAAATATCCAAGGATTTTAACAGTTCTTCGATTTTAGCTGCATTTTTTTCCTTTTCAATTTTTTCTACTAATTGAAATTGCTCCTTCACCTTTAAAAAAGGAATTAGGTTCGAGCTTTGTAAAATAAAACCAATTTCCTTAAAACGGGCTTTAGATCGTTGCTTTTCATTCATTTGACTAAAGTCTGCACCATTAATCGTAATCTTTCCTTCTGTTGGTGTTTGAAGGCCTCCCGCGATTGTTAAAAATGTACTTTTCCCTGAACCTGAAGGACCGATGACACTAACAAACTCGCCTTGTGCCACATTGAAATCTACCTTCTTTAACGCTGTCACTTCTGTATGACCTTGTCCAAATTTTTTCACGATTTTTTCCATCATTAAAACATCATTCATCTTATTCCCCTCCAATCGCCGTTACTGGATCAACCTTGGTAACCGTGCGCATTGAGAACAATCCACCGATCATCGCAACGACTACCAAAATTAAGCTATAAAGCATCCATTCTGTCCAGTGAACCGCAAACGGCATTGCACTTGGCAAAGCCAAACTCGTCAATACACTTAATCCTACCGCGATCGCTACTCCGATCACACCAACTAAAAAGGCCTGCGCTAAGATCGAACGAACCAAATAACTTGTCGCCACTCCTTGAGCCTTCATTACGCCAAAGATGGCCGTTTTTTGCAACGTGATTACATACATAAATATACCAATGATCGCTGTCACGACAACGAATAGGAAATAGATCATCGTATTTAATGTCAATTTTTCTGGGGTATATCCTGGGATATTTTCAATAAACGTCTCAGGTGTCATTTTGTCTAATTTTGTTTGTCCCGATGGATTCGCAATAGATGTCTTGCCCTTTGTCGCTATCAAACTGATGGGCTCATTTCCTGTTGGCTGAGATCCATATTTCAATGTTTTGAATGCTGCTTGATTCAAATAAATTACTGGTGCAAGTGTATAGGTTGTTTCTTTTGTCACGCCGACGATTTTCAGAGTTTGATCATTTACTTTTATCTTTTGATTTAATTTGTATCCTTCAGACAAAAGATTTTCTGATACGATCGCTTCATCATTGGCTTTATATAGTCGGCCCTTTATAACTTTTGGTACGACAAATGCGTTACTTGCTGTACCAAAGATTGAAACGTTGGTCTTTTCCCCACCGCTCTTCTTTTCTACAGCTGTAGAATAAATCCCGATTCCTGATTTTTCTTTCGCTGTTACTCGTTTAGTATCTGTTTTTTGTAACTGGGAAGCATTAGCAATTTTATTGCTGTCCTCTGATAATATGATAGAGGATGCCCCCCAATCATCTATGGCTGTTCGATTTCCATCTGCTAAACCGTTGGCCAATCCTGACAACATGAACACCACATAGCCCACTAAAATCATGATCCCAACAATCAAGCCATATCTTAATTTCGCATAGCGAATTTCTTTCCACGCTAAAAACATATCATTCACCCTTTCTGACAACAGAATACTCTTCCGGTGACAAAATGTCACCGATTTTGCTCATATGCTATACTATAGAAAAAAGTACCGAAGAATTGTCAGGGAGGTAGCCCATGCCGAAAAAAACTTTTCTAAACTTACCGGAAACACGACAAGCGGAAATTCGTGATTTGCTATTGACCATTTTTTACGAAAAACCCGTTAGCCAAGTAAAAGTCAGCGAAATTGTGACGGCACTGCAAATGTCACGAGGGATTTTTTATAAATATTTTGAAGACTTAAATGATGCTTATGATTACTTGATTCACTACTATGCCGGGCAAATCCATGGAGAGATCATCGACTATATGACACGACAAGAGGGAGATTTTTTCCAAGGAATTGAAGCCTTTCTGCTGCTGTACGTTGACTTGGATACACGTACTACGCGCTATCGTCAATTAGTCCTTTTAGCACAAAACAGCTATCTATTTTCCTATCGCCCAGAAGCCGACCATGGAGTTGAAGCGTGGGAGGACTTGCTGCAAAAAAATCACTTTGACATGCCGTCACCAGAGGAACAAATTAGTTTCTTATATTTTTCCATGAAACTTGTGATTGACTCATTAACAGACATGTTGGCCAATCAATGGGGAGAGGACGAATTGCTGAGGGATTTTCATTTTAAAACACGTTGGCTCCTAGAAGGCATCAAAAAACGCTGAAGCGAACTTCAGCGTTTTCTCAAAATTAATTCAAAGTGTGTTCAAAAGTTGACGAAACCAGCCTTTTGAGCACTTTTTACTTGTATTTATTAGTAATACTGATGATTTTTCTCCTGCAACTGCTGCTTAAGCAGACTTAAAAATGCTGCCTTCGACATTTGCTTAACCGTGTTACTACCATGCTTACGAACTGCGAAAGTATCCTCCGTTAACTCCTTATCCCCAATGACTAAAATATAAGGAATTTTTCGTAACTCAGCTTCGCGGATTTTTTTACCTAGCTTCTCGTTTCTCAGATCCTTCTCCACACGAATCCCGGCTGCATGAAACTCTTGGAACAATTCCTCTACTCCTGATTCATGAGTTTGTGCGACACTGATTAGGGCTACTTGTTTTGGTGCCAACCAAAACGGAAAGGCGCCAGCATAGTGTTCAATTAAAATTCCTAAGAAACGATCCAATGAACCAAAGACCGCTCGATGAATCATTACAGGCTGTGCCTCCTGATTGTTCTCATCTACATAAGTCAAATCAAATTTTTCCGGCATTTGAAAATCCAATTGTACTGTCGCACATTGATGGCTGCGATTCAAAGCATCCTTGATATGGATATCGATTTTCGGCCCATAAAATGTACCGTCTCCCTCATTTATATTGTACTTATAGCCGAGGTCAGTTAGTACTTTTCCTAGAGAAGCTTCAGCTTCATCCCATAATTCGATCTCGCCCATGAAATCATCGGGACGCGTTGATAACTCTACTCCATATTCAAAACCAAATATTTTGTATACTTCATCAATGATTTTTAATGCCAAGGCAATTTCTTGCTCGATTTGATTTCTTCGAACAAAGATGTGCGCATCATCTTGACAGAAGGTCCGAACCCGCAGCAACCCGTTTAAAGCCCCACTGAATTCGTGACGGTGAACTTGACCAAATTCAGCCATGCGCATCGGTAAATCGCGATAAGATCGTTTGCGATCCTTATAGATTAAGCAATGTCCCGGACAATTCATCGGCTTCAAGGCATAATCCTCATCTGCGACTTTTGTGAAATACATATTATTTTTATAATGATCCCAATGTCCTGAACGCTCCCATAATCGCTGATTCAGGATCAACGGTGTCTTAACCTCTTTATAATCATACTTCGCCTGCAGCTCCCGCAAAAATTTCTGTAATTCATTGCGAATAGTTAAGCCATTTTCTAAATAGAAAGGCATTCCTGGCGCTTCTTCTGAGAACATAAATAGATCGAGTTCTTTTCCCAACTTTTGATGGCTGCGTTTTTCAGATTCTTCTAAGTATTCTAAGTGAGCTAAAAGCTGTGCCTTTTCAGAAAAAACAACGCCCGTAACACGCTGGAGCATCTCGTTCTCTGGATTTCCTTGCCAGTAAGCACCTGAGACTTTTAAAAGAGAAAAATATTTAGCCATCGGCAAGTCTAAAGCAGCCGGTTCCAGAAAATATTCCGTCACGTTGCCAAAGGAATAGACAAAGACCACTTGTTCAGCATCCAATTCTTCTAATGCTGAGAGCTTTAGTTCATTGTCCTTAAAAACTTCCTTCGCTTCTGAAACAGTCATTCTCGCACTTTTAATAGTTCTATTTGTTTTTATTTCCTTCTTGATATGGTGCTCGAGATCCTTCAAGATTAGTGCGCTTAGCGGTTGTTTCACTCGCAGATCGACCCAAATCGTCTGTTCTTCTCGATGGGCTTTTGCAAAGAGCGCCTCTGGATAGCACGCTTTTATCGCTTCCTGTAGTAAAAGACTGACCAATTGACAAATGGCCGTTGTCCCCTCGTTTGAAGCACAATCATAAAAAGCCAGCTCGGCGTTTTCACTGACTGGAGTTGATAAGTCAACAAGCTCGCCATCAATACTGCCAACGACCGCTTCTTCCATCAATTGATTTTTTATCTCGAACAATGTGATGCCTTTTGCCACCTTTTGTTTACTTCCATCTGGTAAAACAATCTCGACTTCCTTTGACATCCAACTCAACTCCGATCCGCATTTTCAATAAATAATACTGATTGCTGCCTTTTCCTTTTAATTTTAACAAAAGGGCTGAAGGGTTTTCAATAAAAAAACGCCCCTATAAATAGGGACGTGAATAAACGTGTTACCACCCAAGTTCCCAAAAAGTTTCCACTTTTTGGCTCGTAAGATACATAACGGGTATCCGCCGGACCGTTTTCGGTCACTCAAAGGGAGTAATTTGTTTCGCTCAATCAGAAGCTTCCAGCCATGACTTCTTTCTCTTAGAGTGAGCGTGGAAACAAATTTTGTCCTTCTCATTGCATTCAACTATTGATTAAAGCATAGACTTGCGTCAAATTTTTGTCAACGCTTTTCTTCTGGATTTATTCATTCGACTTCAGTGCATCAATCATATTGATATGCCGTAAGCGAAAATGAGTAGCAACCATTACGATCACTGAAAAGAGAATCGTTAATCCACCTGCTAAAAGATAGGCACCTGCACGAATGACCAGTGGAAAAGTGATCGTTTCCATCGACGCCTGATCTAAAATAAACTTCGTTAAGATAATTCCTAGACCATAGCCAAATAGGATTCCCAATATGGTGAAAACAAAGTTCTCCCGAAATATATATGACGTTACTTCTCGATCGTAAAACCCTAATACTTTGATCGTAGAAAGTTCTCGTAAACGTTCCGATACATTAATGTTCGTCAAGTTATACAATACGATGAAAGCCAATAACCCTGACAAAACCACAAAGATCCAAACGATTCCATCCAAATTATCCATAGAGTGTTCTTGTGTTTCAATCTGAGTAGAAATGAAGGAAGTATTGGTCACTTGTTCTGAATTCAGCAGTGTCTTTGACAGGTCCTCTTCTTCTGATTTGGACATTTTTTTACTCTTTAATAGATAACTGTTCACAGCAAAGCTTGTTCCACGAACTTTTTGGTAATAGTCTTTTGAAAGGTACAAGAAATTCCCTAGATAATTGTCGCTGATGTTCGCGATTCGAATCTTGAAAGGCTGCTGATCCTCATCATAGACTGTCAGACTATCCCCTTTTTTCAGCTCAAATAACTCGGCTATTTTTTGTGTGATTACTGCGCCTTCTTCTGGTAAAGTAAATTTCTTTCCTTGCTGTTTTAAATGAAGATATTGATCAAACACTTTACGAGACTCTGGTACCATCATAGTCAATTTTTGATTGGCCTGTCCTTTTTGTTTTAATTCCACCGTTTGATTCATCATTCCCAAGTGACTGGTGATTTTTTCCTTATCCGTGAAAATCTTCTCAATCGCAGCCCGATCTGGCTGATCCTTTAGTGTCACGATTGCATCGTAATCAATGATTGGACCAAATTGCTTATCCCCAACCGAACTCAAGGAGTCCTTTAGGCCGACGCCTGCAACCATCAAGGCCGCACACCCAGCGATACCGATCACTGCCATGATCATGCGTGATTTGTAACGAAACAGATTTCGATAGCTCACCTTTGAATTAAAGCTCATCCGAGACCAAATTGGCGTGATTCGTTCTAGAAAAATTCGTTTGCCTGGTTTCGGTGCCTTTGGTTGTAATAATTCCGCTGGTTTTTCATGGAGTTCCCGCATAAGTACAAGCAGCGCTGCACCTAAACTAGCAAACAGAAAAGCAATGGTCGCCTGGATAATCGGTCTTGATAAATAAAAGGCCTCCACACCTGGAAAATTGTAACGATCACTTGAAAGCTCAAAAACAAGTCGAGGCAAGGTATGTGTGCCGATCACCGAACCTAGAACGATACCGATAATCGCAGCCGATAAGGCGTAAATAATATATTTGATGGCTATTTCAAAGCGGGAATACCCAAGTGCCTTCAACGTACCGATTTCTCGACGATTTTCCTCTACCATCCGCGTCATTGTTGTAAAAGTGATCAAAGCAGCGATAAAAAAGAAGAAGACTGGAAAAACATTTGCAATCGCCGCAATTCGCTCCGAAAGGTCACCATACTCTTGAAACCCAGGATTCTCAGCCCGTTGGTCAAAAGTATAGCTGGGGGTTTTCAAATCGTGGATCGCTTGTTCATTCTCACGAATTTTTTTCTGTGCAGAAAGTAATTGTTCGCGGTTATTGTCCAGCTCTTTTTGCTGGTTTTCGAGTGCGGTTTGCGCCTGTGCCAACTGAGGACTTTCCGTTCCTATCATGGCCTGCTGCTGTTCTAATTGATCTTTAGCTTGATCGATTTCCTTTTGACCCTCAGCTAATTTTGCCAAGCTGTCAGCCACTTCATTTTTCTTTGGAAGTAATTCAGCTTGAGCCTCTTCTCTAATTTCGGTAGCTCGTTCTTCTGGTCGATCCTTGAAGAGTTTTTCGCTTGCCGCAATGTTTTTATCCATTGTTTGTTCATAGGCTGACCCATAGGTTTCTTTCCCCTGTACATTCTTAAAACGCACATAGATAACTGCTTTTATTTCACTAGAGAAATTGCTTTCCGGTAAGTAAGCAAAAAAATCAACATTTCCCTTGCCTACATTCGATAGCCCTCGTTCTTCTGTGCTTATATACATCGGAGACTGAACAAAGCCGACAATTTTAAACGTTTTTCGTTTTAATTGATCCGGCTGATCAATTTTATAGGTCTGATTCAGACGGTAGCCCTCTTCCTTGGCTTTCTCATCTAAGACAATTTCATTTTCTTTTTTAGGCAGATGACCTGATTTTACGATCAACTGGTTTTGCTGACTCTTTTTATTGTAGGAATAAAGCTTAACTACCTGATTCTTTTTGCTATCCGCGTAAAAAAGCTGATAGCCACTCTCCACCTCTGCATCTGGAATCTCTGCTGCTACTTCCTCATCCTTCTTGGTTAGCCCACCTGTAGAAACAATCTGAAGATTGGAGAGTTCTTGCTTATCCACAAATTGACTAGCCGAATGATTCAGGATCGGCCCCGTCGCCTTGATTCCCACATATAGTAATGTCCCTAGTAAAATAATTAGAACAATCGCGATAAATCGTCCTTTGGAATAAACGATTTCACGTAAGCTTGCCTTTAAATACGTCTTATTTTTCATCTACCTGCTCCTGCTTTTTTATCCATTACATTCTAACACAAAACGTTTTCATGCCTGCTATAAAAAAATTGATACAAAAAAACGCTGCACTTTTTCAATGCAACGTTTTTAATAAAAATTCGTTTTATTACATGTTTAGTTTTTAAATGAATGAATAGGTGCGGGAATACGTCCACCACGGGCAATAAAGTCCTCAGAAGCGGCAGCATTGACAGCCATAACAGGCGCTCTCCCTAACAGCCCGCCGAATTCTACCATTTCACCAATTTCTTTGCCCTTTGCCGGAATAATTCGGACGGCGGTCGTTTTATGGTTAATGACACCAATCGCCGCCTCATCGGCGATCATCGCTGCGATGCTGCTAGCCGGTGTAGATCCAGGGATGGCAATCATGTCTAATCCAACAGAACAAATCGCGGTCATCGCCTCTAGCTTTTCAATCGACAGTGACCCATTATTAACGGCATCAATCATTCCTGCATCTTCAGATACTGGAATAAATGCGCCAGACAATCCGCCAACGTGATTGCAGGCCATGACTCCGCCTTTTTTCACTGCGTCATTCAGCAATGCCAAAGCTGCCGTCGTGCCATGTGTTCCGACAGTTTCTAGTCCCATCTCTTCTAGTACATGGGCAACCGAATCTCCTACAGCAGGTGTTGGTGCTAAAGATAAGTCAACAATACCAAATGGAACTTCTAACCGTTCTGAGGCGATCTTACCAACCATTTGCCCCATCCGAGTGATTTTGAATGCCGTTTGCTTCACTACTTCAGCGACAACGTCGAAGGATTCGCCCTTCACTTTTTCCAATGCGCGTTTCACTACTCCTGGACCGCTGACACCAACATTGATGACACAATCAGCCTCTCCAACCCCGTGGAAAGCGCCAGCCATGAAGGGATTGTCTTCCACCGCATTGGCAAAAATAACTAGCTTGGCACAGCCTAAATCAGAAGCCTCAGCCGTTTCTTTAACAATACGACCAGTATGTGCAACAGCATCCATATTGATCCCAGCTCTTGTTGAACCGATATTAACCGAAGCGCAGACAAAATCTGTCTCTGCTAACGCTTGAGGAATCGAATCAATCAAAATCTTATCTCCATGCTGATAGCCTTTTTCAACTAAAGCGGAGAAACCGCCTAAGAAGTTTACACCAACAGCTTTTGCTGCTTTATCTAATGTTTTAGCAAATTTCACATAATCTGTATCTGGCGTCGCAGCGGCAATAATACCGATAGGTGTAACCGAAATACGTTTGTTGATAATGGGAATCCCATATTCTGCTTCAATCGATTCGCCGACTTTTACAAGGTCCTTTGCTTTCGTCGTAATTTTTTGATAGATTTTTTCACAGGCGCGATCACTGTCGCTATCAATACAATCCAATAATGATATCCCCATGGTAATCGTCCGAATATCTAGATTTTCTTCTTCGATCATTCGAATCGTTTCCAGTATTTGATTGGTTTCCACAAAGAGCCCTCCTTATAATTTATGCATCGTGTCAAAAATTTCTTGATTTTGAATACTGATCTTCACACCCAATGATTGACCTAACTCATGAAGTTGTTCACGAGCTCCTTCAAAATCTACGGTAGCATTGGTTAGGTCTACTAACATCATCATTGTGAAATAGTCCCCCATAATTGTTTGAGAAACATCAAGAATATTAATTTTTTGTTCTGCTAATTTTTGACTGACACCAGCGACGATGCCAACCTTGTCTTTTCCGATAACCGTTACTACGCCACGCATTTGCATAACTCCCTTCTCAGATAATTGTTTCTCATTATAGCACAGTGATGGCAAAACGATTAGAATTTTATGAATCAAATCGATTTTTTTTACCCAAACGTTCGTGTTTTGCGAGTTCCACTTTGTGCTTTTAGCACGATTAGTGGCATCGTATGCGTACGAAGATTTCTTGAATTTTTACGTTAGAAAAATTCAATCCTTACTTGTGAGCTAGCTGCCAGTCCTACTTTTCACAGTTTGCTTGAATCGAAATCAAATGATATGTCATAAGTATTATTCAAGAGGATATCTAGTTGGATGGTAGGCGTATGAAGATTCCTCGATTTTTTACGTCAGAAAAAATCGGACTTTACATATGAACTAGTTGCGAGTTCCACTTCGTGTCTTTAGCACGATTAGTGGCATCGTATGCGTACGAAGATCCCTTGTATTTTTACGTTAGAAAAATTCAATCCTTACTTGTGAGCTAGCTGCCAGTCCGACTTTTCGCAGTTTATTTGTACTGAGACGAAGGAACTCAAAACGATTCCTCAACTTTCCAGCTAACGGTTCATTCTTTACTTCTCGACACATTTTTTCTATGATAGATTCAGCCATGCTCTTTCATGGAAAATGACGAGGAAGTTTTCTCGTCCTAGGAGGTTTTAACATGGAACTTTTTGAAACAATGCTTCAACATTCATCGGTTCGTTCTTTTACTCAAGAACCGCTATCTCAAGAGTTAAAAAAAGAATTGATCTTAGCCGCACAAAGCGCCAGCAGCTCCAATTTTCTGCAAGCCTTCTCGATAATTGAAATCACGGATGCAGAAAAAAGAAAGGTAATCGAACAAATTGCTAAGTTCCCCGTCGATAATGGCGACAAAGGAGAGCTTTTTATTTTTGTCGCCGATTTAAATAAGCATGCACAGGTATTAGCGTTAAACAATGATTCCGCAGAATACCTTCGGACGATGGAATCTTTGGTGGTTTCAGTCGTTGATGCTACTTTAGCTGCCCAATCAATGGCCGTTTACGCTGAATCATCCGGTCTAGGAATCTGCTATGTTGGCGGCATTCGAAACAATTTATTCCAAATGAAGGAATTATTGGAACTACCCGAATTAACCTATCCTGTTTTTGGGATGTTCGTTGGCTACCCAGCTAAAAAAAATGAGGTAAAACCGCGGCTACCACTCGATGCAGTCCTTGGCGAAAACACCTATCAGGTATTGAATGCTGACAAGATCAATCGCTACAATGAGGAGACGGCAGCATATTATCACCAGCGCAACAGCAACACACAAGAAACGAATTGGTCGGAAAAGGTTCGTCAGCATTTTGACTCTCCACGACGTTCAGATACTCTTGAATTTCTAAAAAAACAAGGTTTCGTCTTTTAAGCGAAACCTTGTTTTTTCTTACTCTGTTGGTATAACGGCAATAGCACGGACATTAAAGCCTGGTGCATCTTTGACTTTTGGAACTCCGATGATGATCGCGCCACCGACAGCTGGAAGTTCAGTCAGTCGATTCAATACTTCGACTTGAAATTTATCCTGCTGCAGCCAATATAGCTCACCGATCAGCCCAGCATTTTTCGTGCAATCAATAGCAGCATCCGTATCTAATGTTTCATGACCAATCGCGGTCACATTTCGTTCTTCGTGTAAAAATTTCAGTGCTTCTAATGACCAGCCTGGCGTATGTGCTTGCCCATCTTGATCGACATTGTAGAACGTTTCTGGATCTTGCCAACGTTTCGACCAGCCGCTGGCAAATGCGACAAAGCTATCTGCTGGAATCTCTCCATGTTCCTCTTCGAACTGCTTAATGTCTTCAACGGATAGAATATAATCGGAGTTTTTTTCAACTTCTTTTTCTTTGTTGATCACAATGAGCGGTAGCATAAAATCTTTGATCGGCAGCTGATCCACCGACACACGTTCCTCAACAAAATGCACGGGTGCATCAATATGAGTTCCGTATTGAGTAACCAGTTGATACTCCTTCGCAAAAAAGCCATCTTCCTTTACTGTAACCAACGTTTTTTCTCGCATTGGCTGAAACGATTGAAAATAAGGAATCCCGCCATAAATATTGTGACTTAAATCAACCCATTGTTGCTGTTTTAGAAAGGCAATACTGTTTGTAATCTCACTCATACTATTCCTCCTGTCATTAGAACGCTTTCATTTTTATTCTAACGATACCGAGAAAAGATTCCCCTGTCAAATCACTGTTTATTAAAAGAAAAAGGCGTTGTGACAAAAATTGTCACAACACCCTTATGATTACTCATTTACTAATACAATTTTTCCTTTGGCATGATGAGTCGCACTTAATTCATGTGCTTCCGTCACTCCTTCGGCTGTAAGAGGATACGTATGGCCAACGATACTCTTCACTTTGCCCTCTGTCATCAAATCCGCAATTTCTTGCAATTGCTTACCATCGGGTTGAAGCCAGATACTTTCAGCCACAGCAACATTTTTAGCCAATTCTTCATCCGGTGCACCAACGATCGAAATTAAACGACCATCCGAATTCAACACCTTAAAGCTGTCTTTTTGAACATCTCCCCCCATTGTATCAAAAACCAAGTCGATGTCTTCCAAGACTTCTGAAAAATCAGTCGTATGGTAATCAATCACTTGATCGGCGCCTAGCTCCTTAAGTAGTTCATGGTTTTTCATACTTGCTGTGGTAATAACGGTTGCTCCAGCATTTTTGGCTAATTGAATTGCATAGATTCCTACACCGCCGGCTCCAGCGTGAATCAGAACCTTTTCACCTGCTTTTAATTTTCCATGGGTAAATAATGCTTGATAAGCAGTTAATCCAGCTAACGGCACCGCCGCTGCTTCTTCAAAAGAGATTGAATCAGGCTTCTTCGCTAATAAATGATCATCTACAATTGTGTAATCTGCATATGTACCGAAACGAGTCGTTTCTGGGCGAGCAAAAACTTCTTGTCCTATGTGCCAATCCTTAACCTCTGAACCAACTTCAACGATTTCACCCGCAACATCCCAACCTAAAGTAATCGGAAAATCCCAAGGCATCATTTGAGCCAGATAGCCTTCACGTAATTTCCAATCAATCGGATTGACGGATGTCGCCTTAACTTTAACTAGTACTTGATGTTCGCCTAATTCAGGCAAAGTGATTTGACTTTCTTTCAATTGGTCCGCATGACCGTATTCTTCTATTACAACTGCGCGTGTTTCCATTCGTGCATCCCTCCATATCGAACCATTATAGAAGCTTGAACGAAAATTCGGAAATGATTTGCTTTAATCAAAAAAGTGAGACGCTAGCAGATAATCGATTTGGTATTTTTCTGCCAATTTTTTTAAATAAAGCAACGCCTGATCATCCGTTTCAGTCATTTGATCCAAAAGGGTAAAAAAATGCTGCCTTTCTTCTGGGGTTGCAACCTTTTTGAAATAGCCCCAGACATGCTCGTAAGCGTTTCGCTGGGCCTTTAAATTAATCGGCAGATTTTGTACGGTATTTAGGTGTTGATAAAATTGTTTGTTTTTTTCTTCTGACCATTGATTCCCAGAAAAAAGCTGCCGCAGCGCCAGATATTCTTTTTGGGAACGCGCCATAACGAAATATTTCCATCGGGCCCATTCTTTTTGACGATCCTGCATTTTCTTCACCTCATTTTTAACATCATACTCACTAACGGTAGGAATGATCTAAATGAATTATTACATAAATCTGAATAAAAGCGTGTGTTGAATGCTCTTGGCTGTATCTAGCTCTTCCTGATATGCGACAAAAAGACTGCAGAACTCTGTCTGCAGCCTCAATGATTTATCTTCTTTTATAAATCAGCGATTGTTGTTCCTTCACCGAAGATAGCTTCCCAATCCCCAGTAAAATCTGTTACAGCTTGTGCGATGGATGGCATAGCCAAAGCTTGTTGAATGATATCTACACCCATTGTGGCTGCTTGACTGCCATTTTCTAAAGCGGCATTGACTTGTCCAACGTTTTTAAAGCTGGCTGCCAAAATTTTTGTCTCGCTCTTTGTACGAGCAATCTCCTCTGCCATTTCAAAAATGGCTTCCCGAGGATCAATATTCAGATTTTCCATCCGGTTAAAATACGGCGCAATATAATCAGCACCTGCTGCAATGGCTAAATAAGCCTGAAATTTTGTATAGATAGCCGTAGCGGTAACGTTAATCCCGCGACGTTTCAATTCTTTAATGGCTTTTAATCCTGGTTCATTCACAGGGATTTTGATAAATACTTTTTGATCGATATTCGCTAAGATTGTTTCAGCGTCCTTGATGATGCCCTCATAGTCTGTTGCAACGACTTGTACGTGCAACGAACGATGGTCTCCAATAATCCCACGAATATCTTTCATATGTTGGAAGAAATCAATTTTTCCTTCCTTCTTTACGATTGACGGATTTGAAGTGACGCCTGCGATGGGCAACATATCAGCAAATTTTTTAATATCAGCAATATTAGCTGTGTCTAGCATAAATTCCATGATTAAAACTCCCTTGCTTATTTTATAAATCAAGCATAGCATCTTCAAGAACCTTTTTCTGCCCTCATCCAACAAAAAAAGCGAAAAGCTTTTCATCAAGCCTTTCGCTAAGGAATTTTTTTAGCAATTGCACAAATGTGCACGTCTGAAAAAAGAGCTACTTTCGTTGATGCACACGTAAAATTTCCTGTGCTGTCTCCTGATCCGTGATCAAGGTTTTAAGATAGCCTTTTTCCAGCAAAGGGGCAATCGAACGAGCCTTCGAAATCCCTCGCGCAATTCCCACAGATTGAGGAACGTTGGCTAACTCCTCTAAAGTCAGACCGATTGTCCGCTGATTCAATGTGCCATTCAATCGCTTGCCGTAGGCATCATAAAAACGACAGCAGCAGTCTCCTACTGCTTCCCGCAACTTTAATTCTTCATAGTCTGCAGCTGACAATAAGTCTCGCCATTGACTCTTGTGATAGCTCAAAGGACCACCAATTCCAACAATAACAAAATCCAACCGTTTCCAATACTCCTTCAAATCGTGGAAATACTTCGAATGAAAGATTCCCTCCGCCAGCTCCTTGGTTTCTTGGATCACAGTAGCATTGACGAACAAGCTGGTTCCATTCAATTTTCGAGCCAACTCATAAACCAGCGTATTGACATGATACCGTGAATTGATATGGCTCGGCCCACCGACAACAGGAACGACAGAAACGTTCGATAGCTGCTTGGCGTCAATTTTATTTATCGCTCTGCCGACACTCGCTCCCCAAGACAACCCGATGACCATCTCGTCTGTTAATTGCCGGCGGATCCATGCGCTAGCAGCCTCAGCCAGCTGTTCTTCTTTTGCCTCTTCATTGGCATCATTTTCAGTTGGAATAAGCTCGACAGCTGTCAATCCAAAGGTTTGCTTGAATTTCTCCTCCAGTTCAAACAAGCTTGCATCAAAATGGTTGATCTTGATCTCCACGATCCCTTGTTTCTTAGCCTGACTGAGCATTCGACTGACCGTTGTCCGATAGATCGCTAATTCTTTTGCAATTTGTGCTTGTGTCAGCTCTTGTTCATAATACATATAAGCGATTTTTGCTAGTAGCTTTTTCTTATCTTCCTTCATCCATTCATCCTCCCGCCGAAATCTCTATCTCTATTCTAACAAACGATCATTTACTGCGTTCCACAAAGCGTGTATCATTAATAATTAATCAAACAAGACTGCTCTCTAAGCAGCCTGTCTGGAAAATTGGCTTCTTAGAGAACAGATAGATCACAAGAACATCAAATACCTTTCATTATGAAATCCTTGTTTGATTCATAGCCTTAAGGAGGAAACTAAATGTCTGTAGAAGCCGTAAAAGAATATTTTTCATACTATGGAATCGCTGAGCGTATCCAAGAATTCCCCGTATCTAGCGCCACTGTTGAATTGGCTGCACAAGCACTGAATTGCGCGCCAGAGCGTATCGCCAAAACCCTGTCCTTTAAATTGAAAAAAGCCGACAAAAGTCTCTTGATCGTCGCTGCCGGTGACGCAAAGATTGACAACGCCAAATACAAAGCCGCCTTTGGTGAACGAGCGTTAATGCTGAAAGCCGATGAAGTAGAGGCGATTATCGGACATCCAGTTGGCGGAGTTTGTCCCTTTGGAATCAATCCCGGAATCGAGGTTTATTTAGATGAATCGCTAAAACGCTTCGAAAGCGTATATCCTGCCTGTGGGGATTCCAACAACGCCATCGAATTGACTATACCAGAATTAGAAAAATACACGCATTTTAAACAGTGGGTAGATGTTTGTAAAAACTGGGAATAAAACGAGACAGGCTGTCTGTCTCGTTTTTTATATGACTCCCTGTTCAAGAATACGGCAGTCCATTAAATATGTTTCTAAGACACTCTTTAACTCAGCTTGATTAACAACAGTATCCTCTTTGAATTGATAACCCACTAGTAACGCCTGCGTTGTTTCTTCGGTGATCATTCCTCGTGTTGAATCAGATGTTGGACTACCGAACGGCCCATCCCCATCTTCTAATACTAAAAGATTTTCGATATTGACGGATTTATTGCCGATTCCAGCATAGCGAGCCTCGGGGGCTCCCACCGTCAAGTGGATCGAATCTGTTACTTTTTCAAGATCGTAGGCACCAAAGGGAAGTTTCCACTTTAATGAAAAATAGTTATTCAAATCAACAAGAGCATTGATCTGATACAAGCCCTTTTGCTGAACAATTCGCCGCCACAAGCTGTCCGAAGAGGGGCGGAAACGCGCGGGATCTTTTCCCAAGGCACGGTACACTTTTTTTGTCGCAAGAATTTGAGGGTCTTCTTTAATACCGTCTAGGGTGTCTTCTTCTTCGATCTTTTGAATCAACGGATTCAGTAATTCCTGCCAGATCCCTTCATTATGGGCTTCATTCTTAAACTCAATCACACTATACGCCAATGAGACACCTGCTTCTTTTACTTTTGGATCAATTGTAAGCTGCATGTTCTTCCCTCCATAGGATTCTTCTTTTCTTTCAGTTTAAACGATTTGATTGCAAAGCAAAAGCTTACTTATTCTCGTAGGTCTTCGTTATAATGAAGATATGCAATAGTAAATAAGGTTCCAACAAAAATATCGTTTATTGAAAAGAGGAGATACTATGAAACTTACTTATCATGGTCACTCAGTGCTATCAGTTGTTATGAAAGACGGTCAAAAGCTATTGTTCGATCCATTTATAACAGGAAATTCTTTGACCGATTTACCTGCGGAGGATGTTGAGACTGATTGGATCCTGGTGACCCACGGACACAGCGATCATATCGGTGATATGATCCCAATCGCTAAACGTAATGACGCGACGATTATCAGTATCGTAGAGATCTGCAACTTCGCTGAAAAAAATGGAGTGAAAAAGACTCACGGCATGAATATCGGCGGGAAATATGATTTTCCCTTTGGACGAGTAAAAATGGTCCACGCTCAACATAGCTCAGGCTATGAAGTGGACGGTCAAACACTATATATGGGAGAACCCGCCGGTTTTATTTTGCAAGCAGAAGGAAAGACCATCTATCATGCAGGCGATACCTCAAACTTTGGAGATATGGCTTTATTTGGTGAAGCCTTTGACATCGACATCGCCTTTCTGCCAATCGGAGATAATTTTACGATGGGACCTCACGAAGCCGCTAGTGCCGCGAAACGCTTACGGGCGAAACAGGTCGTACCGATTCATTACAATACCTTCCCAGTCATCAAACAGGACCCGGAAGCCTTTGTACAGCTGTTGCCGAAAAATGTCGGAAAAGTTATGCGCGTTGGAGAAACGATCGAGATTTAATTGCGGGACTGTGGACGAATCTTCGTTCACAGTCTTTTTTTGGCTGTTCTTGTTTCCATCAATTCTGCTACAATGAATAGACAGCAAACGAATGGAAAGGAGTTGCCTATGTTAAATTTTGAAAGTGACTATTTAGAAGGCGCGCATGAAAAGATTCTTCAGCGCATGCTTGAAACAAATGAGGAGAAGCTAAGCGGCTATGGTCGTGACAAGTACTCTGCTTCGGCAGTCGAAAAAATTCGCCAAGCCTGTCTTTGTCCTGAAGCAGATGTTTTCTTCATCGCTGGCGGTACGATGACCAATGCACTAGTGATCGCTTCTTTATTAAAGAAGATCGAAGGGGTCATCGCACCTGAGACAGGTCATATCACTACCCATGAGACTGGTGCCATTGAGTTCTCCGGACATAAAGTCTTAAGTCTCCCTCAAACAGATGGTAAAATTTCCGCTCGGCAAATCCGGGCATATCTTGAGCAATTTTGGACAGATGACAATCGAGCGTTCATGGTTTTTCCAGGAATGGTCTATTTGTCTCATCCAACAGAATACGGCACCCTTTACTCCAAAGAGGAATTGAAAGCTATTTCTGAAGTATGTCGTGAATACAAGATTCCTCTTTTTATGGACGGCGCGCGCTTGGGCTATGGTCTGGCTAGTCCTGAATCTGATTTGACTCTGCCATTGATTGCGGAATACTGCGATGTCTTTTATATTGGCGGAACTAAGGTAGGGGCCTTTTTAGGAGAGGCGATCGTCTTCACAAAAAATAATTTGCCAGAATATTTTATCGCTCACATGAAACAGCAAGGAGCGCTTTTGGCGAAAGGACGTCTCTTGGGACTTCAATTCGATACGTTATTCACAGACCAGTTATATTTTGAGATTAGTGAACATGCTATCGCTATGGCGATGAAGTTAAAAAAAGGGTTGCATGATAAAAAGTATCGCTTCTATTTAGACTCGCCCACCAATCAACAATTCGTCATTTTAGAGAATAGTCAAATGGATGAACTAAAAAAAGAGGTGGCCTTTAGTTTCTGGGAGCAATACGATGACACTCATACCGTCATTCGCTTTGCGACAAGCTGGGCAACGAAGGAAGAAGACGTTGACGCGTTATTAGCATTGCTATAACAAAAAGGCGGATCAAACTCGATCCGCCTTTTTTGCTTCAGCTATAGACTGATTAACCGATAGGTCAAACAGGCCACGTAGCATTCATAACTTTCAGAAAAACGCATGACATTGTAGCCTAACGCCTCACTGATTTTTTTGATTCGATATTTCACTGTATTTTTATGGATAAATAATTGTTCACTGCAAACTTGAAAATCCGCCCCAGCATCCAATAAAAAGCTGCACAATGTCATAAGCTGTTCCTTACTCTCCATGATCGGTGCCAGCACACTGAGTGTCTCTTCCACTTCTGCCTCGCCAGCTTGAATCAGCTTACTGGCATGAGCAACTTGCCGAATCTCGCTGATAGAAAAACTTTTCTTTCCGTGAAACAGCCGTGGAAGCTGCAAAGCCACCCTATTGACCAATTGATACGTCATTCGTACATCCGTAGTATTCCGCAGCCGCGGACATAAGACGATGCTATCGATCATTTCCTGATAGGGACTGGTTTGCAGATAAGCTTCTCCTAGCTCAAGCTCAGAATCATTGTGGCAATAGTTTCCCAATAAAACAATTAATTGATCATCCATCAATTGTGCTACACAGGTCTTATAATATTTCGACGCATAGGTCAGAATATCTTCTTTTAATTTTTTTTCTTCCCTGAGATCATTCAATTGCAGTAGCCACATCAAACCAATTCCCTTAACGTCAATCTTCAAATGATTGGCTAAGCGATACATCTTCTCACTTTCATCATTTAAAATGGCCTGTACTAACGCATATTCACTGACTTCTCCGTGCTTTTTGCCCCAGAGGTTCATTGCCACCTGCAGCAGCTCCACTGATTGCGCACATTCTGCTTCTGTCAGGAGGTCATGCTCCTTCAAAAGATAAAAGCGCAGCATCCCATTTTCTTTGTGGTACAGTTCTTTATAAAAGATGGCGAAATCATTTTTCTGAACCTGCTGACCATCATCCACCACAACACGACGCAGCAGCCGCTCTAAATCAACAGAGGAATTTCGCGGCCATTTGATTTGATTAATGACTTCATTGTCAGGATTTGTCAAAATAATATTGGTCCGCAGAAGATCGGAAAGCAGCTTCAATGTCACCTCTACTGTACGCAAATGCTCCGGTAATAAGGAAATTTTCTCCAAAACCTCATTTACGATATTTTCTGTTGGACGCTCTTTTAAAATTCGAGCCATCACTTCTACGATGACTTCACTGTAGCGAATCTGATTTTGATTTTTTGGCATCTGGATAATTACAAAATCCAATTCCTCCGCTGTTTTTATTACTTCCGGCGAGAGCCTCGGAACAACGATTCCTACGTAATAAAGAATAATTCCCAGCTCGCCCATTTTATGTAACCGACAAATTGTCTCACACTGTTTTGCTATGTCGTCTTTGATGTCAAAAAAAGATGTCAGCATCAACTCTCCTGAATGGTATTCATTGGTTTCAAGTAGATCCGCACAGTCATTCATATCCGAAATATCCAAGAAAGACAAAGATGTGACTGTCTGATTTAAACAATTTGACCCACTCATTAATTGAGCATCACGCAAAGAAGGTAAACCCAACAGCTCTTTTAATTTTGCACCCAAATTTTCCCCTCCTTAAAATTTTCACATCAAATTTTATTTTTCTTCTAACCTTAGCAGATTCACTTTTCCTTGTCTATCCATTTTTCTTCAAAAAAGGCAGATTATTTCTTAAATAATTAAAAAAAGAGATGAACAGACGTCCATCTCCATTTATCTTATTTAATCGCTGTATCAGATTCGACGATTTTCCCGACGATGCCGTAGTCTTTTGCTTCTTCGGCTGAAAGCCAGAAATTACGATCAGTATCCTTTTCGATCTGTTCCAATGTTTGACCCGTTGCTTTGGCGATCAGTTTATTGACACGTTTACGCATACGTAAAATTTCTTTAGCTTCGATTTGAATTTCAGTCGACTGTCCCTGAACACCGCCAGCAGGCTGATGAATCATGTAACGGGTATTGGGTAAGCTATAGCGGTTTTTCTTGTCCGCCGCCAAATAAATGGTGATCCCAGCACTAGCAACCCAGCCGGTTCCGATCATTTTTACTTTTGGTTTGATAAAGCGAATCACGTCATGAATCGTATCTCCAGATTCTACATGACCACCTTGGCTGTTGATGAACATTGTAATCGGCTCATCATTGATGGCAGATAAATATAGTAGTTGCTCTGTCACTGTCTTCGCCAATTCTTGAGTAATCTCTCCGTAAATCAAAATTGTCCGTTGATTCAATAGTTTTAACAGCATTGGATTTTTTTCTTCCATTTTTTCAGTTGCTTCTTCGGCAAATAATTCGTTCATATAAAGTACCTCCTCGATGTCTAATCGTTTCTCGTGATTCTAGTATAGCCAAAAAGCGGGAGAAATGATAGAAAGAGCAACTATTCCGACTTGTTTTGTCACAATAATGCTCATTTTCCCCGATCAGTTATGGTACACTCTCTCCTAGAAACGGTTTTTAGTGGCACTATTTTATTTTTTGTGGGATGATAAATCGTATTTTATGAATAGAAGGGGGATCTTCGTGACCTATCGAAATAAGCCTCCATCATCAGCTGCTCCGTTGAGATAATTTATACAAGGACGTCCGTTCTGCTTTTCACAGTCAGCTATGTGTGTATACCATTTTTCTTTTTACTTTTAGGTGAGCAGTATGCAGACTTTTTAGCAGAATGATCTACGTGTTGAGAATCTGACTCATTTTGCGAGTTCCACTCCAGACTTTAGTAGGGAGTGGAATCGTATGCGAAACGATGATAAGAGCATTTTTCACGATTTATGAAAAATGAATACATTTATACGAAATAGGAGCAACTTACATGATTGAGGAAAAGAAAAGCTTTATCTCATGGCCTGTGCTTGCCATGATGTCATTTGTTACAGTCATCGGCTTTGATGATATTATTTACAACTTTGCCAATCAAGGTTTAGGTGTTATTACTTCATGGATTATTTTACTGCTATTATATGTGATTCCTTATTCTTTGATGGTTGGGCAGCTAGGATCGGTTTTTAATCATGAGGGTGGCGGTTTAACCTCTTGGGTGCGAGGAACTAGCGGGGATCGGTTAGGCTATTTTACAGCTTGGACCTATTGGGCCGCATCAATTCCTTACGTCGTTGATACCGCTAATGCGGTAGTGGTCGGCTTTGGTTGGCTCGTCAACGGAAATGATTCAATGGAAGATAAAATGTCCAACTCCATGTTTGCTTTATTGACCTTCTGTGTCTTTTTAGCTTTTATTTTCCTGCAGCGTCATTTTAAAAAATCTTTAGAGGTACTAAGCACCTTAGGCGGTGGTGCGATGTTCATCATGGCTATTCTGTTTGTTTTTATGACCTTTGCTTCATTATTTATGCCAAATGGTCACATTGAAACACAGCCGATGAACCTTGGAGCGGTCATTCCGAAATTTGACCTTCATTATTTGACAACGATCGGGTTACTGATCTATGCGATTAATGGTGCAGAGCTGGTCGCCCCTTTCGTCACACGGATGCGCAAGCCGCAAAAGGATTTCCCTAAAGCAATGATTATGTTGACGGTTATGACGATTTTCTTAACAGTCTTTGGTTCCTTCTCTTTAGGCGTCTTTTTCAACGCCCATCATTTGCCAAATAATTTAAAGATGAACGGTTCTTACTACGCATTCCAACGTTTAGGAGAATTTTTCCATCTAGGAAATACCTTGATGTATGTTTTTGCTGTTACTCAAATTATTTATATGTGCGCGCTTTTAGCTGTTCTGTTAGATGCAATGACCCGCATGCTGATCTCAGATACCGGCAAACAATTCATGCCGAAGAAGCTGACGAAGCTAAATGATGACGGCTTACCTATCAATGGCTATATCTTAACAACTGCCTTGAGTGCCTTTATCTTACTATTAGGCGTTTTCCTACCTGAGATGAACGATATTTTCAATTGGCTATTGAACCTTAACGGGATCATTTCGCCAGGTGTTACTTGTTGGATTTTCTACGCCTTCATTCGAATTCGTTTAGACAGCCGCAAGTTCCAATCAGATTATGTCTTTATCAAAAATGATCGCATGGCCGTATTTGTTGGCGGTTGGTGTTTGGTTGTCACCGTTATCGCTACTTTGTTCGGTGTCCTGCCGCAGGATGCGCCTTACGGTTCCAGCTTATTCTGGCACGAATTAATTATTAACATCGTCGGTATTGCCGTATTGATTGGTTTAGGCTTCATTATGCCTGGCTTAGCTAAACGCGAACGAGAAAAAGAAGCGTAGCTGCATGTTGCTTTGCTTACAGACTGGTTTTCAGGTTCCTTATTGAATCTGTCGGCCAGTCTTTTTCTATTCCTATTCAAAAAGATTTCTACTCGTGGTAAGATGATTTCTAAATAACGTGTCATTATTCTTTCATCGAAATCATAGAAACGGGTGAGTGTTATGTTGTTGTTGGGGTCATTGGTGAACTGTCTCGCGATTATGGCGGGAAGCTTTTCTGGTATCGTTCTGCGAAATATCACAGAACAGACAAAGGATACCGTAACAAAGGGGATCTCCCTAGGAGTCGTCGCCTTAGCGATTCAGATGTCGCTGCAGGCCAGCTCTTTTATTGTCATTATTATCAGTATCTGCCTGGGTGGGATGATTGGAGAATTTTTGAAGATTGAAGACTCCATGACTCGTCTCGGTTTATTTTTAGAAAATCGCTTCGCACGGGGAAACAGTAATTTCGCGGAAGGCTTCGTCACGGCTACTTTAATCTACGTGATCGGATCGATGGGGATCATTGGGGCTATCGAAAGCGGAGTTACGGGAAGTCATCAAACATTGTTTACGAAGGCTGTAATGGATGGTTTCATGTCGATTATGCTGACAGCCTCTTTAGGAATTGGGGTTATTTTCTCTGCCTTTCCAGTGTTGATCTATCAAGGAGCCATTACAATCTTCGCGAGTGTGATCGTCCGCTATTTGCCAAAGGAGCTGCTAGATAGTTTGATGAACGAGATCAGCGCTATCGGCGGCTTGATGATCTTAGCGATTGGCTTGAATGTCATGAAGCTTACAAAAATTCGCGTCTCCAATTATTTACCGGGTATCTTGGTTTTGATCGGGATCATGGTCGTTCAATATTATTATTTTTAAAGGATCTCTCGCTTAATAAGCAGATAAAGGAGCCGTTTGACCGCTCCTTATCTGCTTATTCTTTTGGCTAAATAATATTTTGTAGTCCCAATCATAGGTACATCGTCCAATTTGCCAAATATTTCGTAGCCCAGCTTCAAGTAAAAATCTAATGCCTGATATGCTTTCGTCGTCAACGTAATGGTCGTTACCTTTTCTCGCCGTGCCTGCTCCTCCATCGCCCGCATCAACTTCGAACCCACACCTAATTTTTGATACGCCTCGTCTACGCCAAGCAACGAAATATGCAGTGTATCATATTGCCGTTTGCCAACGAGCCCACCTGCTAATTGCCCATCGATCCATGCACCAAATGCGAGAATTTTCTCATCAGCTTCTGGGACCTCATCTGTAAACCGTCTTTTGTGCTGCTGATCAAATAACTCTTCTAAAAAAGGCATCAACGTCGCTCTTTCACTTTGTTCAATCTTCACGAATTTTCTCCTAGCTTCCCTTTTATCGTAGTAAGGGTTATTTTAACATGACTCTGACTAAAGCAAAAAGACAAAAATGAAACGAAAATGATAATTAAAAAAAAGTACATTAGAAATCTGTAAAGTGAATTATTTCTTTCTATTTCTTCTCTATACTTATAAGAAGAAATGTAAGCGTTATCTTTTGTGTTTGTGAATAATCGCACCAAAAAGAAGGGAAGAAAAACAAATGTCTGATAAAAAGATTCGATGGTTTACGGTCTCAATGATTGCTTTTAGTATGGTTTGGGGATTTGGCAATGTGGTCAACAACTATGCGCAGCAGGGCATCTCCGTAGTAGTTTCATGGATTCTGATCATGCTCCTCTACTTTATTCCTTACGCGTTGATTGTTGGACAGTTAGGCTCTACCTTCAAAACAAGTTCTGGCGGGGTTAGTTCCTGGGTCAAGGAAACCACTGGAAAAAGAAAAATTGCCTATTACGCTGCATGGACATATTGGGTGGTCCATATTACCTATTTAGCGCAAAAACCGCAATCCGTTTTAATTGCCCTTGGTTGGGTCTTTAAAGGAAATGGTCGCGTCGCTACGGATATGAGTGTCCAAACGGTTGCTATTATCTCATTTATTATTTTCTTGATTTTCTTATTTCTTTCTACTAAAGGACTGACGACGCTGAAAGTTATCGGAAGCGTTGCAGGTTCAGGGATGCTGATTATGTCAATTCTGTTCATCATTTTAGCCGTGGCTGTCCCAACGATAGATCCTTCATTCAAGATGGCTACGCCAGATATGGGTGATGTAAAAACATATATTCCCGATTTCAACCTAAACTATTTCGCCACGATCTCCATGCTGGTCTTTGCAGTAGGCGGCGCTGAAAAAATCTCTCCTTACGTAAATTCGATTGATCGACCTACCAAGAACTTTCCGAAGGCTATGATCTTTATGGCAACCATGATCGGCTTGAGCGCCGTACTCGGCTCAGTCGCTATGGGGATGCTATTTGACAGCAACAATATTCCGGATGATCTGATGGCCAATGGTGCCTACAGTGCATTTCAAATCTTAGGTCGCCACTTAGGCGTGGGCAATCTCTTAATGATCATCTATGGCTTGGCCCAAACAGCCGTTCAATCCTCCGCCCTGGCCTTCTCAATTGATGCGCCGCTGAAAATTTTACTTTCAGATGCGGATCCCGAGTATGTTCCTCAGTGGCTGCGGAAGAAAAATCAAAAAGGCACCCTAGTGAATGGCTATTTACTGACTGGAATCCTTGTGAGTATCATTATCATTCTGCCGATTTTTGGGATCAAGAGTATGAGCATCTTGGTTCAATGGCTGACGAACCTGAATTCCATCGTAATGCCAATGCGCTATATTTGGGTCTTCTTCGCTTACATGATGCTGAATGCTCAATACAAAAAGTTCCACTCAGAATACAAATTTATTAAGAATCCAAAACTTGGTTTCATCGTAGGTTTCTGGTGCTTTGCCTTTACTATCCTCGCCTGCATCTTAGGCATGCTGCCGAAGGTTGATTATGCAGCAGATCCGCAATCTTGGATATTCCAGTTAATCTCTAACATCGTCACTCCTGTTGTCTTGATCTTACTAGGGATGATCCTGCCAATGATTGCTAAACGGGAACAACAATCGGTCAATGAATAAATCAAGAAGCTCTGGATGAATTTAGTTGTGCTTTCATCTAGGGCTTCAGTTTGTTGACTTTATTTAATAGAGTTCCTGCCTTTTAAATTCCTATTTGAGAGGTGTATACTTAGGAAATGTATGAAGAAGGATGAGAACTATGTCGAATTATTTGGATGAATTGGCAGCATTTTGGGATAATTTCGCAGAAGATTATGAAGCTATTCAGCAAGAATCGCTGTTCCCGATTGCTGAAGATTTACGGGACTTTTTATTAGAAGAAAAAATCATTCCCTGCGAAACCTTTTTAGATCTTGCTGGTGGAACAGGACGCTATCTAGCGACGATTCAAAGAGAGGTAAAGGAGTACCATTTACTGGATATCTCTCAAAAAATGCTAATGATTGCAGCCAAAAAAGCTGCTGGCAATGTCCAACTGATCAACCAAGCACAAGAAACCTTTTTATCTCAACATAAGCAACGCTATAATGTGGTCTTTTCAGCAATGAACCCTGCTCTAGAAACAAAACAAGATTTATTGACTGTTTGTCAAGCCAGCAAGGATTGGTGTCTGATCTTGCGTGCAGTAAAAGATGAAGACCAGCTCTTCTCACCTTATGAAGAGCAGCAGAAGGAACTATTATTAAATGAACGGTATAAGACTTTTCTGACTGAATGGAAGATTCCTTATCAAACAAAACGTTTTGTCTATACGAAGAAGGAAGAGATTAGTCGGGATTTCTTTCAAGAGTATTTTGAAGAGGAATTCTCGAAAGTCGCGTTAGCTAAAATTATCGAAAAAAACTTTGCTAACAACGAAAAAGCAACAAATCGACAATTTCTTGATTTTGAACTAATTTATTTTCACGTGCCAAAGACTTATAATAAGAACGGATTTTAACAATTGAGGAGGCTCTCCAATGGAAGAAAAGACATTTCAACGAATTAAAGAATTAACCGAGCTTCAAGGAACTAGCGGTTTTGAAGAAGACATCCGCAGCTACATGCGTGATGCGATTACGCCACTAGTCGATGAAGTACAGCAAGATGGCTTAGGCGGAATTTTCGGCTTGCGTCAGTCCGACGACAGTAAACCACGTGTCATGGTGGCGGCCCATATGGATGAAGTCGGCTTTATACTCACAGAGATTACACCCCGCGGACTATTCAAGGTAGTCCCTTTAGGCGGTTGGAATCCCTACGTCGTTTCGGCCCAGCGTTTTACCTTAAAAACCAGTAAAGGCAATTATCCATGCATCTCCTCTTCTGTGCCGCCACATTTATTGCGTGGAACAAACGGACAAGGACAAATTAAAGTTGAAGATATCCTTTTCGATGCGGGCTTTGAATCAAAGGATGAAGCGTTAGCTTTTGGTGTTTTACCTGGAGACACCATCGTTCCTCAAACAGAAACGGTGAAAACAGCAAACGGCAAAAATATAATCAGCAAGGCTTGGGATAACCGCTATGGTTGTACAGTCGTATTAGAAGCGTTGGAAGCTCTGCAAAAGGAATCATTGGATTACACCTTGATCGCTGGGGCAAATGTTCAAGAAGAAGTTGGTTTACGTGGCGCAAAGCCAGCGGTAACTAAATTCCAGCCAGATTTATTCTTCGCGGTAGATTGTTCGGCTGCGGACGATTTAGTCACCACTAACGGAACGTTTGGTCATTTAGGTGAAGGGACCCTCTTGCGGATTCAAGATCCTGGTATGATCTTACTTCCTCGATTGCGGGAATATTTATTAGACACCGCCGAAACACACAATATCCCCTACCAATACTTTGTTTCTAAAGGTGGAACGGACGCAGGAGCCGCTCATACTGCAAACGAAGGGATTCCAAGTACAGTGATTGGTGTTTGCGGCCGCTATATCCATACCCATCAAACAATGTTCAGCATAGCGGATTTTGATGCTGCTAGAGAAATGCTGATCCAAGTATTAAAGGGCTTAGACGAAAGTACAATCAAAACCATTATTGCTGGAAAATAGTCCCTTAAGAAAAATTAAATAACTTTATTAAATCAAGACTAATAAAGGGTTTTCTGACTTAATAGATGATTAAGTTGACTAGGACCAGCATTTTTCTTGCAATCAAAAATTATTTCCGTTAAGATTTAAACATATTAATAACTCCTTAGGGGAGTAACCGGCAACGTTGTTGTTGTGATATCAACAGTAAGTTAACCAGTAATGGTTTTCTGGTATCGTATGAAATGGTGAGACCTAAGACAAGTTTAAACACTTGCCTTGGGTCTCTTTTTTTGTCAGTTTTTCTTTACGCTTTCGCGTAGTTAGGAAAATGACAGCAATAGCGTGCCGAGTGAAGTGAAATAAAAATTATTGGAGGATATAAATTGACAAAACACGCGTACCAACAAGAAACAGACAAATTAATGACGGACTTGAAGACTGCACCAGAAGGTTTAAATCAAGCGAAAGCCCAACAGCGGCTACAAGAAAATGGTCCGAATCAGTTAAAAGAGGCAAAGAAAAAATCTTCGCTGACTTTATTTTTAGAAACCTTTAAAGACGCAATGGTAATCGTTCTGTTGATCGTTGCTGTGGTACAGATGATTATGGGCGCTCATGTTGAGTCAATTGTCATCTTTGCGGTCTTACTGCTAAACTCAATCGTAAGCGTCATTCAAACGAAAAAGGCTGAAGGTTCATTGGACGCCTTAAAAAAACTTTCTGCTCCAGATGCCAGTGTTCTCCGAGGGGGGCAAGAGCAAAGTATTCCCGCTAAAGAAATCGTGACTGGTGATATCGTCATCTTAGAAGCAGGTGATTATGTACCAGCCGACGGTCGTTTACTTGAAGCGGGTTCGCTAAAGGTTGATGAAGGAATGCTAACTGGTGAATCCACACCAGCGGAAAAAGAACTCACTACGTTAAGTAATCAAGTCCCCATCGGTGATCGAATCAACATGGTTTTTAGTGGAACGATTGTCACCTACGGGCGCGGAAAATTTTTAGTAACTGCGACTGGTAGTGAAACTGAGATCGGTCAAGTCGCTGGTTTATTAGAATCGACTACAGAACAAAAGACCCCTCTTCAGCGTGGGTTGGATCGTTTCAGCAAGAAATTAAGTATTGCTATTCTAGTTCTATCGTTAGTAATCCTTGGGGTTCAGCTCCTGCGAGTTTTCTTAGATGGTTCAACGGATATGACACAAGATATCGTCAACGCCTTTATGTTTGCTGTAGCTGTTGCTGTCGCTGCCATTCCTGAAGCGTTACAATCGATTGTTACCATTGTACTTTCCTTAGGAACGAAAAAAATGGCGAAACAGCATGCGATTATCCGCAAGCTGCCAGCAGTAGAAACATTAGGCTCAACCAGTATTATTTGTACAGATAAAACAGGAACACTTACACAAAACAAAATGACAGTTGTGGACCATTTCTTAGCCGATGGACAAAGTGGTGAATTTTCAAAAGATCCGAAGCAGTGGGAAGCAGACGAACAACGCTTGATTGAAATCAGTGTGTTAGCCAATGATGCAACGATTAGCGAAGATGGCACCAAATTAGGCGATCCTACAGAGATTGCTCTAATAGATTACAGTGAGCAGCAAAATCAATCCTATCGGGAATTACGAAAAAAATATCCCCGTGAAGCCGAGCTGCCCTTCGATTCTGATCGGAAATTAATGTCCACACTCCACACGATCGATCAGCAAAAGATCATGGTAACTAAAGGTGGACCAGATATCGTTTTTGAACGCAGCTCGAAAGTTTTACTCGATGGTCAAGTCGTCGATTTTACAGCTGACTTAAAAAGCCGTTTCCAGAAGCAAAATGAAGCCTTTTCTGAACGTGCATTACGTGTTTTAGCCTTTGCTTATAAAGAAGTAGCATCTGATTCATTAACGCTAAATGACGAAGAAAATCTTGTCTTAGTCGGTTTACTAGCAATGATCGACCCGCCACGGGAAGAAGTTTTCCAAGCAGTGGCAGATGCAAACTCCGCTGGGATTCAAACCGTAATGATTACAGGCGATCACAAAACAACCGCTGTTGCAATCGCAAAAGAGATTGGAATTTTCCAACCAGGAGACCTTGCACTGACTGGTGCTGAATTAGATCAGTTAAGTGAGCAAGAGCTAGCTGATCAATTGGAACAAATAACGGTTTATGCGCGTGTTTCACCAGAGAATAAAATCAGAATTGTTCGCGCTTGGCAGGATAAGGGGAAAATTTCTGCTATGACTGGTGACGGTGTCAATGACGCCCCTGCTCTAAAGCAAGCAGATATTGGTATTGCCATGGGTACGGGAACCGATGTAGCTAAAGATGCCTCAGCGATGGTCCTAACTGACGACAACTTCGCCTCAATCATCAAGGCAGTCGAAGTTGGACGAAACGTTTTTGACAATATCAAGAAAGCTGTCGCTTATCTATTTGCTGGTAATTTAGGTGCGATCATCGCCATCATCTTTGCACTAGCGATCGGTTGGGCAAATCCATTTACAGCTTTACAGCTGCTCTTTATTAACCTAGTCAATGACTCTCTGCCGGCAATCGCACTAGGAATGGAAAAAGCAGAACCAACGATAATGAAACGACAGCCTCGTGATCCAAACAGTGGGATCTTTACCGGTAAAACATTAGTCTCAGTCACTTACAGAGGAATCCTAATCGCTTTAGCTGTCATTGCTGCCCAATGGATTGGGAATCAGCAGTCTGCAGAAATGGGTGTCGCGATGGCCTTCTCTACCCTGATCTTAAGTCGGACACTGCAAACCTTTGCGGCACGTTCAAACACACAAACTTCCTTACAAGTTGGTTTGTTCTCCAATAAAATGGTTCTACTTGCTATTCTTGTCTGTGCCGGACTATTCAGTCTGACATTATTGCCGGGCTTGCGTGAAGTCTTCGCTATTCCAGCTGCCTTTGCTTTGAAGGAGATTGGTTTAGCCCTCGCCTTAGCTACTTCAGCAGTTCTATTAATGGAGATTACTAAGTTGATTATAGTTAAAGTCCAAGAACCTAAAACAAAGACACAATTAAACAATTGCTAAATTCACGTAAAAAGGCAGTGCCCAAAGTTGGCACTGCCTCTTTCATATTATAAAAACTGTTGTAAATAACGCTGAATTCGTGGATGATCACTTTCAAAGAATGCCTGACTGCTGCCATCGAAAGTAACTGCTCCTTCTTCTAAAAAGACAATCCGATCAGCCACTTTCCGAGCAAATTCCAAGTGATGCGTCACAACAATTTGTCCATTGCCTGATTCTGCTAAATCTTTAATGACCTGTAAAACTTCTTGTGCCAACTCAGGATCTAAAGCACTGGTCGGTTCATCGTAAAGCATAAATTCTGGCTCCATCGCTAATGCTCGCGCAATCGCTACCCGCTGCATCTGTCCACCAGATAATTGTTTTGGGTGTTCCGCCGCTTTATCCAGCAGACCAACTTTAGTCAGCAGCTGTTCTGCTTGTTTTCTTGCTTGATCCTTCGAAACCTTCTTTACTTGAGTAGGCCCCTCCATGACGTTTTGAATTACCGTCAAATGAGGAAAAAGATTGTATGCCTGAAAAACAATACTAAAATGTCCACGGTATTCTTTTAATTGTCGAAAAGACAGATTTTGTGGGAAAGTCAGATTATCCTGATCAATTTTTATGCTGCCGCTATCGGGCGTCTCTAATAAATCAATTGAACGCAGCAGTGTACTTTTTCCTGAGCCTGAGGGACCTAAGATAACCGTAGTTTCCCCTGGCTGAAAGGACAAATCAATGTCTTTCAAGACTTGATTGTCATCAAAACTTTTATTTAGTTTTTCGATTGTTAACATCTTTTTTCCTCCTTAATAGACCATCCGTTTTTCAAGTACAGATTGTAAATAATTCAAGAAGGTACAAAGAATTAAATAATACAAAGCCACCATACTGTAAAGCAATAAAGGCTCATAAGTCCGAGCAGCGATCCGCTGTGCTGTCATGAAGATTTCAACAATAGTGATACTAGCCGCTAAAGAAGTATCTTTAACAAGACTCACAAAATTGTTCGATAACGGCGGCAATGCAATCTTAAACGCCTGGGGAGCAATGATTCGATGTAAAATTTGCCAACGACTCATCCCTAATGATGCTGCAGATTCGTATTGCCCTTGAGGAATGGCCAGTAAAGCGGAACGAATGTTTTCAGAAGCATACGCGCCAGTATTTAGTGAAAAAGTCAAAATCGCAGCTGTCCATGCATCCATTTGGACTCCTACTGAAGGAAGTCCAAAAAAGACAATGAACAATTGGACCAGCAGCGGAGTTCCGCGGAAGATCCAAACATAGAGAAAGAAAATACCATTTAAGAAGCGATTTTTTGAAATCCGGGCTAAGGCTGTAATCAGTGCCAAGACCATCCCCAAAGCAAATGAAATCAGCGTTAACGGAATTGTCATCTTTAGCAATGCCCAAAATAGCGGCAACGCAGAGCTTTGAATAATATCAATTGTTCGTTCCATTCTACTTAGTCCTTTCCGTTACTTAGAAATATCTTTCTTAAAATATTTTTCTGATAGTTTAGTCAATGTCCCATCTGCTTCTAGTTCTTTGATTGCTTTATCCACTTTCTTCGCTAACTCTTCATCGCCTTTATGGAACATCGCAGCTACTTCTGTCGCTTCATCTGAAGTTTTCACGATCTTGATTGGCGCATCTGGTTTTTGATTTAAATAATCATAATAGGTCACGTCATCATTCAGCGTCGCATCTGCTCGATTATCTACTACTAATTCAACTGCTTTACTGAAGCCATCGACGCTTGAAATTTCCGCGCCAAGGTCTTCCGCCATTTGTGCATAGTTGCTAGTTAATGATTGAGCCGATGTCTTTCCTTTCAAATCAGCAAAATCCTTAATTTCATTGTTGTCTTTATTGACGATTAACGCTGGATGAGAAACAGAATAAGGCGTACTGAACAAGTATTTTTCCTTACGTTCAGGAGTGATCGCTACTTGATTAAAGACCACGTCTGTCTTTTTCGCATCAAAGGCTGCCAACATGGAATCCCAAGGTGCTTCAACAAACTTGATTTTATAATCGATCTTTTTAGCAATCGCCTTTGCGACATCGACATCATAACCAGTCAGCTTATCATTGTCATCACGAAAAGAGAACGGTGAATAGGTTCCTTCCGTCCCTACTCTCAGGACATTTTTTGAACTTGCTTCGCCGCTATCCTTAGACTGGCATCCAGCTAAAAATAGAACCCCCACGACGAGTAAACTAGCAACTGCTATAATTGATTTTTTCATTTTTTCTCAATTCCCTTCTGGCTATTTTTTTGCCTTTTCTGTGGCTATATTAGTAAAAGCCTGTTCTAAATCATTTTGTAAATCGGAGATATCTTCAATGCCGACAGAGAAGCGGATCAATCCATCTTTGATTCCCGCTGCTTCCCGTTTCTCCTTTGGAATCGATGCATGGGTCATAACAGCTGGAACCTCAATTAGGCTTTCAACACCACCTAAACTTTCCGCTAAAGTGATCACTTTTAATGACTCAACAAATTCTGCTGATTTACTTTCATCTACTAGCTCGAAGGCCACCATACCACCAAATCCTCGCATTTGCTTCGCAGCAATTTTATGGCCACCATGACTATCAAGTCCAGGATAGTAAACAGTCGCTACATCCGGATGGTTTGCTAAGTATTCTGCGATGGTTCCCGCATTTTTTTGATGTGCTTCCATCCTTACCCCAAGAGTTTTGATTCCCCGTTGCAGTAACCAGCTATCTTGCGGGCCTAATACTCCACCTATAGAGTTTTGATAGAATCCAATTTTTTCAGCGAGTATCTCATCGTTTGTGGTTGCTAGTCCGGCAACCAGATCACTATGTCCGCCCAAGTATTTAGTCCCACTATGCAAGACAATGTCTGCACCTAAAGCTAATGGTTGTTGCAAATACGGGGTCGCGAAAGTATTATCCACGATTGTTAGTAAATTATGGGATTTTGCCCAATCGGTACTTTTCTTCAAATCAACAATTTTCAATAAGGGATTGCTCGGTGTCTCCAAATAGAGAGCCTTCGTTTTCTCGGTAAATGCCGCCTCAAGTTGTGAAAGCTCACGACTATCCACCATGGTATAAATCAGCCCTAACGGCTTAAAGACCTTCTCCAATAAGCGGAAAGTTCCTCCGTAAACATCATCACCTAGGATTAAGTGATCTCCAGGTTGAAAGATAGACAATGTCGCATGAATGGCAGCTAAACCTGATCCAAAAGCAAAGCCCTTTACGCCACCTTCTAATTCGGCAATTAACTCTTCTAATGCGAAACGAGTAGGATTGCCTGAACGGGAATACTCAAAATCTCCCGGCTGCCCTAATTTTTTTTGTCGATACGTTGAGGTTTGATAAATTGGTACACTGACCGCTCCTGTCAATGGGTCTTCGCTGATTCCTCCGTGGATCAATTTGGTTGATAAATGCATATTAATTCCTCCTGTAAGTTTGTTTTCTGCGTTCATCTGCCAAGCAACAACACATTTTGCTTCCCCCTATCTCGAATTTTGCGTACAAAAAAAGAGGTGCAAGCTATTAAAGCTGCACCTCTTAGATTCGTCAAAAATTTAGAAGTTTCCTTCATTTTCAAACGAGCTCAGAACAGTTAATAGACATGACAAATTCGTATGCTGCTTTTTTGCACCATACAACAACATGCTGATTCAACTGCTTGAAGATTACGTTTCGCAATGTTGTTTGCCATATGTCCTGACCTCCTTAAATGATTGCACTCAATTTAGCATTTACAAAATGAGAAGTCAATCAATTAAATCTCAGATAATTTTAAAATAACTTTTTCTCTTGGGCATCTCAAAGAAAGCTGCTTTTAAATCAGCTTTTAAAATTCTTCAAAAATAACTAAAATATTTTTCTATAATTTCAAGACATCTGCAACAGTATAATACCCTTTTTTTTGATTCGCTAAAAAGACGGCGCAGTCACATGCCCCTTTAGCAAAACCACGCCAATCAGTGGAATGGTGACTGATTTCCAATCGCTCTCCGAAGCCGCCAAAGAAAACCGTATGACTGCTCGGTGTATCTCCCATACGTACAGAATGATACCCAATCGAGCCTTTTTTTCGTTCGCCGGCACCTTCCCGACCATAAATCGCTAACTCAGAAAGCTCTTCACCCAATTCATGGACAATCAGCTCTCCCATTTCTTTGGCAGTACCGCTTGGAGCATCTTTTTTCCAGCGATCATGCATCTCTACAATTTCAATATCTGTTTCGTCACCGATTGCCGCGGCGGTTAATTGCAGCAGTCGATTCATGACATTCACCAGTTTGGACGTGTTTGCGGCATAAAGAATCGGTATCACTTCTCCCGCTTGATGGAATGCTTCCTTTTCCTTTGGACTAAAGCCTGTCGTCCCACAGACCAACGCTTTTTTATATTTTTTTGCCAAGCGCAAGGTCTCTAATCCCATTTCCTTCGAAGAAAAATCAATGATGACTTCACAGGATTCAATCACTCTGGCCAAGTCGTCCACAACTTCCACACCAAGCTCATTACCGATCATCGCCACTTGACCTAAATCTTGTCCAATATAATCGCGCCCTTTAGGACCAACTCCAGCAACCAGTGTAAATCTTTCATCTCCAGCGGCTATTTGCGTGATCAATCGCCCCATCTTACCTTTTGGTCCAACAATAATTGTTTTGATCAATGTTTCTCCTCCTTACGAATAAAACGGTTTCAAAAACAGTTTACCATGTACGGAGAAAGAAAAATCTTAAAAATAGACATTTGAAAGAAACCTTCTTTTTCAAGGAGATAAGAATTATTTACGATTCCTTTTCTTTCGTGAATTTGGTTTCTTTTTTCGTCCATACGGTGTATCTTTCAGCATCTTTTCTTTACGTTCTAGGTCCTTTTGCTTTTTACTTTTTGGTTTTGTATAAACTGTTTTATCTCGCTCATAGGCCGTAAGTGCTAATGATGTCTTTTTCTCAGTGCTTGATTTAGGTTCATCAATGACGGCAATTGTCCTGTGATCACTCCTTCCTTCAGATGCTCCCCCATCCTCGCGAAACTTTCTTGATTCTGTATTATGGCCTGCTTTAATAAACTCTTGAGTATTTTCTTCTTTTTCCTCATCGACAGCTCCCAACGTGGGATCATTTTTTCCTAGTGCTTCCCTATTTTCAGGGAAAAATGCCTCCAGTTTATCGATGATTTCCTGATTCGTCAGTTCCACGGATTCAAGCTCTTCCTGCTCATTCTTTTTCGCAATAAGAGCTCTGCGTGTGCAATTCACAATATCAGATTTTTCAACTTTCACAAATCTTCTCACTCCAGCTTTTCGAAAAATCGTCAACATCGTCAACAAATTTAATACGGCATCTGCTTTTTCTGTTGCTATCTTTGGATCGGCATCCCTTAAATTCCAAGTGTGTAATTTACTATTGGCATCCTCAAAAACTGAAATAAGTTTATATTGCTGCCCGTCTAACGACTCAAGAGGTGTAGTCTTTTCTTGCAGGTAATTTTTATAGAAACCTAAGATTTCATTTAACTTGTGATACATCTTAGAATTTCCAAATAATCGATGCTTAACCTGTTTCCATTCACCTTGATCAAAGTAATGTTCAAAAAGAGGACAAAAACGTCTCAACATATCTGTTGGCTCCGTATGAAGATAGATTTCACGAATCAACTCAGTAAAAAGGAGAGAAAAATCTCCGATCACTAACGAATTTCTTATCATTACCGCAATAGCATACTCTATTATCGCAGCGGCATCCTGCGTTTCTTGATAGAAAAGTTCTACTTTCTTTTGTAAGGACTCTCTCTTCATTCCAAAAATTTGTCTTTGATTTAATGGTTGCACTAACATAATTCCGCATCCTTCCTATCCTAAAATAAGTTTTCAAAATAAGATACGTCAAGACAACGAAAAAATACGTGAATTCGCAGAAAAAAATACCCTAAATAAAGCTCATTTTTTAAAGGAAATGAGTTTTCTAAAATGAACTAGAGAAGAAAAAAATCACTTGAGAAATTTCTCTCAAGTGATTTTAGAAGAACATTCTTAAGAAGGACCACAAGTAACGTAGTAATCGAAATAGAATGAATAAAAGGAAAATATTTCCTAGGATAAAGCTGACAGCATTGCCAGCACTGGCTTTTAAATTGCTTAAAGTAAAGCGTCTCAAAAATCGCGGCATCGAGTTATAACCATTGCGCTTCAAGCGGAAACTCTCTTCATAGGTGAGATCCAACATGTCATAATAGACGATTTGTAACGGTTCTCGTGAGAAGAAGGCTTTTGAAAAGCCAACCATCATTGTGTATTGCTTGTTATTAGAAGGTAGGTTCCTTACTCCCTTTTTGTTGATCCGAACCTTTTCATCGTCATCTATTACATTGTAGCTGTACTCTTCCTCTTGAATCTTATGAATCTGCACTTCCGGCTGATTTTCTGCAAGAAAAGTCTGATAAATTTCTGGAAATTTCTGCTTTTCCAAAAAAAGATATACGCCTAATCCAGCAATAAGTAGCATCAACACAACATTTAGAAATAAATTATCCTGAAAAATTCCACTGTATGCTAAAAGAATGACGAGAGCGACTCCGCAAATAACCAGACGCTTCCAATAATAGTTTTGATACATTATTTTAATCGTACGTTCGTAGTACTCAAAATCGGATCCAGCAAAATCCATTAATTTAGCTCCCTTCTTAAAACTCTTAAATTTAGTATAGCGGAGCAAAGATAGACTGTCAGTTCCTTTTTATCATAAAAAAGAAATCACATCATACCTTTAGACTAATTTAAAAAGTTTTTGTGAAAACCATTACTTTTTTTCGCTCCCCCCTGTCATAATCATTTTGTGGGAGTATAATGAATAGTGTAAAAACGATTACGTTTAATCAAGTGAAGGAGTACACTCATGAAGATTGCCATCATTTTCTCAACCATAATACTTGTTCTAGCAAATTTTTATCTTTTTCTCGTTTATTTCAAAGAGAAGAAGATTGATGATAAATTGGAACGTCTAGCTGTGATGTTCGGTACCAATATGAGTGTATTATTTGTCGATAGCTTGATTCTTTTCTTTGGTGCTTTAGCAGAAGAAGGTCTATTCTTAATGACGATTTTAAGTGATTTCTAAAAAATCTGCATCCTAGATTAGGACGCAGATTTTTTATTATTTAACAAAACCATATTCAAAAAGATTCAGTTTGCGCTTTAAGCAACCAACTAATTGTTTTCATCTTAAGAATTGAAAACAATGTCTGTATTCCCTTATTTCTCGTATTTTAAGAAGAAATAAAGTATCATGGAGAAAACTTTTGTAAGGAGTGCCAAATGCGTATTCTTAAGAAATTCTCCCCTTTATTTTTGATTCTTGCGGTCGTTGGGGATTTTTCATTGCCTTATTATCTAGGACGCTCCTATCCAGGCTTTGATCAAATGACGATGATCATCAGTCAGCTAGGTGAATCAACGAGTCCTGTTGAAACTTACTTTAATAATGGATCAGTCATTACCGGCAGCTTGTTTATCTTATCAAGTATCGGAGTCTATGACTTTTTTCAATCTGAATCAAAGGGTTTAGCACAAATTGTAGCGGGTGCGATCGCACTCTATGGTTTTGGCGATTGTCTGCTGACAGGTTTAGTAAAAATCAGTGATACCGCTAGTTTCTTTAGTCCTGCTTACTTTTTACACGCTGCCTTCTCCGGAATAGCCATGGTAGCGATGATGTTCGTTCCGCTACTATTGGCGTATCAAGCTAGTCTAAAGAGTCAGAAAGTCATTTCACTTTTTTATGCTGTCTGTTTACTTAGTTCACTCCTAGCATTGATCTTATTTGCGGCATACTACTTACCAATCATTGGCAGTCTCTTGTCGTCTACACGCGGTTTTTGGCAGCGTCTATCACTCTTTTTCCTATATCTGCCTGCACTCAGCATCGCCTTTAGACAACTCGCTCACAAAAAAAAGATGATGCGGACTTAATTGCCGCATCATCTTTTTACTTATTTTAATTTTTTTATCCCAATTTGAGCTGCTCCGATGGCGCCAGCATATTGCGACAGCTCATCACATTTTACTGGTCCTGCCACATAACGCTCCAACACGTTTGCAAAGGCCACACTTTTTGACAGACCTCCAGTGAAAAGGACCTCTTCCCCGCGTGCGGGTCTTAGTTTGGAATACTGACTGCTAATCCGCTGAGCAATAGAATGAAGAACACCTAGTGCGATATCCTCCCGATTCTCTCCTTTTGAGATCAAACTAATGACTTCTGATTCAGCGAAGACTGTACACATACTGTTGATGGTGACTGGTTGTGCCTCTTGAACAAATTGATCCAAGTCACAAATATCTTCACCTAGTGTCCGCATCATGACCTCTACAAAACGTCCAGTGCCAGCCGCACAACGATCATTCATACTGAACTCCGTCACGTTTCCTTTCCCATTTAGCTGAATCGTCTTGCAATCTTGTCCGCCTATATCAATGACCTGTCTCACTCCAGGACGTAAAAATTCGGCACCTTTACCATGACAGGTAATCTCCGTAACGACTAGATCCGCTGGCAGAAGTTTTCTGCCATACCCCGTTGTCACAAGCTTCACATCACTCAGTTCATCGTTTCGTTTAAAATAATCAACAACCTCCGACATCGCTTTTTTGGGATTTCCAGCAGTAGGGATTAAATATTTATCGATCAATTCCTCACCGGAAAAAAGTACGCCTTTTGTTGTCGTAGAACCAGAATCTAATCCTATTGTGTACATACAGTCTCTTCCTCTAACATTTCGATAAACGCAGTAACGCGTGTGTTGATTTGTTCAATATCTGAAGTTGAATAATCTGTCTCTAAATACATGTAAGGGATTTGTTTCTCCTCATTCAAGAAACGTTTGATTTTCAAGGATTCCACCGAAAATGGAATACAGTTTTGCAAGACCATATCGATTACCCCATCAACCTGATAGTCATCGATCATTTGACTCAGCAGCTCTTTTCGCGGCTGATTATTCGACATACAGGCACATCCAATATTGATATATTTATCTGTCAATGCTTGGTAAACATCCTCTTCTGTCTCATCAACTAAGCGTTCAACAGCCTTCGCTACCGTACAATTCTCGTACGCCACTACTAACCCGCCATTTTCTTCAATCGCCCGAATGACTTTTTCCGTAACGCCCCCCATGGGTGAACCGGTTATTAAAATGCGCGGTTTGGCATCCAAACGTTCGCCGGCCTCATACTTTTCTTTTACTTTAGCGGTCGTCTCTTCCAACATTTGAATTACTTCTTCTTTATCAAACTTGTATTGTGATCCATACATCACTTGGAAAATTTCTTGTCCAGTGATTGCTGGCGGATTCAATTGTCCTAAACGATAGAAATCTTGCTTCGCCTGACGCTCACGGTTTTTCAAGACGATCGCTTCACGAATCTTCTCATTCGTTATTTCAACATCTAAAAAATCCTCCAGCTTTTCTTTAAAGCGAACCAACTCGCTGTACCATAATTTTTTACTTTCTTCGGTATCACGCATATGAGGCAATTGCATCAAATAAGTATCCTTGAATTCCTCCATATACTCATACATTTTTTTCTTGCCATCGCAGGTCGTCTCACCAACAACTAAGTCAGAAAAATAGAAATACGGGCACTTGTCGGTTTTACCGAACCCGTAACTCGATTTGATCAAAGGACACAAATTCCGCGGCAAATCTTCTTCCGCATCGGGAATTGTTTCATCCGAAGTCGAACACAGACTGATCTGAATCGCTCCGCCTGCAAGCACTAATTCTTCCGGCATGAAGGTACAGTAGACCCCCACAACGGGCTTACCCTGCTCTTTAATTTCTTTAACTGTTAAAAATCCCTGTCTTCTTGCTTCTCCAAATTCATCAAAAATCTCTGGTAAGCTTGTTCTTAATTCCATGTTATCCATTCCTTCCCATTTTGAGGATTTTCTCTTTAGATTTCTTCTAAATCACCTGATACTCCGCAATTCAGTTTTCCCTCCAACAGAAAAAGAGCACACCAAAGAAGGCTGCTCCTGGATAATTTTTTTAGCTTAATCGATCCGAGGAGGAAAAATATTTAATTGACGCGCTTAGAACCTCTAAGTTTTGCGGTACTCAAAGTCATCGCTTAAACATTGCTTCCACCTCCAGATGTATTGCTTCAAATTTTCGATAGATGCTCATCTGACGCATCCTTAAAGTTTGTGTAAACACTTACAATCACTCCCTAAGTATAACGAAGGGAATTTTTTCCCGCAATACTTCCAAAAGAGAATCGTTCTCACTCTGTTTCCAATGCCAATAAACGACACAAGAAAAGCAAGAAAAGACCAACATCTTATAAATGTTGATCTTCTAAATTTATTGAACTATTTTCTTTTCACCGGTACCCAGATTTCCATATCTTCGCCTTGAGTATAAACCTCCAAATCTGGACCGCCAGAGTGCATTTCACCCGTCATGTACCCTGTATTCAACAATTGGTAGTCTTCAGATTCTGGTCCCCATTTTGTAATGATCTCCATCTGAGTCGTTCCAGATGTTTTGCCAGTGCAGGGAAAGACCGCCCAAGTATTGGCAGGTACTTCAATCTCTTCCATGCCTTCCGGTGTCGCTATAGTCGTTGCCGCTGCAATGTAGTAGTCGAATTGCTTATTATCTTCCGGATCTACATTGTAAAAGCTCGCTCCAATTACTCCGAATGGTTCATGATCGATCAAAGGCGCCACTATTTCCTGTTTATTGCCAGAGATGAATTGATTCCAAAAGGCTTCGCAATCCTTCATTCCTTGCTGATTCTCATTCGTTGAACGCATCTTTACCCCCGCCAATTTGAAGCTGTCTAATTCCACGATTCTGTATTCCATTTTTCATTCCTCCAATTATGTGTGTTTGTATTTCTCTTTGCTACACTCATAATTTATCATCTCAGTGAGGAAATTTTTGTAACCTGTTATGTTTGATAAGGTTTCTCGTCATGTTTGCTCGAATAAACTCAAGGTCAGCTTAAAGGAGTAATCATCGATCCTATGATTCAGACTGCCATGATAGGCTTCGACAATTTGTCGAATGGCCCTTGTACCTATTCCGTGACTATCTTTATCCTGTTTCCGCGTCATAAAAGATGTCACTTTTTTCTCTGTACTGTTCTCACATGAAACGACTAGTGAATGATTGAAATAGACAATTTTTAACTGAATATACTTATGTGTATCACAATGCTCACAGGCTTCCCTAGCGTTATCTAAAATATTACCGATCAAAGAAGAAATATCCGTATCCGAGAATCCCATTGACTCTGGACACTTGATGTCAAACTCGCAAGTGATCCCAGCCAGTTGAATTCTTTGAAAATGCAGACGCAATAAAGCATTCAACCCTGTGTGCCGCGTGAAGGAAGGCAGTTCATTTGATTCTAGCTGGTTGATTAATTCATTGATTTGCTCATTTGCTACTTCATCTTTATTCGCATTCAAATAGCCAACAACAGAATAAAGATGGTTCTTCAAATCATGCTTTATTTGTCGAACCTCTTGCTGATGCTTTTCTACTTGCTGATAGTAATCCTCCAGCAGTTCATGACGCTGCTGCTGCAATTGATACTCTTGATTTTTCTTGGCCATGTTATCTGACATTTCAAACCCAATATAAAACAAGAGCAGCAGCAGGCCCAACGCACCCATTAAAAGAAAATCCCTCAGTAAAAACTGATCTGTGATAGTCACTCCCGTAACTAATAGTCCCAAGGCAAAACTGCAGGATAAAGCAATCAACAGCTGAATAATGGAAAAATTTCGCTGAACTGAAAGGCCTCTTTTTCTTCTAGCAGACCACATAGAAAAAATTAGGAGCAGGGTAAGCAGCATCGCCAGGCGATTACCAAGCTTGCCTTCACTAATAAACCTTTGAAGTTCTGCCACTGAAAGAAATGCACGAGCAAAAACAGCCATCAACCATTCTCCTGTAATAGTAAAGACAATAAACAAAATCGAGACTAGCCCCTTTTGATACGCTTTACCTTCATAGAAAAATTGGACACAACTTAAAAGAAGCAGGATGCTCAAGAAATTATATACGGGGCGAAGAAATCCAGTCGTCGATTGATTCACGTGCTGATTGATTACATAGTATGGAATCACAGCCAAATACATCCATAAAAAGTGTGTTTTCTTAGGAAATCGGGGCTTTGTCGAAAAGAAACTGGAAAATAATAACCCCATGCTTAAGGTGAGCATCACAGTAACCGGAATAAAATTTTCTAATAAACCCATACCTTCCCCCTCCTTATCGTGACAATATAAATTGTTGAAACTGTTCATGAAAAGAAGAATGAAATTTTTTACTAATAGGTAATTTTTCGCCTTCCTTCATATAAACAAAGTTACTCTCCACCGTATTCAACTGTTCCAAATTGATAATGATAGAATTATGAATTTGCGCAAAAAGAATTCCTTTCACCTGTTCGCGCGCATCCTTTAACGTCCCATAATATTCATAGATTTCTCCATCGGTCGTATGAAGCAAAATTTTACGGCCCGAGCTCTCGATAAAACGAATTTGAGAGAAAAAGTAGGTGTAGACTTTCTTTTGTGCAATAAATTGGAAGATACCTTTGCGCTTTTGTAAATAGTTGACTGCAGAAGTCAAGATACCTAATGCTTTCTTTGGATCAAAGGGCTTAACGATAAATTGAAAAGCCAAAACTTCAAAGGCCTCCGACATCAATTCTCCATGACTGGTCATAAAGATGATCACCGCCTCAGGGTCCGCCTTACGAATTTGTACAGCGGTCGCTAATCCATCCGTTCCTTCCATTTCGATATCTAAAAGATACATATGGAAAAAATTAGGCTGCTGCGTTAAAAATTTCAACAACGCATCCCCTGAAAAAAAGACCTCTGTAGTGTATTTGCTGGTATTTCCTTGAAAGACTTGATCCACGAGTTTTTCAACCTGCCCGCTCATCAAACGGTCATCGTCACAAATCGCTATATTCATATCCATCTCCTTGCTGATAACGTTTTCTTTAGTATACCTGAGAACATCTATCTGTTGTCCTCGAATTTGACCAATTCCACTCAGTTATTTGGATTATTTATGTCAGTAAAAAACTGCCGTAAGTGGTTTACGACAGTTTTCATTATTCGTATTAAGATTTTTTTCGGTTAGATAGGAAATACATCCCTGCTAATAAGGCACAGGAAACAAATGATATCAAATGCCCATTGCTCAGACCTCTTAACAAATGATGGATAAAATTGTCTTCCACCAGCATTGTACCGGCTGTATAAGCGATCAATAACGCTCCGATCCAGATCAACCAAGGGAAACGATTCATCAGCCTCAAAATAACCTGACTGCCAAAAATCACAATCGGTATACTGATAATCAAGCCTAACACGGCTAAACCGAAATGCCCATCGGCTACACCAGCAATCGCCAAAACATTGTCCAGACTCATGACCAGATCCGCAATAATAATCGTGCGAACTGCAGATAAGAGCGTCGTCTCACTCTTCACAGCTGCCTCCTCGCCATTTGATTTCAATAAGTCATACGCGATGTAAAACAGCAAGACGGCTCCAACGATTTTTACATAGGGAACCGTCAATAATTCAACCGCGATCAGCATTAATAGAATTCGCAGAACAACCGCTCCTGCTGTTCCAATCACGATTGCTTTATTCTGTGAACTAGCTGGAAGCTTGCGAGTAGCTAAAGCAATCACCACCGCATTATCTCCGCTTAATACCAAATTCAATAGGATAATCGAAAGAATTTTTGATACGATTTCAATACTCATTAATCTATTCCACGCCCTTAGTTCGTATTCGAGCAGCCTTTTTCATCAGGCGTTCTCTTTTAAAACATATTTCTTGTCTAAAATAGCACGATTTACTGAAAAAAGCATGAAAATGAACTAATGTTTTCGTTTGAGCACGAGCTGTCAGCGCAGAAGCGGCAAACTGCCGGTCAACTTATTGACTTGTTTCTTATTACCGAATAATGTCAGACCGAAATAGTCAATCGCTGCTTCTGGGACATCCTTCATCTTTTCAATATATTCCTCATAGGTTTTACAGCCCTGTGCGACATCAAAAAAATCGACGACCGTTACTTTTTCAAAACTTGGTTCATAGAGTCGTTCTCGCATCGTTCGTAAAAATTCCCTATTCCCTTTTAAAATCGGAATCGGGAATTCAATAATGCCCTGGTGTTGATAGCCGCTTTGGTCAATGACATCTTGACCCACTACCTCAGGAAACAGTTTCCCGATCGTCACACCCATTACAGCCGTACTATTTGCAATAATTCCTAATGGCATGGATTCGTCCACTACCATCACGCATTTCAATTCATCCATTGACATGTTATTCCTCATTTCTTTTTTCAAAAATTGTTCGATATTGGTTCGGAGTTAAGCCAATGAAGCGACTGAAATAATTTGTAAAGTGGCTCTGATCATAAAAACCTGTCCGGTCAGCGGTCTCTGTTAGACTGCAGCCTTGCTCCAATAGCTCCTTTGCCTTAACGATTCGAAACGTTTCAAGATAGCGATAAGGGGTGATTCCTTTTTCTTTGGTAAATTGACGAACCAGCGAATGCTTATTCAAATGGACGACCTTGCAAAGCTGATCCAAAGTGATCTTCTGGTCATAATGAGTTTCCAAATAGCCGCACACCTGCGCAATCGTCTCCTGTTCCTCTGTTGTTGCGACGGGTATTTTTTGAGTGTACCGCAGCAGCTCTTCAAGAAACAAAAGAAACAGTGTCTCCCTCTCTTCTTTCTCTCCTTGCTTCATGATGGCATCATGCAAGCGGCGATAGTCTTCGGCCACACTGGTTTGTTCCTGCATTGGCGTAAGAAATTTAGGCAGTTCATTGCCAGTGAACGGCTGGAAAAGCTCCTTCTTAATATTGATGCAAAGATAGGTTAAGCGTTCACCATCGACTCCCTCACAGCTATGATTATCATATGGATTGAAGGTAATGAGGTCTCCAGGAACTAAGACATACTCTTTGCCATTGACCACCAGCCTCCGCTCCCCCTCTTCAATCAACCCTACTACGTAATAATCATGAAAGTGATTGGGAAAGTTTTGCGACACGCCTGTAAAAGAATACGCTTCTACATTTAAGTCTGCATCGTAGCAGATAATTTTTTGATTCAACGTCTCGCCTCCTTGTTTTCCTTATTGTATCAAGTCTTTTCCTCAATCGCTTGGAAGATATTGACTATTTAAGAAAAGACTGATTTTTATGGTATGATCAAAAGAAAGGAATGGAGGCGGATACATTTGAAGCATAAAGATCATTATAATGATCAATACATTTTAGATTTATCAGAAAAGCTGTCTAGGGCACAGCCAGACTTTAACAGAGAAAATTTTACATCTGAGCTCATTGGTAACCTGGAGGACAAAGAATTATTTGCTCGGTTTGATTTCATCGTTGACGCTCTGGAAAAGAATTTAAAGGGAGAGTACGAAGAAAGAATCCACGTCTTCCAGCAAATCCTCGGTCCTGAACTGGAACAAGCGACAGGAATGTTTAGCTTTGGCTGGTGGCTCTGGCCCATCGGCCGCTATGTTGAGCGTCACGGCAACGAAGATTGGAAAGTTTCGTTGGCCTTTTTAAAAGAATTAACGAAGCGCTTTACAGGAGAATATGCGATTCGTCCACTGCTAAAGGAACATCCTAAGGAGATCATGGATGAATTGATTTTATGGAGCAAAGAGGACAATGTTCATGTACGCCGCTTAGCTTGCGAAGGCGTTCGAATCCGTTTGCCTTGGTCGGAAAAGCTCTACGTCGCGATTGACGAGTTTGCGCGCTATGCCGAGATTTTGACGAATTTGAAGGACGATCCTGAGAAATTTGTTCAAAAAAGTGTCGGCAATAATTTGAATGACCTCTACAAAGATGATCCTGAAAAAGCCGATCAGCTGATTAACGAATGGCGCAAAACACCTTCGAGTAAAGCACAAGAATGGATTATTAAACACGGGCGCAGAAATAAATAAAAGAACGTTTTTAATTTATTGTTCTTTTTATTGATAGAATAAATGAATAATTAAAAATGTATTTAATATTCGAATGATCGTTCTTTTAAAATTTATATACTATTTTTAAAGGACTGCCATTCACCTTGTTTTCATCTAGCAAAAAAGGAAGACACCTCAATCGGTTGTCTTCCTTTTCTTCACTAGTAGTAGGAGCAGCAATAAACAAACTCCAGAAAATAATAAATACTTGCTTTGCAGCTCCCCTGTTTTAGGATAACTAGTAGTGACTTGAACATTCGTAATTTGTTTGGTTATATTCTTTTGTGGTTCAGTAGAAGGAATAACTTGCTCCATTGATGAATCCTGCGAACCCAAGATTCCTTCAATATAAATTGTACTTTTCATGGAATTGCCTCCTTAAATTAAGGAGCTACTGAGGTGCCATCTTTTCCTAGAACTTCAAAAGCTAGTGTCAAGGTATGATTCGTTTTTTCGGCTTTTGCTTTATAGTATTCATCTTTTGTTGTTCCAGAATAGTTATATGAAGTTGTTTTAGCGTAACTATTGACCGTATCAGAATCTACATTCACTTTGCCTTGATTATTGGCTAATGTTAAAAAATCACCAGCAACGAAGGATTTTAAATCAACAGATTGTTCCGCATCAGTATAATCTTTTCCGCTAATTTTTAACGCATCAACATTGTCTAAGTTCCCTGAATCTACAGTGAAGTCTAATACCGATACTTTAACTGCACGTCCAGAGTTATTAGTGATTGTGTAATCTGGAGACGTAATAGTTTTGTGCTGTGACTCCTTTGTTGTATAGAAAATATTTGCCGTATCTACTGTTACGTTAATCCAATCGTTCGATCCTTCATCAATATTTGGCGCGTTTTCATCCGTATTATCTTGTCCTAAAGACCCATCTACAGTGATTGAGGCCGAATCAGTTCCATTAACCTCCGCCGCAAAGACACTCGCTGCTCCGCCACTTAAAAATCCAATTAATAATAATCCGCTCAAAATTTTTTTCATCTGTAATCTTCTCCTCTTTTTTTATTATTAGTTTTTGACATGAACTGTAATTTTCGCTGCAACCTCTCCCTTTTTCTCTTTTGTTTTATCATCATATAAAGAGAACTTCGCCGTAGCCGGGTAATCTCCCTTTGATAATTTCTTTTCTAATTTTGCTTCTTTCACCTCATAGCCAGGTTGAATCGCACCTGAAGTATAAATCACTTCGCCCGTATCATTTCGAGAAATTTCAACATTAACAGGATACGCATTATGAGCTGGATTTTGAATGGTCAGCTCTCCAGCTTTATCACTTGTTTCAAAAGTTGCCTCTGGCACAATGATCATGTTGAACTTGCTGCGATCAACTTTCTCTTGTGCCATTTTCTTCAACTCACTGTCACTGATCTTTTCAGCATCTTTACCTTCTGGTAAAAATTCTCCACTTACTATCGAAACGGGTTTTTCTTCTTGTCTAGTAAAGAAATAGGCACCGATACCGCCGAAAATCAGTAATAATAGCAATAAAATCAGTAACCATTTCTTTTTTTTCTCTTGTTGTTTTTCTTCAATCATATAAATGCATTAATCCTTTCTCTCTGCCGTCATTGTTAAACGGTATTGAACCTGATGTTTTGTTTTTTCATCACCATAATAGATGCCTGAAAATCCTAGCTTTGTAGAAGAATTTCCAGCTAATTCCTCAAAATTTAAAGGAGCATCCTTCAATGATTTTGTTAGTACCCCAATTGATTGATTTCCTTCTGTTAAGTTCAACAGAAGGTCCTTTTTGTTTGTTGCATCTGCCTTGGGCAATAGGTTAATGCCTGTCGGATTAGATAGTTCTTGAAAATCTGTCGCTTGGACAGTGACGGGAAAAGAACTATGGTTCTCAATCTGGTACTCCTTGGCTTCACGAATTTTTTGTTGGCCCTCAGATTTTTCTGAATAGAATGCTACTTCTACAGGAAAACTAACATTGATCATTTCTTGTTCTGTTTTAAAAGGAATTTTCAACCACTGACTCGATTGACTATCAGGGTCACAAACAATACGGACATATAGCCAGTATTCTGTTCGATCCTTCAAATCAGAAAACGTGACGGTACTATCCAAATTAGCCGTTTGATAGTCGACAAAGCCCTCGTTCTCAGTTTCCGGAGCCTCTGTTTCTTTTGAATATAACTTGAAGTCTACTCTTTTTATCAGATTGTCATTTCCATGTAATTGATAGTCTGACAATTTAAAGGTCGCCTCATGTGTTGCTATCTCTTGATCGACCTTCAATAGTTCAACCGGTTGATTCAATCGATTTAAAGTTATACTTTCTGCGTTTTTCAACGTTGTCTTTTCTTCTGCTGTAAAATCAGGAGTTCTTGGTCCGACAGAGCGTGAAATCGTGTTTGTTGTGACATTCCATGTCCCGTTATCACGTTGCGGAGTCAGTTTTTGCGGCAAGATCGCTTCGTCAGTCACAACATCATAACGATCTGTATCTTCACCAAAAGCAGAAAAGGAGAAAATACTTGAGGAACTTGAAAAACCGATCGGGTTGTAAGTCGTTCCGGCCTTTGCCTTGAAACGGATCTGTTTCGCATTATCAATTTCAAATGTAGAATTCGTTCCAACCCCACGATCAAACACGCTTTCATCCTGACTAATATCAAAATTTCCGATAGAGTCTGGAAGAAACTTAATCGCGCTGCCAGCAGCTAATTTCATAAAGTGTGGATAAGCTACTGAAAATTCTGCTCCCTCGCCCACTGTGATAAAAGCCGGCTTATCAAAATAGTAAAAATACCCTTTATCAGCATTGGTTCCTTTCACTGAAAATTTCGAATTTTTACCTAATGTAATCACGCTATTGTTCGTTCCATCACAATAAATAAAATTATGATTAGATGTAATGTCAACCTCTGCCTCTTCACCAACCGTTATACTACTGGGATTTGAGGGCATCCACAGACTGCCTAGCGCGTCATTTGTGTTTTGGACAATAGTCGTGTGGCTTCCTGCAACAAACTCAAAGTTGTTGCATTCCGCAAACTCTTGTCCAGTCGCCACCGAACCATCTGCCTTCTGCTGCATAAATCGATTCGTTCCATGGAAATAGATTTTGCTGTTCAGATGTCTGAGATAAAATGGTTGGGCCGTTGTGCTAGAATAATAATTTACATTTTCTATATGTAATTGCGTTGCGGAGTCACTTTGCATGATCCCGTACAACCCGCTTGCGGAAAGAGTATAATCGGGAGATCCAAAGGTCATATTTTGCAGGGTAATCGTTAAATTCGCTGTAGATGAATTGAAGGCTCGACCTCCTGTATAAGAAATTTGACGATTATTTCCATCAATGGTCACGTCTGCAGTGATCGGAACATTGGCACTTCCGATAACAAAATCCTCCTGAGAGTTTGCTAACTTTATGTAAGGTTCCTTATCTTTCAATGCGGTTTGCAATTCACTTAAGGTGTTGACAATCACCCATTGTCCGTCATAAATTTGATTCACAGCAGAGCGAGTGTGTGCGGTCTCTTCTTCCACATTAGCTCTCTCATTCTCATCAATATTATCCTCACGGTCTAAAAGCTCTTCTTCTGTTGAAGTAGTTTCCCGTGTTTCTTTATCATTTAGAGAGGAATTATTCTCAGTTGAATTATCAAGTTCTGATGAACTTTGCACCACTGTTTTTTCGGCTGTGACTTCACTATCAATTGTTTCAGCCCAAACAAATTGACTATTTCCAAAATTCACGAAGAATAAAAGGAAAATAATAGGTATTCTCCATTTTCTCATTACTATCGACTCCAAAGTAGTTGTATAATCACCAATAACAGTAATATAAGCGAAATATAATAAAAGAACAATTTCAAAAAAAAAGAAAAAATTAGCATAACACCAGTTATTGAACTTTGTTATTGTTTTCATTAATTATTTAAAATAACTATCAATAAATAACAAAGACAATTAGAATTTTTGCTTTTTCTCCTTTTTTTTGAAAAAAAAAGCCGATTTTTACGCTCCTTTTATAAAAAACTTGTTTTTTCGAGAGTTTCCCTCTTTAAATTTCATTCATTTCTTTATCAATTAATTATTTTTTACGAAATTTGAGCAAATGAAAACGGATAAATGATTAAGAATTTGTAAAAAATGTGTATAGATTGTCTTAAACAAGGACTAATTGCATAAATAAAAAATAAAAAACAGTTCAATTTAATGAACTGTTTTTATCTTTTATTCTATTGCCTCTTATGGAAAAGAAGTTTCTCAGTTGGATAGTTGATTTCGATAATTTCTTCAACAGGAATAAATCCTACCTTTATCAACCGTTGGCGATGTCCAATATCCAATTTATCAGCAGCTCTGAAGGATGTTGTATAAAGCATTCCTAGTTGTTTGTCCTGGAGCAGTCTATTTATCAATTTTTGCTCAATGTTCAAGTCCCAACAAGAAGGAAATACTGCAAGGTTTTCCACTTTTTGTGCCGTATCATCAAACAAAAGTAAGCCTATGATTTGATCTTTTGACCAAGCAAGATAACAGTTTCCTTTCTCGATAAGCCGTTGAATCGAACGTTGGTATTCGGTTTCTTCCAAATAAGGGAGCCCCCCTCGCATCAATTGAGCAAAACTTAGAATTTTTTCTTGATCTCCTCGCTGTCCTGAACGAATCTTTATATCGTTATCCTTTGCCCAAACCAGTGCCTTCGAAACATTATAGGGTTCCTCAATAAAGAATTTCTTGTTCTGCAGTCGGTATTGCTTAGGACTCAACTTAAATAGCTCCTCGAAGGCTTTTGTAAAGGCTTGTTGGCTTTGATACCCTGAATGGAAGGCCACCTCGATGATTCGCTGATCCGAATAAAGCAACGACTTTGCCGCCTCGTTAAGTCGGCGACGTTTGACATAGTTATAAAGTGATTGGCGAGTTGCTTCTTTGAACTCATGAAGCAGATAAAATTTTGAATAGTGGAGTTGCTTCGCCAGCTCTTCAAGTGTTACTTTTTCCTGCAGATGATCCTCAATATATTCTGCAATACTTGCAACCAGCTGAGAATTATTCATAGGCTCACTTCCTTTGAAGAAAATAAAGGGCATGCATCGCTCGTGTCGCCGCAACAAACAACTGCTGGCGGCCTAATTGATCAGGATAATTCTCTTCATCCGCATCAACGATAATTACCGCATCAAACTCTAAACCTTTTGATTGTACCAAAGGACAAATGGAAAGCTTTCCTTGTAATTGTACAGCATCATCTGTCATTAATTCACAGTCCATTCCGTAATTTTCTAATCGCACGAGCCATTCCTTTGCTCTATCAAGCGTTTTGGTTATCAATGCAATGGTTGACAAGCCATTCTTTTTTAGTTGTTCAACTATCTCTAGTATACCTGAAATTTCTTCTGTTTGAGAATGAACCACCCGTTTTTCTGGAGTCATCCCATGGCGTAAAACAGGTTCAATCTGATGATCATTGATGAACTTTTTGGCACAGGTGATAATTTCATAGGTAGAACGATAGCTTTTAGTTAGATAGATTGTTTGGGCTTTTGGATAATAGCGCTGTACCTCTGCTAAGCTCATTTCATTAATATCTGTCAATGTCTGGGTAAAATCACCGATGAACAAAATCGGACAAGTGAACATTTTTTTGAATACCTCAAATTGAATAGGTGTATAATCCTGCATCTCATCAATGATCACATACCGAATCTTCGAAAACTCATCAATCCCTTCCATGAATAGGCGGATATAAAGGATCGGGAAAAGGTCAGAATAGCTTAGATCTTTTTTCATCGAGTACCCCTGTTCTGCTAAAAAATTGGCATACAATTTGGTGCAGTTTGTAATAGGAAGCATTTTCTTCAAACGATTGAACAGCTGCTTTTTAGTCGGCTTCTTTTTTGGTTGAAAGGGTCGACTGCGTAAATTTTCTAAAATATCTTCCGCAATAAGCTGCAAACGCTCAAAAACTGGCTTTTTGCCGTAGGCCTTGTAGCGCTGCAGAATATACTCTTCACCATAATCATAGTCGCCAATCGTTATTGTTTCTGGTGTGAACTTTTCACTTTCTTTGAGAAATTTTTTTAAATCTGCTACACAGCGTTTGGTTGAAAGATAGCGGATTCGTTCAATCAATGATTGTCGCTGATTGAGATATAAGCGCTCGATTTCTTGAAAACGCGATGGAACTTTGGCCGCTCCAGAAAGTTTTTGACCGAATTCATCGATCGTCCATTCGGTCACCGGTTCTTCTCCCAGTTCAGGCAACACTTGAGCGATAAATTGACTAAACGTGCGATTCGGCGAAAGAATCATCACCTGCTCTGACGTAATGTGATCGCGAAAACGATACAATAAAAAAGCGATGCGATGCAAAGCGATTGAGGTTTTACCAGAACCCGCGACTCCCTGAATGATCATGTCCTTTGAACGACTATCACGAATCACTTCATTTTGTTCTTTTTGGATCGTACTAATAATCGTAGACATTTGTCCGCCTTTTTGCTGCCGCAGCTCATTTTGCAGCACCTCATCGAACACCGTCGTGTCAGATTCCACGACATAATCAATCATTCCATCCTTGAACTTGATTTGACGCTTCCGTTGAATTTCTCCTGATGCAATTCCCGCCGGTGTTTGAAACTTCGCCTCACCCAAATCATACTCATAAAAAATGCTGGCGATGGGTGCCCGCCAATCATAGATTAACAAGCCCTGCTCCTTAGTCGAAAAAGAAAAAGGACCCACATAGATTTTCTCCGCTGCTTCTTCTCCCTTATATGTGAAATCTATACGGGTAAAATAAGGATTCTGCTTTTGCTTATCTAAGCGTATCAATTGCTTCCCACTCACTGACTCTGCCAGCTGCTGTTGATTCAGGAGTCGGAAATTAATAAACATTTCATGCGGGTCTATTTCCCCCTTATAATCAACTAAATACTGATGAAATTGCTTTGTCTCCTCTGTAAAATGAAGGATTTCCTGTTCAAGGCTAGTTTCCTTACGCTCAATTTCTGTGCGAATTACTTCCCATTCTTGTTGCTCTTCCGCTAATAGATTCATCAATGATCACCTCTCACAAACTTGGTCAAATAATTAGTATAAGTGAGAAGCAAATTCTTTTTTTCATCAATGTTGCGGTCTTTAAAAAAAGAACGTTAGAACATAAAGCTGTCCCAACGTTCAGTCCCCATCTAATCCTTCAATTGATAATGGAGCGCCGTCGCCCCTGCAAGTCCGACGATTCCTAAGGCAAACATAGCTTTACTAGATAACAGAACACCGCCTGCCATCAATCCTACGCCTACCACTGTGTTACTTTTTACACTGGCTTGAAGACTTTTTTTCGATGGTCTGGGTATCTTGATGGAAACGCCCATGTCCTCCGCCATTTTTTCGAAATATTTCGCTGAGCTATCAAACATCCTTCTTCCTCCTTCTTATTCTTCAATGAACAATTGATCACTGATTGTTTCAAGCATGAAAGTAAAAACTTTTTCTTGGTCATAGACCGTATTGGTCAAGGTGACTGTATAGAGCAAACTGCTAAGCACACCAAAGGCCTTCTTTTTTGAAATTGCCAACCTCAAATTGGTGGAGGTCAGAACGAACTCAAAGAACGACAAAGAACTATTTGTAAATTCTTCCCGCTCCTCTTCGCTCAAACGATTTAGCAAGGCCAAAAAGTCCGGATTCGAAAAATCGTATAGAAATGGAGAGGCCTGATACTCTCGATACAAGGTTAGCATCGCATGATTGAAGCCAGCTTTGTCGGGCTGCTCCTTTAATATCGTCATCCACTCCTTTCTCAATCGCTCTTGAACCAAAAGAAAGGTTTCAAGAAACAACTCCTCCTTATTTTCAAACAGAAGATAAAAAGAACCAGTCGCAATTCCTGTCTCCTTTGTTAATTCTCCGATTGTCGTTTTTCGATACCCAAACTTGGTCCAGCTTCTCTCACAGGCAGCACATAATTTCTTCCTTAGATTCAGCTTCTCTTCTTCAGAAAACCCCTTGTTTTTCTTCATTATTTCACCTCTAATATACCATGAATATATATGTCGATATATTCATGGTATATTAAAACAAGTCGAATTACAATCCTTTCAAAAAAATCAGTAAAAAAAAAGTCGAAAACTGCATTGCTGCACTTCTCGACTATTGACCGATAACTACTATTTATTTCAATCTATTTACAAATCTCTCCGTAATCTCCTTCGGCCGTGTAATCGCCCCACCAACCACGATGCCGCTGACTCCCATTTCTTGTATTTTTTTTGCTTGCTCCGGAGTATGAATTTGTCCTTCAGCGATCACAGACAGATCTGCTTCTACTAACCGTTCAATCAATTCAAAATCTGGTCCCTGACCTTTGCGATCAGCTGTTTCCGCAGTATAGCCGCTTAACGTGGTTCCGATAAAATCAGCTCCAGCGTGAGAAGCATTTATCCCTTCTTCAACCGTTGCAATGTCAGCCATCAATAGCTGCTCAGGATATTTTTCCTTGATCTGTTGAATAAATTGATTGATCGTTAACCCATCATGACGCTTCCGCAAGGTACAATCCAAAGCGATAACCTCTACTCCTGTTGTAACTAACGCATCCACCTCTTGCATACTGGCAGTAATGAAGGGTTCTTCTGGTGGATATTGCTTCTTGATTAAGCCGATGATCGGCAAATCGACCACTGCCTTGATCTCTTGGATATCTCGCACAGAATTGGCGCGAATCGCTATCGCACCGCCTTCTTTTGCTGCCAATGCTAATAAGGGCATAATGCCGCCAGCTTCCGTATATAAAGGCTCTCCCGGCAACGCCTGACAGGAAACGATCAGCCCGCCGTTTATTTTTTCTAGAAATTCTTGCTTGCGCATTTCTTTCACTCCATTTCGCTTACCACTTATGCTTAACGCCTTCACAGCACTAATAAAAGGGTACCATGACAGAAAAAGTCTGTATAGACAGTGGTCTTATATTCCCAAAAGTACATGAAAAAACTTGCCTTAAAAATGCTAGGCAAGTTGCTTCACGATTATTCGAATGTAGTCAAGCTATGCTTTAATTTTTCCACCTTTTCTCCGTAAGTACCGGGCTTTGTGTTAAACAGAGCAGAAGTTCCAACAACGTAAATCGATGCGCCAATTTTACTGATAGCAGCTGCTGTTTCCGAATGAATATTGCCGTCGACTTCAATCACCGGCCTCACTGCTTGCTTTTCAAGGTAGTGGTTTAAGCCTTCGAGCTTTTCCAGCACCGGCCACTGAAAGGCTTGACCAGCAAAGCCAGGATTGACCGTCATCATGAGAATTAATTCCACGGAAGAAACGTATGGAAAGAGACGCTCAATCGGGGTTTCAGGATTAATGGCTATCCCCGCTTTCAGTCCCTTAGAATGGATTTTGTCTATGACTGCTTCTGGCTCTTCTGCGGCTTCTAGGTGAAAGGTCAAATAATCTGGTCTTAAGGGGGCAAACAGTTCCACATATTTTTCAGGGTCAACACAAGCTAAATGAATATCTGTGGTAAAATTTCCTGTCTGAATGATCGGCTCTAACACATAAGGCGCCATCGCTAAGTTATTGACATAGACGCCATCCATCACATCACAATGAAGCCAGTCAATTCCCGCTGCATGCAACTCCTGTAATTCCTGTCCCAACGCTAGCTGATTTCCGCACATGATCGACGCTGCAATCTTCTCCATCCTCTTCCCTCCATCAAATAGATATAGCCTGTATACATCAAGGATTCATAAAAATTTCCATAGCTGCTTTTACGTTCTCCTTCATCGCCGCCGTTGCAACTAAAGACAGTTCATCAAAGAAAACAGAGTCACTTGAAAAATCCTTCAGTTCTTCCTGCACCTTTTTACCTGCTGCTTTATTCATATAGGTATAATAGTTGATTTTGCAAATACCGTTCTTTATAGCTATTCGATAGTTCTCCTCCGATACACCAGACCCCCCGTGCATCACAAAAGGCACATCAATTTTTTCTTTGATCTGAAGGATTCGATTCAGATCCAGCTTCGGTTCCTTCAAGTAAACGCCATGAACCGTTCCGAAGCCAATTGCCAAGCAGTCGACTCCTGTCTCTTCCACAAAGGATTTAGCCAATGCTGGATCTGTGTAAACATCATCCAAATCCTCATAATCTTCACTGGAATCAGAGCCTCGTCCTTCTCCGCCGCCGATTGCTGAGGTGAAGATATGCCCCAACTCGGCTTCGACACTTACTCCTGCCGCATGAGCAATTTTTACGATTTCTTTGGACTCGGCTAAATTAACTGCATATTCCTTGCTTGAGGCATCGTACATCACCGAAGTGAAGCCCAAGCGAATCGCCTTAACACACATCTCAAAAGAAGCCCCGTGGTCTAAATGTACTGCAACTGGAACACTTGCCGCTTTGGCATATTGCAGCATGATTGGGCCGATTTCTTCTAATGAAATGAGGTTCTCATGGACCTCCGCATGCTGCAGAATCACTGGTGACCCTAGCTCCTCAGCGGCTTGAATCACGGCACGAATCGCTTCCAGGTTCGGTACATTGAACGCTCCTACCGCATACTTTTTTTCCTTCGCATCCTTTAAAAGTTCACTTAATGTGACTAACATGAATCTTCCTCCTCGTTTTATTTACTAAAACGATATTCAAGATTTGTTGAGAAAACATCCGTATAGACATATGAAAGTTCAATGGGTTTATCCTCCCAATAGGCCATGTTGTTGACGACCATGACCACCGCTGGATTAGATATATTCAAGTATTCAATTTCTGTATAATTGGCCATCCGTGCACTTACTCGTTGACTGACAATCTCTGGATAAATGCCGAATTGGTTCAACACCTTCCAAAGAGACTTATCAGTCAGATCAAAGGAACCAATCTCTGGACAACGTGCAAGTGGGATAAAGCTTTCCGATAACGAATACACCGTACCATCCACACTCCGCAGCCGCAAAAGATAGAAAACGTAATCATTTTCTGCTATTTTAAGCTCTTCGCTCAATTTTTGATCCGCTTGAATCACGTTCTTTTTCAAAACTTTAGAGCTGATCTTCTTTTTTCGTGAAACGATGTCCTCATAAAAACCAGAAATATGCATACTTGAAACAATCTTTACATCTCGGTCAGGGATAATAAAACCTTTTCCTTCAATATAGGTAACGATGCCTTGTCTTTCCAGTGATTCCAGCGCACGCTTTACCGTCGTTCTGCTTACATCAAAGGTCTCAGAAAGCTTGCGTTCACTGGGGAGCGGTTTCCCTTGTCCGCTCAGTACCTTGGCTAAATTTTGAATATCATCGCTGATTTTTTTATACTTTGGAATAAATTCTTCCATTTCATTCATCCTCCCTCTCCTCGTCTTGTCTTGGATAGGGAGATCTCGTAAAGACTTCTATCAAAACAGACAGGCAATTGTATTCTCTTCTCAATCAAGTGGATTTTCACTATTGATTATAACTGATTTTTTATACAACTACCTACCAGACTAATGCTGCAGAACTTAAAATCTGACCACCACTCGGTATTTATCACCTTCAATCGCGGATTCAAAGCCCGCCACCACTTCTTCAAAAGGCACAATTTCACTAATAAACGGGCGCATATCAATGATACGTTCGCTGATCATTCTTGACGCTCGAACAAAATCACGGCTATTTGAATTGGCGGTACCTGCAATTGCGTAGCCGCCTTTATGCAGCCTGTCTGGGCTAAAGCTGACTGGCTCATCCGGATAGAATGACGAATACAGGATCACTTTCCCAGTATTTGAGACTAAATCTATCGCCTCTTCCACAACGCTATGAATCGGTGTTGTATCAAAGACTACATTCGCCCCTAGTCCCCGACTAATTTCCTTGATTTTCGTCGCTAATACTTCTGTTGAAGAATCAACAGTATAATGCGCACCAATCTTTTTCGCCAAATTCAGCCGTTTCGAATTCAGATCACACGCGACCACTCTAGCCCCACTTTTTACAGCCAACGAAACATGTAAAAGTCCCATGATGCCGCAGCCGATGACTACTACTAAATCCCCGTACTGGATATTCGCCGTCTCACAGCTATGAACGACACATGACAAAGGCTCTGTTAAGGCGGCCTCTTCAGGGGTTACTCCGTAATAATGAAAAAGATGCTTGGGTTCCACCAACATATATTCGGATAACCCCCCCATTCCTTTATGAGGTAGACCTTCTAGTTGCTTGCTGTGATTGAAATCCAAACAATTCTGTTCCTCTCCACTTTTACAAAAATCACAATCCCCGCAGGCCAAATTGGTGCCAAACACTACTTTGTCGCCAACCTGCCATTTTGTCTGATCGATGTTGCTCCCTAAATCCACAATTTCCGCAGCAATCTCATGACCGCCGATAAAAGGATACTCGACTTTTTTTATCCCCGTATACACCCGTTGTTCCCATGTACAAAGTGCGCAAGCCTCGATTTTTATTAAAATCTTGTTTTCTGATACTTCCGGCAAGTCGCATTCCTCGATTTTCAAATCCTTGATTCCATAAAAGACTGCTGTCTTCATTTTCCGTCTCCCTTCTCTGCGATTGGCTAAAATATATTAAACGCTCCAAAAAGAACCCCGATAGCAACTAAGATCAACATGACCCTTGTTGATTTCATTTTCTTATTTTTTAGTAAATACAATGTCAGTAAAGTAATCCCTAGCGGCAGGATGCCCTTGAATAATTTATCTAAAATATCCTCCTGCAGTCCTAATTTTACTGCTCCGACCTTGATGACAAATGGAGAAGAAACAGAGACAAAATTTGCGGTCAACGCCCCTAAAACGATCGCGCCCATTGCAGATGCCCCAGTAATTAAATATTGTAAAATATTACTGCTTAAGATTTTTTCAATACCGGCCTTCCCCATTTTGTATCCCTGCATCCAGACAAAATATGACAGCGAGAACATGATACCAAACATCAATAGACCATAAACCACCGGACCCATCAAGTTCCCTTCAGCCCCTAGACTTACGCCAAAGGCTAATAATATCGGTGTTAACGTCCCTTGCCATAAAGTGTCCCCAATCCCAGCAAAAGGCCCCATCAAACCTGTTTTTATCCCGTTAATCGCATCATCTGTGATAGGGGCCCCATTTGCCCTATCTTCTTCCATCGCAATGACCATCCCACAAATGATGCCTCCAAAATGCGGCTCGGTATTAAAGAAAGCCATGTGCCGTTTCAACGCGTTCCGATACTCTTCTGGATCATCGGCGTAAAGCTTTTTAATGATCGGACTTAATGAATGAACCAGTCCAGTAGCTTCTAATCGTTCGTAGTTATAATTTGCATGACTGAAAAAGGTCCAACGCCAAAAAGAACGGGTAACATCTTTTTTTGATAATTCCTTTTTTGGTTTCTGCATTTCCGTTTCCATTGATTGCTCCATCTTGTTCCCTCCTAACTTAAACTGCCGATTTCATTTCTCGGTGTTATGGTATAAAGATAGGCGATGATCGCCCCTAAAACGGCAATAACGATAACATCTAAGCCCATATAAATCGACATCACAAAACCTAAAATAAAGAAAAGCATCGTATTTGGTCGATTAATCGAACGTAAATTCATTGCGATTCCCAATGCAGGTAGTAAACCGCCAATTACTTGAAGCACATGCAAAGGGGTTCCTTCCAAATAATTAAGGATACTCGTCACGGCGCCCGCGCCATAGTATGCGGCTAAGGTCACAGGAATTACACTAATTAAAAGGAGAATGATTTGCGGTGGAACAACATGTAAAAAATTGATCCGATCAAGGTTTCCTTCGTCCGCGGCTTTGTCTGCCATGTGTACAAAGAAAACATCGATCGTCATATGCGCAACCCAGATCACAGTTCCTAACAACCCGATCGGCATTGCCAAAGTCACTGCTGTTTTCGGATCTGCACCCGAAGCAATCGCTAAAGCAGTGCCTAGGGTTCCTGCTAAACCGGGATCCACCGGTGCTGTTCCTCCAGCCGAAATAAACGCAATATACGGAAGTTGAATCGCCGCTCCAATGATTACTCCTTGAACGGGATCACCTAAGATAAGGCCAACGACTGTTCCCGCAACTAACGGTTTTTGCATAAAAGAGATACTTCCAAGTAATGAAAGCCAAGGTGTTCCAGTAACACCTAGATAGTAAACAACCCCAATCAAAATTGCTTGAATAAAAGATATTTCCATAGGTACCCCTCCCTAAGTCAATAATTTCGCCACATCAATCGCTTTATCCTCGGCGATGATCTGGATAGTAACAGCAGCTCCCGCATCGACTAACTTTTTCAAACTGTCTTTTTCTTCTGGCGAAGCGGAGATATTCTTATAGAATTTGGTTCTTCCCTCTTTCGCGCCCATTCCGCCGATGTTCACTTTTTCCAATGAAATCCCTTGATTGATTAGTTCAACATAGACCTCAGGCGACTTAGCCAAAAGGATTGCTTTGTCTGAGTCGGCCAACTGCTTAATCGTTTCTGCTCCTTCGTGAATATCGAAAACTTCTGTTTTGATATTCGCTGGCGCTACGGAAGTCACAATCATTTTTAAGAAGGTGTCATTTGCTGTTTCATCATCCACAATAATAATTCGATTCGCCCCCGTATAATTAAGCCACGAAGTCATAACCTGTCCATGAATCAGTCGATCATCAATCCTTGCTAATACAATACTCATTATTATTCCCCTGCCTTTGCGATTAAATTACAATACACTTCATTCAAATCCTGCAGACTTTCCTTGCCGCTTTGGAGTGCGGCTTCGCTTAACGTTTCTATATCTGTTGAAAACTCACGGTTCACCACAATTTCCAACAGCATCACCATGTTTACACCGGAAAGCACTCTCATTTTCTTGCTTGCCAAAAGCTTCATCACTTCATTTCCAGGTGTCCCCCCATAAAAATCGACCAATACAATGACCCCTTCTCCTGAATCCAATGCCTCAACTTTCTCCTGAATCTCCTCTCTTAATTGAATAGGACTATCCCCATGGTACAAACCAACCGATGCAGCACATTTTACTTCCCCAGCAATAATAGCAATTGAATCCAAAAGCGACCGACCCAAATCCCCATGAGTAACTACCAGCAAACCAATCACCTTCACCCACTCCTTTCAAAAATCCATCGGTTCTAAAAAAGTGCCAATGGTTCTATTCACAAGTTAAATATATAGCCGACCTTCTCTGTTGTCAATATTTTTTTGAAACCGTTTTTATAAATTTGATTGAAAGGTGTTGTTTTAAAGCCAAATAATCACTATGCCTTTTAATGATTGGTGCGCTTATTCTTTCGCTTTAAGTTTTTTATTCATCAATGATTTTTCACAATCAAATAAAAAAATCGGTTTTGCCTTAGTCATCTAAAGCAAAACCGATTTTCTTTTTCTCTACCGATCTGTTTCTGTTGCCGCTAGTGCAAACTCACCTATGGCGGTTCTGATTCCATCTACACTCTTGAAATTCTTTGTTAACACAACGATCGCGAAAGGATTCTTTTCTGATAACACCAATCCGATATCATTTTCTGTGTCGTCCAGCTCACCAGTTTTATTCGCTACCATACTATCGACAGGAAGCTTACTGGGAATCTTCGTACGCAGCGTCTGTCCCTTCATAATGGTGAACATTGTTGATTGAGGGTACGTCTCTCGCTGCTGATAGAGCTGTTTCAAGAAGGCGAGACAATCATTCAATGAGGTATAGTTTTCTTTTCCTTCACTCCGAGCTTCATCATCTAGCATTCTTCTTTCCAAACTTGTATCCATGTATCCCTTTGCCTGAAAAAAGGCATTCAGTTCCTCCATACCGAAGTGATCCATCAATACATTGGCTGCTTCGTTATCGCTTTGTTGAATCATGGGAATGAGCCAATCATTCAATGGTTTGCCTTGAATGACTTCGCTCGGCTCTGCCTGTGTGAGGGCATACTCCATAATGAATACCTTGATTACGCTGGCTGCAGTCGTTGGTGCGGAATTATTACTAGAAATGTCCTTGCTCTGATTGAAATAATGAACGCCATAGTAAACCTGCTCGGCATTCTCCTTCAATGCCGTGACAGCAGGCTGCAGCTCTGACTCACTTGATTGCTGCACACTGCTATTGTTTGTGGCGACCTCTGTACTTGTTTCAGCTTTTGAAATTGAAGGGGGCGTCTTCACAGAAGCCTGTTTCTTTACACTCGGTGTCCTTTCCTGCTGTTGAGCAAAAAAAGTATTCATTACTAAATAGGAAGAACCCGCAAGTATAAGAAATAGCATCCCTATCAAAACGTATTTGGCTGTTCCTGAGTTTTTCGGACTGGAATGTCTTCCCAAAAGGTTTCATCTTCTTTCTTTTACAATCTTAAGAGATCCAAACCTCATTGACCCCATCATTCTTCGAAACACCATCCGTCAAGGCCAAACGTGAAGAATAAGAAACATAGCCATAATAAATCTGCGTTCCACCGCCGTCCCAAGTCACTGTGATTTGCACATTTGGATTGATCAGCTTCGTATCTGGCATCTCTGATGGGTACTGTTCATTGGTTTCGTAGCTTAGGACATCCCCACTAGCACTGGTGATCGTCGCCTTTCCAAAATACTGAGTTCCATTCACATTTTTCTGTGTCACACTGCCATTCGCACCGATCGTTAATGCCGTTTGCCGTTGGCTAGTTTGGGAATAATAAAAGTAATAGGTATTCGCCCATTTCGCATAGTCCCCGGTAAAGTCGCTTGAACTTCCTGAGGTTCTCACCGCTGGCCGGTCTTTTTCCTGAGCCTTCTGAACGGCTTCCTTGTCCTCTTCTTGCTTAAGTCCTTCTTCATTTTTCTCCGTTAACTCATCTACTTCATCTGCAATCGCTGAAAATTCGCTCTTGCCTAGATCACTGGCAGGGATTCGACTCAGTTTGAGATTGGATTTTTTATAATCACCGTTAATCGTTAATTCCTTGGCTTCCGCAATAATTTCATCATATTTACTGGTATCAGTAGTGCTAGAGGTAGTTGTCGTCGACGGGAGTGTCGCCTCGTTGTTGGAACGACTGGCCATCGCAAAACCGACACCTACAACAACTGCTAGCAATGCCACCCCAGCAATGATGAACGCCCACTTAGGGATACCCGATTTTCCATTGTTCGACACTGCGGCTGTCGTTGGCTTCGTTTCTTGTAGATTGGCGCCTTGGCTTCTTTTTGGCAATGAATCTGTTTTGGCAAATTCGTACCCGCAATGTTCACAAAATAATGAACGATCACTATTTTCTTCCCCGCATCTTGGACAAATTTTCATTTTGAACCCGCTCCTTTTTCCCATTCTTAAGCCCTTTAAAAAAATAATCACTCTTTTTTTCTTAGGTTTATTTTAGCATACAAATAGCAAAAAACATCACAATCATTTCTTTGGTACCTCTTCCGCTCTTGCTAAAAAAGAGCTCGTTGATTTTTATTCAACAAGCTCTACTTCATCTATTTTATTTTTGTTGCCGCTAGACTAAAGTCAGCGATGGCTGTTCGTGTTTTTACAATATCCGAAACTTCTCTAGTTAATACAGCAATCGCAAAGGGATTGTCCTTTGTCAAGACCAACCCAATATCATTTTCGACATTTTGTTGTTCACCAGTGATATTGGCAACTGTCGTACTTTCCGGAAGCTTTTGCGGGATCTTTGTACGGATCACTTGTCCCTCTAATATTTCCAGCATTGTTTTTTGCGGCTCTTTCGATCGATTGTCGTAGATTTTTTTCAATAATTTCATGCAATCATTCAATGATGTGTAATTGTCATCATCGGTGATACGAACATTGATATCCACCATTCGGCGATTAAGTTTTGTCTCTGCATATCCTTGTGCATTGAAATATTCATTTAGCTTATCCATCCCGTAATGGTCAATCAATACATTGGTGGCATTGATGTCATTCTCTTGGATCATGGGGGTAAGCCACTCGGTCAGCTTTTTGTCCTGAATCACCTGATTGCCGCCGTCCTTCTGTGCCAAGGCATAATCCATGATAAACAGTTCAATGATATTTGCAGCGCTGGTTGCTTCAGAATTCTTGCTGGAAACTTCCTGCTTGTCCTTGAAATAATAGACACCATAGTACACCTTTCCGGCACTCTGAGTTAATGATGAGGCATCTAATTTAACCGTTTCCTTCTTTTTAGTGGCGGAGGCTTTTTTCTCAGAACTTTCCTGCTTTTTACTCGTGCTGGAGGTCTTCGTTTTTTTCTTTTTAGAGGATTCCGTTGTCTTTTTAGTTTTTTTCTCAGAACTCTTCTCTGTTTTTTTCTTAGCTGCCTTCTTCGTGCTGCTTGTTGCGGAAGCTTTTTTTGACGAGGATGGCGTATCCTTAGCAGTGACCGTTTCCTTTGGTTTTTCTGGCGAATCATTAAACACACGCGTCACACCAAAATAGGTGCCGCCTGCTAATAGAAGTGCCGCTAAACCGATCACCACGTATTTTCCTTTAGATTTTTCATTTGGATCCGTATGTCTACCCAAAGTCTTCACCTTCTCCCTTTCATATCACTGTGTGGCTTTTTCAATAATAAGTTTATCACATTTCATTATTAAAATAATTTCTTTCGAAAAAGAATATATAATTTATAATTATCATCGATTCCCCTTGATTCAAAACAACTGTTAAATTCATTTTTACAAAACTTTGGAAAAAGTGTTTACTTTTTTCTGTATGTATTCATTTTATTGACATTGCAAGCTTTCATTCCTATTGACTTTGCGACACCCGTTTACTATTTCTTGATTTGGAGCCAAAAAAATCTGACTTAGAAATTTTCCTAAGTCAGACGTTGTTGATCTATTTATTTTTGATTTTTGGATCGAGGTAATCTCGTAGACCATCACCCACAAAGTTGGCGCCGATCGACATAGAGAAGATCGCCACACCCGGGAAGGTGGAGATCCACCAATAGTTCATATTATTGACACCGTCAGAGACCATTGAGCCCCATTCAGGCGTTGGTGGTTGTGTCCCTAATCCCAAGAAGCTTAGTCCTGAGAATGTTACGATCGCGTTCCCGATATCCAGAGTCGCCATAACCAAGAGTGACCCCAAAGCATTCGGTACGATTTCCTTCACCAAAATACGCAAATGACTCGCTCCTAACACTTTGGAGGCGACGATGTATTCATTTTCCTTCAAAGTAATCACGAGACTTCGCATCAGTCGCGCATAGTTGGGCCACCAAATAATCGTCATCGCCAATACTGAGTTGAAGATACTTGGTCCCAACGCCGCGGCAATGACCATCGCCAAAATCAATGGCGGAAAGGCGGCGATCAGCTCTGCGAAACGCATCATGACATCATCGATGATACCACCGACATATCCGGCAATCCCACCATAGATGGTGCCAATGACAATTGTGATACAAACAGTTACTAGTCCCGCAGTAATCGAAACCCGGCTCCCCATCAACACACGAGAAAATACATCTCGTCCCAATTCATCTGTTCCTAATAAATGCCCAGACGATCCTGGAGATAAGAAGCGTCCCGCCATATCTTGAGCTAATGGGTTTTTCGGAACGATTATTGGTGCAAGGATCGCCACAATCACCCACAACGCACAAATGACCAATCCTAATTTAAATAAGAAGTTCTTCTGTCTTAACAATCGTTTCATCAGCTGTACCTCACTCTCGGATCAATGACTCCATAAAGGATGTCGATCAAGAGATTCAGCAGGACGTTGACCATCGCGATCAATAGTGAAACGCCGCAGATTGCTGGAAAATCCAGTGTCGTTGCTGAAAGATACGCATATTGCCCGATTCCCGGCCACGAAAAGATCTTTTCTACAAAGACCATCCCGCCTAACAGGTTACTAAAGCCCATCCCCATAACAGTAATGACAGGAATCAAGGCATTTCCCAACGCATGACGTAACACAATCTGACGCTGAGACAAGCCCTTCGCCTTTGCTGTTCGAATATAGTCCAATGAAGAAACCTCCAGCAAGTTTGAGCGGGTCTGCCGTGAGATGAGTCCCATGGTAAAGAATCCCAATACAATCGCCGGCAGAATCAAATGGGAGAGGGCATCGTTAAGTAATGCCCAATTGCCACTTGTTAGTGCATCTAAGACATAAAGCCCTGTCCCACCTGTTGGCGCCGATATTCGAGAGCTGACTCGTCCACCGCCTGGAAACAGCTGCCACTTAGAGTAAAACAGCAGCAACATGACTAATGCAAACCAGAAGTTCGGGATCGAGACCCCGCTGATTGAGATAGTACGAACTAGATAATCAAACGGCTTGTTGCGATAAACCGCAGAGATGATCCCAAACGTGATCCCGAATAACACCGCGATCAGCATCGCCATGATGGATAGTTCCAAAGTCGCAGGGAAAAACTGTTTTAAATCACTGATAACAGGATTACCGGTGCGAATCGAAGTCCCAAGATCTCCCCGCAACAAGTTGCTCAGATAGATAAAGTATTGCTCCATTAACGGTTTGTCCAATCCCCAGCGTGCTTTGTACGCCGCCACTGCCACAGGATCGCTCATCGCGTTTGGACTCATATTGGATGCAATTGGATCACTGGGAACGAGGTGTGAGATCATGAATACTAAAAACGTCACCCCAATGATCAAAAAGCAAACAAATACTAAGCGCCGTAATAAAAACCTAGCCATATTCCTCATATACTTTTGCCCCTTGCTCTTTGGTTAGTTGATACTGACATCTTGGAAATTGATTTTTTGTACTTCGTAGTAGTTGACACCCTTCAAGCTGTCTCGGTAAGCCAATACTTTTGGATGTTGAACTAAGAAAGCATAAGGCATGTCATCTGCCAATAATTTTTGTAATTCTTCAGATGCTGCCGAACGTTTTTCTTCATCTGATTCTGTTTGAATCGTTTTTTTCAATTCTTCCATCTTCGTATTCGAAGTATCCGTCCATTTCGCCCGTTCGCCCACTGTATCACCTGGTAAGAAGGCTAATTGGTTGTTGATATCCATGTAGTCTGGATGCCAATGCATCATTAAGAAAGCTTCTTTTCCTTCACGATAAGAATCGATTACAACACCAATCTCAGACGTTTCGATCTTCGCATTGATCCCGATTTTTTCTAGATCATCTTTGATTTTTTGACCTAAAGTCGTCCATGACATTCCTTCTGTATCGAAGTTTGCGACTGTGAACTTAATGTCAAAGCCATCTTTGTAACCAGCTTCCTCCATTAATTTCTTCGCTTCGTCTAAGTCTTGATAATCCTTTTCTTTCTCTAATGCGCCCACAAAGCCTTTCGGTACGATATTTAGTGGAAGAACGGCTTGATCGCCTGAAATTTCGAGTAATTCTTTATAATTGATGGCCTTACGAACCGCTTCTTGGACTTTTGGATTCGCCATTGGTCCGCCGATTTCCTCATCTTGGTTCATCAATAAGAAGGTTGTTGTCGAACCAACATAATTCTTAATTTTCACGCCTTCTTGATCCTTCAGTTGAGAAACGTTATCTACACCGATTCCCAAGGCAATATCAATATCCCCTTGTTTCAACATTTGAATCTGCGTATTCACATCTGGAATTTCCTTACAGATGACTTTATCGTTCTTCACTTCACCCCAGTAGTCATCATTCTTGACCAAACTAAGTTCTTCATTTTGTTTCCATTTGTCTAAGACATAGGCTCCTGATCCCGCTGAGTTTGAATTCAACCATTTTTCAGCCGTATCCTTAGAAGAGGCATCCTCTGCATCGGTACCACCATGTTCTTTCACTACTTCTGAATCCAAAATTGCAAAGGAATTGTTCGCAAGCTTCACTAAGAAGGCTGCATCCGGCTCCTTCAATGTAAACTTCACGGTATAGTCATCCGGTGTTTCGATACTTTCAACATTTTCCGTATGATGAGTCGTATTACTTTTTAGATTTTTTGTCCGCATAACGCTGAACTTCACGTCTTTTGACGTCAACTCATTCCCGCTTGAGAATTTCACCCCTTCTTTGATCTTGAACGTGTGAACCTTTTGAGATTCATCTAATTCATGTGATTCTGCTAATGAAGGCTCTGGTGTAGAGGATTCATAAGTTCGATATAAATAATCATACATCGCGTAATACACCATATTGCCGTATACCTCATAGCCATGATGAGGATCCAAAGTCTTCAAATCAGATGCCATCCCGACTACCAATGTCTTGTCGCCATCCCCGCTGCCGCCACCATCGTTTGACCCGTCAGTGCTGCCGCCACCGCCACCACAACCAGCGAGTGTTAACATCACTAAACAAATGACGCTCCACAACATCTTTCTTTTTTTCATACCCTTGTACTCCTCCTTATTTTTTGGTAAATGTATTTAATTTTTCAAACGAAAAATTAAGTCTGATTTTTATGCCGCAGTCTCCCCCGCGAATCTAGTTGAAACACGAAACATTAGCCCTCTTTACTGTGTAGATGACAGGCGACAAAATGCTGGTCCTTCACTTCCTGCAGCTCCGGAACTACCGTCTTGCACTTTTCCATTGCAAATGGACAGCGTGTATGGAATTTGCAGCCCTTAGGCGGATTTGCCGGACTCGGCACATCGCCAGTCAAGACGATCCGTTCCGTCTTTTCCTTGTCGATCGTTGGTGCTGCTGAAATTAAAGCTTTAGTATATGGATGCAGGGTGTCTTTATATAGAGCATCACGATCTGCTAATTCCACGACATTCCCTAAATACATCACCGCGATTCGATCACATAGGTGATAAACCACCCCTAAATCATGGGAAATAAAGAAATAGGTCAGATCCATCTGCTTCTGCAGCTCCACCAGCAGATTGATCACCTGTGCCTGGATCGATACGTCTAAGGCTGAAACAGGTTCGTCGCAAATGATGATATCAGGTTTTAGAGCTAACGCTCGAGCAATCCCGATCCGCTGCTTCTGACCACCGGACATCTCATGAGGATAGCGCTGCTTATAATCTGGTGCTAACCCGACCATTGTCAGCAAGCGATCAATTTCCGCTTCGATCTCTGCTTTGGTCATGTCTTTTTTATGATGTATTTGAAAAGGCTCCGCCAAGATATCTTTGATCTTATTTCGCGGATTCAAACAGGCTGACGGGTCCTGAAAAACGAGCTGAACCTTTGACCCAAAGGCCACTTTTTCTTTTCGGTTCTTAAAGGCGCTGACATCTTGCCCATCGATAATGATCGTTCCGTCCGTTATAGCACCAAGGTTTAGCATAGTCTTTCCCAAGGTACTCTTGCCACAACCGCTCTCGCCTACAATACCGAAAGTCTCGCCTTTATTGACGGTTAAGGACACATCATCAACGGCTTTTAAGGTCCCTTTCTTCCCTTTACTGTCGCGAATCTCAAAATATTGTTTGACATTTTCCATCCTAATAATCGGTTCTTGCGTCATCATTTACGTCGTCACCTCGGTCTCTTCTTCCGTCGAATACTTAAAGCAGCGAACCTTTCGACCATCCTCGTCCGTTGTTAATGCTGGTCGTTTTTCTTTACAAATAGCCATCGCGTAAGGACAGCGAGGATGGAAGCTGCAGCCTTTCGGCATGTTGTCCAGCTGTGGGACCATTCCCTCGATGCTGCTTAATTTTCCTTTTTCATCCTGGATATTCGGTATCGCTGCAATCAAACCTTCCGTGTAAGGATGCTTAGGTTTGTCTAATATTTCACGAATTAATCCTTGCTCAACAACCTTCCCCGTGTACATAACGATCACGCGGTCGCAGACTTCGGACACCACGCCTAAATCATGTGTAATGAGGATGATCCCCATCTTGAGACGATATCTCAATTCCTTTAGAACTTCTAGAATCTGTGCCTGAATCGTCACGTCCAATGCGGTCGTCGGTTCATCCGCGATCAATAGCTGCGGATCACAAGCTAAAGCCATTGCAATCATGACCCGTTGACGCATCCCGCCAGACATTTGATGTGGATATTCGTTAAAGCGCTGCTCTGGTGCAGGTATTCCCACGAGCTTCAGCAGTTCGATCGCCTTTTCTTTCGCATCAGCTTTTGAAATGTCCGTATGAATCAGCATAGATTCAATGATTTGATTGCCGCATTTATGAAGCGGATTCAAAGAAGTCATCGGTTCTTGGAAGATCATCGCTAAATGATTGCCGCGATACTCCTGCTTCTCCTTTTCCTTCATAGCGATCAGATCCGTTCCTTTAAACAGCGCTCTGCCGCTGACTGAACTGGTCGCCTCCTCTAATAGCCCCATAATACTTAATGACGTCACACTTTTCCCGCTGCCGCTTTCTCCAACGATCCCTAATGTTTCATTTTCATTTAATAGAAGCTCTAAATTATTTACGGCAGTTACCTCTCCGTTATAGGTGCGAAATTTGACTGTAAGGTCCTCGACCCGCAGCAGTTCTTTCTCCATAAAATAATTAACTCCCTGCCTTCTAATTTTTAAATTAAGGTTAAAAAATAACTGATCATTCTAATTTAACAAATATTCGAACGCTGTTCTTTTATTCAGATTTTTCGAAAAATATTTTATTTTTTGATTATACCAGTTGCGAAAAGATTGTCAATACAAAGTTTTAAGCGTTTTCTTTAAGAAAGCAGTAACCACAACCTTCATTAAATGAAACCCAAAAATCTTATATTTATTATTAAATTATGCTGAGCTCCTCTCATTTTTAAAAGCCGTATTATATTATCCCTTGTTTTTCGACCTAAATATGCGTTACGAAATAACATACAAAAAGCCCTTGGCAATTTTCTTTTAAAAACTGCCAAGGGCTTCTGCTTTACGATTCAATTTAGTCGTTTACATTAATTTTTCGAAGCGGTTTTCAATCACGCCAATATGCAGCTGGTTAAAATCTCTAAAGGCTCTACAAGGCGTATCTTCTATATCGCAGTCTTCAGCGATATAGATTGGTTTGAAGCCTAACGCTTCGGCTTCTTGCAATTGTTCCAGAGAATTCGAGATGAAATTGACCTTTTGATGACTCAATTCAACCTTCAGAAAGTCCACTAACCCCTGAGGAACCGTTCCGGCAACTTCACCATTGATAGAAAAGTCCAAATAATCCGCTAAATGATGCTCCAGCAAAACATTGTTCATCGTCGCTTGATCATAGAAGACCATTCCGATTTGCTGCTTCCGACTTTTTAAATAGTCCAGCAGCGGTTGAACATTTGCTTGATTTTCTTCTCGTAAAAAAATACTCTCACTTGAAAATACAAAAGTTTCGATCATTTCGTTTCCTCCTACTCCATTTATTTTGTGCGTTTATTCACGAATATTGCTAAAAAAATATCTGTTACTCTATATTGTCTTTTAACTTACATCATTTTTAAAGCGCTGTCAATGAATTGTCGGTTGGAGTTTTTCACTTTACACATCAAAAAAGAGCATAGCTTTTTGCCATGCCCTTCTATTATATAGAAACTACAAAAGTTCTTTTACGAGATCTAGTAAAGTGCGTACATCCTCAGGTCTCGTATCCCCTGTTGCGGAATCAATGATCGAACTGTACACATGAGGGATCACCTTTTCAACACCGGCATCAAGAGCGATTTTGACGATCTCTTGGAAATTCTCCAAATCGATGCCACCCGTTGGCTCTAAGTAAAAATCGTTCTCGGCGCAGGCTTTTGCGACTGCTTGATATTCTTCCTTGCAGGATAAGCCCTTCATCGGGAAGTATTTTACAGAGCTGCCGCCCATATCCTTCAACAAGGCGATCGCTGTTTCGATTGGAACGATTGCTTCAGTGGTTTGCGAGCTCAACGGTCCTGTTGCGATATTGACATAGCCAACCTTACCGCAGGGTGACACTAAGCCGTTAATCACTGTATCTTGTTGTCCAAGCAATGCACGCGAAGTCCCAACACCTGTGAAGACTTGGTTTACATGCTGGGGCTGAAGCTCACCAGATATACGCGAAACCATTTGACTCTGATTCGGATCGCCAGCGCCAAGGCCGACAGACAGTGCATTTTCTGTCGCTGCCTGATAGTTTTTCATATCTTTGATAGCCGCTTCGTCACTCTCATAATTTTTTGATAGCACACCTAGAACAACATGGCCTTCTGCTGCTGTATAGCAATCACGCGCATTTTCAACTGAGTTCGCTAAAACATTCAGACATACTCGCTCTTTATAATAGTTTGGGGTTAATGACATTTATTCAGACTCCTTCTCCATGATTTCTCTTAATCGTCGAACGATTTTATCCATCTCTGCTTCATTTACCGCACGAATATCGAACTCGATAATGCCGTTGTTCGCTTGATATTCTCTCGTATAGATGGCAGGATCTTCTGCTTTTAACGCTTCGATTACTTCGAAAGCGGATTTGTTTTGCACTTTTACACTGGCGCGATAGATCGCTCTTCCAGCACCGTCCTGGACACTTTTAGCCTCTAAGCTCTCGATTTGATCAAGCTGATCAATGAATGGTACAAGACGCTGCTTCATCGACTCCCCCGTCTCACTCCCATTGGCTAAACGATCCTCTAACGCCTGGGTCAACCCCAAGACATTTTCTTTACCAATCTTCATCGCACGTCCGATTCCTTTGCCCTGAAGGCGAAGCCATTCGATGTATTGCTTCTTACCAATGACTAGACCGCTGCTAGGACCTTCGATGGCTTTCGCGCCTGAATAAATGACTAAATCAGCGCCCGCTTTGCTGTACTGATAAAGATCTTCTTCCGCTGCCGCATCAACGATCAGGGGCAGCTGATATTTTTTTGCGACAGCCGCAGCTTCTGCTACTGTCAGCATGCTTTTTTGTACCGTATGGTGGCTTTTGATGTACAGTAATGCCGCAGTTTGATCGGTAATCATCATTTCCATTTGCTCTGGCGAGCAGCCGTTGGCATACCCTGCCTCCACCACTTGTCCGCCACCTTGACTAACCATTACTTCAACTGGCGTTCCGTAATCAACATTGTGTCCCTTCGGCAAAATAATTTCTCGCCCCTGAATACGGTCAGTATAAGGATGATAGGCATGATACATACTGCCTTGTCCAATGACCGCAGCGACAGACTGTGCAATGCCGGCGGATGCAGAGGAAACAATTTGTGCATCCTCTACTTCTAGCAGCTTCGCAATATAGGCACCGGTCTGAATGAAAAGCTCACTCATCTCAAAAAAATGCTCGCAGCCGAAACGTTGTGCCGCTTGCACATTTTCTGATACCTTTGATACACCGAGAATCGTCATTTTCCCAGAAGCGTTGATGACTTCCTTCAAGCCAAATTTGTCGTAACTAATTGTCATAAATGGTGCCTCCAATAATCGTTTTCACTGGTTTGATCAGCTCAGTGGCTGTTCGGGTGAACCCGTTTGAATCCGTTAAGGTTTTCTCGCCCTCCGCCAAATCAAAAATCGTCAGATCCGCATCATAGCCAGCCTTCAATTGTCCTTTTCTCTCTAAATGGAAGTATTTAGCCGGAACCGCAGTTACCTTGTCCAGAATCTCTTCCCAAGAGTACCCAACAACGCGCAGCTTCTCCATCGTTGTCGCCAAATCATAAACAGGCCCATTCTCGCGGTTGCGATGATAGATATCTGTACTGATGGACGTTGCCTTGATCCCTTCCTTTAACGCGATTTCAGCGACATGGAAATTGAAGCTGTCCGTCCCATGACCAATATCAAAAACAATGCCTTTTTCATAAGCAGCCTTTGCGAAATCCTTGATTTGATCGGTTTCTTTGTCCAGAATGCCATTGGGCTTGCCATTAAAGCAATGCGTCAGCACATCTCCCGCATCTAATAGCTCCAATACTTCCCGCAGCTCTGGCGGTGCCGAGCCGATATGAATCATTAATGGAAGGTTTTGATTCTCACGCTGGATATCTTTTGCTAATTCCAATGGCGTGATGCCATTCTCACCAACGACTGTTTTACTCATCCGTGCCTTGATTCCCACGATAAACTTCGGCAGCTCGGCTAACCGATCACGAACGAGAGACGCTTGAATCTTCGATAAATCCGCCAGTTCATCCTGTTCAACGATTCCCCATTTTGAAATATTGACCAAGGCGTAAACATTGGTCTTCACTCTTTTCGTCAGCTCATAAAAATCGCCGATATTTTCCGCACCCGTTGTCCCCGCATCAATCACGGTAGTAACACCTTTAGTGACCCCAATTTCATCTGGATAATCATAATACAGGGTCATTTTTTCATAGCAGTGCACGTGGTCATCGACCCAACCTGCCGATAAGTAATGCTTTCCTTCTAAATCCAGCACTTCCTTTGAAGGGGACTCGATCTCAGCTTCTACCGCTAAGATAGCGCCATCCTTTATCGCCACTTCCACCTTTTCACCGTTCACTCGTTTTCCATTTTTGATTAATAAATCAAACATCCTATGGCCTTCTTTCTACTGAAGTGCTACTGGGAAGATCGTCCCAAGTACCATTGCTCCAAGGATCGCTCCACCAGCAATCGGTTTTTTCCAAGCATAGAAGCCTAACGCTCCCAATGTTGCACCAATCCCGATTGGAATAGAAGCACCACATGCGCTCAAGATAATCAATGGGCCTAAGAAGCGGCCAGAAGAGTTTCCGGCACCCATCATTACATCTGCGCCAAACGTTGAATTCGCTTGATTGATTGTAAATTTACGAATCAAGATGATCACACCGCCGACAAGTAAGCCTAAAACAGCTCCTGTAATCAGCGACAAAGCAAAGTTATCAATAGGTGCCCGAATGCCCATGCTTAAGAAAATCGCCGGAATACCGATACCGATCCCCGTTAGAATCGATCCACCCAAATCAAGAATCCCCACAAGCGAACCCTCTAAGATACGAGCAAACAAGAAACTAGCCCCAAACGCCGCAGCCGCTCCATAAGAACCACCATCTAAGCCTGCCTTCAACATCGCTACGATCGAAACTTCATTAAACGCACCCACCCCATGAGTCACGTACATATGTGTTCCCGCAAAAACCGCCGCAGCCATAATTCCTACCGTAATAGGAAATGCCCAGTCAGCATACCAGAAGCTCTTCGCCTTCTTTTCTTCAGAAAGCGCAATTTGTTCCTTTTCCAATTCTTCTGTGTTATCCATTAAATTCCCTCCTAATTAAGAAATCATTTTTCAAAAAACTTGAAAATGATGTTTTGTCGTTTCGCATACGATGCCGCTAACCATGCCGAAACATAGAGTAAAACTCGCAATCTGGCATCTTATTTTTACCGATGACTAAATTAGCTTAATCCAAGCATCTTGTGGATATTTTCTAACCAGTTCGGCGCCTGCAGCTTGAAGCTTTCCAATACTTGAAGATCGAAGCCACGGAAGAAGCCGCTTAGAACAAACAGTAAGATAATTGCACCCATCATCATCTTGGTTACTTTTGACCAGCCGATCTCATCGACCCCTTTACCAATCAAGATCCCAAGTACCACACCAGGTACCGCATTTCCCATGATTAATTGTGCGATGCCGCCAAATAATGTTCCCCAGAAGCCAGTACGTTTGCCGGCATCCAATGCTGCTAACCAGAAAATGACTGGCATGACGATGTTAATCAATGTTGTTGCTGCGGGAACCAATACGGCTACTGCTGTTACCTGCAATGCTTCTGGAATTGCGGCAGCGGTTGAATTCAAGAATGCCACAACAATCGCACCCACAACAGCGCCCACAAAGCCCATTTTTCTAGGATCATGCATTGTTTCAGAAACATTTTTATTTTTCGCTAATAAGACCGATGCTGCCCAGTTTGGAATGATCCGATGTGTCACATCCTGGGTAAACGCTCCAGCGCCAACCGTTGAAGCCCAAGCATTGAAGAAAAATCCTAATCCAAATGAAAAGTGCGAAGCCGGGTCACCCATACAGGCATTCATCTCACCTAGCGTACGAAAGGCACCCAACCCTTGCGTACTTGGGGCATGAAACATTCGTGCCGCCCCCATCGAGGCAGAAAATCCGAGCAATCCGCCAATGATGATCGATTTAACTAATATAATTGTAAACTCCACTATTTATTTCCTCCTTCTTGTTCGTTCGTCTGACCGTTTCTCCTTAGATCTTTTTGGAAATAACGGGAATTTGAATACCATCAGGATCATCCGTCACTTCCTGTGTAAAGGCGACGTCATTCACTTGAAGCGTCGTCACGTTGACCGTTACTTCCAATTCCACATGATAGCTGGTTCTTTTTCGTGGAAAGAAGAAGAAGAGGAACCGTTCTTTGTAGGTTTTTTCCGTTGCCTTGATCACTTCCACCTCTACTGGCTCAATGCGTAAAATCACTTCCGACTCCTGCATCATTTTTTTCTGAATGTTTCCCAGCGCACTAGCAAACGCATGCTGCTTAGAATCGCCCTTGCCTTCGACAGTCACGATGACTTGTTGACAATCTTGGATACTCATTTGCTCATCTCCCTAATTGTGTTTCTTTTCAAATGCTTCTACTAGACGTTTGCCTAATTCTTCCTGATCCATGAAGCCAAAGCCTAAAACTGTTTTTCCATCATTGATCGCTGTGATCCCTTCTTCGATCGAGCGCATCCCATGACGTTCTGGATACCCATATTTTGTTGCCGCTGTTAATGCGCCTGCTCCGCCGCTGCCGCAAAATGAGATCCCCATGTCTGCTTTTTCCTGCTGCATCACATCACCTAAACGCATATCCGCGCCCATCCCTGGTACGACGACTGCTCTTCCTCCTGCTGCCTCTACGCCTTTTGCGACATTCTGTCCTTTACCCATACGGTCTGCAATTACTACTGTGATCATTTATTTTTCCCCCTAAATTAGTTTTGTTTGGCTGTTTCAAAATGGATTGATAAAACATACATTTCATCTTGTGATAGATTGCTGATTTTTTGGACAACACCATCCGCTAGGCGCAATGCTTCTTGCGAGACTTCGCTGAACATTGCTGGATCTACTTCTGGAATCGCTTCTTGTCCTTTCGAACGCTTCAGCATTTCGTTTAAATGATTGATCAGGATCGTCCATTGCAGTTCTGTCGGTTCGATTTCCGCCTCCGCAAGCTCTCCTGTCAACCAATCGATCAATTCTTCAAGCTCTCTTTGATGTTCACTGGTTGAAATAATTTGTAACGCTTCTCCAGTCACGGTCATTCTCTTCCTCCTTTTGCTATCCTTTGATATAAGCAAATAATGCGTTAATCTCGGATTGATTGATTGCTAAATTATGCTCTGTAAACAATTGCTCTATTTCTTTGTTATAAGTTGAAGTGATCTTATCAGCGTCATCCGTTTTGTTTCCTTCCATCATGTATTGCTGATCAAAAGTAATTCGATGAACCATCAGAAAGACATGCAAGAGGAACGCTTCACGATATTCTTGATTCAACTGCTCTTGGAATAGACACAGCAACTTTTCGTAAATGGTATACGCCTGTAAGATCAGCTCCTTGCTAAAATCCTCTAGTGAGGTTCGATTCCCCGCTGGCTCCAGCCTCAACTTCTTCGTTCCCTGCTGCGGCGACTGACTCAATATTTTTTTGACTGCCTGCTGGATCTTTTCTAAATCCTGTTTGGTCGGCAGTGGATGAACCTTGATGAATTCACAGGTCATTCCCTCAATAGGGAAAATGCTGATCACCAATTCCGGTTCCTTCTGTTTGATGATCTCCTGAGCATTCAGCACCGAAGCAAAGGCCGCGATCTCAATATTGGAAAGCTCCTCCGAAATTTTCTGCTTAATCAAGCTTGTTACCCCTAAGCCGGTCGAGCAAACATAAACTGCCCGCACACTTCGCGAATCCACCTCTTTCTCATAGGAAACAAGAAAGTGCAACGCGATATAGGCGATAAAGGAATCATTGATCAGGACACTCTTTCCTCGAATTTCCCGCCGTACCACTGTTTCGATCGCGTCAAAAAGCTCAGGGTACTTCGCTTTGATATCATCCTTGAAGGGATTGTACTCATTCACGAATTTCTGTTTGCGCGACAATCGCATCGACAAATGCGCATAAAGATTGGTCAACAGCTGCGGATCATTCGAAAAGGAGTAGTGGATCTTTTTACTCACCTTCTGGATCAGATTCTCCGTCAATGCCATGACATCCTGCTGCAGATCATTTTCGAAGGTATCACTATAAATGTAGCGATACTCGTCTTCAAACAAGGGCAGCTGATAATGAGCAAACACCTGCTGCATCAATAAGTAAGAGAGTTCCTGCTGTTCTTTCGGATCATTCAGCAACTGGTAACGACCGATCGTATATTCATTTTGCAAACGAACGGTGGCGATCGCGACTCGGATCAGCATGTTCAATAGCTCGGCATAGTTCAGCTCGGCGGTATCAATTTGCTTCAACAGGTGCCGCATATCCGCTAATACTTGATTGAAGACCGCTTGAAAAGCTGTTCCTTTAGCTGAGTAAAGCTCATAGCCTTCTTGCTTTTCACTTTGTAAAAGCAGCTCCATGATTTTGTAAATGTCATAATCCGTCAGCTCTTTTTGTAGGACCTCCTCGATCAGCAGACGAACCTGATGCTCCGGTCCCGAGATCAAAAAGCCTTTTCGCGGCAGCCGCTCAAGCGTCATTCCTTGCTCCTTCAGCTGCTTCTCCAGAATCTCCAGATCATTAAGGATCGTGTCCTTACTGACCATCAAGCGATCCGCCAGTTCAAAGGAAGTGATCGCCTGATTCGTAAGCATTAAGTGGATACTCAAGCGATCCAAGCGCAAGGTCTGATCAGCGAACAATTCTAAGCGATCAACATCCATCAACTCGCTTTTTAATTTGATTCGTTCAGAATCACTCAGCTCCAGCCACACCCCTTGACTTCGTTTACTCGTCAAGTCATGCTTTCGTTCCTGCAGCCATAAACGGATGTCATCCAGATCATATTTGATCGTGCGGACGCTTACATTTTGTTGCTTTGCCAACTCTTTAGTCGTTATCGGCTCTGCGTTTTCAAGAAATTGCAGCAAGACTTGAATTTGTCTTTTCGTTATCTGTTGCATCATGCTCTCTCCTTACACGTTTTACTATAGTGATTTGTGTTTCTCGTAACAATATGAAATGATTGCACTTACTCTAGTGCAAAAAGTCCTTATTCCATAAGATATGCAGTATATCAATCCTTGTTTTTACTGAAAAAAAGCAAAGTAACCGTCAGCACTCGACATTTACTTTGCACTAATCACTTTATTAAAGTAGCATCTTTCTGGCTGCTTGTATGCCCCAAACCAAAAATTTTGGTCTGATAAAAAAATTTGGTAAAAAAACGCCCCTAAAAATAGGGACGCTCTCCAAAACGAATCTACATGTAATTTTATTGATTGTAGTTGTTGCTATATCTATTAAGGATTCCTGCCACAGCGACTCCAAAAATGTCACTCACTTCTTATCTTTCCTCTGCGCCAAAAAATCAAAAGGACAACGATCCCTAGCAGAAAAAGACCGATCAGTACAAATGGGAAGGTGTGACTTTTCTTTAACGTGACATCTTTCTCATTCAACTTTCTAGCGATCTCCCCTTCAATTCGAAAGTCCTGTTCAAAAATCCATTGGTTTTCGTAGGTAAGCGGCTTATCTTTAGTTTTGTTTCCCGAGACAGTCATGGAAAGATGATAGTCACCCGGCTCCAAGGCCTGCTTGTTCAATGAAATAGGCAGAGAAAAAGTGGAATTCGGCGCGATTTGTCCTTCCTCTTTTTCTACTTGGTAAAGGACCTGATCACTGTCTTTTTTCCGGATTTCCGCCGTGATCGCTACTTGATTGATGTAGGCCATTTGATCATTTTGCAGCGTTGCTTGAATAACATTTCGGGCATTCAAGTGTCCAGGCTTTACCTCGTGAAGAACGAGATTTGGGGATACGTCTTTTTTTGTTTGTCGAAGTAACAGAGCAACGATGTATGAATAGTCATTATCGATGGCTAAGCCTTTTTCAGCTGAGTCCTTGCTTGTTGTCTCTTCCGCTTCTTCCTCAAAGGTAATGCCTCCAGCGATGACTCCGTCAAATGCTGTACTCGGCATCTTTACTTGAAAGGTGACAATTTGCTTACTCTTCGGCTTCAAAACCACCGACGAAGGATAATCAACCAACTCGCTTAAATCGTACAGCAAGCTTTGATCCTTCTTAATCGTATTTTCTCCATAGTCAATAATGACATTGGAATTGGTGATCGCATTGTTGATGGCGATTTTTCCCTTTACCTCTTTTTCCGTATCATTTTTCAGCTTCACCTTTAGCTCCGTTGTCTGATTCGGTGCCAGCAATAAATCAAAATACGTCTTTTCCTTATCTATTTGATATTCTGATGGCAGCGGGGTCACGGAATAATTAAACTCACTTGCCTTTCCAACGATTGGATGAACAGTGACCAACCCGAGCAACGTGAAAAACAGCGTGACTGTGATAATTAGTTTTTTCAATCTATCCCTCCTCTCTAATTCATTAATTATCTGGGACATTGGCTAATGTCCATGACAGTGTTCCTTTAAACGTCCCTATTCGCTGGTACTCAACTGGAATTTCAGCTCGAATTCCTCGTTGTGAAGTGTCATCCAGCAGGGCGCTTAAATCCGTCTCCCCCTTCTTATTACTTTCAAAAAGGGTAATTGCGGCATCACCAATCGTTTCTGATGTACTGTCTGTGACAAAGCTCAAAATATCAGGCATTACGGTCTGCCCATCGGTAAATGCCTGGGTTTGCTTTAGTTCCACGCGCCAACCGTTTGAGGCACGTTCGTCCATGATTTTCAGTCCTTCAGTCGGACGACCGAATAGCTTTAAAACGTTGGTTGATACCTTTTGTGTCCCAAAGGCTATTTGATTGGGGGCTTCAAGAAAATAAAGCTCTCCTGTACGATAATAGAAGTAAATATCCTGTGAACTGTCGGAAAACGTTCCTTCCACATTGCCAGAGTCCTTTTTAAATACAAATCCAGCGATATCCTCGGGCGTTTCTTTATAGGTGTCACCGATCGTTCCAGTGATTTGCTTAGGTGGAGCAATATCTAGGTTGGTGGCTTCCTCCTTGTAGAAAACCGAGAGCGTTTTTTCTTTTGGCTTAGCTATTTTGACTGACACCTCATTGGACTTTTGCAACAAGGCGGCTTCTTCTAGATACTCAAAGTTCATAGGGAGCACTTTTTCAGGTGTCCCATCCTGCAACGTTGCCTTGAGCTCGATGCGCATATCTTTTTCTAAAATTAAGTAATTGCTTAAATCAAGTGTGAGACGGCTACCTGCGATAGTAATGTCTGCTTCAGCTACTTGGACACCATCAACAGATAAGGAGCCTTTTTCATAAGAGAGTTCAGTAGGAAGCGTCAGACTTACCTGCGGCTGGCTGACTTTTGATCCCACCAAGTCATTGTCGATGTTCAATGTATTTTTGAAAGTAAGCTGGTCACTCTTACTCGCCTCGACAGCTGTAGTAAAAGCTCCCCCATTGACACTGATCTCAGCCGTTGACTGAACACTCGATGGAATCTGAGTCATCGCTAACGCGTTCTCTTGGTATTTGCCTCCTGTTGAGGAAGTAAAGCCCCAGTAAACACTTGTCGTGCCAAATTGAGCATTGAGGTCATTGACTACATAAGAAGAAGTTCCCACACCGTCCAGTTCATAGGCCAATCGTCGAGCATTGGCTTCCCAACGAACTGTCAACATGCGCCAAGTATCGTTGGATAAATAAGTTGAAGCAATCGTCACCCCAGCGTGTTCATTCGTGTAATTATTGTTGTTTGCCTTCGGTGTCACGAATGCGATATGCCCGCGTCCATTGGTATCTCCACTGATCTCTCGATCCATTCGATCCGCAGAGCCCTGATTTTTATACGTATCAAACTCAATCGATAGACCATTTTGGACATAAGGTTCCCCTGATCTAGTAGAATAAGCGCCGATCCCCATCCCAGAAGAGCCAATAACCTGTGTTGGATCGTTCGTCATCCTCGGATCATTGGTCAAGGTGAAGGTCATACCATCCCCTGCATTCCCTTGTTGATTGCCTAAATATAAATAGCTTTTAAACGTAAAGTCGGACAACAAACTGATCGGCCTTTTTGACCAGATGGCTCCTTTTTGCGAGGCAGTCGCCGGATTTAATTGAAGCAGCTTCCCATCCTCTAAAATACTCGTGCTATTGCCTATAGGTGCTTGAAATACCTTATCGATGGGAATAATCGTAGGGTCCTGCGGCAAGGAAGCCGCGTAGGGAGTCGCAGAAACTTCTTGCCGTGTTTCTTCTATTGTTGCCATAGTTGCTGGATCGGAGTCTGGTGTATCCGAAGACAATGATTCACTAGCCAGAATAGAACTAGCCGTTGTCGAAGACTCTTCCGTATGCTGCTCTTTACTTTGAGAGGTATCTGTATTTAGATTTAGCTCTTTCGAACTGGCGGTTTCAGCGGCACTGCTCGCTGAACACCCCAGCAGCAAGGCAAAGCCGCCTGCTGCAGCTGCTATAAGGAGGATTCGTTTCATTCCTGTCATTTCTTTTACCTCTATATAATTAATTTTGTGGTACATCCGTCAGGGTCCACCCTTTATTTGCCCCGCGATTATAGGATCAGTCGGATCGATTGGCTGAGCATTAACTATTATCCGGAGTATTCTCAAGGGTCCAGACTAGCTGCGTCGAGTACTGCTGAGCAAGCTTGACCGATTCTCCCGGAACAAAAAGCTGAACCGCGTCGGCATTATCCGCTGTATCTGATCCAAAACGATAAACCCACGTACCAACACCGGTTCCTTTTTTGGCATTGACCGCTAAGGCATTGCTCTGTCCAGGAGTCAAAATGATTTCTGAACTAACATTTGTTGGTGTGTATTTTCCATCCACAGACGAAGCGACTGCTCCTTTTGTCAATTTTAGTTGCGCCCCTTCAAGCTCGTCTCCGGCTGTTGTTTCAAATTGCTTCGGTTGGGAGATGCTTAATTTCCAGCCATCGAGCGTCCCTCTTCTGTCCGTGATTTGAACATAGGTTGGCTTTGTCGAGCCGTCCTTCATTTCATCTGGTGCGGCGTAGTAGGTTTTGTCCGCTGTTGAAATCTTCTGTGGACCAAATTTAAATTTTGACCCATAATCAATCGACAACGCCCCGCCTGTTCCTGGCCCTGGAGGATCGGTAGGGTCCACAGGATTGGTCGGATCAGGGTTTTCTGGATCGACTGGCGGCGTCACACCATCATCTCCTGCCTCAAAAGTGATCGTGCCTTCTGTGGTATATTCCTTAGGAAACGTTTCTGCGGCAGCCGCTGTTGTTCCGATAACTCCGCCTAATAAGATGACTGCGGTAATTGCTAAAATGTTTTTCATGATTAAATAGCCTCTTTTCTTTTTTTGATTAAAATAAAACAACTAACACTTCCCCATAAAAACAAGCCTAGATAGCTGTAGATAAAGTCGTCAGATGCGCCTGTATTGGGCAGAACGGCTTGACCAGATGCTAAATTTCTTTGTGTTCCTTGAGCAGAAGTATTTTTATGATTGGTCCCTCTGCCTGTATTTTGTTCTTCTTTCTGATTCGATTGTTCCTCATAGGTGCCGTAAAAGCTCACTTGACCGTTCGTCTCATAGGCTGCTCTTTCTTCCGCCTCTGCCGGCTTTACGTTTGAGGTTGCCGCTAAGAGTACAAACGACAAGAGAACCATCAGATATTTCATGTCTAATCCCCCTTTGATACATCCTATTTCAGATCTAACTTTTTCCAATGCGCGCGTAAAATTTCTAGATCCTTTGTTTCATGACAAACAAGAATAACTCGTTAAAAATTGTTATCTTTCAGTAAATCATGCTTCCTTAAAAAAACACTTATTTTTTTCCTAGGAATAAAAAACGATAGACTGTTAGAAGATAATTTTTTTCCCAACTTTTTTACATATTCTAAAACTTACTGTTGTATAAATGTTTGTCACGTGTGATATAGTATCAATGCCTACCCACCCTTTTCAAATACAAATTATGTACAGAGCGATACACAAACAGTAAAAATAACAGAGGTGACATTATTATGATCAAGCATTCGATCCTGCGAAAATTGAACGTCCTTTTTTACATTATCCGAAAAGAAAGCACATCGTTAGCCGAACTGTCCCAACAGCTGAACATCCCGAAAAGAACAGTGAAAGAGGACCTGAAGAACATCAATGAGCTGATGCAGGATGAATTTCTGTTAGACAACTTTCTACTTTCCAGTCGTCAAGGGGTCATCACCATCCACCCGGATTATCAACAGGATGCCGTTAAAAACGCCTATAGCCTGAAGCTATCGCTGCTAAAAAGTCAGATGATCTTCAATTTATGCGTGCTTCTGATCACCAATGCCACCATCAGTAAAGATGAGCTGTTAGATACGTTGTTTATCTCAGACGCCTACCTGACTAAGCTGACGGTTCAATTGAAACAATTTCTAAAGCGCTATCGCATTGAAATTGACAGTACGAATGATCATTATTCGCTTACGGGAAATGAATTAGATGTACGGCTGTTTTCTTATATTCTTTTGCAGGACAGCTTTCAAAGTCTTGAATGGCCGTTTACGACTGTCACGAAAGAACAGATCAAACAAATGGTGCCAGAGGAAATTTTGAAGGTCTCACATACTATTTCTCCAACAAAGCGACATTCCCTGTATTTGCTGTATCAGCTGTTGCGCTCCCGCTACGATCACCAACGCTTTTTAAACTTTGAGCTCCCGCCTGCTATCGAGGAGGTGCTTGAATTGATGGTGACGCAATACGATGGCGCCTGTGTCCTTCACGCCAGCAGCTATGAAGATATCCCAGCCGTTCATTACCGCCAAGAGCAGCTCTTTTTTAACTTCATTCAGCACATCTTTACACCGGATTCGATCCCTTATCAGGTAAAGATCGATTTAGGTCGCTTGTACAGTCTGTCCAATACGGGCTTTTGTCGTTTTTCTAATGAAATCTATGACGCCTTTATGACAATTTCAAAGTTTCCGATTCCAGAAGAAAGCGCTCACCTTTATCGTTATTACTTGGTTCTTTTAAAAACCTTGTACGCCTTAGTTGAAGACCGCTTTGAAAACTTTCTCGATCTCTATATACCAAAGTCAGTCTTTCACCTAGGCACCGAAAATGATTATATTGCCGCCATTCGCCAGACCATGAGTGAACGGATTGACGATCCGCGACAAGCCGCGTATATCAGCAGCTTGCTCTATTCCTTGTCTACATCTGAAAAGCAAACACAGGTCACCCTCTACCTGCAAATGAATAAAAATTTTATGGCCATCCATGCCTTAAAAAGCCGACTTGGGGCTATCTTCAACTCAGAGAATATTTATATTACAGAGGACTATTCAAAGGCGGATATTGTCGTGACTGACTCCTTGGAGAAGTCGACAACCGAAGATAAGCTAATTTTTTACTTCGATTCCTTGAACAATGATGACGCTTGGGAACACCTGCTGATGTTGATCCGAAAACGCTATATGAAAAAACGTGAGAAGTTGAATTTTGAGGAGAAGCTAAAGAGCTAGGAAGCCTATTTATCAGGTTTCCTAGCTCTTTAGCTAATATATTTTTTGTGATGTAGGTTCAAAAAACTATACTGCTAACTATTTCATTAACTTCCGCAGCAAATAATACAAGCCAAACCAAAGCACCAGACTCACTAAGATAGTAATGATCCATCCTGAAGCGTTATGCTCCAACGGCAGCGGCATGTTCATGCCGAAAAAGCCGGAAACGATCGTAGGAATCGTCAACAGGACGGATAAGACCGTCAGCACACGCATCGTGTCATTCAAGTTATTATTCAACACATTATTATAGGTACCAGATAATTGCTGCAAAATTTGAGAGGATAGCTGTGTCATTTCCACTAATTGCTGTGCCTCGATCAGCACATCATCCAAGCTCTCCTTCTCCTGATCACTCAACCGCCGATAGATGCCATGACTCTTGATTTGCTGGACTAAGAGGACATTTTGCCGTGAAGCCGTGACGAAATACACGATCCCCGTCTCTAAATCAGATAGTAGCAGCAAATTCTGCTTTGTGGTCTTCTCCTTTAACAGGTTACTAATCCGCTTACGGTCACGATCCATCCCCTCAACAAAGGGAAAATACTGATCAGAAATAATGAAGAGACTGCCGAATAGCAGCTCAAACAAGGTACTCTTCGGATTTTTCTCTAAGTAATTCTTTATCTCAAAGAATATGTATTTACTCTGCTGATTAGTTACCGTGATCAACGTTTGCTTGACCACGATAAAGGTCATAGGAACTGTCTCATAATGATTATCTATTTTGCGCCGATTGGGTGCATTGAAAATCAGTAGCAGTACATCGGTTTCTTTGTCATAATCCAGATGCGCCCGTTCATTCCGGTCCAAGGAATAATCCACGAATTCACTATCGATTCCATAATCCCGATAAAGATTCTTCAACTCGTCTTCATTTTCCGCGTCAATATTAATCCAGCTGTTCATTTTATTGTTGAAAACTTCTTTTGTATACATCGACTTATCTCCTAGCTATCAGTCTGTCCGTTAGCATTCTATCACAGAACAGAGAGAATGCACCATTCGGCTCTTTGAAAGCTTGGTTCTCTTGGGAAATAGGGTAAATGGATATATGCTCGTGTTGAATGCGAACCTTGTAGAATACTTCAAAGTACATCCACTTCGTCCCTATGCTTGTAAATATCACTATTGGACGGACAATAGGCGTGGCAGGGTACAAGGCTGACTGAATAAAGAGCTTCAGCTTCTCTTATAAATACTTCTGATTTCTATTTGCTTTTCTATACACATTGACTACCCTACCAAATGGTAGTATAATTAAACTACCATTTGGTAGGAAAATGGAAAATAAGTAGCTTAGCAGGTAGATAATTATGAAAACAAAACAACGAATATTGATGTGTGCCTTGGAATTGGCCTCTGAAAATGGAATGGGCAATGTAACATTGCAAAAAATAGCAGACAAGGTCGGTGTTCGCAAAGCGACTCTTTTTAGTCACTACAAGTCAAAAGATGAAATATTTGAAGCGCTTTACCAATACCTTCGTGAGACTGCTATGCAAAAGCGGATGTCACCGCCTATAGATTATATCGCTTTTTTTGAAGGTAAATCTGCCGTTGAGGTTCTTGAGCATATTGTACTGGGATACAAGCAGATGAACGAAGACAAGAATATCTCTGCTTTTTATAAATTTATTTATACAGAACGTGTCCTAAACCCTATGGCCGCAAAGATTATGATTGAAGAAACTGAAACCATGCTAGATAAAACAAGAGAATTATTGAGCGCCATGCAGGAGCAAGAATTACTAACATTTCCAAACCTCGAAACGGCAGTCACATCGTTTTGTCTTACCATTCATGAACTTCTAGATTTAGAAAGAGACTATGCAGTGAATGGGCAACAAACCATTGGTGAAACACGAATAAAAGAATATATTAGTGGCTTCTGCTCAGAATATTCACCGAACCATCAGGCTAGGAAGTAGCGGAGGATTGTCAAAACAATCGATTCTTTCTTCAAATACGTAAAAGAGAGTTGCATCCCTATATTCTATGGAGACTGAAATAGGCCTTTATTGGAAAAATGAGTTTTTTGATACCCACAGGAACTTGAACATGACTTTTTCTTCTGATGCAGATAGTTTTTGCATAAATGCACGCAAATGAAGAAGTTTTGTCTGGTTAAAAAAAATACAAATGGAGGGATTGATATGTCTAGGATATCAAATGTTACATTGAACCAAGAGCCAGAGCACTACACAGTAACCATCCGTAAAACGATTGATTTTTTGAAAGAGTTCCCACAAACCGCAGAACAATCATTTAAACTTACTGCCCAATATCTAAATGAACTGGGGATCTCCCCTACGGGTGGTGCAATCGTCTGTTACCACAATCAAGATCTAAAAGCCTGCGACGTAGAAATGGGCTGGCAGATTACACAGCAGGTTGAAGATAAGGGAGATATGATTTGTCGTTTCGTACCTAGCCGAAAAATTGTATCCGCTATCGACCTTGGTCCTTATAATGATTCTGACCCTACGATGGAAGCGGTATTTAACTGGATAAAAGAAAAAGGTATTCATCCACAGGGCACCATCTACAATTATTATCTAAATGACCCAAATCGGCCAGAAACAGAATACCTCACTCAAATCTTTATGCCTGTGAAAGAACTTTAAACTACAAAACATGAAAGTCGCATACAAAGCAATAATGGATGCAATTCTAGGAGTCACTAGCTTTTCAAAACGTGAGTCCTAGCGAAGAAAAGGACCCATTAGCTACTGTCCAACAAGCGATTTCTACTTCGTTTGGATAAAGCGCAATTTTCAAACCTAAAACAGAGCTATCCTGGAAATAAAATGGCTTCGCGTATTTGAAATACCTAGGAGGATCGCTTGATATCGGTTCCGTAACAAAAAATGGTAACGCAACGTTAGATGCACAATCAACAGCTTTCTCTAAAGTTGTTCACATTCCACGCCGCTGTTCTCTTTGTTAGTAGGTGTGGGATGTGAATACAGTATGTTTCTCCTTACAAATATACCTTTGCATTGATCAAACTTTCAGTCTTTTATACGTACAAGTAGGTTAGCCATTTAAACGGTTCATATTTTTAATAGAAAAGAGGAATAAAGTAGTGAGCATCAGAAAAAAGACACTAGTAAATTGGTTGGGATTGTTAGGCTTGGTAAGCCTTCTCTCTTTTACCGTTGCCATAATTTTTGCACCTCTAGCATATCCTGGCTACGACTGGAAAAGCCAAGCAGTCAGTGATTTGAGCGCGGCTAACGCGCCATCGCGGACACTTTTCACTCAACTCAATAGCCTGTTTGGCCCTTGTGGAATCGTTTGTCTGATGATGGTTTGCATCAACATTCAAAATAGGCTTCGCAAACCGACGCGCTGGGGAATTTATCTTTTTACAGCAATGACTTGGGTCGTGAATATTGGCTACACTATGTTTCCTCTGTCGGAAAGCGGCTTTGCCGAAAGTTTTCAGGATATAATGCACGGTGTCGTTACCCTCTTGGTCGTACTGCTATCTCTTACATCTCTAGCAATGATTATTATCGGGGGATTTGGAAAGAAGAGTTTTTTATCGCTGGCTGCTTGGGCATTTGTAACATTACTGTGTATGCTGGTAGGAGCTGTTGGCGTAATTATTGTTCCTTCTGAATACTTTGGTATGGTTCAACGAGTTAGCCTATTTTCCACGGCAATTTTTACAGCTGTACTAGGATTGTATTTATTTTTTGGAAAATTTGATGCTATGGATACGCATTTTACAGCGACAAAAAAGTAGGAGTTTTGAAGCCGGCACTAGATAGACAATCGACTTAAAACAATAACGGCTTAATTTTTATAAGGAATAGAAGTGAGAATTCTCCGAATTACTTCGAAAAAAATGAAGCGCCATCAAGGCTGTTCTTGATTCGCTCCATTCTCACTTACTATTCTGTTTTATTATAATGATTGATCGGACCCTCTCAAAAGTCTTTTCACATGATCTTTGTCTCTTCCTCATCCCCACACACCTGCTCATAAACCGTATCATGCAGCCGATATCCCTGCCCCCAACAAGTCTCGATGATCGGGCCTTCGATGTGATGGGCGGCCAGCTTATTCTTGAGATGCTTCACCAACACGGAGAGCTGCGACATGCTGGAATTACTTTTCTGCTTGTTCCACATACGCAGGCAGATTTCTTCCCGTGACACCGTTTGATTCTTTTGCCCATACAAAATTTTGAACAGCCTTCGTTCTGCTGTACTTAAGGATAGGTTAGCGACAGTACGTTTTTCTGGTGTAGTGGGCAATTGGATAATCTTCTGATTACTGATCAGCTGTTCGCTGCTGAGTTTTTCTCGCAGGACTTCAAGCTCCGGCTGGCTTTCGATCCAATCGGTCACGCCATGTTCTTTCCACTCGTTCAATTGCGCCTCGTCTAGTTTTTCATCCGATTTACGTAGGATGGACAACGGCTGCGTGCCTAGTCTTTTTATGAGCTCTTTGACTTCACTATTCGCGATGGTCTCACTGAGAACGACATGCTGGAAGGCATTGATCATTGCGCTTGTGGAGGTGCCTAAGAGACAGGCCTCGATCATGGTAGCGGAGGTAAAGACCTCATGCCCCAGCTGACGCAATCGTTGTTCAAAGGATTGTTCATTCAATACATTTTTGGTTAATAATAAAATCTGACTCACGGCCATTCCTTCTTTCTGCTCTTTCGCTTTTAGGTAGTGATCTGCTGGGGATGACTTTGGTATTCGCCTTTTAACAGGCAATGGTAAAAATAGGCGTTCAGCTGGTAGCCTTCTCCCCAAAGCGTCAGTACCGCGTCTTCGATTCCATACGTCGCCATTACTTTTTTTCGGATTTTAGTAATGGAAGAGGACAGCTGACTCAGCTTGGAATTCTGGTTCTTCGAGCGCCAGCCGCGACACAGTTCATCACGGGCTAACGACAGGTTCTTCGCCGCCATCAAGCGCTGAATGATGTCCTTCTCCAGCTTCGTAAAATGAATATCTGAAAAATATAACGGAAAGGCTTTTTTCTTGTATTCTGTTATCGGCTGATTCCTGTAAAAGGGCTGAATCGGTTGGCTGTTTGTGAATTCCACTTGATACAGCAGGGTTTTATGAACCAGCTTTTCTCGCAGGCGTTCCAACGATGTCGTCGCCAAGACCCAATCCGAAATATGCCAGTTGTTCCATTCAGAAAACGCCGCCTTCTCCGGCTCCTCCCCCACAATTCGTACTAAACAATCCGTGCTGAACTGTTCGCCAAATACTTTCGCCTCATTGTCTGAAATGGTCTCGCTCAAAAAGATCCACTGGAAGGACTTGATAAAGCTGTCCACTCTGCCAGAGCTTTCCCAGATTTCCCAAATGGAGACAGAGACCAGCACTTCGTAATTCAATTTTTGTAATTGTTCCTGCAAATAGCTTTCCACCGAAATATTCTTCGTTAAGATCAAGATTCGATTCATTTTCCACCTCGCTGTTTATCCTTTGATATGTACAAACCGCTCGAAATATCGAGCGGCAGTGTTTCATTTTTTACCCAGTTAACTGATTTTGAATCAGGATATACAAGCTGATACTCAAACCGATCCAAACGATCGCCAAAAGAAACATGCCCCAATTCGCGATCAGATACGTGGCCTTCTTTTTCTGCGTCTGCTCACAAAAACTCAGGTCTTTGACCAAGAAAAAGATCGCCAGACCGAGTGTCAGCACCGCCATTCCCGCAGACAGCCAGACATAATTGTACATAGATAACCCTCTCTCACTTTCCTATGGCGCTGTCGTTAGCGTCCAATCCATATCCGCCGTATAGGATAGGCCTGCGATACCTGAATGGGCTAATAAATCCAGCTCAACGTCACCAAAGGCGTAATCCAATTGATAGACTCCCTGAGCAGCACCATTTGTTAACGCGACTGTCGTACTGTCAGACGGAATTGATTTATTTCCTGCAGAGCCAATACTTGATAAGGACTCGTTGTCCTTGTTGTAGTTTTGTACTTCTTTCAGGTCGCCATTATTTAGTTGAATCGCTGTCGTTGTTGGCAAGGTCTTCGCACCACTTGTAAATTGTCCAAGCTTGGCAGTCAAACTCCAACCACTCAAGCTCTCCTGATCCATGAAACGGATATACGGATTGTAGCCCGACTGATAAGACGCCGCATCTAAACCTTTCGTTTGTGCGTAAGGCTTCACTTCTACATCCCCGAAACGGAAATCAGGAATATTGATCAATCCAGCATTGCCTGATGGCTTCAAATTCGGTTCATCTGGATCATCAATACGAACGAAATTCTCAGCCGTTAACGGACTGGCCATGTTTCCATCAATTTCAATCTCAGCAGGTAAGACTTGATTGACTGAACCTGTTGCTGTATCTGTGAAGGTGATATCCGCATAGTTATTTGGTCCACCACTTGGAATATTAATTCCTGTCAGATTGAAGCCGCTCGTCCAGTCCGTCGGTGAAACAGTAAAGTTTTGCGACGAACCACCCGCTGGCGTAACGGTTACTTGTGTTGGAGCGGATAGCCCTGCAGCCCAGTTACTCGTTGCTTTCAGTTTCAAATTATTCAAGGTTGACGTTCCAGTATTCGTTAAGCGAGAACTCCAAGCGACATTCCCACCACTTGTCGTTACCTGCGGTGTCGGATTCAAATCTAACGTTGCCGTCGTGTTTCGCGCTTGGTAGTGGTAGCGAATCTCTTTACTACCTTTGATATTGCTAATTACTAACGGCGTACCTGCTGGAACAACCGTACCTACTGCATCTGTTACATTCTCCCAACCAATATAGTCCCAAATATCTCCACTAGAATCAGTTATCGTAGCAATTCCCAAACCATTAAATGGATCATTATCATCTACAGCAGTTGTCTTGGGATTCCCAGCCATTGGTATCAAAGTCGAGCCATCAGAATAATCCACCCATTTTTCAGTAATCGTATGTTCTTTCTTTTTATATACATATTGAATCGTTCTGTTAACGTTAATCGTTGTAGCAACAGCTCCTGTTTTAATTGCACTCATAGGCTCCGTATTAAATTTCCACCCTTGATATTCCCACTCAGTTCCGCTGGAATCAGTTTTAGTTGCGGCTGGCGTTTGCGTGAACACGCTTCCTTGAATAACTGACTTTGAACTATTCCAAGACGTGTCTATCATGTTACTTGAAGGATCGATGTATTCCTCTGTTACCTTCCGACCATTATACTTCTGATAAACAATATGCACTTCATCCGCCGATTCATTCATAGTTGCCGTAAAATTGATAGATGGTGGATAAGTCGTGTCTATATTAGCTTTATTACCTGCTCCTTTGTACCAGCCTTTATACGTATAAATGAAACCTGAATCCTCATAACTTTGCGGCAAAGCAGAATCATTGGTCATTTGATAATGAAATGGATCAGAATCTATGTCTGTCAAGTTACCGTTCACATACCCCGGTGGGGCTGGAATGGATTCAGTTGGTATATGGTTTTCAAAAATTTCCTTAATCTGGTAGAAAGTGGCGTAAAAACGAACAACGTCTCCATCCACTCCATATGCATCAAATGCTTCTTGCATTGTCCATGTCATATCTTTATCCATTATCCTATAGAAAAGGTTGCTTTGGTACCCACCAATGTTACTTCCAAGAATTGGAAGGTCAAATGTGTCATCACTTTGCTTACTGCACTCTATAACGTACATAATCCCATTCCAAGGCACTCCATCTACTTCTCTGTAATGACTTATTGTATTCATAGTTGGTAACGAACCGTTGGTTGGTATCCCTTTAAAAGATTTTACAAAAGGTAAAGGTGTGTTTATTTTCATTTTTGAAGTGTACTCTTGATACCTCTGACCTGACCCTACCGTTCCATTAAAAGCTGGTATATCAATAGAAAAAGTATTTTGTCCTCCAATTTTTGTAATTAATAATGGATTAACTGTTTGAACTGTTGCACCCATTACTGTCACATATTTTCCTTCTACAATTAAAGGTATTGGAAAATCATTTCCCTTTTGATCTTTAAATTCTACATACGTTGTTGCAGCTGGATAGCTCACAGTAAAAGCGTTACTGATTGTCGGATTTACCACCACTCCAAAAATTGTTCCCATAAATATGAACATACTAACAAGGTACTTTATTTTCTTATTCATTCGCTTTTCCTCCCTCTTTCTTAAGATAGAAGAAAAACAACATCACTAAGAATACACCCGCAAATGGCAACGCTAAATGTACCAAATCGCCTGTGCTAGGCAAAAGTTTATCGTCTGTATAATAACGAGTTGTTCCACCTGTGCTTCCACCATCATTATTCCGCAAAAAAAAGAGTCCATTTTGCTTTTCACTAGATTTCGTTTCTGGTAATGAAGAGTCACTTTGTACGACACTATTAGAACTTGAAGAAGAACTAGAAGAGCTGGAACTGGTGGTAGAACTTGTTGTCGAACTCGTAGAGATACTGGTAGATGTTGCTGACGTGCTGTTTGAATCAACAAACCTAACACCCACCTCATTTTGGGTCTTATAGCTTGTTGCATAGACCGTTGCGCCACTCGTTACTAGGCAAAATAATCCGACAAATACAAACCATATTCTATTCTTTTTCATGCAACTCCCTTCCTTTCTTTCGTTTGATCAGGCGAATCACGAGCCAAGCAGACAACGCTGCGGTGATCGTTCCCATAACGTAGAAGCTCGTCGTCCACCAACTTGGAATGAAGATACGGAATGCCGTTTGTTCATTCATCTTCTTCGCCATTTCACGTGTGATCGTGAAATCCTGTTTGAAGTCCCATGTTTTGGTCTTCCCTTTGACTTTCCCAATAAAGGTGTAGTCACCAGCCGAAACCTCCTGCATTCCCCAATCCACTTGGAAAGGAAAAACAGAATTTGGGGCAATCTTAACGTTTTCCAATTTATTATCCGCTAGTGACTTTTTTTGCCCTTTACGAACGATCTTTCCTTCGGCGGTTAATTTCTCCATCGCTTCTGGGTAAGGATTCTGAATACTTGCTTCCAAGACCTTACTGCCATAATCGATTTCAGGTTGCAGCTTTGTCAGCTTCAAATCCGTTTCCCCATACACAGGCGCAAAATCCTGTTCAGTTAACACTAAACCAATCACATAGCCATAGGTATTCTTCACAGACATGCCTTTAGAATCGTCTTCCTTCTCTTCTGATTTCAAAGAGATTCGAATGCCTCCTAGTAAGATCCCTTGAAATTCCTCACTAGGTATTTGAATCTCAATTTCTGCTTTCCCCTCTGAGTAACTCTCAACAGAAACTTCTTTCGTTTTCGGCTTCGCAACCTCCGCAATCGGCAGCTTCATACTCTTATCCGGCTTTTTATCCCGTTCATCGTAGGTAATCAAGCCATTTTTGTTCGTTGCCGCATTGATCACTTCGACTTGATAGCTTTGCTTTTCTGCAGAGGTATTCATGATCTTCACTTCAATGGTCTGTTTCTGTTCAGGTTTCATTAATAGATGGTAGAAACTCACCCGATCATTGACCTGATTCTCAGGTAAAACCGCCTGTACCGTAAAACCGGCACGTTTTTCATTTTCTGTGATCCCTTTTGATTCCTTTGTATCTTCCGCATAACCAGTTAATGGAAAAAGAATCAATACTACTAAACTAAAAATCGGGAATAATCGTTTCATGGTTGGCTCCTTTAGACAAGAACAGGTTGAAGCTGCCATGCAACTTCAGCCTGCCTTTTTTAACTATTTAGATAGAATCTGTTAACGTCCAGTCAATCGTTCCTTCATACTGTTCATTAGCCAAAACATTATTCATTGGAACCGCTGGAATGTTTAGATTGATATTTGTGAATTCTCCTTGCCAATAGCCTTCACCACGACCATCTGCGTTCCCAGGTCCAGTTTCACCAGAAGCGCTCATAACTGTTGTGCTTGTAGTACTCAATGTAACCGCTGAAGTTACTGTATCTGGTGTATGAACCGTTGCACTTGCTGTTGTTGGAGTGGCAACCCACCCAACTGGATTCATTTCATTAATACTTTGTGACATGGTGATTGTTGCACCATCGAGCTTCTTAGTCGCACTAACCTTTAGGTCATCTGTTAATTTAGCCTCTAATTTCCAACCAGAAGCACGAGTACCACGAACATCGCCGACTAAGAAATGTTTAGTCGCCGTATTTGTTCCACCTGTACCACCAGTATTTGTGGCGGGGCTTCCTTCCCAGTTAGTATCAAGAGCAACAACAGTAGTAGGCGTTGTTACAACAGATGTTGGAACTGCAGTCTCCGCAAAGTTGAATTCCTTTGGTACATAAATTAATGCAAAATCTGAATTCGGCGGTACTACTGGCGGATTGACTGGTGGTGTAACTGGTGGCGTAACGATCGTTCCTTTTTTAAATGTCACTGACCCCGTAGAACTTTCACCATATGTTGCCGCCTCTGCCGGTAATGCTGTAGTAACCAACACACCACCAAGAAATGCGGTGCTTAACAATCCTGTGACTAATTTTTTCTTATTCATCTCTTTTCGCTCCTTAAAATAATTTAATTTTTGTATATCAAAAATGTACAGACCGTACGTTTGATATTAGAATGAGTGTGCAATCCACCTATTTTTGATGATTATTCGAAAATTTCTTTCTAGGTTTGATTAAAACTAGGAATCAGCGTATAAACGTTGACATAACAGTGTTTATACGCCCTATTTGACGGAAACTGACGGCGATCAAAAAGATTGTGAATTTTCGAAAATTCTTTATAGACATTTTTTCTAAAGAATTTGGACTTGTGTTTTATCCGTGATTATAGTAAGCGCTTACTTAAAGCGGGCAAAAAGACCTGTCCAAAAAAAGAAAAATCAAAAAAAAACACGAGATATTTAACTGATTTTTCTATTGGCTCGCTCCATTTGATAGATCACTTCGATCCGCTGTTCCATCATAGAATCGGCATATGTGTCTAGAGTCAACTTAGTTGAAGCATGTCCCAATAAGGCACTGACTGATAAAATATCACTTTGCGCTTCTAAGCAGCGGGTCGCAAAAGTATGGCGCAATTGATGGAAATGGATGTCTCCCAATCCACACTTTTTTCGAAGTTGATGGAAATGATACGTCAATAGTCGAGGTTCCATCGGATGATTTTTTGTAGAAAAAACAAAACTTCCTTTTGACTGACCTCGGTGTTTCAAAAGCGCTCTTCGCAAAGACTGACTTATCGGAATAGTGCGAGTACCATAATCGGTTTTCGTTGAACCAATCACCAGTTGCGTCTTTTGTTCCCTCAAACTTAGTGCGATCCTTTGACAAGTATGTTTGACCTGAATCAAATTGCGTTCAAAATCAATGTCCTGCCACTGTAAGGCAGAGATTTCTCCGATTCTAAGACCGGTGTGCAAGGCTAGATATGTTGGCAATCCTGCGCCTCTTTTTTCTTTGAGCGCAACTTTTTCTAACTCATACTGCTCGTTTTTTGTTAATGCACGGATCTTCTGTGTTCGATTCCTAGGCAGCTTCAATGTTAAAAAAGGATTCTCTTTCATTTTCTTCTGATCTTTGGCGTAGTTCAGACATTTATTTACAATTCTCAGAATCACTTGCATGGTTGATGGTTGCAGCTCTTTTTCTTGCCAATACACAATTAACTTTTTCCCGACCTCTGTGGTCAACTCATTTAGAAATAGTTGACCAATAAAAGGGAAGACATATTTGTTCAATTTGTAATGGTAGGAACTGAACGTCGAGGGTTTGACCTCGCTTTGAATTTCTTGAAGCCATACTTCTCCCCATTCTTTCAAAGGAATACATGCCTCTCCATAAAGCTCTTGCTGAGTAAGATAGTGGGCTTTTAGTGAGTACAGTTTGATTCTCACTTCTTGGAAGGCTCTGCCATATACATACCCATACTTTATTTTTCCGTTGGATCGATATCCTTTTTTATAGCGTCCTTCCCAACGCCCATCTTTCCTTTTGTAAATGTTTTCTCCTCTGCGCATAATTCTTCCTCCTGACGGCTTAATTGACGGAGAATAGTTCGTTACTATTTCCGTTTTCGCGTTCTTTCTATTTCTTTTTTATGTGATTGAATATTAATAGAATGTTACAAATATCTTTTTTTAATAATTTAAAACTATATATTGATTATTCTTACGAGGTATTCTATAATTAAGTCAAATCAATTCACTTTTTTATAAGATGTTTGTGTTATTGAAAGAATTTTATTCCTAGTTTTAATCAAACTATGTAATAATTTAAACGAAAATAACAGAATTATCAATTAAAAATTACATAGTTTTTCTCATATATCTCCTTGTAGCCCTTGAGAAGATACTTTTTTTCGTTGTTTTAAAAATGGTCATTTTTCTTAAAAATAAACATATTTTTTTATCTTTTCTTTTGTTTGAATTTTGGACGAAAAAGACGTTTTTTCTTTTTTGTTTATTTTCAACACGTAATTAAAGAAAATTTGTTTCTTCCTTTTGCCGTATATTGTTTTTAGAACCAACAGTAAAGCGCATTATTAGAAGGGGGAATTTTTATGAGTAAGAATCACCATGATGAGATTTTAGATTACAAGAGTCACGAAAGGATTTGGCTGGATTATCAGTCTGTCGCTGAGGTCTTTGATCCGGCAAAGGTGCAAGAGATTTCTTGTATTCTTCCCATGCCGGATCACTCGGGGGTGTTGATCCTTGCGGAGAATGAGATCTTTATCAATCGTCAGAATGCCTTGAGCACTCTGCGTGAGTTTGCCTTGACCCATAATTTTCCTGATTATCGAACACTTTCTTCCGTTCTCAAGGATATCGGTTATTTTGGAAAATATAAGCTGCCTTGGGCGTGTCCTTATTTTGCCTTATGTCCTCTGGAGGGTGTGACGAATAGTGTATGGATCAATCCGGTAAAGGTCGAGAATATCTACAAGTTGGACGGGCAACATTATGCACAGCTGCTCAACGGCGTGAAGCTGGTAATTCCTGTTCAGCGCTATTATGCTTTATTAAGGATGGAAATTGCCTGTGGGATTCTTGCGGCCATTCGTCAGGATATCTTTCACTTTTCAATACTGGGGAATCGACCGCTGGATTATTTGAGTCTGCCGAATACGGCTTTTGCGCAGAGCTTGAAAAAAAGACCGCTCCTTAGAACCTTTGTCACAAGAACCTTTGAGATTCAACGGCGCTATCAACGGGCTCGTTTCCTGCATTACTACAATGAATTAGCTGACAATCCCAAAGATCTTTACTGGGAAAACTGGTATTAGACGTTCTCAAGACTGGATGAAGCCCTTCATCCAGTTTTTTTGTGTCTGTAAGTCAGCGAAGAAGCCAAACTTTCCATTGTATATTCTTCCAACGGTTCAAGTCAAAAGGCAATTTCGATGCTTCCCTCTCAACTTCGATGATTTGAAACGGTCTTTCAACGTTTTTCAGCACTAAACATTCGAAATTGAGGGGGGCGTGTTCGAAATTGCGAGTCGCCTTTTTTTATTATATCCAGTATCTTTTAGTCACCGGCCGAAGATAAAAAATCGATTCCAAACACCAAATATGTCGACTCTGTAAAAATGATCATTTTTCTATCAAACGAGGAACGGCGAGATATCCGCCTTCCTCGAATTACGAAGGAGGAGAAACATCCCATGAATGAACAAGCGCTTTCCCACCAGCAGCTATTCAAATTAACACCAAAAACACTTGAAAAACGAATCAAAGAATACTATTACACCACCCAAAACAGCAGCTTAACGATCAAATATATTTTAACCTTGCGTGTCAGGCACCAACTGGGTGCGGAAGAGTTTGCTCTCATTCTGAAGGATCTTGTCCGCGAGATTTTCATGAACACCAAGGCTACTCGCACCATGAAGCGGTTCTTCTATTACTTTCAGGACTACTTCATGACACCTGAATGGAAGGCCTTGAAAATGAAAACCTTCCCTGTCCGCAACTTTGGTACGAAAGCCTTGTCCATCGTTCGCTCCTTAATCGCTAAAGTCCGCCCTGCCGAAACGACCGAATCATGATCGTCGCTTACCTATCTATACAGAAAAATTCGAGAAAGGGTTAAAAAAATGAGAACTGATTTAGTTGCAACATTTACGAACGCTCGTGGATCAAGACACGACTGGACCTACAAAGAGCTGAATGCGGATCTGCCGATTCCAGTGATCAAAGAAGCGTGTGAATTATTAACTTCCCTAGATATTTTCGAGAAAGATGGCGTAAAGCTATTTGATTCTCTTGTAACAGCAAAGATCGTGACCACGACAGAAACGATCATTTTTGATAAGACCAAGGATTTACCGAGAGAAAAGGAATCATCCCTAGAAGTAACTGCAATGAAAAACCAAGGAATCGAAAAAGTCGCAGGGCGTTTATTAGAAGCGAAGAATCCGCTATTGATGACCTTTGAAGGATCAGAGAACCGGAAAGAGATTACTGATAAAACACTATTGATCCCAGCAGCAGCTTCACCCCTTTCTGTAGTCCCTAATCAACAACTACAGGAACATGAAGCAATCAAACCTACCGAAAAGGAAACTCCCGGAGGAAGAAGAATCGGTCATTCCTCCGATCCAATAAATGCGTTACCAAATTCAGAACCGCATTCCCTAGAAAATGGGCACAGGCTCAAACAAGTCCTCGCTCGATTTTGGAGAAGGAAAACGAAGAACAAAGAAGCGTCTCACATAAAGGAAGTCAAAAAGGAATAAATCCGTCAAAAATTCTATCCTTTTCACATCATTTGAGCGGAAGTCATTCGCTAGGATCGTCCTCTCCTCATTCCGGAAGCTGAGATGACGACTTCAGACGATAGATATGTAATGGCCTTCTGAAAAAGGGCAAAAAAATAAGAGCCGAAAGATTTCTCTTTCGACTCCTATTTATGACTCTCTACATGCATAAAGCCCCAGTTTGTCGGCATATAATACCCGTCTACGGTCATATCCTTCAAATCACTGGAAACTAGTTGCCCTGTGATGTAGTAGATTCGTTTTGCTTTGCGTTCGGCATCGCCCAGTTTTGCCAAAAGACCGTTCAAGTCATATTCCGGCATCAAATAATAATGAAAATTAAAACCCTTCAGGCGTTCATGAGTGATCGCCCCCTCAAAGGTCAATAATTTTTGTAATTCGTCATCATTGAATGCCAAGTCAGTTGGTGTTAAGGTCAAGCCTTTGTATTCAAATGAGTCTGTCATCGCGCCACCCCTTCGACTCATTTTACCATATCCAAAAATGGTGTCACTATTCTTTCAGCCATTCCCGCGCGTTCTGAACCTCGTCCATCGAGACCTGATGACCATAAGGCGTATCGACTACCGTGACTGCCGCACCTCGATCGCGAAAGGCCGCGACTAGTTCCGCAAAGGAGGCCTCACTGACGATGGGATCTTTTGCGCCGCCATAAGAAACCCAAATTTTTTTATTTTCTAAACGAAATGATTGGGTATGCAGCTCCAAGGACATTGGATGGAAAAAGATTCCTCTGGACAGGCTTGTTTCTCGCTCCAGCAGCATATGCGCCGCAATGTTCGCACCATTTGAATATCCGACTAAGGTCCATTCTTCCAGTGGGATTCCTTTTTCCTGACTGATTGCTTTGATCTCATCCAATAGATGATCCGTTTCTTTTTCTAAACTCTCAAAATCAAATTGATTCAAGCCGTTGCGTTTGAAGAAACGATTCATCCCGTCTTCTTTAATCTTTCCTCGTAAGGACAAGACTGTACTATCCTCATCTAAGAATTTTGCCAACTCCAGCAAAGACGTTTCATCCCCGCCTGTTCCATGAAGCAAAATAAATTTTTTCCCATTCGGTTTTCCTGCTTGATATAGGTATTCCATCTCCATGCACCTCACTTACTAATTGTAAGTTAACATGAATACGTGCATAGGACAATTTTTTTGTTTAGGAGTCGCGTCTCTTTCTTTTGATACGCCAATAATTCAGCAGGATCAACAGCAGCATAACGCCGCTGGTAATCAGGATGACCTTCAATAATAAATAATTTTCTTCACTCATTTTTTTCTTCTTTACTTTTTTGTTTGGCTGATAAGGAACGCGTTTCCCACGAACCAATAATCGATGAGAGTTCACACCATACGGGGTACAGGTCAACAATGTCGCGTAGACTTTTCCTTTGACCGCCTTTAACAATTCTGTCTGCTCCGGCTCAATCACAGAAATCTTATCCACCTCATAGGCCAAGGTTCGATCCAATACACGAATATAAAAATGATCACCTTTTTCTAATTCTGTCAAATCGGTGAACAACTTGGCTTGCGTCAATCCGGTATGTGAGGTTAGCACCGTGTGAGTCCCTTCTCCCCCAATCGGCAGCGCAGAACCTTCCAAATGTCCAACTGCTTTTCGCAAAACCGTCTCCTTCGTGCCATGATAGATGGGCAAGTTCACATCAATGCTGGGAATCTTCAGTTGCCCCATCGTTCCGCCTACATTTAGAACCTGATAATAATTATCCGGCATGACGATCCCTGATCCTGGAATGAAAGGGTCATGGGCAGGTTGACCCAATAAATTCTCATTATAAATTTGTGCCTGTTGCATCCGCTTCGCGATTTCTTCCGGCGACAGCTGATCCGCTTCTTTTCGATACTTCTCCATTACCTGCGTGGCATTTTTTTGATTCAGGTAGTTTCCTATGAAAGGGTAAGCAATGATGCCGATTCCAGTTATTAACAATAAGACAATCAATACGATTCGTTTCATCCTTTGCCCTCTTTCTATGTATAGAAAAAACCGAGCATCACTCGGCTTTTTCATCAAGCTTTATTTAAACAGTCTTCTTCTTTTTATTCATGGTCAAAATAATCGCCAGACCAATCAGAATGATCCCAAAGACTACTAGTAAGATCGTTCCTATACCCCCAGTATTTGGTAAGGTGAAGCCCTTTTTGTTAACAATAGTTTCTGTCAACACATGGTATTTATTTTCATTAGTCCCGTCAAATGTTACTTTAACGGGTGCGTCCAATAGATTGTAGTCTGCCGGTGCCTTGGTTTCTGCTATCCAATAGCTTTTCCATGTAGTTGTCCCATTAGAAACCTCATGTGTCTGTATACCTTCAAACGAGGTTGCGTAGAAAATTTTATCGTCCAAACCAAGATTATCATCATCCGCTTCATATGGACGTACGACCCAATAGAAAGCATCATCAGAATTGTATCCAGCATCACCTTTCTTGAGAATATCAACAATATATTCCTTCTTTGAATCAAGCTTCACTTTCAGAAAATCACCGGCTATTGCATCGGTATCAGTAAGAGCTACTTGAAATTCTGCACCCTTCAATTCCGTTGTTCCATCCGAATCCTTCTTGTCGATAAAAATCTCCCCCGTATGCACTTCGCTAATCGGTGTTTTATCTGAATCTGTGGTTGAGCCGTTATCAAATTCGATGGTTGCATCATTTTTGATTTCATTTTCTTCGTCACTGTTGATATTTCCGTTCACAGTCGTATCAAAAGAAATAGCGACCTTCTCAATACCATCTGTTGCGGCAAGCTTAGCGATCCCTGCAGCAGTCAACGAAACAACGATTTTTTCTTTTGCATCTGCTGTAGCCGATGAATGAGTCACCTCAAAATCATTTGGATTAATTAATGGAATAAGTTCATTGCCGCTTGCATCTAGCCCAACAACTTTAACACTTCCGTCAACAAAGTTCAGACGCTTATCTAACTCATCGATTACATCAAATTTCTGGTAAACCCCAATATCAGAAGGGACATTTGCGGTAATTGTCCAGTTCACCTTGTCCCCTACATTGATTGAAGGGACATCTGGTTCTTTATCAGGATTCAGCCCTTGGTTTTTCGGGTATACATGGACATCAGTATTCCAGCCGTTTCCTGCAGAATTTGTCATTGGAACCGCCACAATGAAAGGTTTAGCAGCAGAGGTAATGGTCTTCCCTCCGTTTCCATCTCCTTGCACCTTGTAACCAGTTGATTCAGCTAAGTTTTCTTCCACATAGTAATAGCCAGCAGGTAAATTTGTGTATTTCAATTCCCCAGTTGTATCAGTCTTTTCATTAGGACCAGCATCAGATTCTATTAGCACTAATGTGTATTTGTATTCGGTGCTATCTTTTTTCACAGTTAATTCAAGACCGTTTCTTGAGTATGTCCAGCCATCCTTGTCAGATGGAGGTGTATCTGGCGTTGAAAGATCATTAGGTGTTATCCCATATACATCAAATTGAATGCCTGCAATTGGTGGATTAATCGCCGTATCAATACTCTCTGCTTCACCATCTCCTTCTGCACCAACAGCGCTTGACGTTTCCGCCCAATACTTATGGATCGTTAAATCTCCATTTGTCGGTCTTGTGCCTGGTGCCGCCAGTACTGAGGCAGCACCACCTAGAGTTGTCGCTAGTACAAATAAGATCGTGATTAGTTTGCTAAATAGTTTCTTCATCTTCTTTTCCCCCTTATTTTTTTGTTGCTTGTTCTGACCAATTAATATGGCAAAACCAAGTGTAACTATGCCAATAATTAACAGGAGCACTCTCATAGACCCGCCAGCTCTTGGCAAAGAGTTCTTCTGATAATTTGGTAAATAATACGTACCGTCTTCAATTCGAAAGGCTGGCGGCAATGGATCGCCACGCCCTTTGACGGTTTCAATTTCCCCATAAAAATCAACCGTTACTATCCAATAACCAAGAGGCAGCTGATACCCTGCCAAGGTTTGTGTTTCCATTAATAAGTAATCTCCACGAGCGAGACCCTCAAATGTAACCTTCCCTTTATCTGAAGCATTGGTACTGCTGATTTTTTCAATCGGATTCGCCATATCCCATTTTGTATCTGAAGCTTCTGGATCTTCACTACCAGTCGTCCCTTCCTCACCTTCTTTCGTTTTATAAAGAGAGAAATGAACACCGCCTAGTGGAGTTTGGTTGCCATCTTCTTTATAGAAGCTAATCGGTTTTGTTTTATTGGTTAAATAGAGTGACTTTCGATCGTCACTAATGGCGTGTCCAGGGTCTTCTCCATCAACAGCCGTGTCGCCTAAACCCACCTTATATTTCACTTCAAAAATTTCGAATTGTTGAGTGGTCGGGTTCCAAGCAGTTTTGACAAGCCAGTATCCCTCTGGCAGCTGATACCCACTATAAGTTTCCGTCTCATGAATAATGTACCAGTCGTAATTTTTATTCTCATCACCATTTAAGCCTGTCTGTCCGATCTTCCCGAAGAACCCTTGGTTGTCGGTCGTTCCTGTCGTGAGTTTTTCCCAAGGAGACTTGTTATAGGCATAGTTCTCATGAAAGTATCCACCACCAGTCCAACGATAAATATCGAATTGTACCTTCTGCTGATTGGCCGATGGCATCGCCTCATTTTGTTCATTGACTTTAAAAAGAGATATCTCTGGTTTTCTGTTTTTTAGAATATACCGATTGTCATTGCTTTCGCTGGGCGTTTCAAACTCTGGCTTATCCACTTCCGTTCCATGTGCCCAAGAGGGGGCAGAGAAAATAAGATTGGTGCTCATTCTAACGACCCAATAAACCTCTCGATAAGTACTAAGGTCCACAGGAGGGTTGTTATAAGCTAGAACATAATCTGGATAGGTTTCTACCTCTACGATTGCATAATGCTTTGTAAGATCTGTAATTTCAGGTACTCGGATTCTTCCTAAGGCATCTGTCGCAATGGGTTCATCATTGATTTTCGTCCAAACATTAGGCTTAGCTACCGGCCCATTACCAGGTTCATAGGGATTACTTGTGTCCCAATTCTCATCCCACTCATAAATATCAAAGGCAACCTTCATTTCCCTTCCCTGTTCGTCAACCAATGGACTCCCATTTAAATCAACAGAGGGCATCATTTTCCCATCCATTCCCTGTTTGTAGAGAGTGAAGGGAACTTCAGCAGCGATTGTGTAATATAGCTGCAAAGTTAGGCTGCCATCTTCCGTAACAGTTCCGGTTGTCTTGCCGATGATGTCGGACAAGTCTCTATCATATTGATATGAGCCCAACAGCTCCATCAAGGGTTCGCCAACAACCTCTTCTCCAAGGTATCCTGACTTATTTATTGTTGTGTACAATTTAAAGTTTTCTTTTGCAGTATTCCCTTCACTATTTTGGATATAGTGCTCCACAGCATACGTCGCTTGGGGAAGCTTCTTGTTCCAAACAGTCACGGTCGGCCCTCGCGATGTCGTAGAAGGAATCGCAAAAGAGTCAGAAATGACCGCTTGCTCACTTTCCACCCAGTTCGGCGATTCTTGTGCGTCGTATCCCGCCGCAGCTCTGTTCTCTACGAAACGGTAGGTACCATTACTCAAGCCCAATGCGGCAAAGTCTGCCTTCACCAGTCCGTTAGCTGTCTTTTCTACCGTAATCCCATTTTCTATCTCAAAATACTTTATGCCTTCTGTTTCAAAGAGCAGCAGCTCGCCATCCTTTTTAACATCTGTCCAAGTAGCTCCATCTTTAACCTGCAGTTTGAATTCAGCACCGTTGATCGGAATATAGGCGTCCTCCTCATCACGTTCCACATCGAACTTTTGCAATAGTACTTGATTTGCGTTCAATGTGATGCTGCCATAGGGATTTTGCAAATTGGCTGTTCCTTTGTCTCTCTTCGGCATTTCCTCTGGCACTGTACGATTCAACGTCAACGCACTGTGTGTATAAATCGCTGACTCATTTTGGACAGGACCTGATGGAGTAGCTGGCGGATAGCGAACCGTAAAAGAAATATTGTACGATGTAGCCCTCCCGCCAATGACATTAGAATCTCCATAAGTGATGGAATAATAATTTTCCAACAACTCGCGATCTTCTTCAGCGTAGTATCCCCGCTTGATCGAATAATCTGCTGCCTTCGCCGCAACCTGAGTGATTTGAACCATCTGTCCTGATTTCGGATTTGTGATCGTTCGACCCGTATAGGCCTCATTCGTTAAATCACTGAGCTTCTCCTGTTCATTGTTCGCTTTTTTCAATGAACCATAATGGATCATTACAGTCGATACACCAGCGTTTTCTTTATAGACACCATATTGATATGGCGCAGATTGAATGCGGGTTTTAAACTGTGATTTGGTTTCAGTTGATTCCTGTGTCAACAGGGAAAACCCAGTACCTGTCTTCGGCTGCTGAACCTCACTATTATCAGAAGCATCCCGATAGGTAGGCCCATTTCCATAATCAGCTAAAACAAAGGATTGATAGGCTGCAGTCGTAGATGAATACACCCCTTCTTGCCTCGCATAATTCTCTTGTGTCAGACCAATAGGGATTGGGATATACGCCGCGATTGTCATACTTGTCATCTCTGCTCCCACAGGCAGCTCATCTTCAACATAGCCACCTAAATCGCCCCCAGCTTCTTTTCCAATAGGCGCGAAAACGTCCGTATAATTTGTTCCCCAAGGATGCCAAACATCTCTACCAGGCTTCTCTCTATAAAAGCCTTGATATTCGCTCTCTGCTCCCCCATTTACATCGTAATCAACTTCATCACCGCTCAATTCAAGATTAGCGGCTCCGTTAAATTGAATCCCCCATTTCAATGAATTGTTCGATCCGGCAGCTCCAAATTTGTAGGAAAACCCATTTGAAGCCTTCAAAGCGATTTGATTGAAGGTAATACTTTTTGAAATCCCCGTCCCGCTACCATCCTGACCAAAATGGACGTCCTGTACCCCTTCTTTCGTGACATAGTTCATGAATCCGGAAAAGTTCAATTCTGAATCAAGCGTATTTATATGAAGCTTATCTACTCCATCCAAAAATTCGATCCGAATAACCTGAGTTTTTCCATCAGCAGAGTTTTCGATTCGATAACGATAGACTGATTCAGAGCCATCTTCCGTCGTAACCGTGTTCCACTCACCAGTCATCGCATACCAATGGCCGGTCGATCGATCGTCATTTTGCGGAATATCTAACTGAAAATAATCGCCTGGCAGGAGGTTTCTTCCTAATTTATCAGAGGCGATCATCCACCCGAAGGAAAAATTGTACGCTTGGTTGGGCTCAGCATTTGTTTTAGGCTCCTTTGTTAATGACTCCCGTACTCCATTTTTGTCGCGAAACAACTCCCAGTCCGTTACGACCACAGCATGAAGAATGTCTTTGCTATCGGCACGTGTTTCTTGAGTAGCTGTCTCGACTGCAGAAGCTTCCGCTGCCTGTTCATCCCTTGAAGCAACCGTATTTTCGGAAGGCTCTGTAGATTCTGCTTCAGTGTTAAACACTCGTCCATCGTTTGTCTGTCCCTTCAACAGCGAATCACTCACTCGCAACAATCCATTGGAATCATTCGTTTCCCTGACAGAGGAATCAGTCACTCTTCCCCCTTGCTCTTGGCCAATAGAAAATGTAGGGAAACAGATCGAAAAAAGGACAAAAAAAACTACGAATAGACAAATAATTGAACTTGTACTTATTTTATTCATTGTTTTATTCGTTCCTCCTTCTCATAATCATTTCTATTGTTTTTTCTAATCCAACACAAATGGACAAAAAAACTAATAAGTGATTTATAATATATTAAATCAAATTATTATAACTTAATATTACTATTATTTAATTAAAATTTCAAACTTTTATTGAACTTCACTAACTAAAGAATAATTATGAATATATTTGTTTTATAAAAGTTATTTTAAAAAGTTAAAAATTTGTCATTATAACAAAAAAAGACTGGAGCATTCCTCTCCAGTCTCCTATTATATATTTTATAACCCCTTCTTATTCCTTGTGCTGCAAAAATAACCTCATCAAACATTCGCGAAATTTAGAATGATCAGCCGCATCCCAGCGAATACAACAATGAAAGAACATGGGATAAACAGGTCCTAGCCAATTATTCTGCAGCGCCCATTCGTCCTTTGAGCGATAAAACAAGTTTTTTCGTTTATTTTTCCTTTCGGATGTTCCTCCAATAATTCAACAGGATCAATAACAGCATCATTCCACTCGTAATCAATACAACCTTTAATAACAAATAGTTTTCCTTCGTCATTTTTTTCTTTCGAACGACTTTGCTAGGAGTGTAGGCAACCCGTTCTCCTCGAACCAATAATCGGTGCGAGTTGACCCCATAAGGCGTACAGGTCAATAATGTCGCGTAGTCTTTTCCCTTGAAGGCTCTCAAAAACTCTGTCTGTTCGGGTTTGATCACAGAAATCTGATCCACCTCGTAAGCAAGCGTTCGATTTAATACGTAAATATAAAAGTGATCGCCTTTCTTTAGTTCAATCAAATCGGTAAACAATTTTGCTTTTGTTAATCCAGTATGAGAGGTCAACACGGTGTGGGTCCCCTCTCCGCCAATCGGCAGTGCGGAACCTTCCAAATGTCCGACTGCTTTTTGCAGGATCGTTTCTTTCGTTCCATGATAGATCGGCAAGTTCACTCCAATACTGGGGATCTTTAATTGCCCCATCGTCCCTTCAACGTTCAAAACCTGATAATAATTATCCGGCATGACGATTCCTGATCCGGGAATAAATGGGTCATGAGCAGGCTGCCCCAACAAATTTTCATTATAGATTTGCGCCGTTTGAAAAAGGTCAGCGATTTGCTCTGGGGTTAGCGTATCCGTCTTTTTACGATACGTATCCATCACTTGTGTCGCGTTTTTTTGATTTAGATAATTTCCGATAAAGGGGTACGCAATGACGCCAATTCCAGAAATTAATAATAGAATAATCAAAATCACCCGCTTCATCGTTTCCCCCTTCTTCCTATAGATAGAAAAAGCCGAGGGCGACTCGGCTTTTTCTCAAACGTTCTCTAGACAGTTTTCTTTTTTTTGTTCATAGTCAAAATAATCGCCAGCCCGATCATTACAATCCCAAAAGCAACGAGGAGGAGGGTCCCCATGCCCCCAGTATTCGGTAAAGTAAATCCGCGTTTATTTTCAATTTCATCGGTGGTACGGACGTATTTCGTTTTATCATCGTCTTTTGCGAAGGTTACCTGCAGCGGTTCATTCAATAAGTTATACCCTTCTGGCGCTTTGGTTTCGACTAAATAGTACGATTCAAATGTCTCTCCATGCTCTGAGATTTCCATTGTTTTCAAGCCTTCGAAGGATGCCACATATAATATGTCTCCTACAAGCTTCAACTCTTCATTTGTCTCTGCATAAGAAGGCAATGCTACCCATTTTTTCGCGGTGTCGTACCCAGCTTCACCAGGAGCAACGATGTCCTCAATGTAGGTCCCACTGCTGTCTAGAACAACGCGCAAATAATCCCCCGCAGCAGCATCAGTCTCGCTCTTAGCTAATTGGAATTGCGCACTTTTATCGACTGTTCCACCAGAATAGGTTTTATTAATAACAATCTCGCCTGTATGTACGTTCGCAGGCTGTGTCAGGTCTGTACCAACAGTCACCCCATTGTAGAGTTCGATTGTCGCCCCATTTTGAATCGCGTTCTCATCGTCGCTGGAGACATTCCCATTGACCGTTGTTTCCAAAACGATCTCAACTGTCTCAACAGTAGCTGTTCCTAGTTTAGCGATGCCTGCAGCGGTTAACGACACCACTACTTTTTCTTTATTTTGACCAGCAGCTGGTGTATGGCTCACAGTGAAATCGTTCTGCGCCTCTAACTCAACTACCTCATTACCACTTGAATTTACACCAACAACTTTGATGCTACCATCTACATAATTCAAACGTTTGTCTAATTCATCAATCACATCAAATTTGGGATAATCCGCAATATCAGAAGGAACATTAACTTTAATCCTCCAGCTCACTTTGTCTCCCACATTAACTGATGGCTCTTCTGCTCTTTTTTCAGGACTTAACCCTTGGTTTTTGGGGTATACATGAACGTCATCGTTCCACTCATCTCCAGCCGCGTTCACCATTGGGACCGCCGTGATGAAGGGTTTTGCTGGTGAAGTAATCACCTTGTTATCTGCCACTTGTACCTCGTAGCCAGCAGATGCTGCCAAGTTTTCTTCCACATAATAGTAGCCTGCATCTAAGTCCGTATACTTCAATGCTCCGTCAGTACCCGTCTTGCCATTTGCGCCATTATCAGAATTTTTTGGGGTTAACGCGTATTTGTGTTCAACAGCATCCTTTTTCACTGTTAATTCAGCACCGACTCGTGAATAACTCCAGCCATCCTTATCTGATGGCGGTGTATCGGGGGCCGCATCTTTTGGTGTTAATTGATACACATCGAATTGAATCCCTTTAACTGGGGGATTTTTATCCGTGTCAATCGTTTCCGCTTCTCCATCTCCTTCTGATCCTATATCGCTTGAAGTTTCCGCCCAATATTTATGGATCGTCAAATCCCCCGTTGTCGGTCGTGAACCAGGCGCGGCTAATACTGAAGCAGCGCCTGCGAGCGCTGTTGCTAAAATGAATACCAGTGTGATCAGTTTGGTTAGCTTTCTCTTCATCCTCTTTCTCCCCTTATCTTTTTTTCTTTTTGTCGTTTTGACTGACGATTGCTCCCACACCTAATAAAACAATTCCTACTGCCACCACGATCAACCGCATATATCCCCCTGCTTTTGGCAAAACGTGTTTTCGATAATTTGGTAAATAATACGCCCCATTATCGACTCTGAAAGCTGGAGGAGACGTACCATCTCTCGCACGGATATCCGTGATTTTTATTTCATTATTGTTCTCTTCAACAGTGATGAGCCATTCCCCTTGAGGGAGTTGATACCCCTTCGCCGTCTTTGTCTCAATCAATAAATAGCGTCCCGGCTCCAATCGTTCCAGCAAGACCGCGCCGCTAAAGCTGCTCGTCGCTGTCCGATATGGTTGACTTAAATCCCAAAAGGTCTCAGGTGCATTCGGATCTTTTGAATCTTGCGCCCAATTACCGTCAGACTTTCCAGCGTACAATTCAAATTGAACATTTCCCAAAGGCTCATTCTTTTCATTCTCCTTTGTAAAGCGCAGTGTCGGATACTGATACGATTCATTCAGCAAAACAAATTCTTTGAAGGGATTGCCCAAATCTAACGGCGCCATGAATGAGTAGGTCCATGGCACACGATCCATCCCATCCACGACAAAAGGGGTGGCGTCGTCACCAATCGTTTGATGCTTTACGTAGACAATCCAATAATCCTCTCTGTTCATTCGATAGCCATCATAAGTCTGAACTTCCTGGATCGCATAGGTCTCTCCCCAAGGCCCACCGACAAATAAATCATTGATCTTCGTTAACCGACCTTGATCATCTGTTTTAAATAAAAACTTTTCCTCCGAAGGGTCTGTCACTTCGAAGTCTGGATTGATCAAAGGGAGCCACCTAGTTGTATTCGTTAAATCCGTACTGTTATTCGGTGTTTCTCCAGCATTCCAATCTCCGATAAATTTATAGTACTTAAAGACCACCTGCTGCCGATCATTCGAAGGCATCGCGTATTTCGTATTCTTGTCCGCTTTGTACAGCATCGTTTTGGTGGCGGTTTCATTTCTTAACGCGTAGCTCCCTTTGGAGATGTAGTTCGCTCCCGGATTGTTCGTCCCATGGCTACTCAGTCCACCACCGTCCCATAATATCCAGTAAGCTTGCCGTGGGTTCGGGCAGTGATAGTTAGAATAGGTACTGGTTTCGACTAATGCGTAGGGGCCGCCGCTGACAGGAAGGTCATGCTCCCCTACGATTCGCCCATCTTCATTGGTCGTATAGGTAAAGCCCTCCATAATAGCCCAGGCCCGGTCATCAGCAGGGCTATAGTCGCCCGGTGCGTAAGTCCAAGTAGGGTCGTCGTATTTATAGAGCTGGAAGCTGACCTTCTCTGGTAGGGGATTGCCGTTTTCGTCACAGGAAGGCAGTCGCTTGCCAGACATATCCTCCTTGTAAAGCCACCAATAATTGGTGTCCTTCCGATTGAAGATGGCGAATCGGTCATTTACCTTCGCGCTTAACTGCCACTCCTCCAGTTCGCCTGTCAAATCAACCCCAGCAACATGCGAGATTTGCGCATCTAAATTGTTCGCTGTTTCCTGTGTGAAGACTATCCAATAGGTATTTTTCGTTCCTGAATTCTGATCAGGTAACTCATACTCTCGATAGGTTTGCTTTTCCACCAGTGCAAAGGTGTGCAGATACTGGACTTCTCCTGTATCCGTACGACTCTTGACGAGGTCGATTCTAGAATCTTGAATGCGTCCTTCAGCATCCGTCGTGACCGTGACCGGCTCCCCATCAATGACTAGTCGTTCCCAGTAATGGTTTGGATCATTTTCCGGATGTGTTCCTCGAATATGAGCCTCATCCCACTCTCCGTTGTAAAAATAAATATCAAACATAACCGTCTTCTCTGGTCCCAGAGGATCTCCTCGGATATCATAGGAAGGCATCGGTGAGTGCTGAGCATTATCTAACTTATCTATCGAAAAAGCGGCCACGCTTTTATCGATTTGGTAATAGAGAGCCAGCACTAGTGAGCCATCGGCATTGACAGTTCCCTGCTTTACCTCTAACGGATGCCCCGCCAAATAGCTGTAGCCTGATAACTTTCGCTCTTGGGCAATCACTTCACTATTGGTTTCACCGTGCTTTGTTTCCTGATATTTCAATTCAAAATCCGCAGGCGAGCTTGTCCCGGCCCCTTCTTTTTGCACATAATGGAAGACTGTATAGCTTGGCGCCGAAACATTTCTTACATAGCGTGTCGAACCGTTTCCCGCTGCCGGTATCAAAAATTCTTCAGAAACAACTTGGTTTACTGTTTCATCGAAATTTGGCGACCGCATCTTATCATATCCAGCGGGCGTCTCCAGCTCGACAAAGCGATATGTACCATCGGCCAGCGCTCCTGTCACGCTCCCTCCCTCAAGCGTTTGCATCTCAACGACCGGATGCCCCTCACTATCGACCACCTTCACTGGGACATTAATCGGTCCAGTTGCATACTCTACTTCAACGTCTTCCCAATTGCCTTCCGTCTTCTTTTGTAAACCAAATTTCACCCCATTCATCGGACGATTGTTTTCATCGAACTTAAGCACCGCTGCCTGATTCGATTGCAATTGGATACTGCTGTACGGGTTGCTTAACCACGAGGTGGCGCTTCGCTCATGCCTTCTTCCTTCCCACGGAAGCACTCGATCGCTGCTTTGATCAAATATCCCTGTATTGCTCTTTTTTCCACTGGCAGTCTCAGGCGGATAATTGACATTAAAGGAAACATTATAGGTTGATATTTGTCCGCCAAAGACGTTACTTTCACCAAAGGTTAAGGTGTAGTAATCTTCTAGCAGCTCTCGATCTTTTTCGCTGTAATAGCCATTCTTGATTAGATGGTCCGCTGACTTCACCGCAAAGTTTAGAACAGGAATATTCGTCCCTTTAACCATCCGACCCGATGACGCGTACTTTTGATCGGTTAAATCACTGTATTTTTTCAGCTTATATTGCTCATTGTCTGCTCTTGAGATATCTCCAAAGTAGACCATCAATGTGTATTGCTTGGCTTGCTCATCATAGTAAGCACCATATTGATAGTCTCTTGCCTTCACTCGCTCTCTAAACGCCGTCTTGCTCTCTCCGCTTTCTTGATAGACTCGGTCAAAGGACGTCTCCTGTGTCGGCTTTTGCCACATCTCGCTTGTCGGACTTGTTCGATACTCGGGCCCCCTTCCCGTGTCGAAAAGAACATAGCTCAAATAGGCAGAATCGGATGCGGTGATTCCACCTCTGTGCTTACTGCCATCATAAGGCTGCTGCTCTGTAAAAGGGAAAAGAATGGGAATTCTTGTTTCAGCGGTGATGGTGATATTTCCCAAGGTGGCGCCTGACTCCAACTCATCCTCCATAAAAATTCCGAGTGCGTCTGTCGCGTATTCTCCCCAATCATGGTCTGGATTCACAGGATCGAACCCCCAATAAGTCCCTATCCCATTGTCACGCTCTCTGATCATGTCCCCACCCAGTTCAACAGGCGCAGACAGATTGATCGGTAAAGAGTACTTGATTGAATTGTTCCCTGAATTCTCGGCATTTTTATAGCTATGCCCGCTGGAAGGATCAAGCTGTCGCGCATTGAAATAGATTTGCTGCGTCGAGTTGCCAAAAGCAACATTTTGAATCCCTGCCTTTAAGGTATAATTCTTTAACCCGCCGTGTCCAAGATTGAACTCGCCTGAAATATCGATGACTTTTCCTACTTCATTCGTAAACTGAACCCGAATCTGCTGGATCGTATAATTACTCTCCGGCGTTCCTTCCACATACCATTCGCCAATCTTTGCTACAGAGCCATCCGCCAATTCTGTCATGATCGGTGTCGTTGCAGTTGAATTCAAGGCTACCCACGAACCTGACGCGTCAGACTTGTCTGGCAGAGTCCCTTCATTTTGCGGCAAGGTCAACGTAAAATAATCATTGGGCTGGATTCTGATTGTGCTCGCATCAGAAATTTCCCACTTAAATTTGAAGGTATATCCCTGATCAGAATTGGCTGGATTAGACGTTGATAAGCGCGTGTCGGAATTGTCATAGATTCCCCATTCTGTCACCTCAACCCGATCGTTCAACGATCCAGGCGAACGTACCCCTTCTAACTGGATGTCATTCGGAACAGCCTCCTCCTCACTACTTTCCTCCACAGTCTCTTGCTCCTGCGGCTCTTCGGTCGAGTAGCCCTCTTCACTGTCCTCCGTATCAGCCACAACCTCACTGCTGGACTCTGCGTCCGTCAAATCAGCTAAATCGCTGGTTGATTCGATCACGCTGTCGCTTGTAGTTATTTGCTCACTGTTTTCTCCGAATGAGAGTGCAGGAGAAAATAGTGATAAAAGTAACATTATGCTTAGTAACGACCGCAAAACCCTATGCTTCATCATCATCCCCTCTCCTCTCTTTCCCATTTATTACTTTCCAGTGGTCAAAAATGATGTTTTGCCTTCATTAGTAACGAGGAATATTTTATATAAAAAAGAAAATTAATGGTTTCGGTATAATTAAATATGTTTATTTTATTTTAAAAAAATAAATTTACTGTATCGTTTTACACATAAAGTTTACTACTATTTATTATAATTTCAATAATACACTATATTTTTTTATTAAAAATAAATTAAAAAAATCCGTCTAGTTTTGCTTTAAGACCTGTTCAACACAAAAAAACATACTACGAGGAAAGAGTAGTATGCACCTAACTATTTAATAGACTATTCAATAACCCTTCAATAATGGCTAAGAAACGACAGACTCAAAGGATTACCTAGCGATCTTTTGAGTCTGTCTGCCAGCGGTCAGAACTTGCGGGCAGCTAATACGCCCCATCCGGTTTCAGCATGACCTTTATCGTTTTAAGAATCAACGAAAGATCCTGTCTGATGCTTCGAGTCTGTATATACATAAGATCAAATTCCACCATCTCATCGAAGTCGACTTCATTGCGGCCACTAACTTGCCACAGTCCCGAACAGCCCGGCTTCACCAGTAAACGTTGCAGATCAACCTGCGTGTATTCAGCGACTTCTCTTTGCAAAGGCGGTCGCGGCCCAATCAAACTCATGTCTCCTTTGATGACATTGATCAGCTGGGGAAGCTCATCTAAGCTTGTACGGCGAATGAATTTGCCGAATTCCGTTATCCTTGGATCTTCCTTAATTTTAAACATCGCTCCTTTGAGCTCATTTTTCTTTAGGAGTCCCGTTAACTGTTCATCTGCATCGACACACATCGAACGGAACTTATACATCGTGAATAGTTTGCCATTCCTTCCTACACGTTTTTGTGCGAAGATCACTGGACAAGCTGGTTCGTCCTTATGTATTTTATAGGCGATCCACAGCATGACCGGGGAAATAAGAATCAGACCGCTGCTAGCTAAAGGTAAATCAAAGATTCTTTTAGCAAGCTCATAAGCGGTTTGCTCTTCGATCTTTTCTTTATCTAGCCAGATCCCTTGCGTGTGTTCTTGATCCACATAGATGCCGCTGTTCAAATTACTCATGTGCCAAAAGGTCTTCTCACTTTTCATCCCTAATTCCTCCAACATCCAACATAGTACGAAAAGAAATAAAAACGATGGTCCACTGTCAAATCACTGAATCTTGAAACTTAGATCCAGCTATTCTTTTCATTTCTCCGATTCATTTTTTTAGACTCGTCTGCGCTTTCGCTGAGGTGGTTGAGTGCCCGCGCCCCAGGTAACTGCACGATCCTCCTGAGCTGTCACGATAATTCTATGCCTTCTAACCAGTTCCTTAGGATGAACCTCAGAAACTTGTCCTAGAACAGGCAGGCCCAAAGCCTCTACGATGTAGCGTTCGTCCTTCACTGTTTTATCCAACCATTCGATCAAAATGGCCAGACCCATGCCAATCATCATGCCTAACACAGTCCCGATTAATAAGTTCAATGTATGATTAGGGAAGACCGACTTAGAAGAGACCGCTGCTTCTGAAGTGATCGTCACCTTATTAACGGCTAGTACTTCCTCTGCTTTTTCCTGAAAAGTTTTTGCTGTTGTGTTCGCGATTAACGCCGCTTTTCGTGGTTCAGGAGAAGTCGCGATAATCTGGAACATTTGCGAGTTCTGTGCCTGTTCTACTTCCAAAATACTTTTTAATTCGCTATTACTATAGAGAGATTGATAATCATCCTGCAGCTTCTTTTGAACCGCATCAATAACAATATCACTCTTGATCATATCTTTGTAGGTGTTAATCAACAGAACATTTCCGTTGATATCATTTTGCAGATTCCCACTGCCGCCTTCATCTTGATCACTTTGCACAATTAGCTGGGCCGCTGAATCGTATTTCGGTGCAATCAAGAAAAAGCTCACACCGGCTGCGAGCCCTAGCCCTGCAATCATCGTCAGGACAATCCACGCGAGTTTTCGTTTCAAAATCTGAAGCATTCCTTCTAAGCTGCTTGTCTCTTCCATCTTTTCCTCCTGCTAGTGAATAGTAAATAGTCTTTTATCACGCATTCTTTCACTGATAATGACTAAAATGATCGCGACTCCAATCACTGCCAATCCAACAAATACGAAACTCAAATCAAAGATCGTCACATATGAAGTAACGAAACGGTAGAGTCCCTCTGAGGTAATCCCTAGCCGCTGGATCACCCCACTGAAATAGATGATCGTCGGCAATGTCGCAAGCATCAAGCCTGCGCCGAAGAAGGTGATGCTGCTCCAGCGAACCCTCTGATGCGTCATCTTGATCATCAATTGCAGCCCCGCAAATATTAGTAAAAAGGCCGCACCCACAACAAACATAATGACATTCAATGAGGATTCAAAGGCCATGACCTTCTGTCCATAGCTCATTAAATAAGGGATTTCAATATACGCTGAAAAATTTTTTGCTGCCGTTTCCGCTAAATTGGTTAAATTCTTTTCGGTCGTCTCATCAATCGGGATATTCTTTTCTTGCGCATATTGCTCCACATTCTTCAAGATATTCTCTTTGATCTGATCCTCTCCCTGAAGCTGAAAGGGGATGTTTTGATAAATGCCGCGAATATAGTTCTCCACATTGATCGTCACTAACTCTTCTGTAACCACCTCGCTTAAGACCTCTGGCGGGATATTGCTGCCCCGCCCCACATCCTGAATGCTCTCCGTCACGTCCTTGCGAATCGTTTCAATGTACTTTGCTTGATGCATTTGCTGGATCATAAAGTTTTGATTGAACAAGGTCAGACGAACGCAAAGCAGCGCACCTGCGGCAAAGAGAAGCAGTGAGCCAATAAAAGCTAAAATCCAACGGGGGATGTTCCGTGTCATTTGATTCATTCCAAGCTTCTCCTCCTACTCATTTTCATTGATCCTTGGCCCAGATTCATATTTTCCACTGACAAACAATCGTTGATCGGTTAAACCTAAACTATCGATCGGGTAGCACGTATAGAGAATGAGTCGTCGCTCATTCCGCTGATAGATCATCCGATCAATCGCTGGGTCCTTTTTATCCTTCACCTCTATTTTGGTGACACGATATATATAATTTCCATAAGTGGTCTGAATCTCGATTCGATCACCCACTGGAACCGTTCCGAGCTTGCCAAAATCATCGACATTATGCCCACCGATCAGCGAAGTGCCAATCTCCCCAGGATAGACCGAGCCCATGAATTGTCCCGCACCCTTCCGTAAAATCTCTTCACTATCCCCGAAATATAATGGGACACATAAGCGGACGCTGGCAATCTTTACTTTTCCAAAGATCTGACCGCCCACCGGATACGCCACCTTCGTCGAGGGCAATTCCTTTTTACTATTTACAGCGACATTCTTGTTATCAATTGGTTCAAAGGACTGCTCCGCCGCCTCAAACGTCGGCGTATCCGTTAATAGAAAAAGCTGGATAGACGACGTCACAAATTGGATGACCGGCTTGCCCACGAGATAGATCAACGAATACCCGCAAATTAAAAAGATGATCGGAACGACCACCGTTACACCGATTCTCTTTAACCTCGATAAACTACGCAAGGCACCTACCTCCTATGACGAATGAATGCAGAATCCACTGTAAACTTGCAAAGAAATTCGCAAGACACACAGACCACTCCCTATTCGATCGACCTATCAAGATACTTTTTTCATCAGAAAGAGTCGCTTCTTTTCCTTGAATCTTCAGCTCAATGATGACGAAATCAATAAATGTACGAATAATTTTTCCCACCAACATTTCCCCTTTACTAGTTATACATTTTCATATGGTAAAAATAATATTTTTGATGATATTAGTATACTTTTCTATCTGCGTAAAAACAATCCGATTTATAAATAATATTTTAAGGTCCTAATAAACAGAAAATGAGAAGAATATAAATGTAAGAAACATTGAATTATTTATGTATTATCAAATATCAAACAATCAGAGTCGTTTTAATAAAAGTCGATAGAATTAATCAGATTTTCCGATTGGCTAACTTTTTAATTATTAAAATAGTTCTCTTATTAACTGATAAAGCAAGCGCTCTCTTTTTGCTGTTTTTTTCTATCAATCATTTACAAACTATTGATTGAGTGAATAATCAACTCGCAAAAAGATCAATATAGCACCTTTCTATGCACAGGAAACATAAAAAAAAGCAGATCCTCATCCAGCTTAGGATGACTGATCTGCATTTACTCAGTTACGCGATTCTCTTTTTTATTTGCAGGCAAAGGAAGTAGCCGATGAGACATCCCGCAAAATTTGTAAAAATATCCCAAATATCAAACGTGCCAATGTAGAACACATACTGGATCGTCTCGATCCCAAGAATCGTGATCAAGGCAATCACTGCCGCCTCAACTGGCTTCGCCCGTAATCCATACAAGCAGCCAAGAGGGATAAAGTATCCAGTATTCAATATCAACTCGATAATCTGCTGCCCATTGTTCAAGTACAACTCAAACGGATTCAAATTAAAGGAATGATAGGCCTTCGCTTTCGTGAACAGCATGATGAACAATAAGAGAAAGTAGCAGCTATAAAACAAATACAAATAAATATTCCATAGCTTCCGCTGCTCCCATTGCCAATAAAAGAGCCATAAGCTCAAGAAGATGAATAGCCACAACGCTTCATCCGTATACTCAAACCGCTGCGCCATCGAATCCAGACGGGGATAATTCTGCAAAGTCGGCATGACCAAATAATAGACCATCCCATAACTCAGCACAAAAGATATGATACCTGCAATGATTTTCTTCATCGAATCCCCTCCTCAGACAACCTTATAGCAAATAATTATAGCGAAACAACTTAAACGATTCATTAAAAAGGCGCCGCCACAAGAAAAGCTTAAAGAAAAAACCAGAGACAACCGCTCTGGTTTTCGTCACACCTATTTCAATTGTGCCTTCAATTCCTCTTGAACACGCTTCAGCTCTCCTGGATCAATCCGCTGATAAGAAACGCCATCTTGCATGAAGCCTTCACCCTTCAGTTGATCCGATTGGATATTGCCAAACGCCGCGCGATAATCCCCCATCAAGGTGCGCATATCCGTGAAGGTCAGATCCGTCTTTACATTCTGGCCCATCGTTTTCAAGATCGAGGAATAATTCGTTAGCCCCTGTGTGCTCAATACTTTCTTCGCAATACCGGTAATAATTTGCCGCTGCCGTCCCTGCCGGCCATAATCCCCATCCGGATCATCATAGCGCATCCGAGAATACTTCAACGCCTCTTCGCCATCCAATGCTTGCTGCCCTTTAGGAAATGTCTTCTTCTCATATGTAAATTCAAACGGATTGTTGACCTCGATCCCGCCAACCGCATCAACCAAGGACTCAATCCCCTGCATGTTGATGGTTATGTAATGATCAATCGGAATATCCAGCAGCTCCGCCACCGTATCCATCGACATCGCCGCGCCGCCAAAGGCATACGCATGATTGATCTTATCCTGCGTCCCATGACCAACGATCTCCGCATACGTATCTCGAGGCAAACTCACCAACAACGCCTCATCCGATGACGGATTCACCGTCGCCACCATCATCGTATCTGAGCGTCCTTGCTCCGTCCGCCCCAGCGCTCCAGTATCAACACCCAAAAGCAAAATACTGAACGGCTCCTGATCCGATAAACTCACTTGACGCTTGTTCGATGCATTATCCCGATCCACAGACTCATACGCATCATTCGCTGTGGATCGCACGTCATAGTACATCTTCGCACCGATGCCGACTACGACGAGGAGCAGGGCTAGGAAAATGCCTAGTAGTGAGAGGAGAATTTTTTTAGAACGATTTGGGGCTTTTTTTGGCTTTGACATAATATTAGATTATTTACCTCCATCACACAAATTTAATATCAGCATTGACTTTACTTTCTAATTTTTTTACTCTTATTTATCATCTTAACCATTGGATTTGCATTTAAAAGCATAGTAACACAAAGGTAAATAAACCCACCTAAAATTATTTGAACAAAAGTAGTAAGTAAAGATGAAGACATTTTTTTCGTAAATATATATCCTACTATCAACATAATAACTCCTGAAAATATCCATTTTATCACATTTTTATATTCAAATTTAAAAGTAGTATCTATCAACAACATTCTTAAGCGCAAAATAGAAACTACGAGATATCCCAAATTTATGCCTATAATTGCTCCATACACACCAATAAAAGGAACAAATATTATCGTACTTACTACTGTAACTACTGCTCCAATCAAAACCGAAATATTATATTCTTTCATCTCATTCTTAGGAATTAGGTATTGAGTTGCTACTGACATTTGAAATGACTGTGTAACTACAACTGGTGCTAACCATGGAAGAATATTTTTTATTTCAGAAAAATTAGAACCAAAAAACCAATCTACTAACTTACTACTGAGTAAAATAATTCCAAATGCAATTGCTATTGTAAAATAAAGTTGAAAATGAATAGTTCTTTGAATCATTCCTATCATTTTTTCCTCATCTTTATTTTCGAATAAATTGCTCATTCTAGGAATTAGCACAGTATTCATCGCATTGATTACATTTCCGCACATCAACACTAAAGAAAAGGAATTTGAATAATACCCTACAACCGTCATAGTGGTCATCACACCTAAAATTGTTTTAGTAGCATTTTGATATAATGTTACTGCAACCTTAGCCAAAAAATAAGATAATAGCGGTTTAAAATGAGAAAAACATTCTTTCAAAGTGACTTTGACCCAAGTTATATATTTTTTTATAGAAATCCATAGGCTTAATTGTGAAACCAAAGTACTAAGTAAGTTAATGACGAAATAAAGGTCTAGATCGTTTTTATCTCTTATAAAAAAAACTATCAGAAAGAAACTACTTATTCTTATTACAAAGTTACGAATAGTGATTTTTTTAAAATCCTCCATTCCAGAAAAAAACCAAGTGATATCGAATAAGTTACTGATTATCAAAATACTACTAATAAGAAAATAGAACGTGTTTGAAAAAATTAAACACCATATAAGGTACACAATTAAAGTTAAAATAGAAATAAATACATTGAATCCCTCTAATTCCCAAAATTTCTTAGACAAATTATATCTATCGTCTCTGACGATAGCAATTTCCCTCACTCCATAATTTGCCATCCCCAAACCTGCCACGAGCACAAAATAAGCTACTATAGAGTTAATATAGTTATATGTCCCTATCCCACCTGGTCCCAATGCTTTTGATACAATTGGAATTGTGATAATTGGTAGAATGATAAGAAGAATTTGATATGAAGCTTGGTAAAAGAAATTGACAGCTAGTTTTCTTTTCATAAATACCCTTCTACTAAAATATTTCAGTAATTTTACTTGCTGGACTCCTATAACTTTTAGGAGAAGTCACATGATCATCAATAATTCCACATGCAATAAACATAATTGGAGTTTCACTTTCTGGTATAGATAATATTTTTCTAATTTCATGCACTTTTTCTTGAGAAATATTAACTGATAATGGACATGCGCCTATTGATTTATACTCAAGAGCGTAAAGTAAACTCATACAAAACAACCCTCCATCAACGAATGCTTGGTTTCTTTCTTGTGCACGTAAGAATACTGAAAGATCATTAGTTACTAATAATAATTTATCAGGTAATTCATACCCCCCAAATCCGCCTTGGAGAAATAGAATTCTTTCTATTACCTGCGCATCAGTAACTATTTTTACTCTAGAAGATTGTCGATTACAAACACTTGGTGTCTTTATACATATTTCAATTGCTTCTTCTAAATCTTTAATATCGATACTTTCACCATCTTTAAAATCCCGAACAGATATCCTGTTCATAGCCAACTTCTTAAAATTAATATTAGAATTATTATTCTTAGATTTAGAAGTTACTTCTATTACACCTGCGCACTCGTCCTTAGATTCTTTTATTTCACTGATTATATCAACAGGAATTTTTTCAAAATTTGGAATTTTTTCACTAATTGAACTGTGTCGATCAACATATGCACTTAATGACGATATTCCGTTTCTATAAAAATCATCTTCCTCCCAATTAGAAAATTTCTTCATTCTTTGTAAAGCATCTACTAGATTTATTATTGCATCCAAACCAAATCCATATCGGAAATTTTTTCTACTAAGCCCCTTTTCTATTTGATGAGAGAAATACATAATTTGACTTCTAACATTCTCGCGATCATAATTTACTTTTTCACTAGCGGAATATTTTTGGAATCTTCTTTTATCATTTCTAAATAATGTATTCAATTCCTTTTTTTTTAGAATAATTCTTCGCTTCTCAAGTATTCCTTTAGGAATAATAGATTTCAATTTCTCTTTCATCAATGGTCAACCCTCATTCTTTCGTAATAACTTTAAACGCTTTGTCAAAAGGATCCGACATAGCAAAAATTTTTTTTAATCCAAATTCTATTTTACTTTTCTCCTCAGGGATTTTATTAATTAAATTGTTCATTATTTCAATAAATAAAGATGTGTTGATATTGTGCCTAACATCAAATACGTAGTCAGACTGATCAAAATACTCTGCTAACTCTTTGTATTTAGTAGCCCATCCTAGAATAATACACGGAGTTGCAACTTGATACGAATGTACAATAGAATGGAATCTTGATCCTATTGAAAATTCAAACTTACTGATTAAATTTTCAAACTCTGAAGGTGTTAAATCATTACTAATTATTCTTACATTATCTTTCTCATCAAACAAATTTTTTATATTTTTACACGCCTCAAGATCTTCTCCAGAATGACGGATCAAATACACGTTCATTTTCTTTTTAAGAAGTTCCTCAATTATCAACTCATATAAACTGTATATTTTCTCTCTGTTTCCATGATCAAAATTTCGCATATTAGGTACAATTGCAACACTCATTTTGGGTATTTCAAAATCTATTGGAGCAATAGGTTTTTTATAAATATGGTTCCAATTTATCTTTTCTTTATTTGTAAGAACTAAGTCAGGTGAATAAAAAATATTATCAACTAGTCCCAAATCATGAAGGAACTGCATACCTTCGTTTTCTCTTGGCATAACAATATCCACTTTAGATAAAACTTCTATTATTTCCTTTTTCATTCTTAGATTATTTTTCCCATAATCAAATGGTCCAAATGATTGTGGTAAAATTGCACTTTTAATTCCCCTCTGATAAGCGAGTCGAAATTTTTTTAAGTATCCTCTAGAGTTACGGATTCCCCATTGACTAGAAAGAGCATAACCACTAATATCAAACAAATAATCGGTATCATCTAAAATTCTATTAAATTTTTTTGGATTCTCTCTTAGATTTTTCTTCAAAATCTTGCGAATAATATTTTCACCCACAAAATTATTTCTGACCAGAGGATTTGATATTATATCAAAATTATATATATCAGTTTCTTCTTCTGATCGTTTTGCATCCAAATCTGAAGCAAAAACTATATTGTGCTCTGGAAATTTAGATTTAAGCCTACTTATCGTAATAAAACTCATTGCTTGAGCACCTTTATTATTAAATTCCCCACCCGTAATAATAATATTCCTTTTTGAAGTATCTTTCATTTTGTCTCCTCATATGCAATTAATAGTAATTATAATTGTTGTTCTATATTTGAATCTAATCTCTTCCAAAAATGTCTCTTGTATATATTTTGTGTTCAACATCCTTAAGTTCTTTTTCAAATCTATTTGAGACAATCACATCTGAAACTAATTTAAACTCTTCAAGATTATTAATTACTTTTGAATTATAAAACGTATCCTCATCCTCCATTAAATTAGGCTCATAGATAACTATGATAATGCCTTTAGCTTTTATTCTTTTCATAATTCCTTGTATAGAGGAATAACGAAAATTATCAGAATCTTTTTTCATTGTTAATCGATAGATGCCCACTACTGTAGGATTTCTTGCTAAAATTTGTTCAGCAATAAAATCCTTTCTTGTTATATTCGCATCAACAATTGCTCCTATGATATTACTTGGTACATTTTCATAATTCGCACGTAACTGTTTTGTATCTTTAGGTAAGCAGTAACCGCCGTAACCAAATGACGGATTATTATAGTGATTTCCAATACGAGGATCTAGCCCAACACCCTTGATAATTTGCTCAGTATTTAGCTCTCTAGATTCAGCATAAGTATCTAATTCGTTGAAATATGCCACACGTAAAGCCAAATATGTATTCGAGAAAAGCTTGATTGCTTCGGCCTCAGTGGAATGTGTTAATAATATAGGTACATCTTTATCATTAGCATTCTTTAAAAACATATTTGCAATTGCTTTTCCTCGGTCAGAGCACTCTCCCACTATAATTCTTGAAGGATGTAAATTATCATAAAGCGCTCTTCCCTCTCTTAAAAATTCTGGTGAAAATATAATGTTTTCAGTATCATATTTTTTTCTTAACTCTTCAGTATATCCAACAGGAACTGTCGATTTAATGATAAATGTCGCATTTTGACGAGTAGCTAGTGCTTTTTCAATTACGTCTTCTACTGATGATGTGTCGAAATGATTTTTCTTTTCATCATAATCAGTTGGAGTGGCAATAATTAAGTAGTCGCCATGCTTTACAGCATCATCAAAGTTCGTAGTGAATTCAGCATTTAAATCTTCTCGTCTCAAAAATTCATGAATTTCTGTATCTTCTATAGGAGACTGTTTTTGTTGTAACATATCAATCCTTTTTGAAACAATATCATATGCCTTAACTTGTTCATTTTGTGCCAATAGTAATGTGTTTGCTAAACCCACATATCCTAATCCAAAAACTGATACCTTCATTTTTCACCATCTCTTTTAGATAATCCTGATAAATTTATAGTAGACTTTAACAGTGCATTTTTTTTCATAATTGCTTCGATTTTATCACTATTTCCCCAAGTAGCTTTTGAGTCATATTTTCTGTCTGGATAAGCTCCATATTTGAGCTTGATATTGAAATTATTTTCTCTAATAAATTTGTCTACACGCTCACTGAGTTTCATTGGTTCTCCAGATGAAATATTAATTATTCCGTTTATTTCATTTTGAGAAATTGTTGCTACCACTCTGCGACAAAATTCGTCATAATTTAGAAAATCATACTGATTTTTCCCTAAGGTGAATGGAAATTCTTTCTCACCATTTTCTTCAGCTGTAACTATTTTACTAAAAATTGAACTCCCATTTTTTGAATTTCCAACAATATAATAAGCTCGCAGCCATTGAAAATTTTTTTGTGTATTGTCTGACATATAACTTACAAAGTTTCTAAGTGAATCTTTTGCTATTCCATAATAGTTCATCGGATGAGTATGAGTCCATTCGTCAATCGACCCTTCATGAAAACCAATTTCATGCATTGTTCCCATAACCACTATTTTTTTAACAGGTGAATTGAAAAATTTTTCCATAAGTAACACATGCTTTGATAAATCTTCGATATGCGAATGTGAATTATGACTGAACCCATCTCTCCATGCTAAGTGGAGAAGTATATCTGGTTCTCCGTACTCAACATATGGATTCGGTGAATCAAATATATTTCCACCAATTCTAGTTGATCTATTTGAGACATTCTCTAGGTAAAGATCATTTATCAGGACTTCATGTCCTTCACTTAATAAACTTTCAACAATTCCTCTTCCTAAATAACCATTACCACCAGTTACCAATATTTTCATTCTTAATATCAACTCCTTTTCTTTTATAATTAATAATTTTAGTATTTTAAAATAAAGCTATTACTCCACGTACATAGATTCAATAGTGAAATACTTTTAAAATTTGATAGGGATACATTTTTCCAAAACACATTTTGCTCTTGACTGGTGCAGTACTCATATATAGAAAATGTATAATTAATTTTTATGATATTTCAAAAATAAAAAAAACAACCTCACTAGAGACCGAATATTAAATCTTTCATGTAATGATTTAACATATAAATCCCGATTCAACTCATTTACTCCTTCAGAAGCTTTACCAAGATGATAATAAAATTCTGACATTTTCTTTTTTGAATTTGAAACATATTTGGAATAGTTCTCAAACAATATTTTATATGCTTCATAGTACTTTTCTTTATTTTTTGAAATACTATTAGTTTGAATATACTGATTTACATATGGCTTATCAATGTAGAAGATGTCATACTTTTCCATGACTCTTAATACAAAATCCCAATCTTGCAACCTAGGCATATTCACATCGAATCTGAATTCCTCTATGATTTTTCTAGACATAAGAAAAGTCTGTGTAGAAAGAAAATTTACTGGTAGTATGTCTTCTTGAGTAATCACTTTATTTCCCGAGTTCAAAGTAATTATTTCTTTTTTTTTCCCATCAATTTTATAGAAGCTAGAAGTTATGAATTGAAAACCTTTATTAATAAATGCCATTTGCTCCTCCAATTTTCCCTCCAACCATTCGTCATCGGAGTCTTGAAATGCAATTATATCCCCATAAGAATTTTCAATACCCACGTTTCTAGCAAAATTTGCTCCTCTATTTTCTTTTAGTTCAAATAATCTAATCCTCATATCTTTTTTCATGATTCTCTTTATAATTTCAACAGTACAATCTGATGAACAATCGTCTACAATTAAAATTTCTATTTCATACTTCTCCGACTGATTCAAAACACTTTCAACAGCACGTTCTATTGTATTCTCTCGATTATAACTTGGAATGATTACTGATATCATATCTCTATTCCTCTCTTTGATCTAATGGATATTTTACCTAACAAATTGATCACAATAATTAGTAGTGGGAAGATTATGAATAGAAATGTATAACTTTGAATGTACGTATAAAAACTTAATGCAAGACAAATAAATGATGCCCCCCAAACATAAGAAACAAATAGATTTGATTCTGAACAAACAAAAATTGAAAATGCCAAATTAATTATGAAACTCCAAATAGTTGCTGCAATAAGCCATAAATCTCCAAAATCCAAATATTGATATGAAATAATATTTGTAGCAGTATATCCATATATACTAAAACCTGGTTTATGTATTAACGGAACTTGAAATAAATCTAAAATAGGACTTAAAGTGTAATTTCCTTTCATATATCCAGCTGGAAATGTTTCAATAAACTTCTGCATGACTCTTTGACTGTATCCAAAATACCTAATAATTTCCGTATTTCTTAAGCCTTTTTCAGTTCCAGAATAACTTCCGTTGCCTGCATAAAAGAGATATTCATCAATATTTCCCCCACGTATATTAGCTACAACAACAAAAAATAAAATTAAAAAAAAGGTAAATATAAATATTTTTTTTAGTGTTGTTTTTTCAAGCTTACCTTTTGAATAATTTGATAGCAGTAATAAAACCAACAAGAACAACCCAAATCTTACAGCTGTTAACAATTGAAGTACTACATAAACAAACGTAGAAACAATAAATATTTTGCTATTCCTTTTATTGGGATCCAAAAAAATCACGAAAATTCCTAAAATTCCTAATACTATAATTGTTGCTGTCCCTGGAAGAAAAAAATCATACTTGGCAAGTCCAGCATTCTCAGACAATGCTGGAAACTCTCCACGTCTTAAAAATGATAAAAAAATCATACTACTTGCTAACATAATTATGAATAAACAAAATAGAAACTGTAATTGATTAAGATTAATTTTAGGTCTACTAAGAGAATTTCTTTTAGTTAATTCACTTTTTCCATTACCTAAAAATGAAGCAATGAAACCGCCAAGAGAGAAACAAAGAATAAACAGCAAAGAATACTCCCACTGTAAGTTAGTCATTCGATCCATAATAGGATAAGAAAATGATGTGGCAGGTAACGCAATTAACCAAATAATCGCAAAAATTGATTGCGGTCTAAGGATATTGGAATACTCTTTTAAGTTTAATATAAACACTGTGATCCCAGTAAATATTAAAATAATCGCAATCCCATTTTGAAAAAGCGAGTTTTCTTTTATTAACAAAAGAATAATGATTAACAATATAGACTCAATCGAAATAAAGAAATACAGAATTTGATTTAACTTATTGTCCATATTATTCACCTACCTGTATCATATTTTTCATCTTCAACAAATTATTTTCGTAAGAGTAATTTTTCTTCCATTCCGCGTGTGCATTTTCTGCCATTGTCATCCATAATTCATTATCAGTTGCTATTTTTAAGATAGCATTTACTAAATCTTTGGAATCAGAATCATTTGTCAATACTCCAAAATTTTCCTTAATCACAGTTGAATTGAATCCGACATTCGAACCTATAACAGGAATTGAGTTTGCCATATACTGTATTAGTTTAAAACTACCTTTTCCTTTTTCGAATATACCATTCGATAAAGGCATAATTCCGATATGTGCTGACTCCATTGCTAAAATAGCTTCATCTCTAGTCCATTTAATATTCTTTAGGTAGAAATCATTCTTTTTTGACACAAAAGGAATATTACTTACTACTATGACATTCAAATTCTTTCCCTTAGCATTTAATTTTTTTGCTGCTTCATTTAACCCATTAACATATAGATGTAAATAATCAATACTTGCACTTGAGCCAACCCAAACTATATTAATATCAGTGGTATATTTTTTGACTCTGTTGGTAATAACATCTTTTTTATCTTTCACAAAATCCTTATCTGTTGTAGGCATCAGAATAATCTTACTTTGTGTTTTTTTGTTGAGTAAACCAGATAAATAGGCGTGAGTCACAGAAATAAAAGTAGACTGTTGTTCAAGCAAATTTCTTTCTCTAATTGATATTTCATTTGAACTAAAAATATCATCATCAAAATCCCAAATAACTATCTTTGTTTTTTTGACTAATTTCTTATAAAGAAAAGAAGAAATGCCAAAAAATGTTTTTGGCGTAATTGAACGTAGAATAATAAGTGTATCTGGCTTCCAGATTAAATCTGCTAAAAAGCATAAGGTAGATGATAACAAAATAAACATATGGTAAGCTACTATGACCATCAATTTTTTCCCGTAATTATATTGTAATTCCGTCAAAAATTTGGGAACAAAAATCCTTTCTTTAATAGAAAAGAATTCTTCCTTCGATAGTTCGTCAGTATACTGCAAAACTCTATAATAACTTGAACTAGCATTATGCCCATCACGTGTATAAACTGATACTTTTTTTTTCACTACATATATCTCCAAACATGTTATTTACCCGAAGTATCTGACACTCATTCTCCGAAAAAAATCATTTTATTCAAATATTTGTTTAACCCTATTTAAAATTTGTGTACTTAACAAACTATTTATATGCCTTCTTTCAAGAATACTATTTTGCAATTACTTCGCCATCACCAGTACTGTAGTCATAATAGTATATGTCATTTTTCTCCAAGTGATTTTCAAGGAATGCATCAATTTCAATTATTTTTTTTGCAGGATTTCCTCCGATTACTATATTCGAGTCAATTTTTCCTTTTACAACAGAGCCTGCGCCAACGATAACATTATCTCCAATTCTTGTTCCTGGTAAGATAATGGTCCTAGCTCCAATAAAGCAGTTTTCTCCTACAGAAACAGGTTTTAGAAAAAAACCACCTTTTTTAAAGTTTCCATTAGCTATTAACGCTTTGCTAATGGAATAATCATGAGTAAGAAATTCCACTTCTTTAGAAATTGTCGTATTAGCTCCTATCGAAATTAATGAATAATCCTTTCCATCAAAGTGAACACTTGGATGGATATATGCATCACCAAACTTGGTTCTAAAATTTTTCGGAATCTTGATTCCCCTATACCTAAGAAATTTTGGATAAAATTTCTTATATAGATCAAGGTTGATTTTTTCCAAAAGACCCAATAAATACTGAATTAAAGTTAATAAAATTTTTTTCACTCATAATCACCTACATTACTTTCCCAAATAAATTTTTAAATATTCAATATTTTTGCTATTTTTATCAAATTTATTTCTATAAAAAATTATGGTTTCTTCAGTTAATTTATTAACATCTTGAATAGCTTCATTGATTGATAAAGCATCTTTCTTCTTCACTACTTTTCCAGCATCATTAATGATAGATTCCGGACTTCCTCCCGTATCAAAAGTAATTACAGGTGTTCCACAAGCAAACGATTCTATATTAGTAGTTGGGAAATTGTCATATAAAGTTGGATTAATAAAAACTTTTGCGTTAGAATACCAATTTCTTATTTCTTTTATGCTATCAGTCTGAGATATATGCAGGATATCATCGCTTAACTTCATTCTTTCTTCAATTTTGCCTATAACTACAATTTTTTTATTTGTATGATCAATTAAATCGTCAAGCTTATTCAAGTACTTTAACCCTTTTCTCCTATCCCATACGCTGGCCACACCGAGAATTATTTCTTTATCAGCGATACCATACTTTCTAAGAATTTCCGTATCAATTTCCGGAAAAAATTTTTCCATATCAATTCCATTGTGAATAACATTTATAGGATATTCAGAAAAGAATGTGTCTTTTACCATATTAGCTAACCAAAAAGACGGTGTAACAATCACAAGGTTGTTAAATCCTGAAAAAATTTTTTTCTTTCTTACGTAATTATCCATCGGAGAGAATAACGATCTAGGATATTCTCTTAATTCATCTTTTGAAATAATTTCTGTAGGCAAAATACCTTCCTGATAATCAATGTATCCCGAATGTCTAGAAAAATTCCAACAGTCATGAAAGGTCCAGACTATTTTTGTTTCCCGAGTTTTTAGATACTCCATTAAAATCTTAATATTCACATAATAACCATGTAGATTATGAATATGAATAATATCTGGATTATAGTCTTCAATAAATTTAATGAACTTTTTTGTTGCAATACGTGAAGAAAATCCGTGATTATCAAATAGTCTTGTTTCCAAGACATGAACGTAGTTATTTAAGAATCCACCAATTTTATATGTATTGTAATCGCTACTATCTACTTTATTACGTCCATACGCAATGCAACATTCGTGTCCATTCTCAATTAACATATCATGTAAATCTTGTACGATTCTTCCTGTACTACCAAACCCACAATACTGATTTATTATCAATACTTTCATTTTCTGAACATCCTCTTAATTATTATAATATTTTCCAGATGGTACAAATCCTAATAACTCTTTAAGAAAAAAACCAATTGAATATTGTTCTAAAATATCAGGTTCTACTATTTCAAAGTCTGATATGATCATATCGTTATCAATACAAGGATTAACTCTAGATAATAGCTGAATATTTTTATCTGAAAAAAAATTGTATTTTTTGATTTCATTATTTGTTGTAACAAACTTTTTATTTGAAGCTAATAACTCAATCGTTCGGATTGTTAACCCAACCTGGTGCGGTTTTTGAATATCAATTAAAACTCTTGTCTGGGCTATTATTTCTTGTATTTGGTGATGATTCATTGGTTTAAAGGAAAAATCGCTAATATTTCCATTTTTAAAATCCCTTCGAATGTATTTAAAGTAGTAATACATCAACTTTGATTGAAGGTAGTAAAAAATGAAATAATTTTGTTTGCGAATATCTGCTGACCGTCTTATTTCTTGTAAAATATCAAAACGATCTTTTCTAACTGTTCCAATAAAAGAAAAATCGTATTTATAATTTTGATTAGTTTCATCAGGGTTCTTCAAATATTCATCTATATAAAATAAAGGGCGAAATTTTAGTCCATGCTCTTTCCAGTCATAGGGATCAAATGTGAAAATTTCATCATATAAATCTCTATCATCTAAGCTCATGGGCTTATCGCTTACCGAATCCCATAAATAAAGTATTTTTCTAGATTCTTTATTTTCCTTATTCACAAATTCTAAAAACCATCTTGGTGTTGCTTCGGCTTGAAAAAAAAGTATTTGATCAAATTGTTGCTCCTTTATTTTAAAAAAAATATTTTTATAGTACCTATACACCATTCCTTGAGAAAGCTTATTACTCATCCGTACTAGTGTTTTTCCAAATGTTGAATTCGAGGGTCTTTCATCAAAAAAAGTTACTTGAGCACCCATGCTCTGTAACTTTTTTACAATCGCTTTTTCATAACCAAAAAAAGCAGGCGCAAATACTAAAAGTTTCATACCATTTAAATCGTGATCCATCTTTTATCTTCTCACTTTTCTTAATACGCCCCATCAGGCTTCATCATTACCTTTACAGTCTTAACAATCAACGAAATATCATATCGAATACCCCGTTTTTGTATATAGTCAATATCAAAATCAACCATCTCATCAAAATGAACATCATTTCGCCCACTAACTTGCCATAATCCTGAACAACCAGGCTTTACCAATAGTCGCTGCATATCATACTGTGTATATTCAGCAACTTCTCTTTGTAATGGCGGTCTTGGACCGATCAGACTCATATCCCCCTTGATAACATTGAGTAGTTGAGGTAATTCGTCTAAGCTCGTTCGGCGAATAAACTTGCCGAACTCTGTAATTCTTGGATCTTCTTTGATTTTGAACATAGCGCCTTTTAATTCGTTTTTATCAAGCAACTCTTCTAGTTGTTCTTCGGCGTTTGAACACATCGAACGGAACTTATACATAGTGAATAGCTTTCCGTTTCGTCCAACGCGTTGTTGCTTGAATATAACTGACGCATTTGGGTCTTCTTTATGTATTTTATAGGCAACCCACAGTAGGATAGGGGAGATAAAAACGAGCCCTAGGCAGCCTAAAACAAGGTCGATGATTCGTTTGAAGAAATCATAGCCTTTTTGATTGTCTATTTTTTCCTTATCTAGCCAAACCAACTTGGAGTGTCCCTGATTAGGAAAGTTTTTATTATCCAAACCATCCACATCCCCAAAAGTCTTCTCGCTTTTCATAGTTAATCCCCCCACAAACTATTGATAAAGTCTTTGACACATGATTCATTTTATTGCCTGATACTTCGGTCGAGTGACCGGATCCCCATTTACTAGGTCTTTCGCCATTTGCTGCATGGCTTCGACCATTTCTTTTCCACCGATTTTCTCGATTTCTTTGTATGCTTCCTTCATTAAAAAGGTACGGTGCCGTAAATTATGGGCATCGGAAGCCACCATGTAGAGCATGTTATGCTCTAGCATTTGTCTGGCCGTCTGTTGAATATCGCTACCGAAGATTCCCACGATACTCGGTGCGGTCAGTTGAGTCAGCGTACCCATTTCAAGAAAAGAAACCAATCGATTCGGTTCTTCTCGAAAGACCGCGTTTCTTTCTGGGTGAACAATGACAGGAACCTGTCCTCTATTAAGCAGCTGGTAGAAGACCTGCTCCGCATAGATGGGCACCTCATTTGTCGGAAATTCAATCAACAGATAGGTATTATCCAAATCGGTAAATAGAATTTCATCTCGCTGAACTGCCGTTAAGAGGAATTCGGTCAATCTGACTTCCTGTCCTTCAAGCAATGTTAGGTCTAGTCCGCGTTTATCGAGTTCTCCTTGCAGGTTCGCGACCTCTCGAATGATTTTATCTGCTGGATTGTTATACTTCCCGTTGTTATGATGCGGTGTACACATTAGATGAGTAATGCCTTGACTGATCGCCTTTCGCGCCATTTCAAGACTGTCCTCTAATGTCTGTGCGCCATCATCCACACCGGGCAAGATATGACTGTGTAGATCAATCATTTCGTGATCCCTTACTTCCCTTCCGTTCCATAATAGTAATAAGAGTCTTCCCCTTGCTTCTTACCGTTATAGACGACTCCGATAATTTTTGCTTTGACCATATCTAATAATTTCTTTGCTTCTAAAATCGCTTGTTTATTGGTCTTGCGTTCACGAACGACTAAGATCGTTCCGTCAACGTAAGAGGACATGATTTGCGCATCTGTCACTGTCACTACAGGCGGCATGTCAAAGATGACTAGATCAAAGGACTCGGTTAACGTATCCACCAGCTCCTGCATCCGTTTTGAGCTTAATAACTCAGATGGATTGGGCGGTGTAGGTCCACTTGGCATCAGGTATAGATTCTCGATTTTTGTTTCGATCAGCCTGCTGCCAATTTGTGTATTGCCTTGTGTCAGATAGACGTTCTCCACGTCAGTTTCTGTCAAGAAGCTAGCATGAGCCGCATTGCCTTCTGTTAGATAGTTGCTTAGACCGTTCACATTAGGTACCTTGAAGCTCAATGCGATATTTGGTTTTCTCAAATCGGCATCGACTAACACCACTCGACTGCCTGCATTGGCGAACACAACTGCCAAATTAGAGGCTGTTGTTGTCTTTCCTTCTGAAGGGCCCGAAGATGTTACGACAAGGGATTTGATTTTCTTATCTGCTGATGAAAATTCGATATTGGTCCGAATCTTACGGTATTGCTCAGCTGCGGTTGAGAAGGGATTGATCGCCGTGATCAAATCCACTGGTGTGATTGCTTGTTTCTTTTTCGCCATCTAACTGTTCCCCTTACACACGTTTTCGATTACGAGTCGGCACGGTTCGTGTCCCTCGTTTGTCGTTTTGGTTTTGTTGTGGAGTCGGTGCGGCTCCGCGATTTTCAAACAATTCTTTTTTGCTGATCTCAGATACCTGACCAAGGATTGGCAGCTCTAGTGCTTCAATGATAAAACGTTCATCTTTTACGGTCTTATCTAGCAGCTCTGTAAGGAATGCAAGACCGACACCGAGCATTAGACCTACGACTGCGCCGATCAACAGGTTCAGCTTATTGTTTGGAAAAACGGCTTTAGACGGCACGACCCCTTTTGAGGTGATAGTTACTTTATTGACCGCTAATACATCTTCCGCTTTCTCCTGGAAGGTAGTCGCTGTAACATTGGCGATCGTTGCCGCTTTACGTGGTTCCGGTGAGGTCGCGACGATTTGGAACATTTGCGAGTTCTGCGCCTGCTCCACTTCGATCATGTCTTTTAATTCCGCGTTGCTATAGCTGTACTGGTATTCACTTTGCAGCTCCTTTTGAACCGCGTCGATAACGATATCCCCTTTGATCATGTCCTTATATGTATTGATCAGCAATACATTGCCATTGATATCATTCTGCAGATTCGTATTGGTCCCTTCTGATTGATTGTTTTGCACGATCAGCTGTGCGGCAGAATCGTACTTAGGCGTAATCAAGAAAAAGGTAACGACTGCCGCAAGACCGATGCCGGCAATGGTTGTCATTAGAATCAGTAAAGCTTTCTTTTTTAATACTTGAAATAATTCTTCTAAGCTGATTGTTTCTTCCATCTTTTTTCCCTTCACTAACGAACGTTATGTATTTTTTTGGCGCGCATTCTCTCACTAAGCAGCACCAGGAGCAGCGCTAAAACAGTCAACGTTAATCCGACAAAAATAAAACTTAAATCAAACGCTTTGATATAGCTGGTCACAAAGGTATACAATCCTTCTGATGTGATCCCTAGTCGTTCAATGACTCCGCTAAAGTAAATAATCGTCGGTAAGACTACCATCATTAGTCCCGCACCGAGAAAAGTCACGCTGCCCCAGCGTACCTTCTGATGCTTCATCTTAACCATCAATAGCAAGCCAAAGAATACTAAGATAAAGGCCACGCCCACGATAATCAAAATCATCGTCAGAGCCGATTGAAAGGCCATTACTTTCTTGCCATAGCTTAGTAAATATGGAATCTCGATAAAGTTCGCGTAATTTTTCGTCGCGCTATTTGCTAAGTTGTTCAAATTACTTTGAACCGTCTCATCCACCGCGATATTTTTTTCTTGCGCGTATTGATTGACGTTCTTCAAGATATTGTTCTTGATCTCATCTTCCCCCTGAAGCTCAAAGGGAACCTCTTGGTAGATACTGCGAATATAGTTCTCTACGTTCGTAGCAACTGTTTTTTCTGGAACGACATCGGCTAAGATTTCTGGCGGGATATTACTTCCCCGACCTAAGTCTTGGATGCTTTCTGTCATGTCCTTACGAATCGTCTCGATGTATCCTGTTTCACGAACCTGTTTAATCATAAAGTTCTGATTGAACAGCGTCATACGAATACAAATCAGTGTTAATGTAGCAAAGAGGAGTAAAGACCCGATAAATGCTAAGATCCATCGTGGAACGTTTCGTGTCGCTTGTTTCATACTTTGTCTTTCCTCCTACTCATTTCCATTAATAATCGGTCCTGAAACATATTCTCCGATGGCAAAAAGCCGTTCGTCTGTCAGCCCCAAGCTATCTAAGGGATAACAGGTATAGAGAATGATGCATCGATCGTTTCGTTGATAGATCATCTCGTCGATTTCTTTGTCTGTCTTGTTTCTAACATCTAATCGCGTGATGCGATAGGTGTAATTGCCGTAGGTCGTCTGAACCTCGATCGTATCGCCTACTTGAGCGGCGCCTAACTTGCCGAAATCATCGACATTGTGTCCACCGATCAGTGACGTCCCCAGTTCCCCAGGGTATACCGAGCCCATGAATTGACCCGCGCCTTGCCTTAAAATTTCTTCGGTATCTCCGAAATATAGAGGAACATCCAGTTGTACTTTATCTATCTTCACTTTGCCGAAAAGCTGTCCCCCCACTGGGTAATTGACCTTACTTGATGGAAGTTCATTCTTTTCATTGGTAGGAATCTTTTTATTGTCCACAGCCTTAAATGTCTGTTCCGTCGCCTCAAACTCGGGAGTATCTGTTAATAAAAATAATTGGATAGAAGAAGTGACAAATTGGATTACAGGTCTTCCTATGACGTACATCAGAGAATAGCCGATAACCAGAAAGATGATCGGAGCGATCAACATCGCTCCAACCCTCTTCAGCCTAGAAGTACTACGCAAGTTTCTTACGTCCTACTACAAATGCACCTGCTGCAACAAGTAGTAAGCTTGCGAAAGAAATTGCACTAGACAGATGTGTGATACCTGTCTGTTTCACTGCACCACCTGATGAGTAGACTGTACTACTTGCTGGTTTTCCAGTAGTAGTCGTCCCAGATGAACTTGAACCTAGATTCGTTCCAGTGATTGTGTAGCCACCAGGATAGAAATTGACGGTCAAACCTAAAGCAGAAGCTGCTACAGAGATGACGTCCTTCAATTGGTTTCGGGTACTCAAAGGTAGCGCTTTAATCAACTGTTCAACAGAAGTGATATTTGAAGCATCCACACCTGAAGAAGCAATGATTGAGCGTACTTTTTGAATTTGCGCTACAACTGTGTTCACTTGATCTGCAGAAAGATCATTTTGTTTCAAATAATTTTCTGCATGCGTGCGTTCGTTCGCTCTAACAGTGAACGTCTTTCCACTAACAGTTACACCTTGGTCTAATTCCGTCAGAATCCGTTGTTCATCAGCAGTGATGGCACCATCCGCATGAGCGCTTGGCCCAACAAACAAAACCACCGCGATGAGTGCAATTAACCCACTTACAATTTTCTTCATCTACATACCTCCCTTACTTAGTATTTATGTTACCAAAGTCACAATTCAGCAGAAAAAAAATCAAATTTTCCGCTGAATTTAGTATACTTTCTATTACAAAAAAAAACAATGGAATTCACAATTTAATTTTATTCCAAAAAATACAGAGTTCAAAATGATGAAAATCACGATAATAATTTTACATTAATTTGATATTATTAAAAATAAAACCATTTTCTTTATAAAATAAAAATATTATGGAAATAACCGATATAATCCTTCTGATCTTTAGCTATTTAACTAAACTGTCTTCATTTCAAATTATTGAATTCAGTATTTTTTTATCTCCTTTTAATTATTTAAAAACTTTAAGCGGCGCACTTAATTGAATTGATCCAGCTTTTTAGAGTTTTCTATAAAATAACAGACTTATAAGTATAGTATAGGCTTTGAAAAGTGCTTTATTTTGAAGATTTTTCGCGTCTTAAAGAAAATATCAATCAAGAGTATTTTTCTTTCATGTTTCCGCTATCAATTACGTTAAATTACGTTCTGTAAGTCGTCATTTTTTTTACTATCAGAAACTTAGAATAACGCATAGCACCAATGAAAAACAGCGTTATTTGAAAATAAAGAACCCTTTTTTTTAAATAGATTTTAAGAGAAAAAATTTTCCTCTTGTTTCACCCAATTTGTGAAATTTTTTTCAAAAATAAGGTTTTATTCCTTTATTATCGTAATTATTTTCTAGGTGTCATTCCTTCATTTCCTTACATTTTTGACCAAAAATAAATAGGTATAGAACGTTAACTGAACATTCCATACCTATTTATTATCTATTTTTAAAGCTGTCTTACATCTTTCACCACAATTGGTCTATAGCATTACCAATCTGAACTTGCTCCACCACCACCAGAGCTGCCGCCGCCCCAAGAATCACTGCCACCTGAGTTGCTGCTGCTGGAGCTGCTGCTTGTCCACATGTCTCGATGATGATAATACACGGAGTATTTCTGCATCTCTTTCTTTTTACTCCATAAAAGTCCCCATAAAGTGAGCGTTCCAAAGGCATAGGTAAAATCATAATACATCGGACGTTTGCGCTTTAGTTTGCCGTATCGCTTTTTAATAGCCTTTCTCGCTTCTTCAACCGGCGGTTCTTTACTATGGATTATTTTTCTTGTGGAATAGCGTTGATATTTGGGATCTGCATCCTTTAATCGATCCTTCAGTTCCACCGCAAAGACTTTGCGAGCCTTCCGATAGATAAATAGCTTATTCAACGGTGTCGAGATGAAAGCGTATAGGATACCTAAGCCAATAAGTACTGGACCTATCCGTTCCGTAATGATCTCCCAAAGTGTCAATCCGTCAAATATCCCTGGTGAGAAATCCTTGACCGTTTTATTGCCTTGTAAGACATCGTTGATATTTGCTGCAACGATCGAGACGCCTGCGTCATAGTTCTCCTCGCGGAATTTCTCCTTGGCTTCCTCGTTCATGAGGTCCATCGCCAATGCGTCAGGAATCGTTTCCTCCAGCCCATAGCCGACTTCGATCCGCTGTTTTCGATCTTTTACAGCGATGACATACAGAACACCAGAATCATGTTCCTCATCACCTACTCCTAATCCATTGAATTTCTCATTGGCATAGGACTCGATGGATTTTCCGTCTGGCAATTCGCTTAGAGTAACAACGGCTAATTGCGGCCTCAGCTCGAGTTCCTTGTATTTCTGATTGTATTGATTGATTTCTTCTTTTGTTTCAGCACTTAAGACACCTGCGTGATCTTCTACATGGATATTTTCTCCATAAACGGTCACGCCGCAAAAAAGTCCGAAAATGACCAACGAAAAAAAATAAAGTACCCGCTTCATTTTCTCACCCGCTTTTCCTTTTTCTTAATTATGACGACTCTTGAGAGGCAATGCAATCGCTTTTTTCTAAAGCTTCCTTCGATTTGGAAGGGAAAAAAGCAACAATCAAATTCATTATTGCTAAATTTTTTCTCTTTTTTGGATAAATAGTTTTAAAAAACTACCAAAAAAGCATTTACAATAGAATCGTATTCTGTTTATAATTATTTTAAATAAGAGGGAGAAAGACTTAGCTTTTTCAAAATTCCTTTTATCAATTAAGAGAAAATTTTCTCACTATTACTCAGGAGGGTACATTCATGTCATTAATTGGAAAAGAAGTTGAAGCGTTTCAAGCACAAGCCTATCGTCAAGGAAAATTTGTCGAGATTTCTGATGAAGCCTTAAAAGGAAAATGGTCCGTTGTTTGTTTTTATCCAGCAGATTTTACCTTCGTTTGTCCGACAGAATTAGAGGATTTACAAGACCAATATGAAAAATTACAAGAATTAGGAGTCGAAGTATACTCTTGTTCAACCGATACTCATTTCACTCACAAAGCATGGCATGACACGTCAGATGCTATCGGCAAAATCAATTACACGATGATCGGTGATCCGTCTCATCATATCTCTCGCATCTTTGATGTTTTAGATGAAGAAGCAGGATTGGCTCAACGCGGTACCTTCATCATTGATCCAGATGGCATCGTGCAAGCGATGGAAATCAATGCAGATGGGATCGGCCGTGATGCAAGCAGCTTAATCGATAAGATTCGTGCTGCGCAATACGTGCGCACTCATCCAGGTGAAGTATGTCCTGCGAAATGGAAAGAAGACGGCGAAACGTTAAAACCAAGCTTTGACTTAGTCGGCAAAATTTAAATTTTTAGTGGCCCTTCTGCTAATCTTGCCTCGGCGCGATTGTCAGAAGGGTCTGTACTATGAAAAATGACGATATTTCATGAAAGTAAAGGAGCCTTTATGTTAGATAACGAAACGAAAGAACAGCTCCAACAATACCTAGCTTTGTTGGAATCAGAGATTGTCTTTTCTGCGAGCTTAGATGAATCAGACGACTCAAAAAAAGTGCAAGAGTTTCTGACCGAAGTGGCAGAAATGGATGCAAAGATTACTATTGAAGGAAAAAGTTTAACCCGCACACCTAGCTTTGAAATCAATCGAAAAGATGGGGAAGCCAGCGGCATCATTTTTGCTGGCCTACCAATGGGACATGAGTTCACTTCCTTCATTCTTGCTTTGCTGCAGGTTGGCGGTCGTGCACCGAAGATTGATGACAACGTCGCACAGCAAATCAAATCGATAGATCGTACGTTGAACTTTGAAACCTATGTCAGCCTCACCTGTCATAATTGTCCTGATGTGGTCCAAGCCTTGAACATCATGGCGGTTTTAAATCCGAAAATTGCCCATACTATGATCGAAGGCAGCATGTACCAACACGAAGTCGATGAAAAAGAGATCATGGCTGTGCCAACTGTCTTTTTGAACGGAGAGACTTTTGACAGTGGTCGGATGACCATCGAGCAAATCATCGAAAAAGTCAGCGGACCAATGAGTGCCGATGAATTCGCCGACAAGGAAACCTTTGATGTGCTTGTCATCGGCGGCGGTCCAGCAGGTGCGAGCTCCGCGATTTACGCCGCACGCAAAGGAATCAAGACAGGCATGGTCGTTGAAACCTTTGGTGGTCAAGTGTTAGAAACATTAGGCATTGAGAATGTGATTGGTACTCCTTACGTGGAAGGTCCGCAATTAATGCGGCAAGTGGAAGATCACGTGAAGCAATATGACGTGGATATAATGAAGGGGCAACGTGCCAAGTCCATCCAGAAGAACGGCTTGATCGAAGTTGAATTGGAAAACGGCGCACAGCTAAAAGCGAAGACCGCGATCCTTTCCACTGGCGCTCGTTGGCGTGCGATCAATGTTCCCGGTGAAAAAGAATTCAAGAATAAAGGTATCGCTTATTGTCCGCATTGTGACGGTCCTCTATTTAAGGATAAGGAAGTCGTAGTGATTGGCGGCGGAAACTCTGGAATCGAAGCAGCGATTGATTTGGCTGGATTAGCCAAACATATCTATGTTTTGGAATTCTTACCAGAATTGAAAGCTGACCAAGTCCTACAAGACAAGCTATACTCCCTTTCTAACGTCACAGTCATTACGAACGCAGCGACAAAAGAAATCACTGGGTCTTCCCATGTTGAAGCATTGACTTACACGGATCGTGTAACGAACGAAGAACATACCTTGAATGTTGAAGGTGTCTTCATTTTGATCGGACTTATGCCAAATACCGAATGGCTATCTGGTACTGTTGAGTTGAGTGACCGCGGTGAGATTTTAGTAGATAAGCATGGTGCTACCAACGTAGATGGTATCTTCGCTGCAGGCGATTGTACTGACAGCGCCTATAAGCAAATCATTATCTCTATGGGATCAGGTGCGACTGCTGCTCTCGGAGCCTTTGATTATTTGATACGTCAAACTTAAAAAATAATCCCCCGTCTGTTCTTCCCTAACAAAAGAACGGGCGGGGGATTTATCTATAATGATGTCTTTATGCAAGACTTTCTTTTTGTAAATCTAAATAAAGCAGGACTCTAGCCATTTTTTTTGACGTTACTCGACGAACTTCTCGTGGGATAAATTGGTGGATCTCATCTTCGTTGAAGCCTACTTGGAATTTGGTCTCATCAAAAATCAGTGGACGTCTCAATAGACTTGGGTGCTCCTCAATGATATCGACAAGCTCACTTAATGATAGCTCATCAAAATCAATATCTAGTTTTTCATAAACTTTCGATCGTGTGGAAATAATTTCATCGGTACCCGTTTCCGTTAGTGAAAGAATTTCTTTGATTTCATCTGTTGTAAGAGGGTCAGACATGATATTCCGTTCTTCAAACCTCAATCCATTTTGCTTTAACCAAGCTTTTGCCTTCCTACAAGAAGTACAACTAGCTGAGACATATAATTTAATCATTTCACATACACCTTTCTGCTTTTTCATTTTAAGTAACAAGAGTTATTCTACACATATTACGATACAACATTTTTGGTTCAGTGTTAAATATCCTACGCGTCAAAGTGTTAAAAAAAGACATTTAAACTTCAAAAAAGCGTGCTTTTCATAACTAAAAACGATACTTATTATAAATAAGGTATATATACTAATGAGTAATGATTGTAAGGCATATACGCATTTTACGCAAAATGATATAAAAAATTTTATAACAGTTGTAATATTCCGTCATTCTGTTTACTCAATAATTTCTTTGACAATGTAAAAGATGATTGTCGCGAAAAAATGCGCTTTATTTTATAAATTTCTTTATTTTTCTGCTTTATTTTGTCTAAACGAATAATATATTCTTCAACTAAATAAAAAATTATTTGATTCATTGTTATCTCGAAAAGTTTGAATAGTTGTCCTTAAGTATCTGATGCGTTAGACTTGGGAGTTTCTTTTTAGCTCTCATATAAAACAGCGAGCTCCTGAATTCTGCGTTTCATTTCTTTGCGTATGTTCAGCGGCTCCAAACATTCACACTTACTCCCAAAGCTTAAGAGAATAGAATAGTAATAATCATTTTCTATGAAGGGAAAATAGACCAGATAATACTCCCCCTCCTCAGGTATAAAATCCTCGTCGGCACAAAAATCTCTCACTCTATCTAAAATCGACTGATGAACCCGAAGAGTGATTTTTGTTTGCATCGTCTCCAGAATAGCGTCAAACTCTAGCTGTGGTTTTTGAAACTCGCGAGGTGAGAATACGATGTCTTTTATTTGCAGGTTGGTTATACGCGATAATTTGAACAAGCGAAAATCATTTCTTTTAAGGCAATATCCCTGAAAATACCAATGACTGTCCTTTAATAGTAGTTGATACGGCTCAGCGGTTCGTGTCGTGTTGTTTCCATGGCGATCTGCATAGTCAAACGACAGGATTCGATTCTCCTCGATAGCCTTTTTTAACTTATCTAAATGGGTATGGATACTCTTATGCCCCATCCATGGACTTAAATCTACGTATAATTGATTGGATTTTGTTTCAATATCAGCCGCTCGATCAGCCGGTACAAAGCTCTGTACTTTTGCAAGAGCATTCACCAGCTCGTCTCCTCTTACCATATTCGATAGGCTTGTGAGCCCCATTAAAATGGCTGAGAGATCCGAGCTCGAAAAGACTTTCTTATCCATCTTGTATTGCTGCATAATTTCAAAGCCGCCGCCCACTCCTGGAATTGCATGAACTGGAATACCCGCCATATTGATCGAATCAATGTCACGATAGATCGTACGCGTAGATACTTCAAACTTCTCCGCTAACGCCTGTGCGCTGATCCTTTTTTTATCAAGCAAAAGTAAGATGATGCTAACCAGCCGCTCCACCTTCATTTTTTTACCTCCTTAAACTATTTCTTTTTGTCAGTGTAGATTGTTGACATACTGTTGTCAACAATTGCTAGGTATACTGTGAGTAAAGAATCAAATAAATCTTATGGAGGAATTTTATGATTACAATTTACGTATATGTTCTGGATACTTTAGCTGACTGGGAGTTGGGGCCTGTTACCTCAGAATTGAACTCTGGGCGATTTTTCAAAGAAGATGCTGCCCCACTAGCACTCAAAACTGTGAGTCATTCCAAAGAAGCGGTTCAAACAATGGGCGGAATGACGATCCTTCCAGATTGCTTGATTGATGATATTAGCTTGGATGAAAAAAGCGTGTTGTTATTGCCAGGTGCAGATACTTGGAATGACTCAAAGCATCATGCCATTATTGAAAAAGCCAGTGCACTACTTGCTGCTGGCGGTACAGTGGGCGCTATCTGCGGTGCTACTGCGGCACTAGCGAACGCTGGACTTTTGAATGATCGCACACATACTAGTAATGGACCTGGATTTTTAGAAATGGTCGCTCCAACCTATAAAGGACAAGAGTTTTATATTGAAGAACCAGCAGTAACTAGCAATAATCTTATTACAGCAAGCTCTACTGGAGGTTTACAGTGGGCAAAGCAGATCCTTGCACATCTGGATGTCTTTCAACCAGATACATTAGACGCTTGGTATGACTATTTCCATACAGGAAAGCCTGAATATTTCTATGCTCTGATGGGGTCTTTGCCGAATAAATAGGAAGGAACTAGGGGGCTCAGCTTTAAGCTAGCTGCGAAAAGTGGAACTCGCAGCTAGCTCATATCATATGGACTCATTTTTCTAAATGCAGAAAAATGCGTCTTATTTTCGTACACATAACATTTTTCTAATCTGCTAAAGCAGAAAGAAAAACTGTCAGCTATTTCCTAGTTAAGTCATCATTTTTCGTAAATCGAAAAAAATGAGTTGGATTGTCGTTTCGCATACGATTCCACTAACCTACTAAAGTAGGAAGTGGAACTCGCAGCTAGCTCATATCAGATGAAATCATTTTTCGAAAATCGTGAAAAATGAGTCTTGTTTTCGTGCGCATAACATTTTTCTAATCTGCTAAAGCAGAAAGAAAAACTGTCAGCTATCTCCTAGTTAAGTCATCATTTTTCGTAAATCGAAAAAAATGAGTTGGATTGTCGTTTCGCATACGATTCCACTAACCTACTAAAGTAGGAAGTGGAACTCGCAGCTAGCTTATAACATATGAAATCATTTTTCAAAACTCAGAAAAATGAGTCTTGTTTTCGTGTGCATAACATTTTTCTAATCTGCTAAAGCAGAAAGAAAAACTGTCAGCTATCTCCTAGTTAAGTCATCATTTTTCGTAAATCGTAAAAAATAATTTGGATTGTCGTTTCTCATACGATTCCACTAACCTACTAAAGTAGGAAGTGGAACTCGCAAAAAGAACCGTTTGAAATCTTTTGATTTCAAACGGTTCTTTAACTTCTTAACTGATTACTGTTACGGTTACTGAACGGCGTCCCCATTGGATACATTGTTCAACCGTTGGGAAGTGGCAATCGATAATGTTGCCTTTGATGGCGCCCCCTGTATCTCCAGCGATGGCAATGCCATAACCAGATACCTCTACCATTGATCCTAGTGGAATCACACTTGGATCAACAGCGACAACTTGAGAGTTTTGACGTAAGTCGATCCCCATCGCTGTAAAGTACGTGTTAACGGATTCTGCACATGAGTATCCAGTAGATTCCATTTGCATCGTACGTCCAGACGTTGTCGGTGTGGTAGGCTCTGCGGGTTTCGCAGGTTCTTGTTTAGGCTGTTCACTTGTTTGAGTCGTTGATTGTTGTGAACTTGAAGCAGATGCAGCCGGTTTTGAGGCTTGTGCAGAAGATTGTGATGAAGCTTCTGCTTGTGCCTTTTGCTGCGCTTGGGCTGCAGCTTTTGAAGCTTTCTCTGCTTCAGCAGCTTTGGCCGCTTCGGCTTCCTTCGCTTCTTTTTCTGCTTGCTCTTTTTGAGCTTTTTCCGCAGCCTGACGTGCTTTTTCTACTTCTTTGTCTTGGCTGATCTTTTCTAAGCTAGTTTTGTTCTCTGCTAACTCTTGTTTCAAGTTCGCCATTTTACTATCTAGCTTTGTCGTTTCAGCTTCAAGGCTTTGACTATCTTTTTTTAATTGGGCTTGTGTTTTTTCTTGTGTTGCTTTTAATTCTGTTAATTTATCCTTGGCTTCACCTAAGCTGGCAACTTTCGTCTTCTCTGCATTTTGGATGACAGACATCGCAAATGCACGATTCAAAAATTCTCCAAGGTCTTTTGATTCCAGTAACGCGTTAATTGAACGATCTGTCATGCCGCTGACTTGCGCATTCTTCATCCGCTCAGCGATCGCTTCTTTGCGTTGCTCGATCTTCTGTTCTGTTTCTGTTATTTCCGCTTTGGTCTTTTCCAAAGTCGCTTCGTTTTCACTGATCTTTGTTCGAATGTCGTTAACCTCTTGATACTTTTCATTGACATCGTTCAACGCGATCTGCAGCTCTCCGCTGATTTTGTCACTTTGACGCGAAATTGCGGATTCTTTCTTATCTAACTCATTTAGTGACTCTGCATGTGCAAAGACTGGTAAAAGTACGTTAGCACCCAACAATAGTGTGGCAACGAACCCAAACGTTTTCTTTCTCACTTTAAAAGTCCACCTTTCTATTTACCCTTCGTCATTATACGAAAAAAAAAGGGACTTTTTGTTTCATCCATATTACATTTCATTACAAAATGAAGCGCGTTTTAGTAACATTTGTTTTATTTCTATCGGAAACTATAAAAAAAGAGAGTCCTTTCAAGCATTGAAAGGACTAATTTTTGTCATATTTTTGTAATATTATTTTTTCCGCAGCTCTTTAGATAACTCTCGAATCTCCATTAATGGGCTCTTTAGCTCTTTCGATTTCATATTTGGGAAGCTGTTTAAGAAGCGACGCTCTTGAAAATTCAGCTTCGGTAGCTGTTTACGCCACTCTGGCTGCTCTTTGATCTCTGTTAACCAGCCTTGACGACGTTCTTCCGCCGCGACCTTCAACTCTCCAAGATCGGTTTGCAGCTGCTCCTTCTTCTCTTGGATTGTAGTACTCATCTTGTTTAGTGCTTGGCGTAATGAAGCCAAGTTCGCTAACGTAAATCCTAAATCAAAACTAGTCACCATTAATAGAATCAGCGGCAAAAACATTCCAAAGCGCTGCTGCCAACCGATGACTATGTTCATTAAATAAGGATTCAAAACGCGGACGATAAACACACAGGCGAGCCCCCAAAAAATGGATACTGGTACAGCCACTCTGCCATTGATGTTTAATGGTACTTCCTTATAATCCCATAAGGTTAAATGAAAGATCTTTTCCAGCAAGAAGCTCGTCAGATATTCTAAGGCGGTTACCAAGAACAATGCTAAGAAAAACAGCAGGACGATATTCTGTTGGTAGGGCTCAATCAAATAAAGCACGCCCACCACCCCAAAACCATAAATCGGTGTAATCGGTCCTAACAAAAAACCGCGGTAAACAAAATGCCTGGCCTTGATCGAACAATAGATAGTTTCCCATAGCCAGCCAATAAATGAATAACAAAAAAATAAGAGCACAACGATTGTAAAAATTTGTTCCATTCTTTTCCTCCCTAACAAAGCTGATAGATGATCCTAATTATTCCATGGATAGCAAGAAATTACCAGCTTCAGGGGTAGTCCATTCACCCATTACTCCTTTCACACGTCAGAAATGGTCTTTTCTGTCCAATTTTTGAAGGCTCTGGCAAAGGAGCTGGATTCTGTGTAGCCCAGTAAATAAGCGACATCAATCGTGGGTAAAGTTGTTTCACTTAAGTAGTGTTCGGCTAATCCTTTTTTTTCGTTAGAAAGAAGAGATTTGTTCTGTTCTTCGCGACTCTCCATAGACCTTGTACCCATTTTCAGCAAGTAACTTTGCTGTTTGATAGCCTATTCCGCTACTAGCGCCTGTAATCTATACGATTTTTTCTTTCATTTTCTCCTACCGCCTTCTCTTAAGCTAACTATATGAAAATAATCCAGTAGAGGGAATGACAGAAGGCGACAAAAAACAGGTTTCCTATTCTATGAGTAAAACACATTTTTGAAATATTACCGTTTAGGCTTGTTTTTAAGACTAGAAGCTTATATCATTTTTATAAGGAAAAGATTTTATTTCCATGCGCATTATCACATTATCTGTGTTTTTTTAACGAAAACATTTTGAATTTCCACAGCAATTGGGAATTATAGATTTATTATTTTTTGTTAATTGGTATTTTACGTTATCGCAAGTTATATACTCGTAGGTCAGTTATTTCCAAATAAAAGCGATCGAAGGAGGAATGATGATGGATTTTCGCACAATTTTAGGAACCAGCAACATGCGACGCTTATTACTATTGGAATTATTGTATTATCGCAGAGATGGATGGTCCAGTGATCAATTACTCAGTAAGCTGAATTGTTCTTTGCCCATTTTATTGAATGACATTGATTTAATTAATAGCTTCAACCCAAGTTTTCAAATTATTAAAACAAAAGGAATCTATCTAGTCGTTCTCGATAAGGCAATCAGTTTAGGTAATTTGTATGCAGATTTTTTAAGCTCCTGTCCTGAATTTCAAATCATCGAAGAACTCCTATATGAAGAATGCGAAAACATCACTGCGTTATCAAAAAAGTTATACTTAAGCACCTCCAATACACAACGCTATTTAAAAAAAATCGAACAAACCTTGGCAGATGCAGGGATGGAACTTTCTTATCGCCCACTACGTGTTGAGGGAAATGAAGGCGAGATTCGGAACTTCTATTATCGATTTTACAGTGAACGTCAGAGTGCTTTTGAAAGTACCCTTCCTAAATTGCCATCGAATCACTACCATATTATCGAGAAATATGTCCAGGACTTTGTTAAGGTGAACAACATTCACGAAAAATACGTGTATCAAAAACGGTTGATCTATAACATGTATATTAGCTTCTGGCGGATAAAAAGCGGCCATATTTTTCCAAAAGATGAATTAAGAACAGGTGGAATCATCCTGCCTATGGGACTTTCCTATAAAAAATTGAAGCAGGCGGTTAGAGAAGGTGTCGACTTAGAGCTCACACCTGAAATGACCCGAGATACCCTCTGGTTAACCTTTTCTGATGCCATTGTCTTTAGTCTGTATCATCGAGAAATAGCTCTAGCAACCAACCCGAGGTATCGAAGATTGTTTGTACAACATTATGCATTAGTGGAAGAATTCAATCAGATGTTAGGAAATAGACTGACAAAATTGAATCGCTTAGATTTAGCTACCGTACTGAACAACGATTTCTATCTATGCAACCCTAATGGGAAATACCTTGGTGTACTATGGCGCAACCGTTTAGTTTTCCTACAGGAAGTATCCAAGGTATACAGCCGCGGAGTTCACAAGGTAAGGAAAATGGTTGAACGTTTCGTGAAGAAATACCACATGTATCAAGAGAGTGACTATATTCAAAACTATATGTATCTACTAATTACGACAGAAGTGTATAGTCTCGAATGGTTGGCTAGTATGGATTCTCCGGTAAGCGTTTTACTTCTATCTGATTTATCACCTACTGAAGAGAGTTTTTTAGCTAAACAAATTTCTGAAAGTATTTATGGCAACTACACGATCGCTCATTTTGAGCAACTCGCTGGTGGAACACCTAATTTCGTAGAAGAATTGAACAAGTATGATTGCTTAATTACGACCGGTTCCTCTGAGGGATTGCCGGAAGAGTACCCAGTTGTTGTAATCGATCCTTTTTTAACAGACCAAAGTAAGCATTGGATTCAAGAGATGATCAGCGAGCTCTCTAAAAAAAAGGAACTGGCGGATAATAATTAGCTTCGAAAGAGTGGCGGAATTTTTCTGTTACTCTTTTTCTTTGTCTTTTTTTGTGAAACTGAAAAATTTTCAGCTTTTTAAGTATATGTTTCGGACTTAATTGACAAGTAAGTTACAATAGAAACGATCCTATTTTGCTCATTATCTACTTTATATATTGGAGGAACTTCTATGTTTCAGCTTTTACGTTACGCCAAAGATTATCGAAAACAGATTATCCTTGGCCCTTTTTTCAAATTTTTAGAGGCCGTCTTCGAACTGATCCTGCCTTTATTTATGGCACGTTTAGTCGATGAAGGAATCGCTCGCCATGATCAAGGCAAAGTGATCGAAATGGCGGTCGCCATGCTAGGCTTATCGATTGTTGGACTACTCTGTGCCTTGATTTGTCAGTATTACGCATCGATCGCTTCACAGGGTTTCGGAACGGTTTTACGGAATCGATTGATGGAAAAAATCAACAGCTTTTCCCATAATGAATTGAATCGCTTCGGCACGGATACTTTGATTACTCGAATGACGAATGACATCAATCAAATGCAGGGTGCGCTAGCGATGCTGATTCGTCTTGTAGTCCGTGCACCTTTCCTTAGTATCGGTTCGGTCATTATGGCTTTTTATATTGATTGGCAAATGGGACTTATTTTCTTGATCCTATTGCCTATTTTCTGCCTGATCCTTTTTCTGATCATTCATTATTCTGTGCCTTTGTATAAAAACATCCAACAAAAACTGGATCAATTGAACCAATTGGTCACTCAAAATTTGAGCGGGGTTCGGGTCATCCGTGCCTTTGCCCGAACAAAAACTGAGACCAACCATTTTAATGAAGAAACAGAAGAAATCTCTCATTTAAATCAAAAGGTTGCGAATATTTCCGCACTGCTCTCACCTAGCACGACTTTGATCATGAATGCTGGCGTGGTGGCTCTTCTTTACTTTGGTGGCTTCAAGGTGAATATTGGTCATTTAGAGCAGGGACAGGTTTTAGCTTTGATCAATTATATGAATCAAATGCTTCTGGCTTTAATTGTTGTTTCAAATCTAGTCGTACTTTTCACTCGTGCAGCAGCCTCAGCAAATCGAATCAACGAAGTGTTTGCGACAGATACAACTTTAGCAGACAACGGAACCAACCAACTAGCCAATGAACAAGCACCTTTAATTGACTTCCAGAAGGTAGATTTTCGTTATACGGAAAAATCTGGGCTCGCTCTACAGGATATCTCCTTTACTATGGAAGAAAATAATTTTCTTGGAATCACAGGAGCGACGGGCAGCGGGAAGTCAACCCTGATCAGTTTGATCCCGCGCTTTTACGATGCGACGAAGGGCAGTGTCAATTTTGCTGGAAGCAATGTCAAAGACTGGCAATTGGATCGCTTGCGTTCTGAAATCGCACTTGTACCGCAAACAGCCGTCTTATTCAGCGGCACCATTCGAGAAAACCTACAATGGGGCAAACCCGATGCAACAGATGAAGAATGCTGGCAGGCCCTGTCTACTGCCCAGGCTAGTGAATTTGTAGAAACCTTGCCTAGAGGCTTAGACACCCCGATCTTAGAAAACGGGAAAAACTTTTCTGGTGGTCAACGGCAGCGTCTGACTATTGCTCGCGCCTTGATTCGCAAACCGAAGCTGCTTATTTTAGATGATTCTTTATCTGCCTTGGATTATCAAACCGATTTGGATTTGCGCCAAGCGTTGAAGCGGGATCTAGCTTGTGGCGTTATCATTATTTCTCAACGCCTGCGTTCAATCCAAGAGGCGGAAACGATTTTACTGATGGACAACGGAAAAATCGTCGCACAAGGTGCCCATAACACACTACTCAAGGAGTCCAAGCTTTATCAAGAGCTGGTCAAATCTCAAGAGGAAGGCGGGGCTGTGGAATGATTAAGAAAAAGAATTTTTTCCGTTCACTAAAATTATTCATCCCCTATCTTGCGGCTTATCCAAAGGAACTCATCGCAGCGATCATTTTAGGGATTGCTAGCGGGATCACTTCCGTGTTAATGACTTACTATATAGGTGTCGCCGTTGATCAGATGGTCAATCAAGGGGCTGTAGACTTCACGCGGCTGTTCCAAATTCTTCAATTGTTTGTCGGCATCTTTTTAGTCACTGTCGTCAGTCAGTATTTCATTCAGCGTTTAGGAAATACCGTAGCCTTTGATTCTGTCGCCAAGCTGCGGGAAGAGACCTTTACTCATTTAAATAAATTGCCATTGAGCTATTATGATCAAAGTTCGCAAGGAGATATCGTTAGTCGTTTTACCAATGACATGGACAATATTTCCACGGCTATCTCCGCTGTGTTCAATCAGGTATTTTCTGGGATGACGGTCGTTTTGGTCGCATTGGTTTTCATGCTGTATCTCAGTCCAATGCTGACTTTAGTTGTTCTAGTAGCCACACCCATCATCTTTTTAATTACGTATATTGTGGCACGTACCTCTCAGCAATACTTTACTAGTCAGCAGAAATTAGTTGGATCGATCTCAGGCTTCATCACTGAGATGGTCGGCAATCAAAAAATTGTCAAAGCGTTCCAACGAGAAAATCAAAACCAAACCAACTTTGAAGCGTTGAACCAAGAGCTTTATGTTCGAGGACAGAAGGCGCAATTCGCGTCATCATTGACCAATCCTTCTTCACGCTTCGTTGACCATCTGGCTTACTTAATGGTTGGACTTGTTGGTGGATTACTGGCCTTAAAAACCGGCAGCGGTGTGACGATCGGGATCATTTCGAGCTTCACAATCTATTCCAGTCAGTTCACAAAACCGTTCATCGAACTATCTGGAATTACGATCCAGATACAAACGGCCATCGCCGGACTTGACCGTTCCTTTGAATTGTTGAAGGAACCTATTGAACAGGCGGACGATCCAGATGCCCTCACATTAACGGATGCAAAGGGAAAAGTTGTTTTTGATCACGTGGACTTTGCTTATCAAAAGGACCAGCGTTTAATCGAGAACTTTAACTTAACCGTTCAACCGGGAGAAACGATCGCTATCGTTGGAAAAACAGGCGCGGGTAAATCAACATTGGTTAATCTTTTGATGCGCTTTTATGAAGTGGATCACGGGACTATCACCATCGACGGCACTGACATTCGTCACTTGACTAGAGACAGCCTGCGCCAGCAATTCGGAATGGTTCTGCAGGAGACCTGGTTGATGGACAGCAGCCTACGAGCAAACCTGCGTTATGGACGTAAATCAGCCACGGATGAAGAAATCTTCGCTGCCTTGAAAGATGCGTATATGTACGATTTCGTGATGCGCTTGCCTGATAAACTAGATACGATCGTCGGCGAAGCAGGAATCAAGCTTTCAGACGGGCAACGACAATTATTGACAATCGCACGAACCATGATCAGTCGTCCTTCGATGTTGATCCTCGATGAAGCCACCAGTTCTGTCGATACCTTAACCGAGCAAAAAATCCAAAACGCATTTCTTGCGATGATGAAAAATCACACTAGCTTCGTGATCGCCCATCGCTTATCCACGATTCAAAATGCGGATCAAATCCTCGTTCTTGACCATGGACAAATCGTTGAGATCGGAAATCACCAAGAGCTGTTACAAAAAGACGGCTATTACAAAAAATTGTATCAAGCACAGTTTTCACAGAGTTAATAAAAACCCTCAAGAGCAAAAAATCTTGAGGGTTTTTGTCATGATAAACGAAGAACTATATCACTAGCTCTTAAAAATGAGGTGCTAAAACAAACGTCTTTTTCAGGCTTACTTTACAATCCCTAACGTTATCATAGAAGAAGCTGTTGCGAGAATAGCTTCACGAGCAGGGCGCGGCTGCCAGCCTAACATGTTTTTTGCCTTTTGATTACTCGTTTCAGCATACTTACCTGTTAAAGACGCCAACATTTTCAGCTTTGGATCAGCTATAGCCGCTGCTTTTAAAACCGCATTTGGAATTTTCTTCGTAGGCAGCTTTTCTGCGTATGCTGGAAAAGCTGCACGCAGGATATTAGCAACCTCCAGCATCGACAAGGTTTCTCCTGTTGTAGCCAAGAAGCGTTCACCCGCTGCCTTTGGTGAAGTCATTGCCAGTAAATGAAGAGCCGCAACATCGCGAACATCCACATAACCAGAATCAACATTCGGCACCGCCTTGACCTCACCAGCTAAAAGCTGGCGGATTTGTTCATTCGAATGTGAATAATCAGCAGTTAAGATCGGTCCCATCACACCAACGGGATTTACCGTTGTTAGTTCTAGCCCTGCCCCTTCTTCTTCGATGAATGTCCAGGCAGCCCGTTCAGAGAGTGTCTTTGATTTCTGATAAGGAAAGATATTTTTTGCCTCTAAGTTTGACCAATCTTCTTCTGTATATGGAGTTGTCCGATTTTCGTGTCCAGCAAATATCGCACCGTATGCAGATGTCAAAACCACACGCTTCACATTGGCGTCGCGTGCTGCTCTCAATACATAAAGAACACCGTTCACTGCGGGTTCAATCATTTCTTTTTCATCTTTGAAGTTTAATTTGGGTGTGGGAGATGCTGTATGAATAACATAGGTTACGCCTTCCATGGCTTTATTCCAATTTTTTTCGCTCGACAAATCTGTTTCAATAAAAGAAAGATCTGTGGGATGTTCAATACCCCCAGCCGCGATAATTTTCTTCACACGATCCATTTTATCTAGCGAACGAACCGATGTCCGCACAGCATAGCCTTGGTCCAACAACTGCAAAATAATATTCGAAGCGATATAGCCGCTTCCGCCTGTCACTAAAACTAATTCTTTTTCCATAGTAATTTCTCCTTCAACGCGTTACACTTGTAACGTTTGTGAGGCTATATTAAAATAGACTCCCAATGAATACAAGACGTTCGCAGGCATCTGTGACAGAAAGGAAAATCTGTAATGGCAGCTACTGACCACTCTCAGGCAATCAAACAGGATTCAAAGGATTATTTGACTACCGCTTTACTGCAGCTTTTAGAAAAGAATACTTATTCTACTATCACTGTTTCACAAGTTGTTCGACGTGCGGGAGTCAGCCGAATGGCCTTTTATCGAAATTTTGACAAATTAGACGATGTTTTGCTTCAATATTTTTCATCAATTATCAGCACACGCTTCGCTGATATTAATCAACATGTGCCGGCGAACAAAAAACTGCAGTCATTAGAAATCTTTTTCAAAGATTTTGCTAAAACGCTAGAAATGAGTGTTTCGCAAGGGTATGAGTCTATTATTCGTCAGGTTTTCAATGAAAATATGCAGCAGTTTTATGATAGCTTTCCTCTTTTCTCGGATATTAAAGAACCGGAAAAGCGCTACTATATCAAATTCATGAGTGATGGAGTATACAGTATTTGGCGCGAGTGGCTGATGAACAATCAGGGAGAATCCTTAGATATGATTCACCAATTATTAGCTACGCTTCAAACCTCTACAGTGACAGCATTAAAAAATCAGCAAGCGGATTAATCCGCCTGCTGATTCCTTTTTGCTTTCGCTCGAGCATAAAACATCAAGCACAATAAGCTAAAGATCACCGTTAGAATTCCTGAAATCAAAAACCATCTAGCAATTCCTAACCTTTCCGATAACGGCCCCGCCAACAATAAACCGATCGGCATCGCGGTTGACATCACACTGCCAAACAGTGAAAAAACACGACCCAATTTTTCTGGAGGGACAGTCTCCTGTAAATAGGAAGTAAATGGAATGTTATACAAATTCCCCATGCCGCCCATGAATATGCAAAAAAAGACAAACAGCCAATAACCGACTAAATTCGCTGGTGCTAATCCACTACCGATAAAGGTAATGCCTAAACCAACATTTGCCAGCTGAGCAGCTAGTAATTTCTCACGCCATTCTTTTTTCATTCCGATCAAGAAGGCGCTGACCATCATCCCCACCGCATAAGAAAATTCCACCACACTGGCAAACCAGGCGGACAATTCAAAATGTACATTCGTCATTAATGGAAATAAAATCCCTAACGGCAGATAAAAGATCATAATGAAAAAAGAAAAGAACATGATCACCAGCATCGGCGGGTCTTCCTTAAAGACTCTGAAGCCGTCCTTTAGTTCCTGCAAATAATGCTGGGTCGTTTCCTCACCACGAGGAATATCCGGTACTTCGACAATCCACAATGTTAAACAAGCGGCCAACGCTCCGATTAAGTCCGTAAGTAGAATCACCCATAAAGGCATCGCCGCAAACATCACTGCACCTAATACTGGACCAAGCATAAAGGCCCCAGACTGTAAAAATTGATTCCAGCTATTGGCTTTGACCAGCTCTTCTTCCGGTACCAATAAAGGAACGATCGCTTGGATCGAAGGCGTGTGAAATACATTCGCTAACGAACGCAAAAAGAGCGCTGCGATAACCACTAGATACCCTGGACTCCCCCATAAGAACCAGATGGATAATCCTAAAGCTACCAGTCCCATAAATAAATCTGCCGCAATCACCACATACTTTCGCTTCAGCCGATCCAGCCACACACCAACGAATGGTCCTAAAAACATTTGCGGCAAATAAGCGGATAATCCCGCTAATGACAGCATAATAGCTGATTTAGATTCATTGGTTAACCACCAAATCAGCGCAAACTGAACAGCAGAGCTTCCAATCAAAGACACCGTCTGTCCAGATAAAATCGTTAAATACTTTTTTCTCCATAGTTGTTTTTCCATCATTGCTCCTTTGTTTGTCGTTTGAACAAACAAGAAGTTCGTCAAACGTTTTTCTATTTGGCGATTCGTTCAATTTTCAACCGCATGGAAGCACACATAATCAATTCCTCCTCTAATTTAAATCAATCCTAACTCGACCTTCCACGTCAATAGACGCTCAACAGATTGGTCCAGCTGCTGTTCACTATACTCGCCTTTTTTGATTGCCTCTAGAATGTATGGAATCTGAGTGCTATAGCTTGAAGATAAAATCATATCATTTCCTGCCTGTAGCGCTTGTAATCCCGCTTCCTCTTGAGAGATAAAATCTGCGAGACCGGCCATATCCATATCATCCGTCATGATCACGCCTTTAAATCCTAACTCATTACGAATCACGTCATGAACGGGTTTTGAGATGGAGGCTGGTCGATTGCCATCTATTGCTTGGACAATATTATGGGATACCATAATACTATCTACCCCCGCTTTGATTCCTGCTTCAAAAGGCAGAAAATCATTTTTTCGTAAATCCTCCATCGAACGGTCATCTGTCACAATCTCCACATGGGAGTCGCGATTATTTCCATACCCAGGAAAATGCTTCAAGGTTGAACCAAGCTTCTGCTTCTTCATTTCTTCTACACTCAGCTTCACGTAATGACTGGTTCCTTTGGCATCCATTCCGATTGTCCGATCATAGATGAATGATTGAGGATCTGTCGAGACATCGGCGTCAGGAAACATACCTAACTGAATCCCTAATTCGCCAAATACTTGCGCTTTTCGGTCGATTTCCTTGGTAATTCCATCCCAACCATCTTTTTGGTACAACGCCTGCGGACTTTCAAAGGCTGGCGAAACAATTTGATTTCTACTCAGTCGACTGACTGTTCCGCCTTCTTCATCAGAGCCAATGAACATTGGTGTCTTACTAGCTTCTTGATAGCTTGCAATTGTTTGTTTTACATCGGCTTGTCCTTTTCCAGCCATGTCTCTGTCAAATAGCAGGTATCCGCCCAAGTGGTAGTTTTGGATATCCATTATTTGATTCTGTTCGGGCACCCGTGCCATAAATAATTGGCCTACTTTTTCTTCTAGAGTCATAGTCTTCATAGTGTTCTCGACTTTTTCCTTCACCGTCATTTTCTCATTTATTGATTCCGTCGTTTGTTTTGACTGCTCTGTTGATTCTCTCGTTTTTGATGCGTCACTATTCGTTGAGGAGTCCTTAGTGGAAGTTCCACAAGCAGTTAGCAAGATTACTACTGATAGGAGCATCAAACTTATTAAACTATTTTTTTTCACTTTATTACGCTCCTTATTTACTTGTACTAGGGTAGATATGATTCATTCAATCTATATACGTCTCAATACTTACGATACATTTTATCATAGCTAGTAAAAAGAAAGCATCGTTTCGGATTTTTCCGCAAAAAAAGAGAAAAAGCGTCAATGCTTTTTCTCGACTGTTTATTTATTTTGAACAGCGGCATCCTTGCGAACACGATAGCCTTTACCCCAAATGGTTTGAATGACTTCTTGGTCTACCTCTAGAGTTTCCAATTTCAATTTGATATTTTTTACTAATGAAGATAGCTGCGCCAAACGCGACTGAGAAACATTGCCCCAAAGCGTCATGCATAGCTCATCACGTGAAACGATTTCACCTGGATGACTTCGTAATTTTTCTAATACCTGTAATTCAAGGGAAGACAAATTGATCAATGTTATCGCTGAGAGACCTTTATCTTCTCCCTCAGGTGCGCATTCTTCCACAGCAACAGGTTCAAACGATCTTCCTTGATACTGTGTAGCGACTTCAGCCAGCTGTTCTCGCAAAACTTCAACTGAATCGCTATTTTGAACAATTCCACTTAAGCCTTGTTCATTTAACAACGCGCGCTCATCCTCATTCAAGTAATGATCCACTTCGCGTAAAATACTCTGACCTCGACCTTTCAGCTTCGGCAGCATAAATTCCATTTCGTAGCTTGAGATCGTCTCACCAATGATAATAATCGGAAAATGGTTAACCAAATCCGGCATACGTCCATTCATTTGGATCTCATTTAGAATGCTGGTGGAACAAAATACCTCGTAATTTAAATGTTGCAATTTATTGGTTATAATTTCTTCCGCTAAAATATTTTTAGTCAAAACTAATACTCGAACCATTTACTCGCCCTCAATTTCTACACAATAATCATTATGAATAGAATATAACTTAAATTTAAGCAAATAAAAGGTCTTTTTTTAGATGATACTAAATAAAATTATGAACATTTTGGACTATTTCACTTTTTTAAGATTTAAATAAAGAAAAACCGTGATTTACTCTCACGGTTTAGGCAGTAACCTTATGCAATTTCTTTTCTTGCTTAACAGCCTTCTCAAATATAGGCAAATTGAATTGTTTATACAACGCGCCAGCAACAAAGTATGCGATATTGAAATCAACGAGACTGTGGATCAATCCACCAATTCCCATCAGAATGAAGACGGTATATAAATAGCCTTGGGAATAAAAGGTATCTGGCATATTCCCCATGAAATAAAAGACTGAAACGACAAGCATTTCAGCAGCCGCATGAATGACGCCGATCACTAAGTTAAATACTTGAAAACGTCCATTCGCTAAAGTGAATTTTCCATTCTTTAATACGAGCTCTGGGTGCTTTTGCAGGTAGCTTGCCCCAATCAATGCAAAAATTAAATGAGAGAACGCCCGCAAAGCGATAATCGGTGTGGTAGAAATAAAGAAACCAAATGTTGTTCCTAAAACAACAGCAAGTGCTACTACCGGCGAGAAAAACATCGCAATAAATACAGGAACATGACTCGCTAAAGTAAATGATGCCGGTCCGATTACGATTTTAGGCATAACCATTGGGATCAAAATGCCCAATCCGATTAATAAGGCAGAGATCGTAAGGTGTTTAACAGAATTATTTTTCATTTTATCCTCCTTGATATGTCAAGACACTTATTTCGTTCTTTAGTTTAGTTTATAACAACGGAAGTGTCAAGACAGTTAGGATGGAATTTTTTTGAAAAGTTTCACTATTGATTAGTCAAAGCTAGGCGTGCATCTCTTTCTTCAACCGTTAAATGATGAGTTTTTACATAGCGATTATTTGGGTGTTTTGCACAAGCAATTGAACAAGCGCCTAAGTATTTTTCTTCATTTTCTTCAGAAACCAATATTTGACGATTGCATTCTGGGTTGCTGCAATTGATGTAACGTTCGCACGGAGTACCGTCAAACCACTCTTTACCAATGACCTGCTTATCTACCTGATTGATCTCTACGCTGATGCGTTCATCAAACACGTACATTTTTCCGTCCCACAACTCACCACGTGTTGCCTCATCTTTACCATATGCTGCGATCCCGCCATGGAGTTGTGCCACGTCTTCAAAGCCTTCACGCAATAGCCAGCCAGAGAATTTCTCACAGCGAATGCCGCCGGTACAATAAGTCACAATTTTTTTATCCATAAATTGCTCTTTATTCTCACGAATCCATTCAGGCAGTTCCCGGAAATTATGAATCTCTGGACGAATCGCTCCGCGGAAATGACCTAAATCATATTCATAGTCATTGCGGGCATCAATGACGACTGTCTCTTCATCTAATAAGGCCTCACGAAATGCTTGCGGCTCCAAATAATTCCCCGTCAATTGCCGTGGATTCACATCCTCCTCCAAGTGGAGTGCTACTAGCTCTGATCTTGGCCGAACAAATAGTTTTTTAAAGGCATGGCCTTCACTTTCATCGATCTTGAAGTAGGTGTCCTTAAAACGATCATCCTCCAGCATTTTTTCCATATACTGGTCTGTCGCTTCTTTTGTACCAGACAAGGTTCCATTAATGCCTTCTGGAGCGACTAAAATTCTTCCTTTAATTCCTAAATCACGACAAAAAGCCAAATGCTCTTTAGCAAAAACTTCTGGGTCTTCAATTTTTGTATAGTTATAGTAAAGTAAAACACGATAATTCATGATGCTTCCTCCTGTTTCTTTGATTCTTTACTACTATAGGAGATGCCCTTTGTTTTTTCGAGATTGATGCTTGTGGAATTATTTACAAACCGTTTAAAAAGCAACGTTCTGTATCTTCTAGGATTGTCCCTAGAGCTAGATACAAGACGCTGCTTTTTTATGCTATTCGTTTATAAGTTGTTGCCAGTCACTCTACTTTTGAATTAATCCGTCCAAACTTCTTTTGCTGTCTCAATGACTAAGCGTAACTTGGCCCATTGGTCTTCTTCAGTCACCTTATTCCCTTCATGGGTCGAAGAAAAACCACATTGCGGACTTAGACATAGCTGCTCTAATGGAACAAACTGTGTCGCCTCTTGAATTCGAGCTTTGATCGCTTCCTTGTCTTCTAGCTCCGGCGTTTTGGTGGTTATCAATCCTAAAACGATTCGCTGATCTTGGATATTTTTCAACGGCTCAAAGCTGCCAGAACGCTCATCGTCAAACTCTAAGAAGAACCCATTAAAGGCCTTAATGGATAATAAGCGTTTTGCGATTTTATCATAAGAACCATTGTATAACCAATGGGACTGGAAATTTCCTTTACAGAAGTGGAAGGTAACTGCTAAATCTGCAGGCTTCTTCGCTAGAACCGCTTCAGTAATGTCCCCAAACTCTTGAATCAATTCATCGGGATCATAGCCGTTTTTAGCGATCAATCCACGGAAACGTTCATCGAACAGTCCACCCCAGCTAGTATCGTCCAATTGCAAATAACGACAGCCCGCATCATAGAAAGCCTGAATCGCTGCCTGATATGTTGCAATCAAATCTTGAACAAACTCTTTCTTGTCACTATAGACCGGTGCTTCATGGTATTGCTTTGATAAAATAAAGGAATCCAAATAGATCATATTGGGTCCGGGAATCGTTTGTTTAGCGATCGTCTCTCCAGCCTGCTTTTTCGTAAATTTGAAATGATCTAAAAAGGGATGTTGAGAATCAAAGGAAAGTGGTCCGCTGACAAATGTTCCTTGCGCCTCAGTAGTAATGCCAAAGGCGGTCGTTTCAAAATCATAGACGGTAATGCCGTTTAAACCAGCAATAAAATCCAGATGCCACCAGCGGCGACGAAATTCACCGTCAGTCACGGCCTGCAAGCCGATTTCTTTTTGCTTCTGGATCACTTTGATAATTTCTTCATCTTCTACCTTGGTCAAGGCTTCCTTCGTGATTGCGCCCTGCTTAAAATCCTCACGTGCTTTTTTTAATCTCGCTGGCCGTAATAGACTCCCCACTTGATCAAACCGAAATGGAATACTGTTCATAAAATCCTCTCCTTTTATAAAATAATAAAAAAGCCCTTAGACAGCCGAATAGCTGTCTAAGGGCATAATTGATATACGTTACCACCTTATCATACAGCGTCCTCGCGAACCGCTGTCTCATTAAGTACCCCATTCATTGGGAGACTTCTGCTGCTTAACGGGGCATTCCGTACCTTCCTAATTAGTCAGAAGGTCCACTCAAAAGCCATGTTCAAAACAAGTCCTTTCCATCTCTTTTCAGCTACCGAGACTCTCTGGGGGAAATCATTATTTCTACTTTCTTTCTCATAGTGTTTTAATATTCATCTAAGTTTAGAATAGCGGTCAGGTTTCCATTTGTCAAACCCTTTTGAGTAAAAACTAGCTTTACCACTTCAATAACCCCATACCTTCTGACAATGTATTATGATACGATGAATCTATCAATACGACACCGTATGGAGGTTCACGATGAAAAAAATATTGATCATTGATGATGAGCAGGATCTGCTAGAAACATTCAAAGACTATTTTCAGCTAATGAACTATCTCGTTTATACTGCAGACAATGGCTTGGAAGGCTTGAAGCAATTACAGCATCAACCAGATATTATTATATTAGACGTAAATATGCCTGAAATGGACGGCTTTGAATTATGTACAATGATCCGAGAACAAATTGCTTGCCCAATCGTATTTCTTTCCGCCAAGGAGGATGAGGAAAGCCGAATCCAAGGTCTGACAATCGGCGGCGATGACTATCTAGTTAAGCCAGTAAGTTTAAAGGAACTAGCTTTGCGAATTGAAGCGCATCTTAGACGTGAGAATCGAAAACAATTCACTCGAAAAATAGCCTACTTTGGTGACTTGATGATTGATTATGACCAGAAGACTGTACAGTTTCAAAAACAAGAGATCTATCTTACTAAGATAGAGTTCGCTATCGTCGCGCTCCTTTCTAAGCACCCCGGCAGAGCTTTCTCCAAAGAAGAAATCTATCAAAAGCTTTGGAATTGGGACAAATTGGGGGACGCTTCAATTATCACAGAGCATGTTCGGCGAATTCGCAAGAAGCTTGCTGTGTATTCAGAGGATGAACTGATTCAAACCGTTTGGGGGGTAGGATATAAATGGATTGGTTAGATGAGGGGATTGCTCGTTTATTGGCTAAGAAAAGCAGCCTTAATCAAAGTCTGCTTCTTTATCTATTTTTCGGGACAGTAGCCGTTGCCTTCGCAACATTGGTTACCATCTCTTTATGTGTTAGCTGGGAACGGTTGATCCTGATGTCGGACTCTGGAGATACACATTTTTGGGCTTTTTTGACATGGACTCCTTCTTTCCCCATTGAAAAAAAACTCCTGCCAACCATACGATTGATCGAGTTCATTCGTCGATACGCTATTTTTGCTTATGGCTTTCTAGGTGTCTATTTTTCGACAAAACTCTTCTATAATAAACGAATTTTACAGCCCATTACAATTCTAGAAAAAAGCATCGAACAGATCGACCAAGGAAATTATCATCAACCAGTCTATTACAGTACCTATGACGAATTTGAAAAGACGTCTCTTGGGCTAGATCACTTGCGGCTAACCTTGCAAACCAATCAACAGAAACTCCATGACCTTTATCAGGATCAGAAAAAAGTCAATGCCGCCTTTTCTCATGATCTCCGCACACCCTTAGCGACTATTCAAAATAATCTAGAGCTGATTGAAGCTTATTATGAACAAGAACGTTTGACTCCAGAAGTGTTTGAAAAATCCGCTACGAAAATAAAAAACAATATCACTCGACTAACTTCTTTTTCTGAAACCATGCAGCAATTGCAAAAATTAGAAGACCGATCACTTCATAAAACCATGCAGCCGTTGAAGCTGATTGAAGAGCATATAGAAGACATCGGGCACCATTGGACGGAGAAACAATTAGTTATCATGAATGACTATCCCAAGATTACTGCCACTTATGATCTCGACTTGATCAACGAAGTGCTAGAAAATCTGTTGAATAATGCCTACCGTTTCGGGAAAACTACCGTCACCGTAACAATTACTTTACAGGATACGCTGCTAATCATCTATGTAAAAGATGATGGACTAGGCTTTTCTAAAAAGGAATTAGTAACTGCCACTGAGCCATACTATTCCCAAAATAAGAACAGTCACTTTGGTTTGGGTTTGACGATTGCCGAGGCACTAACACGAAAACATGGCGGCAATCTGAAAATCGCTAATAGTATTGAAGGTGGTGCTATTATCTCTGCCGTTTTTGACCTAAAAAATGAAAAATCCGCATTTGTAGAGAATTTATAGAGATTTAATGAGTATCCTTCAATTAAGGAAGCAACATTTAGTTTAGGAGGGATCAATCATGCACATCGAAATCAATCATTTAAATCAATATTACGGGAAAAGACAAGTTCTCTACGACATTAACCTGTCTATTTCAACCGGTATGTTTGGTTTACTAGGACGAAACGGCGCTGGAAAAACGACACTGTTGAAAACACTGGTCACTTTATTGCCGACAAATGAAGGCGACATTCGAATGAATGGCGTCAATATCCATGATCAGAAAAAAATTCGCTCCATCATTGGGTTTTTGCCGCAGGAATTTTCTATGTACGGGAATATGACTGCTTATCAAGCAATGGATTATCTGGCCGTGCTTTGTGAACTAGACAAACGAACTCGTCGAACACGCATCAATGCATTATTAGAGCAAGTGAATTTAACGATCCACAAAAATGTAAAGGTGAAAGCGATGTCTGGCGGTATGAAGCGACGATTAGGAATCGCACAAGCACTATTGAACGATCCGAAAATATTAGTGGTAGATGAGCCAACCGCCGGCTTGGACCCAGAGGAACGGCTCAGATTTCGAAACCTACTAGCGGAAGTCAGTGAGAATAAAATCGTTTTGCTATCAACCCATATCGCAGGCGATATCGAAGCGGCGGCAGAAAATGTCGCGATTTTGGAACAAGGACGCATCATTTTTTCAGATTCAATTGAGGAATTACTACTGAACGCGCAAGGAAAAATCTTTAGTGTTCAAATACCGCGGACAGAGTTGAATACTGCTAAAAAACAAGTTCAAATCATCAGCCTGCAGCAGGAAGGCAGCACCTCACATCTCCGTTTTATCGGAAAGCCCGATGCCCAGATCATGCGCCATCCGCTAGTTATTGAGGAGCGTCCTACATTAGAAGATGCTTACCTCTACTTGCTATCAACGAAAGGTGGTGAGTAGGATGCTGCTGAAGAAAGAACTCGGACTAACCTTGAAAAGCCTCACCTATTGGCTCGTTGTCTTATTTATTGGTTTCTTTTTATTCACTCAATTAGGATCTGATTTCGTTTCATTGAATCAGCCGGAGCCCGGTCAAAGTGATTATGGAACAACCCAGACAACCAACAAAAAAGACATTCAGCAGCAAACATTGTATCTGCTGCTGCAGCAGTACAACAACGAAAGCTATAATACCTATCCTTTCGGCTTTTTAAAAGTGGTGAAATTGACAAAATCCGATCAGGCAAAAATCAAAGAAATACTAGAGCAAGCAACGGGCCTTTCTATTCAAGAACTAAATCAGGCGCAATTAGAACAAACAAAACAAGCAGGAGATGAGACGGCCTATCTGACCGATCAGATTACACTAGCAGAAGCATTTCCTCTAGCAAAAGACTACACCTATCGAAACTTTGAAAAGGACATGATCAAAGTTGAAAAATTAATTGGAGAAGGCTCAGACTTTTCCTCAGATGCTTATTTACATCAATCGATGAAAAATATGACCTATGAAGAGGCAAACGAATCTTTCCAGACGACGTTAACAAAAGACCGTGTTTCTGGTGCATTTGCACGTGTGACTTGTGATTATTTAGGAATTATTTTGTCTCTAGTTCCAGTTTTTGTCGCAGCGACAGTGGTATTAAGAGATAAAAGGGCCCACAGTCAATTGGTGATTCACACGAAAAGAATCTCTTCCTTTAAACTGCAGGGGACTCGTTTTTTAGCAACGACTCTGCTAATTCTTCTCCCTGTTCTTGTGTTTAGTTTGCTGCCAGCGGTTCAATCTATCTATGTCGCACAAAACTATCATCAGACGGGGGATTTGCTACTTTTCTATCAATACATTATTGGATGGACGGTTCCAACCATCGTCGCAGTAGTAGGAATCAGTTTTTTGATTACTACTATATTGAATGGATTAGTGAGTGTTCTCTTCCAGTTAGGCTTTTGGCTGTTATCTATCTTAAGCGGCGGCAGACAATTGGTGGGTGTTTTCGGACTAAGTCTCATGCCCCGATTCAACAAGGTCGGCTCACGCGAACTATTTGAAACTATTTTTTCTGAACTGGTGATCAATCGTGCGTTTTGGTTCTTACTGGGAATCGTTTGTTTCTTTCTCAGTTGTATCGTTTTTGACCTCAAACGCAAAGGGAGGGTAAGTCATGGAAATCCTCGCTAAAGTTGCAACAACCTTCTGGCGATTTCATTTTTATCCAGCGGTTATTGTTGCGCTATTGCTAACGTTGCTTTTTCCAACATTCTTTGGTGTAGCCAATGCCTCGTTTGCACAAAGCGCTGCAATCTTTGAACGATTTTTCCCGTTGATCGGATTGATCCTTTTTCTTCCCCTTTATCTGCCGGATATCTCGGAGGAAACAACTTTATTGATCAAGACGAAACGGTTTGCGTATGTAACCATACTCGTTCTACGATTCATCCAAATCATCCTAGTTTTACTGCTGATAACATGCGGGTGCTTAGCTATCTTTGAATATAATAATGCAACAATCGAATTTGATCGCTTTTTATTCAGTGGTTTGGCAAACGCTCTGTTTATGGGGGGATTATACGCCGTCGGTTTTTCTTTTTCTAATCAGCCGATCGCAGGCTTGATTCTACCTTTAGGCTATTATGTCGCCAGCCTGTTTACGGGTGACAAATATCTAAAAATTTTTTATCTCTTTACCTTGAGTGAAAAAGACACGGCTTCAAAACTTGTGTTGTTCTTTTGTGGAATATTGTTCATTGTCATCAGCTTTATCATAGTCAGAAAAAAAAGAGCGTAACAGAGAATTTTCTCTATTACGCTCTTTTAGCTATACATTTTCTTCCATTTTATTTGAAATCAATACAAACGGCATATAAATGAAGACACCAGCAGCAATAATTACTAATTGCAGGATCGCAGCACGAATATCTCCCGCGGTAGCCAAGTAACCAGACAATACTGGCGGTGTTACCCAAGGAATCAAAATGTAGGTTGGGTTCACGAGCTGCAAGCTCGTCGCTAGATACGCCAATGTTGTAGAAACCATTGGTACGATACAAAACGGGATCGCATAAACTGGATTGAAGACGATCGGTAAACCAAACATGATTGGTTCACTAATATTGAATAGATTTGAAACCCCGCCTAACTTCGCGATCATACGCTGATCTTGTCGTTTGGAAAAAATTAATAAAGCAATCACCAAACAAATCATCGTTCCTCCACCACCCATGTAAACATATGCATCTAGGAATGGTTGCGTAACAATATTAGGTGCAGCGGAGCCCGCATTGATCGCTTCTACATTTTGCTGCAATGAAGTCAATAGGATCGGACCTGAAATCGCACCAAATACAAAAGCACCATGAATCCCGAAAATAAACACAAAGGTTGATAGGAAAACATACATTAAAATACCTGGCAAAGTTTGAAAACCGCCCACCAAAGGGGCTTGCAAAATATTGATAATAATTTCCGGAATCGTCAAACCTGTTGCGGTTCGTAAGCCCACTTCAACAATGGCAAACATACTGATGGTTAAAAACGTAGGAATCAGACTATTAAATGACTTTGCGATTGCTGGCGGGACACTATCTGGCATCTTGATTTTTAAACGCGAATTGTTCGTCAATTTGACTACCATTGGTACGCTGACCAGAGCAGCAATGATTCCTAATAACATTGCAGAGGCGCTTGTATAGGTTTGTGTTAATGCTCCAGCGGTCTCCACTGTCGCACCAGTGGCACTGGTAATATTGATCACATTAGGAACTAAGGCTACATAGGAAGCCAAAGCAACAATTCCTTCAAGTGCTCCATCCGCATCATACGAACGTGCCAATCGTAAACCAATCAGAAAGGTAACCATCAGCCCTAAAATACCTAACGTACCATTATAAGCCTGCACACAAATTTCAGAAATCACTGCCCGCCCTGGGATTCCGCGTAAAAGACCAGTCTTTTCTGTTAATAGAACATTATTCACCAATAAGAAGAATGCCGCAGTAATAGTGATAGGAATCGTACTGGCAAACGCGTCACGAATTGCTGCAATAAAACGATTGCTTGCCAGCTTATTCGCATAATAAGCTACTTTTTCACCTAAAGCCTCTTTATTGAACGTACCATCTTTCATCATTGTTTTAATCTCCTTTATTTTCAGATTTAATTAATTCAGCAACTAGAGACAACCATTTGCCAGCGATACCAACCCACACTTCTTTATATGTTGCATTATTAAATTGAGGCCAATAAGGGGTGTCTTCATTTCCAAACGTCTGCATTCCTACAGGCATCTCCCCTGTAATTTCACCTGAAGATACTGAATATTGCTGCGGATAGTTCTCCCCTTCGCCATAGATCATGGATTGGCCAAAAGGGTTTTTTCCTACCATCCATTGCAACTGTTGATGTGCTTTATCCAATAATGCTTGTCGTTCAAGCAGTCGGCCCATCACAGCAGCACTTTTCCCTGTTGACAATAAAATGCCGTTATTGCCGCGGAAAGAGAACCACACAGGGAATCGCTTGACATACAAGCCTTGGCCCACTTTAATCCCTTGTTTTAATTGTTCCTGATAGCTTGCTTCAGCCTCTTTATCAACCAATAAATGCTGTTTATAAAAACTTTCCTGATCCTGCCATTCATCTTCACGATAAATTCCACTGGCATACATTGGGTAAGGGGCGGAAAATTGACCCAAATACTCTAGGTAATCACCATAATCATTTGCCTGTTCACGCCATTGTCCGACTTTTTCATGTTCTGAAGCTGAAAGTACTTCTTCAAAAGCCAAGGCATATATATGCTCCCGTGCTTGATGGTTGAAATGCTGGAAAACCTTATGCGTTTCATCGCGATAGAACATTCCTTTCAGAATCGTCCCATCTGATAACTTAAGCCCAAGTCGCTCTTGGCAGGACAGTAATTCTTCAAACCACTCGTTCATTTGCTGTTGGTAAGTTTTTTCTCCTGTCAGCTGATACATTAATGCTGCCGTCCATGACATGGTTGCGAGAAAGAGACTCTTTGAGGTGTTATAGGTATGCTCCCAGAAAATCGGTTCATGTTTGAACCCAGTTTTTTGAAAGCCAGCCAAAGCATAGTGATAATCTTCTTTTGCTACCTGTAACAGTTGTGCCTTCATCGGATAATCCTGCGACAAGGACTTGATGATTTGGGCTAAAAGACCCGTAAGCAAGAAATTATCATATGGACTATTATGGATTCGCGGAACAGCATCATCCATCGTTCCTATGCGATTGTCTGTCCAACGGGTGATCCCAGCACTCGTTATACGGTCCCCTTCGTCGAGGCGTGTCTTTAAGATGAAATCAATTCCCCATTCGCCTTCTTCAATTAAGCGCAGATAGAGCTCAGGCTGATCCTTTACAGTTTCTGCTGTTTCAAATAAGCTGGCTGTCACCTCCGCTGTTTGAACTAATTGCTGGGAAAGATCTCCTGCATCATGCCATCCGCCATTAAAGCTGACTAATGAACCTTTATACTCGACGGTCAAATCTTCATGACACGTTCCATGAATTCCGTGAACTGGACAACCACAGCGTTCACAGAAAATGAAATTCAAAGATTTCCAAATTGATTCAGATTTTAAAGCAGAAACTTCTCCGATTTGAAAATCCGATGTTTTAGTATCGGCAATGTGCAAAGAATAGGTACCTGGTTCTTTTATATCTGAAAAATCTAATACACCAAAAACGCCATTTGCTTTTGTTACTCGCAGAATTTCTCCTTGAAAAACCACTTGCTCCTTCGTTCTCAATTCAAAAGTTTTTGCTGAGAAATCGTCATAGTTGATAATAGCTGTTTTTGAATAATCAGGATGATAGCCAATATGAGAATAGACAATTTCTTTAGTGGGTGCCTGCCAGCCCTTGGCAGATGTTCGATATTGATTTTTTTCTAAAAATATATTGCTGATAGTATAGCTAAGTTGTCCGGCTAAATTCATATAAGAACCATTTGCACCACTAAAAATGTGTATGCCGGTTATCTCATCTCTTGGTAAATTGCTAATATCCAATACATAGGTACGTTGTGCTTGTCCCTCTAAATTAATAACATGTGTCCCTTCGCGGTTATAAACATCAGGGATTTTGATGTCCCCATCATTTTCTAAGGTAATCGTGATGTTTGGATTGATCACATTGAAACAATCTGCTGCGATATCCAGCTTTATTTGAGTAAATTCTGACCAGTCTTCTCTTCCAATCGGCAGATATGCCTCTACTTCACCGAAATTCACATAATCCCCATCTGCTGGTGCACCTTCTGCCCAAGAATCATAGCGCGTATCACTTAATAGCGTGACTGTTTTCTCAGTCAGTTCAATTTTTCCACGCCCATGATGTTGCCAATGTTGAAAATTATCGGTTAATAAGCGACGTTTGGTAATTTTTTCCATTTCTAATTGCCGCTTTTCAAAAGAACGACTATGATCTAACGGTAAGGGACGATGAATATAGCCAGTCACCTTTAAATCCTTTTTAAAATCATGCATATGTTCTCACTCCCTTCTCCATAATAAAGGCCAATGTTGCGGCTCCTTTTAACGCTACTTCGTTCGGGTTCAGTGCAGTAACTCGTATTCCCTTAGTAACAAATCGAATTGTTTTAGGATTTAGAAACGTTACCAAATGATTCAAGAACCATTCATCATTCATCACGCCTCCACCAAAAATAATCGCTTCAGGATCACTCACACGGATCAAATTCATTGTTAAAGCAGCTGCCGCAAGCAACGCTTGATCAACAACCTTTCTAGCGAGCGGATCACTAGCTTCATAAGCAGCGATCAGTTCTTGGAAACTCACACGCTTTTCTTTATTAATCGTTAAAACTGTATCAGGAAACTCAGGTGCATACTTAAGCGTCTGTTGATGCATTCCCAATCCTGATGAAAACAGCTCAACGCAGCCCTTTCTTCCACAGGAACAAAGCTCCTCGCTCCTCATATCAACAACCATATGTCCGACTTCGCCGGCGTTGAAATTTCCACCTTTGATTACTTGGTTCTCTGCCACTACACGAGCTGCGATCCCGGTACCAATATTGACATAGATAAAGTTCCCCGTTTCTTGCCCAATTCCTAAGATGCTCTCTGCTAATGCCGCACCAGAAACATCGTTCGTGATCCAGCAGGGAAATTGAAAAGCTTGTGTAATCTCTTCAGCCAAAGAAATCGGATCAGAAAGCCCCGGATGAATCTCCAGCCACTGTCCTTGATCAGTATTGACCCTACCAACGACACAAATTCCAATTCCGACTAAATTCCCCTGAATACTATGCTGTTGCAAATAATTTCTGATTGCTGATTTAATTTTTTCTGTAGCGCTGCGTTGATCGACGACAGTAGACGGATACTTCTCACTCATGAGAATCTCTCCTGCAGATGTGACTTCTCCTACTAATACCTTCGTTCCACCTAGATCAACGGCTAAAACTGTTTGCGTCATGTTTCACCTCAACTTCTGGTAACGTTACCAAATAAAATTATAATGTTTCCGTTTTCAAGAGTTATAATATCCTGTGTACATTCATGATGTCAATAGTTTTTTCAACATTTAGAAACGTTACCAAAAATGTCTTGCTTTTTTTTTGCTCCTCCCCTAAACTAATTTCTAGGAGGCGCTCTCTCATGAAAAAAACAATTACAATCAAAGAAATCGCGAAAGAAAGCGGTGTGTCTGTTTCGACAGTCTCCCGCGTTTTAAATAACCATCCTTCTGTTTCACCGGCTAAACGAGCCAAAGTTCAAGCCGTGATTGAAAAAGAAGGGTTTCAGCCAAGCATGCTGGCTCGCGGAATGATCTCAAATAAAACGAAAACCCTTGCAGTTGTGGTCTCGGATATTACCAACCCCTATTTTACTTCGTTGGTCTCCGAAATCGAGTTAGCTAGCTTTGAACAAAACTATTCACTATTACTTTTTAATACCATGACTGCTGGACGTCAGAAAAAGGCCAATAGCAGTTTTGCAGAACGAGACACATTTAATACAATTTTTGAAAAGAAGGTCGATGGTGTACTGATTCTTGGAGGAGAGATCGATCGGGATGAGCCAAACCCAGATTATCTGCACACCTTGGAACAACTGAACAGTCAGATTCCTGTTTTGATTATTGGGCAGAAACAAGAGAATTGCAGCTGTACATTTATTGAACGTGATTTAGAAAAAGGTATATTCCTTTCTGTTCAGCATCTGTTAGCACTTGGGCATCGCAAAATCGGCTTTATCGGTGGGGAGCCCAATGTCAAAATCACGACACAGCGAGTTCAAGCCTTTGAGAAAGTGATCTCTTTATATAGCACATTCGATCCATCATTGATCTACTTAAGTGATTTCTATACAGAAGATGGCTATCAAAATATGAAAGCGATCATCCAACAAGGAGAGCTTCCTGACGCATTACTGGCAATTAATGATCGCGTTGCACTCGGTGCTTTTCGCGCTTTAGCAGATCATGGGCTAGCTTGTCCAGAAGACATAGCGATCGCCAGCTGTGATGCCTTTCCTGATGGTGATTATCAGATTCCTAGGATTACGACGATCAATCAGCATAATCAGATACTTGGAAAACAAGCAGTTGAACAGCTTTTAAACATGGTTAATGAAGAACCATTGGCTGTTTTGGATGCTCACGCACCAGAACTAATCATTCGTGAATCTTGCGGTATCGGGAGGCTGAAAAAGTAAATGGAAAAACACTTAATATTTATGGATATTGATGGCACGCTTGTTGCCAGAGATCAGAAAATCTCTCCACGAACAAAATCAGTTGTTGCCGATCTTCAGAAGGTGGGACACCAGTTTTATATTGCAACTGGTAGAAAATATTCTTCTGCCAGCGAAATGGCCAAGAAACTAAACAAAAAAACACAAGTAATCGCTTCAAACGGCAGTGTTTATTCAATCAATGAAAAGCTGTACAAAAAGCATTTATCTGATGAAGCACTTCAATTTGTTTACCAGACAATATCAGAACATCAGTTACCGATATTTTTCTTTGGCGAGCATACGATTTTCTACAATCAGCAGCTTCCTAGCTACTTACAAAAAAACGACCAATCACGAATCGGCAGTACTGAGGAAGATTTTCTTTTGATCAACTCGTTAGACCATTTGATGGCCGTTAGTCATCGAATCATTAACGGAATCATTATCGCGGACGAGCGAGAAACAGAGCTCGAGGAAGTAAGAAAGATACTAGCCCAGAGTAACCTACTGTCTGTTTCCTCCTCTCATCCAAATAATATCGAGCTGATCCCTCTTGGCGTCAATAAAGCTACAGCGATTCAGGCTGTACAAAAAAATCTTGCAATTCCGCGGGAAAATATCATTAGCTTTGGCGATGGTTTGAATGATTTAGAAATGCTGCAGGCTTCTGGTGTCAGTGTCGCTATGGGAAACGCAGTAGCTGAGTTGAAGCATCACGCAAAATTTATCACGGATACAAATGTAGAAGATGGAATCGCTAATTTTCTACTGGATTATTTTTATTAATTATAAAGGGGCGAAATAATGGCAAAACCGACAATGCTATCCTATATCTTAGAAGAACAAGAAACATTGACTGCCGCGATTAATGCTTATCCTGAAAATATTGATACGGCTATCGCTGGACTAAACTTAGAAGCTGCGAATTGGCTTGTTTTAGGTACCGGATCTAGTATTAACGCAGCAAAAAGCGCGAAATATTATATTGAAAAAACAGCTGAAGTGAAGCTAGCAATTGAAGAACCTTATCATTTCACCCATTACGAAAAAATCGACCCGCAACTTCAGGTCGTTCTAGGCATCTCGCAAAGTGGGCAAAGTACCTCAACGATTGAAGCAATGGATAAAATCACTAAACATCACACTGTCCATACAATGGCTGTTACTAGTATTCCTGATAGTGAGATCACTAAGGTGACAACTTCAACTTTAGATATTCTTTCAGGACGCGAACGAGTTGGTTATGTCACCCTGGGTTTTTCCGCGACCGTTTTAGCTTTAATGCTGTTAGGCCTACGAATTGGCGTAAAAAAAGGATTGATCACTCAACAGCAAGAAGCAGATGAGATAAATGAGTTTTTAGCATTGACCAGTCGCTTCAATCATGTAATCGAACAATCGACTGCTTTCTTTGAAACTCATCGCAAAGATTTCCAACATGCACCTCGCTTCACATCGATCGCATATGGTCCGGCTGTTGGGACAGCTAAAGAAATGGAAACTAAGTTTTCTGAGACTATTCGTGTTCCTTCATCTGGTGTTGAACTGGAAGCCTTCATGCATGGCCCTTATTTAGAGCTCAATTCTGAACATCGATTGTTCTTTATTGATACTCCGGCAAAGCCTGAAATCATTGAAAAAGCAGGACTCTTAAAAGCTTATGAACAAAGACATACTAAACATGTCTTTACTATTACTTTGCGCTCTGATAAGCCTGAAAATATCAATACTCTAGCCCTAGGAAATTGCAGGGATGAATGTAAAGCACCTTATCTGGCGATCCTGCCATTCCAAGTTTTTTGCTGGTATATCTCGCGAGAAAAAGGAATTGATATCACTAATCGGATCTTTACCGATTTTTCGCAAGCCGTAAAAAGTAAGACGACTGTTCAAGATTACGTTTAATCTCAAGCCCCCTATTTGATTGGCCTAGTCGTAACTTTGCTGATCATTTAGATATAAAAAATACTCAACCTGATAAAAGTCTTAGGTTGAGTATTTTTATTAATTGCTTTTTAACAGCTCACTGTGATTTACTTTCTTTTTTTCCAACGAATCAAAGCTTTCTCCGCCATTTGTAAGCAGAGTTAGGACAACCTCTTCTTTTCCAGCAGAACGAACCTTCTCAAAGTCTACTGTAACTAGTAACGTCCTTTCATCAACCGTTTGACCTTCTTTGACATGAACATCAAAAGGCTCACCTGCTAGCTCTACAGTATCAAGGCCGATATGGATTAAAACCTCACTGCCCAAGGTACTTTTTAATCCGATCGCATGCTTCGTCTGAAAAATAGTCGTCACCGTTCCTTTAATCGGTGCGTAAATCTCTGATGCTGTTGGCTGAATACCAAAGCCTTCTCCCATCATCTTTTGAGCGAACACCGGATCAGAAACTTCTGCTAATGGAACAAACTGACCATCCACTGGTGCAAAAAAAGCTTCCGTCTTTTTCTTTTTGAATAAATCAAACATATATTACCCTCCAATTCTGCACACTAATCATCACGGCCTAATAGTTGGTTGATTTCTTGGCTATACAGATCCGCTTTCCCACCAAAAACAGCTTGAATCCCACCTTGAACTTCAAAAACTGCTGTTGCTCCAAGCCGCTTAAAGACTGCCTTTTGAACACTTTCTCCCTGCTTAACAGCCACACGGAGACGTGTCGCACATGCAGTAACGGTTTCAATGTTTTCATCGCCGCCTAATGCGTCAATAATCTGCAACGCTTCCTCTTGTAAACTTTGAGAGCCAGAATCATCTGCCACCTCTAGTATTTCATCCTCATTTTCCATTCCTGGAATAGCCACACGGAATTTCTTAATACAGAAACTGAAAACAAAGAAATAAATCAGTGCCCATGCGATCCCAAACGGAATCACCTTTATCCAGTTGGTTTTGTCATTGCCTTGCAGCACGCCGAATAGTAAGAAATCAATCAAACCACCAGAGAATGAATTTCCAATACGAATGTTCAAAATATCCGCAAAATAGAAAGATAAACCATCTAAAAAGGCATGAATCACATACAGCCAAGGTGCCACGAATAAGAACATATACTCGATCGGTTCAGTAATCCCAGTTAAAAATGAGGTCAACGCACCACTGAAATACAAGCCGCCATTTTTCTTGCGATTCTCTTTAGGAATGGCACGATACATGGCATAACAAGCAGCTGGCAGACCAAACATCATTGTGGCGAAACGTCCAGCGAAGAAACGAGTACCATAAGTAAATAATCCAGTGTGACTAGAATCTGCTAATTGTGCAAAGAAAATATTTTGCGCGCCAGAGATTGATTGTCCAGCAACTGTTTCAACACCCCCTAAAGAGGTATACCAAAACATCGGATAAATTGTATGATGCAGTCCTACTGCACCCGTTAAACGTAATAAGAACCCGTAGAAGAAGGAACCGATACTTCCCATCTGTGCCACTTGATGTCCTACAACAACCAATCCATTTTGAATCGGAGGCCAAATCAGATAGAAGATACAGCCGATCGCGATTGCGCTAAAGGAAGAAATAATCGGAATAAAGCGTGAACCGCCAAAGAACCCTAAAAATTGCGGCAATTCAATTTTTCGATAACGATTATGAAGAAAGGCGACCGTCCCACCAATAACAATAGAACCCACTACTCCGGTATCAATGCTGGCATCCTTGGCTGAAAATAATTCCAATAATCCACTGATTGTCGCTGTATAAACTAAAAACGCTACGCCACCAGCTAATCCGGCTGTCCCTTTATCTCCTTTCGCTAGTCCAACGGCAATCCCAATCGCAAAAATCAAAGCTAAATTGGCAAAAACCGCATTTCCGGCAAAACTCATTACACTAAGAATGGCTTGCAGCCACGGCTGATTTAAAAATGGATAAGCTGCTACCGCACTCTCATTTGTCAACGCACCGCCTAATCCCAACAGCAAACCAGCTGCCGGCAAGATGGCGATCGGCAGCATAAACGCCCGTCCTAACTGTGAAAACTTTTTAAACATATTTTATTCTCCTCCTTATGTTTGACTACATGTATAGTTATTTCCTATAGCATCACTTCTCTTTAATTCGCTAAAGCTTGGATAAAACGAGCAGCAATCTCTTTCGGCCGAGTAATCGCACCGCCAACAACGATTCCGTCTGCCCCCAATGCTTGAATTTTTTTCGCCTCCTCTGGGGTATGGATTTGACCTTCAGCGATTACTGATATTCCTTCCTCAACTAATGCCTTTACTAACGCTTCATTTGATAATGCTTCCGCCTCTGTATAGCCTCTAAGTGTTGTCCCTACAAAATCCATGCCAGCTTGCCAAGCATTAAGTCCTTCTTCATAAGTAGCAATGTCCGCCATCAGCAACTGCTCGGGATACTTTGCTTTAATTTGTTTGATGAATTGATTGATCGTCTGATTATCTGGCCGTTGTCGCAAGGTACAATCTAAAGCAATGACTTCTACTCCAGTTGCTACTAAAGCATCCACCTCTTTCATCGTTGGCGTGATAAATACATCCGATCCCGAATACGTTTGTTTAATAATGCCAATGATAGGAAGATCTACTTTTTCTTTGATTTGAAGGATGTCTCTCACAGTATTTGCTCGAATCCCGACAGCTCCGGCTTCCTTTGCCGCCAGCGCTATTAACGGCATCACGCCACCTTCTTCGGTATACAAGGGCTCTCCTGGTAACGCTTGGCAGGAAACAATCAAGCCACCTTTAATCGCATCTAAAAATTCTTTTTTTTTCACGCTCCATTTTCACTCCGTTTTTAAATTTATTTGGATTATTACTCCAAAAATATAGCATGCGCTTTCAAAAAAGTAAATAGCAAATGAAAAAAAAGTTGATTTGACGTATAATTTATTTTGACAACGGAAAGATTAAAGGAGAACCAATGACCATTACGTATACGATTCAGGAAAATTACCCAGCACTGACTAAATCAGAAAAAAAAATTGCCGACTATATTTTGTCCAGCGGTGAAAAAATTGTGCACAGCACGATGAGTGATATCCGTGAGGCGACCAAGGTTGGCGATGGAACGATTATTCGTTTCTGTCAGAAGATCGGCTTTTCCGGTTTTTCTGATCTGAAAATCGCCATCGCTAAAGAGGACTTCAGCAAACAGCAGGAGGATACGCAGGAATCTGATCTATTTGCAAAGCGCATCAAGACGATCAATACCGCATTAAAAGCAACAAACCAACGCTTAGATAATGAGAAAATCAAGCAAGCCGTTCAATTAATCACTGCAGCCAAACAAATTTATATTTTTGGTGTAGGCTCTAGCGGGAATAGCGGAAATGATTTAGAGGCGATGCTGCTGCGGGTCGGGGTGCAATCTCGTTCGGTGGTCGATCCCCACTTTCAATCACAGATTGCCTCTTTATTAACAGAAGAGGATCTGGTTATCGGCTTTTCATTGTCGGGCAGAACGAAAGACACACATGATTCATTGAGCATCGCTAAAAAAAATCAAGCGAAAATTATCGCTATTACGAATTATCAGCTCTCTCCCATTGCTCAATTGGCTGATATCGTTTTACAAACGGCGATCGAAGAATTTTTAGACGGCGCCTCATTGGCGGGTAAAATTTCTCAGCTTTATTTGTGTGATTTACTCGTTCAAGGCTACGAAATTGAGAACAATGTGAATACGATTGAACTAAGAGAAACAGTCCTACGATCGATCTTGGATAAAAGTTTGGATTAATCTCATAGACAAATAAGCACCCCCTCTAGCGATCTATCACTAGGAGGAGGTGCTTATTTGTCTATAAAAACTGCCTATCGCTTTTGATAGGCAGTATGCAAGTCTATTGTACGGTTTGTTGATTTTGATCGGTCACTGGTTGATCAGTTTGAGCTGTATCGGTCGTTTGCTGAGGATGCGTCGCAAAATATTGGGCTTCACGATTCTCCGCATTTTGCTGCAGATTGTAGTAATAGAAGCTAATGTCATTGTTATGGAATGAGCCTTCTGGAAATATCTTTCGCGTACTTTCCGGCATTCCATATTTTTCTTTATCGACACTTGAAGATACTACTAATCCTCTAGTTGTATCAAGGGTTGCATCCGCAAGATTCATAACTTTAGAGTAGTCTCCATTTTCATTACGCACGTAGGAACCTAAGTTTTCTGCAGCTGTTGCTGGTGTTCCATCGGTTCTCCAATTGATCGGATTAATCGCTAACGCGCCTTCATCCCAAGTTGGTAAGGTACCAGTAAAATCTGGTGCAACCGTATTGTATGAAACCACAACACCAGTATCATCTGGGCCCGTCGCGAATTTCACTTGTGGGTTATCATTCATTTCTTGCTGAGTCACTGATTGTCCTAATACATAAGCGGCAATCATACGATCGGAAACTCCTGGATTTTGTTTAAAATAGTCATACATAATCGCTTTGAGCATCCGAGCACCTTGAGAGTGTCCCACTAAAATGAAAGGACGATTGTTGTTCTCGTGTTTGATGTAATAATCGAAAGCGGCTAATACATCGGTTTTCGGAACACCATCCGTATATTGTCCCTGTTCTTCTTTTGGTTTCGATAGTACCCATGTCGCATCTAATTGACGATAATAAGGAGCATAAACATTGCCGCTTGTATCAAAGGCAGAGCCTTGCGTTGCTAGAAACACCTGCGCACCCGCACGCATCGTAGCGTCATCAATTTTCGCTATAGAGGATGAGTTCTTATCTTTTTGCGCATAAGTGGTAGGATACAACATAAAAACATCTGCTTGGCTCGTAATTTCTGTCGGTTTTGATAGCCAATTATCCGCATCACTATAGTCACTTGCTTTGATGCTCTCACCGGCTTTTTCTGGTTCTTTTGCTTTTTTTATTGTTGTTTTACGTGTTTCTTGTTTCGGTATTTCTTCTTTTGTAAAGAAAGTCGTGTAAGCATAGTAGCCACCTACACCTAATATAGCTACCACTAATATTCCAAGAATGAATTTTTTCATTGTGTCCTCCAAAAAGAATTTATATATTTCATTATAGGGCAGTTAGGTTTTGTTTGACAAATTACCTGTGGTTATTGTTAGAAAAGCTTTATAAATTAATTATTTTTTTAGGGCTTCATGATATTCTACACTGAATCAGCTATCTCGATTCAACATGAATTTTTTTGCCTAAAAAAATCTGTTCTCATCACGCATTTCATCAAACCAAACAAAAAGAGCCGAAGCCCTTTTTTATTTTTATTTGTTTGCCTCTAACGCATTCGATAAACGCGCAAATTCTTCTAGTGATAAGGTTTCACCACGACGCTTAGGGTCGATCTCGGCCTGCTGCAAGCTCGTTTCTAGCCAAGCTTTTGTCGCATCGTCCTTCCCGTAACTATTTAATAAATTGTTCCATAAAGTTTTGCGTCGTAAAATGAAAGCAGCTTTCGTTAGCTTGAAAAATTCCGTCTCATTGGTGACCTCTACCGCTGGTGTTTCCCGTCGAACCAGTCGCAAAATCGCAGAATCCACATTGGGCTGCGGAATAAATACCGTCTTCGGTACGATAAAAGCAGTAGATGCGTCCATATAATATTGCACCGCAATGGATAAAGACCCATAGGCTTTCGTTCCTGGTTTTGCTGAAATGCGGTCAGCGACCTCTCGCTGCATCATCACAACCATTTCATCCACCGCAAGTTCCGATTCCAAAATGTGCATCATGATCGGTGTCGTGATGTAATAAGGCAGATTCGCTACCACTTTGATTGGACCTGCTTGATCGAAAAAAGCTGTTTCCTTCTTTAAGTCAACCTTCAAAATGTCGTTATGAACAACTTTGATATTGTCATAAGGACTCAAAGTATCCGCTAAGACAGGGATCAATCGATCATCAATCTCAAAAGCCAAGACTTGATGTGCTGCGCGAGCTAAGTGCTCTGTCAATGCGCCAATTCCCGGTCCGACTTCGATGACATTGGTTTGTTTATCGATTTCAGCGGTGGCGACGATTTTTTGTAAAATGTTTGGTTCAGTCAAAAAGTTTTGACCGAGACTCTTCTTAAAGGAGAAGCCGTGCTTTTGCAGGATTTCTCGCGTTCGCGAAGGTGTTGCTATATCTTTGTTCACAAAGTTTCCTCTACTTTCCTCATTGCCTCATGCAGTTGTGCTTCCGTGATGCGAAACATCGTCAAGCGTTTTTCTAATTGTTTGGCATTCGTATAGCCAATTTTCAATTCATCGCCCAAACATTCGCGTCGTTCACGGGCTTGAGCTCCCGCTATTAAACCATAATCCAGCAGCGTTTGTCTAGCTATTTTTGGCTCATCACCTTCGGCTGGCGTCACCACTTTGTGCAGGGCTTCTATGATCGCCTCATCGCTGGCATGTTCAACCCCTAGGCTGCTGCCACGTTTTTGCGGTGCCGCCATTCGTCTTGATAGAAAAGCATGCTGGGCATCAGGAATCGCCTCCATGATCGTCTTGCGAATCTTCTCCCCAGAAAAATCTGGATCAGTGAACACGATCACGCCCCGTGTTTCTTGCGCATGTTCGATCTGCTCTAGGATCGATTCGTTGATGGCTGATCCTCGTGTTTCGATCGTATCAACATCAAAAACCTCTTTCAACCGTTTCGTATCGTCTTTACCCTCAACAACAATGATTTCTTCAATTTTCTCTTTAGTCATGGGCATTGATCCTGAATAAACGATGCGCATTCTCTGTTGTTTGCTGCGCGACCTCTTCCATCGGTAAATTCCGTAATTCCGCAATTTTTTCGACCACATAGCGAGTATAGCCTGGTTCATTGCGTTTGCCACGATACGGCATCGGCGCTAAATAAGGGGCGTCCGTCTCTACTAGCAGTTTATCCATTGGTACCACAGTCGCAGCCTCTTGAACGTCCAAGGCTTTCTTGAAAGTCACCACACCAGAAAAGGATACATGCATCCCTAAATCTAAGAAACGCTTCGCCCATTCTCCGCTGCCGCTGAAGCTGTGCATAATGCCGCCGATATCGCGAATGTCTTCCTCTTTTAAAATCTTATACGTATCTTCCATCGCTTCACGCGTATGGATGCTAATGGGTAAGTTCATTTCCTTCGCAATCGCGATTTGACGACGAAAGACGCTATCCTGAACTTCTTTTGGGTCTTCCATCCAATGATAGTCCAGCCCGATTTCGCCTAACGCTACCACTTTTGGCAAAGTTAATTTTTTGATTAGGTCTTCTTCGATCACTTTCGTATAGCTGCCAGCCTCTGTGGGATGCCAGCCGATGATGGAGTAAATCCCCTCGTATTGTTGGTTTAGTTCTAAACTTTTTTCAATGGTCGGCGTATCAAAACCAACGACCGCCATCTCTGTCACGCCAAGTTCACGCGCTCGTTCGACCGTTTCGGGAATTTCTTCTTCAAATTGTTCCGCATTTAAATGCGTATGAGAATCAAAAATCATTCATAGTCCTCCTACATCAAAATTCTTCTTTTAATTATATCGCCTGAAGGGTTCTCCTCCAAGCTCAGCTAAATTCAACTTATTTTAACACAATGGTCGCGAACACACGAAAAACTAAGATGCTCACAAAAAAACATTAAAGCATCTACTGCCTTAATGTTTTCTCGTTAACCTAAGCCTTCAGTAATAATTCCATTTGTTCTAAGACACTTTCTTGATTGTTCGAACCAATAATCGTTTGAGCAGCTTGCTTTACTTTCTCCTGTGCATTTGCCATCGCAAAGCTCATTCCCGCATACTTCAACATTTCAATATCATTGCCGCTATCGCCGAAAGCCGCGATCTCAGCAGGAGCGATTCCCCATTCCTCGCCTAGCTGAGCTAAGCCACGTGCCTTGTGAACTCCTGGAATAATCAAATCAATATCCCCATGTCCACTCGAGACAGGAACCATCTCCCCGTTCAATAGTTCTGTTAAAGAGGACAGCTTCACTTCAACCTCCGTGGGTGAAAATGTCAGGGCGAACTTAAAGATCTCGTCATTTTCCTTCGTAATATCCGCTAGCCTCTCAAGCTTTTTGATACTAGGATAATAAAATCGAACACTATTGAAAACCTCTTCTGGCATCTCCTTTGAAACATAGGCGCTCTTTTTTCCACATATGACAAGTGCTGATGGTCCTAGTGCGCTGATTCCTTTTAAGGCAGCCAGAACCTTTTCAATTGGTAAGGACGCATTGTAATAATTTTTTCCTTCAACAATAATGTTCGCACCATTTTCAGAAACAAAGGACATTTCTCTGTGAAGCTCTGGGAAAAAGCTCTTTAGCTGATCGTATTGATTGCCGCTGGCAACCACAAACTTTACATCCTTTTCCTTTAACTGCTGAAAAATGATTTTAAATCTTTCACGATTGTACGTTTTCTCCTCATTTAAAAACGTTCCATCCATATCTACTGCGATCATTTTAATAGTCATTTCATCATCTCCTTCGCTTTCTTTACATGTATAAGATTACCATAAACGCTGGGACGCATTTCAGGTCAAGAGAAATTTCCATTAGTCAGAAAAACTTCTTTAGAAAATCCGTCAAAAGTCTGATGTTCCAAAATGTTATTCTCTCTATACTAGGTGTTAAAGATTGATGAACATTTTAAGTCGTCTCTCTACTATTTTAGAAAGAGGTGATTGTATGCCTAATTTTCAACGAGAATTTCCAAATGCCGCACGCTATATAAAGCAGCGCTATCCTGATAAGGAGCCATTAAGCAGCTTCTGGCACTGGGCAACACTCGCTTTATTTGCCATTTTATGTATCGCGACCATCAAGCAGCAATTATTATTGATTGGACTACTGATCCTCGTTGCCGCCTTGGTCAAAGGACCAGGATTGTTACTTTTCGGTGCGCTTTATTCACTATTAGTCAGCTTGTTTCCACCGATTGGAGTGGTTCTTTCAGCACTTTTCTTCATACTTAATCTTCGTTTATTGACGAAAAGCTGGCGTGTGAATCTCGTAACATCGCTATTCTATTTGTACCCATTGGGATTAAGCTTATTACGTTACTTCACTCATTGGGATGCTCATTGGCAGATCGGTCTGGAATTACTGCCAGGATTACTGTTGCTTCACTTTGTATTGATGCAGGTGTACTACTTCCACCCGAGTGCCCGTCAAGTTGCTTGGACCGTTTTGGCTACACCCTTTGAATTGATCTCACTCGTATTACCTAAGCGCTTCAAGAAACCCTTTCGGACTACAGTTCCATCAACGAGAAAGCGCTAAGATCGTTAGGGTAGACGCCTCCCTTAACGATTTCTTCAAAAATAAGCAAAGAGCAGCGAGAAAACCAATTGTCTTCTCACTGCTCTTTTTTTGTAGGGGATCTGCGGCTATTTTTACCACCCCCTCTATGGGTTGGAATCGGTCCCTTTCAACCGGCTAACTTACTGACGAGCTGTTGTAACTGATGGACGTCTTGATTCGTTAGAAACGGATCGATCACAACCGTCGGGTACTCCTCCGGTACTTCTTCCACGCTGCTTGAAGTGATCAGCGCATCATATTTTTCCAACTCTGAACGATGAATACTTACATTGCTTAGCTTTTTCTCTACATAGTGAACCTCGAAATTTCCATAGATTTGATTCTCAATTTGGCTGCCTAAAAAGAATTCTTCTGTTGGAGAAAGTTCTGATAACAAGAGCAACTTCAAAGGTCGGTCGCAACTGGCTAACAATGACAGGCTTTGAGGCACCATGGTTATCAAGATATAGACATAATTCCAAACAAAGTCTTCTTCTTGATAGATTTGATACCGATTAACAAATTGATCAACGATTCTTTTCACCTTTTTAACAGCTTGGTCGTGTGTCTCTGATAATTTTTCCAAGAAAATTTTTCGCTGACGGAATAAAATATCGATATACTGACCTTCAGGTTCATAGATCCGATGCTCATTCATTAAGACAATGGCCAAGTCCTGTTTCTTATCATTTCCTAAAGAGAAATTCAAAAGGCTATCAAACTCTTCCACCAATTCTAAATGACGGTAATAGAAATCGGCATACTCATCCTCTTTTTTCAAAGCACTTTGCAATTGACTTTTACTAGCCACAACCACATCGCCGTAAGATAACCAAAGACAATCCTTAATCTTATCAGACGACAGTTTCAATCGAAAAACTTCCATTGCCATTCGTTTAAAGGCATCTAGCATTTGTTTTTCCGGTAACATCAAATCGCTATTAAGCTTCGTCTTCGGATAATAATGCCCGTTTTTGATCCGCCATAGACTGATATACATGTTATAGCCTAAGCGTTTGCGAGAAATATAGTTATCCTCTAACTTATTCACTTGAATGAATTGATTCACCAGTTCCGTGATCGCCTTTATCTGGAACTCCTTCAACTCTCGATACAAAGAACCCAGCCGATCCGACTTCTCAATGAAGTAGCGATAGTACATATGACGAATGACACTCTCATTCCCCTCCAATCGCAACGGACGATACTGTAAAGTAATCCCGGTTTCCGACAGAACACCTTCGATCTTTTTTAAATTCCGCTGAGTCTTTGATGGACTCAGGTAAAGCTTTTTCGATAGATCAATAATATTTTCGCACTCTTCATACAGCAGCTCTTCGATAATTTGAAACTCTGGCGACTGTTGGATCGTATCCGCATAGAGGCGATTAATACTGATATGTGACTTAATCTTCAGTTGATAAAGTCCTTTATATTTCTGAACTCTGAAGGCATCCTGTTGACTATTAATCAGTTTTACATCCTTTAGTAAAACAGATAGTGAACATTCTAACTCCTCTAATAATTGGTCACTTGATAACCCCGTGCGACATGCATAAAGCAATTCTATCAATCGCAAATGTCGTAGGTTACTCACCCCTAAAATATCTCTAAAATTCATCTTCTCACCCTCTTCATTCACTCCTATGCTTATCCCCACTAACCATTTGAATCAAAAATAGCCACGTCTTGTGTGCTATGTTCGTATGAAGTAAAACCCCTTTTACGTCATACTAAATTGTTTACCAACACTTAGTACGTTCATTCAATAAAATAGGGCGCCTCCCCTCCTTCTCACCTTTATGAATGACAAAAGAAAAAGCCAAGCAACAAAGCACATAGTACTAATTGTTGCTTCGGTTTATCCGTTGTCTACCGTATAATAATGGTAACTGATATGAATTATCCCTGCTTTCACCTTCCAAAAATAAAAGTGTGTTATCAAATCGCTAATACAACTTTTATTACAAACACAAAGCATTGAGACACCTGTTATTTAATTCACTTTTTAAATTTAAAATAAATTTTTTTAGAAACTAATAGTTAAATTTTTTTTATTCCATTTGATTTTTTTAACCTTTAACGATAACTAGATGCCATCTATAAACACTTTTAAAATAAAATGATATTTTAAGATAAATAACGTATCTCTCTTCACAAAAAAAGATAGATACGTTATTTTTTATATGACTTTTATTAACGACTCGTTTTTTTCCAGTTAAAATACCACGAACCAAAACTTAATAGGGCGCCGATTCCAATAAATACAAAGGCTACCTTTGTGAACGTTCCCCCTCTGCTCCCCGTACTTGGGAGTATTCCAGAATTGATTACAGGTTTATTTTTAACAATTAGCGAAACTTTATTGCTGGTTAAAGATGATCGCTCACTTATTAATGGAGTATTTGTCATATAAATGACACTCCCATCATTTTCTATTTTGAATTTGAATTCTATTTTTAACCCTGTATACCCCTCAGGCACAGTAGTTTCAGTTAAAGTATAGTTTCCTGGCTTCAACCCTGAAAAATTAAAGATTGAGCCGCTAGAAAGCGTTTGGTCGTATCCGTTTGGGCCGGTTAATTTAAAACTAGCTCCATTCAGCGGTTCGTCTTCAGAATCAACTTTAAATACCTCTAAGGTAAAATCCTTCAACTTGTTCGATACGACCAGTTGACTCCCCTGTCCAGCAACAGTCGCTATGACTGCTGTTCCTGCAATATTTTCTGAAACCTCAATAGTGAAATTAGACATTTTACTATGCCCTATAGGTACAGATGTCTCTTCTACTGTATAGCTGCCAATTGGAAGCTTCTCAATCGTGACTGATCCATCAGTTTTTGGTTCAAGATCTGTATAAACAATCCGTTCGGAGAGTCCATTTTTTGCTTGCCGTGTCACCTTAAATTTCGGCTTGTCAGTACCAGTAAATGGCGTTTGTCCATCATGAGAAACCTTTTTGAAGGTATAATCTGTGGTCAGTAGTTTGTTGGTGATTGTGACCGTGTTAGAACCTAGACTAGCTTTAGTAAAGTTTGCCGGAGCAGAGACAGCCTTCGCATACCCTTTTACTCGATCTTTTTCGACAACTTGGAATTCTTCGCCTTCTTCCACAGTAGTTAAGGTTGCTTTCCAGTTTGTATTTTTCGTGACATCTGTTTGCAGAACCTCTTCTGCACCTATTTTTTTCTGTAAACTCGCAACAATTTTATCTGGCCGTAATCCCCAAAAATCTTCTTCATTGTTGCGGGTATCTTCCCATTTCTTTTCGACTGGTATATCAACTTCTTCTTCCCTTGGAAGCCGAACAGAAGGAACCGCAAAATCCAATACGTCAGGACTTTGTTCAGGTGTTGGCTCTAGGGTCGTCTTACCGTTCGTTTGATACCATTTTCCCTCTTCAAAAGCCGAATCATTGGTTCTTAACTTAACCTTATAATCAATCTGTATCTCCTGTCCTTTATAGAGATTGATATTATCAACAGTAAGACGACGATTATTTTCTTTCATGACTACTTGAGGAAGTGTGAATGGATCACCCGCTGCTCTAGAAATCTTTACCGAATTCGGAACCAGATCTACCATATCCCCTAATAAATCATCAATCTTTCCTTTGTAAATACTGTAGGATATCTCGCTATACCATTCATTGATATACTGTTCTAAATCACTGATACTGCCATATTGGAAGAAGTAATTATTTCTATTACTCACGGAGCCTGAAGCGTTAGCTTTTCTACTTGCCATTCGAAACAGCCCTTCAATCAACTCCAACTCAGAGTGTCCCTCTGCACTAACTTTAGTAATATCAACAGCAATCGTATGAATCTCAACTCCTTGTTCTTTGATATCCTTTGCTGTTGAGTTGGTTGTAGTTAAATGACTATTGATCGTGTAACCGCCATAATTTATCCCTCTAGAAAACTTGACACTGGTACCTGTCGATCCTAATGAACTTCCGACTTTATAGTTAGCAGTGCTATTCTTATCATCATTTCTTAAAATTCGAACTTTGTCATAAAACAGGTCAGAATCGTACATAGTGGTTATAGGTGTCCAGCTTTGGTTAGGTGCGCCATCGGTAAAAACTAACATCATTTTCTTTCGATTGTATGTTTTTCCGGCTCCTTCATCGGTTTCTTTTGCTTTTTCAAACAAATCGTATCCTTCTGCTAGGCCTCGTTGCGTATGAGTTTGTCCCCACGGCCATTTACCATATCCCTCGCTGCCGTATATCTTTTTCCAATCTTCAGGATTCTCAGAGATTTGAAAAGTCGAATGTGCGACTTGATTAGACGTTTCGTAGCTCGAGAAGGTGTGAGAACCAATCCTGATATTCGCATTTCCCTCATTCTTTAATTGGGCAAGCTGATCAACCAATTTTTTTACCATATTTAAAGCGATCTCTTTCGGACCTAATCTTAATGATGCCGAATTATCTAATACGAGTACAATATCAATACCTGGTTCATAATTCGTCTGTCCTCGAACATTAAGACGAACATTAAACTCATCTTCTTTTTCGGTAGCCATTGCCATCTTACGGATCGATAGACTAGCTCTATCGGCTACATCGGCATTGTACCCATAATGAATATAGGAATTTCTCAAATTTTGGCTAGAGGTGTCCCAGCCAGTATTCCCATCCCAACCAGCAACCGTTTCGACACCGCCTTGATGATTCAAAACATTTTCTTGTCCCAAAGGTTTCCAAGAAGGCGTCGGATAAATACCATCAGGATTGGTTGAACCCGAATATTCAGGTTCTTTGTTCGTATACTTATGCAGGCTATAAGCTAATCCACCCTCCCCGGCTCTCAAAGCAGGTGTATTACTGGATTTTAAAGATGGACCAGCCAGTTTGTTGTTTTCCTCTTGTTTTTCTTGATTCCTTTCGTTGATTTTGGAGGCTTTTGTCTTCATCTTTTTTGAATTCTCTTTCTCAATACTTAGCTGACAGCCTAAATCATTTGGCAAAATGTTCTCTTGGGCATCTTGTTCCTCCTCTTCTTTTAATTTCTTTTCATCCATTTGTACGATTAACCTGATATCCTTCAATTCTTTTGGCAGCTCAAAAGACAGCTCCCTCTTATTAGAAGTGGAAAATTCCTTCTCTACCAGCCACCCCTCCTGTTGCTCCATTCCTTCGATTGTTCCATACTTGATTACTTTTTGATCTTCGTCCATGACTTTCAGTTTAAAACGCTGATGATAGTTTTCTTTTTCTGACATTCTACTGAGCTTCAAGTACCAAATATTTTGCTTTTCGGCTTCTTCTATATAATACGAGTAGGAAATCACTAAATGGTCTTGCTTATATAGCACAATTTCCTCTTCTCGCTCGCGAGCCTTCACCACCTCTGTGAAAATCCCAGAAAAACATGATAATAGCAGCAGTAGTAATGCCACAACCTGTACTTTTCTATTCACTTTCATCCCCTCCACTTTTTTTTACAACATTATTTTAAAGCAAAAAGAAAACAGCTGTTTTGTAAACAGCTGAAATAATATCGTTTTTTTATTAAGTTTAACACCCATTATAAAAAGGTTTTCACATATACGAAGGTTATCCAATTTGATAAATTGAAGTTTGTTAAAGTTTTTGACTGTTATAAAAATGAATAGAATTTTAGCTACCTTTCAGAAAAAAACCAAAAATTTATTTTTTACTATGGAGAGATGGGTATACTAGAGAATAATTCGTAATAATAATCATATAAATATAAACTTTTATGATTATTTGGCATTTCGCATCATAAGAAATAAGGTTCATTTCTTTTTTCTGCAATACAGGTTACCAACTTCTGGATATCCTGAATGTTGTCTGAGGTTAAAAAAGGTTCAATCACCAAAACTGGACACTCTTCTGGAATGCCTGTCATTAATCGTGTAGTAACCAAGCAATCATATTTCTTTATTTCATTAGTTAATTGATCGGTACCCCCAGGCAATTTTTCAAAATGATCAATGATGAAGTTTCCAAAGACATTCTCTTGAATCTGATGAGCGAGAAAGGTTTCTTCCGTCGGAGTCAAATCAGAGAGCAATAAAACTTTCATCAGATGATCCTGTTTTGCTAACCATTTTAAACTTTCGACCTTTGTCGTCAATAACAAGTACACATAATTTTGAATAAATCCCTCTTCTTGATAAATCTCATTTCTTGTGACAAAAGATTCTACTAGTTGTCGGATCCTTTTTATCCCATTGCTGTAAACTCTGATGGATTCTTTTAAAAAAAATACACGATTATCCCACAGCAAATTAAGAAAGGTACTGTCTGTATCATAGAGATAGACATCGTTGCATAAAACCGTTGCAAAATTGATTTTATCCTTTTTGGATAAGCGATAGCCTAACAGTTCATCGAATTCTCTTACTAAATCATAATGAAGCATATACAAATACTGATACCGAGGATTATCGATCAACGCATATTCCCGATGAGTGATGCTGAAAACCACGGCATCCGAGAAACTAAGCCATAGACAATCTCTCAATATATCAGGGCTCAGTCGAATCCCAGCAATTTCCCATACCACTTTCTCTAACTGCTTGTATGATTCTTTTTGCGGTAATTTCAACCCTAATTTTCTTAACTCGTGCTTTGGATACGCATGATTATTTTTTATTCGCCACAAACTAATATAGAAGTTATAATTTAGCCTTTTCTCAAATACATATTTCCGCCAAATGTCATTAGCTACCGCAAAATCTTCCACATATTTTTCAATGGTCAAATATTGCTGTACTGTCAGCTTAGGTAGCAGATTTTCAATAGTACTTTGACGCTCCATATAAAACCGAAAATAAAAATGACGTATCTCACTTTCACTGCCTTCAATTCTTAACGGTCGAAAACATAGTTTCATCTTCGAACTTTCCAACGTTTTTTCGATTTTCTTTATACAGCGTTGTGTGTTCGATGTACTTAACTGTAGTTTTTCAGATAATGCAGTAATATTGTTACATTCTTCATACAAAAGTTCCTCAATGATTTGATACTCTGGAATAAAACGTAAAATATCTGAATACAAATTGCTTAAGCTGACTGATCGATCAAGGGAAAGAGAATACCATCCCTCTTTTTTTACAATCTGAAAATATGTGTTTTTACTATTGATGATTTTGATATCATTTTTCAATATAGGCAAAGAGCAGTTTAATTCACTCAACAAGTGATCATGTGAATAGCCCTTTCGATGATAGTAAAGTATTTCTAATAATTCTAAACGCCGTTTTTTACTCACCCCTAAAATCTCTCGAAAATCCATAAAATGACCTCCCTTCTGCTAAAAACTTCTTTCACTAACAGAATACAAGGAAACCCCACTGAACAAAAATCCAAAATCTAAATGAATTTCCAAAAAAAAGATACTCGAAAATACAGGTCAAGCTTGACTTTCTTTGTTCGATACAAGAAAAAAACAGGATCAAAAAGTTGATCCTGTCTTCATTCTCTATTTAATTGTGTAGAGCTAGCTGTCCGCTATTTTGCCGTACGAATATTGACGAATTTCACCTCGACATACTCTTCTACGCCATAGGTTCCATTTTCACGGCCAAAGCCTGAATGTTTCACTCCACCAAACGGTGTCGCGGAATTTGATATCTCGGTATCATTGACACCTACCATGCCGTATTGCAATTTATTACTTACATTTTCCACTGTATGAATATTGGTTGAGAAGAAATAAGACGCCAATCCAAATTCTGTATCATTTGCATCTTCAATGACTTTTTCTTCATCCTCGAAGGTGATCAACGGAATCACCGGACCAAAGGTTTCTTGATAGAAAATGTCCATCTCCTTGGTGACACCATCTAAAACAGTCGGTTCGAAGAAATTGCCGTTGGCATACTCGCCATCCTCAAGCTTATGACCGCCGGCTAAGATTTTCGCACCTTTATCCGTCGCGTCCTTCAGCTGATCCATCACTTTTTCGACACCGGATTGATTAATCAATGGGCCAGTTGTCGGATCATCCAAGCCATTTCCAACAGTGACGTCTTTGATTGCTTCCACGATACGATCCGTTACTTTTTCCTTAATGTCTTTATGGATGAAAATCCGATTTGGCGACGTGCAGACTTGTCCATTATTAATGAACTTCGTTTGGATCAACGTATCCACTGCGCGCTCGATATCTGCATCTGGAAAAATAATATAGGGCGCATGTCCACCAAGCTCCATTGACACATTTTTCAATGTTGGTGCCGCTTGTTCATTTAGTTTTTGACCGACTTCGGTTGAACCAGTAAAGGTGATTTTTTGCACATCCTCTGATTCAGAAAGAATGGGACCGATCGTTGAAGAATCTCCTAAAACGATATTCACTACCCCCTCAGGAAAGTCCGCCTTATCAAACAATTCCATCAAAGCCAATGCAGAAAGAGGCGTTTCCTTCGATGGCTTCAAAATCACGGTACATCCCGCCGCAATCGCTGGAGAAATCTTCCGAATAATCATATTGGATGGGAAATTCCAAGGCGTGATGGCTCCCACCACTCCAACAGCTTGCTTCCGAACCTGCCATTGGTTTGTTGCTGGTGAAGGGACAATCTCCCCTAAAAGACGCTGTCCTTCCGCTGCATTCCAGCGCAGATTTTCAACATTTGTTTGAATCTCGCCTTTTGCTTGCGTTAGAGGCTTGCCCTGTTCCATTGTCATAATTGTTGCTAAGCGGTCTGTGTCTTCTTCGACTAAGTCCGCCATTTTATTCATTAGTTCTGCCCGTTCAGACGCAGATTTTCGCGACCATTCTGGAAAAGCCTTATTCGCAGCTTCGATCGCTGCCTTGACTTCTTTTTCGCCCCCGACATGAACGTTTGCTAGTGTTTCCCCTGTTGCAGGATTGGTCACTGGTTTCGTTCCTTCTGAGCCTTCCACCCATTTGCCATTGACATAGAGACGTGTTTCGACTGCTGGTAAATCTTGATATTTTGCCATGTGTCTAATTCCTCCTATTTTATCACGTATGGTCGTGGTCGAATTCGAAAAACAGCGGTGTTAATCAAAGATTTTCTGCTGTTTACTACATTGATCACCGTAACACGGATAAAATGAAAGCTCAAAAAATCAGCTTGTTTTACAAAGAAAATAGAAAAACTTGACGAAAAACGTCTTTATTCAGGCAGTTTCTCTATCACTCTTGAGAAAACTTGAAATTCGATTGTTTGCGTTTCCTTTCGTTGCTATACTTATTTATAGGGAGGCTGATTGCTATGTTCGCAAACTTGAAAATCATACCAAAAAAATACAAACCTTTTTATATCACGTATATGATTTGTTTACTAACTACCTTCCTCGCGTTGGCGCTCCTTCGTCCTAATGCCGGCATAATTATTTTTCTATTTCTTATGTTTTTTGCGATCGATTCTTTTTTTCTATCAAAATCAGAAGAGAAGATTCTCTTGCCTTTACTAGTGGATCTGTTCATTTATGGCTGTTGGTTTATTATTTTGTATCCTTTTTAACAGACTGCATCAAATGCGCTGACACGGTCATACTTTTTTAAAACAAAAGAAAGAAGGATTCATATGAAAAAAGCACAAGATTTTCCCTCCTAACAGTTCAAATTTAATGATTAGGAGGGATTCATCACATGTTTAACATCATCAATATAGAAAAATGGGATCGAGCTGAGGTATTTCATCATTATTTGGCGCAGCAAACTACGTTTAGCCTAACAAAAGAGGTAGATATCACACTACTTCATGCTTATCTAAAAAAGAAAGAGCATTCCTTTTATGTAGGATTTATCTACCTGATGACTGCGATTGCCAATCAAGAAATCCATTTCAGAATGAGCTTCAATAGCAAGGGGCAGCTTGGGTATTGGGACACGCTATCCCCCTTGTACACAATTTTTGACAAAGAAACACATCAATTTTCTGCGTTATCAACCGAGTATTCATCCGATTTCGAAACTTTTAAGCAAAGCTACTTGGCTGACTTGGCAGCCTTCAGCAATACTGGAAAACTATTTCCACAAAAATCTATACCTGAGAATGTCATTAACCTATCCATGATTCCTTGGACTTCGTTTACTGGCTTTAATCTAAATGTGAATAATGGCGGAAACTATCTCTTGCCAATCGTTACCGCTGGAAAGTTTATTCCTCGTGAAAATAAACTTTTTCTGCCGGTATCCTTACAGGTCCATCATGCAGTATGTGATGGGTATCATGCGGCACAGTTTCTTAATCGGTTTGAAGAAATGGCGGCCTCTCCACAGAAGTATTTTGAGACGTAGTTTCATTATCGGCTGTATTATTGAGGAATCTTAGACTCTTTTGAATGTAAAGCAAGCAGGGAGCAATCTTAAAAATCAAGATTACTCCCTGCTTTTTATATTATACGTTTACTGATAGAATCGAATAAATTATGATACAACAAGTGCAATGTTCACTTGAAATTTGTAGAAGTATTCTATGGTACAATAATCTAAAAGAAGGGATTCTCATGGGCATATTATTTAGTCTGTTTTACTACGGAGCTGCGCTGCTACTTTTATACTTTGTCATTCGAATAGCTGTCAAACATGGAATTCAAGACGCAAATAAGAATAAACCATCTGACTAGCCGTGTGCTAGTTTTTTTGCACCAATGTATCTGATGATGCCTCCTAAAGCTTATTTATGGTTTCCACATGAAAATCCCGATTCGAACTATTTCCATCATTCATGGGTACTCCTAATATGGAATAACTGGAATGTGGATGATAAAATAGAACAAGGAGTATAGCCATGTTTCCTTTTATTTTTAGTTCATTGCCAGCCTTTGTCTTTCTAATTATCTTTCCCTCTTTATTCAAGCATCTATCAAAAAGTGAGCATTATCGCTTCAACTCACTCTATGGGTTTCGTTCAACTAAAGCTGTCAAAAATGCATCAAACTGGCAGTATTCTCAGCTGCAATATTCTCGTTCATCTTATCTTTTTGGCAGTTTTCAATTAGCGCTAAGCATTTTGCTTAAAGGATCCTTCTCTTTTTCTGATGATTCTTTTTTACTTTTGAATACCTTGATTTTTTTCTCTCTATTGTTAGTACAGTTTTTTTATGTAAATAGTAAACTGGATTCATCTCAATAAGCTTGTTAATCAATAAATAGAATTTTTTATATCTTCGTAGGAGGAGCCAACATGAAGAAACTATGCTTTGTCTTAACTGTCAGCACTGGGATAAATTACGGATCAATCTTTGCTGGAGCTGCTGTTAGAGGTCATAATGATTTGAGAGATTATTTCTCTAAGTATTACGATGTTTCGATTAATGAATTTAACGACAACTCTGCGGATTATTTAGTTATCCCAGACCCGTTTGTTCCCTTTGACAATAAAAACAACCTTCCCATCATCAAAGTCCCTGCAAAATTATTTATCGCAAAAGATTTTGAGGGGATAAAGACTTGTATTGATCATTATTTTGCTACTATTCAAGAAGGTTAATACAAGAAGAATTTCTCTTGTATTTTCCTATTAGTATAGAAGGTTTTTGAGGTGATCTTTTGAAAAAGACGAAAAAAGAGTTTTATAAGTATTTTTTGATTCTTGCGTTTGTCTTATTGTTGATTTTCATTTTTAGACTATTCCTAGACATTTTCATCCTTCACCATACTGTTACTATGGAACGACTTGTTGATAGATTGTTGGATTATTTGCTTCCAAGCATAGTACTTTTTGTGTTTGGTCTTTATTACAAAAATCATTAAACTTTTTTTGGAGATAGGATAATCTTCAGGCTCAAGACTTTTTATTAGTGTAAGAAAATGAATGGATGTGAGTAAGATGGCTTTAATCGCATTGCTTGGTGCTCAAGCAGTCGGCAAGATGACTGTTGGGAAAGAGCTAGAAAAACGAATCGATGGAAAGTTACTGTTTAACCATCAGACAGTGGATCTTTTCGCGAACTTTCTAGGCTACAGCACCCCAGCCTTCATGCTTTCTGACAAAACACGAAAAGAGCTCTTCAAAGCATTCGTCAATAATACGGAAAACAATACGACTAAAACGATTATCTTCACTGTGGTGATTGATTTTGATCTGGCTTATGACATTGAATTTTTGCACGATATCGCTGACATTTTTTTAGCTGCCAATCAGGAGGTCTACTTTATCGAATTAGTTGCAACCTTGAGAGAACGACTAAAAAGAAATGTGCACGAAGAGCGACTAAAACTGAAGCCCTCCAAACGAGACATCAAATTTTCAAGAAAAGAACTGCTAACATCAGCTAAAAGAAATCGATTGGAAAGTCGCGACCACGAGCTAGAGACTCTTTTTCCAACTGTGCACCACTTGAAAATCAACAATACAAAGCTCTCACCGGAAGAAGTTTGTCATCAGATCATTACTTGCTTCCAGCTTGAATAGAAGACTGCCCAGATCAGGCGTTTCCTTCGATTGTTGAGATGAGTGTCAACCGAGAGCTCTTTTTATGCTTAAGATTATTGAGGAGGAGGATATTTTATGATTAAGCTATGTTTCGTTTTTACAGTTAATTCGGGCGTAGGGTGTGGCAGTATGCCTTTACCTGTAAACTTTGAGGAATACTCTGATATGAAAGATTATTTCTCTCAATATTATAATGTTTCCTTCAACTATCTTAGAGATAAAGACCAGGTGGATTATTTAGTCCTGCCGGATCCTTTCTTCTCTTTTGACAATGAAAACAACCTTCCAATCATCAAAGTCTCCGCAAGGTTATTTATGGAAAAAGATTTTGAAGGAGTTAAGACCTGTATTGATCGTTATTTTGCTCAACAGAAAAAGTAAGAAGAGGCTGATTGGCTTCTTTTTTTGTAAAATTTCCGTGGTATCTTTGGTTAACGTAGTACTTTTTCCAGATTGTCCCTTCAGATCAATCGTGCTACTCTTAATAAAACAACTTAAGGAGCTGAGCTATGACTTATAATGAAAGAAAAAACTATTTACTTTACACTTCAATTGCTTTTGTTGTCGGGGCTTTTCTATATAGTATTCTAGCTATATTTATGGTGATCACCCCTTCAGCTGAGTTCTCATCATTTACAAAAGCACTTTATTTCATATCCTCTATCCTTATTGGAGGGTACTTAATTTGTTCAATTTTATCTGGAATTCTTATCTTTATTTCATTTATAAAAAAACAAACAAAAAAAACAAAGATTTTAATGATTGTCTTTTTTATGTTCACAATTCAAGCGATTGTCTTTTCTGGTTTTTTTGCAACACTGCCTTACTATGTCTATAATTTACACATCGTTAGAAAACGAAGATATATAATCGAAAAATGATTCCCATGTGTATGTGATGCGTTTACTGTAATTTTGTCTTCCATAAACACATTGCTATTTTTTACTAGCTCCTGTAGAATTCGGATATATTAAATTTTAAGGAGAAAGAATTAATCATGTTCACAGTTAATTATAAATTCGAAATTCGTAAACCTTTTTTATTCATTTATTCGCTGCTAATCTTCTTAGGATTAGGATTGACTATTGGAAGATGGCTAAGTCAATCAACTGATTTTGTGGTCATTAATACGTACATCAATTCTCATATATCAAACTTCTCACTAAGTTTGATGTCTTACCTTGGAATTGGTTTTATCTTACTAATGAAAGATGTAAAGTTTCGATTTATTTCTTTACTAGGAATTGTTTATATAATAGGAAATTTGCTATGTGAAACATTGATGACTTTTCTAAACACTCCCGACATTATTGACGCATATTTTGGAATTCTAGGAACAGTGGTAAGTTTTCTGTTTCTATTTTTGACAAAGAAATTCGGATTGATTCCGATAACATCAAAACAATAAAAGGCTTGTTGAGATGAAATTATGAAAACTAAAGGTATCAAAAAACTATTATTGATCTTCTTACTTTCCCTTATGCCTCCCATATTATTGTTACTTCAAAAGTATAACCGTCATCTTTCATATGATCCTAGTTTTACGGAAATATTTATTGAATATGTTTTTGGGCTTTTCGGTCTTTTTGTTATCTTTGGAATATTATTTTTGATAGATCGCTTTAAAGAAAAATAATTCTGTAAGTGTGGTCGCTAACTTACTAAGATTTTTAACTCCATAATATCCCTTACCATGACAGTCATTTTTTATTAAGGATATTGAGTTTTTGAGGAACTTATGTAAATAGGGAAAAACAATCGTCCCATTTCTTAAAACAAAAGTCATTACCGGAGGGATTTTTTATGACTAAGAATAAAGTTATAGGTACTTCAATTGGAATATTTACGATCATTCTCATCCTTCTCTACACTTTAAAAAATACTGTGCTCTCAAACGTAACCATAAATTACATTGGCATCATCATGGCTCTGATTCTTATTATGAATGCTCTGCTTGTCTTGATTCTAGTTCCAAAAGACCATGGTAAATTATTCGTATCTAGACCTATAGGTTACGGCTTAACAATAAATCCTAGAAGTCCACTAGGCCTACTCATCTATGCCCTCTTGATTATTCTTGTTTATTTTATTTCTATTTGAGACACTTCTTTCTCCTTGTATATCTACTAATTTCAGTACGTTAGTTTTGTTCCGCTACTAATAAAACATTCATTCACTTTTACACCAATTTTACTTGCTCGGCTGTATCAGATCTTGCATACTTAAATTAGGGGTGATTAAAATGAAAGCACGACAACTATTACCTATCATAGCTATTTGGTGGATTGCCATAGCCAGCTGTGGAATGATCACAGGAATCGCCATTACGAACAACTTAAAAGACAAAGAGAAAACCCGTAAAGACTCATGATTATGAGTCTTTTTTTACTTGATATCTTCCCATAACATACTTTTTTGTATATTGCCTTCACTAATTCTTCGTACTACAATTACTATTATTAGTAATTAAATACAAAGGGGGGGTACTATGTTTTACATCGGAATTTTTCTATTTTGTCTATTAGCAATAAATTTTTTTTATAGGGTAATAAATTTATTCATAAAGATTAATAAACAAGCATTTTCTGAAAATACTAAACACACTTTTAGATGCAGCTCTTGTGATCAGAGCTATTCCTTATTGGGACCTGAAGCCCGAAAACTCATAAAGGGAGCAGTACGTATTAACAAATCTAGTCCTAAAAATCAAACAACCTTTTATAAATTTTCTTGCCCTTCTTGCGGTAAATATTCAAATCAAGAAAAATTATTTGATTTGAATGCTACCAAAGCATTAGGGAACGTAAGAATTCAAATGGACTCCTACCAACTCCCCATTCTTATTGATTTTTTACTAAAAGGTCTATTACCCATATTAATTTTTGCTCCTTTTTTGAGGTTCTTCACTCGATAGATAAAACTGCATACAAAATCCAGTTTTTATGAACGCTCATGTAAGCACTGTCACAAAATCATTAACATCTCCTAACGACAAACTAAAGGAACAACCGTATTATAAAAAGCACAAAGTTGCTACTGTAGCTTGCATTAATAAATTGATCAAGTCCCTTTATGCAATGGCTTTAAAAGGAACTGTCTATTAGTATCCACAGAATAAAAAATTGACCAACTAACTATTCATTTACTTATATAGTCAAGTAGCCGTAGCTAAATTTTTTCACAAAGCTGAGGTTTATTTAATGTGTACTTTTTATAATTATTTTCAAATAGAATTGCTCAATAACCGTATAATTGGTCCTCCGGCCTTATTTCAATTATTCACCCACCAGTGTAAAGTATTTTTAAGGAGGTTATTATGACTAATTCAGTAAATGTTTTTAATACAGAAATAAATTATCAGGCCCCGGTTACTGCTCATGAGACTATCGAAATACATGCCAGTAAGAAAATCATCATGTCAATTTTGACAAATATTTTAGAATGGCCCACCTGGCGTCAAGATATTAGTAATGTACAGTTATTATCTATCGACAATAACATTCGTATTGGTACTGATTTTGAGTGGAAATCTAATGGTTTAAAATACAACTCTCAGATTCATACTTGCACAACTACTTTATTTGGTTGGACTGGAAAAACAATTGGTGCATACGCCGTCCATAATTGGAAGTTGACAACCAATAAGTCAAGCACCACAGTTGAGGTATCCGAATCATTGGAAGGCTTGTCTATAAGATTAATGAAACGCAAGATGCAATCCGAATTACCACTTTTACTAAGAAAGGACTTACACGACCTGAAAATTCAATGTGAGAAAATTGATGAGGAAGTGAAAAATGACTGAAATTATATTATCTATCCGTTTTCTCTTAGAAGTAGTAACTGTACTAGGGATACTAAGCGGACTTTTCATTAAGAAAGAAATTTATATTAAAATACTATTTTTAATACTCAGTATTTTAATTACACTGATATGGGCTCGCTATGGTGCTCCAAAATCTCCCCACGTTCTTACCGGATTAAACAAACTTATGTTGGAAATTTTTGTTTATAGTGTAGGGAGCATTTCGTTTTATAAAATCTTTGGTTTAAAAATAGGTTTGCTATATATTGTTATAGCAATGATAAATTTATTATTCATGTATTTATTTGCACTACAGGGAAAGTAATCTTTCCTTTTTTTTCACTTGACTCGTAGTAGGATAGCCCCAACTACAAGAGCTCTTCTACTTAAATTCTCCTGCCAGAAGAAATTTCGCACTCCTAAATGTATGACTTATTCATCAATTTTAAAAATTTTGATGAAAAACATTTTAAATGACTATAGAATGAATGTAGGGAATGATTGGCCAATCTTCCAATAATATATTTGGAGGAACCTATATGAATTATTCAGTTGAATCACTACCATCAAGAAAAGTATTTTACAAACGTCGAGTGGGTGCTTATGGACCCGAAAACTATGCTTTAATGAATTCTGTAAAGGCTCTTTTGAAAGAAAAAGACCTCTTCTTGGAAAATACAGTTATCTACGGTATTGCATTAGATGATCCAAATAAAGTCTCTGCAGAACATTGTCGTTATGATGTTGCTGTAGAGTCGGATACTGCCATAACAAACATGGACTCAAGAGAATTGGATTCAGGAAAATACGCAATTTTCCAAATCGACCATACTAGCAACGCTGTTTCGGCTTTTTGGAATACCTTTCCTTCTTTATTAAGTCAAGATTCTTATACAATAGATTTTTCTAGACCTATTTTAGAGAGGTATAAAATTCGTTTAATCAACGATGGACGATGCGAAATGCTAGTACCAATAAAATGAAATGATATTTATGTAGAGAATCTTTCATAGATTCTCTTTCTATTTGACAGACCCACATTCGTTAGCTAGCTTTATTTTCTCTTTAACAGTCGAAATTCTTCATGGTATACTTACTCAAAAAGTGGAGGTTGCCTATATGAAGCTAAGTAATTCATTTGAAACATTTGCAAAAGAAGCGCCTGAACATCAACAAGCTTTTGGGCAGCTAGTACAAACTTGGGGTGATATTAGTGCCTTGGATGATAAAACCAATCATTTATCTTATCTAGCTGTCCTCGCCGCGACAGGGAAAACAAGCGGAATTCCCTTTCATGTTATGTTGGCAAAAAAATCTGGAGCAACAAAAGAGGAAGTCATTAGTTCTATTTTAGTTGGCCTACCTGCCGTTGGAAATGAAGTTATTAATGCATTGCCCGCTGCAATTGAAGCCTATGATATAAATGAATAATTAAATGTCTAACAATTTAAAATAAAAATTGTTAGGCATTTTTATTTGATTAAACATCAATTTAATCACTTCAATTTTAAAATTCTCTTTATAAATAATATTTTCTCGTTCACGAACTATTTGAGCCGTTCGCGGTTGACTCAACGACCTTTTTTGCTAAAATCAACCTGTCTAGCCATCTAGCGGAAACTAGTGGTGATCAATGTTAAAGGCGGCCAGTGATTGGCTGCCTTTTGAAATCGAGGTATTTTATGTCTATCGAAGAAGCCATCCTACTTGATACGTTGCGGTGCAGGCTGAACTTCCTGCGAACAAAAAAAGACTACTCTAAAGAGCACGTCGCAAACCAACTAAACCTTTCATTAGAACAATACGAAAATTATGAAGAAGGCGAAGTGTTACCTACTATTTTCGAATTGATTGACCTTTCAATTCTTTATCAAGTCACTTTGGATTACTTAGTAGGGAGAACAGAGGAATAAACTAGTCCCTACCCTTTTTTTACATTAAATTAACCGTTACTCAACATTCAGAGACTATACTATAGTTAAAGAAAGGAGGCGGCTACTATGACAGAGATTTCCCCAGAGATTCGACAGCTTTGCGTACTCTTTAATACCAAATTAAATCGATTTCTCGTCTACGATAAAAATATCCCCCACGAATTTGCGATTGGCATTACCATCGAACAAGCCATCAAAAAACTGAACATCGCTTCTTAGGACAACTACTGATTTTCAGTAGCTTTTTATTTTCTTCTTACAACCATCTGCAATCAATAAACTCTCCCATTACTTCCATTTAATAAATCCCTCTCAGTCTTACAAAACTGTTCGTTTCATTTCGGACTTTAGATTGATTTTTAACCCTTCATTATTAGGTATCCTTTTTTTTGGAAGGAATGATTGATATGAGACGCATAATTGGTTTTTTATTCCCAGTATTTGTAGTCTGCGGCGGTGCATGGTTTTGGTACGATCATAATTATGGAACCACGGATTACTATACGAAAATAGTTCAGGAAGGCAAACGCGTGGATATCGGCAGCGGCGGTGGAATGGATCAGTATCGATACAGTTATCATCTCCCTAGTTATACGAAAGAGAATCATGAGAAAACACTCTCTTTTAACTCTGCCAAGGATAAAGAGTTAAAACCAAATTCATATCTAGTTTTACACGTGAATGATAAAAAAGGCGTCATGGGCTGGGAAGAAGTAAACGCTAATGATGTTCCTGCCCCTGTGTTGCATTCGTTGGATAAGTAGCTTTTATTTAAATCTCAATTTCTTATAAAATGACAGGGTATTTATTGCGTATAATGGTTGAGCGTAAAGCACAAAATAATTTGGGCTTTGCGCTTTTTTAGTACGATCAATTTTTTATATAACTATTCGATTTTTGAAATTATCACCTTTTTATGTAACAGCTTCGGTTACTGGATCTTTTAAACATATGCTTCAATCTCTTTTTCCCCAGTTTTGTCATACATTCAATGTAGGCAAATTTTCTTGAGCTTACTTCCTATAGTTCTTTTTCAAACGCCTCTTTCGTCAACATTACATCCTCCTACAGCGTTGTTTTGGGCAAGTGGTTCTGCTATACTGCTAGTAATTTCTTGGTTCTATTATTGCCGATAAAGTGAAGCAATTACATAGGATTTTTTCGGAGGATAAAACATGAATTCAACAGTTACTTTCTATGTTACTCGACATGGTGAAACATTACTTAATCAATTACATAAAGCACAAGGTTGGGCGGATTCCCCATTAACTGAAAGAGGAATCCAAACAGCCACACAATTAGGACTACAACTGAAAAATGTCCAATTTTCGTCTGCATTTTCCAGTGATACATCCAGAGCCTTAGAGACTGGAAAAACCATATTAACTGCACATGGGCAAAATGAACTGCAAGTTATTACGGATAAAAGGCTCCGTGAGTGGTGTTTGGGCAGCTGGGAAGCAGAAAATAATAATAAGTTCATTTCCAGTATGATGAATGAATTACAGATACAAAATGATTTTTCAGAACTTAATTTCCGGCTGCCAGAAGTTCATGAGATTATTTATAAATCTGACATAACAGGTATGGTTGAACCGTTTCATATGATTACGGATAGATTGGAAAGTTTTCTCAAAGATACAGGTGATCATTTTATTCACTTGAATAATCCAAGCGTCCTGATCGTTACTCATGCTTTTGCTATTAAAACATTGCAGTATTTGTTTTCAAAAGAAATGTTGCGAAAAAAGCCTAAAATCAAAAATGTCGATATTATTTGTATTAAATGGGATGGGAAAAGTTTTTCTATCCTTCCATGATAAGCTTAGTACGCCTTTGCGACTCAGGGCGATCATGCGAATTATGAAAGGATCTGGAAATATAGCGCAAGATGTTTACAACAGCCAATATGGACGTGTGAAATATATCGAAAAGGATAATGTCACACTACTTACATAGAAACAGAAATGCAGCTATGATCATTTTTGAGATTATTTATGATTATCCTCTCTTATATAAATTGAAATTACCTCCACTACTAGGAGTTCCATTTGCTTGATAACCATAACTACCTCGGATTTTTTGTAACACCATAATGTTTAGCAGCTTTTTCAATTGTTGTTGACAGATACTTTTCTACAATTGGCTGAGTTAGCATATTTTGTATCTACTATTCTTATCTTACAAAACATTACAAGATTGTTCGCAGAATTTCTTAAAACAATAAGATATACTCTTTGAGACGGAATAGTTAAAACGTTTTAATCATTCCGAATATAAAGAAAAAGGAAGTTTTTATGAACAAATTATTTTACAGAGAAGTCAATTCTCAAAAACTAATCATTGCTACTGTTTCTATTGTTTTGGGTTTAGTTCTCCTTCTAGCCAATTTACCCATAATATCAGTTTTCTCTTTACCATTAGCTAGCTATATTGCTTTTGTCAGTACTTTTGGCAAGAAAGAGACAAAATATTTATTTTCAAAACCGGTCAATCCTATAAAAAATACTATCAAGTACTTTATAATAAACTGGGTAGTTAGCATAGGTATTGCACTAATTTTGAAATATCTTTTTGGCTGGAATCTTTCTAGTAATCCAATTAATAACGAAATAACACCTTGGTTATTTCTTATACTTCCTATGAGTTTATTAGGGGAAGAGTTATTTTCTATTTATTATTTATCAGTATTTTCCAGCACTTTTAAATTACCAATAGCTAGTTTACTATCCGCATTAATCTTCGGCGCAGCTCATTACTATGCGTATAATAACGGAAATATTGTTCAAACGCTCGCTCATATTATTTTAATTCAAGGAACTGCACGTATTTTTTTGAACCAAGCGGCGATTAAAAGCAATTCAATTTGGACTAGTTGGATTATTCACGTCTTATTCGATTTTTCTGCAATCCTCTTACCCCTTCTTCTTTCTCATTAATTTATTCAATTTAGACAATCGAATATCGATTGTCTTTTTCTGGTATCTGAAAATTATGGCTCTTCGTCAATGAGTGTTGGTGAAGAAATTCAATAGAATAATCAAGTCATTCACACGGCTAGGCAGCTCTTCTGTCTAGCCGTGTTGTCGTTCTGGTCTTGTTCATTTGGGTGGTTTTCTTGAAATACTTTCCGCGATACAAAAAGATTCGTTCTCGGTAGTTTTGGAAGTTTCTAAAGCCATAGGCCATTCGTTTTAGTACTTTGATATGGTTGTTCAAACATTCCAGTGGCCCGTTGGAATAGGGAACCCGCAACGCGCGTTTGATTTCTGTTTGGTACTTTTTGAAGGTCGTAATCACTGGTTGGTAGTGTTCTGGTAACTCTTTGTAATTTTCCTTTAAAAGCTTCGTGAAATCAGGAACATCTCGTCTTCTGATAGCGGACAGAAAGTGCTGATAGACTTCGTAGCCTTGCTTTAAGGAGTCATCGTAAGACAACAGGCGATCGACGATTTCTGCTTCCGTTAGATGTGCCCGAAAAGAAGGTCGCCAGTAGCGGTGTCTCCCCTTCAATTCCCACGCATTCTTCTGAAGCAGTTTCCAGTATTTCTTTAAATGTTTTGATCGACTGTCGCCCTTTCTAAAGGACTTCATTATCTGAATTCGGTGATTGGTAAATGCTCGGCCAATGTGTTGACTGATATGAAAGCGATCGGCGACGATTCGGGCATTCGGAAAACAATCTTTCACCAATGTACGATAAGGTGTATAGAAATCTGAAACAACCAAGCGTACCTGTTCCCGTACCTTTCTGGGATAACGCAAGAAATAGTCGCGTAAAGGATCGAGTTGACGATTTTCCACAATGTCGATCAGTTGATGGGTTTTGCCATCCATCATGACAAAGCTCATAGCACCCGAGACATTTTTCACTGATTTGAATTCATCAAAACACAACACTTCTGGCAGTGGCTGGTTCAAAGAAATGGTTTTAGGCCGAAGGCTGCGAAGGATCCGAATAACCGTTGTTGGAGAAACGTGTTTCATGCGTGCAATCAAGGACATAGAAAGAGGCTCACTTAATAGTTCGAGAACGGCTTGTTTGACTCTGCGGGCAATGGAGCAGTGACGATCACTAACCGAATCTTCGGCTAAAAAAGTTTTTCCACAGTGTTTACACTTAAAGCGTTGCTTGTTTATCCGCAGAATCGTCTTGTAGTTACTGACGTCATTTAATAGGATAGAGACTTTCTTCCAGCCCCATTTAATGATCGTTTGATCATTTTCATAGCGGCAATGAAAGCATTCCTCTGGTCGATAGGTTAATGTGCCATCAAAAACAAAACAGGTCTCGTCCTTGATTCGCTCTTTGCGAAAGGCATTCTCATGAAAGGTAAGATTTAGGTCTAGAATATCTAGTAACTCTTTGGTAAACTCTGAATAGGACATCTTGAAACACTCCTTTGAATGGTTTTCGTCGACTTTATTCTAAAGGATTTCAAGGTGTCTGTTTGCGTTTATTAAAAAAAAGAAAAAGTGTTGGCAACAGAAGGTGTCACCAACACTAGATATTATAGAGCCAAAATTATTCGATTGGCGTGCATAACATACCTGCTATCAAAACAAAAAAGAGCAAAAGGCCTCAGCCTTTTGCTCTTTTTCCTCTTTCAATTAAACTTCAAACTGCACGCGACGGTAACGGATGATTGCTGCTGCCATCAAACCAAGACCGATTACGATAAAGGCAATGATACCCATTCCACCAGTTGATGGTAATGTGCCGCCTTTAGAGCTGTTGGCAATTGGTAGTGCTGTCGCATTATTGTAAGAATCTTTGTCAATTTCAAAATCAACGTCGTCTGTTAATTTTTGGAAGCCGTTAGGCGCTTTTACTTCTCGTAACATGTAGTCGCCGTATTCTAGACCAGTTACTTCAAATGCACCATTTGCATCAGAGATAAATTTAGTCGCATTTGCGTAGTCTTCGTTTGCTGCTACTTGTGTCCAAGTTTTAGTGTTTGCACTTTCTGTTAGATAGTGTTCTACACCATTAATTTCTCTGATAACAACGAATTCAGCACCCGCTAATCCATTTGTTTCACCATCTTCGTGTTTGAAGAATTTCTTACCACCAGTAGTGATTGGATCAATTGGGTCATTTGTTTTCTTGTCATCTTGTCCGCCATCGTGATTCATCGTAACTGAGAATTCGTTGTTGATGTCCAAATCAACTGGTGTTTCATCTGTGAATGAAACGGAGTAGAAGATTTCAATGGTTTGTCCAGCATATTGGCTTAAGTATTGAGCTGTTGTTGGGCCATTCGCACCTGTCAAGTTCATTGCGATATTGAAGCCTGCATAACCTGAGAAATCTGTACCGTCATTCGTATAAGTTGTTGTTGCGTTTGGTGCACTAGTAAAGTCATTAACGTTGATGGCTGTACCGTTCATCAGGATTTGATCAATTCCTTCGAATTTCACGCCTGTTTGGTCAACCGCATCGTTGAATTCTAATTTGCTGTAACGAGGTGTGCCGTTAGCTAAAAGTTCACCGATTTGACTTGGCATAACAAATGACGCACGGTAGTGGATTTGTTGTCCAACTTCAAAGTCGTAAGCTCCTGCAGGGCGTGGTGGTAATGGATCCCCATTTTCATCCACTAATTCTTTCTCAGGATTTTCGCCTTCTACTTTGTTCTTCGGATACAAATGAATTTCTGTCAAATCTTGTCCGCTGCTGCCTTTTAATGGAAGCATCAAGATCAATTTGTAAGAACCAATTTCAACACCTGGAGATGCTTGTTCTTCAAAGAAGTATACCTTGTAAGTACCATCAGCATTTTTTGTTGGTAAGTTAGCAAAGTTTGCCTCACCATCTGCATCGGTTGTTTGATCCGCACCTACTTGTGTTGCATTTGGAGCGTTAGTCAATTCAAAGTTATCCATCACTTGTTTCGCAATTGCATTGTATTGTGCATCTGTTTCGTTCCCAGTCAAACGCGAACGTAAGTCTGCATAGAAATCTTCAGAAATATCCCAAGCCGTAAATGTAATGCCTGGTAATCCTTCATAACGGTCAAATTCTGGCATTAATTCCCCGGTATTTTCAACACTGCTATTCGGAAACTCGTCCATTTTTTTCTTGTGAATCGTTACATTCGCAGAATCAGCTGCGAACGCACTTTCTCCTCCACCTAGCACCCCTGCTAATAGTGGAATCATGCAGAGCAACGTGGTCAATAAAGCAACCCATTTTCTCTTATTTTTCATAATTTTTTTCCCCCTTGTTTTTGTTCAACCCAATTAAACCAACAGACATAAGCAACAACCCTAGAAAACAATAATTACGTATCAACTCATTAGTAGAAGGAAAGCTTTTCGGTCCCTCCCCTCCGCTTGGTGTTCCAATTGTTTTTGGTAAATCTTTCCTTGGTTCTGAGCTATCTGTTATCGGCGGTTCTGTCGATTTAGTTGGCGTAGTAGTAGACGATGATGTCGTCGTTGGTGGTGTTGTCGTAGGCGTCGTCGGAATCTCATCGTATTTGCAATTAAAGAGCAAACTTGTGTATTCGATCTCTGTGCCTTCCAGCAATTGTGGTAAATAGACAACGATTGGCAGCATGTGATATTTTCCTGTCTCCCCCGAAGAAAGAATCAGGTAGGCTGCATTTTGTTCATTTTGATAGCGTGGCAGAGTAATCTTTACACTGCCCGTATCGTCTAATAAAAGCGGTGTTTCAGTAATTTTTTTCATCTGCTCGCTTTTGACAAAGTTGTCCAGTTTCTCTTTTGTGGAATACGTGTTTAAAATGTATTCCTTATCCACCTTCTCATTACTTGCCCGTTTGACCCGCCATTCAGTCAGATCATAAACATCTAATACGATGTTTTCAGTGCCTTCATGCACGAAGCCTTTTTCGTCCCGTGTATTAATCTGTACTTCTACCTGACTTTCCTCTGCAAAAGCAGTAACCCCCAAGTTACAAATCCCCAGAATTAGTCCCAAGAGAAGAATCATTTTTTTCATTACGATCCCCTCCTCTTAGTATGAAGCCAGTAGAGGCTGCCTAGCAGTCCACCTGCTGTTGAAATAACGCCAATGGCTACTTTGAAGAACATTGCGGTACCTGAACCACCTGTTGATGGCAAAGGTCCTTGTCCGCGCTTCCTATTAGTGACAGTTAATTGAATAAGGTTCGGATTTCCTACCCCACCTGATCCGCTGACACTTGAATTCGGCTGAATTGTGACATTCCCTGTTTGCGAAATACTGACTCTGACTGTTCCACTCATTCCTTGATACCCATTCGGAACGACTGTTTCAGATAGACTGTATTCACCCGGTCGTAAACCGGTAAATTCAAAGTTTGGTCCGCCTGCTTTGGTTTCATCGTAATTTGTTCCGATCAACCTAAAGCTGGCACCTCTTAGTTCATTGCCGTCTTGATCTACTTTTTTGATCTTCAATGTGAAATCAGCCAATTTATTGGTCACTTTGTATGGCGATGATTTGCCATTCAAGGTAATCGTCAAAGCTGTTCCAGCAGCATTTTCCACCGCTCTTAGTTCGATATCCGCCATTTTTTCATGCCCTGCCGGCACATAGGTTTCCTCTACAATGAAGTCACCCATTGGAATATCCGTGATCGTCACTTGACCATTTGCATCTGGTTCAAGATCGGTCGCTAAGACTTTGCCATCTGACTTACGTGTCACAGAGAATTTCGGTTTATCTTTCGTAAATGGTGTCTTTCCATCGTTGCCGTATTTGCAGATCACGGCTTTTCCTGTCAGCAGCTTATTGGTCAACTTAATACCGCCTGTCGGAATTGTTTTCGCCGTAAAGCTAGTCCCATAATTGTAGGTTGGCTTGGCATAGCCTATCGTCCGTGATTCTTCCACCACTCGATAGGTCGCATTGCCACCTTCAACGCCTTGGAATACCCCTTTCCAATTGTCGATCGGTGTCAGCGTCAATGTCTCCACATCTTGCCAAGTACTGCCATTTTGTTTCTGCAAGGTGACCCTTACATAGCTGGTTCGTAATCCCCAATAATTATCTGTTCCTTTAAATTCATCCGACCAGAGTTTCTCCACCGGAATCTCAAAGTCCTTCGATAGCTTATTGGTCACTTTGTAAGGCGATGATTTGCCGTTCAATGTAATGTTCAAGCCTGTTCCCGCACTATTTTCCACCGCTTTAAGCGCTATGTCTTCCATCTTGCTGTAGCCATCTGGTACATAGGACTCTTCCACGATGAAGTCACCTAGCGGAATATCGGTAATCGTTACTTGACCATTTGCGTTCGGCTCAAGATCAGCGGCTAAGACTTTGCCATCTGATTTGCGTGTCACTGTAAATTTCGGTAAATCTTTGGTAAATGGTGTTTTCCCATCTTCCTTGTACTTACAAATAACTGCTTTCCCCGTCAGCAATTTATTTGTGAGAATAACTCCTTTGCTCGGTACTGTCTTGGCTGTAAATTCATCCACATTAGAAGTCGGCTTCGCGTACCCTGTTGTTCGAGAAGCCTCAACGACCCTGTAAACATTGCTACCGCCTATCGCTGTGAACTCGTCACGCCAATTGTTCGCTGCATTCAGCGTCTTCGTTTCAACATCAACCCATGAGTTTCCACTTTTTCTTTGTAAAATAACTTTGACACTGTTTCCTCGAAGTCCCCAATAATCCTCTGCGTTCTTAAACGAATCTGACCATTTCTTCTCAACTGGAACCTTGAACTCTTTCGACTTTCCTTTGACTGAAGGTACCCCAAATTCTAATTTCACATCTGATTGTTCTGGGGTCGGTAGCAACGTCGTCTTCCCATTTGTCTGATACCACTTGCCGCCTTCGTATTCATCAAGTTCGGTCTTCAAGCGAAGTTTGTAGTCTACTTGAATCTCTTGATTCCCGTACAAGTTAATGTTATCAACTGTGATCTTGTTATTTACGACCTTGGGCTCATTTGGCAATTTACTCGTCTCAATCGCTGGCACACCAGACTTTTTAATCTCTTTGACAGTCGGTTTTCCAACTAGCTCAAACATATCGCCGATTGGATCCTCGATAACCCCTTTATCAACTGTTTGAATGACCGATGTGAACCAATCCTCAAAGGAAAGATCAAAATCGCCGGTAGTGTTCGCATGAAAGAACTGATAGTCACTTTCTTGATCACCCGTAGCATTGGATTTCTTTGATGCCATCTTATACAAGCCTCTGACTAACTCCGATGTTGGATGCTCCTCGGAATCAGAATAGATATTTTTGATATTGATCGCGATTGAATAAATTTCCATCCCTTGGTTTTTAATATCTGCGGCAGTAGAGTTCGCTGGCGATAAATGACTGTAAATCCTACGTTTAGTGCCTGGAATTGGATACCCATTTTTAATTTTTGCCGGATGACTATACCCACTAGTTAAAGTCGAACCCAATTTGTCACCAACCGCAATATTGCTATAACTATCAAAGTGTAATCCATCATAGTAAATGTTTGGATCAACAGTCGCTGATTTCGGAATTGCACTATAGTTAGGTGCTCCATCGGTCAAAAGGAAAATGACTTTACGTCGATTTGATCCACTCGCATTATTTAACATTGTTTGTGCATTCATTAACGCTTTTTGTGTGTAAGTATTTCCTTCCGCTGTAAGTCTGCTGTAAGTATTTACTAAATTTTGCCAATTAGATTCGTTACTGGAAAGTGCTACGGTTGCGTTAGGATATTTGGTTTCTTCAGAAGAAGAGTAAATCACTCCACCGATTCTTAGGCTGTCTGTCTCTGGTTCAGCAGCTTTAAACTTATCAATTAACTTCTGTAAAGAGTTGACTGCTAATGTCTTTCTCGATATACCACCAATATAGCCTTCTTTTTGTTTCATTGATCCAGAATCATCTAGTACAAAACAAACATCTACCCCAGGTTTGGCAATCGTACTTCCTCGAACATTTAAGCGAACGTCGAATTCATCTTCTTTAGAGGTTTCACTTGCATATTTACGTAGTGAAATATTTGGTTTTGATTTCTCAACACCGTATTTGATATAAGAGTTCGTATAGTTATCTGGTGTAACACTCCATTGGGTTAAACCATCCCAACCACTTTCTCTCTCATAACCACCTTGATGATTTCGCACATTCGATTGTCCAGTTGGCGTCCAGTAGCATGTAGGATAAAGACCGTTATTATTTGTATAGACTGGCGCCTTATTGGTATATTTTGGTGGGTCCATCTGAAGCAAGCCATTATTCGGTACAGCCGTTGCCAATACCGTTGCTGTTTCTTCTGGTTGCGGCGGTCCGATAAAATCTTCAGAGCTGGTTTTGACCGCAGCTTTACTTTCAGAAGTTTCGGTTTCTTCCTTTTCATCTTTTGTATCGTTCACTTTTAGAACAAAAGGCTCTTTGACATCTAAAATATTTTCTTGTGTTTTAGTGTCCTGCTTGTCAGAAAGAGTCTGCTCGTCCATCTGAACGTCTAAATTGAGTTTTTTTACTGATTTGGGCAGCTCAAAAACAAGTTGCCCTTCCATTGAGGATGAATAGTTTTTTTCAATTAACCATTCATCTTTTTCGATCATGTCATCAATAGTTGGATAGGTTATCACCTTTCCTTTCTCATCGGTTACTTTCAATTTGAGCCGTTGCTCTTTATCACTTTCTTCGCTTTGCCTGCTAAACGTGATTCGCCAACGAGTCGATTCTTCTTTTGTTTCATAGTCGTAAGAGACATTCAAAAATTTTTCGTCGATCAATTCTGTTTTGGTCGTCTCAGCATGTGCTGTAACGAATGATGGCAGCGTTTCTGTGATAAAAGAAAACAGCAGAACAACTAACATGAGTAAGTGCTTCTTTTTCATTTCATATTTTCCTCCCTTCATTCCTTTTTTCACCCACTCTCCCTTCCACGTAACAATATGATAACTGATATCATTTTCTTCCGCTTATTGTGATTTTTTATAATATTTTGTTATTCAATTCGGATATTTTGTGGTTGTTTTATCGCTTTTTATGATTTTTAGTGTTATTCCATCCAATTTTTTAATTTGAAATAAAGAATAATAAAGTTTGAATGTCGCAAAAAAAATTCGTCTTTTGAATTAATCATCAAAAGAACACAAAAAAGACCCCAGAAATAGATTTTTCTGGGGTCTATATGAAAATGATGAGAAAAAAAAGAACGTTTTCACTTTTTAGCCATTGATTCGTCCAACAATAGTTCCTTATTTGTTCAAGAAAAAGTCAACTATGAATAAGATGGTTTCTTCCATCATCAGTTGATGTATTTAAACAGCGAGCCGGTCTTTTCTTACTATAGTAATCACTTCTCTTTAAAAGCACAAAAAAGATGAGGTAAAAGTATCTACCTCATCTTTCTTATACTTTTGAACTTTTTGAATCGTTCGTAAGATTATGCTGTGCGTTGTTGCTTGCGGTAGCGATTAACTGCGAAGGCCATCAATGATCCACCAATTACTAAGAAGATCACGATACCAATACCACCGGTAGATGGTAAGAAGCCGCCTCTTGATACGTTAGGAACATCCTGGCGCAAACCAGCCGGATCATTATAGGAATCTTTATCGACAACAAAATCAAATGGACCACCTAGCTTATAGCCGTCAGGCGCTTTAGTTTCCACTAATTGATAACTATCATACGCAAGCCCTTTGATTTCAAAAATACCATTGTCCCCAGATGTGATTCTGTATGCTCCTTCATATTTATCATCTACTACTTCTTCCCATTTATAATCGTTTGCATCACCTTTTAGATAATAAGTGTTCACGCCAGCTTTTCTGGTAATAACGAATTCTGCGCCTTTTAATGTTTGGGAATCGTCTTCACTGTCGTGTTTCACAAATTTCTTACCACCAGAAGTGATTGGAGGAGGTGTTTTTTCAGGCTCTAATGGTTCTACCACTGTTTTACCTGATTGTTGTAAATCTACATAGAGATTATTATTAATGTCCGCATCAATTGGAGTATCCTCTGTAAATTTGACAGTGTAAATAATCTCAATCGTTTTCCCTGCATATTTTTTCAGCCAATCTGCTGTTCTTGATGACTCTCCTGAATCTTTTACGTCATCTAATTTCATCGCAATCTCAAAACCAGCATATTTATCTTTTGCTGCATAATCATTTCCATGATTGAACTTTTGTACATTTGCATAAAGACTAGTAGGAGAATCAAGAATGTCTTTAATGTTTTCTGGTGTGCCTCCGATGACCTTAATAGATTCAAAATCTACAAAGCGCACACCCTCATGGGTCAATTCATCTCTAAAGACTAATTTACTATAACGAGTTTGTCTTGTACCATCTGGATTTTGAATGTAATCGCCAATATGAATAGGAATTTGATAAGTTACTTTGTATTTGATTTCTTTACCGATATCATAAGAAACACGATTCTTTAAATCTGGATCTTCTGGTTTCCCCTCTGAATCTAAAAGTTCTTTGACAGGTTTATTAGCCACTTTGTTCTTTGGATATAAGTGGATGTCATCATTGGGTTCGTTTGTAGTTCCCACTTTCATAACTGGCAATGCCAAAAGAACAAGTTGACTAAATTGTTCATTATCATCATTATGTGTTTCTTCAAACCAATAAACTCTGTAAACGCCGTCTGCATCGCGATCAGGCAAGTTATCAAAGACAACAGTCCCATCAGGTCCAGTCGTTTTTGCCCCGGCATTAGCTACAGGTTTTTTCTTATCTTCACCTTTAGAATTCTGGCCATCAAAATCTGTTTTTTCTGCTTCCTCCATAACTTTTCTAACTTTTTCTTTATAGGCATCATCAGTTTCAGATCCTGTTACACCTTCCGCTCTTAACATTTCATAGAATGTATCTGTTACATCCCATGGTCTAAATTCAACACCTTCTAAGCCTTCATACTTACTTTCGAATTCTGGATTAATTGCACCATCATTTAGAAATCCTGTTGGAAAGTCATCCATCTTTTTCTTGTGTAATGTTACTTTGACATTTTGAGGCGTAGCAGCCGAAGCACTGTCGCCGAAGCCAAGTAAGCCCGCGCCTAAAGGCAGTAAGCAAACAAGTGCCATTAATAAACTAACAAGTTTCCCTCTTGCTTTCATTATTTTTCCCCCTATTTCTTCTTTTGTATTTTTTTGAAACCTAAAAGCCCAATAACTACTAGTAATAACCCCAATACCGTGAAATTCCGAACCAAATCATTGGTTGAAGGATAGTTTTTTCCCGTTCGGTCTGAACCGCTTAATGTGGAAGACCTCGGACTATCGCTGGGAGTATCCTCCTTCGATTCAGTCGTTGATGTCGTGGTGGTGGGTGACGGTGTACTGATATCTTGGTATTTACCATAGATCAGCAGTCGTTTCGCTTCTTCGTCTATCTCTGGATGCTTTTGCGGTAAATATAAAACGATCGGCAGCATATGATAACTTCCTGTTTCACCGCTTGCCAAAATCAGATACGCCGCGTCCTTTCCATTACTAAATCGCGGAACATCGAATGAAACATTTCCGCTGCCGTCAACACCCAGCTCGGATTGATTCCATTTTTCTAATTGTTCCTCTTTTACAAAGTTTTCCATCGCTTCTTTTGTCGCATACGTGTTCAACAAGTGTTCTTTGTCTTCCTTTTCATCCCCTCCGTGTTCTTCTCTCCAAGCAGTTAAGTCATACACATCAAAAAACAGTTTGTCGGTTCCCTCTACCTTTTTACCATCTTCACTCCATGTGTGAATCCATAACTCCACTTGCTCCTCTTGCCCATCTGCTGCAAAACCCATCATACCGAAACAACAAATTCCTAGAAGCAGACAAAATATGAAGGAAATTCTTTTTCCCATTCCCAGCCCCCCTTCTGTCACGGAATGAGTAAATTGCTGATAAGTAATGAAGAATTTTCATCCTTCAAAATGAATCATTTAGTAGCAAACCTATCAGCATTGATATGTGTGTACATCTTTCAATACATTCACATTTCAGCTACTCCCCCCTCCGACTTTCTCCTCTTTATTTCTTCATCCATCACCATAGTACCTGATATTATTTTTTTGTGCTTTTTCATTTTTTTGTGTTTTTTAGTTATTATATTCATCTTTTTTATGCGTTATTTTCACGTTTCCATAAGTTAATATGGTTATTCCATTCATTTTTTTTAAATTATTTTGCAAAATGTAGAACTCATTTATTTTAAATAAAAGAATTCATTTGGATAGAAGAACCCTTTCCGAAATGAATTCTTTAGTTATTCCTCCTCAACCAGAAAGATCGCTGATTAACTGTTGTAATTGTGCGATATTTTGACTAGTCAAAAAAGGATCGATGATCACTGTTGGGTAATCATAAGGCACTTCCTCCACGCTGCTAGATGTAATCAAGGCGTCATACTTTTTCAATTCATGGGTAGTGATTCGGGTATCTCGAGAACGTTCTTCTACAAAATGAATTTTAAAGTTTCCGTAGACACGTTCTTCGATTTGCTCCGCCAAGAAAGTTTCCTCTGTTGGTGAAAGTTCAGACAGCAGCAATATCTTCAGAGGATGATCCGCGTTAGCTAATAGATTCAAGCTTTGAGGGACCATCGTTATCAGCAAATACGTATAGTTCCAAGCGAAATCATTTTCTTGATAGATTCGGTTTCGTTTTACAAAGGATTCCGCGATCTTTAATACCTTCTTCACCGCTTGATAATGGGTCTCCATCATTTTTTCTAAAAAGATTCCCCGTTGACGATACAAGATATCGATATAGCGTCCCTTAGGCGAATACATCCTTTGGTCGTTCACCAAAACAATGGTCAGCTCGCTCATCTCAAGTTCTTCTAACGAATGCCCCAACAAACGATTGAATTCTTCGACTAATTCATAGTGCTTCTGATAAAGGTCTCGGTAGCTTCTACTTTGCTTCATGGCAGATTTCCATTGATCTTCACTAAATATCAGCATGTCCGCATATGAAAGCCATAGACAATCCTTGATCTCTTCCTCCGTCAGACGAACGCGGAAGACTTCTAACGCCATTCGCTCAAAAGCATCTAGCGTTTCTTGATCAGGCAAACTTAACGGACTGACAAGTTCCTCCTTTGGATAAGAACGGCCATTTTTAATACGCCACAAACTGATATAGATGTTATAGCTCAGACGTTTCCTAAAGATATGGCGATTTTCTAAGTGATTCACTTGAATGAATTGATCCACCAAATCAGTAATTGCTTTGATTTGGTAATCTTTCAAATCTGCAAACAAGGACTCCAACCGATCAGATTTTTCTAAGAAGTAGCGATAATAGAAATGTCGAATCACGCTTTCCTTTCCTTCGATACGTAAAGGGCGATAATCCAGCTTGATCCCCGCTTTCTTAAAGGCCGATTCGATTTTCTTCAAATAGCGCTGCGTATTGGAGGCACTGAGATATAATTTATCAGCTAAGTCACTAATACTTGAACATTTTTCATAGAGCAGCTCTTCAATAATCTGAAACTCTGGTGATTGCTGAAGAACATCCGCGTACAATCGATTGATACTAACATGTGGTTTTACTTGAATTTGATAAAGTCCTTTGAATTTTTCAATGTGAAAGTCGTCCTGTTCATCATTAATCATCTTGACGTCCTTCAACAGGATAGGCAATGAACACTCTAGCTCTTCAAGCAGCTGGTCGCTCGGTAGACCGACCTGACTTGCATAGAGTAGTTCAACAAAACGTAAGCGTCTTAAACTGCTTGCTCCTAAAACCTCTCTGAAATCCATTTCCTCATCCCCTTTGTCCTTCCCCTTTTTAAAACGTAGCAAATAATTTTTCTTCTATATGAAAGAATCGTCCAACCCTTCATATAGAGCGCAACTCTCATTATTTATCTGACAACAGTTACTCACCATATTTATGAAATGCAGATCCCCTTATCCGCATACCACACTAATTAAAGTCGCTGCCCTTCCATTTGCTACCCCTCTCACAATCTTTCGAAAGCAGTATTACGCATTACATTGACACTTCTAAAAATTAATTACTCAAATTTTAAGAACATATATACTTAATTTTTAATAAAATGATTAAATTTAACTAGATGAATTTACTTTTACTTTTTAAATTCTTTAATGTAACGACCCAAATTCTTTACTATTTTCTTTTATATATTCATAATAACCAAACTATTTTCCTTTTGCTTTTTCATTACTTATATTTTATCAGTTATTAAAAACTCGTTATTTACCTATTAATATATGATTCATCCGTTAAAAATTTGTTATTTAACTCTTTTTCTTTAAAATGTGTAAAAATTATTGTTACTCAATTTGAAAATATTAAATAAAAAAATTGAATTCTTATTTTTTAGGTTATTAGTAAAATATAAAAAAAACGGACTTAAAGTATAAAAACTACTTTAAGTCCTTTACTAAAAATCACTTTAACTTAGACATGACAATATTTTCCGAAAGATTACACTTCTCATTCTCTATTGAAATGAACGGTCAAATAATCATAAGCTCATTCCTATTTCTTACTATTTTGTAATAAAATAGCAAACTTTTACGATTTTCAATTATATAGATGAGAAGAATGTGGAATTCGTTATTGCTATTTTTATGATGGTTCATTCACAAAACGATTGATTCCCCATAGATTCAATAGAAATTACATTCTTGTTCTGCGATTGTAGTAATACCACCCGGTAAGAACAGTCCCTATTGACCAGAGGATTGCCGTTTTCACGAAGAATCCTGATAATCGGCCGATCCCACCTGTTTCCGGTAATTGGTTTTGGGCGCGTCTATTTTTCACCCCGTAATAATCCTTAAACTGTCCGTCATTAATTAACTCGAATGCTGGTGGCAATAGGTTATCCTCCTCTCCAGCAATCCCTATCGAACCACCCAAATCAAAATGTCCATTGCTATCAAAAGTCAATCGCCACTGTCCCTGAGATTTCATATAGCCTACGGGAGCTTTTGTTTCAACTAATTGGAAATAGGTGCCATCAACAGGCAAATTTTGAAACGAAACCAGACCATTCGCTTGACTCTTGGCCGTACCAATCAATTCCCATCGCCCGTCTGCAATAGATTCATCATTCACTCTCTCATTATTAGTTGGCACATTCGGTCCTTTCCAAACATACAAGGAGAAATCAGCCTCAGCAAGTCCCTGATTGCTTTCATTCAATTTTATAAAGCTAAACTCAGTTTTCTTGTATCGCCATTTCCCAACAAAAGTAACGTCTTGCCCATTTATTATTTTTTTATTCTCATCCCAACCCAAAAATGTCCAAAGCCTTCCTTCACTATCCTTAACCTCGGTTTTTTTGGGAGCCGTTGGTGTCACTTCGGCAGTATCTCTATATCCACCAGTTGATTCAGGTAGCAAGTCACGCACCTCTTGCGGCAGCTCCATACTCGGATCGTTCGCATATTCAAAGCGATGGTGCCCCAAATAACGAGTCAGTTTCGGCTGCTCACTCGATTGAATACTTTCATCAGTCGCCTTCAGTGAACGATTTGTTTCTAATTCTCCAGTCTCCGTTAATTCGGACCCACCTTTTAGCTTCACTTGAATTGTTAGTGTATGTGCCACACCTTGGTCACAACCTGTTAGATCCCAAGTCAATTTTTGCCCTTCAATAGTTACATCACCACCATCAGGCGAAACACTAATATCGCTTTGTTCACCAGTCAGCAGCTCAAATTTGTCAGAAATCACATCTTCAATGTTGACAGACAATGACCCTACCTGTGTAATAATGTCGCCCAGTATCTGCTTCATAATTTGTTGAAAAGAGTCTGTATCTTGTGCATCATAGACCGTTTTTTTGTCATAAGAAATATCTTCCAGTGCCTTGAGATCGGCAGATCCCATATAAATCCCTACAGGATACACCTTTACCCCTCTGTCACGTAACTCTTGCGCTTGTTGAATCCCCTTATAATCATCAGAGGGATTTGATGTCCCATCCGCGGGTTCTCCATCACTTAAGAAAATAACAACAGGGTGTCTATCATCAGTTGAATGTTCATCTATATTGTTTATTGCCGCTTGTAGTCCAACTCCATAATGCGTATGACCCACGGAATAATTTGGATTATGATCGAGGAAATTTTCTACTGTAGAATAATCATTAGTAAACCCGTCACTTTTATAATTTGGCTCATCCTCTCGTGAAAAACCAACTAAAGCGACTCGATTATCATATTTCGATTGATTGCCACTAATTAACATTTTTGATGCATCACGAAGAATATCAGTAGTCAAGAAGCCTCGTGGATACAAATATTCATTTCCTTGAATATCTTTTGCCAGCGTCGAACTCGCCATCGATCCGCTATGGTCTGTCACAAATACAACATCCAAATTTGTCAAGCTTTCAAAAATATCACCATAGTCGATGCGAATCTCTGCTGTCGTTAGGTCATCATTGGTCCATTTCGCCGCTTTATGCAGCAAAGTATTCCCCTCGCTACTATCTACTTTGCTTTCGTATCCTTCCAACGCTTCTACAGATGCATCTGGTAAAGTTACGGGCTCTACGGCTGTAGGATCCGGTAGAGAACCTGTAACACTGGCCACTTTTTTGTATTTTATTTCACTGTAGCGAGAATATTTTTCATTTAACAAAAATGCTCTATCCCCAATTTCTCTTACACTATCTGGAATAGTAAGCACAGTACCTTTTAACGCGAAACAATCCCGAAATGCATCAACGCCGACTCTGTCCAATACAGATATTGCATTATCTGGAAGCTTCAAGACCGCCACCTTGATCGAATTCTTAAATGCTTCATCTTGAATCTCTGCTAATTTTGAACAATTAGAAAGGTCCACACTGGTTAAGTTAGTACAGTTTTCAAATGCCCCTTTATCAATACGCTCTAAATTGTTTCCATCCGCAAATGATAATGTTTGTATTTTAGTATTGTCTTTGAAAACGCCAGCATAAATATGAACAACCTTGTATGTTACTCCATTGTGCACCACTGTGGCAGGGATAATAACATTTTGGCTTATGCCTGTTTTACTAGCAGCGGAAACTCCCGCCTTACCATCCGACCATACTTGATAAGTGAGCCCATTTTGGGGCACAGTTCCTATAAGGCTCCCCAAAGGTGTAATGCCATCATTTAATGCGGCTAAAGGAGAAGCTGTGAGACTATTTTTTTGATTACTTGTAGTCTTGGCTGCCTCTTTACTATCTTCAGTTTCTTTTGACTCAGAACTAGCTGAGCTTTTTTTAGTTTCTGCCTTCCCTAACGACGGCTTTGTCGTCTCCTTCATAGCGGTCACACTTGATGAACTAGTAGCAGTAGTCTTTTTTGCAAGTGTTTCGAATGAAAAAAAGAGCATAGTTTGTAAAATCAATAGGAAAGATAGTACCACTCTCATCCCTTTATAACGTTTTCTTTTCCCCTTTTTCTTTAACATTTTTTCCACCTTCCATTTTTTATTTTCTTCTCTACACCCGACGACCAGCATATAAAATGGAAAATTAATTTCCTATCACTCTGCAATGTAACTCTTTTCTTATAGAGATCATTATCTAAGAGTGCACACAAATGAACCCTATCTATAAGATGAATTTTTTGCGCTTTCTATTTCAAAAGATAGTTTTAGTATGCCTTTTATGAGTATTAGATTTATTTATCCCTCTATTCGCTCACTGTTTTCTCATATTTATTAACAACCACATAATACCAGATATTAATTCTATCTTTTTTTTATTTTTTTCTACTAATTAAGTTATTAAAATTCGATGCAGCATCATAACAAGAGGATTTGCTTTTTGAAAACTGTTATATAGCTCTTTTCTTTAAGATATTTTTAAATTATTTGTTAATCATTTTTTTAATAATAAATAGAATAGACGAATTGACATCTTCAAAACTAGTATATAAACCACAGATCTTCGCAAATAATACGATTTTTCCCGACTTCATGAATAACTCATCACTTCTGTTACTACATTTGATTGCTATACTTACTATTTTCTATTTATTTTTTTCTGTTTTTTACAAATTCTTTTTTACTTGTATAATAATAGAAACTTCCTACTGTTACGCCTGTAGCTATCAATATTCCCGCGATTAAGAAAAATCCCTTGATTCCTAAATAGCCCGTACTAGGTAAGATTCCTGGTTTCACTTTCTGATTCGTGACTTTCAGCTTGATTGTATTATTGGTACCTATACCACCACTGGAATCACTAACATTTGGATGATTGCTCACCGTAAAACTTCCATCTTGATTAATCACAAACGCAATAGGCTCTTGAATTCGTTGATAGCCTTCAGGATTATCAACTTCTTTTAAAGAATAGATTCCCGGACGTAAGCCAGTAAAAGTGAAGGTCGATCCAGTGCTGATTGTTTCATCATATCCATTCGGCCCTGTTAATTTGAACACTGCTCCCGTCAGCGGATTATCGCTAGGATCAATTTTTTCTACTTTTACCGAAAAGTCTTTCAAGCGATTGGTCGCATGATGATCGTCTGTACTACCGTTCACCTGAAATACAAGGGACGTCGGTGGATTATTTTCGGTCACCGCAATCTCAAAGTCAATCATCTTTTGGAAGCCTTCCGGCACATGGGTTTCTTCTACCGTATAGGTGCCGATCGGAAAATCATTGATGGCAACTTTGCCTGAGGTATCTGGTGTTAGATTCTCCGCTAGTACTTTGCCATCACTGCGTGTTACCTTGAACTTTGGTAAATCTCCTGTAAACTTGGTCGTACCATTCTCCATGAATTTCCAGAACTGATAACTTCCACGTAAAAGTTCATTGGTAATCTTTATTCCATCAGAAACTATAGTCTCAGAAGTGAAACTTGCTTGATTTATAGATGGTTGCATATAGCCAGTAGTTCGGCCCGGTTCAATGACGCGATACGTATTGGCTGTTCCTCCTTCAACTGGCAAGAAAATTCCTTTCCAATGATGCGCTGCATCCAGATCGATGGACTCAACATTCTGCCAAGTTTCCCCCTTTTGTTTTTGAAGAGCGACTGTGACTTTATCTGGTCGCAACGCCCAGTAGTCCGGCTCATCTTGGTGACTATCCCTCCATACTTTTTCAACAGGGATAACAAAATCGTTTTTTAACACCCTTACAGATGGACTCCCAAACTCTATGCGATCTGTCGTACGTTCTGGTGTTGGTTCTAGTATTGTTGTTTCATTTGTTGGATACCATTTGCCAGATTCTGCCGCTGCTTTCACTTTGACTGTATACGTTATTTCTATTTCCTGTTTACCAGTCAGATTAATGTTACTGGTTTCAATCGTACGTTTTCCGTCCTTTAGCTGTGCTGTTGGCATATCCTTACTTTCAATGGTTATCGCTCCATTGTTTACTTGCGTGATTTTAATGGTAGAATCGGGCGCGTTTTTTTCTACTATGTCCACCATATCCCCTAATGGATCATTGATTATCCCTTTGTCTACCGTTCGGATTACTGTGTCATACCAGTTCTTAAAGACTTCTGTCAATTCATCGGGATTACTTACGTCATAATAGAAATAATCCGAAGCCGTATCACTTTCTCCCGTATTGGCTTTCTTTGTCGACATACGGTACAACCCTTTAACTAGCTGATCTGTCGGGTGATCGCCAGAAGCTCCAGCAATATTTACACCGATCGTATGGATTTGGATTCCCTCAACCTCTTTAAGAACCTTCGCTGTCGAGTTTGTTGTTGTAAGGTGACTCGTCAATCCATTGTATGCCGAAGTAAATTTCGTGGTATTCCCTGTCCGGAATGTTGAGTAGCCGTAATAATTCGCTTTTATTCCCATATCGAACTTGCTTACGTATAATTTATCGAAATACATGGTTGGATCAGAGGCTATCGTTTGAGGCAGCCAGCTTCTATTGGGTGCCCCATCTGTTAAAACGAACAATAATTTATATCGCTGACCGATATCTGGCGCATTTTGAAAAATGTCCGCTGCTTCTCTTAATCCTCTTTGGGTGAATGTATGCCCGACAACAAAGGCATTCTTATAATTTGTGACAATTCGATCCCAATCACTATGATTTTTCGACAATTGAGAAGTCGGTTCAGTATCCCCTATGTAATCCGAGAAAATATGTGAACCTATCCGAATCCCACCCTGATTGTCAGGATACAATTCTTTTAATTTTGTAATAATCCTCTCTAAAGCCGCATCAGTATTTTTCTTTCTTGACAGGACTGAACCAGAACCGCTATTCAGCATCGAGGAAGAGGCATCCAATAAAAATACCACGTCAACACCTGGTTTATAAGACGTGTTCCCTTTCACATTCAGCTTAATTTTGAATTCATCAGCCTTCGCTGTTTCTTGGGCATACTTGCGTATACTAATATTAGGATCAGTCGCATCCTCTCCATACTTAATATAAGACTTTGTATGATTATCTGATGAAACGTCCCAAGAACTATCACTGTCCCAGCCTAATTCTCCAGCAATCCCGCCTCGATGATTGATTACATTTGTCTGTCCAATGGGTTGCCAAGAATATGTCGGGTACTTGCCATTCTCGTTATCTTCATATTCAGGAATCTTATTCCCGTAAAGTGATCGATAAGCAGCAGTTGTCGCAGTCATTTGTGGCGCTTCTACTATAGGACCGATAAACGATCCATGTATTGATGAAGTTATTTCACTTTTTCCCTCACTACTAGAAACTTCTACAGATGACTTCGTTGTTTCTTCTACCTTACTCGATGTCAAGATGAACGGTGTTTCTTGTTTCAACGTGTTCTCTTCAATATATTTTTCTCCATCAGCATTTTCTTTTTCGGATGCTTTCTGTTTATCCAATTGTATATAGAGCGTCAATTGTCCTATTGACTTAGAAAGATTAAGCACGAGCTGCTCTTCCTTTTTCTCTGAAAAGTCCTTTTCCATCCACCAACCATCATTTTCAATCATATTCGGCAGCTCTGGATAACCAATGGCTTTATTATTTTCATCAAGAATTTTGAACTTTATCCTTCGTCTTTCCTCCTTTTCACTCTGGTATTTATAGTTCACATTCCATTCATTTGCTTCTTTTTCTTCATTAACGTAGTAGGAAAGAGTTAAATCCTTTTTGTCCATTAATACAATTTCATTCGTCTCAGCATTAACAGGCATAACTTCTAGTGCTATTTTTATAACAATCGAAATAAATAGTACTATTAATAGTAATAGACCAATTTTTCTCATCTTAACTCCTCTTTATTCCACTAAAAAACACTAAATTTAATAGTATTTTCTAATTCACCCGTTGCACCGTCTTTTCCACCCACTATTTACTCACTCCATATTAGCAATCCAATCATAGCAAAAAGTATTTCCGCCTATTTTCTAAACATTTTCCATAAACTTCGTTATTAAAATTAACAGAAACATATTGATACAAAGAATTCATTTTACGAAACCGTTATATATCTCTTTTTTTTTAAATATTTTTAATTTAAATGATACTCATTTTTAAAATAATAAATTTTCAGAATGAATTTTTTTCGCTTCGCTACATGCAGGATCAAATAGATAGTCTTCTGAACATTTAAAAGAAAAAAATAGCCTGAAAGCAGATTTATCCACTTTCAGGCTAGCTATCTCGATCAACAAATTGTCTTAAATTTTGATTGTTTATTTCTCATTCATTTTCTCTCTTGTTTTTACAAGTTCTTTTCTCACTTTATAGAAGCAGAACCCACCTACAGTGCCTCCTGTGACCGTCAGCATTCCCGCAATTAAGAAAAATCCCTTGATTCCAGAATTACCAGTTCTCGGCAAGGTTCCTGGCTTCACCTTTTTGTTTGTCACTTTCAGAGTGATCGCATTATTGGAGCTCGTGCCACCGCTCGAATCACTAACATTTGGATGACTACTCACATTGAAGCTTCCATCTTGATTAATCACAAACGCAATAGGCTCTTGAATTCGTTGATAACCTTCAGGATTATCAACTTCTTTTAAAGAATAGATTCCCGGGCGTAAGCCAGTAAAAGTGAAGGTCGATCCGGTGCTGATTGTTTCATCATACCCATTCGGCCCTGTTAATTTGAACACTGCTCCCGTCAGCGGATTATCGCTAGGATCAATTTTTTCTACTTTTATCGAAAAGTCTTTCAAACGATTGATCGCATGATGATCGTCTGTACGACCGTTCACCTGAAATACAAGGGACGTCGGTGGATTATTTTCAGTCACCGCAATCTCAAAGTCAGTCATCTTTTGGAAGCCTTCCGGTACATGGGTTTCTTCCACAGTATAGGTGCCGATCGGAAAATCATTGATGGCAACTTTACCTGAGGTATCTGGTGTTAGATTCTCCGCTAGTACTTTGCCATCACTGCGTGTTACCTTGAACTTTGGCAAATCACTCGTAAACTTGGTCGTGCCATCCTCCATGAACTTCCAAAATTGATGATTTTCTCGTAGAAGTTCATTGGTGATCGTGATGCCTCCACTCGCGATATTCTCAGAGGTGAAGCTCTGCTGATTCACGACAGGTGCCTTATACCCTTTGGTTCGTGACCCTTCGACTACGCGATAGGTTTTATCGTCACCGCCTTCTACTGCTGAGAAATTCCCTTCCCAATCATTTGAGGCTGTCAAATCCATTGACTCCACGTCTTGCCAATTAGAACCTTCCATTTTTTGTAGCGTGGCGGTTACTTTTTCTGGCCTCAACCCCCAATAGTTCTCTTGATTTTGATGCTTATCTGACCAGATCTTTTTAACTGGAATAACGAAATCGGCTGTTTTTAATCGGACCGATGGAATCCCAAAGTCTAATTTGTCCCCCGTCCGTTCCGGTGTCGGCTTCAAGGTTGTTGTCTTATTCGCTGGATACCAAGTACTGGAGACAAAAGTAGGATCAGAGGTTTTTAAGCGAACAGTATATTCGACCTCTATTTCCTGATTCGCCGTCAGATTAATATTCTTCACTTCAATCTTTCTTCGATCCGAAGAAACTGTGAATTGCGGTTCAGCATCGGCTTCAATAGGCTTCCCTGAGGAGTCTACTTGTTGCCATGTCGGATCACCAACGAGCTCAACCATATCTCCTAACGGATCAGAGATCACTCCTCTATCGACTGTTCGAATAACTGTTTCATACCAATTTTTAAAATAGTCGGTTAAATCATCCGCATTTTCTACATTGTAGAAATGAAAATCTGAAGCCACATCATTCAATGGACCATTTGTCGAATTTGCTTTCTTGGTCGACATTTTGTATAGACCTCGCATCAGCTCCGCTTCTTTATCTCTTTCGTTTACATTAACTGTTAATTCTACAGCAATCGTGTGAATTTCAATCCCTGCATTTTTGATATCCATTGCCGTTGAATTTGTGGTGGTGATATGACTACTGATCAGTCCACGATATTTTGGATAAATTGTTGTCTTAAAGCTACCGGCCCCCAGATCACTTCCAGCATTGTAAGCTCCTTTCGGCCCAGTGTTAAAATTTTCAAAATGAAGCTTATCCACATACATATCATTATTGGGTGTTCCATTATGACTAGTGGTCCAACTAATGTTCGGTGCTCCATCCGTTAGAACAAACAACAATTGTTGGCGACCTGTTGTATCGCCAGCATCATCAAAAATATCTTGCGCCTCTTTTAGTCCACGTTGTGTAAATGTTGACCCCATGGCCTCAGCTCTATCATATTCTCTATACATATTATCCCAGGCGGCAGTACTACTAGATAGAGGAAATGTTCTTTTCTCTCCTTGATCATATCCCCAAGAATTACGTCCATAATCTGAAAAAATATGTGCACCGATCCGAATGTTCTGTGCTGAAGGAACATACACCTCTTTCAGTTTGTCAACAATCTTTCTCATTGCATTTACCGCATTTCTTTTTCGATTATTAAGCTTTCCGGGAAGGGGATCTTCCATTGATCCTGAATTATCCAATAAAAAGACAATATCCACCCCTGGTTTATAGGTCGTATTCCCTCGAACATTCAGTTTGACCTTGAACTCATCTTCCTTATCGGTTTGCTGAGCGAGCTTTCTCAAGGCGACGTTACTATTGTCTAAATCTTGTCCATAATGAATATAGGAATTTGTGTGATTGTCTTGCGTGACGTCCCAACCAGTATTATTATCCCAACCAGTTTGTCCTTCTTGCCCTCCTTGATGATTAATGACATTGGTTTGACCCGTTGGCTGCCAAGAAGGTTCAGGGTAGGTTCCCGTTCTATCGGTGATTTGACCTGGAGTCTTCACTTCATAGTGATTCGCATACATTTTAGTAGTTCCGTTCGTCGAAGCAGCGGCTCTTTGTACTGCGTTTACGCCTTCTTTATGAGGGCCAATGAATTCTTCCGAGGTGGTTTTGGTTGCTTGGGTCGCTGTTCTTTCAGACGACTGAGTTGTTTTGGTTTGGTTTTCTGCCGTGCTTTTTGTTTCCAACACAAATGGTTCTTCCCGTTCTAGGATATTCTCCTTCAGACTGCGGGCCTTTTCCCCCTCCTCATTGGCTGGTTTTTCCTGATCTAGTTGAACGTATACATTTAGTTTTTTGACTGACGAGGATAGTTCCCAAGACAACTGATCCTCTACACTCTCAGAGAAATCCTTTTCCTTCAGCCATCCGTCTTCTTCGATCAGATGATCCATATCCACTGTTGAATAATCGATCGTCTTGTCTTTGACATCCGTCAGTTTGAATTTCAAGCGCTGAGGATAGCCTTTTTCACTCTGACGATCAAACGTTAATTGCCACTTCGTTGTCTCTTTCTTCTCTTCGTATGTATATGAAAGCTTTAAAGATTCGTCATCAACAAGCTCTATTTCATTGGTTTTCGCTTGAACAGAAATAAGCGGCATCGCCATTTCTACGACAATCGAAAACAACAGCAATATCAATATTAGAAATTTCGATTTTTTCATTTGTTTTATTCCCCTTTTTCATCTGTACTCTACCAATCACAACAAAAAATGTGGAAACATCGTTGTTTGTTTCTTAAAGAATCACCCTTCTCCTTTAAAAATCGATTCAAACATTAGAAGATTCCTATCTGATTTTGCTATTTACGATGAGACTTTCTCCACTAAAAATAATATGTTTGCTAGCTAATCCGAAGATTTTTCACTTAATTTCCAAATAATTATTTGCAGTATTCCCCATAATTTCTTATTCTTGCACTTATATACTATCAGAAAATAATTACTCATTTTTTTGCAATTTCCTCGATATTATAGTTATTGAAAATCAAAAAAAGAGCGAATCTCTCTTGTTTTCAATCTCTCAAAGCGTTATCGAGTCCATTTCATTTAAACTGTCTAAAAATTTTTGGTATTCATTTTCAAAATTTTGAATTAACCATTCGATTTTTTTATATCGTTATCCCAATAAAACCTATATATTTCACTATTAATCATTCAAAAAATGAAAAATAAATCTAAATAAAAAATAATTACGAGTTCATCCATTCCATCATTCTCAGATAATTATTGTTGTTTTTTCAGCTTAGATTTCTATAGCTAATTTCAGCAAAAAAAAGAAGCCTGCACGAATGCAGACTTCGATATTTTTTTATTTGTTGCTTAAATCTTCACCATTTGTTTCGATGACTTTTTTGTACCAATCAAATGATTTCTTCTTGCTGCGCTTCAAGGTGCCTTTGCCTTCGTTGTCGCGGTCCACATAAATGAAGCCATAGCGTTTCTTCATTTCACCTGTTCCGGCAGATACTAGGTCGATACAGCCCCAAGTCGTGTAGCCTAATAGATCCACGCCGTCTTCATCCACTGCGTCTCTCATGGCTTGGATGTGCTGCGCAAGGTAGTCGATGCGGTAATCATCTTCTACATAGCCGTTTTCATCCGGTGTATCTACCGCGCCTAGCCCATTCTCAACGATGAACAATGGTTTTTGGTAGCGATCATAGAGATCATTCATTGTAATACGCAATCCTAATGGGTCAATTTGCCAGCCCCATTCGCTGGATTCTAAATATGGGTTCTTCACAGAAGCGAAGATATTTCCAGCCGTTTGCTCCAATAATTCTGGATCTGTCGTCGCTACACGAGAAGAGTAATAGGAGAAGGAGATGAAGTCCACGGTATGAGCCTTCAACAGCTCTGCGTCGCCTTCTTCCATTTTTACATCAATCCCTTTACGTGCCATTTCCTTCAAGGCATAGGCTGGATATTCGCCACGAGATTGTACATCAATGAAGAAATAGTTTTGACGTTCTTCTTGACGTCCTGCCCAGACATCCTCTGGTTTTGGTGTGTAAGGATAATAAGAGCCTGCCGCCAACATACAGCCGACTTGGTTTTCTGGGTCGACTTCATGTGCGATCTTTGTCGCGATAGCGGATGCCACCAATTCATGATGTGCCGCTTGGTATTTCACTTGTTCTTCGTTTTCGCCTTCTTCAAAGTACAGACCGGCGCCCATGAATGGCGCGTGTAGGATCATATTGATTTCATTGAAGGTCAACCAATATTTTACTAACCCTTTGTAACGGTTGAAGATGACGGTACATAAATTTTCGTAGAAGCCGACTAATTCACGGCTACGCCATGCGCCATATTTTTCAACCAAATGCATCGGGCAATCGAAGTGGGTAATCGTTACTAACGGTTCGATCCCGAATTTTTTACATTCTTTGAAGATGTCTTCGTAGAATTTCAAGCCTTCTTCGTTTGGTTCTTTTTCGTCACCTTTAGGGAAGATACGGCTCCACGCTAAGGATAGACGATAAGTTTTGAAGCCCATTTCCGCAAATAACGCGATGTCTTCTTTCCAATGATGGTACATGTCGATGGCTTCTTTTGCTGGATAAAAATGCTCATCATCAAAATCGAACATTTTCTTTTTCCCTGCGATCACCGCAAAGCGATCTTCGCCAACTGGCGCTAAGTCTACGTTTGCTAGGCCGCGTCCGCCTTCGTTATAGCCGCCTTCACATTGATTGGCAGCAGTTGCGCCGCCCCATAAGAAGTCTTTTCTAAATCCCATAATTTCCCTGCTTTCTTTGTTCTATACTTTTTCTAAGTCTAATTCACGTGCCACTTCATCTTGGACTTCGATGCCTTCTTTCTCTAGACGTTCGATGGTTTCCTTGAAGTTTGGCAAGTGATCTTTGTGAGCAATAAATAATTCATCCATGATTCGTTGCGCTGTTTTCCCAGAACGAACCATTGGGTTGATGGTAAATGCTTGTAACGCTGTATTGTAATCGCCGGTAACCGCCGCTTCAATGGTCAGTAATTCCATTGCTTTCATCATTTGCAGCCAGCCGCGTTCTGCTACTGGTAATTCGCCAAATGCGACATTACGTGCGCCTTGTCCACCAATATAAGCAGAAACTTCAACCACACAATCGGCTGGAAGATCTGGTACTGCCCCATCATTTTTAGTAGAAACAACCAATTGCGTGTTCTTGTTCGCATAAATAGAAGCGATTGATTCACAGGCTGCATCAGAGTAATACGCACCGCCACGTTGACCTAATTGTTCTGGTTTGTAATCCAAGTTTGGATCTTTGTATAATTCAAACAATTCTGTTTCTGTTTGTTTTACCTGCTGCGCACGTGTGCCGATCGTTTTGTACTCTTCTAAGGCATGTGCAAGGGTTTCTTCTTCTTGGTAATAGTAGTGGTGGTAGCCGCAAGGGATCATTTGCATTTGTTCCAAAATTTCTCTTGGGAATGGAATGTCATGGATATTTTTCGGCATCCCTGTTTCGTCGCCTTCGTACATTTTGTTGATGATTTCCATTGTGACATCTTTGCCACGATTATCTGTGACTTTATGCCAGTGGAAATGGTTCAAGCCTGCAAATTTATAGATCAATTCATCTGGCTGTTTGCCTAGCATCTCTGGTTCGATCATTTGTGCCATGACAGGGACATTACATAACCCGATCACTTTATCCCATTTACCATAACGAACGACTGCTTCCGTCACCATTCCGCTTGGATTAGCAAAGTTAATCAGCCATGCATCTGGACATAGACGTTTCATATCTTCCACGATGTCTAAAATGATTGGCACTGTTCGGAACGCCTTGAACATCCCACCAGCACCATTGGTTTCTTGTCCTAGCATGCCGTAATACGCTGGAATACGCTCGTCTTTGATCCGCGCTTCCAATAGACCCACACGAAACTGAGTAGTAACAAAGTCTGCGTCCTTCAAAGCTTCTTCACGATCCAACGTGATATGAACTTTTACATCATAGGGCGAAGCATCCCACATCCGTTGAGCCATCGCGCCTACGATCTCAACCTTTTCACGACCTGCCTCAATATCGACTAACCAGATCTCGCGAACTGGTAACTCATCATAGCGTTTGATAAATCCTTCCATTAATTCCGGTGTATAGCTGCTTCCTCCACCAATTGTGGCGATTTTTACTCCTGCTGACATTCAATCGACTCCTTCTGTTTTATTTACAACCTTATTATCTATTACGTAAAATTCTAATTCAATTCATTTACAAGGCATTCCATCTCTATTTACAAATCAGTGATTGAAAACGGTTTATTTTGTAAATATCGATGGAATTATTTTCCTTTTTTCCTCATTCAAGTGCATTTGTGTTTACAAATATTTTATAATAGATGTAAATCAAAGGAGGAATCACTATGCTATTGTCAGAAAAAATGAAGCAAACAGATTTTTCCAACGCGGAAAGTGCCTTAGTAGAATACATTTTGGTCAAAGGAACGGCCATTGAACCGTTGACGATTAAAGAAATCGCAGAAGCAAATTATGTGCATCCGTCCACTTTGATCCGTGTCGCTAAAAAGCTTGGCTATAAAGGCTGGTTAGAGCTGCGGGAAGAATTTTTAGCTGAACAAACGTATCTGCAAACCTATTTTGAAGATGTGGATGCCAACTTCCCTTTTCAAACAAATGACGGCTTAATGACGATCGCAAATAAAATTGCTTCGTTAGAACGAACGACGATTGATGATACGTTGAGCCTGTTGAATCACGATGATCTGCAAAAGGCGAAACAGCTTCTATTAAATGCAAAGCAAATCAAAATCTTTGGCAGCAATGCGAATTTATTGATTTCTCAAGATTTTGCCTTAAAAATGCGCCGTATTCAAAAGAATGTCGTCATGAGTCAAACTATGGGGGAGGATGCCTACGAAGCCTTCAATAGTCAAGAAGATACTTGTGCCATTTTGATTTCTTATACCGGTGAAAATGGTTTTATTATGCAGATTGCAAAAATCTTACAAAAACAAAATATTCCAATTATCGCTCTAACAAGCATCGGTGAAAATACATTGGCTTCCTTTAGTCAGGCCGTTTTACGCATGACTACCCGCGAGCGATTGTATTCCAAGATCGGCAACTTCACGATCAATTCTTCGATCTGCTACCTATTAGATGTCCTTTACAGCTGCGTTTTTGCAGAGAATTATCAAAAAAATCTGAATCACTTGATTGAAGTTAGCGAGCTCGTAGACAAACGTAAAACTAGTTCCGCCATCATGGCTGAATCACCAGAATCATTGATCCATTTTACCGAGTCTTTTCGACCAAATTAAAGTTCGGAGCAATTGCTCCGAACTTCTTTTTTCCTTTTAAGAAACTAAACTAAAACAGTCAATAGTTCATCATCATTACACACATTTTCTTGTTTGTCGGATTCAATGATGTCTAGATAATCCGCTGAATTCGTGATGATCACTGGTGTTTCTACACTATAGCCTGCTGCTTCGATTGCTTGAATATCAAAGGTCACAAGTTTATCGCCGCGCTTGACTTTTGCGCCTTGTTCCACATGGGATTCGAAGTATTTACCATCTAATTGTACTGTGTCTAAACCAATGTGGATTAATAGCTCTAACCCATTATCTGAAACTAAGCCGATCGCGTGTTTCGTCGGGAACATCGTCATGACGGTGCCATCAAACGGTGCGACTACTTCTCCGACTGTCGGATGGATTACTACACCTTTTCCTAAAACACCTTGTGCAAAGGCTTGGTCTTTCGCTGTTGACAATGGCATCATTTGACCAGTTACTGGAGCAGTGACGATCTCTTTGCGAACTTCCATCGCTTTTTGTCCTTCTTCAACTTCTACTGCTTCTTCATCTTTCCAGAAGAAGAATGTTAACGCAAATCCGATAACTGAAGCAATCACGATCGCAATAACTGAATAAATCGCTCCTGATGAATCTCCTGTTTGTTGATTAATATAACTTGGAATACCGAAGACACCTAAACCGCCCATTACATATGAACGCACACCCATCGCTGTCATGAAGGCTCCTGATACTGCACCACCAACCATTGAGAAAATGAATGGTTTTTTCTTAGGAAGAGATAATCCATAGATTGCTGGTTCTGTTACCCCACAGATACCAGAAATAACTGCCGGCACAACCAATGCTTTTTCTTTTGGATTCTTCAGACGGAAATACATTGCCGCTACTGCTGCTGTTTGAGCAAAGCTGGCACCAAACATCCCTGTTAAAGCTGTTGAGTAACCCATAGTTCCCAGCTGCAAGATTGCGATTGGAATAAGACTCCAATGCAAACCGAACATTACCAGTACTTGCCAGAAGAAACCAACGATCAAACCAAATAGGATAGGAGAGAATTTCAACAATCCGTCAAAACCAGTTGCTAACATATTAGTTAAGATGGTAATAACTGGACCAATAACTAGGAAACCGATAGGTAATGCGATTAGCAATAAGAAAAATGGCACGAAAAAGTTTTGAATAACTTCTGGAATGATCTTACGTAACGGACGTTGCAATTTACTTGCCATCCAGACAATTAAGATCGAAGGAATAACACTACTCGTATAATCATTGGCAACGAACGGTAGGCCCATGAATGTCATGTATACTGGGCTTTCGAACATGCTGCCAGAGAATAAAGTGTAAAGCGGCTGGACATCTCCACCGGCAGTCAGCGTGGATAATTGGATAGCTGGATAACATAGAGCTCCCCCGATGACTAACCCAACATACTGATTCACACCGAATTTCTTAGCCGCAGCTACCGCTACCGCAATCGGCAGGAACATGAAGATAGCGTCACCAATGGCATTCAATACAATATAGGTACCGCTCTCAGCTGTTAAAACACCTGCTGCTACAAGCAATGCGTTTAACCCCTTGATCATCCCACCGGCACTTAAAGCACCTAGGAAAGGTTGGAATATCCCACTGATTACATCGATTAATCGGTTAAAAACATTTCCAGAAACTTCTTCTGGTGCACTGCTTTCACCGCCAAGCCCTGTCATATCTACCACGTCTTCATAAACTTGTCCGACATGATTGCCGATAACCACTTGATATTGTCCTGCACTGTGCATGATGGTCACAACACCATCCATGTTTTTCAGCACGTCATCATTCGCTTTGCTTTCATCTTTTAATTTAAAACGTAGACGCGTGATACAATGCGTTAAGCTGTTGATATTTTCTTTGCCGCCTACATTTGCGACAATTTTTTCTGCTAATTCCCGATATTTACCCACTATTCTTCCTCCTTGTTTACACTAAATTCATTGATTTCTTTGATCCATTGATCCATTTTTTTACAGCGTTTAAATGTATGCCCTTTCACTCTTCGATAACCCGGGATGACACGAGAAGTCATTGGGCGCCACATTTATTCACTTACCTTTTGAACCAATCGAGCGATATGAATCGTTAAATACAATTTCTCATCATTTGACATTTCATAAGCATACTTTTTACTAATAAAATCAGCGATTTTCTCTACACATTGATACGCATTCTGATATTTCTTTTGAATGATCAACAGCAGTTCGTTGTCCGTTTCATCCGTTAGCTGACGCTTGTTCATGATGCGAGAAGCGAAAAACCGCAAATGCGTTGTAAAGCGATAAAAGTAGACAGATTCTTCATCCAATTGAACTTTAAAATAATAGCTGGTTATTTGTATAATCTCCTGCATCAACTCCGCCATTAGATAGGCGTCTTCGTTGTCACTTTCTGTTTGCGCATTTACTAAATGCAAGGCGATGTTCCCTGCTTCATCTTCTCCTAGATCAATGTTGAACTTCTCTTTGATCTTCTTCACAGCACTCACACCGACGGAAAACTCATCTGGAAATAAACGTTTGACATCCCACAATAATAAATTCCGGACACGAACGCCTTCTTTGACTCGTTGGATCGCCGCATATAAATGATCCGTGATGGAGATATAGAGCGAGTCATTTAACGGATTCTTTAATGTGACCTTCGCCTCATCAATGATGTCATTGGCGATTTCTACATAGGTGATTGGAACATCTACTAGTAACTCCTGAAACTTATTGAATAAATCACTATTCGCAAGGTGATAGGTTTTGTCGATCGCCGACTCGGTGATCTCATCCCCTATTTTTTTCTGAAAGGCTAGACCACGCCCCATCGCGACGATCTCGTTATTTTTTTGATCGGTCGTGATGACTACATTGTTATTCAAAATCTTCTGAATCTGCATCCAATGCTCCTCCGTTCTGTGACATTCGCTACTTAAAATCATTTCCACTGACTTCGTTCACTTAAAATGATAGATACCTTCGTAATCGTTGTCAAACCCAAGTTTGTTGTTTTTTATAAAGTCACCTCCTAATTTAGAGCAACAAAAAAACCCAATGAGGGCACGACAAATAAATCGTACACATCATCAGGTTTAGCTTGTATTTAAACAATCACTATCCATCATTTGGTCTATTTAATTCAAAGTTAGCTTAACAAATCCAGAAAGCGCTGTCAACAAGTTTTACAAAAAAACTTTTCTGCACAAGAAAATTTGTGAACAGGCGCCTTCTACCTCTTAGAAATAGACAATGCAGCCTTTTCGCCTTAAATCAGCGATCCAGCCAGGTATTACTAGATCGTGATTCCAGCGTAAATCAAGTCTTTGTAAATTTTCTAATTCCAACAATGATTTTGGCAATGTATGTAGTTGATTGCTGCGCAAATCAAGCTCAATCAATGAAGAGGCCTCCCCTATTTCTATCGGAATCGAGGGTAATTGATTGTGACGCAAATTGATTCTTTGAAGATTTTTAGTAGTAGAAAAATTAATTTTAAACGTAGTGAGTGCATTTTTTTCCAGGTCTAAGACTCGCAGCTTCTCCCAATGACTCGCTGGAAAAACAAAGCGAGTGAGTTGATTATCGCATAAGTGAAGTTCACGAAGCTGCTTGAGTTTGCCGATTGATTGTGGCAGATTTCGTAATTCATTCTCCATGATCCGTAGTTCAATCAAGTTATTTAAACTGCCGATGCTCTCTGGTAGTTCGGTCAACTCATTCTCACTCAAATTTAGATATTCAATCGCTGGCAGTTGCGTGAATAGATCAGGCAATTGCTTCAATTCATTGTTATGTAAGTAGACATACTCTTTTAAATTTACAAGATCAAAAAAGGATTCAGGTATTTCCTTTATCTTATTATGTCCAAAATCGATGTTTTTTAATTGAGACAGCTTACTAATTTCATCAGGAATCTCGCTAATTTGATTGGCAGAAATATTGAATATTTCTAACCTCTCCATCTGGAAAACTTCTGTTGGAAAAGCGGTCAATTCGTTATTAAAAAGATTGACCTCTGTATAGGTTTCAGGAGAAGTCGTTAAAGCTGGCAGCTTGGTTAATTCTTGATTCATTGCAACTAATTTCATAAAATATCTCCTTTTTGAATATGACCATTGCAGCAGACCTCGTAGCTTGCAAACAGATTAATTGAATTCTCATTGATTATCCTTTAGGGTTGAAGAGTAGTTAAAAAGAAAGGATGGACAGTCAATGACCAAGAAAATTGCAGCAATCGTCACAGATTTAGTAGAGGATATTGAACTATCCTCTCCAAAAGAAGCATTAGAAAAAGACGGCAATGAAGTGACAATTATCAGCTTCGAAGCCGATCAAGAAATTACTGGTAAAAAAGGAACCAAGTTCAAAAGTGATAAGGGAATCGATGAAGTGAAGCCTGAAGACTTCGATGCTTTATTGATTCCAGGTGGATTTTCTCCCGATCAATTGCGGAGTGATTCGCGTTTTGTCGCGTTCGTTACGTACTTCTTAGACAAGAATGAACCATTATTCGCTATCTGCCATGGTCCTCAATTATTTATCCAAACAGGACTAACAAAAGGCCGCACGATGACTGCCTATGACACAGTACGTCCCGATGTTGGCTATGCGGGGGCAATCGTTAAGGATGAACCGGTGGTAGTCGATAACAAACTTGTTACTAGTCGAACACCAGACGATCTTCCTGATTTTAATGAAAAAATTGTCGAAATATTGCACGCGTAATTTCTAATGATAAAAGGACTAGATTTTTTCTAGTCCTTTTTGCTTTTTCTAAGCCAATGAATTTGGATCAAGACCTCTGCCAGCATCCAAAAAGCGATATAAACAAAGAATACCGCATATAAAGAGACGACTATTCTAACAACCCAGCTTACTAAAAAAAGAACAAAAGAAATCAACCCAATGACAAGATACATTTTTCCATGATAGCGATTGGAAAACGCGAGGTATTCTTTCCGATCTTTCCGAAAGAAATAGGTCAAATCATTCCAAAGCACATGAGGGGTCACTAGCGAAAGACTACCAAAAAGACCTAACACACAAAAGCCAAGAAACAAAATTTGTATCGAAGTCATTCTTTCTCATCTCTTTCTATTAAACAAAAAAGGACAGGATCACAATCAACAGAAAACCAATAAAAAAGGGTGGTACATACTTAAAAACAAACTGACTATACTTTTTTCCAATCCTTCGCTCCATCTCGAATCTCGGATCGTCTCTGTCTTTTCTGAATTCCCAAGGAAACCTCGCGACAAAAAGACCGTTCGTCCACTTTGGCAGCACCGCAATCAGTAGCAAAAGTCCTGTAACTATGATGCCTCCAAAACCAATTTGCTCCAGCATATAACGATCCATACCAATCACCTGCTTTCACATCAACAAACAACAGCATTGACACACATTTTTGATTCATCCGCGTCTTTTTTGTAACCGTTTCTTCTTGCACCCTTAGTTTACCATCAGAAATCGCGTTATTGAAGTTCAAAGCAAAAAACAGCCCTCTATAGACTGTTTTTGCTTATACTGCATAGCCAACTGCGATACAGTTCACTCCATTCGAACCAACGAATGCATTGATAACTGTCCCATTTTGCGGTAGATAGCCATCCTTTTCTTTGTTTTTATTGAACTCTTTGACTGTAAAGACTATTACTCTTTTAAACTTCACAGTGTTTCCTCCCATCATTCATTAAATACTGTTTTCTAAAATTGCTTTACAAATATTTTAATACTTATTTTATCAGAGAAAAAGCATCTATGTAACCGAATTCATTCCCTTTATCGCAAAAAATGAACGATAGCCCGCTCAATCAAGAGCGGGCTATCTAACTAATCAATATTTATTATTCTAAAGTTGAGGGTGTTGACTATTACTAAAAATTAACTATTTCTCGTTTAAACGATGTATTCCCAAATCCTTCTAATACATCCTTGTAACCCTATAGTTACGCCAGTTTGATTAAATTTCATCAAAATGAGTTAAAGTGTCGCATAAAAATATTTTTCGTATTAAATTACTATAACACACTTTTTTACGAGTGAAAAATAGCCAAAGGGGATACTAACTAATTCTTTTCAATTATTTAATAATCTTATCGGTATAAAACTTTCCATTTGAGCCCAGCCTTGTTCCTCAATAATTTTCTTTGGCGTAATAATATGGCCCATCATTGGACGATTCTCAGAGATATCGAACTCAAGATGAGCCGAGTGCGCAATGAATTCTTTAGCTTTTTTGAATAATTCCTGACCAGCGATTTCATCGCCATCTTTATAGACGTAGGTTAAAAAGTACCCGCCCACAAAGTCAACGATGTCATATCCATCAGTTTCTAGCTCATCCGTTAACGCATATAACCAGACCATGCCTCCCTTGCTATGGTCAAACATCAAAAAATCCCTTGGCATAAAAGAATTTTCAGGCCTTGGGGATAGCTTTGAAAAATAGGCATTAAACTTCCCTAGAATACCTTGATCGGAAAAATCAACATTCGTATCTACACCAGAAGATACTGCTTTAAACGATGGCAATTCAATCATTCGAAACTCCATGGATACACCTCTCTTTTCGGTATCCATCCATTTTAACACTCAGCAGTTTCTTTATTCAATCGCCAAAGGATAGCTCTTCTAAAAATTAGAGAAAACGACATCATTGATACCAAAATAATTTAATCCGTATAGAAACAGCACGATGGCATTTGTCAAAAGTGAAATAAGAATGACGGCATAACGAACGGTTAGATAAGGATAACCTGCTGGACGAAAGCTCGTCAGCTTTTTCCCGTGATAGCCAATCGTAATGAAAAGCAAAAGAACCGTCATTATTCCCTGAAAGATCAACCCTATCAAATAAAATATGGAACCCCCATTGTTCAATTGCAAAAAATAGCCTCCTAGGTTCAGCGCATCTATTAAAATTGCGATAAATGGCATAAAATCACCTCTTCTTAATCTTCATATTTTTATTCTACTATCAAAAGCTTAGCACAAAGAATTTTTACAACAGAATAACTTGCTTGCTCCAATACTTATTGACAGATGATACAGGACAAGCTATATTTATATGACCATATATTTTTTTTAGTCATATAAATAGATAGGAGAACTGTATGCCAAAATTTAGCCCTCAAGAAAGGCAGACAATCACCGAGAGATTGCTTCATGTTGCTGAGAAACTTTTTTGTAAGCATGGACTTAAGAAAGTAACCATTGAAGAGATTGCCAAAGCTTCCCTAATCGCAAAAGGCTCTTTTTATACCTTTTATCCCAGCAAAGAAGAACTCTATTTCGAGCTTTTGGTTAATTGTCAAAAGGACATGTGGAGACAATTAGATGCTTATCTATCAGAAAATCGCTCCTTATCGCCAAAAGAGTTGGTTAAAAAGACAGTGATGTTTCTGTTTGAACTGATGAATCAATACCCTTTGATTCAAAAAACGGATAGCGAGACTATGGCGATATTGTTCCGAAAACTCCCTCCAGAAGTCATAGAACATCATTCCAATGAAGATGCTGAAGTATTACAGCTTTTAAGTAATTATGGTGTACGTTTCACTCAACCAATCGAGGTTGTCACAAAGGCGTTTCAAGCCCTTTATGGCGTGATCGTTCTGTTAGAAGAGGAAAAAGAAGCGCTGCGAATGCAAGTATTGTCTGTTATGATAAACGGTCTGGTGAATGAACTAGTGGAGGAATAGTTATGATCCGAGTTGAAAATCTTTTTTATCAGTATCCAAAGAATAAACAAGATACCTTGAAGCAAATCAATTTCGATGTCAAAAAAGGGGAAATTTTTGGATTTTTGGGTCCTTCCGGTGCTGGGAAAAGTACTTTGCAGAAAATTTTGACCGGCACCTTGACTGATTATCGAGGCGAAGTGACTGTCATGGATAGCTCACTGAAGCGGCTTTCCGAAGATTACTATAACAAAATAGGTGTGGACTTCGAGTTCCCCAATTTTTATGGTAAATTCACTGCTTTAGAAAATCTAACCTATTTTTCTTCTTTATATCAACAAGAATCATTAGATCCTCAACCGCTGCTAAGTCGAATGAATTTATGGGAGGATGCTCGAAAGCCCGTCGCACGTTTTTCCAAAGGAATGAAAACGCGTCTCGGATTTATTCGCTGTTTGCTGCACAAGCCTGATCTACTCTTCTTAGATGAACCGACCAGTGGTTTAGATCCGTCAAATGCTCGGATCCTAAAAGACATGATCAAAGAGCTACAGGAAGCAGGAAAGACGATCATCCTTACCACACATAATATGCACGATGCTGAAGAACTCTGCGACCGTGTTGCTTTTATCGTTGATGGCGAGATTCGGGCCTTAGATTCACCAAAAGCTTTTCGACACTCCGTTCAAGAAAATAAGGTCCATTATACGTTCCTTAATCAGCAAAATAATGAAGAACAACGGACGCTACCTGTCAATGACTTATATTCCGATCCTCATTTTCAAGAAATGTCCAAAGCAAAAAAAGTGATCCGCGTTCATTCCATTGAACAAAGTTTGGAGGATGTTTTTATTTCTTTGACAGGAAGGCGGCTGCAATGAGATTCCTTTTGACTACTAAACAAGATATGCAGTATCAAATGCGGTATGGTTTTTATTTTATCTACGGTATTCTTACGCTTTTTTATGTTCTTATACTCAGTCAAATCAATGATCCTGTACTGAGAAGTTTGACTGGATCATTGATTATTCTCAGTGATCCAGCTGTCTTAGGGTACTTCTTTATTGGTGGAATATGGCTGCTTGAACAAGAAGAAGACCTGCACAGTTATATGGCAATCTCTCCTTTAAAGGGCTATGAATATGTATTAGGAAAGATGCTCTCTTTAGGACTTGTTTCTACTTGTTCTGCGACAATCATTGCTGCAATCACTATGACCTGGATCAATCCCTTTGCTTTAGCAGGAATTGTGTTTATTTCCTCCTGCTTTTTCACATTGGTGGGATTGCTTCTGGCTACCTTCGCCAAAACCGTCAACAGTTATTTGATGCTTAGCGTTCCACCAGCCTTGTTACTTTTGACTCCAGGAATAGCCTCATTGTTCGGAATTTCTTTTCCTTTTGCGGAGTTTTTACCGGGAACAATGGTCTTAAAATTAATTCAGTACCTATTTGGTAAGGTCCATGAGCCGTTTCTTTTCAAGATTTTGGGGCTCTCAATTTGGACAAGCGCCCTATTTGTACTAGTAGTTCATCGTGTCACCTCAAAGATCAATCCTTCAAGGAGGAATAGCTATGCGCGCCACTCTTAAAGTTTTTTCAATTGGTTTTCGAGTGATGTTACGTGACCCGATTATGCTGGCATTGATTCCGGCTCCTTTTCTAGTGGGAGTCACCTTTCGCTTTTTCTTACCAATAGTGAATCAGTTTCTAGTTCAACAGTTCTTTATAGCCATCGACAACTATTATGCTTTATCAGATGGGGTAATGCTGCTACTGGCACCTACGCTGTTAGCTACATCCAGCGCCTTTCTGCTATTGGAAGAATGCGATGAGGGAATCAGCAGCTATTATCAAATCACTCCCTCTGGTCGTTTACGTTATTTGTTAGCAAGAATTGGGATACCGGCTCTTTGGGGTTTCATTTGCAGCATTCTTTTAGGGATTGTATTTACTCTTTCATCTCTTACTTTTTTCTCAATCTTTGCTATTTCCATTATTGCTTCATTGTTTAGTTGCGCAGTTGCTATGATGATTGTCGCTTTTTCAGCGAATCGAGTAGAAGGTCTGGCGATTTCCAAGCTCACCGGAATAACTATGATTGGGCTGCTAATTCCATGGTTTATTTTTGATTCATGGCGGTGGTTCCTTGGGTTTCTTCCAACTTTTTGGTTGGGGCAACTAACACGAGAAGACTATTTTGGCGTTTCCTTCTTAGCAGGAGTGTTTACCAGCTTCCTTTGGATTGCATTATTCACTAGAAAATTTCTGACAAAATTGAGCACATAAAAAGGTCGAAACTCATCCTTCTGAGTTTCGACCTTCTTCTATTTTCTATCCAACAATCGCGCCATTCGGCATATCTGCGGGTGCTTCTACCACTTTCAATGTACCATCTGGTGCTTCAGCAGAAAGGATCATTCCTTGGCTGATTTCTCCACGCATTTTACGTGGTTTTAAATTGGCTACAATGATCAGTTTCTTCCCGACCAAGCTTTCTGGATCTGCGTAATATTCAGCAATTCCTGATAAAATTTGGCGGTCTTGCTTATCTCCTGCGTCCAAACGGAACTGTAACAGCTTGTCGGCGCCTTCGACTTTTTTACATTCCATGACTTCCGCCACTTTCAGCTCGACTTTATCAAATACATCAAACTTGATTTCTTTATCCTTCACAGAAACCAATTCTGTTTCTTCTGGATTCCATTTGATTTTTTCTTCTTCCGGCTTGCTGCCTTCAGACATTTTCTCTTTGATATAAGCCACTTCTTCCTCCATGTCTAAACGAGGGAAGATTGGTTTACCCTTTGGTGTAACCTTCGTATTTTCTGGGAATTCGCCAAAATGAATGTTTTCTAAATTCATCATGTCCACATTCAAGCCTAATTGTTCAAAAATACGTTTTGGTGTTTGGGTCATGATTGGCTGCAATAGAATAGCTACGATTCGCAGACTTTCCGCTAAGTGAACCATGACACTGTCTAGTTCTGCTTTACGTTCTTCATCTTTAGCTAAGACCCAAGGCTCCGTCTCATCGATGTATTTATTCGCACGTGAAACCAACGTCCAAACTTCTGCCAACGCGTTGTTGAATTCCATTTTATCCATTGATTCACGGTAACGGCTAACAACATTCGCTGCTGTCGTTGACAATTCGCTGTCAAAATCAGTCACTAGCGATTTATACGCTGGCACAACGCCATCACAATACTTATTGATCATGGCAATTGTACGGTTCAACAGATTTCCTAAATCATTGGCTAGATCATAATTCACTCGCGCAACGAAATCCTCTGGCGTGAATACACCGTCAGAACCAAACGGAATCGCTCTTAATAGATAATAACGAACCGCATCCAAGCCGTAACGTTCAACTAACATTTCAGGATACACGACGTTTCCTTTTGATTTAGACATTTTTCCGTCTTTCATCATTAACCAGCCGTGTCCGTAGATTTTTTTCGGTAATGGCAGCTCTAATGCCATCAACATGATTGGCCAATAAATCGTGTGGAAACGGACGATTTCTTTACCAACCATTTGAACATCTGCTGGCCAATATTTTTGGAATAGACTGTCATCATCAGAACTGTAACCTAAGGCGGTGATATAGTTTGACAATGCATCGATCCATACATAAACCACGTGTTCAGGATTCGCGTTAACCGGGATCCCCCATTTAAAGGTTGTCCGTGATACCGCTAAATCTTCCAAACCTGGTTTGATGAAGTTATTGATCATTTCATTTTTACGAGATTCCGGTTGAATAAATTCTGGATGCTCTTCGTAGTATTCCAATAGACGATCTGCGTATTTGCTCATGCGGAAGAAATAAGATTCCTCGCGAACCAATTCAACTTCATGCCCGCTTGGCGCTTTCCCGCCAATTACATTGCCTTCTTCGTCGCGATACACTTCTTCCAGCTGAGTTTCAGTGAAATACTCTTCATCAGATACTGAATACCAGCCCTCGTATTCGCCAAGATAGATATCGCCTTGCTCCAACAATTGATCAAAGATTTTTTTGACCGCCGCTTGATGGTAGTCATCTGTCGTCCGAATAAATTTGTCGTAGCTGATATCCAACGTCTTCCATAATTTCTTGATGTCCGTCGCCATCTTGTCCACATATTCCTGTGGATTTACGCCAAGTTCATCGGCTTTCTTTTCAATTTTTTGTCCGTGCTCATCGACCCCAGTCAAATAAAACACATCAAAGCCCATCATGCGTTTGTAGCGAGCAATCGCATCACAGGCAATCGTTGTATAAGAATTCCCAATGTGCAGTTTGCCACTTGGATAATAAATAGGCGTAGTAATATAAAATGTTTCTTTCTCTGCCATGAGGCTCCTCCTTTAAAAATAGATTCCTACGTAGTATACCACAAAAGCTAATAGCTTTTAATAAATGGATTGCTACTTGTTGGTCAATTATTTATCTATCAAAACTATCAAAAAAGGAACTGATCGAAGTTATTAGAAGAAGCCAAACCTAACGAGCCAGTGATCTTAACAAAAAATGGCTGCGGAAGACATGCCATTATTGACTTAGACGAATACGAACGTCTCACCGTAGGCCTTGAACCCTTAAAAATCGTAGAGGGGGCGAAAGAAAGCTGATGACGATTTAGATATAATCCTTAATATGTTACTACGAGAAATCAGTATTAGGAAGATTGATAATAATTAAAATTTGCGAACGATCAAAAACATTTTTAAATAATTCAAATAGTATAAACCCCCGACACTTATAAAGCATACTTTTAAACAAATTGTTATCATACTACAAGACACAAAAAAATCCGGAAGAGATGCTCAAAAATTGCCATCTCTTCTGGACTTTCTGAATTAATCTCTTACTAATTGATGATCTATTTCCTAATAACTAGTAGACTACAATAGGTATCGTTGCCATAATTATAGATACCAATACCAATGTAATTATAGTTAGGATCGACCATCGTTGCATAATGCCCTGAACTTTCCTTCCACTTCTCAAAAGCCTTCTCACCCATTACTTTCCCTGAAGTTTCTCTGGAACCTTGTATACGCCATATATTTTCTCCTCGAATACCGCCTATTTCCAAACCCGCATCTGTTATTGCAGTATAGTATTGTCTCGTATCCGGACGAACATGTTCAAAAAGGATTTTCAATTCTTTTGATCGTACTGTTGCAGCCGTATTTAATGTAGAATGTTCTGTTAACATGCCTACAGGGACTATCAAATTGGTTCGTAAATCATTAACTTTTTGCAAAATAGTTTCCTTCATAATTTGCTTTTCTGCATCGGTTAAATAGTTTTTAAAAAGTGTAACCTCAAAATCGAAACTAAGTTCTCTTCCTCCTTTCCCTGTAACAACTGGATAAAGAGGTCTTAAAGATAGGTCATATTTATTTGGGTCTAACTCCAATTTATCCAATGAAGGATTAAATATTTCACCAGGTTTAACTTTGAACGTAACGGATTTCACAATATTACCATCAACTGTAGCATGTAAAGTAATTCTGTCAAATGCTAGATTATTATACACAAACGTAATTGTTGCATCACTAGTCACTGATGAAATTGTTTGAAACGCATTTCCTTTCAAAGTATAACCTTCAATAGTAGGAGCTGTAGCTGTATACGGTTGACCTTTTTCTATACTAGCAGTTGTCGAGGTCTTTATTGGACTATTTTCAATATCCACATACTTCACTGTGATCGTATACTTCTCTATAGCATTCTTCGTATACCTAATTGTCAAAGTCTCCGCTTTGCTTACCGATGTGATACTCTTTGTCTTATCTGCTGCTACTACCGTGTAGCCGTCTATCGTAGGCGCTGTGATCGAGTAAGGTTGGCCTTTTTCTACGTTCGCAGTCGTTGCAGTTTTTATTTCTTTTCCAGCTTGATCTACATATTTGACCGTAATCGTATATTTCTCGGGTGTATTCTTCGTATAAGTAAATGTAACGGTCTCATTTTTACTTACCGAGGCGATATTTTTAGTCTTATCTGCTGTTTTTACTGTATAGCCGGTGATTGCTGGCGCCGTCATTGAAAACAGATTCCCATATTCTATCGGATGCGTTGTTGCGTTTTTTATACTGTTTCCACTTTCATCTACATATTTAGCGGTGATCGTATATTTGTTCTTCGTATAAGTAAACGTGACGGTTTCATTCTTACTTACTGAAGCGATATCTTTTGTTTTATCCGCTGCTTTTACTGTATAGCCGGTAATCGTTGGGGCAGTCATTGTAAATCGATTCCCATGTTCTATAGTTTGTGTTGTTGTGCTCTTTATACTGTTTCCGCCTTCATCTACATATTTAGCAGTAATCACATATTTGTTCTTCGTATAAGTAAACGTAACAGTTTCATTTTTGCTTACTGAGGCGATATCTTTTGTTTTATCCGCTGCTTTTACTGTATAGCCTGTGATTGTTGGGGCGGTCATTGAGAATTGTTCCCCGTATCCTATCGTATGTGTTGTCGCGGTCTTTATACTGTTTCCACCTTCATCTACATATTTAGCAGTAATCACATATTTGTTCTTCGTATAAGTAAACGTGACGGTTTCATTCTTACTTACTGAAGCGATATCTTTTGTTTTATCCGCTGCTTTTACTGTATAGCCGGTAATCGTTGGGGCAGTCATTGTAAATCGATTCCCATGTTCTATAGTTTGTGTTGTTGTGCTCTTTATACTGTTTCCGCCTTCATCTACATATTTAGCAGTAATCACATATTTGTTCTTCGTATAAGTAAATGTAACGGTCTCATTTTTATTTACTGAGGCGATATCTTTTGTTTTATCCGCTGCTTTTACTGTATAGCCTGTGATTGTTGGGGCGGTCATTGAGAATTGTTCCCCGTATCCTATCGTATGTGTTGTCGCGGTCTTTATACTGTTTCCGCCTTCATCTACATACTTAACCGTAATCTTGAATTCCACTATAGAATTACTAGTGTAAACAAATATGATTGTTTCATCTTTGTTTACAGACTTTATTACCTGAGAGCCGGTCCCTTGCACTGTATAATCGGGGATTTCTTGTGCCTCTGCTGTGAAAGTTTTCCCTTCTTCTACTGTTTGTCTTGATGCCGGTCTGATGTTCTTTCCGTCCTTATCCACATACTTAACGGTCACTATATATTTAGTCCCTGGTGTTGCATTTTTCGTGTATTTGAACGTTACTGTTTGATTTCCATTAACGGTTATTTTTTGACTCGTTGGGGTCTTGGCTGTGTAACCTGCGATACTTTTTGCAGTCGCTGTATAGGATTTTCCTTTTTCGACACTTGCTGTTGTGGCTTTTTCTATTTCTTTTCCTGCAATATCCACATACTTAACAGTCACTGTGTATTTTGTAGGTGCTACTGTATTCTTTGTATAATTGAAGGTAATCGTCTTATTTCCATTCACTGTAACAGTTTGCGAGCTGCTTCCCTTCAACGTATAACCGCTGAAGCTTGCAGCTTTTGCGGTATAGGATTTTCCTTTTTCAACCTGTGTTGTTGCCGACTTTAAGGTTTTCCCATCAGAACCAATATGCCTCACTGTCACCGTATATTTAGTGACTGGCGTTGTTTTCTTTATCCCATACCAAGCAATTCCCTCATCTCTCCAGCCAACACGCAATAAATTCTTTTGCTCCACATAATTCACCGTGTAATTATGAGAACCTGCCTTTGCATTTGGATTATAGGCGCGATAAAGCGGCACGGTCATCTTAGTATCCGAGTACCAGCCGATCCCTTCATATCTCCACCCTACTTTCACCAGATGATTCTTTTCATTTGCATTCATCGTGTAATGATGATCCCCTGCATTTGGATTGTACAATCGGTAAACGGCATGGCCAGAAGAAGGTGCGATCCAGCCGATCCCTTCATACCTCCACCCAACTTTCACTAAATGATTCTTTTCACCTGTCGTCGCAGTATAAAAATGCTCACCTGAATTAGGATTATATAGCCGATGCATGTCTGCTGCATGAGCTTCTTCGCCAGTTGCAATGAGTACTGAAAAACACAACGACAACACCAAAAATATAAACAACTTCACCTTTTTCATTATTTATACCTCTTTCTCTTTTGTAAAAACCAAAAAATAACGTTTGTTATTCATTTTAAATGCACTGCATTTATTTTTCAAGAGTATTTTTTACAATAAACATTCTGTATAAACTAATATTTTTTATTTATTAAAACAAGAAAGACATATGATGTATAAAAATATATATTTTCAGAATTTTCGAAAGAAGCAACTGAGCAATATTATTCATAATCACATGCAAAATATTAGAAAACGTTATTCATCGTTCTTTTATATTCCCTATACGCAAAACAAATCCATATAATAACCCATTTTCTATTTTAATAAAATTAATTTTGAGTTATTTTTAGCATGTTTTGGGTGTATCATAGAAGAGAAGTGAATAAAAAAATTGACCAATAATCTTAGCCCAAAAGGAGAGAACACGTATGCCAACGAAACCATTGAGCCAAATCGCACTTTTTAAAATGCACAGGGAGAACCTTCAGAAGAGAATAGTGAAATTTTATGAAGAATCACAGGACGCGGATGCTGTTATCCAATACCTTATTGCCGTGCTGATTCGCCAATGCTTGTGCATCAGTGATTTCTCAGATTTTTGCAGTGAATTAGTCCGAGAAATCTTTCTTTCGGCAGAACCGTCTGATGTGCTGCGAAAGGCTTGTCCCTTGTTCCGTGACTATTTCAGCAGCGGCAAGGAGTGGGAACAGGTCACTCACCGCTTATATAAAAATAAAAACGAATACCATCGCTACAACAACCGACTGAGCGATTGCAAGAAATATGTCTTTAGTAAAACAACCCCGATAGAAGAAACCGATGGGCAGCAATATAAAATCATCTCCACCTTTGAAGACGCTGTTGGCAAGCTGCACACCTGGAGTCTGCAGGATGCCGATAAGCATTCCTCTTCCATCAAGATCGATGCGGTCTTGGAACTAATGTCTACGTTAACGATCTTTGAAAAGGACGGGATTCGCCGGTTTGTAAAGTTGGAAAACTCCGATATCATGAACTGCACCCGTTATCCTAAGATCAGAAAAGGCGAAGTGGTGGAGGAAATAGAAGCAGAGACTCAGCCAAAAGCAGAAATGACAGCGTTAACAAGCTTCAGCGTCGATACAATGACAGACGAGGAAAAACTAGAACTAGTCAAACAGTTGTTACCAGAAGGCGTCGTCTTAACCGACACACGAATGGCAGAGTTAGAGCAGGAAAAAGAAGAGAATAGTGCACCAGATACGGAAAGTTCCGCAGTCTCGACCAACGACCAAGCTAACGGAGCAAGCCAAGCAGCAGTGAAGGAACCACCAGCCAAGAAGAAATCCTCGATGCCAAGGCCGATGGCTCTCTCAGCTGAAAAATCCCCTTCTATGAACTATAAGAAACCAAAAAGCGCGAAGCAAAAGAAACGAGAAAAGGATGATGAATTGATGAAGCGGACAAAAGTGGGAAAGAGGAATTCGAGGAAACGAAAGAAGCGGAAATAATACGCGGTTAGTGATCTGAGGAATTTTTTTAATGAAAAAAACAACATCGGTTTGATGCTTATTTGTCTTGCAAAAAATGGCACAACTATTGTTAAATCGTTCTTTATATAAACAAAAAGGCAGCCTATCCCCACCAGCATAGTTGCGGTAGGGATGGACTGCCATAAGTTTAAAAAAAATTACCTTGTCACTGTTTCCTTATTCTCGTTTTAAGGGGAAGGTCATGCAGTGGATACCACCACCTAATTTCAATGACTCTGTGATGTCTAATTCAAATACTTCGATCCCTCTTTTTCTCATTTCTTTATTTAATTCTTTATTTTGGGCTAAGGAGACCACTCTTTTGTCACCGATAGCTTGAACATTGTATCCGTGGTGGAAAATCTCTGCTTCTCCTCCAGAAATTAATTCTATCCCTAATTTTTCTAACAGTTCAAGAAAATCTGCTGGCAGCCCTTCTTTATAGCCGATAGCAATATCAGGTGTTACCAAATTGAAGCACATATCCAAATGTAGGTATGCGGGCTCCGTTTGCACGGCATGAACGGAATAACCTAATGGCTCTAATAATTCACGAATTTGCATGACCCCACCCATATTTGTCCGATCTGCTATGCCCACAGCGATCGTCTTTTCATTTAAAAAAGCAAAGTCACCACCTTCAAACGTACCCTCTCCAGTGATTTGTCCAATCATCGGGACTCCAGCAGTCTCCATAGACTTTTGAAAGAAATTGGTTTCTTGCTTTCGAATTGCGTGCTTAAACTTGCCCAATATATAGCCTTCTCTTACACAGCCGCCAAGATCCCGGGCAAACATCGCATGAGGCATTTCCCCTGTTGTCTCTACAACCGTCACCTCAATACCAAGCTTCTCGTACAGTTTTTGTAATTGGAGAAATTCTTGTTGGATCAACGTTTCATCGATTTGCTTTAAATCCCATTTTTTAGCAATTTCATTAATTTGCTCTGCTTTATTAACATGTTTAGGTTTAGATAAAAGAACTTTTTTTAATCTGCCGGTACCATTCTTTACATACATGTCTTCACCCAATTCCCTTTCAGTTGATTTTTGCTGCATGCCTTTTTTAGCTTGATTTACTTCTTGCCATTTATTAATCATCCTATCTCCACTATAACGAATTATAAAAATAAATTCACGTGATCATCATTTTCTTAAATCGCAAAATAGAAAAAGGGGTTTTCTTGATTTATCATATAAAAAAACGAGCCTATTAGACTCGTTATCACTTCTATTTACGTAAGATTTTCTCCATCTTTTTCCCCTTAGCCAGTTCGTCCACCAGCTTATCAAGGTAACGGATTTTTTGCATCAATGGATCTTCAATCTCTTCCACCCGATACCCGCAGATGACACCTTTAATCAACTCAACATTTTTATTCAGATGAGGAACCTCCGCAAAAAAAGTCTCCATATCAACCCCACGATCGATCTGTTTCTGCAATCCTTGTTCATCATAGCCGGTCAACCAATAAATAATCTGATCAAGTTCTTCCTTGCTTCGCCCTTTTTTCTCAACCTTTTGGATATACATTGGATAAATCGAGGCAAAGCTCATTTTGAATACTTTACTCATTTCGTGGTCCCCATTTCTATATAAAATATAATACGAGTAAAAAGATACAGGTAATCACGACCATCCATATCTCCACAACTTTCACTTGTTTCATTTCTTTGTAAAATTTGTCTTCTTTGTTTTTCAATCGGGCAATTTTCCATTTAAATGCAAACAACGTTATCAAATTGGTCAATGAAGCAGCTGTGACAAAATATAGTATGCCGCTATGAACGATTTTTGCTGGCAGATACATCATCAGAATCAAAATAATTCCAGTCAAGACAGGCCCTACATAGTAAAGACCCGCTATATTTGCCAGCTCTTCTTTTCGTTGAATTTCTTTTACCACAGCCGAATCTTCGACTAATAAATCATCCAAGGAAACTTGAAAGACTTTTGATAAATGCAGCACACTTTCTATATCAGGAAGTGTTCTACCTGTTTCCCAATTTGAGATGGTTCGTTTTGATACCAGGATTTTATCTGCTAATTGTTCCTGTGTCCATTTAGCAGTCTGACGTTCTACTTTGATTCGTTGGCCAATTTCCTTTTGATCACCTTCTATAGCTGGATTTATTGCTTCCAAACTACTCTAACAATTGAATACTGTCGATAGAAAGTCCTTTCCACCCTTGATAGAGCAAGGATTTTACTATCGTGTCACACCATCTTCTCTGGCAGCTTCCGCGACCTTCATGGTTATCAAATCCACCACACTTTTATCAAAAGCAGATGGGATAATGTAATCTGACGTTAATTCTGAATACGGAATCGAGTCAGCGATGGCATGAGCACAAGCCAATTTCATACGTGCAGTAATTTTTTTTGCTTCAGCAGTAAAGGCGCCACGGAATAAGCCTGGAAAAGCTAAGACATTATTGATTTGATTCGGAAAATCAGAGCGTCCTGTTCCCACCACAGAAGCACCACCAGCGATTGCTTCTGCATACGTAATTTCCGGTTCAGGATTCGCCATAGGAAAGACAATATTGCCATCATTCATCGAAGCAACCATTTCTTTTGTTACTAGATTCGGTGCGGAAACACCGATAAAGACATCCGCACCGACAAAGGCTTCCGCCATCGTGCCAGTAAAATCTTTTGGCGTAATCAGCTCTAAGATTTCCTTTTCAACGAATGTCGCATTTGTCATTCCCTCATTTAACGCGCCATCCTTGTTGAAGGCAATAATATGTTTTACACCAAGATCAACCAGCATATGAATGATCGCACTACCGGCCGCCCCTGTTCCTGAGATCACTACCTTTAAATCCTCTGCGTCTTTTTTAACGAGCTTTAATGCATTAATCAAGGCTGCGGTCACTACCACAGCGGTACCATGCTGGTCATCGTGAAAGACGGGAATATCTAGCGCGTCAATCAAAGCACGTTCAATTTCCACACAGCGAGGAGCGCTGATGTCTTCTAAATTGATTCCGCCAAATGTCGGTGCCATCGCTTTAACAATTTGAACAATTTCCTGCGGATCTTTCGTATCCAGACAAATCGGCACCGCATCAATATCAGCAAATTCCTTAAAGAGCAACGCTTTTCCTTCCATTACAGGCAAAGCCGCTTCTGGTCCAATATCCCCTAAGCCTAAAACCGCTGTTCCATCTGTCACTACTGCGACGCTGTTGCTTTTCCAAGTATAGTCATAGGCTTTCTTTTTATCCTCAGCGATTTTTCGACAAGGCTCTGCAACCCCTGGTGTATAGGCTAAAGACAAATCCTCTTTGTTTTGTACTTTTGCTCGGCTCGTTACTTCGATCTTTCCGCGCCATTTTTTATGGGCGGCCAATGCGTCATCATAAATAGTCAATGTCATTCTCTCCAATCATTTTTTCTGGACGAACCCAGGCTTCATACTCTTCTTCCGATACATAGCCTAATGCTAAGGCAGATTCCTTTAGTGTTGTTCCTTCATTGAAGGCTTTTTTCGCAATTTCTGCTCCCTTGTCATAGCCAATATGCGTATTTAACGCGGTTACCAGCATCAATGATTGATCTAGTAGTTCCGCCATCCGTTCCTCATTTACAACGAGTCCCTTCAAGCAGTTCTCACTAAATGAATGGAGCGCGTCTGTTAATAAGCGAACACTTTGCAGCAAATCAAAAGCAATCAGCGGTAAATAGACATTCAACTCAAAATTCCCCTGAGAAGCGGCAACACCGATAGTCGTGTCGTTCCCCATCACTTGAACGGCAACCATCGCTAATGCTTCACATTGGGTCGGATTAACTTTTCCTGGCATAATCGAGCTGCCGGGTTCATTAGCCGGTAAAGTAATCTCCCCTAAACCGCTGCGAGGACCGCTTGCTAACCAGCGAATATCATTCGCCATCTTCATGCAATTCGCCGCTAACGCCTTTAAGGCACCGCTGACAAACACTACAGCGTCGCGATTTGCTAAAGCATGAAACTTATTAGACTCACTGATAAAATGAATCCCTGTTTCTTCTTTTAGCGCTTCGATGAAGGCTTCTTCATACGTTTTTGAGGCGTTCAGCCCCGTTCCTACAGCTGTTCCACCGATGGCTAGCTGACGAAGCTCAGCTAGACTATTGATCAACATATTTTCGTTATGCTCTAAGGCAGCACGCCAGCCGCTAATCTCTTGAGCAAAGGTCACCGGGGTTGCATCCTGCAGATGTGTCCGTCCAATTTTGATCACATGTTTGTTTTTTTCTTCCAATTCTTCCAGTACAGCGATCATTTCATGAATAGCCGGCAAAAGATTTTTCTCAATCGCAAAAGTCCCTGCAATATGCAGAGCGGTGGGGAAAACATCGTTAGAGCTTTGGGACATATTCACATCATCATTAGGGTGAATCGCCAAATCTTTTTGGCTCGCTAAATGAGCAATGACTTCGTTGGCGTTCATATTGCTTTGAGTCCCGCTACCCGTTTGCCAAACCACTAATGGAAACTCATCCCAGTGCCCTCCCTTTAATAGCAAGTTAGCTGCATGTTGGATGGCTATCGCCTTTTCTGCTGCTAATTTCCCCGTTCGTTGATTGGCCGTCGCCGCCATTTTTTTGACTAGTACTAAAGCATGCAATAATTCCGGCGGCATTTTTTCTCCGCCAATTTTAAAATTTTGACGGCTTCGTTCGGTTTGTGCCCCCCACCAAGCCTCTTTTGGCACTTCAATCGAGCCCATTGAATCCTGTTCTGTCCTCGTTTCCATCAATTCGACACTCCTATTTTGAATCATTTTGTTCAATTATCTCTTATTTCTTCTAGAAAAGGTAGAGGAAACTCCACTTTACTCCCTTCCTTTTTCTGGAATATTCGGAAAATGACCTTATTTACGTTTACAGACAATCCAATCACATAATTCGAAAAATGTTCACCTTTCATAGGTTGGTTTTCTTTCATACTTTAAAAACTGCAAAAAATTGGACTTGCGGTTAGTTCATTCGTGCAGTAATCCTTGTACACATGTAATTTTGCTAAAGTGGGAAATGAAACTAACAGCTAGCTCACTGGTAGGGTATTCCTTTTTCTAAAGCCCGCAGAAAAAGGGTTTATCTTCGTACGCATACGATTCTACTAATCTTGCTAAAGCAAGAAGTAGAACTCGCAAAAAAAAGTACAAAAGTCTTCTGACTTTTGTACTTTACTTGTTACTTATCTCTTGTATCGAAAAGAATGGTGATTGGACCGTCGTTGACTAATGCGACATCCATGTCGCCGCCGAATTCTCCAGTTTCTACTGTTAATCCTGCTTGGCGTAATCCGTCATTGAAATACTCATATAATGGTATCGCGGTTTCTGGACGAGCCGCTTTTATAAAACTTGGTCGATTACCTTTTTTAGTATCCGCATATAATGTAAACTGTGACACACTCAGCACACTGCCGCCGACATCCTGCAGAGACTGATTCATTTTTCCTTCTTCATCTTCGAATACACGTAATAGTGGAATTTTCCGAATCAGATAATCTGCATCTGCTTTTGTATCTTCTTCGTGGATACCTAGGAGAATCATAAATCCACGATCAATTTTGCCTACGATCTTTTCATCGATCGTCACGCTTGCTTCACTCACTCGTTGAATAACTGCTCGCATAAAAGCCTCCTTGTTCTCTAGCCCTTCGTCCGTTTCACACTGTAAACATCCGGTATTGTCTTGACCTTATCAACAATTGAATACAAATGATTCAAGTTTTGAATTTTAAAGGTCAAATTAATCACCGCCAAACGATCCTTCGTAGGTTTCGCTTCAACACTGACTAATTTCTTTGTCATACCACTAACAATGTTCAAGACATCATTCAATAGACCATCACGATTAAAGCCATAAATTTCTAAATCCGCATTGTATTCTTGAACAGAATTGGTTGTATCTTCCCATTCCACTTCAATCAGCCGTTGCTGGATATCTTTTTGCTTCGTAATATTTGGACAGTCTGTCCGGTGGATCGAAATCCCGCGACCTTTCGTGATATAGCCAACGATGCTATCTCCAGGAACTGGATTACAGCAATGACTGATGCGAATCAATAAATTGTCGATCCCTTGAATGACGATGCCACCCTCATGACGAACTTTGATTTTTTCTGGTTCTTTGGGATTATTGACCATTTCGTCAACGGCATCCCGTTGTTTTTGTTTCATTTGTTCGCGGCGTTCCTTCTCCGTCAAACGATTGGCGAAGGTTAACGCACTCATTTCACCAAAACCGATCGCCGCATACAAATCTTCTTCGCTATGGAAATTGAATTTATCCAATACATCCGCAAGCTTGTCTTTGGTCAGCATTTCCTTCGGTACAAATCCAAGATCATTGATGCACTTAACCACCGCATCATGGCCCTTCGTGACATTTTCTTCCCTGTCCTGTGTTTTGAAGAAGCGCTTGATTTTATTTTTCGCTTTGCTGGTTTTGACTAAATTCAACCAGTCGCGACTTGGGCCAAAGGAATTGGCTGAAGTCATAATCTCGATGATGTCACCATTCTTCAGTTTATAGTCCAGCTGTACCATCTTGCCATTTACTTTGGCACCGGTCGTTTTATTGCCGACATCGGTATGGATACTATACGCAAAATCCAAGGGGCCAGAGCCTTTTGGTAGCTCCGTGACATCACCCTTCGGTGTAAATACATATACTTTGTCGCTGAAGATATCGCCTTTGACGCTTTCCATAAATTCAGAAGCATCGTAGCTTTCGTCCTGGAGCTCAATAATTTCTCGGAACCAGTCTAACTGTTTGTTATCCTGTGTCGCTTCAGTCTTATCTGTCTTGCCTTCTTTATATGCCCAGTGAGCTGCAACCCCGAATTCGGCGATTTGATGCATTTCATGCGTACGAATCTGCACTTCTACCGGATTGCCGCTTGGTCCAATGATGGTTGTATGCAAGGATTGATACATGTTCGCTTTAGGCATCGCGATGTAATCCTTGAATCGTCCCGGCATTGGTTTCCATTTTGTATGAATCGCTCCTAAAACTGCGTAACAGTCCTTGATGGAATCAACAATGACACGAATAGCTAACAAATCATAGATTTCATCAAATTGTTTCTTTTGATCCCGCATTTTGCGATAAATAGAATAGATATGTTTTGGACGACCGTAGATATCCCCTTCGATCCCCAGCTCCTGTGTCGCTTCCTTGATCTCATTAACGGCTTCCTCTACGAAGGCTTCGCGCTCATCACGTTTGCTGCGCATTAAATGAACGATACGGTAATATTGCTTAGGATTCAGATACCGCAGCGCAGTGTCTTCCAGTTCCCACTTGATCCGGCTCATCCCTAAACGATCAGCCAGCGGTGCGTAGATTTCTAAGGTTTCACGAGCGATCCGACGCTGCTTATCATCCCGCAAATATTTTAACGTCCGCATATTGTGTAAACGGTCCGCCAGTTTAACCATGATGACGCGTAAATCCTGTGCCATCGCCAACAGCATTTTACGGTGATTTTCTGCTAGTTGTTCCTCATGTGACTTATATTTGATCTTCCCTAATTTGGTGACACCATCAACTAATGAGGCTACATCTTCACCGAATTCGACTTTCAAATCCTCTAAAGTAACCGGTGTATCTTCTACCACATCGTGTAAAAAGCCTGTCGCCACCGTGTGAGGGTCCATATGTAGATCAGCCAAGATTCCTGCTACTTGAATCGGATGGATGATATAGGGCTCTCCTGATTTGCGAATTTGAGGCTTATGGGCTTCATAAGCAAAGTCGTAAGCCTTTTGTACAAACGCCACGTGCTCTTTTCCCATGTACGTACTAACCATCCTGATGACGTCAGGACCGGTCAATTCAACTTCTTTTGCCATGTGACGTTCCCCCTTTATTTTCTGAAAATGATTGCTCTTATTATACAAACTCTAGTAAGCTTTTTCAATCAAATCAATGTTGCAATTCAAAATAGAAGCTCGCCGCGCTCAAAAGATAAAAAGGTGCTGTTTCTGTCCGTAAAATTCGTGGACCTAAGCCGCAGAGTTTCGCTCCGGCTACTTGGAATTTTTCGATTTCCTTCGGTGTCAATCCGCCTTCTGGACCGAAAACAACCAGCAATTTTTCACCAGCTGTCATCTGTTGAAAAGTCTGAACTAATTGCGCCTGCTCACCTTGTTTGGCGGATTCTTCATAAGCGATCAGAACCGCGTCATATTCAGAAAAGCTAGCAATCAGTTCCTTTTCTGAAGCAAATCGAACCGTAGGCAACGCTTGGCGATGGGATTGCTCCGCTGCTTCTTGGGCGATCTTAGTTAAACGCTGCTGCTTTTTCTTTTGCTTCTTCGCGTCCCACTTTGCCACTGAGCTTTCTCCCGGAAAAGCGACAAAATCATGAGCACCAAGCTCCGTTCCCTTTTGTACGGTCAACTCCAATTTTTCACCTTTGGGAAATCCGCTAGCGACCGTAATTTGAATAGGAAGCTCTCGTTGCATTTTTTCTTTCTCAACTTCTTCTAGTCGCACGCGATCACTATCAATCGCGACAATCTTTGCTTTGATAGCTGTTTGATCATTAAAAACGAGAAATACCTGATCGTCTACGGACATCCGCATCACCCGAGACATATGATGATGGGGCTCTCCACTGATTTCGACGATTGATTGATAGGCTTGATCAATAAAATAGCGCTGCATCTCAGTCTTCCTCTGGCTTCTTCAAGATGATGGCGAACCAATCTTTTTGTTGGAAGATTCGATCTACTTCAAAGCCTTGTGCATACATTTCTTCCAGTACCATATCTTTTTTATCTTCAATGATCCCCGAAACGATCAACGTTCCCTCTGGCTTCAATAAGCGCCAAGCATCTTCCACCATCAAAACAATGATATCCGCTAAGATATTCGCGACGATCACATCTGCCTCTTGCTCTACCCCAACCAATAAATCATTGGCAGAGACATGGATATTTTCTGTATTCGCATTTAGATCCACATTTTCCTGTGCAGAACGAACAGCTACCTCATCTAAATCATAGGCATAAATATCTTTTGCTCCATATAGCGAGCTGGCGATGCTTAATACACCCGAGCCAGTTCCAACATCTAGGACTGTTTCACCGCCTCGCAAGACCGTCTCCAATGCTTGCAAGGTTAGATTCGTCGTCGGATGTGTCCCCGTTCCAAAAGCCATACCGGGATCTAGGGTAATGATTTTTTCGTCTTCATGTTGGGCTTCGTATTTTTCCCAGCTTGGTACGATCGTTAAATAGCGCGTTACACGAACTGGATGATAGTATTTTTTCCAAGCCGTAGCCCAGTCGCTTTCTTCCACTTCACTGACTTCCACGTTATTCTTACCAATATTCAAGCCAAACTCTGGTAATTTTGTAATGTTGTCCTTGATAAATGGTAGAATTTCCGGCAAGAAAATTGTTTCTGGGAAATAGGCCATGACTACCGCACCTTCTTCTAAGCTTGCGAATGTTTCTTTATCCAAAAGTTCGCCATACTGATCTTCTTGATAGTTCTCAAAGTCCAATGCATCTTCGATCGCTACCCCAGATGCGCCAGCCTCCATTAAAATATTCGAGACCGCCTCGACTGCCTCGCTTTCCGTTGTTACTTTGACTTCATTCCATTTCATAATTATCGCCCCTCCTAGTTCCTATCATCCACTTATTTATTATTCTCACTGATCACGCCCTAGTAATAAAGAAGACGTGGAACATTTTAATAGCTTGGGTATGGCAGGTAACTGCTGTCTGTTGGTTTAATTGACGCCTTGAATACCGCCTCATCCCACGTCATTTCAAAAATCGCGTCTTCACTATCGTCCGCCAAAAAGTCTAACAAGTCACTCTGGCCCTCTTCGATCACATCTTTCAAATAATCCACCACAGCTGTTAGTTCGTTTTTCTTCATGCCTTTTTTGCCTTCATAAGGAATCACGGCTAAAAAGTCTTCCGAATCATAAACTGATTTCTCAGGATCAACCAGCAAAATCGCGTCTTCAAATTCGATAATCTCTTCCTCAGAGGCTACGCCATCCACATCATCGATCTCAATCTGTCCTTTATTTTCTCCATAAATACGAAAAGCAATTTCAAAGCTGCGGTTCCGAGTATCCCAGTCTAACGCCAGCTCATAATCGGGAATCTTTTTGTTCAAATAGCTGTCTAAATAAGTAATCATGGTTTCTTTTGCCATTTTACTTCCTCCATCCATTGTTTTCTTCTATTGAAGCTTTGCGCTGATTGGTTATGTAAGGATTGCCATGGACAACATAGCGCAATGGGCGTTCTGTCCAAATCCCCTTATTAGGAATCCCAATTCGAGGCAATGCATCAATTTGTTTGGGAATCCGGCGTTTCTCTGGAAGCAAATGCAACGGACTGGTAAAAATTGATTCGCCGTATAATTCTTTGGTAATTCCTAACGCCTCGACCAGCTTTCCTGGTCCATCCGAAATGGCCGATCCTCTGCGTCCATGACGATTTGAAATCATCTGCTCGATTCCTTCTGCTGGCTCAATCCCGCGAATCATCACCCCTTGAGGCATTCCTACAGGCTGTGTGATCATATTCAAAATCAAATGGGTATGCATGGTGTATAAATAAATCGTCCCTGGTTTTTCGTACATGGCTCGCACACGCAGGGTATCACGCATCCCATAACTATGCGCCGCTTCATCATCTGGACCAAGATACGCCTCACAGTCAACGATATAGCCAGCTAATTTCCCAGCAGGTGTCTCATGCTCTAAATACATTCCCAATAAATATTGGGCGATATTTTCAGTCGATTCCGTATTAAAATAATTGATTAATTGCTCCATTTTTCTCACCTTCTACATGATACACAATAATCCAGCCGCATGCTACGCTCAGCGATCAAAACTCAGCAAACACAAAGGAAAAATGTTATAATCAGAACATACATTTGCCAGTCCAACTTTTCGCAGTTTGATATAGAACAAAGGAAATTCATTTCTTAACCGTATAAACAAAGAGCGCTGTTTAGTTGGATGGTACGCGCAGTGAAAATCAGATTCATTTTTCACGGGTTTTGAAAAATGATTCCCTTTTTTTGAACTAGCTGCCAGTCCAACTTTTCGCAGTTTGATATAGAACAAAGGAAATTCATTTCTTAACTGTATAAACAAAGAGCGCTGTTTAGTTGGATGGTACGCGCAGTGAAAATCAGATTCATTTTTCACGGGTTTTGAAAAATGAATTCTTTATAGTGAGCTAGCTGCCAGTTCAACTTTTCGCAGTTCGATATAGAACAAAAGAAATTCATTTCTTAACTACATAAACAAAGAGCGCTGTTTAGTTGAATGGTACGCGTGGTGAAAATCAGATTCATTTTTCAGGGGTTTTGAAAAATGATTCCCTTTTTTTGAACTAGCTGCCAGTTCAACTTTTCGCAGTTCGATATAGAACAAAAGAAATTCATTTCTTAACTACATAAACAAAGAGCGCTGTTTAGCAGAATGGTAGGCGTACGAAAATCACTGGAATTTTACGTTAGAAAAATTCCAACTATAATTATGACTAGCTTAGCAATATTAGGATTGAAAACAATATGAGATGCACTAACTTAACTAAATTGCATGAAGCTAATTAGTACGCGCACGAAGATATCAATTTTTTAGAAATCACTCATTTGCGTGAATTTCTAATTTTTCATATGGGATTAGACCTTTTTCGTAACAAGCTCGTTTTCACCACAAGAGTGAATCCCTTAACTCAAATTTCAAGGAGGTTTCTTATGCAACAGCCTTTAGCTTTTCGCATGCGTCCCCGCAACTTAGATGAAGTAGTGGGACAGCAGCATTTGGTCGGTACAGGAAAAATCATTCGCCGCATGGTAGATGCTCGGATGCTTTCTTCCATGATTCTGTATGGTCCTCCTGGTACAGGAAAGACCAGTATTGCCAGTGCTATTGCGGGCTCAACCAACTATGCGTTTCGTATGTTGAATGCTGCTACCGATACAAAAAAAGACCTACAAATCGTCGCCGAGGAAGCAAAAATGAGCGGGACAGTTATTTTATTACTAGATGAAGTGCATCGCTTAGACAAAACCAAACAGGATTTTCTTTTGCCGCATTTAGAAAGCGGAAGGATTATTATGATTGGTGCCACCACAGAAAATCCGTACATAACGATCAATCCCGCGATTCGAAGCCGAACTCAGATTTTTGAGGTAAAGCCGCTAAATGAAGAGGATATTATCATAGCGGTTACCTCTGCTTTAGCTGATAAGGAGCGTGGATTAGGTGAATATCCTGTCGCACTAGATGAAGAGGCCTTGAACCACTTAGCTCGTGCTACAAATGGGGATTTGCGCAGTGCTTTGAACGGTTTGGAGCTGGCAACTAAGTCAACGCCAAAGGACAAAGATGGCAACATTCATTTGACGCTTTCGATCATTGAAGAATGCGTTCAACGTAAAGCACTGACCCACGACAAAGACGGTGACGCTCATTACGATGTCATCTCCGCGTTTCAAAAGTCGATTCGCGGCAGTGATGTCAATGCCGCTTTGCATTATCTAGGTCGCTTAGTCGAAGCTGGTGATTTACCGATTATTTGTCGGCGCTTAATGGTGATTGGCTATGAAGATATCGGCCTAGGAAATCCGCCCGCTGCCGCTCGAACCGTCCAAGCTGTGCAAGCAGCGGAGAAATTGGGCTTTCCTGAAGCACGCATCCCTCTGGCTAACGCCGTGGTGGACCTCTGTCTTTCACCTAAATCGAATTCTGCCTACACAGCCTTGGATGCTGCAATCACGGATATTCGCATGGGAAATGCCGGTGAGGTCCCTGACCATTTGCGAGACAGTCATTACAAAGGAGCCAAAGCACTTAATCGAGGAATAGGCTATCAATACCCTCACAGCTTTGAAAATGCTTGGGTCGACCAGCAATACTTACCTGATAAGATCAAAGATGCTCATTATTATGAACCGAAGGCTACCGGGAAATACGAGCAGGCACTTGGTCAGCAGTATCAGCGGATCGAAGAATGGAAGAAGAAAAAATAAACCACTGTCGGAAATTACTCGACGGTGGTTTTCGCTTTATTTGTTAGAAAAATACTAGGGAGAAAAATGAGGATCAAGACAATGACTGAGACAAGAAATCCCGTGTGGTAGGCTGATAACTCATGGGCAATCGTTGGCTGAGAACCTTGTAATACAGTTGCCACAACCGTGGCGATCATCGCCGAACCAAAGCTTGAGCCTAGATTTTCGATAATGTTGATTCCCACACCAGCATCTGGCAATTCTTCATCAGCCAAGCCCGTATAGGCATCACTAGTTAGGGGTAAATTGATTCCGCCGAAGCTTGTGCCGCGAATGAATAAAATCAAAGCGATCCAAATCATACTGGTATGATCTGTGACAAAAAGCAATGGAATCGTTCCTATCAAAGAAATAATTAAACTAGCAATGACGACATACTTTGCGCCAAGCCTATCAATCATTTTACCAATCATCGGGCGCGTCACTAGCATCCCTATACCTTGGGGAATCAGTGCGATGGCAGCTCCCATGGCTGAAAAATGACGAAAGTTTTGGAAGAACAAGGGCAGAATCAGCATCGGACCCATAATCGCGATATTAGCAAAGAATAAGCCAATGCTGGCAGCTTTAAAGCTCCTGTGAGAAAAAATAGTCAATGGCAAAACCGTGGCGTGCTGCTTACGATAATCGTAAAAAATGTAAACAAACAGCAGCAATACGCCCAGTCCTGTCCAGAGCAAAGACTCGCTATTCTTAAAGGTCGCGTGATCGGCGGCTTTTGTAATTCCGTAGATCAACGCGGCACTCATTACTGACAAATCGAGAATGCCAAAAATATCTAGCTTGCTTTCTCGATTGAAGGGTTCAAAGCTGGGCAATGTCCGCATCATTAGTGGCGCGGCGATCAAAATGATAAACACATTGATAAAGAATATCCATCGCCAAGAAGCTGCTTGAACAATGAAGCCGCCAAGTACTGGACCAAGGATTGGTCCAAAAATCATCGGTGTACTGACGATCGCCATGACACGACCAATCTTTTCAGGCCCTGCTGTTTTAACTAACAGAGTCGACATTAATGGCGTGATGATCCCAGCGGTAAATCCTTGAAGCAGACGAAAGACAATAAAACTAGTAACATTCCAGCTAATACCAGCAAGCACAGAAGTACAGCCGAAAAGAACTACCGCACTGATAAAAATTTTTTTGCCGTCAAAACGGTTCATCAACCAGCCTGCGATGGGAACAGCGATGGCCAATGCGAGAACATAGCCAGTGATCGCCCATTGAATGATTGCCAGCGTGGTATGAAAATTTTTGGTCAATTGATCAATGGCAATATTCACCATTGTAGAATCGAGCATTGGAGCAATGGCGCCAAGAGCGATCGCCCAGGCCGCCGATAAAACGTTTTTTGGTAATTTTGTTGATTGAGTCATAGAGAACTCCTTTCTTGAGTTGAAAAATTCATTTCAAAGCGGAATAGCTAGATCCGTCGCTTTGTCGTCAAATGAACCTTCGCTTATCGCTATCTATTCCGTTTAGTTTAACTTCAAGGAAACAGGTTGCTTCTTGCTGCAGAAAAGAAGTTTTTTTGTTTCCCGGGAAACTATAACTTCATTTTGTTTCCTTGTCAACTAAATTATTTCAAAAAAAGACCTCCAAGAATTAGATTTTTGGTCTAACTTTTGGAGGCTGTTTCATCATTGACTGCTATAACTAATTGATCGTAAGTCCTTGTTTCTTAATCTCCTGGTCTAAGTGCTGATTATAGCGTGCAAGAAATTTTAGGAACGCATCATACTGCTCGTCTGTAATCGGTTCGAAGACGATCGCGTCACGATCCTCAAACTCTTTATGAAGCTGCTCATGAATAGCAAAAACTCTCTGCCCTTCTGCTGTCAGCTTAAAATAAACTTCTTTTTTGTTCTCTGCTTTTTGATAGCTTTCGATATACCCTTTTTTTACCATTTTCTTGGTTAGCTTACTGATCGCTCCCCGCGTCATATACATCGCTTCTGCCATTTTTGTGACATTCGGATCTGTATGTTTGCCAATAAACTCCATGCAATGAACCTCAGAGGCAGTATATCCTGCCAAAGCCGTCTCCATCTTCACCTTATCCAACCATGCGCGTTTATTAAATACTTGGCTGAATCCTTCCAAAACTTCTTCTCTTTTGTTCATGCGTCATTCCCCTATTCATCCTAAATGACCCCTCATTTGGCCTTCCGATGCGTGCACACTCATTCTAGGATAATTTTGTTTCTATATCAACAAAATCATTCGACGTTTGTTGTCAGAGTCCAGTGAAACGTCATTGATTCCTCACCCAGCTTCTGCTGTTCTTTGGGAATGGTTAGGAAGAGCCCTTTTGATTCGTCCCACTCTTCAAAGGTTGTATTCAAAGAACCTGTCTGCTGGAGTACTGTTACCGGTTCCTCCAATGATAGAAGCTTTCCATCTTCCTGAAAATAAAGTTGTCCGCCTTCTGGGGCTTCAGCTTGTAGTGTCAATTTCCACGGGCTCTGCTCTATACGTGTGTCTTTTATCTCAAGATGGCCAAGAATAGTCGGGTAAAAAGCTGTTTGTTTGCCTAATTTGTGCTGTCCGAAATCGATCAAATCTGGAACCGCAAGTAGCTTAAGGGACCCTATATAATGAAAGTGCGCTCTAATTTGATAGTATGTTCTTTCCAGTGGACGCCAGTAATTCTCCGTCAATAAGATATTCTCCCCACTGCTTCCTATCACCTCGGCTTGTTGAAGGGAGAACTGTTCCGTATCGGTAAATCTTAATTCTGGGGAAACGGTGCTTTCAGAAGGAATAATTAATTCACCGCTTCGCTTATTAGCCACACCCCAAACGTTTAAAGGCAATGGCTGGTTGTTCGGTTTCAGAGTGAGATTATGCGTAATTTCTCCTGACTCACTTGCGACTTGGTAATCAATGATCGTGGCAGAAACTGCCAAGCCTATTTGACCATTAGAGTCTCCGGTAAATGCTTGCCCTTGCTCATCAAAGCCAATAAAATTTTCAGGACCCAGCGAGCTGTTCTCTCCGACAAAGGTCATTATAGGATAGCCTTTTTGCTGTGCGAAGTTTCTGCCTGTCACCTCATGAAGCGTTTCAGGTATTAATAAGCGCCACCTCAATTTTTCCTCTGGCAGTAATTCTCGCAGAAAAATATTATTTTCTCCCGCTGGTGAATGCAATTCAGTGTTTTTCGCGGTCATCAGTCGACCTGTTTTTAACTCCTCCACGTTTAATCTCGCATTTGCGATTAAAGAAAGTTCTCCGAATTGATCGAAAGTTTGTCCAAAATTTTCATTGGTAGCACCACTGCCATTTAAAATCCTTTTTGCGGACACGTTGTTTTCTAACGTTAGTTGGGTGAAATTTTGAATTTTTTCAACAGGTATGTCAGCTTGAGTGCCGCCTATTTTTACCCCAACCTTCGCGGGACTGTTCTCAATCAATCGATTGTTAAAGGTTGTCGAATCGCTGCCAATAATGGTTTGGACTGATTGAGCTGCTTGAATTTCGATAGACAGTTCGTGGGTTAGACTGCCTGCATAGCTGTTTTTTAGCATCCCCTGAACCAACGAAAATCGCCCATTTGGTGCACGCATTTTCATGTTGATTGCAGGTGTATAAACTGAAGTGGGATTTTCTCCACCGTCTCCTAATACTTCAACTTCCGCAAAACTCTGCTCGGTTGTTAACTCAAATGCAAGCTGCTTATCGATGCCTCCGAGGCGATTGGTTATTTCTGCCATTCTGGGTCTAGCGGCTGAAATTCCTAGTCCTGCTGCTAATTCTACAGCTCCTGTTATGGTCAATGCTACGTTTCCATTTAGTAGACCGTGTTTGGCAATCCCGCCCATGATTTGCGTTGCCTCGTTGCTCTTTGAAAATTTCCCACCGCTAATAATGGTCTCAACATTTCCCTCGATCATGTGATTCGATCGCAACCCATAGGACGCCGCTACCGATCCTAAAATCTCTCCGCCAGATATCCTTGTCTGAATATCACCAATTAGTCGTCGATCTTGATTGCTGCCTGCCACCGCATAATTTTCGACCTTCCCGCCAGTAATTTCCAGTCGACTATTCCCATAAATCCGATAGCAACCACTGCCAGCGCCAAAAATAGCACTGACTTGCCCCTTTTCGAGCCGAGAAGAGCAAGTTCCTTCAATTATCCCGTTGAAGCTTCCGCCATAGGCATAATTCAATAGCGCCTGCTTAATGACTAATTCAGTCTTTCCGTTTATGTACAACGTGTTCCCCCATGGCTGTTGATTCTCTCCTCCTCCTGCAGAAGTACTGAAGCCGTATGAGGCGCCTAAATTCCTCTCATTGGTTAGCTTCGTTGGCTCCAGCCCCATCTCTTGCGCATAGACTCCCCACCGTTTGCTATAAACAAGTGTTTCTTGTCCTAGCTCCAGCTGAACGTCCCCATTAATCACTCCTGCAACCCCCGCACCACAAACATTATTCTCAACATTGCGCCCGCCACTGACACATCCGCCTAATAAGCGGGTTACAACGTTTCCCTCAACGAAAAAACGGGTATTGCTCTTTGCTAAAGAAAAGCGTTCTAAAGGAGCCAGTTGATCATAAGCAAGCTCTTCCGCAGTTCTCTTTTGCGGATCTGTTAAATCGACCACAGGTGTGAGACTTTGTGAATTCGTTAAGCTCCGCTTCTCCAAGTCCATTCCCCCAGCGCCGTCAATTCGATTAAACGACCCCTGTGAAGCCTTTCCTGCATAAATCTGATTTTCGATATCTCCATAGATTGTTCCGCTGTATTGATTGCCGCCAACAAAATTTCGCTCACCTTTTTGAAATTGTCGTGTGTCAATCACCGTCGTAATCGCCTGCTCCTGTCCATGAATCTCACCAACTTGCGAGCCGCCAATCAGAATCCCTGTATCAGAAAAACTGCCCTTACCAGTGATCAATGTATTCACTGCACCTGTTTCGCCAAAGGCTGCTCCACCAACAAAATCTCCTAAGGTAAAGGCCGTTGACTCAGACGTCAGCTGATTATCAATCGTTCCTTTCACATTGACAGGTTCATCGGCTGTTCCAAAGCCGCCTCCATAGTAATTCATTAACATACCGTTAAGCTGTTGAACACGAGTACTCACATTTCCGATGATTTCTCCCTTCAATGAACCGCCACACAAGCGCTGAATGTCCCCCGTCAAAGATAGCAACTGAATTGAAGGGCTACCCGTTAGCGTGCCTGCTTCATTTCCACCATATATTTCCCATGACCCGCCTGTTACTCCTTGAAAAACAAGGATAGGATTTCCTACTAGATTTCCATCACTACCGCCAAATAATTGCGTATGATCGCTATGCTGAATATTCTCAAAATAAAGCTGATGACCGTTCCCATAAATTTTCGATGCTTTTAAATTTAAGGTTTCGAAATGACTGTCTTGACCAAAGAAACACGTTTTAGGTAAAGATAAGTGACTGTCCGCTCCAGCTCCTTTAAAGGTCAAGCTTGCAGGCAGACTAGCAAAGTTGATTGTTTCAATGGTTGGGTTAGACAAGCTTTCATTATTACCAACAGCTGTTTGACTTAAATCAAGTGCTCCATCAAATTGAATCATATAGTGCTCCTCTGTTCCAAATTGATATAAGTCAAAGAGAAGTTCCTTCATTCCTGCTGCGCTTAACGGGTATTCCTTTTGCTGGTCAATCGGAGGAAAAAGTTCTAGAGATTCGGCTTCCGCCTGTGTCATGAATGGACCGAAGAAAAAAATGACTAAGTAAATAAAAAAATAAGCGAATTTTTTTGACATATGAGCCTCCTTTTTTATACAATATACGTATAGAAGACGTGAATCATTTGAAGTGTTTCAAGTTTATTCTTGCAAGCCACTTCGTTGCGTCTCAATAATGACTGTGCTATGATTGAGATGGAAATTCTGTGATGTGCGCGTTGCCTATTTCAGTGTTGACCGAACATTTTTATTGATATCTTGGGATCCGTCTTGTGTCAAAGTTGGTAACATGCCTTTTCATTTGGTAGTTCGACGCTTAGACCATGGAACCCACCTGCTAGATTTTGCGGGATCAATACTATCGGGTGAATAACGGCATCGACGGAATTTTCCATTTTTTATGGATTGAAAGCAATTTGCGTTCTGCAAATTGCTTTTTATTGTATTGGAGGAAGAAAATGATCCGCATTTTATTATTTTTACTTGCACTTATTTTATTGATCTGCAGCTATTATTTGATCAAAAAACCTCAAGGATTTTTAGTTCTTTTCAGTGAAGACACACAAACAGAATCCCGCAGTTTTTTACGCCAGTTTGGCTACATTTACGCCTTGCTGGGAATGATTGGCATTGTTATCGGCTTTATCAATCAGCGAACCTACTCTATGATTTATTTAATTGTTCTCTTGGTGGTGGCAGCACTCTTCGCTTTATTGATGGGATCGAAAACAAAAAAAGGTTAACAGTACCAATTTCAAGAATTTTGATTTAAAATATAAATGAGAAAAGGAGTTGGGAACGATGGATCAACAATATAGTAAAATTATGGTGGCAGTCGACGGTTCTAATGAAGCTGAATTAGCCTTCAAAAAAGCAGTAAACGTCGCAAAACGAAATCAGGCTGAATTATTACTCGCTCATGTCATTGATACACGCGCGTTTCAAACAGTTTCTTCTTTTGATAATGTTTTAGCAGAGCAAGCGACAGATATGGCTAAACAAACGCTAGACGATTATGAAGCTCATGCAAAAGATGCTGGTGTTGAGCACATCAGTAAAGTCATTGAATATGGTGCACCAAAAGTGATGATCGCTAACCAAATCCCTGAGAACAATCAAATCGACTTGATCATGCTTGGTGCGACTGGATTAAACGCCGTTGAACGGTTGTTTATCGGTTCAGTTTCTGAATATGTTATCCGCAACGCGGATTGTGACGTATTGATTGTTCGAACAGACTTAGAAAATAAAGTTCCTGAAGAAGACTAATAAACAGGATCAAAAAAGCCAACCTTCGCGAAGGTTGGCTTTTTCTTATAGCATCGACTTGTAAAGGGCGATGATTTCCTCCAAAGTAGCGTCTCGTGGATTTCCTGGTGAACAGACATCTCGATAAGCATCCTCAGCGATTTGTTGGATATCCGCTTCCTTCATTCCGATTTCTGTCAGATTTTGTGGAATGCCCACGTCAATCCCCAGCTGCTTCACCGCCTGTACTGCCGCATCACGAACTTCCGCTAACGACATATCCGCCGCGCCTTCCACATCCATCGCAACAGCAATTTCACGATATTTTTCTCCTGTATAGTCCTTATTGAAGTCCATGATCAACGGTAACAAGGTGGCACATGCTACGCCATGAGGGGTGTCATACCAAGCGGATAACGGATGCGCCATTCCGTGAACCAATCCTAGTCCAACATTTGAAAAGCCCATCCCGGCAATGTACTGTCCTAAGGCCATTTTTTCCCGAGCCTCTTGATTGCCTGCCACTGAATCCCGTAAGGCGTGACTGATGATACCGATGGCTTTAATATGAAGCATATCCGTCATTTCCCAAGCACCTTTTGTTATAAAGCCTTCGATTGCATGAGTCAAAGCATCCATTCCTGTTGACGCACACAAACCGGTGGGCATTCCCATCATCATATCACTGTCAACAAACGCCACGACTGGAATATCATGGGGATCGACACAAACAAACTTGCGCTGCTTTGCTTTATCTGTAATCACGTAATTGATTGTTACTTCAGCCGCTGTTCCCGAGGTTGTCGGTACCGCTAAAATCGGCAGCGCAGGATTTTTCGTATCCGCCGGTCCTTCTAAGCTAAGAACGTCTGAAAAATCAGGATTTGTATTAATGATCCCGATCGCCTTCGCTGTATCAATCGGCGATCCGCCCCCGATCGCTACAATGTAGTCCGCTCCTGCGGCCTCACAGGCCTTCACTCCCGCTTGAACGTCTTCGATCGAAGGATTCGGCACAATTCCGTCAAAAATCTCATAGCTTAACTCTGCCTCATCTAAAATTGCCGTAACCTTTGTCGCTACTTCAAATTTCAATAAATCCTTGTCTGTCACGACCAATGCTTTTTTGAATCCACGTTTTTTTGCTTCATTGGCTACCTCTTGGATCGCTCCTTTACCAAAATAAGACGTTTCATTCAAAATCATTCGATTTACTACCATAGTATCTCTCCTTTATTGTGTTATACTTCACAATCAATTATCCCATAAAATAAAAGCGCTTTTCATGGCTAGTGATTGCAAATTTTTGCCATAAAATAAGACGAATTTATTGAAACAGGTCCAACTATTTTGATCACCCACTTATTTACAGAAACGGATGCTCCTGAGTCAGACCTCTTTCAAAACTTGATTTCGTCACTACACTTTATCGAAAGTTCAAAGCCGGATCATTCGTTACACAGCACAAAACTTCATGATAAATTTTTAAAACTTTTTCCCCGTCTTTCTCCCAGCTGTGAACATCTGAGTCAACTGCCTATTCATTTTAGCCAACTGTATATTGAAACTAGCATCCCCTGTTTGTATTTCTGGTCTCTTTTACAATTCAAATACTTGCTCTAAATCGACAGTCACTGGCGAACTATCCGGATTTGTTTCCATTACATCTGCCATGAAATCCCACCATTTACGATTGATTTCCGTATTGGCGGTCTTAGACCACTTCTCCTCATCTTCGATTTCAAGATAGCCAAACAAAAAAATTGTTTCTGGATCGAAAAAAATCGAATAGCTGGTCGCTCCATGCTCTTTTAACATTTCCCGCATCTCAGGCCAGAGTTCCTGATGTCGTCTGGCATATTCTTCCTTCATGCCTGGATAAAGTTTCATTCTCACTGCTTTTTTGATCATGCATTCAACACCGTCGCTTCAAAAAATTCTGGATTCGGTGTGATTCCAAATTGTTTCGCTAAGGCGAGAAAGTTTTCATCGCTGATTGTTTGTCTGATGCCACCTTGTGCTTGAACATACGTGTAAACTTGTGCGGCTTTTTCCGCGGTTTCGATCAAGCCAAAGGTTTCATCGATGGTCCGACCTGCGCCATACACGCCATGAAATGACCATAGAACTAAACGGGCTTGACGCATTTTTTCTGCAGTCGCTTCGCCGATCTCATTTGAGCCTGGAACCAACCAAGGCAATACTTGCACGCCCTCAGGGAAAACGACTAGACATTCGGTACACATTTCCCAAAGAGTTCGAGTGATTGCTTTAGATGTCAGTTCATGGCTGAAAGTCATCGCTAAAAGATGAGTCGCGTGGCAATGCATAATCACCCGATTTTCTGGATCAACTGCTAAACGTGCGCTGTGGCTCATTAAATGAGCAGGCAATTCACTTGTTGGAACACCGCCATCTGTATATCCCCATAGTAGATCCACACTTTGACCATCTTCTGCCACTCGCAGGATACCTAGGTTGTTCGCAGGATCTTGGGCGACATTTTTAAAATATTTCCCAGAACCGGTTACGATAAAATATTTTCCTTTAAGAGCTGCTCCATCAAAGTCCATTGGAATATTCCGCAACACCTTCATAGGATCTATATACTCAGTGACTTCTGCTTCCTCCAATAAATACGACACATTGCCGCCATTTCTTTCATCCCAACCTAAACGATACAGATTGCTGGTTACTTCCACCATTTCTTTCACAAAAGACGCTTCTAAAATATTATTCACGATCGATTCCTCCAAGTTTTTATCTAACAAGGCGGGGCCATGTCTCTCCCCGCCGACTAGTTATGCGTGTGCCATTTCTTTGCCTCGAGCTGACAAAATATCTCTTTCATAGTCCATGACTTCTTCGTACCAATTCATACCGACTGGAGCATTGTTCAATTCACAGAAGTAGTTCCACACATCCGCATAAGGAAAGTCCTTCAATTCTTCTGTCAGCGCCAAACGTTGCGTGTAATCAAGGTCCAGTTCCATTTCCTTTAACTCTTCAATTGGTTCTAGCATCGCCTTCAATAATGCTTTTTGGGTGTTGCGTGTTCCGATGACCCAAGCAGCTACGCGGTTGATCGTTGCATCAAAGAAGTCCAAGCCGATAGTGGTCTTCGCTAATAAGTCATTGCGGACAATTTCTTTGCCGATTTCTTGCAATTCGTCGTCCATGATCACTACATGGTCAGAATCCCAACGAACAGGGCGCGAAACGTGGAGCATAATGCCCTTAGAAAATAGCGCCAGTGAAGTCAATTTGTTTGAGATGACTTCCGTTGGATGGAAATGTCCAGCATCTAAACAAATCAATTTGTCACGAGTTAAGCCATAACCCATATAGAATTCATGGGAACCTACTGTATAAGCTTCAGCACCAATTCCAAATAGTTTGCTTTCAACCGCTTCTTGCGTGTATTCTTCGTTCAAGTCTTCAGCGAAGATTTCATCTAATGATTCCATCATGCGTTTGCGTGGATTGTAGCGATCAATCGGATTATCTTTCATCCCATCTGGCATCCAGAAGTTGTTGATACAGGTTTGACCGGTTTCTTTTCCAAGATATTCTGCAATTTTACGGCTGCGCTTGCCATGTTCGATCCAGTAGTCGCGAACCTCTTGATCTGGATGTGCCAACGTCATCCCATCTTTCATCATAGGATGAGAGAAAAAGGTCGGGTTAAAGTCTAAGCCAACACCCTGCTCGTTGGCCCAATTCGCCCACTTTTCAAAATGTCTTGGTTCAATCTGATTTAGATCGACTGCTTCATCAGTGTCTAGATAAATGGCATGCAAGTTGATCTTGTGATTTCCCGGAATCAATGAAAGAGCCTTTTCGATATCTTGGCGTAATTGATCAGGAGTACGAGCTGCACCTGGATAATCTCCAGTTGCCATGATCCCTCCGGTCAACTCGCCTTCAGGATTTAAGAAGCCTTTGACATCATCCCCTTGCCAGCAATGCATTGAAATTTTTACCTCCTGTAATTTTTTCAATGCTTCATCAGTATTCACTCCGATTTCTGCATAACGAGCTTTTGCTTCTTCATAACGCGCTTCTACAGTTTTTGTCATTTTGATTCTGCTCCTTTTTCTTTTCAATCTAGTTTTTTATACAAATGCTTTTGTTAAGGCATGGTACTTTTCAATGGCTTGATGATTGTCTGTTTGCGGTTGAAATTCTTTCATTGGGAAAGATTTTTTGATGCCTTCGCGGCCTTCTGCCAATGTTCCAAAACCATTTGTCGCTACCATCTGAACTATGATGTTGCCGATGGCGGTTGCTTCCCCTGGTCCTGCTAAAACATTGATCCCACAGGCATCCGCCGTTAATTGATTCAAGAAGTCATTATTTGACCCGCCCCCAACGATATGGAGTTGAGTAATCGTACGTCCGGTGATTTTTTCAAGCTTTTCTAGTTCTACTTCATAACACAGTGCTAAACTGTCATAGATACAACGAGCAAGTTCGCCTGCTGTCTCAGGTACTTTTTGATTCAGTTCGCGGCAATACGCTTGAATCTCAGTAATCATATTCTCTGGATTCATGAAGCGCGGATCATTGACATCGATCAGGCAGACAAATGGCTCTTCCTGACTAGCCAGCTCAGCAAGCTCTGGATAAGAATAGCGATAATCCTGCAGCCTTGCGACTTCTTGGATCAGCCACATTCCCATAATGTTCTTCAAGAAACGGATCGTTCCTTGAACACCCCACTCGTTGGTAAAGTTCGCATCGAAGGCTTCGGCAGTCGCAATCCCTTCCTCCATTTCTACCCCCATCAATGACCAAGTGCCTGAACTGATGTAGGCCCAATTGTCGCCTTTTCCTGGTGTTCCCACGACTGCTGACGCTGTATCGTGAGAAGCAATCGTGATCACTGTTGCATCCGGCAGATCATAATCTGGAAACTTTTCTCTCAGGATCGGTCCTAGGATTGAACCTGGTTCAGCCAACTCTGGGAACAATTCCTTTTTCACATCAATAGCAGCAAGAATCTCCTCATCTAGTTTCCGTGACTCCAAATTCATCAGCTGCATCGTGGACGCGTTTGTTTTTTCTAATACAGCATTGCCAGTGAGAACGTAGCCTAAGTAATCCGGCATCAGCAATAATTGTTTCGCTTTAGCCAGTTTTTCTCGATCTTCTCTTAGTAATTGAAACACCGTATTAAACGATTGAAGCTGGATTCCTGTTTTTTCATAAAGTTCTTTGAGGGAAAAGTTAGCATCGAACGCTTCCATCGCGCCTGCTGTACGATGATCACGATAACTGATCGGTTGACTCAATGCTTGCCCCTCTTCATCCAGCAAACAATAATCCACGCCCCAAGTATCGATCCCGACATAACATTCTTCGATCCCTCGCTGCTTCACCTTTTCCAAGCCAATCAAGATTTCTTCCACCAAATGATCAGCGTTCCAATGATCTGTTCCCTCACTATCAGAAAAACCATTTTTAAAACGATGAACTTCGTTTAGAGTAATCTTGTCTTGAAAGTCTTTTTCCGCCAGCATCAAGCGTCCGCTAGATGCGCCAATATCAACAGCTATATAGTTTTCGTTCATCTCTTTTCTCCTTAAACAGGCTCTTCTACTTGAGCAATACTTTCTTTTTCAAAAGCTTTTTCTCTCACATACATGCCACTAGCGCCAAAAACGAAATACAAGAATGTTAATAGTAAAGAAATAGTTCTGAAGGTTGGATCAGCCATCAATCCGATAAAGCGCAAGATCGTAACGATCAAAATTGCTGCTAAAAATATAAAGGATGTCCCCTGTAGCATCCGAGCCAACTTAGGAACTTTCGCCTGACGATTGTCCGCGATATCCTTTTCCTCCTCTTGAATGACTTGCAACAAGGCAGCTTGAATCTTTTCTTCTTCAAGTACTTCTGATGAATAGTCCTCTTTGGCCCCCATTGATAAAGCCAAGATGGCATAAGCCACTATCGCCAGCAAATACGTTGGTAAAAATAAGAAATAAGAATGGATCAGATTCGTCATTGTCATGATGACCACAAAGGCCAATGAGATCAGCCATGCACTCAACGCAGCTTTATTCACTTGATCTTTCCGATACATCGACCAGTAGCGTGTAGCCCCTAATTTAGGTAGTATCCAGTGTTCTGTTATTGCGATCGCCCCGATAGATGGAACAACTAACACAATAATGTTGACGATTGTCATCACATTGGCAGTAATAGGGAACGTAGCAGCAATGGTCATGATTATCCCAACTGCATAGGTTAATTTTTTTAAATCAACATTAAAGATCGTTTGAAATGCTAATCCAGCTCGATAAATACTCGGATTAGCTGTTGTCCACCCAGCGAAAATGACTGCCAGTAAGCCCATACCGCCGACAACTGCATTTGTTACAGCTCCCGAATCAAGAACCAGTAGTGATTTTCCTAGCATAATTGATGCCGCCGCTCCGATGATACCGGCGCAGCCCCAAGCGAAGAAATGACCAATATACATTCCGACGCCGGATACATAGCCATAGGTCGACTTTCTAGCAAAACGAAACAACGACATGTCATTCAGACCACCGTGATAAGCTAAGTTACACATCCAGGCGAAAGCAATGACATGCGGCAAACCTAACTGTGGATTCCCTGGTAATGGCGTTCCTGTCCAAACAGTCGCGTTCATTAAATTCATAAAGTCACCAAAAGAGTGGATGCCTTGTGTTCCAGCTGCACTGAACAACGTTGGAAGTGATAATATGGCACCTACAAAGAAAACCAAAATCATCCACGGTGCACTGACCGAAGCAAACTTTGCTACAGCATCGAAGCCGTTTGCCGCAACCACAGTAACAATGATCCCTAAAACAAGTACGATTAAAATAAATGTGATACTTGTCGGATACCAATTTGTTTGCAAAGGTACGTTAAAAATCTCTCGCACCGCTGATGCCGATACCGTCAACATGGAGGCCGCCATTGCTATGGAGGCAAGGCCCCAGATAAAGTTATAGACTTTTTGCATATATGGCCCTAGAACTTTATTCAAATAAGAATATAAAGTTAATCGTGTATCTACAGCGATTGGCGCGCAGACAAGGGCATACGTAAGTGTTGCTAACAAATTCCCAATCAGTAATCCAATAAAAATATTTGTTGCGCTGACTCCCCAAGTAACCAAGGTTGCACCAATGACAAATTCGGTCGCTGCAATATGTTCTCCACCATATAATCCAAAGAAATTTCCCAACCCAGACAATTTCTTGTTTGAAATTGGCCGATCTTCAATCGGAATCTGTCTAGCCATCTCGCGATAATCTTTTTTCATGACTTTCTCCTTTAGTTGTTTTTCGTGCGTTGCAACTTACAACCTAAGATTACTTTGATAGCGTTTACAAAACAATGGCAAAATGTTAGCATATGAGTATCAAAAATACAGGTGATAAAAAATGAAGAAAATTGAAGAATACTTTTTACCTTTAAGTGATGCTGAAAAAGTTCAGAAGAGAACAAAGAGATGGCTGGATGAATTTGACGAAGAAAAATCAAGTTATTTAAAAATCAAGAATGAGCTTTTTTTAGAAAACAAAACAATACTAATCCGAAAACATCGAAGATTTGCTGCTTATCCGCTGCATTCCCATCAATTTATGGAATTTAACTATATGCTTCAAGGAGAATCAAGGCAGATTGTTAACGGGAAAGAACTACTTTTACAGGAAAAACAATTATTGCTTTTGGATCAAAATTCACAACATGAGCTTCTTCCACTGAGAGAAGAAGACTTATTAATTAATTTTCTATTCAAATTATCAGATATCAATCTATCGGCCTTTACTAAAATAGATGCCAAAAATACAGGTGTTACTTATGATTTTCTTATCAACAGTGTCCTTGACTCTGACATACACGAGAATTATTTATTGTTGGATCTGACGAATAATGAGGAAATTCAGGCGACTCTTGAACAGATGATTCGAGAATTTTTTTTCGACAACCGTTTAAGCAATGATATAGTGAACTCTTTTTCTCAAGTATTGTTTCTGCAACTTTCCCGAGTATATCAAGCCCAGTTACCAACGATTTATCAGTCAAATTCCATCAATGCTACCATGTTAAAAATTTTGCAATGCATCGAAGAAAATCCTAGGAGCCTCTCCTTAAAATCACTGGCAGAAGAATTAGGCTACAATCGCAACTACCTGTCCAATCTCATCAAAAAGGAGACCGGAAAAAATTTCAAACAATTAATTATTGAACAGCGTTTACATGAAGCGCATCGTTTACTTCTAACTACTAATGTTTCCATCGATGCCATCAGTGAATATGTCGGATTTTCGAATAAGACTCAGTTTTATCAAAAGTTCAAAGCTTTTTTTAATGAAACGCCTCAGAAAGTTCGCCAAATGAAATAACTCTTCTTTAATGAATCAAAAGCAAAGAGATGGATCAAAAGCTGCCTTGATCCATCTCTTTGCTTTTTTCAATTGATATAAAAAAAACATATAACCTAGTTCATGTTAGTGCATCGTATAATTGGTTAACTAGCCTCGAAGCAACTGTCTTTCATCAGCCATTCAAAATCAGGTCCATCAATTTATTTTGCAGGATTTATAGTTTATTAAAAAAATCGAAACAATTAACTATTTCGTTTGCTATCTAATTTAAGTTCCCGTTTCTATAAGCTTTCTTGAACCTTTTTAGAGGCTATTTCCGATGACTAAACCCAGAAAACTACATAATATACCTAATCCATAAGTTCCAAAAAAATAACGATAAAACATTGAACGATCATTTTTCCATAAAACAAACAATTCAAAATTATAGGTTGAAAAGGTCGTATATCCCCCCATGATCCCAGTCCCTAAAAATAGATAAACCGGATCCGTTAAATGCAGTCCAAAGAAAATACCGAGCAAAAGGCTTCCTGTAAGGTTAATAAAAAAAGTGGATCTGGGCAGACGTTTAGTCTGGGGTTCAAAATAGTTATTTAACGCAAAACGCAGCATCGCGCCAATCGCTGCTCCACTGCCGATTAATAGCGTGTTGATCATTCTGTCTCCACCCTTCTATGATAAATAGACTCGCCGAGTACAGTCATCGCTAAACCGCCGACAACTGAAAGCAGTAAATAAAGAAACGCTAACCCGATTTGCCCGGCCTGCACTAATTTCATCGTATCTAGCGCAAAGGAAGAGAATGTCGTCAAGGCACCGCAGAAGCCGACTCCTACTCCTAAAACGAGACGAGCAGAAATATCAATATCATTCAAAATATGTTTCACGATCCAACTAAAAATAAAGCACCCTAATAAATTGACCAGCAAGGTTCCTATAGGAAAACCGTTGACCGCAGGAAGCCATACGCCCAACCAATAGCGTGCGGTTCCGCCAACAAAAGCAAAGAGTGCAATAACCAAATAATCCAACATGCTTTTCATCTCCATTATTTATTCTTAAATACTATAAAACGATTGATTTGAAGTTGCAAACAATACTATCTTTTTCATCAACTATTTTCAAAACGTGCTAAACTAGGTGTATCTTGGGAAAAAGTGAGGTTTATGTATGAAAGGAATAATATTTGACTTTAACGGAACCATGTTTATGGATTCTGATCTCCATGAGGCTGCTTGGCTCTATTTGATCCAAAAGTATTCAGATAAGGAAATGACCGAAGAGGATATTCTGAAAAATATTCACGGGAAAACCAATGATGTGATCTTGCGTAATTTTATTTCACCAGAATTAAGTGAAGAAGAAGTGGAAAAATTATCTGATGAAAAGGAGGCTTATTATCGTGAATCGGTCTTAGCCAGTGCAGATCACAATGACTTTACCAAAGGTTTGCGGGAGGTCTTAGACTATTTAAAAGCAGAAAAAATACCCATGACCATCGCTTCAGCATCGCCAAAGGTGAACATGGACTTTTATTTTGACTATTTACATTTAGGTGACTGGTTTGATGAAGAAAAAATGGTCTGTCATACAGGCAGCTTTCCTGGAAAACCTGCACCGGATATTTTTCTGATCGCCGCTGAGAAGATCGCCGTTGCCCCGAAAGATTGCCTAGTGATTGAGGATTCCTACTCTGGATTACAGGCAGCTCGCAATGCGAAAATCGGAACGATCATCGCCATTGATCCCGAAGGAAAAAATCGATCCGTTTTCGAAAAAGAAAACTTGGCGCCAGATGGCGTCATTGAAGACTTCACCACCTTTATTCCTAATTATTTATAAGAAAAAAAATCGCAACGAAAACAGAGTTTCGTTGCGATTTCGCTTTATATAATAGTTGCTCCTAAAGTATTTTTAAAGTGATTCAATGCCCAAGTATGTCCAGTCGCATCAAAGCTTGCAACAGCCTTCTCAGGTATCACTAATTGATAACCCAAATTGTAGGCATCTACCGCTGTGTGCAACACACAAATATCGGTACACACCCCAGTTAAGCAAAGCTCTGTAATCCCTCGCTCCCGTAAACGAATGTCTAAATCGGTGCCGCTGAAGGCTGAATAATGCCGCTTATCAATCCAATAAACCGTTTTTTCTGCTTGATTTGCTTGATAGAAATCAGCTAATGAGCCATACAACTCTCGTCCGCTCGTGCCGATGACGTTGTGCGCCGGAAAAAGCTTATTTTCAGGATGGTACTGATCGCTTGGATCATGCCCATCAATAGCAAAAACGACAAAATCCCCCTGCTGGAAATAGTCTTCTGTGATAGCGACCAGCTCCCCCTCAATTGCCTGACCTGCTTCCCCTGTAGTTAGTTTTCCATCAGTTGCTACAAAATCGTTCGTATAATCAATCGAAAGTAACGCCCGCATGCAAGTTCCTCCTTTAGTTGAATCCTTAAAATACTTTATTTCAAATGGTTCACAAATTCCATAACAAGCTGTGCTGATAATGTTCCAGTACGATTAACAAATTCTTCATGTGTTTCCGTCGCTTCACTGTCAGCCGTATCGCTGATTGCTCGGACGATCAAAAATGGAATACCAAATTGTGCGGCGGTATGTCCGATCGCAGCTCCTTCCATTTCAACAGCTAAAGCCTCTGGAAATGAAGCTTTGATTTCCTTGATTTTGGCTGGACTGCTCACAAAGGTATCTCCTGAAACGATCAACCCAACATGGGCAGATTGATTCATTTTCTTGCTGGCTGTCACCATTTCGCCCTTTAAATAGGTTGATCCTTCATAATAAAGCGGCATACCTGGAACTTGCCCTATCTTATAACCAAAAGTCGTTGCGTCCACATCAAAGTAAGCCACTTTATCTGCGATAACCAAATCACCAATCGCTAATCCTTCGCCAATCCCACCAGCGGTTCCCGTGTTGATGACCATATTCACTTTGTATTGCTGAATCAATACCGAAGTAGTGATTGAAGCCAATACCTTTCCAATTCCTGATTGAACAACAATCACTTCATGATTGCCTAGCCCCCCTGAGATAAACAGCGCTCCAGATTGTTCCCAAGATAATGGATGATCCAAACTTTCTCTTAATGCTTTTACTTCCGGTTCCATTGCACCGATAATACCGATTTTCATAACGATTCCTCTATTTCTTTTTAATATATTTTTACTGTTTAAATAAAGAATACAGCTAACATTACCACGATCAAAAGTAATAAAACAAAAATTATTGCTTTATTTAAAAAGCTGCTGCGTTCCTTCTGTTTTACCCGTTCACTGCTGCGAGATTTCGTTACAGGCTTGTTCTTCTTCAACTCTTTCCGATAGACAGAACTGATTTCTTTTTCTCTTTTTTCATAGGCTCGCTCCGCCGCTTTCCGCTGCTCTTCTGCCAAACGCTCCTGCTCTTCTTTTCGTTTCCTCAATTCGCTGCGCGTCACCAAGGGTGATTGGCTCATGAGTGATCCACTCCTCGTTCTTAATAAAGTAATTATTTTTTAAGAAAAAATAATTTTGATCTTCACTCCGTATATCATCCAACTAAACTGCAGGCTCATTCATTAAGTCAATAAACAAATTTAATTATCCAGACAAATTTACTAACTGCCAAAAGTTGGACTGACATCCTTATTCTTACTAATGAATTCATTTTTCTATAGAAAAATGAGTTTGATTTTCATGCCGTATATCATTCCTCTAAACTTCATTCCATTTGTTAAGTTAATATGTCTTATCTTGTTTCCAATCCTAATATCCTGCGAAAAGAGGAACTGACATCCTCGTTCTTAATAATGGATTCATTTTCCAAGTCTATTTCTTTAACAACATCAGTTCCCAATAATTGACGGCGAAGATTGTTTTTGCGTCACAAATCAATCCATCTAGGATCGCTTGTTTGGCTTCCTCCATGGTCAATTCGTAAAGTTCCAACACTTCATCGTCATCTTGAGGCCGAGGATTTTCTACCTTGACTAAATCAGTCGCAGCATAGATATATAATTTTTCATTTGAAAATCCGGGTGATAAATACATCTCATTTATGTAAGTTAATTCTTCCGCACGGTAACTGGTCTCTTCTTCTAGTTCACGCATCGCCGTTTTTTCTGGCTGTTGCCCTTCACCTGGATCTATTTTTCCAGCAGGAATCTCCAATACCACTTTTTCTAGCGGCTTGCGAAATTGTTTGACCATGATCATTTTATTATCTTTCGTAATAGGGATAATGCCGACACCACCGTGATGGAAAACCAATTCGCGTTTGGCTGTTCCTCCCATCGGTAAAGCAACGTCATCTAAATAAACATCAATGATCTTTCCTTTAAATATTTCTTTCCGTTCAATTGTCTTCTCTTCAAAATCTTTATATTCTAACATGACAACACCTTTTCTCCTTTTCGCATTTTCAAGTTTAACATTAATTTCTTAAATCTTTTATTAACAAAAATAAGAGGATTTCTTCCAATGGAAGCTGCAAACAAAGGAAGAAGTTTCCCATATAGCTTCAACTCGAAGGTTCTGCCTTATTGTATCACAGAAAATTCTTATGTTTTTTCTAAATCTGAAAAATCCATCTTTAGTCCGATACTAATTCTATAGAAATTCATGCTATGATGAGCGTGTAAAGAAATCAAGAATTTTGAATAAATAATGTGAAGGGTTATTACTAGACTAGGAGGATTATTATGCGCAGGAAAATATTCCCTATCATCATCGCAACAATCGGCATTCTCTCCTTTCTTGAAGGAGATTTCGGTGACTATATCGTCTTTTTAATGTTGGTTGTCGGCTTTTGGTTGATCTATCGTGGACTTAAGGGAAGAAAAGTTCGTCCACAAAAAGAAGAACTACCATTTCTATCGAAAGAAAAGGAAGCTTACTATAAACAATTGGGTATGAGCGAACGTGAAATTGAATTGTTCCGTGAAACGATGAATTCATCGAAACAACAAGTTTTACGTCTGCAGCAAAATATACAAAAGAATGCGAAGCTTAAAGCGATCGATTTACGACACGATACGCTGAAGGCTGCCAAAGCTTTATTTAAAGAATTAGTAAAAGATCCAAAACGTTTGCCAGAAGCGAGTCAATTTCTTTATACGCACTTGCCAAATATCGTTGATTTGACAGATAATTATGTTGAAATCAACGGACATGAGGTCAAGTCAAAAGAAGTTTATGGTAAACTAGAAGAAAGCGCACAGATCATCGATCAAATGGCTGATTTAATCGTGAAAGATTATCAACAATTCGTCGCTGAAGATTTAGAAGACATGGATGTTGAAATTTCCATCGCGAAAAAGAATCTTGACCATGATCCTGATTTGTCCACAAAATAAAAAAAGCGAAACATTAACAAAAAAATCTAGCTGAAGCTAGATTTTTTTCGAACAGGAGGACACATAGTGGAACCAGAAAATAAAACAGAAACCAAACCGGTCGACAGTACTTTAGATGATTTACTCAGTAACCCATTTGGCACCGATTCTTTAACCCCCGTTCAACAGCAAGAAATCTCTCACCTGCAGTCGCAGGAACAAGCAGATCGCTTAGTCGATAAATTGCCTGAGGAACGGCAAGTACAAGCCCGCGAGCTTGCGAAAAAAATCGATGTCAATGATTCTCAAGCCGTAATCAGTTACGGTTCAACTGCACAAACAAAATTAAGCGAATTCTCCCAATCTATGCTGAATACCGTCTCTTCACAAGATATCGGTCCAATCGGCGATTCGTTGAATCAATTAATGTACCGCTTAAATGAAGCGAATCCTGACGAATTACGCGTCGGTGAAGGCAATATCTTCCAAAAAATGTTTGGTAAAGTAAAACAGTCAATCTATGAAATTACAACGAAATATCAAAAGATCGGTGCTCAAATTGATAAAATCGCCACAAAATTAAACGTTGAAAAAGATGGCTTATTGCGGGACAACCAAATGCTTGAAACACTTTACAATAAAAACAAAGATTACTTTGACGCCTTGAATATCTATATTGCTGCCGCTGAGTTGAAGATCGAAGAAATGAAAATGACGACGATTCCTGAAGCAACAGCGAAGGCACAAAGCTCTGGCGATCAAATGGACGTCCAGGTCGTCAACGACTATACACAATTTTTGGACCGTTTGGATAAACGGACCCACGATTTAAAACTAGCACGACAAATTACGATTCAGCAAGCACCGCAAATTCGCTTGATCCAAAATACCAATCAAGCGTTAGCTGAAAAGATTCAAGCCTCTATCAATACGGCGATTCCATTGTGGAAGAATCAGGTAGCAATTGCTTTGACTTTACTACGTCAAAAAGACGCTGCTACAGCACAACGTCAGGTATCTGAAACAACCAACGACCTGTTGAAGAAAAATTCAGAAATGCTGAAGATCTCAACCATCGAAACGGCCAAAGAAAACGAACGCGGCATTGTCGATCTAGATACCTTGCAGCAAACACAAAACGATCTAGTCGAAACATTAGAAGAAACCCTGCGGATTCAAAAAGAAGGCCGCGAACGTCGTCAAGCAGCCGAGATCGAGATCGGTCATATGGAAAACGACTTAAAACAAAAATTAATGGAATTAAATTCTGGACAGTAGTTATAAAAAATAAGCATGCCAAGCGGCACGCTTATTTTTTATGCTTTCATATAGCCTAATACGACACCGCCAACAATAATCAGGAGACAGCCGATAATGACATAATACATTTCTTTTTTCGTTTTCCGTTCACCAAGAAGGAAAATCCCGCCTAATGTCGAAATGATAATTCCCATCTGTGACAAGGAGAATCCAATCGCTAAACCAATTTCCTTAACGGTTAACAGCATACAGATATTTCCGATTCCCCACAAAAGACCGGAAGCCATATTTCGCCATACATAGCGGTCCACTTTAGCCTTGCGAAAGGCAAAGAAGCTGGCTCCAACTAACATACCGACACTTTGCGGCAAGATAATTGCCAATGGATCTAGTCCGGCCCAGGTAATAATAATTGTGTAAACGCCGTACCCTAACGTTGAAAAAATCAACGAGCGAAACCCTTTGCCGAAGTCCAACATACGGTCATCTGATTGCACACCACTCTCGTCATCCTTGCGAGCAGTTAAATAAGCCCCTAAAACAAGCAATGCCAAGGCGATAAAACCTAGGATAAAATCTTTTGTTTTCGTCCATTCATGGAAGAAAACTGCACCAGCGACAGTATTTAAAATTAACTGAAAGCCCGTTGAGATCGGTAATCCTACTGAAACTCCCATGAATTTCATCCCATGAAACTGACCGTTCTGCCCAATGGACCAAAAGAAACCTGATAAAAATCCGATTAATAAAATCCAACCACTCATAGCTGGCTGAACGACGAAAAAGGTCACTAATGCAAAAACAAAAGCCCCCATCGTCATTCCTAAGGTTTGCTGATTGGCGTCTCCACCTAATTTCCCGCTCACCAAACCAATACTTCCCCATGCTACCATTGGTATTAGGGCAATTAAAATACTCATAACCTTACTCCCTTCAATTCACAACTGAAATAGTTTAGCGAAAAAAAGAGGTTTTGGCAATCGAAAACTAGTAATTTTATCGTTCTTCATGATAATAATCTAATCGCGGAAAAAATAAAGTCATCTTAGTGCCTTTATTCATTGTTGACTCTGCGGTAATAGCTACCCCTAATTTCTCAGCGAGTCGCTTCGCCAAGTACAAACCAAGACCTGTCGAATGCTGCTGGGCTTTTCGACCATTTTCACCTGTAAAACCTTTGTCAAAGATTCGACCTAGATCCTCTGGTGGGATCCCGACCCCGTTATCTTCTAGAATCAACGAAGCCCCGGCACTTTTTGTCTCGATTGTAATAGTGATTTGGCCATGATCTGGTGTATATTTGATCGCGTTACTCAACAATTGGCGGAAAATGAACTCAATCCATTTGGCATCAGTCAGCACTTTGGCATCATTTTCCGCTAGAGTCAATTGGAGATTTTTTTGAATGAAATAATTGGCTTGACTGCGAATGATCGGCTGAACAATTTTTTTCAATGAATATTCTTGAATCAAATAATCATTTACAAATTCATCCGAACGAGAATAATAGAGAATCTGTTCCACATACTCATCAATCTGCTGAAGTTCATTTTGCAGCAAAACAAACTTTTCATCCGGAATATCAAATTCAATCGCATTCAAAATCAAATCGACTGCCGCTAATGGTACTTTTATTTCATGAATCCAAGAATCCATGTAATCTTTTTGATCCTTTTGACTATCCAGCAATTGCTCCATCATCGAATGATGCTCTCGTACTTGCTTATTAACATATTCCTGAATCAACATTTCCTCATTGTTTGTCGCAGATTCGACAAAATGCTGCAAATGAGACTCTTCCTGTTTATCGAATTCCTTGTACCATTTTTTTCGACGATAATAATCAATCGTGAAAAAAAGGAAGACGAGAAAGAGTTGCAAAATCAACAGATACCCCAGATTGTCCCAAAAGCCGTGTAAATCCGGTGTTAGCCAGACCATAAAAACCAGTAGTGAACTTAAGACTGCCCAACCTAATAAAACCAGTAGACGATCCTTTAAATACTTGATAAATGTCATGGCCGCTCCTTATGGGACAATGTAGCCTTGTCCAACCTTCGTTTGAATGTAGTCATCAATTCCAGCTTGTTCAATCTTCCGACGCAGACGATTGATATTGACTGTTAGAGTATTGTCATCGACAAAGCGTTCATCGTCCCACAAAGCGCGTAATAATTTATCACGGCTTAAGATTTTCCCGTGTTGCTTCATCAAAATGAATAGGAGCCGGTACTCATTCTTACTAAGATCAACAACTTCACCATTAATTGTCATACTGCTGTTGTCAATATTCAACGTGATGCCATTATGCTCTAATTCTTCACCGCTCTCAGCGTAATTGTATGAGCGGCGCAACAAGGCATTAATCTTCGCAACTAATATGTCTACTTGGAAAGGCTTTGTAATATAATCATCTGCCCCCATGTTCATCGCCATGATTTGATCCATATTGGTATTGCGAGAGGAGATAAAAATAATCGGTACCTTGGAGACTTCACGAATTTTTTGGCACCAGTAATACCCATCATATACAGGAAGATTGATATCCAACAACACAAGCTGCGGCTCCGTCTCTTCAAATTCTTCATAAACCTGGTTAAAATCAGTTGCCTGATAAACATCGAATCTCCATTTCGTTAGCTCTTCGCCAATCAGTTGCCGTATTACTGCTTCATCTTCAACGATCATGATTTTTGCCACTTTATTTTCTCTCTTTCTGTTGTTTGTCTGGTTCCAAATATCTGACGTTAAGAACCTGTCTCGAAACCTTTTTTATCATCATATCAAAGAACAGAAAAAAAATGAAAGACGATCCATCTTAAATTAATTTTTAGTAAAATCGATGAAGCCTAGATTATCGTCAATCATCCCGCCTTCTCCAGATAAACTGAATGTGCTCAAGCGTGGATTAAATTTAATGTGCATTTCTTCCTGCAAATCTTCTTTCGAATACCCTTTGATCCAAAAGTCGCCAATATTCGATGGGATTTTCTCATCATAACCTGCTTTTTCCATATCAGTGGAGATAATATTAATGGAAAATTGTGTCTGCATGTGAATCATGGCATGCTGCGAATACGCTCCGACCCCATCTTCAAAGGTTAATAATAAAAGCTTATCCACTCCTAAGTGAGCCGAAATTTTTTCTTTTGCTGCTTCATCAAGTATGATTTTCATCTGTCTCTCTCCTATTCTGAAATTTTTCGTTAGAAATTGCTCTATTAAAAGAATACAAAAAAACAAACCCCTTTTTCTGATTCCTATCATCAGACCAAGGGGCTTATTTTGCAAGCAATCTTACTTATTCAATTGCTGGTCAATTTTCGTTAGATCAATTTGTGTATTCTGAGCTAAAATTTCACGGAATATAGGTAATTGCTTTTGAATTTGATCGGCTTGATCATTTTCTACCTGCATCACTAGCAGCGGTTCATGCAGACTTAAACGTAAAAGCATCCAGCCCTGTCCATACGGATCGGTCACAGAAAAGCGAACACCTTCCTGATTCTCAGGGTTTTCCGCAAAGCCGTCATGTGTTGGCAGCTCCTCACGGAATTTCTCGATCATCTGCTGCCCAGCCTCTTTATAATTCTCTCCACTAATGGTATAGCGAATTTCTAGTGTTTCCACAGGCTGTTCCAATTCCGCCATCAAATCTGTCAGTTCACGATTTTCTTTTTGTAGTTTTGGTAACAGCATCAAGACTTTGGCGATGACATACGCACCATCATCTAAGAAATAGTTTTCTTTGAACGCCGCGTGGGAACTCGTCTCAATCGCCAATTGGCAATCAATGCCTTCTTCATTAAGCTCGATCGCTTTATTGATTACATTGCGGTAGCCTGAAATATAGCGATATTGCTTGCCGCCTTTTTCTTCAATGAAGTTTTTCAGATGATCCGAAGTTGGCGAGTTGGTCACAATCGTACTTCCTGGATGCTCCTGCAAAACGATGGCCGATAAAACAGCAATCAAATTATTCCGGTTAATCATTTGTCCATCCTTTGAAACGATCGCTGAACGATCGACATCCGTATCAAAGATGACTCCCAGATCGGCTTGATTATCTAGTACCGCTTTTTTGATACTTGCCATCGCTTCTTTGTTGTCTGGATTTGGAATGTGGTTAGGAAAATTACCATAAGGCTCTAAAAATTGCGAACCACTAGTGTCCGCACCAAGTACAGCTAACACTTTATCTGCAAAATATCCGCCAGCACCATTTCCAGCGTCAACGACGATTTTCATATCCTTTAACGGCTGCTCACTGCCGCTACCACGTTGGATCTTTTCAACTAGATCTGCTGCATAACGAGACAATAAATCGGCCTCGGTTACATTTCCTTTCGCCGCTTCAATCGCTTCGGTATGGGACAAAATGTTGGCAATATCACTTTTTTCTGCGCCGCCAGTTTGGCTGAAAATTTTGATCCCATTGAAATAAAATGGCAGATGACTTGCCGTCAGCATGATCCCAGCATCACACGCAAACTCTTCAAACTGCGTTGCCATAAACAATGCAGGCGTCGTTGCTAAGCCAAAATCCAATACTTCACAGCCAGCCGCTTCAAAAACAGCTACCATCGCATCCTTTAATTCTGGACCAGTTAAGCGGCTATCATGCCCAATCCCAATTTTGAAAGGACGCTCTAACCCCTTACTCGTTAACCAATTAAGAATCCCGTTTGCGATTAAACGAACTTCTTCGGCCCCTAAGTTCTTCACTTTATCCTCAGCAGTGATAGCGATTCCACGAATATCCGAACCATTTTGCAACTTTGTTAACTCCATTGATGAATTCCTCCTTATTCCCCTTATTCCTATTTCTAACAACCTTATTTGTTTCACTGGTTAAAAGCTATGCAAAGCAAAACTGGCAAAGTTAACGAGTGAATTTGAATTCTACTTTTAGTCTATTATACCAAAAATCCCGAAAAAGAAAGCCTTTTCCGGGAAATTTTAACAATTTAAGTATTTATTACTCTATTAAATGACACGTGACTGCGGATTCTTTTTCGCCTGTCGTTTCTTTTTCCAGCGAATTCTCCAATCCACTAATCGATCCATGACAAAGGTCAAGCCCTTGAACAACCAATAAATACCAAAGGTTAATGGGATAACGAAAAACAAATTGCGATTCCACAATTTATCAAAATCGAAAAATTCTCTAAAGAAAAGATAACAACTTAGGTAGGCTGTACTCAAGGCGGTAATCAGTGCAATCTTTTTCTTATCTAATGGGAAAGAAACTTTGTATAAAACCAGTAGTCCTACACATCCTGTCAAAAAAACAGACATAGTCGACGTCGCCTGATAATCTAAATCAAACAACACATTCGCTAATTGAATAATCATTACAGCACTCACAACTGTCAAAGCCCCAGGCAAAGAGACCCGTAAAATATTATTCAAAAAGTCCCCCTTAATCCGTTCATAACTTGGCTTCAATGCCAAGAAGAAGGATGGGATTCCAACAGTTAATGCATTGATTGGTGTTAGTTGCACCGGTTCAAAGGGATATGGACTTGCAATGATCATGAAGATTACTGCGAGTACTAACGAATAAATCGTTTTGACCAAGTACATCGAAGCCACACGTTCAATATTATTGATTACCCGCCGCCCTTCATTTAGAACGTTCTGCATTCGGGCAAAATCAGAATCTAATAAAATCACATCGGATGCTGCTCTTGCCGCACTGCTTCCATTTGCCATCGCCACACCAATGTCTGCTTCTCGCAACGCTAACACATCATTGACGCCATCTCCGGTCATACAAACGGTATGATTGATTTTTAACGCTTGAATCAAGGATTGCTTTTGCTTTGGCGTCACTCGACCAAAGACTGTCGTTTGAGTTACTAAAGCTTTGTAATCAATGGGCTCATCTAAGCTGGACATATCAATAAACGCTTCGGCATTTTTGATCCCAGCCTTTTGTGCGATTTTCGAAACCGTTAATGGATGGTCTCCAGAAATGACCTTCAATTGAACATCCTGTTTGGCAAAATAACCAAAGGTCGCCTGTGCATTCTCTCTCAAATTATCTGAGATAATCAACGTTGCAAGCAATCGCGGCTCATAGACAAGTTCTTCTTCCAAGGTCCCTGGATACTCCACCAAAACGAGTACGCGTTGGCCTTCTTCTAAATAGGGTTGGATCTTGCTTTGCATTTCTGCGGTCATTTCTTTGAAGATAAATTCTGGCGCACCAAAAGCGAAGCTGCCTTGATCCTTAAAGGACACGCCACTCCATTTTCTTGCAGAAGAAAACGGGATAACTTTTTCTACTTGCCAATCACTGATTGCTGGAAAAGCCTTACGTAAGGCTGTTGCTGTCGCATTTTGATCCTTCAAATGATGCAGGAGAGCACCCATGATCGTGTTTACACGATTTTCTGAAACTTCCTCCAGTAATGCTTGTTCAAATTTTAGTGTGCCGTCAGTGATCGTTCCTGTTTTGTCTAAGCAAATCACATCAACTCGCGCCAACGTCTCAATAGATGGTAAGGCCTGCACGAGTACTTTCTTACGTGCCAGATTCGCTGCACCAACTGCAAATGCGACGCTGGTTAACAACATCAGACCTTCTGGAATCATGCTGACTAACGCAGCCACCGTTCCTAAAACAGCCTGCTTAATGGATGCAGATGCTTGGTATTGACTATAAAATAAGCTTAATCCTACTGGGATAATCACAATCGTTAGAACAGCAATCATTCGACTCAAGACCTTTGTCAATTCTGAGTTCCCTGTTTTTTTCGTTTTTGCTTCACTGGTTAATTGCTCTGCGAAATTATCTTTTCCCACAGCCGTTCCTTGATAGAAGCATTCCCCGGCAGTGACGAAGCTGCCGCTGAACAATTTATCTTGCAAAGTCTTTTGTACGCGATCTGCTTCACCAGTCAGGAGTGACTCATCTACTTCGACCCCTTCACCCGCTAATAAATTCCCATCTACTGGGACCTGATCGCCATTTCGCAGATAAAGAATATCCCCCAAGACGATAGCTTCCTGATCAATCTGCTGCAACCGTCCATCTCTTAAGACAACTGCTTTTGTTTTAGCTAAGACTGATAATTTATCGATGGTATGTTTTGCTCTTAATTCTTGGATGATTCCAATCAAGGTGTTGATCACCACAACACCAAAAAACAAGGTATTCTTTGGCGAACCCACTAAAAGCACGAATAAGGCCAATACAAGGTTTAGAATATTGAAGATATTGATCGTGTTTTCTTTGATAATTTCTTTGTCTGACTTTAACAAGTTCTCTTCCACTTGATTCGTCTGACCGTCTTCTATTTTTCGCTGCACTTCGGAAGCTGTTAGACCCTCTAGCTCTGCTGGGATCTCAACTGTATCAAAATTTTCTTCCACCGTTTGAACTTCTTTCTTTTTCTTCATCCGGTTTCACCTCACTCCATTTGTAACAACGCTGTATCACAGCGAAAAATAAGTTTTCCCTCTATGCTTATCTTAACACGACTTGCTTTTTTAGTCGGTTTTTAGCTTTAAACGCAAGCATCTCTTAAAATTTGAATCATTAGAATAAATAAAAAAGCCGCTGTAAACGACGGCTTACTTTTGAACAGAATAAACGTAGTGAGACATATCTATGCCTCGATAATGCTTGATAAATTCTCCGCAACGAGTCATGCCATTTCTTTCAGCAACCCTTTGAGAAGGGCCATTCGTATCACGGATAATTGAAAAAACCTCATCTGCCTGTAGCATTTCAAAGGCATAGTTTTTGCACGCCATTGCCGCTTCGCTTGCATATCCTTTGTGCCAGAACGCTCGTTGGAACAGATAGCCGATCTCTAACACTTGCTCCCCAGCAAGCTCCTGCCATGTTAAGCCACATTGGCCGATCATTTCGCCTGTTTCCTTTAAAACCGCTGCCCACAAACCAAAGCCATTCCGCTGATAACTCTTTAACTGCTTATCTAGCCACGCTTGAACCTCAGCGTCACTAAAGGCTCCTTCATAAGCATACATGGTCTGCTCATCCTGTAAAATTTTACTTAACGCTTCTCTATCCGATGGTTGCAATTCTCGAAGGTAAAGTCTTTTCGTTTCTATCATCTTCTTTTCATCTCCAAACAAGCTTAATTGTCACTTTTCAGACAGCTTAAGAAAGGCTTCCTTCACAATAAAAACATGCCGCGGGGCTTCCGCGACATGCTTTGTCTTAAATATCTTTTGGTACATAAAAACTGCGATTATCCAATCCAAAAATACGCTCGGTATATGTCCCTGGCTCTGCATTTTTCACAGCACTCGACATCATTTGCATCGAAGCATCAATGTTGTCGATTTGGTGCAGGATTTCTGCTTCCATGATGCGTGGGCGCACAGGTGATCCGTATTCCAAAAGTCCATGGTGTGACAAGACCATATGACGCAAGACCACTATATCTTCGTCAGCATCATTGATTTTCAATTCGGCACAGGCTTTCGTGATTTCTTCATCTACCAAAACAAGGTGGCCGACTAAATTACCTACTACTGTATATTCAGTCGAAGAAGGACCTGTTAACTCGATTACCTTCCCTAAATCATGAATGATGATCCCAGCATAAAGCAATGAGGTATTTAGCTGAGGATATTCCTTCGCGATCGCCTTTCCTAAACGCAGCATCGTCAATGTATGGAATGCCAAGCCACCGGCAAATGCATGATGATTGCGCTTTGCTGCAGGAAATTCGAAAAATTCCTTTTGATATTTGTTCAGCAAGAAACGAACGATCCGATTCCAATGGGCATTGGTAATCTCAAAAAGTGTCTTATTAAACTCTTCTTCCATGTCCTCACGCTTGATCGGTGCACGCTCCATGTATAGAGCTGGATCATTGGGTTCATCTGGCTTCGTTGTACGCAGGTGCATGATCTTCACCTGTGGGTTCCCTTGATAAATTTCGCGTTTGCCGTTTAATAAAACCACTTGTCCGGCTTTGTATCGCTTAATCTCTTCCTCAGAAGCATCCCAAAATTTGCCATCCACCGTTCCAGAAGTATCTTGGAAAGTAAACGCGATAAATTTTTTCCCATTTTTCGCTAAGCGAACGTCGGCGTTCTTAATTAGCACGTACATCTCAAACTGTTCATCAACTGTCAATTCTTTGATTTTTTTCATCGTTGGACTCCCTTCAATTCCCAGACTGGCTGGTGAAGCTCTTGGTAATAGCTTACCATTTCTTGGTCAGATGACAAACAAATGACCTGATAATTTTCGCTAAAATGCTGTAATAATTTAGCAAACTGATATTTTCGCTGATGATCATAATGGAGCCAACCATCATCAATGATTACTGGACACAATGGGTGCTTCTGCTGTAAAGCAAGATAAGCAAAGCGAAAGGCCATCATCACTTGATCTTTGGTTCCTGTGGAAAGATTATATATACTCATCTGATCGACGGTCAATAGTCCTTCTGAAAAATCTAAACGACTGTGTGCATTATTGGTCAGCTCTTGGAAATAGCCCATTGCCTGTTTTAGCAGCTCAGGCAGCTGCTGCTCAGATAATTCCGTGGCGATATCCTGTAACAACTGATTCTCCAGCTTCGCTACTGCATAATCCGTTGTTAAATTTTCAACTAACGCCTGTTGTTGACTGACTTGCTGATAAAGACTGTCCAGTGTGCCATCCGCTTGCATTTGTTGAATCTGCAAACGTGTTCGCTGCTCTTGCTCCTGTAATTGCTGGAGCTGAGCTTCGCCAGTTTGAATCTCCTGCTGTAAGATACGCAAGCCTTCTTTGATTTCTGCAAGTGTTGTTTCCTCTTTGAATAATGGGACAACACTTTTGGTTAGTTCACTTAGCCGACCTTGCTTTTGAATCACCTCGGATTCCCGCTGTAAAAATGCGGGAATCTCTGATGGATACGCCAAATGTACTTTTTCCATCAAAGGATGATACTGCGCTAAAAGCTGCTGCTGATGCTTCTGTGCTTCATGGATGCGCTGCTGCAAAACCGTATTTTCTTGATAGGTTTGAGCAAAACGGATCTGCTCCATTTCCTTAACAAACTGCTCTAACGCTGCAAACTTTTCAGATAAATTTTTTTCATGGAGGGGTAGCCACTCTGTCAAAAAGCCAAAACGCTCTTCCTGCTGCATCAAATTTTGGCGTAAAATCGATTGTCGCTGCTGAAGCTCTTTGTTTGTTTTCAGTTGTGCTAAATAATTTTGTGCCCGTTGATTGTCCTGCACAACCGCAAACTCGTTCTCAGCACCGGCTAAATTTCTTTGCCGTAATTCATTTTGAAGCTGATCGAATAGGCGTTGGACATTGCGCTGACTCTTAGCCGCTTTTTCTGTCATTTCCGCTACCTGTCCTTCGTAAACATCCAGCTGTCCAAGTTTTTCCTGCCAAGTATCTTTATTTGCAGGTTTGCTCTGCTTCAGCACCCCGCCGATACCGCAAGCGACTGCTGTTGCGACCAACACATAGCGCAAAGGGGCAGGAAGTAAAAAGGCGACGATCAAACCAACAGCTGCACCAATCAACAACCATGGCGGATTCTTTTTGCGGTTGAAGAGTTCCGGGTGCTTCTGTTCATAGTCATTGAGGCTAGCTTCTGCTTGATCTCGCTGTTCTTTGACTAAACGCAGACGAATTTGCTGTTCCTCTAGCGCTTTTTGCTGTGCCTGCAGCGGAGCGAAAAGTTTTTGAATTTCTTGCTCATCTGCAAACGGCTTGGGTGGATTTTGCTCCCAGTTCGTTGAAATTTCACTGACTTGTGCCAGCTTCACTGCGATCCGCTGCTCTTCATCCAACATTCGTGTGATAGCCACTTTTTCAGCTACTATTTGCTGAATCTTCTGTTCGTTTTCCAAGTAAAAATAATAGCGTGCAGATTCCTGATTTCCGCTGTGCTGCTGCAACGCAGCATGTAATTTTTCCTGTTCTTTCATTAATTGTTGATACTCTTGATAAAACGCTTGAAGCTCTGCCTGTTCCGACTCACTAGCTGACAGCTCTAGCTCCAGCTTCTTTAACTCTAAATATTCTGCGTATGCTGACCAGTTCATCCGTTGCTGTTCCAGTCCTAATTGACGCTCCTGAAGGTTGCGATTCTTTGTGGCTTGTTGCGTTACCTGCCGCTTTTCTTCATCTGCCTGGCGTACCAGCTGTTGAAAGCCGGCCTCCTGTGCTTCTTTTTCCTTGATCTTCTGTTGCAGGGCTTGATACTTCTGCAAAGCCTGATTCAATGGCTGTTTGCGTCCACGGGGCCGATAAATCGCTTCAAACGTATTTTTCAGCTGCAGCCGTTGTTCAAATAGTTCATTGCTGCCGGATAAACCCAAGGAGATTAACGCTTCATGCAAGTTTTCTTCACTTAGAACATCTAACTGCTGAAGCTGCTCCTGTTGGAAGGTAAACACTTGACGAAACAGCTGCTGGTTCAACGGATAAAGAATTTTTTCCAGTAATTCTTCTTCCCCTTGCTGGCCGTCTTCCATCCAGACTTTAGCCTTGCCTTTATTTTTGGCCTTGTATCGCTCGACCGTCACTGTCCCATACGTCGGATGGACGAGCAATAAGCGTCCGCCAAAACCACTGCCATCATTCGGTGTATAATCTTGACCTTTTTTACGCTTCGTGGGAAAACCGAATAAGATTGCTTGGATGAATTGATACAGCGTTGATTTTCCCGCTTCATTTAATCCATAGACTAACTGATTTTTTGCTTCAAATAAGAAGGTCTGCTGACGCCACTTGCCAAAACTTGTGATCTCCGCTTTTTTAATCCACATCGGCTTCCCTCCTAAATTGATAGCTTTGCTCCATTTTTTCTTTTAGTCTTTCCATCGTTTGCGTTCGAAACGCTTGATCCATCAAAGGGTGAAGCTGTGGATTCTGGTCCAAATCATTCAATAATTCATTAAATATTTCTGGTGTTTCGTACGTCAGGATCAAATGATCAATCAACTGCTTGTCCACTGCCAGATAAGGCTTTTCCTTCGGTAACTCTGCCAATGATAATTGCCAAAGACCAATCTCTGGTGCGGTTTCCTCTTGCAGCGCCTCTAGTAACTCTCCTGAGGCGATTTGATACGTCAGCTCTGAACCCACATTTTCTGCATCACTAAATTCTAAATGCATTAAGGTTGGTCCATTTACACTTAGGCGACGGACTAATGGAAAAATTTCCCGAGGTTGTCTAACTTTTGCTAAAGACAATGTCTGCTTTTTCCAGCGAACAGCTTCCACTGGCACCGCTTTTGGAATCAGTTGATTTCCTTGGCTCTCGACTATGATCACACCTGCGAGATTCATCTCTTTTTGTGTATGCCCTTGTGGTGTTCCAGGATAAATAACATAAGGCTGCTCTGCCAAGATTTGCGGAACGTGAATATGTCCTAACGCCCAATAATCATAGCCTTTTGAAGATAGCTCCGATAATTGAAATGGGGCATAAGGCGCCTGCCCACCGTGATACATACCAATGTGAAAATCGACAGCACCCTTCCGAGGAAACTTCTCAGCCATTTCTTCGATGATCGTTGGGTGTTGATAACTAAAACTTGTAATCGCGATCTGCTCTCCGGTTCCTGTAATAAAATTTTTCGTTTCGACTTGCTCCCCGTCGAATATGTGAATAGTATCTGGAAAAGCAAACCAATAACGATCTGCTTGATAAAAGTCATGGTTGCCAAAATTCATAAAAACAGGAATGTTTGCTTCATCTAAACGCGCCATTTCTTGAAAGAAATAACGTTGTGTTTTTAACGTGGGGCGATTTTGATGAAAGGTATCTCCTGCCAATAAAATGAAATCGACGGCTTCCGTAATCGCTGTATCTACAATATTTTGCAGCATCTTCTGGTTGGCTGTTGCCAAATATTTTTGAAAATGCTCTGGCACAGTAGTCAGTCCTTCAAAGGCGCGATCCAGATGTAGGTCCGCCGCGTGTAGGAATTTCATTTTTTCTCCTCCTCACATACAATGGTGCTGAACTTTAGAATAATCAGCATTTAATCCAATCTATTTTAACATAAAAAAACGAAAGTCTGTTCGTATTTGAGAAAACATTTTAAAAAGGAAATTCTCGAAAAAAGAAGGCAGATCAATTAGAATGAAAGTAATTGAATGGAGTGAGCGAAATGAATAAAGAAGAACTTATCAAAAAAGCCAAAGAACTCTTAAATGAAGGCAATATTGACAAAGCCAAGGCGTTTATCGAAGACCATAAGGACGAACTGGGCGAATATTATGATAAAGCCAAAGTATTATTAAAATCCGAGAAATTCGATAGTTTGAGGGATCAATTCAAAAAATTCTTCTAAATAAAAAAAGTTAGCCACACGGCTAACTTTTTTTATTCCATCTGGTTTAAAACTTCATAAATATGATCAGCCGTCTGACCTAAAGACTGAACCTGATTCGTATTCGCTAATAAAATGATAAAGGTCAGTCCTGTATGGGTAAAGGTATTGATTGTATTAAATCCACCAAGAACCCCGTGGCTAGAGTAACTGCCAGGATTCACATAGAACCCCATCCCATAAGTAGAAGCACTGCCTGCCGTCAGCATTTTACTTTTTTCTTCATCATTGATCAATTTTCCCTGCATCAACGCCTGATCAAACAAATAAAAATCGGTCGCTGTCGTATAAATATCGCCTGCACCAAATAATTGAGTAAGATTTGGTAACTCCGCTTTTTCTAAACGGCCATTTTTTTCTTTATAACTTTCTGCCAAGTCAGTGATTGCTTTGGTACTTTGATAGAAACCTGTATTTTGCATGTTGGCTGCCTTGAAAATATGCTCTTGGATGTACGCCTGCACCTTTTGTTTGCTAACTTGCTGAAGGATATAGGCTAGAACTGCATAATTACTATCCGAATAATGCCAAGTTCCTATTGGGGAATCACTGCCCGCCGCTTCGATTTCCTGAACAATCTGTTCCGGCAAAATTTCTTTACTTCCCTCTGTGCGTCCCGTTAATCCACTGGTATGATTAAGCAGATTCTTCAGTGTGATTTGCTGTCCATTGGGAAAAGCTTTTATGTATTTCGCAACAGGATCCTCTATCTTCAATTTCCCTGCTTGTTCCAACTGTAAAATTCCTGTGGCAATCATTGCTTTTTGTGCTGAGCCGATATAATATCGAGTCGTTGGTGTATTTTTCATTTGCTTTTCTTGATCCGCCAACCCATAAGATTGATTTAAAATGACTTGACCTTTACGTACTACCAACGCAATCCCTGAAAAATGCTGACTGTTCAAAAAAGTGTCTAACTCTTGATTGGAAGTCGTCGGCAAGACAATCGCTGCTTTCTCTTTTGGCTTCACTTCAGTTTCTTCTAGTGATGAATCTTTCGAAGTCCTAGTAGAGGCAATTGTTGTCTCTTGTGTTTTTTTTGCATGAAAATCTAACGCATTTGCATGCCAAGCTAATAAACAGCCGATAACCAACAGGACTATTCCACTGCCTCCAATAACTATTTTCTTCATTCTTTCTTCGCCATCCTTATGGCATGAAGTATAGCAAGTTTCGATAAAAAAAACTGTGATTTTTTCTCATCTATCATTTTTATTCGTTTCTTGTAAGATTCTTGTAAGCTAAAAAAATTGAGACTGGCAGCTAGCTCAGTTTTTGAGTATTCATTTTTCTAAACACCAGAAAAATGAACTTATTTTCGTACGCATACCATTGCACTAAACTTATTGACCGAAAAAGAATAACTTCTTTATACGAAGGATTTATTCTTTCATCAGATAAACTGCAAAAAGTGCAACTGGCACCTAGCTCAGTTTTTGACTATTCATTTTTCTAAACACCAGAAAAATGACCTTATTTTCGTACGCATACCATCCAACTATACAACACGTAATAGAATGGGAGGTTAATAAATGATTGGACTTTCCTTCAATCATAAAACTGCGAAAAGTTGGACTGGCAAAAAAAAAGCTGCGACGCGGGGGCGTCGCAGCTTCTATCTCTGATTAACCTTCGTACAATTCACGAATTGGAGTCATGATAATGCGGTTCAAATCGTTGATGATTACGCTGAAAGCTTGTTCTTTCACCATTAATTCATTGATCAAATCTTCTTGTTGAACCTTTTCTGCTAATGCTTGTGCTTGTGCTGCATCTTCATCACTGAAGTCTTCACCACGCATTTGTTTTTCTTGCAGACCTTGTTGGAATGCTTGGAAGTCCTTGAACGCCGCATAAGCTGTTTCATTTTTCTTTAATTCCGCAAAAGCTGCTTCTAAAGATTTAAATTCTGGTAGTTCGCGGATTTCGCGTTCCAATCCGTTCGCTGAATCGTAGATGTTTGCCATTTTTTTATTCCCTCATTTTCTATAAAAGTTACTTTTCTATTGTAACATGAATGGAAACGGGTTCACACCCTAATTTCCTTGTTGATATTGTTGCCATAGTTCTTGGCCTTTTTCTTTCAACTTATTAGCCCCTTCTTTAGCCTTTTCAAAGAAGTTTGCAGCACCTTCACTGGCTTTTCCGCCAATTTCTTTTAATTCTTCCCGCCATTTATCCGTGTCCGAATTGTCCGCGCCTTGGTTCACTTCATTTGCCGCTACAACTTTTCCGCCAGTCGCGTAAGCGTCCGCGACATCAAAGGAATATTGTCCGGCATATGGTAGGATAGATTCGGCTTCGGCTTTGAAAACCTGCCCGACTTCTGAACCGCTTGTCCCGCTCAAATAATGTGTCTCACTGACTTTTTCAAAACCTAACCAAGTAGAAATCACGACATTTGGTGTATAGCCAATGATCCATTGGTCATTGACCTTGTTTGCATCGAAGTTCGTTTCAGTCGTTCCCGTTTTCCCAGCAACTGTGAAGCCTGCAGGAGCTGCCTGAGCTGCTGTTCCGTTTGAAAAAGTACCTAGGAGCATACTGGTCATTTCATTTGCCACTTCTTTTGAAATCACCTGCTCATATTTCGGTGAGCTATTATCTTCAATAACCGCTCCTGTAGAATCAATAATTTTTGTGATCAAATGCGGTTGATATACTTTTCCTTCATTCGCAAAAGCACCATAAGCAGCCGCCATTTGCATCGGTGAGGTCCCTTTTTCTAACCCACCTAAAGCTAAGCCGTAGTATTTATCTGATTTACTTAATGGGATTCCAAATTCTTCGGCTTTATTATAGCCCTTATTCAAGCCAAGTTCATGCAGCAACCAGACGGCTGGTAAGTTCAGACTTTGAGCCACCGCTTGATACATTGGCACTTCCCCTTGATAGGTTCCGTCATAGTTTTTCGCTTTATAGTACGATTGCGGTTCGTCCTTCAGTACACTATCGGGTTTGTAGCCAGCTTCTAAAGCGGAGGAATAAACACTTAACGGCTTCATTGTAGATCCTGGTGAACGCTGCATTTGAGTCGCAAAGTTATAGCTGCGGAAAATGTGTTCTCCACGACGACCAACTAACGCTTGCACACCGCCGGTTTTAGGATCCATCGCAACAGATGCAGATTGCGGCATTGCGCCATCCGCAGCATTCGCTGGGAAGTTTGCGTTGTTGGCATAAACAGCTTCCATTTGTTTTTGATAATCCTGATCTAATGAGGTGTAAATTTTATAGCCTTTATTCAGTAAATCCTTTTCAGACATTCCATAGCGTTCTACGGCTTCGTCAATCACCGCATCAAAGTATGAAGGGTATCGATAGCCCGCATCCGCTGAGGAATACGTATCATTCAATTCTGAACCCAGATCAACGGCTTTTTCTTGCGCCTCCTGTTCTTTGGACAGCTTGCCATTTTCTACCATAACAGATAGTACAGTATCGCGACGATTTACTGCATTTTCTAGATTATCAATCGGATTATAAATACTTGGACCCTTCAGCATCCCCACGATCGTCGCTGCTTCACCAATCGTTACCTGATTCGCATCTACACCGAAATATTTTCTTGCCGCATCCTGAACGCCCCAAACCCCATTCCCAAAGTAGGCATTATTGAGGTACATCGTAAGGATTTGATCCTTGTCATATTTCTTTTCAATCTCGATTGCCATGAAAATTTCTTTAGCTTTCCGTTCAAGCGTCTGATCGAGACTCAAATAAGCATTTTTCGCCAGCTGCTGGGTCAAGGTACTTCCCCCACCAGTAATATGACCTGAGGTAACCAAACCTAACGCGGCTCGAGCAATCCCCTTGATATCAAACCCATGATGGTTATAAAAATTTCGATCCTCTGTAGAAACAACCGCATCCTTCAAATAAGGAGAAATCTGGTCACTTTCCACATAGGTTCCCTTCTGTCCATAGAGAGAACCGGCTTGTTCATTCTTTTCGTCATAGATAACCGTCGATTGCTTCAAGCTGGACTGCAGCGTCTCCACATTCACCGATTTCGCTAAGAAGAATAGATACACACTCATCACTAGGATGCCTACAAGTGTGATTAAGAGCAAGATTTTATTAATATGATATTTTTTCCAAATACGTTTGCGCCAATGGTGAAAACGAATCAAATAAGGCTTGATCCACTCCCAAAAGGTTTTTGTCCCGCTACGGAACTTTTGCCAAAAAACCTTCGCACCACTTTTAAATTTGCGCCAAAATTCCTGAAAATCCATGTTTGGTCTCCATTCTATACAAATTTCAGACACAGTGTATCACAAATGACCGATTCTATGCTTGGGTCTCCAGACCGATACACACTTGAGTGTATTCTAGCATGGCCTATCAAGGAAAAGCTGATTTTTTTCTTAAATATCCGTTAAAAGTGATACAATAAGCCGGATGAATGATTTATTTTACTCAATAAAAAGAAAAAATAAGCTTCAGTTACTTGCTCACTTAAGTAGCTATCTTCTTATTTTAAAACCCGTAAAAAGGAGCGATTCAATGAAATTCACCATGACTCTGCCTGAACATACTGTTGAAATGCCTATTAAAGATTTACTGGAGCAGGAATGGCTAGTCCCGCGAAAGGTTCGCCATTTTATTCGAACACGCAAAGGCCTGCTGATTAATGGCGAAGTTTGTCATTTCCAATCAATCGTTCATCCTGGAGATACGATTACTATCCTTCTTGAGGCCAGCGATTATCCGGAACGGAAGATCCTGTTGGGCGACAAAAAACAAATTAAGGTACTTTACGAAGATGAACATTTAATCATTGTTAATAAGCCCATAGGCATGAAAACCCACCCCAATCAGCCAGATGAGCGCGATACTTTATTCAATCATTTAGCCGCCTATTTAGCACCAGATTTCCAGCCTCACGTGGTTCATCGCCTAGACAAAGAAACCAGCGGCGCGATTGTTTTTGCGAAAAACCCTTTTGTCTTACCAATCTTAGGGCGTCTATTAGAGCAAAAAAAAATTTATCGTCGCTACCAAGCGGTCGTTCACGGAACAATCAAAAAAGATTTAACCATCAATAAAAAAATTGGCCGTGATCGTCATGATCGGCGCAAACGACGAATCGATCCAAAAGGTGGTAAGCCTGCCATCACTCATGTCACTGTCGCCGAGCAATCAACAAATCAAACAGCGATTTTTTGTCAATTAGAAACCGGCAGGACCCATCAAATTCGCGTTCATCTTGCTAGTATCGGGCACCCATTAATCGGAGACCCCTTATATAGTAAAAATCCCCGCGGACGATTAATGTTGCATGCTTGTGAGCTGCATTTGCTCCATCCTTTTACCAATCAAAAAATAGCCGTACGAGCTTTACCAGGATTATGGTGAAAATAAACCAGTTCGGACAGAATGGCTCTGTTTAAACTGGTTTTTTTCCATATAAAAAGCCAAGATCTCATTATGAGGTCTTGGCGTAAAATCGTCTATCTTAGTACCAACCGTTTGCTTGCCAGAAAGCTTGCGCGCCTTCCCATGAGCCATAACGAGAAGTTACATATTGATCAGCAACACGTTCTTGGTTTGCTTCAGAATAGTCACCATTTAAGTATGAAGCTGATAATTGGTAACGTCCGATGTATTGACCGTTAGTAGCTGAATAAGAACCACCTGATTCACGTTGAGCAATCCATTCTTTTGCTGAAGAAGTTGTCGCTGCAGTCGTTGCTGGAGCTGCTTCTTGTACTGGCGCTGCTTGTTGAACAGGAGCTGCTTGTGTTTGTTGTACAGGAGCTGTTGCTGCTTGTACTGGTGCCGCTTCTTGTGCAGGTACTTCTGTGGAAGCTTGAATTGTTGTTGTTTCTTGAACAGTTTCAACTGCTTGTGTTTTTTCTTCTTTTGCTGCTTTTCCTTCACTATCAATCGTTAATTCTTGACCAGCAAAAATCATGTTTACGTTAGAAATTTTATTTGCTTTTGCAATTGCTTCTACTAAGCTGTCGTTACCAGCAAACTTGTGTGAGATTTTTGATAAAGTATCGCCCGCTTCTACTGTGTATGTTTCTGAAGCGTGTGCATCTGTAGCTCCCATCGCTAAACCTGCACCTGCTGCTAATACTGTACTAAAAAGAAATGTTTTCCCTAATTTCATTATGTAACTTCCTCCGATTTTTCTTATGTCATTGTTCTTCTGTCTTCTTGACTACGAGTGCTACTTTACCATCCTTTTGTATTTCATGGGTAATATTAATGTAACAGTTCATTACAGAAACATAAAACTATGTAACAAAACGCCGGTGTGTGTGTCACTTTGAAATATATTACTTTTATTCTTATTAAATAAAAATCAGTATCCAAGCCTTTTCCAGCAGATGTAACTGTTTTACTCTTGTATTACAAAAATTATCTTTAGAAATATTGCAATCTTTTTGTAAAGAAAAGAAAAGAAAAAAACTTGTTCTTTTCGAATTATTTTGCAAATATTTTTTGTAGAATTTGAATTTAATCGTTGATTTATAATAAAAAAATACTTCCGTTCTATATAAAAGAACGGAAGTAGAAACAGTTTTATTTAATATGAAGTCTTCTGCGCCATTTTCTTGCCTGCGGCCCAACTAATTTGTCAACTAAGCGTATCTTCAAACTCAAATAGAAATAAACCATTCCGCCAGCTCCCGCCGTCAGTAGACAAATAACAAGAGCTGAAACCCGAGATGAAGGATCAAAGGCTAAATAGCTTAATTGCCGAACAACAACAGCAACAATCAGCATTAGGATCGCTAAAATAAAAATCAACACACAGCGACGAAAAGCCAGCTTATAATTGGCGTGGACGACTCTTCGTAATTTCCATAAGCATAAGCCGCAGGTAAAACTTAGTCCGATAAATGTAGCCACTAAGGGTCCATAGACTTCCAGTAATTCAATTAACGGTACCTGGATGACTATTTTTAACAGCAGCCCAGCTAACCAATACCTCACAGCAATACGGCTGTGGGAGATGCCTTGCAAAGTCGTGGACAGCATCATAAATAAAGCTGAAATAAATCCAGCCCAACAGGCAGCGACCAAGACGCGACTCCCTAATAGATCGGCTGAATAAAAGACCGTATTCAAAGGATAGGCCAACAAAATCATCCCAAAAACAGCCGGCAGCATGATAAAAGCAAACAATTGGATATTCGTGTTCACCAGTTTAGCCAGCTCTGGCCGACGTCGTTGCGTGAAAAGTTCCGTCAACATCGGCAAGCTTGTCAATGCTAATGAGGTCCCTAAGGCAACCACCACCATCGTCAGCTTATCTGGGTTCGCGCTGAAAAGGGTATATAAGGCAACTAATTGCTCGTGGCTATAGTTCGTGTTGGCACTCATCGTATGGATAAACGTGACCTGATCTACTAATTTATAAATGGTGATTCCGCTTCCTAGTAAAATAAAAGGGATCGCTTGGCGAACCGTTTCAATCAATAATTTCTTCGTGTCAATCGCCACTTTATTCCGACTAGGTTGAAATTGCTTGTTTTCTTGCTTATGCTTTTTGAACCAATAAAAAAGTAAAACAGCATAAGAACCGATCATCCCAACTGAAGCAGCAAAGGTCGATTGAATCACTGCATTTAAGTAATCGCCTTTCATAACCTTCATGATGATGAAAACACTTAAAAGCATGTATAGGACTCGAAGCGCCTGTTCAACTAATTGAGAAATCGCAGAAGGCCGCATATCCTGCTGACCCTGAAAATAGCCTCGTAAAACGCTCATACATGGAAAGGCCACGACCGCGATGCTCAATGCCTGGATCACAGGAATTAGTTCACGACCACCACCTGATAAACCAGCTAATAACGGAGCAGTGAAGAACATGACTCCACCAAAGACAATCCCTAAGATCGCTGTTGCCTGCAGAGCCTTGATGAATAACCGATGACTCGTTTGATAGTCACCCATAGAATTGTAACGAGCGACCTGCTTCGCAATTGCCCCAGGTAATCCCGCAGTGGAGATCATCATGAACAACGCATAAAAGGTATAACCCATATTAAATAAGCCATTCGCCGCTCGGGCATTTTCTCCCATCCAGGCGTACCATGGAATAATATATATTGCCCCCAGCAGTCGGGAAAAAATACTTCCGATCGACATCCATGCCGATCCCTGAATCATTTTCTCCTGATAGCTCAGATCACTTGGTCGTGTCTCTTTCATGGTCTCCTCCTTAAAAATCGTTACTCTTATAGTAAAGCTAAATCGCGTTCCTGACAATCACTCTTTACTTTTTCTAAGCCTGAGCTATGCTATAATAGCCTAGACTATATATTGGAGGTCTCAACATGCTGACACTTACCCAAATTCAACAAATACTTGAAAAAGAAAATCTTTTACGGGAGTTCATCACACCAACGCATTGGACACTGACTGCTCCCTTTGACAAAGACTTCGAAAAAATTTCTTACGACTCACGTGAAGTCGATAGCACCACACTTTTTTTCTGTAAAGGCAATAATTTTCAACAGCGCTTTTTAGAACAAGCACTGAAAGACGGTTTAACCTGTTATATTGCAGAACAGCCCTACGAGGTGGCGGCAGAATTGGCGATTATTGTAACCGACATTCGTAAAGCACTAGCCCTTCTAAGTATGGCATTTTACGATTACCCGCAAGAAAAATTGAAGCTGATCGGCATCACCGGAACGAAGGGAAAAACAACCGTTGCTTATTTTACAAAACAAATTTTAGATCTCGCTACAAATAAAAAGACCGCATTGCTATCTACTTTAAATACAACCTTAGACGGCGTTACTTTTTTCAAATCAAAGCTGACAACACCGGAATCTTTAGACTTATATCGCATGATGGCAGAGGCCGTAGCAAACGGTATGACACATCTAGTCATGGAGGTCTCTTCCCAAGCCTATAAAGTCGCACGCGTTTATGGCTTAACTTTTGATGTAGGGATCTTTCTAAATATCTCGCCTGATCATATCGGGCCCATTGAACACCCAACATTTGAAGATTACTTCTATTGTAAACGACAATTGGTGGCAAATTCTCGTCAAGTCATTCTGCAGCATGAAATCGATCATTTTGATCTGCTGCAGGAATTAGCCGAAAAACAAATGATTCCCGTTATCACCTACGGGAATGAGGCAGCGGATTATCAGGTGAAGCCGTTAGACCATCCGCTAGCATTTGCTCTATCCAGTACAGAGGATCGATTGGAGCTAAATGGCGAGTATAAAATTTTGCTGGCTGGTGATTTCAACAAGGAAAATGCCGCTGCTGCTTTAATCGCTAGTGCGTTAGTAGGCGCAGATCAAGCAGCCGGTCGCCAAGGTCTGGCTGAGGCCTTGGTCCCCGGTCGAATGAATCTGCTGCTGAAATCAAATGGCGCCCACATCTATGTGGATTATGCCCATAATTATCTAAGCATGAAATCCTTGTTAGCCTTTGCGAAGGAGCAGCACCTGAACGGGAAACTTCTGGTGATCACCGGCTCTACCGGTAATAAAGCCGAATCTCGCCGTGACGGACTAGGACAAGCGATTGGAGAATATGCCGACATCGCTGTTCTGACTAGTGACGATCCAAACTTTGAAGATCCAAAAAAAATCGCAGACGAAATCCAGCAAGGCATCCAAAACGATCGTGTCCGTGTCCACTTTGAAGCCAATCGTAAGAAAGCCATCAGAGAAGCGATTCATAATGCCGGACCAAACGATGCCATCATTTTAGCGGGAAAAGGAACCGACAAATATATGACCGTCAATGGTGAAGATCTTCCTTATGAAGGTGACTACCATTTGGCTGAAGCGTTTATTAAAGACTAACGGGGCACCCCGTTAGTCTATTTTTATCCTTTCACTCACGTACTTAGCTTCTCTATACAGTTCTTCGATTAGATCCTTTGCTTGCTTCACTTGGGTCAGTAATCCGGCAATCTGCCCAGACATCACGCATCCTTGTTCAATATCTCCCTGATCTGCTGCAGACCGTAACGCTTCCAATGTAAATGCCTCATTTGGTGACTCTGCCGTCAAACGATTTTTTAATCCGCGGATCGCTCCACCTTTACGAATCACTGTTGTAGCGGTATCGTTTGCTCGGATAATCGCCTGCTGATAGTTTTCGTGAATGGGACATTCTGCTGCTAGCAAAAAAGCGGTGCCCATTTGAACCCCCTGTGCCCCCAAAGCAAATGCCGCCGCCATCCCGCGACCATCACCGATGCCTCCTGCTGCAATCAATGGTAGCTCAGTCGCTTGTGCTACTTGCGGTATCAGCGTCATCGTCGTAGTCTCACCAATGTGCCCGCCAGCCTCCATTCCCTCAGCAATGATCCCGTCAACACCCAATTGCTCCATCTTTTTCGCTAATTTCACGGAAGGAACGACAGGAAACACTTTGATCCCAGCCTGTTTTAGCTGTTTCATATGAGGTTTAGGTGTTCCTGCACCAGTCGTAACGATTTTTACTTTTTCTTCAATCAGTAGGTCAACTTGTTCCGAAATATTGTCCATTTGCAGCATCAAGTTAACAGCGAAAGGCTTGTCTGTACGTTTTTTCGTTTCACGAATCTGTTCTCGCAACTCTTCTCCACTTAATCCACCTGCCGCAATAATTCCTAATCCACCAGCTTCAGATACAGCACTGACTAACGGATAACGGGCGATATGAGCCATTGCTCCTTGAAAAATTGGATATTGGATACCTAACAACTCAGTAATTTTCATCAATTAAATCCCTCACTCCCTTTTTCTCCATCCTAGCACAGCTGAACAAAGTGCCGCTTCATATTTTTACTAAAAAAACTACCTCGTAAATAAATACGAGATAGTTCATTTGGCTAATTTGCGACAATATTGACCAATTTATTTGGTACAACAATTACTTTACGAATCGTTTTGCCTTCAATATTTCGTTGGATATGTTCATCAGCCAGTGCAAGTTTTTCTAACTCCTCTTTGGCTAAATCAACTGCAACCATTACTTTTGAACGAACCTTGCCGTTGACTTGTAAAATGACTTCAATTTCATTTTCAACTAGCGCCTCTTCATCATACGTTGGCCAAGCAACATGAGAAATGCCGCCTTCATGTCCTAGGATCGCCCAAAGCTCTTCTGCAATGTGCGGTGCAAGCGGTGCAAGCAATTGTACAAACCCTTCTACATATTCATAGGTCAACGCTTCTGCTTTATATGCGTCATTGACGAAAACCATCAATTGAGAAATAGCTGTGTTCAAGTGGAGGTTTTCCATATCTTCGGTTACTTTTTTAACGGTTTGATTGTAGACCTTAGTTAATGATCCATCGTTGAAAGTTGTGATATGATCTCGCATTTTACCCTCTTCATCTACAATCAAGCGCCATACGCGATCCAAGAATTTCCGAGAACCTTCAAGTCCGTTTTCACTCCAAGCAATCGATGCATCCAAAGGTCCCATAAACATTTCGTACATCCGTAAAGTATCGGCGCCATATTGTTCAACAACATCATCAGGATTGACTACATTTTTCAATGATTTACTCATTTTTGCAGGCGCTTCTTCCAGTTCTTCACCTGTTTCGATGCTAAACCATTTGCCATCGCGTTTTTCTACCATGTTCGTTGGTACTAACGCCCCACGACTATCACGGAAGCTTTGGCCTAAGATCATCCCTTGGTTATATAATTTTTGGAAGGGTTCATTTGTTGGCACCACACCGATATCATACAAGAATTTATGCCAGAAGCGAACATATAATAGATGCAACACCGCATGTTCAGCTCCACCTATATAAAGATCCACCGGCATCCAGCGTTTCAGTTTGTCATAATCCGCCAAGGCTTCTTTGTTGTGGGGATCGATGAAGCGCAAGTAGTACCATGAGCTGCCTGCCCATTGCGGCATCGTATTGGTTTCACGACGACCTTTTTTACCGGTAATCGGATCCACTACATTGACCCATTCTTCAATGTTGGCCAATGGAGATTCACCCGTACCGCTTGGTTTGATGTCTGTTGTTTTTGGTAATTCTAAAGGCAATTCATAATCAGGCACTAAACCAGTTGTTCCATCTTCCCAGTGAATGACCGGAATTGGTTCACCCCAATAACGTTGACGAGAGAACAGCCAGTCACGCAGACGGTAACTGATTTCTTTCTTCCCACAGCCATGTTCTTCCAACCAAGCAACCATTTGATCAATAGCATCTTGTTTATTCATTCCATCTAAAAATTCTGAATTGATATGTGGTCCGTCACCTGTGAAGGCTTCCTTCTCAACATCGCCGCCTTCAAGTACAGGAATGATTGGCAGACCAAATGTTTTCGCAAATTCATAATCTCGTTCATCATGGGCAGGAACCGCCATAATAGCACCTGTTCCATAAGAAGCTAAAACATAGTCACCGATCCAGATTGGCATTTTTTCACCGTTGACAGGATTAATCGCATAAGCCCCAGTGAAGACTCCGGTTTTTTCCTTCGCCAAATCTGTCCGATTCAATTCTGATTTTTTCGATGCTTCTTCGATGTAGGCATCGACAGCCACTTTTTGTTCATCTGTCGTAATCTTTTGTACCAAGTCCAACTCTGGTGCCAACACTGCATAAGTCGCACCGAATAATGTATCTGGACGCGTGGTAAAAACAGTAAAGGTTTCATCGCTGCCGTCAATTTTAAAGCTGACATTCGCACCGATTGAACGGCCAATCCAATTCCGTTGCATTTCTTTGATGCTTTCTGGCCAATCCACCGTTTCCAAATCATCCAGTAAGCGATCCGCATAAGCAGTAATTTTCAGCATCCATTGACGCATAGGTTTACGAATCACATCATAGCCGCCGCGTTCACTCTTGCCGTCAATCACTTCTTCATTAGAAATAACTGTTCCTAATTCAGGAACCCAGTTTACAGGAACCTCCGCTTCATAAGCTAATCCTTTTTCATACATTTGTTCAAAGATCCATTGAGTCCATTTGTAATACTCAGGATCTGTTGTATTCAACTCGCGATTCCAATCATAGCTGAATCCTAGTGCATTGATTTGACGCTTGAAGGTTTCGATGTTTTTCTTAGTAAACTCCGCAGGATCATTTCCTGTATCCAAGGCATATTGTTCTGCTGGCAAACCAAAAGCATCCCATCCCATCGGATGTAGAACATTGTAGCCCTGCGCCCGTTTCATTCGTGAAATGACGTCTGTTGCTGTATAACCTTCCGGATGTCCTACATGCAAGCCCTGTCCAGATGGATACGGAAACATATCCAAGGCATAAAACTTTGGCTTTTCAGGATCATCTTGGGTATTAAAAACATTGTGCTTTGCCCAATATTTTTGCCATTTTTTCTCAATCGCTTTGTGATCGTAACTCATGTTGCTCCTCCTAATAAATAAACTTATTTTGTTTGTAATAATAATATAGCCGCAGTTTCTAAAATGAAACTGAAAAACTAAGACATTTCCTTCTACGAACTCGCTGAAGCGAGAAGTAGAACTGACAGCTAGCTCAAAATAAATGAATGAATTTTCCTTACGCAAAATTCAACCAATCTTCGTACGCATACTATCCAACTAGATACCTTGTACTAATAACATGGCTAAAGATGTTAATCGTTCTCATGCTTTGAATAACTGCGAAAAGTTGGACTAGCAGCTAATTCCAAGTAATGAATCATTTTTCTAAAATACAGAAAAATGGGCTTATCTTCGTCACGCATATCATTCTACTAACTCGCTGAAGCGAGAAGTAGAACTGACAAAAAAAGTCCTACGAAAGCTCAGAAAGAACTCTCATAGGACGTTATCAACGTGGTACCACCTATTTTCATCTGCCAAAAGACAGACCTCAAAAGAAATAACGGTCTTTAACCGGATCAAATGATCATGCTCCAAGGTAAGTTCGAATGGCTCACATGCACACTCACAGCACCGTGCGCTCTCTGAAATGCGATCCTTTTCTACTACTCCTCTTCCGGGCAGCAACTATTCAAAGTAGTTTCATCTTAGCAGATTCCAAAATATTATTCAATTGAATTCCCCTTAAGAATTTCTCTAAAAAATTGTCCCTTTAGCGAAACATGATATAATACTTCTGTTTAGAAAGGGTGAATTAGAAAATATAATGAAAAACAAATCCATTTACCAATTAATCGGTAGTTTCACTTTGCTATTTTTTGCGGCAATGTGTTACATTGTACGCTTTTACCCTGATACATTATCGGGTTTTGACCGAGGAATCATTCATGCAGTCCATCAATTATCGCCTCAAATGAACGGCTATTTTTTATGGGTAACAAAATTCGCGAATCCGATCACCGTCATTCTCCTGACCATTGTGTTCGTCGGCTTATTCTATTTTAATAAACAAAAGATTACAGCACTTTGGTTAGCAATCAGTATGGCGCTAGTCAGTGGTATCGGCAATCATTTGCTCAAGCTGTTTTTCCACCGTGCCCGGCCAACCATTTTGCCACATATGGTAACGGAACATAGCTTTAGCTTTCCAAGCGGACATGCGACAGCTAGTACATTGCTTTACGGCACCCTAATTTTTGTTATGGCTCTGTTCTTTAAAGAAAAAACACCGCGGCTAATTGCTCAGATCATTGTCGGTTTATTGATCTTCAGCATTGTGGTGAGTCGTATCTATCTTGGTGTCCATTATCCGAGTGATGTGCTCGCAGGCGTCCTTTTTGGCAGCAGCTGGCTGCTATTTACTTATCCTTATTACAAGCAGAAGAAATTAGCTTATGATCTAAAAGCAATTAGGAGGAAAAAATGATTTTTCAATATAGTGACGATGAAGCCAAACGCTATCATTCATGGAATTATGCCCTACGGCAGCAATTCGGCGGGAAAATTTTCAAGGTCCCTGTTGATGGCGGCTTTGACTGTCCAAACCGAGACGGAACGGTCGCACACGGCGGCTGTACCTTTTGCAGTGTTTCAGGTTCCGGCGATATGATTGTCGCACCTAGTGATCCGCTGCCGCAGCAATTTCATAAAGAAATCGATATGATGCATCAAAAATGGCCCCATGTGGAGCAATACATCGTCTACTTTCAAAACTTTACGAATACACATGCCCCAGTAGAGGTTATTCGTGAACGTTTCGAGCAAGTCGTTAATCTTCCTGGTGTCGTAGGTTTGTCCGTGGGTACCCGACCAGATTGTCTACCGCCAGAGGTCGTTGATTATTTAGCTGAACTTAATCAACGTCTTTATCTATGGGTAGAGCTAGGGCTACAAACCACTTATGAATCTACCAGTGAAAAAATCAATCGTGCTCATGATTATCCGACCTATGTTGACGCCGTAGCACGTCTGCGGAAACACAACATCAATGTCTGCACCCATTTGATCAACGGTCTACCTGGCGAATCATTAGACATGATGCGAGAAAATGTTCGCCGTACAATTTTAGACTCTGACATCCAAGGAATAAAGCTGCATTTGCTACACTTAATGCGTAATACAAAAATGCTAAGAGATTATGCCGAAGGTCGATTGCAATTAATGAGTAAGGAAGACTATGTGTCTGTCATCTGTGACCAGTTAGAAATGATTCCGCAAGACATTATCATTCATCGTTTGACAGGTGATGCTCCCTGGGACTCATTGATTGGACCTATGTGGAGTTTAAAAAAATGGGAAGTGTTAAATGCGATTGATCAAGAATTGATTCGCCGCGACTCTTATCAGGGGAAATTTGCTCTAAGGAAGGACTTTATTCATGCTGCTAACGGCTCTGCGATATAGTCACCAATTGCTAAAGGAAATAATTTCAGAAGGCGATTATGTTATTGATGCCACAATGGGAAACGGGAACGATACACTTTTTTTAGCTGAACTAGTTGGATCAACCGGACATGTTTATGCTTTTGATATACAAGAGCAAGCACTCCAAAATACCTGTGAAAAATTAGCGGACTATACAGATCGTGCGACACTTTTTCTTGCAGGCCATGAAACGATTGAAGAAAAAATCGCGGTGGATCAACCAATTCAAGCAGCCATTTTTAATCTTGGCTACTTACCAAAAAGTGACAAGCACGTCATTACTCTGCCTGAGACCACTAAACAGGCCATGTCAGCGATTTTGAAACGATTGACCATAGGTGGGCGAATGATTGTCGTCATTTATTATGGTCATGAGGGCGGTGAAGCTGAAAAAAATGAGGTGCTGCATTTTTGCCAAGCCCTGCCGCAAGAAAAATTCAGTGTTCTGAACTATCAATTTATTAATCAAAAAAATAATCCTCCCATCTTATTGTGTGTAGAAAAAAAGAGCGACTGACAAGAAATCAGTCGCTCTTTTCGTTGAACCATTCCAAAACACGTTTGATCCAAGCATCCCAAAATACCCAATCATGTTTTCCAGGTCCCTCTTCAAAGGTCACATTAAGATTTTTTTGCTTCATTTTATGTGCCATGTATTGACTAGCCGGATACAAATCATCTTCTGTTCCACAAGCCAAGAAAAAACGCGGTGCTGATGTTCCACTATCTACTAATTCATTCAATAAACGAACCGGATCATTCACAGAACCCTGAATTTGATCTAATGGACCAAAGATTCCTTGCCAGTAGGCTTCATTTCTCACCAGTAGTAAACTTTCCACATCAGCTAAAACCACGGCACCTGATAAAGAAGCTACCGCGGCAAAATTCTCTGGTTTTGATAGGCCAAGCTTCAACGCGCCATAGCCACCCATTGATAAGCCTGCCGCAAAGGTTTTTTCTCGCTTATGTGTAATCTGAGGAAATAATTCATGGACGATGGTTGGCAGCTCTTCGGAAACAAAGGTCCAATAATTCATATCATAAGTCGTATCTGTATAAAAGCCTAAATCTGTCGAAGGCATAACCACGGCCATCTTATAGTCAGCCACATATCGTTCAATAGAGGTGCGTCGTTCCCACACACTGTGATTTCCACCCATTCCATGCAAAAGATACAATACAGGAACATCTTCCGTTACTCCTGCTGTTTCAGTTCCAATTTTTTTATGAGTGGTTTGCGGCAAGATCACATTCATCGCCACTTCCATTTGCAAAACGTTCGAATACACATTTGCCTGTAAAAAAGCCATTCAGTTCAATCCTCCACTTCTTCTATTCTTCGTTTAGTTTAACACTTTTGCTTTGTTTGCCAACCATAAAACTAAAAATCAAAGCCGCTATGATCAACAACAAACCAGCAAAATAGATCCAATGTAAACTATCAAACAGAATTTTTCGTAATTCTATTCGTAAACTTTCTTCAATCTGTAATGCTGTGTGAGGATTAATTAATCGATTCATCACATCCAAATCCACAATTCCTGCCCTCGTCAGTTGTCGTCCGTTTGCGATATTCAAAATGATGCCAAAAAGTGAAACCATCACAGTCTGACCGATCGTACGAGACAAGGTATTAAATGAAGTGGCTACACCAATTTCTTCTTTAGGAACACTGGCTTGTGCCTCCACGGTCGTCGTAGTAACAGACAGGCCGTATCCGATTCCTAAGACCCCCATAATGATGAAGAACAGCCAAAAGGGACTCTGCTGCGGCAACGCTAAAAGAGTACCTCCACCGGCTAAAATAATCATCAAACCGCTGACGATAATCCATTTTGCCGGATACTTACGCAATAATTGACCAGATAAAAAGGACCCGTACATCCAGACAATCGACATGGGAGCTAATACTAGTCCTCCGATTCCAGCCGGTTTTCCTAGAACTCCCTGCATCCACATTGGAATATAGACATCCAGCCCCATCAAAAAGCCACTGATTAAAGCAGCTACAATATTTACACTGGCAAACGTTCGATTCCGAAACAATTTTAAATTGATCACCGGATCTTCGGCCCGTTTTTCGGTACGAATAAATAACCCTAACGAAATCAGACTCACGATAAACAAAGCTAATACCATAACAGTTATCCCTTCATCCCCCAAAAGCTGGAATCCTAGCAAAAGACTAACTAAGGTTAACATTAAGAATAGACTACCAAAGATATCCATCTTTTTCGCTTCATGTGTCTTCTTTTCTTCTACAAAGAAATATTGCAAGAGAGCAATCAATCCTAATCCGATCGGTACATTAATAAAAAATATCCAGTGCCAACCAATCGTATCCACGATGAGTCCACCTGCAAGAGGACCAAATACACTCGCAACACCCCAAGCCGCACTCGTCAGCCCAAGTACTTTTGCTCGCTTTTCAATATCATATAGATCCGCAATAATTGTTAAGGATACCGGCATAATTGCCCCAGCACCGATTCCCTGAATTCCCCGAGCAATGATCAGCGTCAGCATCTCATTTGACATTCCACACAACGCAGATCCTAATACAAATAACAATATGCCTACAATAAAAATCGGCTTTCTTCCAATTTTATCCGCTAATTTCCCGTAAATCGGTGTAATCATAGCATTGGTTAATAAATAAATCGAAAAGACCCAATTCATGATCTCAATACCATGCAAACTTCCTACAATCGTCGGCATCGCTGTCGTTACGATCGTCCCTTCAATCGCTGACATAAATGTCGCGATGAAAATCCCAGCTGTTACAACCTTTACATTTGTTTTTCTTTTCATCTTACCCTCCATATTCCTACTCAACAACTAAATAAAAAGAGACGGTACCATTGATCAACAACATGATCAATAGAAACCGCCTCGTGAACTCCATAAATAATTTATGTCTGTACGATTTATACTAAATTCAAACTTTTTTTCAATGCATCTACTTTATCTAGATGTTCCCAAGGCAAATCGACATCCGTACGACCAAAATGACCATACGCTGCCGTATCGCTGTAAATTGGACGTAGAAGATCAAGCATCTCAATAATTCCAGCTGGGCGTAGATCAAAGTTTTCGCGAATTGCACCGATCAATGCTTCTTCAGAAACTTTTGCCGTTCCAAAGGTATTTACTGAAATAGACACCGGTTGAGCCACACCAATCGCGTAAGCAAGCTGCACTTCTACTTTTTCAGCTAAGCCGGCAGCAACAATATTTTTGGCAATATAACGTGCAGCGTACGAGGCTGAGCGGTCAACTTTTGTTGCGTCCTTACCAGAAAAAGCACCCCCGCCATGACGTGAATAACCACCATAAGTATCAACGATGATTTTACGTCCAGTCAAGCCGGCATCTCCTTGTGGTCCGCCGATTACAAAGCGTCCCGTCGGATTAATAAAATATTTTGTTTTCTCATCTAATAATTCAGCAGGAATTTCGTGTTTGATCACTTTTTCCATTACGTCTTTTTGGATCGTTTCATTATCAACCGCATCATTGTGCTGTGTACTAATGACAACGGTATCCACACGCAATGGTTTCCCATTTTCATCATATTCTACTGTTACTTGCGATTTCGCATCTGGACCAAAGTAAGCCACTTCACCAGATTTACGCAAATCCGCCAAACGTTTTACTAAGTGATGACTCAATGAAATAGGCAATGGCATTAACTCAGGTGTCTCGTTCACTGCAAAACCAAACATCAAACCTTGGTCTCCAGCACCGATGTCATCTAATAATTCTTCTTTCCCACGAGTCTCCAAAGCATCATCCACGCCCTGAGCGATATCAGGTGATTGTTCATCAATTGCTACTAATACAGCTACATTGTCTCCATCAAACCCAAATCTTGATTCAGTATAGCCAATGCGCTTAATTGTTTCACGAACAACCTTTTGGATATCTACATAAGCCGTAGTAGAAATTTCTCCAAAAACTAAAACAAGCCCAGTCGTCACTGAAGTCTCACATGCAACTCTGGCTTTCGGATCCTTTTCCAAAATAGCATCCAAAATAGCGTCACTGATTTGGTCAGCAACCTTATCCGGATGTCCTTCTGAAACTGATTCAGATGTAAATAAACGTCGTTCTTCCATTATAAATATTCCCCCTAATTTTTATTCGGTTACAAGGAATCTCTGGGCCTTTCCAGAGCCTATCGGGAACTTGCAACGACTCGATTATAACAGAAAAATAGCAGCTGTCACTAATAAAACCATCAATAAATCTGAAAACTTATGAAAAATCATTTTCGGCATAAAAAAAAGAGACGTCCAAGAACGTCTCAGGATGACCCGTACGGGACTCGAACCCGTGTTACCGCCGTGAAAGGGCGGTGTCTTAACCGCTTGACCAACGGGCCATAATAATAAAAAACGGAGAAGGAGGGATTTGAACCCTCGCGCCGGTTTCCCGACCTACACCCTTAGCAGGGGCGCCTCTTCAGCCACTTGAGTACTTCCCCAAAAAACCAAAAAGATTTTTTAATGGGCCTAAATGGACTCGAACCATCGACCTCACGCTTATCAGGCGTGCGCTCTAACCAGCTGAGCTATAGGCCCTTCATAAAAACTAAAGCGGGTGACGAGAATCGAACTCGCGACAACAGCTTGGAAGGCTGTGGTTTTACCACTAAACTACACCCGCAAATCTGATGGCGCGGGACAGAATCGAACTGCCGACACATGGAGCTTCAATCCATTGCTCTACCAACTGAGCTACCGAGCCAGAAGCGGTCCCGACGGGATTTGAACCCGCGATCTCCTGCGTGACAGGCAGGCATGTTAACCCCTACACCACGGAACCGTATTTTTTAGTTTTTAATTGCGGGAGCAGGATTTGAACCTACGACCTTCGGGTTATGAGCCCGACGAGCTACCAGACTGCTCCATCCCGCGATAATATTATTCAAAAAAAGGAGGATAAGGGATTCGAACCCTTGCACGGTTTTACCCGCCTGACGGTTTTCAAGACCGTTCCCTTCAGCCGGACTTGGGTAATCCTCCGAATAAAAATAATGACCCGTACGGGACTCGAACCCGTGTTACCGCCGTGAAAGGGCGGTGTCTTAACCGCTTGACCAACGGGCCATAATTTTAATGGGCCTAAATGGACTCGAACCATCGACCTCACGCTTATCAGGCGTGCGCTCTAACCAGCTGAGCTATAGGCCCTTCATAAAAAAACTAAAAGCGGGTGACGAGAATCGAACTCGCGACAACAGCTTGGAAGGCTGTGGTTTTACCACTAAACTACACCCGCATGGCGGTCCCGACGGGATTTGAACCCGCGATCTCCTGCGTGACAGGCAGGCATGTTAACCCCTACACCACGGAACCGTATTTTTTAGTTTTTAATTGCGGGAGCAGGATTTGAACCTACGACCTTCGGGTTATGAGCCCGACGAGCTACCAGACTGCTCCATCCCGCGATAATATTATTCAAAAAAAAGGAGGATAAGGGATTCGAACCCTTGCACGGTTTTACCCGCCTGACGGTTTTCAAGACCGTTCCCTTCAGCCGGACTTGGGTAATCCTCCGTAAAAGAGTCACTATGGACCTTGTAGGACTCGAACCTACGACCGGACGGTTATGAGCCGTCTGCTCTAACCAACTGAGCTAAAGGTCCTGGCTCGAATAAAATCGCGGCGGAGGGGATCGAACCCCCGACCTCCCGGGTATGAACCGGACGCTCTAGCCAGCTGAGCTACACCGCGTTATTAATAAAAATGGAGCCTAGCGGGATCGAACCGCTGACCTCCTGCGTGCAAAGCAGGCGCTCTCCCAGCTGAGCTAAGGCCCCATAATTTTATTTTTATCGGGAAGACAGGATTCGAACCTGCGACCCCTTGGTCCCAAACCAAGTGCTCTACCAAGCTGAGCTACTTCCCGAAATGCACCCGAGAGGACTCGAACCTCTAACCCCTTGATTCGTAGTCAAGTACTCTATCCAATTGAGCTACGGGTGCGTTATTTAGTTAATGCCGAGGACCGGAATCGAACCGGTACGGTGATCACTCACCGCAGGATTTTAAGTCCTGTGCGTCTGCCAGTTCCGCCACCCCGGCGTTGTTCCCTGGTCTTCAGGAAAGCGGAAAACGGGGTTCGAACCCGCGACCCCCACCTTGGCAAGGTGGTGCTCTACCACTGAGCTATTTCCGCATGATGCCGGCTAAAGGACTTGAACCCTCGACCCTCTGATTACAAATCAGATGCTCTACCAACTGAGCTAAGCCGGCAACTACAAAAAAATAAAATGCGGGTGAAGGGACTTGAACCCCCACGCCGTAAGGCGCTAGATCCTAAATCTAGTGCGTCTGCCAATTCCGCCACACCCGCATATTCTTATGAGCCGTACAGGGCTCGAACCTGTGACCCTCTGATTAAAAGTCAGATGCTCTACCAACTGAGCTAACGGCTCATATGGAGGTTAACGGGTTCGAACCGCTGACCCTCTGCTTGTAAGGCAGATGCTCTCCCAGCTGAGCTAAACCTCCATGTTCGCGTGGCGACGTCCTAATCTCACAAGGGGCAACCCCTCACTACAATCGGCGCTAAGAAGCTTAACTTCTGTGTTCGACATGGGAACAGGTGTATCCTTCTCGCTATCGCCACCACACTGCTATTTACTTGAGTAAACTTCGTTCACTCAAAACTGGATCAGAAACGTTTTTAAACGACCGACAATCATTTTATTTTGGTTAAGTCCTCGATCGATTAGTATCAGTCCGCTCCGTACATCACTGCACTTCCACTTCTGACCTATCTACCTGATCATCTCTCAGGGATCTTACTTTCTTAAAGAAATGGGAAATCTCATCTTGAGGTGGGCTTCACACTTAGATGCTTTCAGCGTTTATCCCTTCCCTACATAGCTACCCAGCGATGCCTCTGGCGAGACAACTGGTACACCAGCGGTAAGTCCATCCCGGTCCTCTCGTACTAAGGACAGATCCTCTCAAATTTCCAACGCCCGCGACGGATAGGGACCGAACTGTCTCACGACGTTCTGAACCCAGCTCGCGTGCCGCTTTAATGGGCGAACAGCCCAACCCTTGGGACCGACTACAGCCCCAGGATGCGACGAGCCGACATCGAGGTGCCAAACCTCCCCGTCGATGTGGACTCTTGGGGGAGATAAGCCTGTTATCCCCAGGGTAGCTTTTATCCGTTGAGCGATGGCCCTTCCATGCGGAACCACCGGATCACTAAGCCCGACTTTCGTCCCTGCTCGACTTGTAGGTCTCGCAGTCAAGCTCCCTTGTGCCTTTACACTCTGCGAATGATTTCCAACCATTCTGAGGGAACCTTTGGGCGCCTCCGTTACTCTTTAGGAGGCGACCGCCCCAGTCAAACTGCCCATCTGACACTGTCTCCCACCACGATCAGTGGTGCGGGTTAGAGTGGTCATAACACAAGGGTAGTATCCCACCAGCGCCTCTGTCGAAACTAGCGTCCCGACTTCTACGGCTCCTACCTATCCTGTACATGTGGTACAAACACTCAATATCAAACTGCAGTAAAGCTCCATGGGGTCTTTCCGTCCTGTCGCGGGTAACCTGCATCTTCACAGGTACTAAAATTTCACCGAGTCTCTCGTTGAGACAGTGCCCAAATCGTTACGCCTTTCGTGCGGGTCGGAACTTACCCGACAAGGAATTTCGCTACCTTAGGACCGTTATAGTTACGGCCGCCGTTTACTGGGGCTTCAATTCGTACCTTCGCTTACGCTAAGCACTCCTCTTAACCTTCCAGCACCGGGCAGGCGTCAGCCCCTATACGTCATCTTTCGATTTTGCAGAGACCTGTGTTTTTGATAAACAGTCGCTTGGGCCTATTCACTGCGGCTGATCGTTAGATCAGCACCCCTTCTCCCGAAGTTACGGGGTCATTTTGCCGAGTTCCTTAACGAGAGTTCTCTCGCTCACCTTAGGATTCTCTCCTCGACTACCTGTGTCGGTTTGCGGTACGGGCCATTGTTTTCTCACTAGAAGCTTTTCTCGGCAGTGTGACATCAGGAACTTCGGTACTATTATTTCCCTCCCCATCACAACTTGTCCTTAAAGACGTAAGCATTTGACTCACATCAAGACTTATTGCTTGGACAGACATTTCCAATCGTCTGATTCCTTAGCCTCCTGCGTCCCTCCATTGCTCAAACAAAAACAACGGGTACAGGAATATCAACCTGTTATCCATCGCCTACGCCTTTCGGCCTCGGCTTAGGTCCCGACTAACCCTGGGCGGACGAGCCTTCCCCAGGAAACCTTAGTCATTCGGTGGACAGGATTCTCACCTGTCTTTCGCTACTCATACCGGCATTCTCACTTCTAAGCGCTCCAGCAGTCCTCACGATCTGCCTTCAACGCCCTTAGAACGCTCTCCTACCAACACACCTATTGGTGTGTTCCACAGCTTCGGTAAACTATTTAGCCCCGGTACATTTTCGGCGCAGGGTCACTCGACTAGTGAGCTATTACGCACTCTTTAAATGGTGGCTGCTTCTAAGCCAACATCCTAGTTGTCTGTGCAACCCCACATCCTTTTCCACTTAATAGTTATTTGGGGACCTTAGCTGGTGGTCTGGGCTGTTTCCCTTTCGACTATGGATCTTATCACTCACAGTCTGACTCCCAGAGATGAATGGATGGCATTCGGAGTTTATCTGAATTCGGTAACCCGAGATGGGCCCCTAGTCCAAACAGTGCTCTACCTCCATCATTCTTACTCTGAGGCTAGCCCTAAAGCTATTTCGGAGAGAACCAGCTATCTCCAAGTTCGTTTGGAATTTCTCCGCTACCCACACCTCATCCCCGCACTTTTCAACGTACGTGGGTTCGGTCCTCCAGTGCGTTTTACCGCACCTTCAACCTGGACATGGGTAGATCACATGGTTTCGGGTCTACGACCACTTACTCATTCGCCCTATTCAGACTCGCTTTCGCTGCGGCTCCGTCTTTTCAACTTAACCTCGCAAGTAATCGTAACTCGCCGGTTCATTCTACAAAAGGCACGCTATCACCCATTAACGGGCTCTAACTTGTTGTAGGCACACGGTTTCAGGATCTATTTCACTCCCCTTCCGGGGTGCTTTTCACCTTTCCCTCACGGTACTGGTTCACTATCGGTCACTAGGGAGTATTTAGCCTTGGGAGATGGTCCTCCCGGATTCCGACGGAATTCCTCGTGTTCCGCCGTACTCAGGATCCTCCTAGGTGCCAGTCAAATTTTGTCTACGGGGCTTTTACCCTTTCTAGCAGACCTTTCCAGGTCCTTCGACTATCTCACTGGACTACCATATCGGAGTCCTACAACCCCAAGAGGCAAGCCTCTTGGTTTGGGCTTTTCCCGTTTCGCTCGCCGCTACTCAGGGAATCGATTTTTCTTTCTCTTCCTGCAGGTACTTAGATGTTTCAGTTCTCTGCGTCTACCTCTAATCAGCTATGTATTCACTGAAAAGTAACATCCTATAAAAGATGCTGGGTTCCCCCATTCGGAAATCTCCGGATCAAAGCTTACTTACAGCTCCCCGAAGCATATCGGTGTTAGTCCCGTCCTTCATCGGCTCCTAGTGCCAAGGCATCCACCGTGCGCCCTTATTCACTTAACCTTATCCTAACTTGCGTTAGGGGGTTGATTGTTCCATCTAGCGATAGACTTCCCAATCAGAAAAAATAAGCAATTGAACTTATTTAAAAAACTCATTCAACGCGGTGTTCTCGGTTTGTTTAAATTATTGTTTCTGTATCCAGTTTTCAATGAACGATTTGAGAGTAGACCTCTCAAAACTGAACGAATAAAGCAACCTGTGTAGTTTCCGTAATATTCCTTAGAAAGGAGGTGATCCAGCCGCACCTTCCGATACGGCTACCTTGTTACGACTTCACCCCAATCATCTATCCCACCTTAGGCGGCTGGCTCCAAAAGGTTACCTCACCGACTTCGGGTGTTACAAACTCTCGTGGTGTGACGGGCGGTGTGTACAAGGCCCGGGAACGTATTCACCGCGGCGTGCTGATCCGCGATTACTAGCGATTCCGGCTTCATGTAGGCGAGTTGCAGCCTACAATCCGAACTGAGAGAAGCTTTAAGAGATTAGCTTAGCCTCGCGACTTCGCGACTCGTTGTACTTCCCATTGTAGCACGTGTGTAGCCCAGGTCATAAGGGGCATGATGATTTGACGTCATCCCCACCTTCCTCCGGTTTGTCACCGGCAGTCTCGCTAGAGTGCCCAACTAAATGATGGCAACTAACAATAAGGGTTGCGCTCGTTGCGGGACTTAACCCAACATCTCACGACACGAGCTGACGACAACCATGCACCACCTGTCACTTTGCCCCCGAAGGGGAAGCTCTATCTCTAGAGTGGTCAAAGGATGTCAAGACCTGGTAAGGTTCTTCGCGTTGCTTCGAATTAAACCACATGCTCCACCGCTTGTGCGGGCCCCCGTCAATTCCTTTGAGTTTCAACCTTGCGGTCGTACTCCCCAGGCGGAGTGCTTAATGCGTTAGCTGCAGCACTGAAGGGCGGAAACCCTCCAACACTTAGCACTCATCGTTTACGGCGTGGACTACCAGGGTATCTAATCCTGTTTGCTCCCCACGCTTTCGAGCCTCAGCGTCAGTTACAGACCAGAGAGCCGCCTTCGCCACTGGTGTTCCTCCATATATCTACGCATTTCACCGCTACACATGGAATTCCACTCTCCTCTTCTGTACTCAAGTTTCCCAGTTTCCAATGACCCTCCCCGGTTGAGCCGGGGGCTTTCACATCAGACTTAAGAAACCGCCTGCGCTCGCTTTACGCCCAATAAATCCGGACAACGCTTGCCACCTACGTATTACCGCGGCTGCTGGCACGTAGTTAGCCGTGGCTTTCTGGTTAGATACCGTCAAGGGATGAACATTCTACTCTCATCCTTGTTCTTCTCTAACAACAGAGTTTTACGATCCGAAAACCTTCTTCACTCACGCGGCGTTGCTCGGTCAGACTTTCGTCCATTGCCGAAGATTCCCTACTGCTGCCTCCCGTAGGAGTTTGGGCCGTGTCTCAGTCCCAATGTGGCCGATCACCCTCTCAGGTCGGCTATGCATCGTTGCCTTGGTGAGCCGTTACCTCACCAACTAGCTAATGCACCGCGGGTCCATCCATCAGTGACGCAAAAGCGCCTTTCAAATAGAAACCATGCGGTTTCTATTGTTATACGGTATTAGCACCTGTTTCCAAGTGTTATCCCCTTCTGATGGGCAGGTTACCCACGTGTTACTCACCCGTTCGCCACTCCTTTTCTTTCGGTGGAGCAAGCTCCGGTGAAAGAAAAAGCGTTCGACTTGCATGTATTAGGCACGCCGCCAGCGTTCGTCCTGAGCCAGGATCAAACTCTCATAAAAAGTGTTTGAAACAGTCTTACGACTGATCAGCTCAATTGTAAAAATTGACTTGCTAGCATATTGCTTGCTATGTTGTTTGTTTCTATTAAAAGAAACGCCCTACACATTTGGTTTGTTTTATTCGTTCAGTTTTCAAAGGTCTACATTGTTTGTCGCTTTGTTTCAGCAACTTTTAAATCATAACAGATTGCTGTTTTGATGTCAACAACTTTTTTGAAGTTTTTTTCGAAGAAGTTGTCATCATCGCTTTATGCGACTTTGATAGAATAACTGAAAGTCAGTCATCTGTCAATAACAATTTTTAATTTTTTTTGAGCGATACACGCTCGCTTTGGAACATAAAATAATATACCAACATAATCTTATCTGGTCAATCAAAAATAGCGACTTTTTTGAAGTTTTTTTTAATGCTGACCAATGTTCTTTACTGTTAGTGTAAATGTTCGCAAATAACATGAAAGCTGATTGAAAATTACCTTTTCACAAAATATTCAATCGTTTTTATGGTTGATAAGATGACATCATTTTCTAATAATTCATTTGAACAGTTCAAAAAAAGACGTCCAGCTATGCTGAACGTCTTAAAAAGTTTCTTTAACGCATCGTTGGAAATAGTAAAACATCTCGAATAGATTGAACATCTGTTAATAGCATAACTAAACGATCAATTCCTATTCCTAAGCCGCCTGTTGGAGGCATTCCATATTCTAAAGCCTCCAAGAAATCTTCGTCTACACCATGAGCTTCATCATTTCCTTGCTCACGCTCTTTTTCTTGTGCTTCAAAACGTGCTCTTTGATCGATAGGGTCATTTAATTCTGTAAAGGCATTTGCAAATTCACGGCCCACGATAAACAGCTCAAAGCGATCTGTAAAGCGTCCATCTTCAGCATTCTTTTTCGCCAGCGGTGATACTTCTACAGGATGACCATAAACAAATGTTGGCTGTTCAAGTGTTTCCTCCACAAAAGTTTCAAAGAACTCATTGATGATATGACCGATTTCCATCGTATCTTTTATCTCAACGTGGTGTTCTTCCGCTAACGAACGTGCCTCCTCAATCGTCATCTCTGGCCAGAAATCTACTCCTGTTTGTTCTTTAATTGCATCTACCATATGAACACGTCTGAAGTCAGAGCCCAAATCAATCTCTTTTCCGTCAAAAGTCAACGTGGTTTCACCAAGTACATTTTGCGCCACATCTCGAATGATTCCTTCAGTTAGATTCATTACATCCAAGTAATCTTGATATGCAGTATATACTTCCATCATAGTAAATTCTGGGTTATGAGTAGTATCAATTCCTTCGTTACGGAATACACGGCCGATTTCATAAACTTTTTCCATTCCACCGACAATTAGACGTTTTAAATGTAATTCTAGTGCAATTCGCAAATAAAGATCCATGTCTAGTGCATTATGATGAGTAATAAATGGACGTGCAGTTGCACCACCCGCTTCATTATGCAAAACAGGTGTTTCTACTTCTATATAACCTAATCCATCTAGGTAACGGCGAATTTGGCTAATAATTTGACTACGTTTGGTAAAACGATCAAAGCTTTCACGATTACTAATTAAATCTAAATAACGTTGACGATAGCGTTGTTCAACATTTGTTAAGCCATGATATTTTTCTGGTAACGGACGTAATGCTTTTGAAAGCAGCGTGATTTCTTTTGCTTTAATAGACACTTCACCCGTATCCGTCTTCATGATTTCACCAGTCACACCAAAGAAATCACCTAGATCGCCCTTTTTGAAGATTGCGTAAGGTTCTTCTCCTACTTCGTCTTTACGAACATAGATTTGAATTTGGCCTTCACGATCTTGTAAATGAGCAAATCCGACTTTTCCTTTTCCACGTTTAGTCATCATCCGCCCAGCTACACTTGCGGTTAATCCCATTTCCAGTAGTTCTTCTTTAGTGTTTCCATCGTATGTCTCATGCAATTCTTTTGAATTTGTTGTACGTTCAAACCGTGCGCCAAATGGATCAATTCCTTCTTCACGAAGATTTTCCATTTTTTCGCGGCGAACACGCATTTGATCGTTCATTTCTGTCAAATTTGTTTGTTCCTCAGTCACGAATGTTCCTCCTCAGTATGTAATTACTCTTACTTATAATGCCAATGAATAGCTAAAAAATCAAGCCGAATTCCTCATTCGGCTTGATTTTTAGCTAATTATCGCTCTTGCTTCGGTCTTTTCTACAAGACTATCCAATAGATCAACGATTACTTGCTTATCTTCCGTTTGATTGATTGCTACTTTAACTTTTGCTGAACGTGAAATTCCCTTTAAATAATAGCTTGCATGCTGACGAAATTCACGGCAGGCAATTTTTTCACCCTTAAGATTAATTAATCGTTCTAAATGAAGTTTTGCTGTCTCGATCTTTTCTCTTGCACTAGGTTCGGGAATCAATTCCCCTGTCTCAAGATAATGTTGTGTTTGATGAATCATCCAAGGATTTCCTAGCGCGGCTCGACCGATCATTACCGCATCAACTCCAACTTCTTCAATCATCCGTTTCGCATCTTCTGGGGTTCGTACGTCGCCATTTCCCATAAATGGAATGGTTAATTGATTGGCAACCAGCTTTAAAATGTCCCAATCTGCTTGACCCTCATACATTTGTACACGCGTACGACCATGCATTGCAATTGCAGAGGCACCCGCGCTTTGAGCAGCTAATGCATTTTCAACAGCAAAAATATGTTCCTGATCCCAGCCAATTCGCATTTTCACTGTTACAGGAATATCTACAGCAGAAGAAACTGCATCAACCATTTCATACACCTTATTAGGATCTAACAACCATTTTGCTCCAGCTTCTGCCTTGATCACTTTATTTACTGGACACCCCATATTGATATCTATGATATCTGCTTCCGTATTTTCTTGGACAAACTGAGCCGCCTCTACTAGCGAATCCTTATTTCCTCCAAAAATTTGAACACTTAAGGGATGCTCCCGTTCATCGATGTATAGCATCTCTAACGTTTTTTTATTTCTAAAATGGATTCCTTGGTCACTGATCATTTCACAGACAACTAATCCTGCACCGAATTCTTTTACCGTCACACGAAAAGCAGCATTTGTAATTCCTGCCATTGGAGCAACAACAATCCGATTCGGCACTTCAACATTTCCGATTTTCCACGTACCATTTAACGGCTTCACTATTATTCCCCCAAAATTTCTTGCTTCAATTCATAAAGATCTGCTTCACTATAGTCATATTTATTATTACAAAATGCACACACAGCTTCCGCACCGTGATCTTGATCAATCAGCTCTTGGATTTGCTCTGCACCTAATGTAATGATTGCTGATGCAAATTTTTCTTTAGAACAGTCACATTTAAATTGAACAGGCATATTTTCTAAGAATTCAACATCATCTGTTGCTAGCAACGTTTGCAGAATTTCTTCTGGTGTTTGTCCTTCATCTAAAAGTGATGAGATACGGGCAGTTTCCTTCAGACGCTCCTCAATTTTATCAATTATTTCTTCGCTTGCTCCAGGCATAATCTGAATCATAAACCCGCCAGCAATTTTTATAGAGTCATCCGTATCAACCAATACTGAGACACCAACAGCCGATGGAATCTGTTCGGATACAGCCAGATAATAAGTAAAATCTTCGCCAATTTCACCAGAGACAATCGGAGTCTGTCCTGAGAAGGGTTCTTTTAAGCCCAGATCTTTAATAACAGTAAACATCCCCTCAGTGCCTACCGCACCTCTTACGTCAATTTTCCCAATCTCATTTAGCGGTAAGCTAATATGAGGATTCTTGATATACCCTTTTACTTCGCCTTTACCATTGCTATCGACAACGATAGCTCCAGCAGGTCCATTTCCTTCTACTTTAACAGTCATTTTATCTTCGCCTTTTAATGTGGCACCTAACATCAAAGCTCCGATCATTGTACGTCCTAATGCTGCCGAAGATGTATTCCATGTATCATGACGTTGCTGCGCTTCAGCAATTGTTTCTGTTGCGTTCACTGCATACGCCCGAACAAAACCTTCATATGCTAAGGCTTTTACTAAATAGTCACTCATCGATTTGTTCCTCATTCCTAATTTACTCGTGATTGCATCATACTAGGTGTTTCAACATTTTTCAACTTCTCTGTATAAGCTTGATAGAAAACCTTAATAACTTATTCATATAAGCATTAAAAAATGAGCAGGGATTATCTTTCCTGCCCACTAAAACCAAACGGGTAATAAAATTGCCGCCATTGCTGTAGCGTCGTATTTCATTGCTTCATGCTTCAATTGACTATGCAATTCGCCTAACGCCTTAGGAAAGCTACATTGATGAGAAAAGGCATAAAGCGCAATCTCTTTACAAATTTTAGTTGCTACCAGCCCACAGGCTTCTGTTTTTTCCAGTAATTGTGCATTTTCTAGTAAAAACTTCTGGACTTCCGGAAGTTCTTGGATTTCCTTATCCCCATAAGCTTGACTGATTTGATCCATCATTTCCTCAGCTTTTTGGCTCTCCATCATTTCGCTCACCTCTCGCCCTCATTGTACGCGCTCCTAATGATTATGCAAATTATAAGAGTTCCTTTAGCATGATTAGATCAGTTTGTTTATCCTTTCCAACATTGAAAGGATGAGCGCCGACTTTCTTAAAACCGAATGTTTGATAAAATTGCAAAGCGTTCTGATTCTTTTCCCACACCCCCAACCAAATATTCTCACGTTTTTCTTGGGAAGCAAGTTCAAACGCATACTCTAATAATTGACGACCTAACCCTTGCCGCTTGAATTTTTTTCGAATGTAGATTCGTTCAACTTCCAATCCATTTCTATCTGACATCTCTGTTTGTGCTTTTCCAGTATTTACTTTCATATAACCAGCCAAAGATTTATTCAGATAGATAAAGAAGAAACGTGAATCAGAATTTAGCATTTCTTTTTCTAGTTTTTTTAAATTGTATGCTTCAAGCAAATACTTTTGTAAATCAGTAGGATCATTTTCTGTAGCGAAAGTATCTCGAAAAGTTTCGATACTGATTGTTTGCAATTCGGATAAATCTTTCACTGTAGCTATAAGAATCTTCCCTTGCATTCTTCTTCCTCCTTAATAAAAAAAGAAACGGCACATCACTGAGGACATGCCGTTTTTACCTTATTCTTGATTATCGTTTGTATCGTCTGGTGCAATTTCGTCATCTGACTCTTTATGTTCAGGTGCTTTATCCTCTGCTTGCTTCTCCGCATCCTTTTCTTCCAAAGCGCGTTTAGCTTCTTCAAAAGTTTGTGCTTGAGCTTTTTCACTTGGGTAAAGACTGTCTTTTCCTTCAGGCATTTTACCTGTTTCAAACAATGACTTGATTGCTTTCGCATCTAATGTTTCAAACTCTAATAATTTTTCAGCAATTAATTTATGCTGTTCACGATGTGTTTCAATAATCTCACGTGCTTTTTCATGAGCTTGCATTAAGATGCTGCGAACTTCTTCATCAATCTCAAAGGCAACTTGTTCAGAGTAAGCTTTTGTTTGTCCGTAGTCACGTCCAACAAAGACTTGATGGTTTCCTTCATACTGAACTGGTCCAAGCTTGTCACTCATTCCGTATTCAGTTACCATGCTGCGAGCTAATGCTGTCGCTTGTTCGAAGTCATTTGAAGCACCTGTTGTTTGAGCATTAAAGACGATTTCTTCAGCAGTACGACCACCTAATAACCCAACAATTTGTTCAAACATATCATCTTTAGACATTAACATTTGATCTTCTTTTGGCAAGGCAATCATATAACCGCCAGCACGTCCACGAGGGATAATCGTTACCTTATGGACAACGCGGGCACGGTTCAATACCATCCCGATGATTGTATGACCCGCTTCATGGTAAGCCACCATTTCACGTTCATGTTTACTAATAACACGATCTTTCTTAGCAGGTCCCGCAATAACGCGATCTTCTGCTTCATCCACGTCTGAAGCATCAATTTTCTTCTTATTACGACGAGCAGCTACTAAGGCCGCCTCATTCAAGACATTTTCTAAATCCGCACCAGCAAAGCCTGGTGTTTGTTGTGCAACAACCTTCAAATCAACGTCGTCTGCCAACGGTTTATTACGAGAGTGGACGCGTAAGATTGCTTCACGACCTTTAACGTCTGGACGACCAACCAAAATTTGACGGTCAAAACGACCTGGACGTAATAACGCTGGGTCTAAAACATCAGAACGGTTTGTTGCAGCGATAACAATAACGCCTTCGTTGCCATCAAATCCATCCATTTCAACGAGCAATTGGTTGAGGGTTTGTTCACGTTCATCGTGACCGCCTCCCATACCAGCACCACGCTGACGGCCAACTGCATCAATTTCATCGATAAAAATAATCGCTGGTGCATTTTTCTTAGCTGTTTCGAATAAATCACGAACACGAGAAGCTCCGACCCCAACGAACATTTCAACGAAATCCGAACCAGAAATCGAATAGAATGGAACACCGGCTTCACCCGCTACCGCTTTAGCAAGTAACGTTTTACCAGTCCCCGGAGGTCCTTCTAGTAAGACACCCGCTGGAATACGAGCACCTAATTCTACGAAACGACGTGGGTCTTTTAAGAATTCCACGACTTCAACAAGTTCTTGTTTTTCTTCTTCTGCCCCGGCTACATCAGAGAAACGTACACGGTTCGCTTTTTTGTCAGCCTCTTTAGCTTTGGATTTACCAAAGTTCATGACACGGCCATTACCGCCGCCACCGCCGCCTTGTTGTCCAAGCATCATGTAGAAGAAGAAAATCATGATCAAGATCGGTAAGAAGCTTACTAATAGCGTAACCCACATGCCGCTGCTTGACTCTTCTTGAATCTCAGTTTTGACTTTGTTTTCCTTTGCTAAATCATTGACTTGACTTAAAGTCGAATCATTTGGCAAAACAATGGTTGAAAAATGTGTTGTTTTAGAATCTGTTGAACCAATGATACTTAGTCCGCCAGAGTTAGCAACTTCTTGCTTCTCTTTGTACTCACCAGTGATTTTATACACACCACCAGCAGGCTGGATCTTAAGATTCTTAATTTTGCCTTCTTGCATCTGTTCAGTAAACGTTGAATACTCGATATCTGGCGAAGCTGATTTGTTATCTCCAAAAAGGAAATAAACAACCATGACCATAGCCAAGATGACGAGAATATAATAGAGAGCATTTTTTACTCCCTTATTGTTTTTGTTCATCTGCGTCCTCCTCGCACTTGTTAGCTTATTAGCTTGTTAAAAAAGTTTTATCAATTTTGACCTTTTAAGTATATCATACTGTGATTTTTTCGGTCACTAATTTGATTGATAAATTTCCGGCTTCAATACACCTACGTATGGCAGGTTGCGATACGCCTCTGCATAGTCTAATCCGTAGCCAACTACGAACTCATTCGGTACATCAAAACCAACATAGTCAGCATGAATATCCACTACGCGACCCTCTGGTTTATCTAACAATGTGACGATTTTCACTGATTTTGCCTTCCGGTATTTAAATAAATCAACTAAATATCCTAAAGTACGACCACTATCAATGATATCTTCTACGATTAATAGGTCACGACCTTCAACGTTCGTATCTAAGTCCTTGATGATTTTTACTTCTCCTGAAGAGACCGTTTGATTGCCATAGCTTGAGACATCCATGAAATCCAATTCTAAATGTGCATCAATCTCACGAACAATGTCAGCCATAAATGGAACGGCTCCTTTTAAAATACCAACCACCAAAGGATTTTTATCGGTATAATCTGTAGTTAATTGTGCGCCTAATTCCACACAGCGCTTTTGAATATCTTCTCTAGTAATCAATACTTTTTCAATATCTTTTGCTAGCATGTAGAAACTCCTTTCATTTCGCTACTTGAGGCGTATAGTCAAGTATGTAGTGTATTCTATCAGTTTCAGTTGTAATACTCAAATAGGAATTAACAAAAGGCAAAAGCGCTACGATTTCTCCTGCAGCGTCCTCCACCACCCATGCGCGATCCCTCTCATCCGTCGCGATTTTTTTATCAATAAAATAACGATTCACTCGTTTAGAAAGACTTTCTGTCAACTGAATTCGGTCCCCTGCTCGTCGATGACGAATTCTTAAAGGCAACTTGGCTGTTAATGGCAGTGGCACGTGGTATGCATCATTTCTAGGCTCATTTTCGCTTTTCCTCAAGGTAATCCTCCCACTGTCTGGAAGATCGAACTGTTCGTTTTCATCTAAACTAAACATTTCGTCATTGATCGCTGGGCTTTTCTCAAAGTAAAATCGTTGATACCGACGCACAAATCGCCAGCCTTCTCCAATATCAATCGACCACTGACTAACCGGATGCCCCATTTGGTCTAGTAGTGAAAACAATTGGCGTTGCGAGACAATGATTTGAGTGTGTTCCTCCATTTTCTGGAAGAATGCCGAGAGAAAATAATAACGAGCATTAGTTTCAGATGGCATATCATCATACGAAAACGATCCGCGTTGACCGTCAAATTCAATATTTCTTAAATTTTCTTTTAGCGCTTCTTCAATCAGCTGACCGGCCCAAATCAGTTGCTGATGAAACTGTTGCGCATGTAACAGAATTTTCGGGTTTTCTTTTTTTAATTCCGGAATAACGTTGTTTCGGATACGGTTTCGAAAATAGTCCAAGGACTGATTTGTCGCATCTTCAAAATAAATCACTTGCTCTTTTTCAGCATATGAATAGATTTCTTCCTTCGAAAAGTCAAGTAATGGTCGCAGCAAAACCCCTGTGCCAAAACTTTGCTTCCGGACAATTCCGCTGTGTCCGGTAAAAGATCCACCACGGGTCAAGCGCATCAGTAAGGTTTCTAATTGATCATCACCATGATGAGCCGTTAATAGCAGGTCATACTTCTCTTGTTTCATGACTGCTTCAAAAAAATTATAGCGAACCTTCCTCGCTTCAGCCTCGACATTTTTTTCCGCGGGCTGCTCCCAAACCTTTGTATACAATGGCAAATGATGACTCTTGCAATAAGACTGTAGGAATTCTGCCTCTATCTTCGACTCTGGCCGCAGCTGATGATCTATATGTATAACACCAATAGTTACATTCAATTTTTCGACCATATGCAAAAGCACCATCGAGTCAACACCAGTTGAAACAGCCAACAGAACTTTCTGGTCGGCCTTAAGTTCAGGGTTTGCACGAAGAAATTCTTGCTCCATATTAAACTCCTCATTCTAATTATTGTTCACTTTCAGTTTAAGCAAACACTATACAATAAAAAAGACTGAAATCCTAAATGAATTTCAGCCTCTCTGATTTAACTACGACGACCGCCACGGCCTCCGCGTTTTCCTTCGGTGTTGCGTTTAATCGATGACAAGCGATCATCGCTATCCTTTAAAAAGGAACTCATCAATGAATCGAAGTCTTGTTTGCCGCTATTTTGGGGTTTGCCTTTAGCTGATGGTTTCGGACGATTGTTATCACGGAACTCACGTTTGAAAGGTTTCTTTTCTGGTTGTGGTTGATCTTGAGCTTTTCGAATTGAAAGACCGACTTTTCCGTCATCTCCCACAGAAGTAACCTTAACCGTCACTTCATCGCCGACAGTCAATACATCATGAATGTCTTTGACAAAACCATTAGATATTTCACTGATATGGACTAAGCCCGTTTTACCCTCTCCCAAGTCGATAAAGGCACCGAAATTGGTGATCCCTGATACTTTTCCTTGCAGCTTAGCTCCTACTTCGATTGACATAAAAAAAATGTTCCTCCTAATTTTTTTCCAATTTATTTTAAAACTGCTCCTAAACTTATTTGGCAGTTTCGGACTTTATTACTTCATCAGCGGACTCTTTGTCATTGCTAGATGTTTTTGCCGAATCTGGTAAAACAAAAACCAATTCGCCATCCTTTGAATAATAGAAACGACTACGAGCTAGTTTCGCTACATAGTTATCGTCTTTCAGCAATTTCACGTCTTGCTTCAAGCCATCTACCCGATCATCAACTTTCGCTGACTCAGCGACTGTTTTAACTTTGATCTCTTTCAGTTCACTTAAATGACGTTGTTCGTTAAATATCTGAACTCCCATGACAATAGCGACAAAGGCGGCAATTGCGAATAACGCTGCTAAACGACGACGCTTGAAAATTAATTGACGATGTTGCTTTTGAAACTTGCTATATTGCTCTTTTGCGTAGGGTGTGTCCAATGTAGCAACTTTTTTCGTGTCGTTTTCATTCATTCCTGCTCGCTCCTTACCATGAAATTCTTTACTATTATATCAACTCAGGATATAATTGTCTATTTGAATTATCCTTAATTCCCGTTATTTTCCACACGAGTCTCACTAATGATTCGATACATTTTTGCTGCATCGTCTTTTTTCGTTGATTCATGCAGCTCTTCCACCGCGACCTCTAGGACTTTGTTCCCAAATTGAATTCGCAATTGATCGCCAACTTTCACATCTGTTGAAGATTTTGCTAATTTTCCATTCACTTGTATCCGCCCTTTATCAGCGACCTCTTTTGCCACTGTTCGACGCTTAATGATCCGTGAAATTTTCAAAAATTTATCTAAGCGCATAACTTACCCTCTTTTCCAATTTATTCTCAATAATTTACTGCCGAATGGCAACATCAGCCACTCACGAATAGTTAACAATCGTAATTGAATCGCCAAAATCAAAAAGGCACTGCCACCAATCAACACTCCAAAAATTGCGACAATCAGTGCCAAACTCCTTTTTTGAACCATACCAAAAAGAACACTGATACCGCCATAATAACATAATAACACGAATACCATGCCTACTAAACAAAGCATAAGGTTTCGTATAAAGTGACGTTGACTCCCATATTCTCTTGTCTCACGATCACATGAAAAATGCAGAATAAACAAAGCCACGATCAATCCTAACAACGTAGACAGGCTGGCACCAATCGTTCCAAATTGTTTTGTCAGCCCGCCAGTAATTACTATTTTTAGAAGTAACCCAACACCCGCAGCCTGCAAAGAACTGCGGTATTCATTTTGGCTTTGAGCGATGCTTTGATACGCCTGCACCATAGCCATCAAAAAGATTGAAAACACGAATAATACTAGCGTCCCGTTTCCTTTATAGTCCTTAAATAATGCATAGTTTACGTATGGCAATAACATTGCTAGACCAATCGAAGCCGCCGCTGCGATTCCACACGTTAAACGTAAAAAAATTTGACTCGTTTTAACAAACATTCCATGATCACGATTGACTAAATGTCTTGTCAATAATGGTATAAAGCTTGAGCTGAGCGCCAAAGCCACCACCAACCCTAATTGTACTAGCGGTTGTCCTCGATCGTAAATACCCTTGGCCAGCTTCGCTCCATGTTCACTTAATCCGAAATCAACCAACGCCTTTTTTACAGTGAAGGAATCAATCAGCTGAAAGAGAATCAATAAACCGCTATAAACCGTCATCAAACCGCCCTCAAGCACCAAACGCTTGCCGAGTTCTAGTGTTTTTCCACCTATGGTTGGCAACTTTCGCACAATACTTGTTGCCAATATTTTTCGTCGATAATACCACAGTACTAACACGGCAACGATTCCACCAACTAAAGCGCCTGACATTGCTACCGTTCCTGTGCGATAGACCGTCCAGCCAAACTGTTTGAATGACCAAGCAGCAATTACAATGACTGTTACTCGTATAAACTGTTCGACCACCTGCGAAACAGCAGTGGGGACCATCAATAATTTCCCTTGAAACTCGCCACGTGTAATCGAAAGAAACGGCATGATTACAAAGGTAAAAGAAACAACACGAATCAGGGGAGCCAATTTCCCATCCCCCATCCAATCTGCAAATGGTTGTGCGGAAAAAAAGCACACGGCCCATAGAAGGAGCCCAAAACCGCTGATTAAAGGAAATAGTTCCTCCAACGCTTGGCGCTGTTTTCGGGGCTCTTTTTGTTCTGCCACATATTTAGAGATAAATTGCGGCAGACCTGACAATGCTAAAGTCATAGCAATACCATAGATCGGATAAACCTGCTGATACACATAAAATCCTTCATCACCTGCGAAGTTTTGATAAGGGACTCGATAAACGGCACTTAAAAGTTTCGCTATAAATGATGCAGCAGTCAAGACGAAGGCGCCTTGCATCATGACTCGCATTTCTTTATTCGCCAATGCCTTCACCGCCTATTCCTTGTATTTTTGCTCACGTAATGCACGAACAAACAAGCTAACTTCTCGTAACCAAACGGCTTCATCCATCGTTTTCGCCACCACTAACTTCATGACCATTTTGTCTTTTTCAACACCTAATGTGGCTTTCATTTTTGTTACACTTAACGCTTCAAATAGCTGCTCGACTTTATAAGCTTTCGTTCCTACTTTACTTAAGGTAATGATAATTTGCTGCTGCCGTTTTTGAATACTTTCAACCAATGCACGGTCTCCGTCCATTTTTATCTGCCCAATATTCAACAGGTTGGCTACTTCATCAGGATAATCACCAAAGCGATCCACTAAATCAGCTTCCACTTCATCCAGCATTTCTGTACTTTCTAACTCACGAATCCGTTTGTATATCTCAATCTTTTGTCGCTCATCTTCGATATAAGTTCCAGGAATGTACGCATCAATTCCTAAGTTGATCTCTACGGAGGTTCGTTCCACTTGGGTATTCTTCCCTTGTTTACGATCTACTGCCTCAGAAAGCATTTGCGAATACATATCAAAGCCGACCGCGTCGATGAAGCCATGTTGCTGTGCGCCTAAGAGATTACCGGCTCCACGAATAGACAAATCTCGCATCGCTATTTTAAAGCCAGATCCTAGCTCAGTAAAATCTTTGATCGCCTGCAGACGTTTTTCGCTAACTTCATTTAAGATTTTTTGCGGCTCATACATGAAGTAGGCATAAGCGATTCTATTGCTTCGTCCGACTCGACCGCGCAATTGATACAAGGTAGATAGCCCCATATAGTCGGCGTTTTCAACAAACAATGTATTCACATTCGGAATATCTACACCTGTTTCAATAATCGTCGTCGTAACTAATATATCGTATTGCCCATCAATAAAGTCCATGAGTGTATTTTCCAACTGAACTTCTGTCATTTGTCCATGAGCAAAACCAATTCTGGCATCTGGTACTAGCATCTGCAGCTCTTCTACTTTTCTTTCGATAGTCTCCACTCGATTATATAGATAAAAGGCTTGTCCGCCTCGTGCCATTTCACGTTCGATGGCTTCTCGAATCGCTCCTGGATTCGTCTCCATAACATACGTTTGAATCGGATACCGATTTTCTGGAGGTGTTTCAATCACTGAAAGATCACGCACACCTAACATTGACATATGCAACGTTCGCGGAATCGGTGTCGCGGTCAGCGTTAATACATCTACCTGGGAACGCAATTGTTTCAATCGTTCTTTATGCTTCACGCCAAAACGTTGTTCTTCATCAATCACTAGTAACCCTAAATCCGCGAACTGCAGATCTTGTGATAGAAGTCGATGGGTTCCCACAACAATATCGACCTGGCCAGTTCGAATTTGTTCAATCGTTTCATTTTGCTGTTTTTTGGTACGGAAACGGCTCAACATCGCCACATTCACAGGAAAGTTTTCAAAACGCTCAGTCATCGTGTCATAATGCTGCTGAGCCAAAATTGTCGTCGGCACAAGAAAAGCGACTTGTTTATTTTCTTTGATTGCTTTGAAGGCTGCTCGTAAGGCTACTTCTGTTTTACCAAACCCAACATCCCCCACCAATAAGCGATCCATGGGACGAGCTTTTTCCATATCATGCTTAATTTCGGCTGCACTTCGCAACTGGTCATCCGTTTCACTATATGGAAAAGCATCCTCAAATTCCTTTTGATACTCATCATCTGGACCGAATGCGTACCCGCGTTCCGCTTCACGTTTAGCGTACAGTTCGATTAAGTCATCCGCTATATCTTCGATTTTTTTCGAAACTTTGCTCTTAGTTTTCGTCCACTCACTACCACCTAATTTATTGATCTTAGGTGGTTTCGCTTCAGAGGAAACGTATTTTTGAATCAAGTTTAATTGCGTAACTGGAATAAACAGCTTATCATCTTTTTGGTACAAAATTGACATATAGTCTTGATGGACCCCATCGATTTCGATCGTTTCCATGCCAATATATTTACCAATCCCATGATTTGCGTGAACAACATAGTCTCCAGGCTTTAACTCATTGTAACTTTTCAACCGTTCAGCATTAGAGATCGTCTGGCGACGAGCGCGCTTTTTGGTGACCTTTTGAAATATTTCACGTTCGGTCACTACGACTAGTTTATCTTGCGGCATTTCAAACCCATTGGTTAATGTCCCAGTGACAATCTGGGTTTTCCCTATCAGTAAATTATCTGGTGTCGTTTGAACCGCCTTGATATCCACATCATGAAATTCCTGCGTTAATTTTTCTTGCCGTTCTTGATCAGAGACTAAAAATAGAACGGTTTGTTCTTGTTTCTGCCAACGATCCACCTCTGTCTTTAATAGTGGCATCTGTCCGAAGAACTGCTGCATAGAACGGTATTGAAAATTATGAATCGCTTCAAAACGCAGATTCCCCATACCCTTTTGAAACAGCGAAAAGAAACTTGTCACAAGTTTAGATTTTTTGATTAGCTCATGGGCATTCATCCCAAAAGTCTGTTCAGAAAAAACTCGTAATTCTTCAATTTTTTGAGTATGCCACTCTGCTTCCTCTCGTTCCATCTCACGATGCGTTTCCATCATACGTGGATAATCATCCACAAACAGCAGCGCATCCTTGGCGAAATGATCCAACAAAGAAACTTTTTCATCATATAATAGATCTGTATAATATTTCGCCTGTTCTGTTGGTATTCCATCTTCCCAAGAGGCGATCAGCTGACCAAAGTAATCGTTCAAAAAGTTATAGTCTTCTTTTTCTTTCGTCACTGCTAAGCGATTTTGCAACAGCTGGTTCACATTTTGCGCACCCTGGGTCAAATCTTGGGCAGAAAAAACTAAGTCCGTCGTTGGAGTAATCCAAACATCCTTTAAGTTTTCTACAGATCGTTGAGTTTCTGGTTCGAAATAGCGCAGCGAGTCGACTTCTACATCAAAAAGCTCTACCCGCACAGGATATTCCGTCGTCAACGGATAAATATCAACAATGCTTCCACGCATACTGAATTCACCAGGTTTTCCTACCATTGTTTGCCTTTCATAGCCCATTAATACTAACCGTTGAGCTAAATTTTCTAAATCAACTTCGCTGCCTATTTTCCAATGAAGCTGATTCGCCTGCCATGTTTCAACAGTTGGTAAATATTTTCTTAACGCCGCAACGGGTACGACATAAATCCCATTTTTTTCTTGAGACAATGCTTGAAGAGTGGATATACGTTCCGCTCGTGCTTCTGGTGAGGCAAATGCCATTTCTGCCGAAAGCACTTCATCAACTGGAAACAAATGGACATCTTCCACTATATTCCGCAGTTCATCCGCTAATTGATTACTATAGTAAAGATTCGGTACGACAATCACTGTTTGCTTTTTGCTTTCTTGCTGTGCAGCAGCCATTACCAAGGCTTTAGCCGAACCAGAAAGACCGATCACTAACTGACGTTTTGCTTTTTTATCTAAATTAGCCTGCCATTCTTTTACCAAGGGCAGCTGATTAACAAATTCAATCAAATTCATTTTTATACTCCTTACATGTTCCTATTAACCTGCTAAATCGTATGATTCTCGATGAATTTTCTAATTAAAGCGATTCATTGTTTGCAAGAAATCATTACCTGAAACATAATCATCCACTGCTTCAGTTGCTCGAGCCACGCTATTTGCAATAACAGGCATCTCTTCTTTTCCGAAAGTACTTAGTACGTGATTCACAACCGTCTTTCCGTTTGGACGACCAATACCGATCTTGATGCGATTAAACTCTTGTGTTCCGATGTGAGAGATAATACTTTTCAGCCCATTGTGTCCACCTGCACTGCCTTTTTGTCTCAAACGTAATTTTCCAAGCTCCATATCTAAATCATCCGCGATTACCACCAGCTCTTCTAAATAAATGCCAAAATAAGTCAGTAACGGTCCAACTGCACGACCTGACTCATTCATAAAGGTGAGTGGTTTGACTAATAAAATCTTTTCTCCATTGACAAAATAATCCGCCACTTCTGCTTCGAAGGTATTTTTCTTAAAAACAGCTCCGTGTTCTTTTGCCAATTGATCTACAACCATAAATCCAACATTGTGCTTTGTGTTTTCATATTTCTTGCCTGGATTTCCCAAACCTACGATCATTTTCATACTGTTCGCCTCTTTTTATAAATATCTATTTCTCTCATATTAAAATTTATTCGATTTTCATTTGCATGACAAAATGCTGGATAGTCAAATGACTACCCAGTTCAAATTTTTCTTTATACAGTATAACACAAACTCATCTGTAGTGACCGTTTTCAACGCTTTAAGTGTCTCATAAGTTTCTGTTATTTTTGAAAAAAGTTTATAGTATCAGCTTCCTACACCATTAACACATGAAGCGTTTTCTTCTGAAACAGCAAAAATAACTGTATTATTAATGAGTAAAATACGTGACAAGTTTCATTAATTAGTGTTATCATTCCACTGGAAAAACAAATATAAGAAGGGATTGGTACACATGACTGCAAAAGCAGCTAGTAAAACCCATCAAAAAGTAATGTTAATCGGAGACGGCGCAGTAGGTTCAAGTTATGCCTTCGCTCTAGTCAATCAAAATATCGCTCAAGAAATCGGTATTATCGATATCGATAGCAACCGTACACAAGGAGATGCCATTGATTTATCACACGCATTAGCCTTTACATCACCTAAGAAAATTTATTCTGCTTCTTACGAAGACTGTCACGATGCTGACTTAGTTGTCATCACAGCAGGTGCTCCTCAAAAACCAGGTGAAACTCGTTTAGACTTAGTTGGTAAAAACTTGCGCATCAACAAAAGTATCGTAGAGCAAGTCGTTGCCTCTGGCTTCGACGGTATCTTCTTAGTAGCAGCAAATCCTGTAGATATCTTAACTTATTCTACTTGGAAATTCTCTGGCTTCCCTAAAGAACGCGTTATCGGTTCAGGTACTTCATTAGATACAGCTCGCTTCCGTCAAGCAATCGCTGAATTAGTTGACGTTGATGCTCGTAACGTCCATGCTTATATTTTAGGTGAACATGGTGACTCAGAATTCCCTGTATGGTCACATGCTAACGTTGCTGGCCTACAAATCTACGAATGGGTAAAAGACAATCCAGAAGTTGATGAAGAAGCATTAGTTAACCTGTTCTTCGGCGTTCGTGACGCTGCTTATGAAATTATCGAGAAAAAAGGCGCAACTTTCTATGGTATCGCCGTTGCCCTAGCTCGTATTACTCGTGCCATTTTAAATGACGAAAGTGCCGTATTCCCATTATCTGTATATTTAGAAGGTCAATACGGACAAAACGACATTTACATTGGTGCACCAGCTGTTATCAATGCTAAAGGGATCCAAAACATCATTGAAATTCCATTAACAGATGCTGAAAAAGATCGTATGGACGCTTCTGCAAAAGAACTAAAAGAAGTTATGGACAAAGCTTTCGCTGATCTTGAAGCTGAAGGAAAATAGATTTTTCATCTCCGCAAAGAATATTCATATTCTTTGCGGATTTTTTAATATTTGCTAACATTTCAGAACATATCACTCGTATTTAAACGATTCTGTGGTATATTTATATTCGGTATATCATTTTGAAATCGACTACTATTTTGATAGAAATGCTTCGATCGTTTAATGAAGACCAAATAAAAGGAAATGCAATGAGGAGTTATTTCGATGACAAGAAATGAAAGAAGAAATTCTCGTGGCCGAACGCGAATCGGTTTGATTGTTGTATTAGGTTTATTGGTAGTTTTAGTTGGCGGATACGCTATTCGCAGTACATATTATGCTCAAAGGTTCCTTCCTAACACGGTCGTGAATGGAGTGAAAATAAATAATTTAACGGTGAGCGAAGCAAACCGTAAAATTACCCGCGAGCTGTCAGATTCACCCTTCCTAATAAAAATCGACGACAAAAATTGGAAAGAGATCAATCGCAAAGATCTAGGTTGGCAAAACAATTATTTACCTGGTTTAAAAGAGATGCAGAAAAAGCAAAATCCTTTTAGCTGGGGTATGCAGTTAGTCTCCGCAGCAGATACAAAAGATGTTGACGGCAATACTTTAGATGAAAATAAATTAAATGCTGTGGGAGAAGCCATTCGTGCTGAATTGACTCAAACCAATACAACACGGACAGCAACAGAAAATGCGAAGGTGACTCGAACAAGCGAAGGCTTCGAGATTACACCAGAAAAACAAGGGAATACGATCGACGTGGATGCCGCCGTAGCTGCCTTTAAGGAAGCTGCAAAAGAAGGCAAACACACGATTGATTTTGATAAGTACCTTGCGAAACCAACCATCACAAAAGATGATGCTGATCTGAAAAAGACGATGGATAAAATGAATGCTGTAGCAAAGATCAAAGCAAACTATAGTATCAACGGAGAAAACTTCCAAATTCCATCATCTGATATCAATGACTGGTTAGTCGACGACAATGGTAACATGTCTCTTGATAAAGATAAGGTGACTGCTTATGTTACCAGCTTAGGAGAAAAGTACAACACAAGCTCAAAACCAACTGAATTCAACAGTACTCGACGTGGAAAAGTTTCTGTTCCATCAGGTACTTATAGTTGGACCATCAATACCTCAGCAGAAGTTGAAGCATTGACAAAACAAATTTTAGAAGGTAAAGACTTTACTCGTTCACCTGTCGTAACTGGGGCAACAACCGCAGATAAACCACTAATTGATAAAACCTACATCGAAGTAGATTTGCAAAATCAACATATGTGGTATTACAAAGATGGTAACGTAGCTTTAGAAACTGACATTGTCAGTGGTAAACCAAGCTCACCTACACCAGCCGGAGTTGACTACGTTTGGTCGAAAGAAACAAACAAAACCTTGCGCGGAAAAAATGATGACGGATCGGACTATGCAAGTCCTGTTAAATATTGGATGCCGATCGATTGGACCGGTGTCGGTCTTCATGATTCCGACTGGCAGCCAGAATATGGCGGCGAACTATGGAAGACTCGCGGCTCTCACGGTTGTGTGAATACACCACCAGATGTAATGGCAAAACTTTTCGATATGGTAGAAGTCGGTACTCCTGTTTTAGTCTTTTAGACCAAACTAAAAACCAGCGAAATTCGCTGGTTTTTTCTTTGTCTTTTTTATCTATTCTGCCGAAGTAAAGACTTCGGAAACATCGTCATCATCTTCTAACTTTTCAACTAAACGATCCAGTTTCTCTTTTTGCTCTTCATCTAAAGAAATCGTTGTTTGTGGGATCATCGTTAATTCCGCTTGCGCCAACGTAAAGCCATCCGCTTCCAATTGATCACGAACATTGGTAAAATCCTCAGCTGCGGTATAGATTTCAAAGACCTCTGGCAAAATCTCCATGTCCTCTGCTCCCGCTTCAAGTACGTCTTCAAACATGGTATCCTCATCCACTGATAAGTTCTCACGTTCAATAGCAATATAGCCCTTACGATCAAACATATAATTTACTGAACCAGTCTCCCCTAGATTTCCCCCATTTCGGGTAAATGCCACTCGTACATTTGTTGCTGTTCGATTGCGGTTATCTGTTAGGGCATGGACTAAAATGGCTACGCCACCAGGTCCATAACCTTCATAAGTAATTTCATCATAGTGTTCACCTTCGCCTGCCGATGTTGCCTTTTTGATTGCACGATCCACATTATCATTTGGCATATTGGCCGATTTGGCTTTATCAATCACTAATCGTAGTGCTGGATTCGTACTCGGGTCAGGACCTCCGGCTTTAGCTGCCATATAGATTTCTCGTGACATCTTTTGAAAGATTTTTCCTCGTTTCGCATCTTGGGCATTTTTTCGCCCTTGAATATTGTGCCATTTACTATGTCCAGACATGGTACATTCCTCCAATATTTATTGATCCTTATTATTGTCCGCCTGAAAACGTATTTCGTCAAGAATAATCCTCATTAACGCTTCTTGCGAATAGCCTGATAAGCGATAATGATAAGACACGCCGTTAAGGCCCCAAAAGAATCTAGCATTACATCTTGAAACAGCGGCGTCCGTCCACCAGTCAGCATTTGATGGAATTCATCGGTAGCGGCGTAGCCAGTAGCAGCCAGCCAAGCGAAAAACAGACCTAAGACCGATGATTTTTGTTTCAATTTAGGTAATAATCCTAAGTATAGACTTCCGCCTAAAACAAAGTAAGTCATAAAGTGTGCAGCCTTGCGAATAAAAAATTCAACAAATTTAACATAGCCTTTAGCAGATATACTTACTTCACTACCTGCATAGTTAAAAGAAATTTGACTAAAAAAAGCCCTCAACGGCTCATTCGCAAGTAGTTTTTGAATTAGTGAAACCTGACTTTGCTGCTGATAAGTCATTGAAGAACTGACAAATAGAATCACCATCATCAAAAGAGCGATACCAATATAGAAATTTCCATTTTTCAATTGCTTTTGCATCTCTTTTCCTCCATTAAAAAAACCGGTACGAAGAACTTCGTACCGGTCATGAATACTTAAATTTGATTACATACGAACTGCAAAGCTTGGTGCATAGTAACTTACAGAACTTACTGTAACTGTTTCACCAGGTTGTGGTGCGTGGATATATTGTCCACCGCCCATTGCAATTGCTACGTGGTATGAACCACCAGGGCTGCCCCAGAAGTATAAGTCGCCAGCTTGTGCTTGATCAACAGAAATACGTGTTCCAGCTGATTCTTGAGGAACAGTCCATCCGCCGATTTCACGACCAGTCGCTTGACGGTATACATATGAAGTGAAACCTGAGCAGTCAAATCCTGCAGGTGTCTTACCGCCCCATACATAAGGAGTGCCGATATACTTCATTGCTTCAGCAACAACCCCGCCAGTATTTCCAGATGGTGCTGGAGCTGGGGTTGGAGTCGGTGCAGGTGTTGGCGTTGATGGTGTTTGGTTATTGTTTGTTGAAGATGATGTTGACCCTTGGTTGCTTGAACCTGAATCTTCAGTAGTCGACGGTGTTGGAGTAGCTCCGCCACCTTGGAAATTATCTTCACTTGATGAAGCTGTTGAAGATGATTCTGTCGCACTTGATTGTGTTTGTTGTTCTGTTGTTGAAGATTCTACTGTAGATGAAGACTCAACAGTTGAGCTTTCAGTTGTACTCGTACTTGCAGCAGCTTCTTCTTGTGCTTTACGGTCAGCTTCTGCCTTAGCATCCGCATCTGCTTTTGCTTTAGCGTCTGCATCTGCTTTCTTAGCAGCTTCTTGCGCTTCAGCAGCTTTACGAGCTTCTTCTTGCACACGTTCTTGTTCTTTGATAGCAGCTTCTTGTTTTTCTTTCAAGCTTGCTTTTTCGCCTTCAGCTGTTGCTTGTTCAGCAGCCAAAGTCGTTGTTTGAACATTTAAATCTGCTTGTTTAGTGATCAACTCACCTTTTTGGCTTTCCAATGTTGCTTGGTTAGCAGCGATTTGTTCTTGTTGTTTTTTGTTTTCAGCTTGTTTTTGTTCAACTTCTGCTTTATCCGCTTTTTGTTGTTCAACTAAATCATTGTTTGCTTTAACAATGGTTGTCATTGCTTGGACACGACTAACAGCATCAGTGAATGATTCAGCGTTTAATACTACGTCAATAACATTCGTACCTGAAGATTGTTTTACTTGAGTATCACGTGCTTGTTCTTTGATTGCTTCTGAACGTTTTTCGATACGTTTTTGTAATGTTTCGATTTGTTTTTGCAAGTCTTGAGACTCTTGTCTCAATGATGCTTGTTCATTTAATAAGCCTTGTGCTTTCTCGTTGATTGAAGCAACTTCGCCTTCCAATGCACTGATTTGTGATTGTGCATCTGTTTGTTGGTTTTGTAAACTTGAAATTTTTGCATCCTGGTCAGCAATTTTACTATCAAATTCATCGGCAGAAGCTGCGGCTGGAGCTGCTAATGCGCTTAATGTTACTGAACATACCATTAATGCTGATAACAAACTTTTTTTCACTCTAATGTCCTCCGACTACTTAATGTTTTATTTTGAATTTTATTAGACTTTTTTCTAACACATTCATGAGTTTACCACAGCTGTATGTCATCCACATAATAGCTTTGTTACAAAAACATTTCATTTCACTATTTTTTAGTTACAAATTGGGCGCACAAAAAAACAGAAGAAAAAAATCTTCTGTTTTTTTGTGCTATTAAAAATTATTGATTTCCTTTATATACCAAGCTCTTCTTCTGGTGGACCAATCAAAATTTTCTCTAATGGGAAAATTAAAATTACAAAAGTTAGAATATTAAAAAGTAAGGTTGGACCCAAATATCTCGGGACAAAAAAGTCACTGCTGACCCCTGTTAAACCGAACACTGTTTGTAGCAGCAAGCTAATTAATTCAAAGAGCGTTACACTAATTACGACTGTAAAAAAAAGAGTCAGGATATTTTGTTGGATTGTTTTTTTGAAAAGATAGAACAGCATAACTAGCAAAGGGAAAATTACAGCATAAATCCCAATAACACCGATATAATACAAGTCATACAAAATCCCTAGAACTAAAGCTGTCCCTAACAAAAAACGTTCATTGACAACGCGTGAAATAATCATTAAGACTAGTAACGCTAAGTGCGCATTCGCAACGTATACATTATTCGTTAGCGACGCGATGATACGAGTGATATGCGCGTCTAGTAAAAATAAGAAAAATAATAAGAATGGCGTCATGTATTTTAAGGTTGTCCGTCTAATCATTCAGTCGCTCCCGCCATTCTTTGGATGATCGTTACGACTGAAATATCATACATCTGAGCATAAGGTTTTATATAAACCTCGCGATATCCGTAACTATCTGATTTCACCTTAGCAACGGTTCCTATAGCCAGATCCGCTGGAGAATTCCCACCCAAACCTGATGTTTGAACGACATCGCCTTCTTTGATATTCTCTTCTTCAGTAATTTCTGAAGCAATCAGCTGTTGGCTTTTCACATCATACTTCTTCAAAACACCGAAGGAATTTCCTTTATCTGAACTTATTTTTACTGGAAAATGATTGCTTGTTTTATTATCTGACGTTAATAATTGAATCTTAGATGAATGAGCATTCACTTCCATCACTCGTCCAATCAGACCTTTTTGGGACATAACGGCCATATTGCCTTCAACGCCATCACTGCTGCCTTTATCTACGATCAGCATATCCTGCCACGTATCAGGAGAACGCGTAATAACATTTGCTGTAACCTTTTCATAGCTGGTTAAGGTCTGATTCAGTTCCAACTCATCTTTTAGGCGTTCAATTTCTTGCGCTTGATTCTTTGTTTGCTGTTTTACTTCATCGTATTGATCGACTTCACTTTTCAGCTTTTCGTTTTCATCATAGGTATTGATCAAATTGGAGACAGATTGAACTCCGCTGCTAAGCCAACGTCCTGGTGCAGTAATTACTTTATCAAAAACACTGATCGTATCGTTTACAGTTGATTGAACGATGTTCGTATCACTGTCTTTTGCACGATTTGCTGCTGTAATCGAGACTGTTGCAACAACAATAATAACAACAATTAATAGGATAATAATATTCTTATTTGGATTAAACTTTCTCACTTAGGCACCTCTGAACGCTATCTATAATATAGATTGAATTTTACCACTAAACGCAGGGATTAAAAAGCACGGGCGGTTGATTTTAAAGAATTTTAGTATCTCTTGAAAACAAAAAAAAGCAGCAGAATCATTTTTGGAAAAAACGATTCTTAACTGCTCTAGTTTAAACATCTCGACTTTGTATCACAGCGATTAATCCTTCTGAAAAATGAACTTCGGCATCTCCGACTAGAAACTCATTGCTCGCTAGACTGGTCGGCTGTAAAAAATCTACCTTCGAAAGCTCATACTTTACATTTTTCAAAGACAATTCTTTAACGGGAGTCATGCAGCAGAAGGCCAAATAGTCCATGTCAGGAACTTTTTTGATACAGTGCTTTCCTGGCGCTATATAGCTCACGAGGTTGCCTTGATCCGCGATCTTTATTTGAGATAAAAAAGGCGAAAAACGTGGTTCCGCTCCTAACCATAGGTTTGCCAACAGATGATCTAAGCGTCCGCCAGTTGCTCCAATCAAAGTAACAGTCGCCTTTGGAAACCGTTCAAAGGTCTTTACTAAGGCGAGCTGAGTATCCGTATCATCCTTTTCCGCTGGAGAAGTCGATACTTCGTCGACTGCTTCAAACACTTCTTTTTTTTCGTCTTCGGTCAAAGAATCAAAATCTCCGATTGCTATATCCGGCACCATTCCTCGACGCAAAAGGAATAGGTTGCCTCGGTCAATACCGATGATTTTATCAAATGGCTGTGAAAAAACAGGCCAGTGACTAGGGTCACCGCCTGCAACAAGTAAAACATTCATTAATCGATCGCTGCCCGCAATGCATCGATTTTTTCTTGCGGATTCTCTGCGTCATAAATATATGAGCCTGCAACAAAGACATCTGCACCTGCTGCGGCACATTTTTTGGCCGATTCTGGTTGAATGCCGCCGTCTACCTCGATTTCATAATGATAGCCATGCTCTTTTCGTAAACGATCCAATTCTGCAATCTTCTCAACTTGACTCTCGATGAAGGATTGTCCGCCGAATCCCGGATTCACTGTCATTACGAGGATTTGATCTACGTCCCCTAAAACATACTTGATTGACTCAACAGGTGTGCCTGGATTTAGCACAACACCTGGTTTTACACCTGCCGCTTTAATCATTTGTACCACCCGATGGATGTGCGGTGTAGCTTCCACGTGAGCCATAATGATATCCGCGCCTGCCTTAGCAAAATCATTAATATAATTTTCAGGATTAGCGATCATCAAGTGGACATCCAACGGTAATTTTGTCACTGGTCGCAACGCACTAACAACAACCTGTCCAAAAGAAATATTTGGAACAAAATTTCCATCCATCACATCAATATGAATGTAATCAACACCTGCTTCTTCCACCATTTTTACTTCTTCGCCTAGTCGTGCAAAGTCTGCACTTAAAATCGATGGGGCAATTTTCATAGTCTGTACTCCTTTTCCGTTTTCATTTATTTATTAAAAATAATTCCGATATAAACCCTGCTTCATGATAAAATCATTTATTTTTTTTATACACCGGTCGACGTTTTTCGATTTCCTGTAAAAACTGCAAGTAATTATCGTAGCGTGTTTGAGCAATCTTTCCTTCTTCCAAGCGATGCTTCACCTCACATCCAGGCTCTTTTACATGACGGCACTCACGAAAGCGACATTCTGGTGCTGCGGCACGAAATTCTGGAAATTCCTTTGGCAACTCCTCAGCAGAAATTTCTAAGAAATCAATCGAGCTAAAACCAGGTGTATCCGCAACTAGACCGCCAAATAAATCTAACAACTCCACGTGTCGTGTGGTGTGACGGCCGCGTCCTAACGATTCAGATATTTCACCTGTCTCTAAATTCAGATCTGGCGAGACATCATTTAGTAAGGTAGATTTTCCAGCACCCGATTGTCCCATGAAAACCGTCAGCTTATCCGCAAACAGATCTGTTAATTTTTGCTTATCTTGTTCCCCGTCAATAACCGGGTAGCCAAGCGGTTCGTAAACTGCACGAATCTCTTCAACTAAAGCTTGATCAGCGACCAAATCTGTTTTAGATAAATAAATAATAGGATGAATATATTTATTTTCCAGTGTAACTAAAAATCGATCCAGTAAATTGTAAGAAAAATTCGGTTCTACCAAACTCGTTACAACAACGCCTTGATCAACATTAGCCACCGGCGGACGAACCAGCTCATTTTTTCGCGGCAATAATTCAAGAATATAGCCCTCGCTGTTTTCTTCGCTGCTAAAAACCACTTCATCGCCAACTAAAGGTGTCAGTTTCTTTTTTCGGAAATTTCCTCGTGCACGTGTTTGATGAACCTTTCCTTCACTTGCAACATAATAAAAACCACTTAAGGCTTTACGAATCTGTCCCTCGATCCGTCTCATCTCCTTTTTTCGTATCAAACAATTAGAATCTCTCTGCTACTCTAATAACAAAAAAACAACGTCCATAAATTCAGTCTTATTGTAGCATACTTCAAAATCAATTTCAGTACAAATGACCTAAAAAACCTTTCCTGACTATTTCAGGAAAGGTTTTTCTGTAATTCTAAGGTACAGTAATTGTTTCAGCTTTTTGAACAGTCTTAGTTACAGCTGATTTGCCGTCTCGTTGGACCTCGATTGTAGCCGAACCGCCTTCTGTAGTTGTTACAGATACGGTTTGCTCGGTTGAGGGAGTATTTTTATCTAATTTGAAATTCAATACTTGTGTGGAATTCGTATTTTTCGCATCCTTCAACATTACTGTAATTGTATCTTGTTGATCTTCAGGTCCTGTAAATTTAGCTGAGATTGTTACATCAAATGTATTCTCCTTATTTTCTGGACCTCTAGAAATATAGACTGTTACAGTATCCCCAGCTTTTAATGATGTTGAGCCTGCACCAGGATCCGTCCGTGTGACTTTGCCTTCTTCAATATCATCTGAGTATTCCTGCTGTTCAGAGTACTTCAATCCAAGATTTGATATTGCTGCTTCTGCTGAAGCCTTATCTTGTCCTGTAAGATCGTCTAATTTAACATAGTTTGAACCAGAACTGACCTTTAAAGTAATCGTGTCTTTTGCAGTCAATGCCGTTCCACTAACTGGGTCTTGACTGACCACTTCCTCTGCTGGAACAGTCTCACTTGATACATCGACACGATTGATTTGACTCTCTGTGAGACCAAGCTGCAATAAACTTTGTTTAGCTGCCGCATAAGTCATCTGAGAATAATCCTCGATTTTAAATGTCTTAGGTCCATCAGAAACCTCCAGAGTAATTTGGTCTTCTTCTGGATCAACTTTTGTCCCTGCCTTTGGATCTTGCGATAAAATTTGATTTTCCGGAGCAGTATCGTCATTAACTGGCTTAATGCGGATATTTTTCTCTAAAAATCCAATTTTTTCCAATTCTTCTCTTACGTCATCGATCATGTCACCTTTATAATCTTTCAACGTTACCTTTTTCGTCCCTGAACTGATATACAATCGCACAGGACGATTCTTCTTGATCATGGTTCCTGCCTCAGGACTCGTTTTGACAACATTTCCTTTTTTGATCGTATCACTCGGCACTTCATCTGTTTTGCTATCAACAGTTAATTTGGCCGCTTTTAAGGCTGTTCTTGCTTCTGCCTCCGTCATATTTTCGACTTGCGGAATGGACACTTCTGCTGAACTTGTTAAGAGATAGCCAACTCCCCCGCCGATTGCTAACATCAACAATAGAAAGAGCGCAATAAGGCGCTTCTTGCCTTTTTTCTTTTTCGGCTTTTCCTCTGGTACTGGCGGTTCTTCCTTAGGTTTTTCAGCCGGAATATCTTCTGGTTGAATCGGTGTCAGCACTTTTGTTTCATCCAACATTGCTGTTGGCCGCCAAGGCAATTCGTTTGCTCGTTCTGCCGACAAAGCAGTTGAAAGATCGGCCGCCATTTCCTCAGCGGTTTTATAGCGATCAGCGGGCTCTTTCGCCGTAGCATGCATCACGATATTTTCCAAAGCTTGCGGGACTTCTGGATCAAATCCCTTTACCGACGGCATCTCGTCTTGAAAATGCTTTAACGCGATTGTGACAGCAGATTCCCCATCAAAGGGAACACTGCCGGTGATCATCTCATAGAGAATAATCCCTAAAGCATAAATATCTGATTGTTTGGTCGCCATACTGCCGCGGGCCTGTTCTGGAGAAAGATAATGTACAGAACCCAGCATAGAATTTGTTTGGGTCAGAGAGGTTTCAGATAAGGCGATCGCAATACCGAAATCCGCGATTTTTACTACGCCTGCCTGATCCATCAAAATATTTTGCGGCTTCAAGTCACGGTGAATAATCCCGTGGGCATGAGCCAAGCTGACTGCAGATAGAATTTGTTCCATGATATCTACAATTTTTCCGTAAGGGATCGGTGAACGCGTTTGAATATAGCGTTTTAGATCCATTCCCTTCACGTATTCCATGACCAAATACTGCATACCGCTCTCTTCATCCACATCGTAGACACCTACGATATTCGGATGAACCATCTCTGTCGCCGCCAGCGCTTCTCGCTGAAAACGCCGGATGGCAGTTTGATCATTTTGAAAGTCGAAACGTAATATTTTGATGGCAACATCACGATCCAAAATTAAATCGTGGGCCAAAAAGACGTTTGCCATACCGCCACTGCCGATATTAGCAATAACTTTATAACGTCCATTGACCAATTTGCCTATTTCAATCATGGACGAGCCTCCCCTTCGAAGTGGATCAGCAAGACGGTGATATTATCCGCACCGCCGGCGTCATTAGCGGCATTGATTAATTGCTTTGTCTTTGCCTCCAATGTTTGATCACTTTCCACGATTGCAAGAATATTTTCTTCACTTACCATATTAGTCAGCCCGTCTGAACACAGTAGTAAATAATCATCCTTGCGGCACTCGTGCTCTGAGACATCCGTTTTGATCGTTCCAGCTATCCCCACTGAACGAGTTAATACGTTTTTTTGCGGATGAATGGCTGCCATCTCTTTTGTGATTTCACCAGATTTCAACAGCTCATTCACTAATGAATGATCATCCGTCAACTGCTGCAACTGATTGTTTTGGATCAAGTATGCCCGACTGTCACCGACATGAGCTAAAACAAATTTATCATCCAATAGAGCTGTACTAACAATCGTTGTTCCCATCCCTTGCATTTCCGGATGAGCAACGCCTTCTTGATAAATCGCCTCGTTAACATTTTGTATCTCTTTTAAAAACCACTGCGCAGCTTCATCTGGCTGTGCAATCGTCGAGGTCGACCAAGCAGCGCCTAAACCGTCAACAGCCATTTTGCTTGCTACATCGCCAGCCAAATGACCGCCCATGCCATCGGCTAATATCGCCAAATACATTCCTGCTTGATTAGTAAAAACATTCGCATAGTCTTGATTCATGTTACGCCGCTTGCCGATGTCTGATTGAAATTGAATCTCCATCTTTTTGTCCACCTCGTTTATCTATTTTTTTCGCATTGCACAAATAAAGAAGCCATCTGTCATAAACATTTCTGGGTATAAAACCAACATTTGCTCATGAATCGCCGGCTCTAATTTCGTTTCTAGATCTAATTCAATTTTTTCAAAATCAAGGTGTGCCGCTAGAAATTCCGCGATCACTTTTTGATTCTCTTCTTTAGCAATTGTACATGTACTGTATACCATAATTCCACCAGATTTCAACGTGGGAGCGCAATTCTTTAAAATTTCTAGTTGAATTTTGGGTAATTGAACAAAATCCTGTGGTTTTTTCTGGTATTTGATATCTGGTTTCCGACGCATCAGGCCCAATCCTGAACAAGGCGCATCCACTAAAATACGGTCAAAGCTTTCTGGCGCAAAATTCTTTGATGCTTCCCGAGCGTCCATCTTTTTTGTCACTACGGTATCGGACACCCGTAAACGTTCCGCGTTTTCTCTGACCAATTTCAACTTGTGATCATGGATATCCAAGGCCGTTACAGACCCTTCATCCTGCAACAAAGAAGCAATATGCGTCGTTTTTCCTCCAGGAGCTGCGCAAGCATCTAAAACTTTTTGCCCCGGAGCTACTTGTAACGCCTGAGCCACTAGCATAGAGCTCTCATCTTGAATCGTTAACCAGCCATTTTGAAACAGCTCGCTTCCGGCTAAAAAGCCTTTATCTGCAATGATTCCATAGGGAGTTAGTTCACTGATACGAGCTTCAATCCCATCTTCTTCCAAGGCCTCAATCGCTTCAGCCCGGGTCAAAAAGCGCAAATCAATTCGGGCACTGACACGACTCGGCTCTAATAAGGATAAGCCTAGCTTGCGTGTTTCCTCTTCACCGATCTCTGCCACAAATTTTTCCGTTAAAAATCTTGGCAGACTGATTTCAGTTGCTAAACGTTCGATCGGATCTTGAATCAAGTCTAAGGATGGAACGCCTTCACGCTGGATAGACCGCAGAACACCATTCACAAATTTACCTGTTCCAGGATTGCCTTTGGCCTTCGCGATTTCGACCGCCTCATTAATAATCGCGTGGTCAGGCACTCGATCCAAGTAGAGCATTTGGTAGACAGACAGTTGCAATAAACTTCTGACCCATGGATCAACTTTTTTCGCTTTTTTTATAAACGGTTCGATGTCATAGGCCAATAAAAGCTGACGACTGATGGTGCCGTAAACAAGTTCTGTCAGCAAAGCTGTATCCTTGCCATCCACTTGATTTTTCTGGATCAATTCATTTAATAGCAGATTTGAATACGCACCACCACGATTAATTCGTTCAATTGCTTCAAGCGCTGTAAAACGAACAGAACGCAATAATTTTTTAGGAATCTTTGCCATCTAGTCCACCTGCTGTCCTTCAGCTACAGCTTGTCCACTGCCGTTTAAAAAGGCTTGAATCGTTTGCTTCGCTTTTCCAGCCGGCTGCAGTTCATCTATTGCCACTACTGTGCCGTTTCCACAAGCAATGTGCAAAGCCTTTTTGGTACGAGAAACAATGGTTCCAGGAGCTGCTGTCGTGTTTTCCTCCAAGGGGGTTGTATGAAAAATTTTCCACCGAGTCCCTTCATAGGTTGTAAAGGCCACTGGCCATGGATGCATCCCCCGCACCTGATTATCAACTTCTTCAGCCGTCTTCCGCCAGTCGATCGCTTCTTGATCACGGCTGATGTTTGGAGAAAAGGTCGCCTCTTCTTCATTTTGCGGCGTTGGTTTCAAATCACCTGAAATTATTTTAGGCAGTGTTTCTAAAAGCAATTCTTTTCCGACTTGGCTTAGTTTTTCAAACATAGTACCGACATCATCTTGTTTCGTAATCGCGATTTTTTGCTGACTGAAGATTCCGCCAGCATCCATTTTCTTAATCATTTCCATGATGGTCACACCTGTTTCAGCTTCACCTTCCATGATTGCATAGTGGACTGGAGCCCCGCCACGATATTTTGGCAATAGTGAGGCATGAACATTGATTGCGCCTAATCTAGGTACTTGCAACAATTTTTCTGGTAAGAATTGTCCGAAAGCCGCGGTAATCAATAAGTCTGGTGCTAGCTCTTTGATTTTTTCCATTTCCGGCGATCCGCTGATTTTTTCTGGTTGTAAAACTAAGAGCTCATGCTTTAATGCTGCTTCCTTTACTGGTGTTGGCGTAATGATTTTTTTTCGTCCAACTGGGCGATCTGGTTGGGTAACGACCGCAACAACCTCGTAGTCTGCTTCAATCAAGCTTTCTAAAATCGGCACTGAAAAGGCCGGAGTTCCCATAAATACAATTTTAGTCATCGGCATGTTCCTCCATATAACGTTCTAAATCTTCTGGTTCGATCTTTTCGATTACTTGGTCAATAAACAGTTTTCCATCTAAATGATCAATTTCATGTTGAAAGGCACGAGCTAGATAACCATAGGCCGTCACTTCCATCTCCGAACCCTCACGGTCATAATATCGTACAGTTACTTCATCAGCACGTTCGACCGTTCCATATGTTTCTGGTATGGACAAGCAGCCCTCGACATCGATACTGGTCCCTTTGCTTTCAATGATTTCTGGATTAATAAAATCAAAGCGATCGCCTTCTTCAACTTCAACGACAGCGATTCGTATATTTTTTCCGATTTGGGGAGCAGCAAGTCCGATCCCATCATGAGCCACCATTGTCTCATACATGTCATCTAATAAAGCAACGATCTCATCCGTAATGTATTCAATTGGTTCAGCCTTTTTCAATAGACGCTCGTCTGGGTGAATAATAATTGGGTAACGCATTAAACGTCCTCCTTCGTTGTAGCTTCCTAAATAAAATACATAGGTTCGTTGTCAATTGCGATCAATAAGCCTTGCCGCTGATCTTTTTGACTCACTTGCAGAATATCTTCTAAGGTCGCTTGTAATGTTGGTTCATTTTTATATTTAATGATTAATTGATAGTAATAGCGATTCTTTATTCGTAAAATAGCTCCAGGCGTTGGTCCTAACAGGATGCTTTGCGGACTTAATTGTGTCCGAATTTGCTCCGCTAACTGGAAGGCTTTTTGTGCCGCCCGCATCTCTTCCTGATGGGATACCGTTACTTTCACTGTATAGTAATAAGGCGGATAATCCGTTTGATGTCGAATCCGCATTTCTTGCTGGAAAAAACTTTCATAGTCATGATGTTGAGCCAGCTGGATAGTGTAATGCTCTGGGTTAAAGGTCTGAATAACTACCTCACCGGCTTTGTCTCCCCGTCCTGCACGACCACTGACCTGCGTTAACAATTGGAAGGTTCGCTCACTAGAACGAAAATCAGGCAAATTTAAAGCCGTATCCGCATTTAGCACACCAACCAATGTGACATTAGGGAAATCCAACCCTTTGGCAATCATCTGAGTTCCTAACAAAATATCCGCTTCCTTATTGCCAAAAGCGTTCAATATTTTTTCATGTGCACCCTTCCGCCGCGTCGTATCGACATCCATCCGCAAAACACGTGCTTCCGGTATTAGCTGCTCCAGCTCTTCTTGGACTTTCTCTGTTCCTGTTCCGAAGTAGCGAATCTTGTCCTTGCCACAATTTGGACAATGATGAGGAATTCTTTCTTCATGTCCGCAGTAATGACAGCGCATCGTTTTCGAATCCATATGGAGCGTTAAGGATATATCGCAATTCGGACAAGGCAGGACAAACCCGCAATCCCGACACATAACAAACGAGGAGTAGCCTCGACGATTTAGCAAAAGGACGCTTTGTTCTCCTTTAGCTAAGCGATCTCGTAATTTTTCTTCCAATACTTCTGAAAAAGAAGAATTTAAGCGACGCTGCATTTCTTCTCGCATATCAATAATTTCTACAGTCGGTAATTTTGCTTGAGAATTGGCTCGTTCTGTCAGCTTCAGCAGGTGATAAACGCCCTTTTGCCCTCTTGCTCGTGACTCTAATGAAGGCGTGGCGCTCCCTAAAACAACTGGACAGCCATGGTATTTCCCCCGCCAAATCGCTAAATCTCTTGCATGGTAGCGAGGAGATTCCTCTTGTTTATAGCTTGTCTCATGCTCTTCATCAATAATGATCACCCCAAGATTCTCAAGAGGGGCAAAGATAGCCGAACGAGCACCTACGACAACATGCGCTTCACCACGTTCCAGCTTGCGCCATTCATCATATTTCTCTCCCTGTGACAAACCACTATGCAAAACGGCCACTTCACTGCCGAAACGAGCTTTGAAGCGTGTCGCCATCTGCGGCGTCAAGGAAATCTCCGGCACTAGCATCATCGCCGTCTGTCCATTTGCCAGCACGTCTTGGATGACCTGCAAGTAAACCTCGGTTTTTCCGCTGCCAGTCACACCCTCCAAAAGAAAAACTTGGTGCTCCTGCGCGGTACTTTTTTGACTGATCGCTTCATAGGCAGCTCGTTGTTCGTTGTTCAGTTCTAATGCTAAGGTTTGCTTGATCTCTCTTTCGGCATATGGATCACGGTATTTTTCAACCGCGACAAAGGCCAACCAGCCTTTTTTCTCTGCTTGATTCAGATTGGCTAGTGAAAAATCCTCCGCTTTCATTTGCTTGACCGAAATCAGCGCTTCATCAGTGAGAGCGGCTAGATAGTCCAACAGTTGCTCTTGTTTATAGGAGTTTTTCCGTAACTCTGCCTTTAACTGATTGACGGAGGCTTGCTCAAAGGTTCGTTTGATATAGCGTTCCGTTTTTATTTTGTTTTTCGTATGAACTTCATAGCGCAATTCAACGATACCTTGCTCACGTAAGTCGGCTAGCTCCTTCAGCCATCCTTGAGCTTCTGCTTCTTCCCAAGTTAACGAGTCTGTATCACCAAAATACTTAGCTTGAACTGCTGGGGCATCATCTATGAGATATAAGCGTTTTTGATAATCAGCCTTCATCACACTAGGAAGCATCGTTTGCAAACAAGTCACCTTAAATGCAAAGGTGGTTTCCTTCATGTAATCAGCTAATGCCAATAACTCTTTATTTAACACAGGCGCTAAATCTAACACGCGAATAATCGGCTTCAAATTGTCTGGAAGAGGTTCAGTGGCCTGCTCAAAGCCAACAACAAATCCTTGGACATGCCGTGGGCCAAAGCCGACCTCTACACGCATCCCGACTTCTACCGCTAATTGAGGCGGGATCAAGTAGCTAAACGGCTGATCTGTCTGCATTGATGGCACATCTACGATTACTTGTGCTAATTTCATTTTTCCGCCTCCATTCTTGAATAGTGTACTAAATATTCTATATGTACGTCTAAGTTTACGAAAATATGTAGGGTACTCTAACACAAAAAGAAGGGACTGCGCCAAAAGTATTTGGTACAATCCCATTTACACTTCATCAGCGAGAAAGGTTTCTACGCTTAGTTTTGTTCGTTGCGAATACGAGCTTCTAAGTCACGTTGATCGCGTTCACGCTGCAGGTGACGTTCCTCTTCTTCCATTTTCAAACGTTCCCGTTTGATTTCTGGATGTGGATCATTAATGACCGTTCCTGCGTCAATTTCTTCCAAAGCCTGTCCAACGCTTTTTACAGATTCAAATGAATCTAAAGTCGGTTGTGCCCCTGCGTCTAATTCATGTGCGCGTTTGCTGGCTAAAATTACTAAAGAATATTTTGAATTCACATGGTCTAACAACGTATCGATTGAAGGTTTTAACATCATAAGCTTATATCTCCTTTAACATTTTTATATATTTTCCAATGACTCGGTCAACTCGGTAATGTTCACTGACAATAATATCTTTGATACGATCAACAGCTTTTGGTACTTGATCGTTAACGACTGCATAATCATAAAGAGCCATCATCTCGATTTCTTGACGCGCGACACGCATCCGTTCCTCGATTACTTCAGGGCTATCGGTACCTCGTCCGACGATCCGGGCCTTTAATTCTGCCAAATCCGGCGGTGTTAGGAAAATAAAGACACCATCGGGGACTTTTTCTTTTACCTGTTGGGCACCTTGCACTTCGATCTCTAAAAAGACATCTTTGCCTTCGTCCAATGTTTGGTTCACATAAGTCAGCGGTGTGCCATAGTAATTGCCAACATACTCAGCATATTCCAGCATTTCGCCTGCTTCGATCATGGCTTCAAATTCTTCTTTGGTACGGAAATAATAATCAACTCCGTCGACTTCCCCTTCCCGCATCGGACGGGTGGTCATTGAGACAGAGTATTGAAACTCATTATCATCTCTTTCAAAAATGGCTTTTCTGACCGTTCCTTTACCTACTCCGGAAGGTCCCGACAATACAATCAACAGTCCTCGTTCAGACATACTAACGCCCTTTCATGCTCTTTTTAGCTAACGCCTATTGTGCACTTTTTTTGTGAATATTTCAAGGGGTATCGTCAAGCTGTCGGCTATTTCTTATGAAATTTCACGCAACTACTCAACATTTTGAATCTGTTCACGGATTTTTTCTAGAATTGTTTTTAATTGAACGACAATATCCTTAATTTGAATTGGACTTGATTTTGAGCCGATCGTGTTGACCTCACGATTCATCTCCTGCAATAAGAAGTCTAATTCTCGTCCTACTGGGTCTGTTGTTTCTAAGAGTTGCGCGAACTTCTCCAGATGAATAGTCAAACGATCCAGCTCTTCATGAATGTCGCCGCGTTCTAGTAAAATTGCTAATTCTGTCAACAAACGATCTTGATCTACTGTGTTGCCTAGGTACTCTTCTAGCTTTGCTTGATAGCGTTGTTGAAAATCTGCTTCATACTCCGTCACGAAGCCTTTTAGTTCAGCCACTAAGCGCTGAACTTTGTTGCCATAATCCAATAACACTTTTTTGATTCCTGTCCCCTCATGTTCGCGACTGACAGCTAATTGTGTAAAAGCCTCCTTCGCTACTGTTTGGACCAATTCCTTTAAGGTGTCTTCTTCTGTCGGCTGATCGACCAATGTAACAAAATCCGGTTGCTCCATCGCCTTAATTAATACCTGATCCACTGGAAAATCTACGACGCCAAAATGTTCTCTTCCGCCACTTTGCAGCTCAGTAACTAATTGCTGCAGCAGCTCCCAATCGACTGAAACTTTTTTATTGCCGCTTTTTAACGGCGTTAAATTGATAAATGCATCCACTCGACCACGTTGAATTTTTTCCTTCGCGATTTTGCGAATCTCTGCTTCAAAAGGATTGAGTTCTTTTGGCATTCGAATCTGCAAATCTAAAAAACGATTATTGACACTTTTTAATTCAATATTCAGCTCATAAGCCTCGTTCGCCTGAGCTGCCTGACCATAGCCTGTCATACTTTTCATTTTGCTTGTTCCCTTTCTTTGGAAAAAATCACACCCTACATCTTGCTTAAGGTTTCTTTTAACACAGCGAATTCCTCGTTGCTCAATGTGACACCCTTGCCCATTTTTTCATGGTCTGGTGCCCAGTCGCGTAAATCAAACTTTGGCGGACGCTCGTTCCAGCTTACAAGATTCAACTCTTTACGCCAGCCTTTCGGATTTTCTGATAATACGGCAATTTCTTCCACGATTTCATAATTAAATTCTGCCATTGTACTTCCTCCAACTTTCTATTCTTATACTTCTTCACGGATATATCGAAAGAAAAGTGCCAGCAAAGTCGGGATCGGCCAGCGACGGTAAGCTGTTTCTAACGATCCTTTTTGCTGATAAATCTGTAGTACCTGATAATAATCTGTAAACACATTGTGGGTTTCAATAAAATCTTCAATTTGCTCCTGAACCGAATAATTCGCGTTCAACTTAATTGGCATTTCAAACTGCTTCAGAATAATATCGATGAATTCTTCGGGCGTATAAACCTTTACTGGCGAGACATTCACCCAATAGGCGAAAAACTCTAAAAACGCCAAACTCAGCATTTCTAACGGCACATCCTGACCAAAAAACTTCCGCAGCTCAAGATAGATCGCCTTCTTGTCTACTGCAATTTTATCTTTTAGAAAACGGATGAACGCTTTGGTAATGGGTTCAAAATCCGCGTGACAACTGAAAAAGTATCGATACCCTTGTAGTTCACCGAATACCCGTTTAGCCTCTAGGTACCCTAAATCTATATTTTCTGACGAGCGATCGCTTTGAAATAGTAATAGGTCTCCTAAACTCCAAGGACTCGCCAAAACCACTTCAGCCACCTTATCTGGCAAACGATACTTTTTATCCAACCCTGGACCGTGCACATCCACTACAATCAATTCCGTTATTGGCGTTTGTAAAGCAATGTCTACAGGTAAATTATTACGATAGCCGCCATCGACATAAAGCTCGCCCTTGATTTTTGCCATCGCCATCATAGGAAAAAACGCCGCAGATGCCAATAACCAATCAATAATTTCATCCTCTGGACATCTATGAATCGGAACAACCACCTCTTGAAACACCGGAACTTTAGTCGTGACGACATAAAACGGACAGCCTGAGTGAATTTTTTGCGCCTCTAATCGTTCTTCCAACAAGCGCCTAAGCGGTTCTGAGGAGACGCCACGCTGTTGCAAAGACGTTCGAATAAAGGTACGCAACTGATCCACCTGCGCTGAAAAATCCAGTACCTCCACTTCTTTGAAGGTTATATCCAAAACTTTATCCGTTTCGATCTCTTCCCACAAGGCGAGTGCCTGATTATAATCACCTTGCGCAATTAATGCTCCGTTCAACCCGCCAACAGAAGTTCCAGTGATCACCTCAAACTGAATATCTTTTTCCAGCAGGGCCTTCCAGACACCAATTTGATAGGCTCCACGGGCGCCACCGCCACCCAACACCAATCCTGTATGATAGACGAGCACTTTTTTCCAAACGCCCGCTTCTAATTGATAGCCTTTGGCCGCTAGCCATTGCTGCAAAATTATATTTGCTTCAAGTTTTATGTAGAGCGCCCGCTTAAACTGCTGCCGAGCAGCCTTTTCCAAAAATAAAAAAGCTGTCTCCCAGCCAAGCTCACGTGATATCAGCAAATTATTGATTCGCCAGCCATCGTCCTCATCAATTTTCTCAATTAGCAACCATTGAGATTTGTTTTGAAGCCAATAGCCCCGCCCCTTTTTTACAGCTTCTAGATACTCAGAACGTGCTTCTCCATGGGAACTATAAAAGGGAAAAAGCAATTGTACCTGTTGAAATTTTTCCCAAACCATTAACAAATCTGATACGTATACTCGTTTTAGGTCCATCGCTTCCTCCCCGATTTAGTCTGCAGCTCTAAAGCTCAACCTGTTTGTTTTAGTATAGCAGAAATTTTCCTGCAACAAAAAACTTCAAGGCGCGCCTTGAAGTTTTTGACTAACTAGTCGATCAATACGTTTTTTGTTCCATTTCAAATGCCTTACGCATCGTATCTGTGGCATTGTTGACAGGGGTCATAGCTACCAAATCCCCCTGGACGATGATCCGCGTTACCCCTTCAATTTCACCGCAAGTAATCAGCGTAACTTGCTGCTTATCAGGGTGAACATCTAAATACTTCACTTCTGTTGGCTGTACTCGAACCTTGAGTGTCGTCTTATAGGTATAGATATTGTGTAAATCGGTTAAATAGATCAGATCGCCCTCTTTGACACTTTCCAACGGCGTGAACAAAAGCCCCGGACGGTCGGCACGATGACTGGCTAAAGCGTAATTTCCTTCGCCCATTTTTTGATCAGGAGACAATGTTCCAGCCCCATATAAAAGAACCTCATTGGATAGCCCTTTAAAAATCGGCAGGTTGATCTCCACCGACGGAATAGCGATCCCGCCAATCACTGGCAGCCGTTTATTATCCAATTGTGCCTGCAAGACAGCTTCCGTGCTGGCTGGCTGAACAGCATCAAAATCAAAGGATGCTTCTTCTTCCATATTTTTATCAATCTCCGCACGATCCATTTTCGCTACAGCATAGCGGTCGCCATTATATTGCATTAAAAAATACTTAATTTGATTGTTAAAAATCAAGGCCAGTCCGACTAACAGTAATAAGAAAAGAAAAATATTAATCAGCCAATTTCTTTTTTTCTTCATCTCGATCCTCCCGCATTCTCTTGCTAATCATATCATACTCCGTTCCATCTCGTGAGACTACTTTCACTTAATAGAGAAAAAATTAAAAAAAGAAATAAATACATTAGAAAGTTGTTATTTATTAAAATGATTTTAATTGTTAAAAAAGTGCTTCAATGTTGCAATTTTTAAGGCCTTTGTAATCTAATTTTAAAATAAAAGATACGAGCTTTTTTTTTATTAATGGGTTAAAATGATTGTGACGACTATTAGAAAGGGTGAAAATTTGTGCCAGATACGTTATTTGCTTATATCGATTCCACAAGCAATGCTGTGCTTTCAAAAGGTTTTTCACCCAACGATTTTGTCGATGGCATCGTTCACCAACCTAAACATTTGTTATTGCTAGACCCTGTCGCAGAAGCTGGTGAATACGAGCCACATACAGGATTGAAGATCGTTAATGGTCCAGAACAAGTCCAACAGTTTTTTACTACTAAGACATTCACTCATTCGAAAGGAACCAAGTGGATCGATTTTAATGATTTAGCGATGTTAAAAGAACTGACTCCATTAGAAATTTCAGAATTACTCTATTTTGGGCATATGCGGACACATCTGCATTCTCCCTTCTTCTATAAACTGCAAAACAATTTCGTTTACTTCAACCTAGGGAACGAAACCATGCGTGTCTACTACCGTTACTTAGATGAGTTTTATCGCATCCTTGCTAGCAAATTGACTCGAATCGTCTTAGAAAAAGTCAATGATCGTCGGTCCTTCTTCCGAAAAGGCTCCTCGGTCACGCCCTTAGATGGAGAACTGTTGAAGGAATTATATCCAATTTTACAGGAAGGCGCAATTTTCTGCCTTGATCTGTCAGAATTGAAAAATAAAATCTATCATATCCCTATTTTCTTATCTGATGAAAAGGGATGGCGACGTAGTCCAAAAAATTATAAAAAAGAACAGCAGATCGCAGAGATTACTTACGATACAGCCAAACAAGTATGGGCTTTAGAGGTCGAAAATGACGATCCTGTCTTCTCTTTCCGTTAATAGTGTTCAAAAAAGCATTTGTCCTTAATGGTGGGCTACCCGTCAATAGGACAATGAAATAATGAATGATTTTTAGAACTACTCTTCGCTTCTTGAAGAGTAGTTTTTAACTTTTCTAAGAAACAACTACCGCGCTGCCGCTTGGTTGGTCATGCGTTTCAAACACAAAACAAAGGACGTTTTATGTTTGAAACGCACGAATGATTAGGCTGCTTCGTAATACAGATTGTGATACTCCATCGGTGTCAACACATGTAATTTTCGTTGATAGCGCCCATTGTTGTAATAGTCCATATAATTCGCAATCATCGTGACTAGTTCTGTACGACTCGTAAATTTCTTGCCGTAATATTTTTCTCGTTTGATCATTCCCCAAAACCCTTCCATCGGACCATTATCGATACATTTTCCAACACGAGACATGCTTTGCGTCATTTCAGCTTCAATGACTCTGTTATAAAAATTCTGATGCGTATATTGGAATCCACGATCGCTATGAAAGAGCGGGTGAGCATCAGGTTCTGTTTCGATTGCTTGATCGAAGGTATCAAAGGCAATATTCAGGTCATTGGTATCACTAATGACGTAAGAAACAATCCGACGATCATAGAGGTCTAAAATCGCGCTTAAATAAACCTTGTGGATTTCTGGTCCCTCATAATATTTGAATTCCGTTACATCCGTTAGCCATTTTTGATTCGGCGCTTCGGCAGTAAACTTACGATCTAAAATGTTTTCGGCGGTGTGGTAGGGATGATTCGCTCCTTTTGTAATACTGTTGGCAGAGTGTTTGATGGTCGACTGAATCCCTTCATGTCGGCAGATACGCAACACGCGTTTGTCATTGACATGAATATCGTGTTCTCGAAGCAAGTCATTATTAATCCCGCGATACCCTTTTTCAGGATGTTCATTATGAATGATCCGTATAACTTTCGCCAATTCCATGTTTTCTAGCGTCCGTTCACTATAGGGATGTTCGATCCATCGCAAATAAGCCGAACGAGTGACACTCATGATTTTACACATGGGTAAGATGGCATAGGCTTTTTCTTCGTGAAGTTCTTTGATTGCTTCGTAAGCAACTACTTTTCTGACTTGTCCTAGCGATCCCTTCTTTCTAATTCCTTTACTTTTTTTAACAGGTCGATCTCCATCTGTTGGTATTTTACTTGTTCTTCGAGTTGAGCGATTCTGATTTGCGCGTCTTCCTCTGGGGTGCGACTTTCTTGTTTGGCTTTTCGTTGTCCACGACGATCTTCTAAACCGGCCTTGCCTTTTTTTTCGTAACGCTTTACCCAATTGTAGAGATTGGCATATTTCACTTGGTATTTGACTGCGGTCCCGCTGTAATCATAGTCATTTGCGATACAATACAGGACCATTTCTACACGTTCTTCCAAACTGAATTTTTTTGTTTGTCTCACGTTGCTTCCACCACTTTCTGATTTGAAGTCTCCATGAGTATTATATCTCTTAATCCAGTCTCGAAGTTGAGTTGTACTTCTTAATTCGTATCTTTTAGCTACTCTCAATAGGCTGTCTGAGCCATTCAGATAATCAAGAACGGCTTCAAGTTTTAGTTCCTTTGAATATCCCTTATTCTTTCTTGTGGCAATCAACCCAGCAGGACCTTCGTTTTCATAAATTGCGCACCATCGTTTCAACGTAGTGGAACTAATTCCAGCTTCTTTAGCGGTTCGAGCTGATCCTCGTTCTCCATTCAAATACTGTTTAACAAACTGTACTCGTTTTTCCACAGTAAGTTTCATCTGTCTTTTTCCCATAATAAATACCCCTAACTAGGACTTAATTATTTCTTTGTCCTAGTTAGGGGTAGCATATCATAAACAGACAAATGCTTTTTCTTATTTATTAATGGCTTTGCTTTTGAATGAGCTTAGTATCCTTTGGCAAATATAGTTGCGGAGCCTTTTCTGCAACGAGAACTGCAACAATCGCAGTTACGACGGCAGTCGCTACACCGCTGACTCCATTCATAACTAACGAGAATATCCACGGATTCATTCCCCATAAAGCATAGCTGCCCCAGAAGACCACCCCTGCAATAAAATGCCAGAAAAATCTTGCTCCTGTTCCCACAAGAGAAGCTAGAATAATATTTTTTCGAACGCTCCACATATTTTGTTCAGCTAAACTTTGTTGCACCTTCTTTGCATACAAGCCGGCAAATCCCGCAAAAGTAAAAGCAATTGGGTATTCAATCAAAACCTGTATCACACTTAGGTAAACGACCTGACTTGCTGGAAAATGCAAAATCCCCCAAATAAACGCCGACATCAAGGCCGGCTTCAAGCCTCTGCGTAATGCAAACAATGTCAAGGGGATCATCCCTAAAGAAATCGTAAAACTGCTGCCGATGGTTGTGGGAATAAACGACAATACTAGCGACAAAGCCGCCACCACTGTGCCTTCCACTAAAATTCTTGTCTTGTACATAAAAAAACTCCTCCTTTTGAACATACAGTCCACAAAGGAGAAGTAAATATCTTTACTTCATCACAATTCCTACGCTCGAATAACCGAAACAGGTACTAGGGTTTAGAGTAATCTCAATCTCAGCCCGAGGGCTCCCCTTTGCGACAGTATTATTCTATTTTGATACACCCAGAGTATAGCAGATGTCCGCCCACTCGTAAAGGTATTAATTACTTTTAACGCGAAATACTTTCTTGATCTCCGCTTGGCGATAGAGTTGTAACCTTCTTGATTCGATCGATCGTCAGCATTACTAGCTGATTTTCTTGTGTGCGGATAACAATTGATTCATTGGTTACTACTTTTGGCAGCCAGCCTGAAATTGTTTGGAATTTTTCTTCATCTTTTTCATCTTGAACCTGAATGACTACTAAACTATTCTGTAGAGCCGCCATCTTCAGTTTGAGAAAAATATTCTCATTTGCTTGCTCTTGAGCGCGTTTTTCAGCAGAATCATTCAAAAAATCCGAGATGAAACGATACGATGAATTCGAAAACAGCTTGATTAAATTCTTTTTGGGCTTCTCGTTTTTAGACATTCAGCTTCCTCCTATCAAGAGCATGGTTGTGTAGTATGATTTTACTTAAATTCACGGGAAAAAACAAGGAATCTAGCCTTTTTCAAAAAAAGTTAACCATTCGTTTAAACCTTTTTGAATTAAATCATAAGTTTCTTCAAAATTCCCTGTATACCAAGGGTCTGGAATGCTCTCCCCAGCGTGTCCCGGAACGCGATCTAAATACAAATAAATCTTTTCTTCGGTTCCAGCAGGTGCCATCGATTCTAGATCATAAACATTTTCTTGGTCCATCCCGATAATGTAATCTGCATCATAAAAATCTTGTTCCGTCACTTGGCGTGCGCGCATTCCCTTAGTAGAGATATCATGCTGAGTCAATATTTTCTGGGTTCCTCGATGAGGCGGGTTGCCGACTTCCCAACGACTGGTCGCTGCGGAATCCACTTGGAACTGCTGGTCTTGCTTTTTTTGAAAGGCATCACGGAAAATGGCTTCTGCCATTGGTGAACGGCAAATATTCCCCATGCAAACAAATAGAATCTTTTTCATGTTCGTCCTCCTGTGCTATAGTCAATTTATTGAAATGAAATGGGGGATTGGAAATGAGTAAAATTTATCTTTCCGCCAAACTACCTGGGCTTGGCACATCATTATTGAAAGAAGCAGCCCTTGAGTATCATGTTTATGAAGGCAGCGGGTTAATTTCGAAAAAGGAATTGATCGAAAATATCGCTGATTGTGACGTACTGATCTGTCCGCTTTCCACTCAAGTTGATCGTGAAGTCATCGATGCTGCCCCGCATTTAAAGCTGATTGCTAACTTTGGAGCAGGCTACAATAACATCGATACGGCTTATGCAAAAGAAAAGAACATCTATGTAACAAATACCCCAGTAGTCTCTACTAATGCTACAGCAGAATTAACCGCTGGTCTAATCATCGCCTTGTCTCGTCGAATCGTCGAGGGCGATCGTTTGATGCACGACAAAGGTTTTGATGGTTGGGCACCGCTTTTCTTCTTGGGTCATGAACTGAAAGGCAAAACCTTAGGAATCATCGGTATGGGACAAATCGGACAAGCCTTGGCACAAATGATGAACGCTTTTGGGATGAACATCCTTTACAATCAACGGCATCCCCTACCTTCTGAATTAGAGGAAAAATTACAGGCTACCTACGTATCCCAAGAAGAAGTATTCCAACAAGCCGACATTTTGACGTTGCATGCTCCCTTGACAGAGGCTACCCGTCATCTCGTTACTAGCGAAACCTTTAAACAAATGAAAAACAGTGCCTTCTTAATCAACGCAGCCCGCGGGCCACTAATTGATGAAGAAGCTTTGCTCCAAGCATTGAAGGACAAACAAATCGCAGGGGCTGCTTTAGATGTTTATGAATTCGAGCCTAAAGTTACTGAAGGCTTGAAAGAATTGTCTAATGTGATCTTGACTCCGCATATCGGCAATGCCAGTGTGGAAGCTCGAGACCAGATGGCGGAAATCGTCGCGAAAAATGCGATTGCCATCAAAAATCAAAAACCTGTCAAACATATCGTTAACGGACTGGACTGAGCTTAACGCTCATTCCAGTCTTTTTCGTATAATCGATAGGCAAAAAACTCAATGTCCTTAGCAAAACGGAACAGTTGCGCCGCAATTGTGATTGGCGGCTGATCCGCTCCAGCCAACAACCAGTCAACCAAAATCCCACCGCAGCCATGAGCTAAAAAGCGAGCATAAAACTCTTTATCGGTTGGAGAAAGCTCTCCCTCTTGGTCCACCTCATCAAATAGACGCACGAACAAGCGCTGCGCCAACTCATTAAATTCTTTTGTGAGTACTTCTGGATTCGCCGTTACGGTATTCAAATAAAACTGATGACAAACCTGCATTTCTTTTAACATTTTCAGAACGGATTCTTCCCAATTGGTCAAAGTCAACTCGTCAGAAACTAGATACTGCAATCCTCGTTGATAGTATGCATAATGAAGCAGATCATTTTTGTCCTTGAAGTGATAATAAAATGTTTGGCGGTTTAAGCTGGCCATCTGACTGATATCTTGAACAGTTATTTTGTCGTATTTTTTTTCTTGGCACAATGCAACTAGTGATTGCACAAATGTTTCTTTGGTCGCTTTTCCTTCCGCCATCTTTTCACCTTCTATGCTTGATAAGGATAATTGAAATGTTCATAAGCCAACGGTGTTGCCATACGGCCCCGCGGCGTTCGTTTGATAAATCCTTTTTGAATCAGATACGGTTCGTACATATCTTCTACTGTTTCACGTTCTTCCCCGATATTTACTGCCAAAGTGCTTAACCCTATCGGTCCGCCATGATATAGTTCGATCATTGTTTTTAAAAGCTTCTGATCGACGTAATCTAATCCAGCTTCATCCACCTGCAATAAACGTAGTGCTTGATCCGCAATGGATTGATTGATCACACCGTCTGATTGCACTTGAGCAAAATCACGAATCCGTTTTAACAAACGGTTAGCAATTCGAGGCGTCCCCCGTGATCTTCGAGCGATCTCAACCGCTCCTTCTTCCACAATCTCTGTTTGGAAGATATCCGCCGAGCGCAAGACAATCTCCCGTAAATCTGTTTCCTCATAATATTCCATATGTGAAATGATCCCAAAGCGATCACGCAATGGCGCAGAAAGCATTCCTGCACGTGTCGTTGCACCTACTAAAGTAAATGGCGGTAACGGAAAATGAACCGGATGAGCAGTCGGCCCTTGCCCTACCATAATATCAACATAGTAATCTTCCATCGCTGAATATAAGGTTTCCTCCGCCACTCGCGGCAATCGATGAATCTCATCGATAAATAGTACATCTCCCGGTTCTAACTCATTCAAAATCGCGACTAAATCTCCCGGCCGTTCAATTGCAGGACCGCTGGTAGAGCGAATCTGCACATCCATCTCGTTCGCGATTACCATCGCCATCGTCGTTTTCCCTAACCCTGGCGGTCCGTAAAGCAGAACATGGTCTAACGCTTCCTGACGATTCTTCGCCGCCTCGATATAGATCGTAAGCTCTTGCTTAACCTTATCCTGACCGATATATTGTGCAAGATAACGAGGACGCAACGATTTTTCTAAACTTTTATCACTCTCATCCGCATCCGGCGAAAGTAAACGTTCTTCATCCATCTAAGTCGCCCTCCTATTTCTTCATCATTAATTTCAAAGCTGCCCGCAAATAATCGTCGGTGTTTTGCAGTGTTTCTTTTTCCAGTACTTTTTCGACTTTCTTGATCTCTTTTGGACTGTAGCCCAAGGCTTGCAGAGCTTCCATCGCTTCAGCCAGCGCAGTATCATCATTGCCTTCATAGAACAAGGACATCGGATCATCCACCAACTCAGCCAGCTTGCCTTTTAGATCCAAGACCATTTGCTGAGCCGTCTTCTTGCCAACTCCCGGGAACTTCGTCAGATAAGTCACGTCTCCAGCCTCGATAGCCTGAATCAGCCCTTGGTGATCTTCATTTGCCATAATTGCTAATCCGCTTTTTGGTCCGATCCCCGAAACAGAAAGCAGACGTAAGAATAGTTCTTTTTCCGCCAAGGTTTCAAAACCGTATAATAAATGTGCATCCTCGCGAATGATCTGCTGCACATAGATTGTCACAGACTGCTCCATTTTACTGCTGTAGCGATAAGGATTTCCTAACGCGATTTGATAGCCGATGCCATTGACATCCAATACCACATAGCTTGGACTGATGAAGGTCAATCGACCTGTAATATATTCGTACATAATTAATCCTTTCTGATTGTAAGGAATGTTTCCTATACCTGTAATCCGCAGTAATTCCTGTTTAATAAAATCAAGTATTGATTTATCCCCTATCCTTTCAACATAATTGAAAGGTTCGAAGGAAATCTAGAATTTCTGCACATATGTTCTCATTATTTTAGCACAAAAAGCGGCGGTTAAAAACTCTTACCGCCGAATCCTTGCAATAACTGTAGTAATGAGAAATAATCCTTCATTCGCAATTCTTGAGTAATCGCCAGTGTCGGTATTTCCTCTTCAAAAAGCAGACTGGTTGTTAAACATAAATCACAATTTTCTAATGATTCTGCAAAAACGACTTGAAAATCATTGGCCAAAAACCGCCGCAAGTCTTCTTTTAAAATGGTTTCTTCAAATTCCGGCAGATCGGTCTGTAAGAAGATTCGAACAACAGGGTGGATCGTCAATTCCGGTAAACGACGCAAGACAGAAAGATAACGACCAAACAGAATAGATTCACTGCCACCTTGGTCCGCTAAAATTTCCGTTACAAAGGCGACAAGCTGCGGCTGCTGTTTGGTGATATTCGTCCAAAAGGCCTTTCCATTGATGTTAAAGCGAATCATTGGAAATAATCGATGGTAAAGATGCCCACTGATCAAATAATTTTCGGCTTGCAGTGCCTGAAAATTTTTCCAAGTAACTGAATCATTGATTTTCTTTTCCAACTGACGATACATCGCGTCAATCTCGGCCATTACATAAAAAGGCGCCTTGGCTAATAACTGATGGATCTTTTCCGTAATCGCTGGAACATGATAGTATTCCTCCCGTGTGAGTAAATGCAAAAACAAGTTACCCATGGCTTTTTCATTTTGGAAATAGGTAGGCATACTTGGCTTTATTTGGTAATAAAACTCCTTGAAAAGCGCGTCAGTCTTCAAAGCTTCCTGACTGTCCGAATGTTTTTCTAAGGAATGCTTTTGCACCTCTCGCAGCAGATGAGCTGCGACCAAATATTCCAACCGCTGCCTTTTGATCGGATTCAAGGACACCTGAAAAAATTGTTGAATAACAGTGCTGATAGTGCTCACTAATTCATGCTGCAATGGTGCAAATGGCCAGTCCTTTCCGCGGAACAAACGCCAATAATAAACGGATAAATACATTCGCACGACCGATTCTGGTGCGCGAAAAAGCACCTCTCCTCGATCAATGGCTATATCCAGCGGTGCAAGCTCCTTACGCAGATTCTTCACCTTACGACGAATGGTGGACTCGCTGCGATACAGCTTTTCGCTCAGCTCCTTGATCGTTCGTGCTTTTCCAGCAATCAATAAGTGCAATATACGATAGGACAAGGAATGACGAATCAAATCTACTAAAAATTGATTTTGTTCCATCGTTTGATCCGCAATCAACAAGCGATACTGATTGCCTGTTCTTTCAAATAGCGGCAACTCTGTTTCAGTGAATCGATGATAGTTCTTACTCAACTCTTCCAATAATCGTTGAACGCTGCGACTGTCTAAACCGACTGACTCAGCCAGATCGTTCTTTTTATGCGTGTTTCCATCATTCAACAGCTCCAGTAAACGGACACCAAAATAAATCTCTTTTTCGTAATTTTGTAAATCCAGCGCATTTATGTACATAAAAAAACCCCTTCACACTCTATTTTAGCAAAAGAGCGCAAGGAGCAGGTACTAAAGACCTTCAAACAAACGAAACAACAGCGGCAGCAGCGCCACCGTTACTAAGCCATTAACACAAATGCATAAACCAGCTAAAATTCCTTCCAATTCGCCAATCTCAATGGCTCGGCCTGTCCCGATCGCATGGGAGGTACTTCCTAAAGCAATCCCCTTTGCCACAGGGCTTTGGATATTGAAAAGCTGGAAGACCTTTGTTCCTACCAAAGCACCAAAAATACCCGTAGATACAACAATCGCTAATGTTACTGGCGAAATCCCTCCCATCTGACTGGAAAGATCCACGGAAATTGCGGTCGTCACCGATTTTGGCAGCAAGGAAACAATTATTCCCTGCTTTAACGAAAACAGACGACCGATCCCGACGCTCAATAAGCAGTTAAGAACAACACCTACCAGCGTTCCTAAAATTACTGGCAGAAAATATTTCTTCAATTTGTCGAAATTTTGATACAGCGGCAAGGCCAACGCTACTGTCGCTGGTGTGATCATCATCGTGAATAAATTCCCTCCCATATTGTACGCCTTGTAGCTGATCCCGCTTAGCTTTAGTAAAACAATAATGAGAACAACACTTGCGATCAAGGGATTGATAAAAGGAATGTTAACTTTGCTCAACAGCTTCTCCATCAGGATATAAATCAGCAAGGTTAAGGCTAATCCGAAAAGCGGGTTATTCGCCAGCGCTGAGATCATCTGCTTCACCTCGCATTTTTTCAACTTTTTCAATGAGACGTGTCTTTTCATCACTGCTTCTTAGAGTGATTTTTTCGACAAATTCCGCTGTTTTCCCAACCGCTACTAAAGAAACGAGGGAACAAACCACCACTGCCCCAAGCAAAATCGGCCAAGTATATTTGATCGCCCCATAATATTGCATTAAACCGACACCAGCCGGCACAAATAAAATCGTCAAATGATTCAATAAAAAGTTCGCTGTATCCTCAATCGCCGTTGGTTTCAAAAGTTTGGTCTGGAAAGAAAGAAATAACAGTAAGATCCCGATAATACTTCCCGGCACGGGTAAATGAAAAAACATTCTTACGCCTTCTCCAATCACGGAATAGAGTAATAACAAACTTAACTCTTTAAACATTTTCATCGCTATCGCCTTTTCTAAAAATAAGATAGTTCTAGTATAGCGAATAAAAGGATGCGTCTTCTCCAAGTTTTGTTAGAATTTTATACATTTTCTGAAAATCATTTTTCTAAACACTGTGAAAAGCAGAACTCGCAGCTACTTCCTTTTGGTGAAGCCTTTTTCTTTTGGGAAAAGGCACCTTATTTTCACTTCGCATACGATTCTGCTAGACAGTCCGAGCCATTGATTGAGGCATTTTTTAAAAATTTATTTTTGAACTGATTAAACTGCGAAAAGTAGAACTCGCAGCTACTTCCTTTTGGTGAAGCCTTTTTCTTTTGGAAAAGGCACCTTATTTTCACTTCGCATACGATTCTGCTAGACAGTCCGAGCCATTGATTGAGGCATTTTTTAAAAATTTATTTTTGAACTGATTAAACTGCGAAAAGCAGAACTCGCAGCTACTTCCTTTTGGTGAAGCCTTTTTCTTTTGGAAAAGGCACCTTATTTTCACTTCGCATACGATTCTGCTAGACAGTCCGAGCCATTGATTGAGGCATTTTTTTAAAATTTATTTTTGAACTGATTAAACTGCGAAAAGCAGAACTCGCAGCTACTTCCTTTTGGTGAAGCCTTTTTCTTTTGGAAAAGGCACCTTATTTTCACTTCGCATACGATTCTGCTAGACAACTCTAGCCATTGATTGATATCTTTTTAGAAATTTCTTTTTGAACTGATTAAACTGCGAAAAGCAGAACTCGCAAAAAAGATGTACCTTGGTTGGGTACATCTTAGTTTACGAGCTCTTTGTATTGACTATAGCCTGCTTCGTCCATCTCTTCAAACGGAATAAAGCGTAATGCCGCGGAATTAATGCAGTAGCGTAAACCGCCTTGATCCTGTGGACCATCATTGAATACATGTCCGAGGTGAGAATCCGCTTCTTTGCTGCGTACTTCTACTCGGTGCATGCCATGAGAAAAATCAGCTTTCTCAGCCACTCCACGTTTTTCGATTGGACGGCTAAAGGCTGGCCATCCACAGCCGGCATCATACTTGTCGCTAGAAGAGAATAAAGGTTCACCACTAACAACATCAACATAAATACCTTTTTTATAAAAATCATCGTATTTGCCAGAAAATGGACGTTCTGTGGCATTTTCCTGTGTCACTGCATATTCCATTGGCGAGAGCTTCTTTTTCAATTCTTCTTGTTCCATTATTTTCCCCTCTTTCACGAATCCTTTGAATAGGCTGAGCATACACCCGCTGAAAAAAAGATACGAAGAATATGCTCAGCTCTTAAGGAATTCGCAGTCTCTGCTCTTGGCAAAAAAACAACACTAAGCAAAGGCTCAGTGTTGTTAGCTAATTCTTAATAGTCAAAATTTTTCAGCATTTGATTGACCGCGCCAACTGGAAAACCGACGATGCTGTAATAATCTCCTTCGATTCTTTCAACGAAGACGCCTGCGCCGTTTTGGATACCATAAGCACCGGCCTTATCCTTGTAGTCATCGCTATCGAGATAACGATTGATTTCTTCCTCTGTCAAAAGGTAAAACGTTACTTTAGCGGAAGTCAATTTTTCTTCCACTTGGTCCCCTTTGCGAATGACTACAGAAGTATAGACTAAGTGGCTGCCGCCACTCATACTGTTTAACATGCCAAAGGCTTCTTCGCGACTTTTGGGCTTTCCTAAGATCTGTTCACCCAATACCACTACCGTATCACTGGCGATCACTAATGCTTCTGAGTGTTCGTCCGCAACGACCTTCGCCTTTTGTCGAGCCATTTCCATTACATAGTCGATGGGGGCATATTGATCTTTGACCTCTTCGTCGATGTCCGCAGGCTGAACACTGAAATCATCAATCAACCAACGCAATAATTCTTGACGCCTAGGTGACTGTGAAGCTAATATAACTGTCATCTTTCGCACTCCTAACTAGTGTGGATCTTGAATTCGTTTAAACATCCGTTCCATATCACCATTGTTAAAATGGATCAATACAGGACGACCATGGGGACAATTAAAAGGATTTTCACATTGAGCCAAATCCGCCAGCAAAACTCGTGCTTGCGCTTCATTCAAGTGATGATTAGCCTTGATGGATCGCTTGCAACTCATCATGATCGCAGTCGCTTCACGGAATTTTTTGACACTGACCGAACCGGTGATTAATAGCATATCGATCATCTCTCGGATAATACTTTCTTCCTGTCCCGCGGGATACCAGGTAGGGTGTGCTCGTACAATAAAACTATTCGGGCCAAACTCCTCTAAGTAAATACCAACCTCCTGCAAAAGTTCCGTCTGCTCCTTCAGTTTGATGGCGTCATTGTTGGGATAGTCCAATACAAAGGGAACTAACAGTTCCTGCAGATCATCTGAAACATCGCCGATTTTTTCACGGAAATACTCATATTTGATTCGCTCCTGTGCCGCATGCTGATCGATGATGTACAAGCCGTCTTTGCTTTGAGCGAACAAATACGTTCCATGCATTTGTCCAAAATATTCCAGCATCGGAAAACGTTCCTTCGGCTGCTCCTGCTCTAATTTCGTAATCGCTTGTTCAATCACCTTTTCACCGGATTGCGTACTCAAATCGAACTCTGGATGATCGGCACTCACTGTTTCTTCGCAGCTTTCTTCTTCAACTGATGGTGGCTCTTCCACAAGCGGTTCAGATGTTTCTTCCACGATTGCTGCCTTCTCTGGCTCTGTTTCCAGAGGTACGGACATCGTCTTCTCCACGACTTCTTCCTTCAAAGGTACCGGTTTTTCAATTGTTTCTGGTTGTTTAGGTTCGACATAGAAAATACCGGTCTTCGGATCGTAGTTCAAGTCGCTTTTTTTCTTTGGCTGTTCCTCTAGCGGCAGGTCCAATTGTTCGGTTTGGATTTTTTCGACTTTGCGTTTGAAGCTTGGATTTTCACCCACATCTGGAATCAAATTAATCTGGCGCAGGCTCTCCGCAATCCCTCTACTAATCAAGTCCATTAGTTCTTTTTCTTTCGATAAGCGAACTTCCTGCTTGGTTGGATGAACATTCACGTCCACCAAAAGCGGGTCCATGGTGATCTCCAGCACCGCAATTGGGTAACGGCCTACCATTAATTTTGATTGATAGCCGTTGATGATCGCCTTATTCAGAGCATAGTTCTTGATGTAACGACCATTGATGATCACGGATAAGTAATTTCGACTTGCCCGAGTTACCTCTGGCAGCGAGACGTACCCATTGAGGGTAAAATCTAAGTCCTTCGCCTCGACCTTTAGCATCTTCTTCGCTGTCGCTACCCCGTAGATACCAGCGAGCGTTTGCTTCAAGTCGCCACTGCCGCTGGTGCTTAACATCTTGTGTCCATCATGAACGAGTCGAAAGGCAATCTGAGGATGACTCAGTGCCATCCGATTCACAATGTCACCAATATTCGAAAGCTCGGTTTGAAGTGTCTTAACATATTTTAACCGAGCCGGCGTATTGAAAAACAGGTTTTCTACGGTGATCTTTGTCCCCGTTCGTAATGAAGTAGGACGCTGCTCTTCAATTTTGCCACCCTTCAAGAACAGATAAGACCCTTGTGCCTCATCAGCAGTCGCTGTCTCCAAGGTCATTTCAGAAACAGAGGCAATTGAGGGCAGGGCTTCTCCACGGAACCCCAATGTTCGAATGCGGAACAGGTCATCCCGATTATGGATTTTGCTGGTGGCGTGTCGTTTAAACGCATTTTCCACATCGTCTTGACTGATGCCTTCACCATTATCCACGATCTGAATTTTTTTCAGTCCGGCTTCTTCGATTAGAATATCGATTTGGGTCGCCTTCGCATCAATAGCATTTTCGACTAATTCCTTAACGACCGAGGCTGGACGTTCGACAACCTCTCCGGCCGCGATCTGATTGGCTAAGCGTTCGGATAATTCTTGGATTTTCCCCATCGTATCCGTCCTTTCTTCGTGTTAAATCCGTTTTTGTAATTCGTATAGGAAGTTTAATGCCTCCATTGGATTCATTTCAAGTAAATTGGCTTTCTTTATACTATCCACAACTCCTAATTCAGCAGTGGATACTTCGTTGAACAAAGAGAGTTGCTCCGTTTCTTCAACGACTTCCGTATTTTTCTGTATCGGCGTATCGGCTTCCAAAGCGGATAAAATCGTTGCCGCACGGGAAAGCAAGTCGGTAGGCATACCAGCGATTTTGGCTACGTGAATCCCGTAGCTTTTATCAGCGGGACCATCCATTAATTTGTGCAGGAAGACAACTTCGCCGTTCTGCTCTACAGCACCCACGTGCACATTTTTTAGCTGCGGCAAGGTTTCTTCTAAGACTGTCAATTCATGATAGTGGGTTGAAAATAGCGTCTTGGCCTTAACATTTTTGTGGATGTATTCAATGATTGCCTGTGCTAAGGCCATTCCGTCGTAAGTTGCTGTTCCACGACCCAATTCGTCAAACAGAATCAAACTGTTTGGTGTCGCATGACGCAACGCTTGATTCGCCTCCATCATTTCCACCATGAAAGTGGATTGTCCCGCAATCAAATCATCACTAGCTCCGATTCTGGTAAAGATCTGATCGAAAATCGGCAGCTCCGCACTTTCTGCAGGGACAAAACAGCCCATTTGGGCCATGATCACCGTCAACGCTAATTGACGCATGTAGGTACTTTTCCCAGACATATTCGGTCCAGTGATCAATAGTAGCAATTCATCTGGATTCATGTGGACGCTGTTTGGGATGTATTCTTGATGCCCCAAGACCTTCTCCACAACTGGATGACGCCCTTCGTTGATCTGCAAATTATGGGTACCGACTTCCATTGATGGCTGCACGTATTGATAACGCTCGCTGACTGTTGCAAAGCTTTGCAGCACATCAGTTGCACTCAAGCTTTTCGCGAGTTTTTGCAAACGTGTAATCGCCTGTTTGACTTCATTTCGTACTTCTAGGAAAAGGTTGTATTCTAGCGCGACAGATTTTTCTTCGGCTTCCAAAATCAAGGTTTCTAGCTTCTTCAATTCCGGCGTGATAAAACGTTCCGCGTTCGCTAAGGTTTGCTTCCGCTCGTATTTGCCTTCTTCTAGATTGGCCAAGTTAGACTTCGTAATCTCGATATAGTAGCCGAACACACGGTTATAGCCCACTTTTAAGGTCTTGATCCCTGTTGCTTCACGCTCGCGGGCTTCCAGTTCTGCCAGCCAAGTTTTGCCGTTTTTCATGGCTTCCCGGTATTGATCCAGTTGTTCGTTGTACCCGTCTTTGATGACATTTCCTTCAGTGATTTGCAGCGGTGCATCATCGGTGATCGCTTTTTCAATCAAATTGACCAGATCATCCATAGGCTCCATATCCACCAGCAGGTCGTTCCATTCTCCCTGATTGATCCCAGTCAGCAATTGGCGAATCTGCGGCACCTGCATCAACGAGGTCTTCAATTGAATCAAATCACGTCCATTGACGCTCCCAAAAGCAACCCGACCAGCCAAGCGCTCCAAGTCATACACTTTCGTCAGGGATTCATTCAGATCCATCCGTTCAAAATACGCGTTCAATAAAGAAGAAACCATCGCTTGACGAGCATTGATTTGGCGTTTTTGAATCAATGGACGATCAATCCATTGCTTCAGTAAACGTCCGCCCATTGCGGTCTTCGTTTCATCTAAGAGCCACAGCAAGGTTCCTTGTTTTTTCCCTGTTCGGATCGAACGAGTCAATTCCAAGTTGGTTTTAGAGAAATAATCCAGCTTCAGAAAATGCTCCGGCTGATATTCCTCAGCTTTTTGAATATGTCCTAAGCTGCGTTTTTGTGTGACAGATAGATACGTCAACAGCTTGCCGGTCGCTTCTTTTTCTAGCTCATCGGTGATGTCCGCGGTTAAAAAGCTGAATTCAGCATTGTCTTCGATCGTTTCCTGCTGTGAAAAGACGAGGCCTAGGCGTTCCGCCAAATTTTTCTGCAACGCTTCTGGAATCTCGCTGCCTAAAACAATCTCTTTCGTTTGCAGAGCTGTCGCTTCATTCATTACCGCTTCTTCATCGTGTAACAATGCAGTTTTTAACTCCCCTGTCGAAAGATCGACATAAGCAAACCCAAATTTATCTTTAACTTGTGTGACTGCGGTCAAAAAGTTATTGGCTTTGGCTTCGATGCCCTTGCCTTCCATCAACGTTCCAGGTGTGATCAACTGGACGACTTCTCTTTTAACCATCCCTTTAGCTTGTTTGGGATCTTCCATTTGCTCACAAATGGCTACTTTATAGCCTTGTTCAACCAAGGTATCAATGTACCCTTGAGCTGAATGGTGGGGGACTCCGCACATAGGAATCGGATCCTCCGCATTCCGATTTCGGCTGGTTAATGTAAGCTCCAATAGCTGTGAAACCTTGATCGCATCCTCATTAAAGAGCTCGTAAAAATCTCCCAAACGGTAAAATAGAAATGCGTCTTTATATTGTTCCTTGATCGCCAAATATTGTTCCATCATCGGCGTATTTTTCGTTTTTTGAGGCATTATTGCGCTCCCTCCTCTGTTGCTTCATCTGCTTCTATCGCTGCATTGACCTCTTTTTGGATCATATTGGTCAAGTGCTGCAGCAGGTCGTTTGCTTCAAATAGCTGTTCGCGGTATGCGATGACTAATGGATGCTGATCAAATTCTTTAGTCAGACGATCCGCTTCCTTCAATGCTTCTCGTTCTGCTTCGGGTTTGCCGTAGTGGGCAAACTGTACCGCATCTTTTTGTGCAGCTTTGATGCCTTCTTCTAATTCCTGAAGTGTGTCGTTTTCTTCTACTCGTTTTTTCAGCTGTTGAAAACGGATAATTATTTCATTTTCCCCTAATAATGCGGTTAAATGAGATAAAGCCGCTTCAACGGCGGCTTCATTTGCTAGATTCATTTTATCCCTCTGCTTCTATTCTCTAAATGGACGATCCTCGTTGATTAAAACTGTTTCAATCTTTTGCCCGTGACCGTTCTTATCAATGTCGATCACGCAAGCCGACAACACTGTTCGACCTTCTTCGATCACTTCAAAACGATGCGGCAGTGCGGTTAAAAATTTTTCAATGATCGGTTCTTTCTTCATTCCTAAAATACCATCGTAAGGTCCAGTCATTCCAACATCTGTCAGATAAGCTGTTCCCTTAGGTAAAATTCGTGCATCATTGGTTTGAACATGGGTGTGGGTGCCCACAACTGCCGAAACACGGCCATCTGCGAACCAGCCCATCGCCTGTTTTTCACTCGTTGTTTCTCCATGGAAATCCACAAAAATGTAAGGCGTACGCTTCTGTGCTTCAGTGATCAACTGATCCGCGATACGAAAAGGATCGTCTAAATCTGTCATGAATGAACGTCCCTGCAGGTTGATGATCGCAAGCTCTAGGTCGTTCACCTTCACATATAGATGACCCTTCCCTGGTGCACCTTCTGGAAAGTTCGCAGGTCGTATCATTTTCTTCGCGTCAGTTATAAATTCAAAAATTGCTTTGTTGTCCCATGTATGGTTCCCCATCGTTACAACATCAACACCATCTTGCAAAAATTTCTTATAGATTTTTTCCGTAATTCCGCGACCAGCTGCCGCATTCTCGCCATTGACGATCGTCAACTGTGGATGGTATTTCTTCTTCAATCGCGGTAAATAATCGCTCAGCATTTGCCGACCTAACGAACCAACAACATCCCCAATGAATAATAAGCGCACTTTTTTTCCCCTTCTCTAGTTAAGCATCTTGTCTTATTATAGTTGTTTTTGCTTGAAAATAAAAGATTCCATTCAACTTGCTGAAGGCAATTAAAAAACTGCAGGCAGTCATTCACCCGCAGTTTCTACTTTTTAAACAACCTCGGCGGCGCCATCCTTATCCCAATGCGCCTTTTGTTCATTTTCCGAGTGATAACTTTTCACATGCTCCCATTTCTCAGGGTCTTGCTGGTAGGTGTTAAAATCCAGTTCATCGATCAGCCATTTTTTCTGTTCTTCCTCATAAACAAGGCTTGCAATCGCATTTTGTCTATCTGAAAACAGCGCTTCATCGATTCCGACTTCCTCCACCAATTGCATCGAACGTTTAAGATCAATGTACAAATCCAATTGAACCTTCGTTTGGCCGTTGTTTACCGAGATCGAATCACAATCAATCTTGATGTTCTGAAACTGCTGATCGAAGCTCTTTAAGTAGGGCTTCAACTGATCAAAGCCCGTCTTCATCTCTTCCTTATGCTCCTTGGAGGCTATTAGTTGTGAGACGTTCAGACCGTCACGAATCCCTTGATTAAAGGAATCAAAATAGTTGACCGCTGAGGCTAGCAAATGTTTTTGAAAGGCTTGATTGCCTTCATACAAGCTATTTTCTTTAACCGTCAACCGCTGATCCTCTGAATTCAGGTCGATCGTTTCCTTGGCTTCTTTTGCACCAAATTTTGGATGTGCCATTTCATAGACTACATCGTATTCGCCTGGCAAGAAAGGGCCGAAGGTATATTTATTCCAGTCTTCCACATAGTCACCGGAGACTTCTTGGCCTTGAATGGATGCTCTAAGCTCTGTGCCCTTAGGCAATTCAATGACAAGAAAACGAGCCGTTGGATAGATCTGAGCCGGCTTTCTAAAGGAAGAGCCTTCTTCAATCGTGAAATTCCCTTCCTTTTTCAGCAGCTTCACAACCTGTTCTTTTTTCATCTTCTTTACCTGCTGATAAAAGATGGTTCGTGCATTTTTTGAAATCTTTTTTTTGTTGGAATAGCTGGGCATGTATTGTTTTACTGTCTCAGTATCCTTTTCAATAAGTGCCGTTGCAAGACGCTCCACCGTTGCCTCTTCACTGTTTCTATAACTGGAGTAGCTGATGAAACCAAAAACAGTTACGGCTATTATGGCAATAACTGCCAGCGTTCCAGTCTTTCTATTCATCAAGCCCGCCTCTAAAGGCCGCTTTCATTGATTTAAAATAGTAATTCCGGCTTTCATTCGCTGAGTTGATTTCCCACTTGCCGTCTTTTTTCTCAAGCTTCACTTGGTAGCCTTCACCGTTCATATTGTCATCAGTATTGATCGGTGCTTCATTGATTTTCGCTGGTAATTCCTGCAGCAAATATTTTTCAGCATCGCGACGAACACTAGTATAGTCTGTATATTTCCCTTCATTTTCCTCTACGAATTTATCCGTAATAGATTCTGTATCAACATCATCTAAAAATACCATTTCCGGACGAACGTAAATCACCGCGGATTCAGGGAAGAATTCCTTAAAGCTATAGGTCACTTTGCCTTTTTCCGCATTTGTCTGCTGGATCTGTGTAATGACTTTGTCCAGTTCCGCTGTTGATGGCTCATAATCAGAGAATTCATCTTTCAAACTATTGATGCTCTCTTCTTTGAAGGTTTTTCTTTCTGCGTCCACATCGTTAGCCAATTCAAGTTTTCCAGCAGCTTTCTTCTCTTCCTCTTTCACTTCATCAGAACCATAAAAGACTTTTGTGATATACTGCCCTGTCAAGGCCTGAACAGCTTTTGTATCATCACTGTATTTCTTTGTGTTCAGCTTAAGCTCAACACCCTCATCTTTGTCTTCATCTGAATAATACATTGGTTTATAGTGCAGCTCATATTCCGCATCTTTTTTTACTTCAAAAACTAGCGGCTCCGTAAAACTCTTATCTTCAGACAGACTTTCACTACTCATTACTTTAAAGTTATCATTCGAGTCATAAACATGCTCCGAAGAAACTTTTTTCCCATCTTCATCATACAAAGCAAAATCAGTAGAGGAAACATCTAATTTGTCCTTAGATTTGTTTTTGACTTTGATATCCAATGCCAAAAAGCCCGTTTCATCATCAACCTTTTCCCCATCAGGGATGATGTAACTGCCGCCTTCGACACTCAATTCAACCTTAGAAGATTGTGCTGTATTTTCCTTTTTATCTTCTTTTTTCGACTCACCGCCGCCTGAACAAGCAGTCAATGTTAGTAACAAGCTGCTCAGTAAAACCAATCCGCTAAAAACCCTAAACTTTTTCATGCGTACTCCTCCTAAATACCCTATTTAATAAGCACATAAAAAAACACTTATTATCTATATGATAAACGGAAAATAGCGTCTTCGTCAACACCGTTAAAGAAATTAACAACAAGTCGATAGAATTTAAAAAAACAAACAAAATTAATAAAGCAAAATGTTGAAATAGAATCTTATAATATTTAATTCTATTTAATTTGTCATTTTCTCCTTCGGTTTCTTTCAATCAACGAAACATTTCCTGCTTAGTTTCTTAATTGTGTCGTTCTCATTTTTAGAAAATTGGTTTTTTATCTGAATTTTATTTTTTTTAGGAACAAAATACTCAAAGGCTTCAATAATTGACTAATGACTGGTCGCTCGATTAAAAAGCACGTAAAAAACGAACTGAGAGTCCTCCCCCAGTTCGTTTAATCACTACTTATTAATGAACCAATTCTAATTGGCGTAAAGCTTTGTAAATACCATCTTGATCGTTTGTATCAGTCACGAGATTGGCTGCTTCTTTGACGTGAGTTGCCGCATTGCCCATCGCAACCCCTGTTCCTGCCAAGTTCAACATTTCAATGTCATTATTGCCATCGCCGAAAGTAACGATGTTTTCTGGTTTAATCCCGACTTTTTTCGCTAAAGCCAAAATCGTTTGCGCTTTTGAGCCAGGATTTGGAATAATATCGACACTGTTCTCATGCCAACGGACCAAACGAAATTCTGGAAAGGCCGCTTGGAATTCTTCATCCATTGACTGATCATAAAAGGCACAGCCTTGATAGACCTCATGTTTAGAGAAATAATCTTCTTCATATTCTGGTGCTTGCTGTCCAAAAGAATTCATTGCATTGCTTACTTTTGACGCGTCAAAATCCGTCACACGTCCAAAGGAATCTAGACCGAAAAGCATGATGTCGACTTCACGTGCACTTGCGAATTCAATCATCCGAGTCAGGGCTTCGCGATCAAGCGTATGCTTATAGACTTGTTCATGATCTAAAAAACCAGCCGATCCGTTACAGATGATATAATTCGAACAACCTAATTGATGAATCACATCACCAGCCAACAAGCGGGAACGTCCCGTCGCAATAGTCACTAAGTGTCCAGCTTCACGTAATGCCTTCAACGCCTTCATCGTGCTGTCCAAGGGTTTTCTTTGGCTGCTCAACAAGGTCCCGTCAATGTCTAGTGCGATTAATTTTCTTTCCAAAATTTATCTCTCCATTTATATGTATTTGCTGCCCTCACGTAGGGCTAACTTACTTAATGAATGCTGCTGCATAAAATTTCTTACCCAATCAGGATTCACTTTACTATAATCTCGCAATGCCCAGCCGATCGCCTTCTGGATAAAAAACTCCTCGGTCGTCAAATCTGCTAAGATCGCTTGCGCCAATAACTCTGTATCGGTTTGCTCTTTAAACATCAACTGTAAGTTGATCGCTACTCGCCGATACCAAAAATTTTCGTGCTGATAAAAAAACGCATAAACCCGTTTGATCTCCGTAGGATGCGCCAAAACCCACGTAGAAAATACTTTGCGCCAGGCGTCAATACTGTCCCACCAAGTTTTTTCCCCTAACAAAGGAAGCAATGCTGCCAAATCATCTAGCGAAAAACGTTTGATGTTCTTTTGAGCCAAATCAATTGCATAATATTGATACTCTCGCTCTTCTTTGTAGAAATTGCGAAAAATCTCCTCTAACAGCTCTGGCATCGGCAGAGTCAGGCTTTCCTTTAAATAAGGACGTTCCAGCAATGCACGCTGTGGTTTTTTGACGCCGCAAAAAGGAAAAAGGTTTTTCATATAACGAGTCATTGGTCCAATATTTTCAATTTGATGCGGAAAAATCAAAGGTTCCATCTTTTCCTCCTTCATTGTAGAGAAGTTTCAGAGAATTTGCAAAATGTTATTCCGTAATTCTCCGTCAATATTTTCACTGACTTTGAAAGAAAGTAATCGTTTTTTGCCAGCACCCAACAATTAACACATTTTTTTCAAAAAAGCAACAGCTGAACTTGACTCAAGCCACGTTTTTCAGTTATACTGACCTTTGTGTAAAATAATGCAGCAGAAGAATAATAGCCCGTCCCCAGTTCGTTGCCAGCATTGGTTCAATTGTGTAACCGCGGCTGCGAAGGTGAAGATTGAAGAACGAACTACACGGATATGAATTTTTCAACGGATTATTTTACTCCAAAACAATTTATTGGAGGAATTTTTAATGTCTCGTTATACAGGACCATCATGGAAACAATCTCGTCGTCTTGGTATCTCATTATCAGGAACAGGTAAAGAATTAGCACGTCGTCCATACGCTCCAGGTCAACATGGACCAAACAGCCGTGGAAAGAAATCTGAATACGGCTTGCAAATGTCAGAAAAACAAAAATTACGTTTCATCTACGGATTAAACGAACGTCAATTCCGTAACTTATTCGTACGCGCTAGCAAAATCAAAGAAGGTAAACACGGTGTTAACTTCATGATCTTACTAGAACGTCGTCTAGATAACGTGGTTTACCGTCTAGGTTTGGCTTCAACTCGTCGTCAAGCTCGTCAATTAGTTAACCACGGTCACGTAACTGTCGATGGCAAACGTGTTGACATCGCTTCATACGAAGTAGAAGTTGGCCAAGTTGTCGGTATCCGTGAAAAATCTAAAAACATGGTTACAGTAAAAGAAGCAGTTGAATCAGCTGTTGGTCGTCCTGCTTTCGTAAGCTTCGACGATGAAAAATTAGAAGGTTCATTGTCTCGTTTACCAGAACGTGATGAAATCAACCCAGAAATCGACGAATCATTAGTCGTTGAATTCTACAACAAATTAATGTAAGACTTCTTACAGACACCCAAATCCTTTTTCATGGATTTGGGTGTTTTTTTGTTTTCAAATTCGATACGTCACAACGCAAGCTAAGGTGTATCATTTACTTACGGAGGGAACAAAAATGAAAAAAGCAGAAACTGTCGAAACACTTGCTACTATCGAAGAAGTTGTTACCGTAGCTCCCCAAAAAGTTGTCATCGGAAACGCAAAATTTGCGATTGTCTCTTATGTGGTGGATGGATTTAAACACATTTATAAAAGAAGTATTACCGTCCTCCCATTAAGTTATCAAGTTGGTGATACCATAAAAATCAGATACGATAAAAATGATCCTACCAAAATCAAACGAATCAGATAGGCGATTTAGATCATTTTCTGAGTATCTTTCATGCACCAAAACACCCGCAGTTCTAAGCAGAAAACCGCGGGTGTAGCTGCATATATTAATTAATAATCTAACTGCTTTAAGCGCAGCTTCGCTTCTTCTTCATTAATGAACTCGATGGTATAAAGCTGCGCAATGTCTTGCTTCAAATTTTCTAATTTTGTATCTTCTTCAAAAAGGTTCATCACTCGCAAAACGGCCTGTGCCAGCACAGTTCCTGATCCTCTAGACCCCAATTGAAAGCCTAATTCAGCAGATTCAGACACTCTGCTTCCTTCGATTTCTTTCAATAATTCTCGGAAATCACCTTCAACAAAGAACTCTTCTTCCTTCTCTTTCACTTTTTGTCTTAGCTCATTGATATTCGTTACTTGATAGAGCGCGTCACTATCACGAATTGATCTCAATTCCTCTAATACCTCTGCAGGTGTGGTAGCTAATCCCTTCGCCAATAACTCAAGCGTTTCTTCTGAATAGCTGTCTGGATTCTGTTTGCTGATTCTAGCCAATTTTTGTTCCGAAAGCTCTTCTTTTTTTGAGAGCTCGCTCCTTGTTATGCTCTTCTTCTTCAAATAAATATCTAGAACATTTTTCATCACTCTTCCTCCTTCTCATCTATTAATTTTTGTTTCTACTAAAGTCGATAACGTAATCGATTTACAAATAGACACAAGGCAAAAATCCCAAGATCAACACCAAAGGATTCAAGATGGAGAGGTGCATCACCTAATTGATAAATCGATAATCCTGGAGTCACTACCAAATTGATATCCTGACCGGTTTTATTAAAGTGTACGACTCGAATAATCATCTGCACGATGTGTAAAAGTAGGATGATTCCAAAGCTCATTGCCATAGAATCAAAGGCGATTTTTCTTACCAGTTCATCATTCTTCCTAAAAATTTCTTTGACTAAAAAATATATTGAAGACCCAAGTGCATACAGAGCCAACAAACCAAAAATAAGCAATGCCCCTGCTATATAATTATTCGCACCCGATATACGGAAAAAGCCCATTCATTAATCCTTCCCTTCATCCAAATAAAAAATTTCATCAAACGGCCTGTCAAAGTAAGCCGCTATTTTCAATGAAAGCTCTAAACTAGGATTGTACTTTCCTTTTTCGATCGCGGTCATCGTTTGGCGTGAAACCCCCAGCGCCTGCGCCATTTCTTTTTGCGGGATCTTCTTTTCTTCTCTGATTTCTCGAATATGATTTACGACACTCAATTTCTTCGCTCCTAGTAAAGATATCTTTACTAAATCATAAGTCATTCTTCACCTACAGTAAAGAAATACTTGTATAGCTGGAAGAAGCTGCTAAATCTTTCATTTATCGGTTATTGACGAATATTGGCTTATCAATGATAATGATTAGATGATATTGAATGAAAAAGAAAAGGGTGGAAAAATGAAATATTGTCCCAATTGTGGTGCGGAATTACGAGCGGAAGCGAAGTTTTGTCCGGCCTGCGGATTCAATTTGGAGCAAGGAACTCCAAACGAAGACGACAGTAACGAACCTTTTGTTCAAGTACAACCAAAGGAGCACTTTGAACTAGAGCTAGAAAAAGCGGAAGGCTTAAATGTTACACGCGCTGACATTAAAAAGCATGCCCAAGAGAAATTATCCGGCAGGTATGGAGAATGGTGTAAAACGATCCTTCTCCTGATTGGTGCAAACATTGTCGCAGGTTTTATTTTCCAATTTGCTTATGTCCGCTTCTTTACCAATAGCATTTTAGGTTTCGTCAATCCTTATGGCTATTACAATTATGATTATGGCTATGGTTACAGCCGTCCGTTTTCCGGTGCTTCGACATTCTTCTGGTTTTTAGTGATGATTGCTGCGCTGATCTTAATATTTCTGATTGCTGCACTTTCTACAGCTGTTTTACAATGGTGTGCGATCCACACGCTGCGAGGCAACCGCGCAGATGGGCTACAAATTTTTGCTTATTTTATCAAAGCACAAAAGAACCGCGTCTTAAAAGCCAATATTTTAGTCGCGATCTATACTTTTCTTTGGTCGCTGTTATTCGTTATCCCAGGAATTGTAAAAAGCGCTTCTTATGCAATGACTAATTACTTACTAGAAAAAGACGACACCTTGAGCGCTTCGGATGCGATTTTGCTAAGCCGTCAAATCATGGATGGCTATAAAATGGAATTTTTGATTCTGCGCTATTCCTTCTTTTTCTGGAATTTGATCGCATTCTTCCAAGTTACAAACTTCTACATTATGCCTTATCAAAATGTCACTGAGATTCAATTCTTAGACATGCTTTATAATCACTATGTAGAAAAGCATAGTGAAGCTTAAAAAGAAACGTCAGCTAAAAATATAGCTGACGTTTCTTTATTTATTCGTTTTTGCCTGCCGGCCTTGATAAATTTGTTTGAAGACATATACCGCGATGAACAACGCGAACATACTTAGCAAACCAAACAGAATAGTTTTTGTACTGCCGGTTAGATTGCTGCCAACATACGAATAAACAACTGTCGCTGGTAATTGTCCAATTCCTGTGGCAATCAAGAACGGTATCGGCTTGATTGCCGTTAAACCTGCCGCATAGCTGACAAAATCAAAAGAGATAAATGGCAGAAGACGACAGATCAGAATGGTGTGCTTGCCATAACGATCAAAATAAGCGTCCAACGACTCTAATGAAAAATTCTTGTTCAATCGTTCCACGATATCTCGCCCTGCAATCCGCGCAATGTAGAAGCAAACGAGTGCTCCCGCCATCGCACTGGTCCAGGAAAGCAACGCGCCTTGCCACCAGCCAAAAACAGCCGCATTAGCAAACGTAATTAAGAAGGCCGGCAATGGTGCGATAATGGACTGGAACATCATCAGCAGAAATGAGATAACAACTGCCCAAACACCAAAGGAACGTAAATAGCCTACGATACTTTCCACACTCATCGAACGAAACAGCATCAACACCTGCGTGACCTTCGAGCGAACTCCTGGAACAAAGTAAAAGGCCACTACTGCTAGCAGTATAAACAGAATCAACAAGATTCTCGCAAGCTTGCGTTTATTTAGTTTAGACATTATTTTTCTACATCCTCAACTTTTGCCCAACGATAATAAGAGCCATCATAATTTTTTACTTGCTTGAAGCCGCACATGTCCATCACTAATTCCATGTAGGCTGAACGAATGCCCGCTGTACAATAAGTAACGATTTTATCCTCTTTGGCCAATCCCGCATCCTCAAAAAGCTTGGTTAAATCTTTCTTACTTTTTAATTTCCCATTGCTATTGAACAAATCAGTAAAGGGAATATGAATCGCATCAGGCAAATGTCCGCCCTTGGCTTCTCCATACAAGACGTCTCCTTCGTATTCTTTATCCTCTCGGACATCAACGATTTTGTACTCATCATAGTCCTTTTTCAACTCATCTGTTCGAATGATATGTGTTTGATCAATTGAATCAATCGTGACATCAACTGGGTCCAGTTTTGTGCTCTCGATATCCGTTTCTAATCCTGCTTTTTTTAAGGCTGCAAAGCCGCCATCAACCATTTTTACATCCTTGTAGCCGGCTGCCAATAACTCCCAAGCAATTCGGCCATCATCGCCCCAGCCTTTTTGCGCTCCAGCAAACAGTACGATTTCTTTGTCTTTTGCGATCCCTTTCTCACCTAAGCGTTTAGCTAGTTCCTTCGGTTCAAGAACCAGGCCCCATTTCTCATCTCCTGAAGCGCCTTCTTCCACCGATGCTAAATTCTGCCAGCCGATCGCTGTCGCACCTTTTACGGTTCCTTTATTGGCTTCTTCTTCACCCCGCGCATCAATCAAAATAACATCGTCTAGGTTTTTCTTCACATAATCAGCATTTACAATGTATTCTCCAGTAAATGCTTCCGTTTCCTTTTTCGCCTTGGTTGTGTCGGTTGTTTCGTCACTTCCACCACCACAAGCAGTCAATCCTAGCGTAACTAACGCCAACAGTCCAATAATTGTTTTCTTCATCTTCTTCTCCATTCATTTGTCGTTTTTTTGATCCTAATGTTCCATCCAAAATCCGGGAATCTCCTCTCTTTTGCGCAACTACTACTTTCAGTAGACGCACTAAAAGAAACATACCCCCGTATGTTCTCAAACGACTTCTTACGGTGTAGGCATTATACCTATGGTAAAAGAAGCATCGTCAGGGAGGAGAATTTTAAATTCACATTCTTAGAGACTCTAAGGCAAGGTGTTACTCATAATCACCGATGAAAATTCAAAATACTCGCTCCCCTCTCACTCAAATTTTGCCCTTAGGTAAAGTATATAAAACGCTTTATTTTTTTACAATACACCTTCCATTATTCTCACGAAAAACCAAACTATATCTTACTACATTTATTTTCGCTTCTTTTTCCCGAGTAGCTTGGCGACTCTTTGTTTCAGTTTCCGTTCATTTCTACCTTCTATAACTTGTTCTTCACTTTTGCCAAAATAGTCTTGTTTATTCTTTTGTTTTCCATCCTTTGATTTTTTCTTACTGGTATTTTTAACTCTATCCGATATTCCTACATTTCTTTCAGGAGGACGAACTGCGATCGAACTTCCTGCTAACACATTCGACTCAGGGTTCTCTCCCCTTTTTGGTGCCGAAGCATGGTTCAATCCTTTAAATTCTTCTTTATTTGAATGTACTGGGCTCTTCTTTCGCTCATTCGCTTTTTGCATCGAACTGGTTCCTTTTTGCACATTTATTTTCTGTTCGCTTTTCACAAACGCGTCCTCATCAGCTTCTGAAGGCTCCTCTTGTTCTTCCACATAATGCAGATCCGGAGCGAGCGCATCTCGGAAAACCTCAACAAATTCAGTAAATTTTCGTACGCCATTTGTCTCAAAAATGGTCAGCATTGTTAGAATTTTTAATGCACCTACTAGTTCTTCTTCGTTTCTCACGGGATGTGCATTTTTTAGGGTCCAAATATGCTTTCGGTCATTCGCCCCTTTGAAGGTAGAACGAAGAATAAACTGGTGATTAGCTAATTCATCCGCTCTCATTGAGTCTTTTTCCTTTAAATATCCCTTGCTTGCTCGTGCTTCTGCAGTAGCAGCGAGATAGTCCTGTTCATCTTTATATAAACGGTCAACGACGTTTCTCCATTCTTCTTCGTCAAAATATGCTTCGAAAAAGACACTGAAACGGCGCATCGTTGTACAAGGCACTGCCGTCAGAAATAGTTCTCTGATTAATTCATGACACATAAAAGAGAAATCCGCGACAGACAAAGCATGTCGTACAAGGAGTGCAACTGCATACTCAATAACAGACGGTACATCCTTTGTTTCGCTGTATACTTGTAATATTCTTTTTTCTAAGTTTCCCTTCATCATATTCAGAAGCTGTCTTTGGCCTAATCGTTGTGTTTGCATAATTTCCACTCCTTAATTTTTATGGTGTGTTTTAAGTCATTTCAAGTCGCACTATTTTTTATCCTTCAATTAAAAATACGCTTTCATTTTTTGTTTTCTCTAAATTTTATAAATTAAAATTACCATTAAAAAGAGTCAAAAATGTTTGAGTCCTTCAGTACTATTTTTTTACCAGAAAATCAAAAACAGCTTCTATTCAATCAGGACTTTTTACTCTGCTATAATCAAAGAAAGAATCTGAAGTCAAAGGAGTGAATAAAATTGAAGGGAAAAGAGGTAAAGGTCGGTACTGGTTTATTAGTTGGCGATATGAAAAAGATGGTTCATTTCTACAGAGACCTATTGGGTTTTCAAACACAATGGACCGATGGAGATTTCGCTGAATTTGAAACAGCAAGCGGAGATTTGGCACTTTTTATGTATAGCCGCGAAGCCTTCGTGCAAGCTATCGATGAAAACTACATTCCACCAAAAGGAATCAATCAGACATTTGAACTAGCTCTATGGTTACCCTGCTTTGCAGATGTGGATGCCGAATACGAACGATTATCAAAACTGGGGCTTTCCTTCCCAACAGGAGCCCCCATGACCTTCTCTTTCGGTATACGTAATTTTTATGTCACAGATCCCGAAGGTAATCTACTTGAAATCGGGAGTACCAACGAACAGTAGCCGCAACAAATACCCCGACAAGACAATGATCATCTGACGGGGTACTCTTTCTAAATTTAAATCAGCGCAGCAAGGAGACGATATCCTTTTTTGCGGCACTCTTTGCCGGCAGCCAGCTGAAGACGATTCCGATCACGACAGACAAGCCAAAGGCCAGCGTCACCGTAAACAGATCTGGACGAACCGACAGAGGTGTAAACATACTGATGGCAAATCCTAACAGCATAGCGATTAGATAGCCAATCGTGCCACCCACTAAAGTCAACGAGATACCTTCAAGTAAGAATTGCATCATAATATTGCCCTTTGTTCCACCCATAGCTCGTCGAACACCGATCTCTTTGGTCCGTTCCGAGACAGAGATATAGATCATATTCATGACCCCGATCCCCGAAATAAATAGCGAGATACCACCAATCACTGAGATCAGTAAAGTAATACTAGTCAGCAGCATCCGTAATTGATCCACCTGTCCAGCCAAATCCTGACTCTTATAAGAGCCAAACTCTCGCCATGTTCCGTATTTTTTCAGCGTATCTTCGGCTTCTTTGGAGACATTCTTGATATTGGCCGTTTGGCTCATTTTGACTTGGATCATGCTGCGGTCTTCCGTATTAAAATAATGTTCGTAAACATTTTCAGGAACCTCAGCAACAACATAGTCCTCCGAAGTGGAAACAATAGAACCGCCGTTTCGATCTTCCATAATCCCGACTACCTCAAAGAGATGCCCGCCAATTTTTATGCTTTGGCCAATTAAAGCTTCTGTCTGTTCCCTTTTAATTGCCTTAGCCGCGGTTTGATCAATCACGACTACAGGATTTTCATTATAATAGTCACTATCTTGAATCGGTCGGCCATGAACAACCTTCGTTCCTTGGCCCTTTAATAGCTTAAAGCAATTCCAACGACCGTCATTTCCCACTTCATCAAAGGTTTGATCCGAATATTTGCTGCCGTTACGAGAATCATTGTAATAGTTCACCGATTGGACTCCAGGAATGCTCTCTAAGCGACTAATATCTTCTTCGGTAAAGGCATCTAATCCATTTCCATAGAACGAATCATTTTTTGGTGTATAAGTGTAACCAACACTACCATCAAATTGATCCAATCCAATGAATTCCGAGGCATAATTTTCAAAGGCACGCCCGATTGAAAAGACAGTAATTACCGCAGATACCCCAATTATCAAACCGATCATGGTCAAAAAGCTTCGCCGTTTGTTTTTCCCGATTGCCTTGAAGGAAGTCTTCCATACTTCACTAAACCGCATGTGGAACACCTTCTTCCACTATCTCGCCATCCTTCACCGTAATGATTCGTTGACAATAAGCCGCCGCATCAGGATCATGAGTGACCATCAAAATCGTTACTTTTTCTTCTTCATTCAATCGTTTAAATAATTGCATGATTTCTTCAGAGGTATGACTGTCTAATGCTCCTGTTGGTTCATCTGCTACGATAAATTTCGGGTTTCCGACAATCGCCCGAGCAATTGCCACACGCTGCTGCTGTCCGCCTGAAAGCTGCTTGGGCAGTTTGTTGTATTTATCCGCGATACCAACTTTTCGCAGTGCCTCCATTACCAAAGGCTTGGTTTGCTTTTGCTTCATTCCGCCATATAGCAACGGCATCGCCACATTCTCCATCACTGTATTATTATCAATCAGCTGAAAGGACTGAAAAACGAACCCTACTGACTTATTGCGTAAAGCTGAAAGCTTCTCATCATTGAAACGATAGGCATCTTGCGCTTCAAAACGATAGCTTCCTTCAAAATCTCCATCAAGAAAACTGATCGTATTAATCAACGTCGATTTTCCCGAACCCGATGGTCCCATCACCGCCACAAATTCGTGTTCCTCAATCGTCAAGCTGATTGCTTTTAGGACATGGATGCGTTCTTGATCGGCAGTGTAAAATTTATTGATATTTTCCATCACAATCATTCAACTGTCACATCCATCCCATCTTTCATGCTCTTCGCATCTTTGATAATTTTGTCGTTTTCATTCAAACCTTCATGTAGCAAATAATAGCCGTTTCCTTTTTCAACAGTCACTTCATGCTTTTCAGCCTTATTTTTAGCGACTGTATAAACATAGTATTTCCCGTCTTTTTCCACTACACTTTTCAACGGCAAATGAATCTCATTTCGCGGAATTAATAATTCTACAGAATAGCCTACAGGAATTGCTTCGTCAGGCACTGCTGTATAATTATAGGTGACCAAACTACTAGCATCTTCTTTTTCTGGTTCATTATTCATCTCAGCCAGAGAGGTTACTTTCCCAGTCACTTTCTTTTCATTGTTTCCATAAGTAATTTCTATCGGCTCATTCAAAGCAACCTTCGAGCGATCATATTCCGTTACTTCTCCTTTGATAGCAGATTCTTCGCTCTTCAAAACCATCAAAGACTGCTGCGGATCGTTTTTTGCATCCTCATTTAAAGCGGTCACAACGGAATCATTCGCCGCACGAATGACTTCTCCCCAACGATAGGTCACTAAAATTTGATTTCTTGTCACATGATCCCCTTCACTTACATGAATCGTCTGGACAGGACCTTTTTCCGTATCCACTAGAACCGTTTGTTTTTTCGTTGATTGAACTTGCCCCTTTAAATGCAACGGCGTTTGCTTGTTGACTTGATACATTTCTACTGATGTATCCGCTTTTGCTTTTGCCTGCGTGTTTTGATAGAGAAAAAAGCCTGCCCCCGCAACCACTAACACACCTATACCTATAAATATTTTTTTCATTTCCGACTCCATTCCCTCCGTTATAAAATTAGTGCATTTGTTCTTTACTCTATAAATTTTAGAGGAAAGACCTGTCTGCTACTTCCAACGAAAGTACAAAATCTAGATAGGACTTTAGCCCGAAGAACATTTGTTTTTTTACTAAACAGTGTTTCATGTATTTAACTATGAAAATGTTTAATCGAGAAATTACAAAAAAATTCTCTTTACATCCTGTTAACCATCCAGTATACTTTCGTTAACCAAAACAAAATATTAAGTTAACGAAAGAGTGAGTATAGTGAAATTAACAAGTCGAGAAATTGTTTTAGCCGGATTATTTGCCGCAATCATTGGAATTTTATCTCAATTTACAATTCCTTTTGGACCGATTCCATTAACCCTGCAAACCTTTGCTGTTGGGTTTGTCGTGACGATCTTAGGAAAAAAAACTGGAACCATCGCTGTTGCGATCTATCTGTTAATGGGGATGATCGGCTTACCCGTATTAGCTGGCGGTTCTGCCGGAATTGTTCATTATTTTGGACCAACAGGCGGTTTTTTAGTTGGATTTATCTTTCAGGCCTTCTTTACTGGGTTGATTATCGAAAAGACCCGTTTTAATTATTTTTGGTCAATCCTCGCAAATGTGGTTGGCGCCTTTATTACCCTGTTTTTCGGATCATTATGGTTAAAATATAGCGGCAGCCTTCCTTGGGACGCAGCCTTTTCAGCTGGAATGATTCCCTTTATCCTGCCGGGCTTGATTAAAGCACTGGCCGCGGGCTATCTAGGAGCTCTGATTGGTAAAAGATTATCCTTCACACATTTGGTGTATCGTTAAGTTTCCGATTTTCGGAAACTTTTTTTCTTGACATTTTAATCAGGTAGCCTTATTATCTCTTTTGATAAGGTGCCCTTATAAAAATAATGAAAGAAGCGAGCAACTATGAATAAAGTTTTATTCTTAAATGTAACTACCCACGGCCATGTTAATCCTTCACTTGGTTTAGTCAAAGAGCTGAGCAATCGCGGGATTGAGGTCGTCTATTTTTCAAGTGAAGAATTCCGTGAAAAGATCGAAGAAGCTGGCGCTGATTACCGCGCCTATCAATATGATCTAAATATTTTTAAAAACGGCTTTAATGTATTATTAGACCACGGCTTAGACATTATGCAAGATATTCTAGAGCAGATACAAGACGATTCCTTTGACGCAGTCATTCATTCTGTGGCTATGCCCTTCAGCAAACAGCTCGCTAACTATTTGATGGTTCCTGCTATTTCCATGCTAGCTGTCTTCATGGGAATGCAGGACTTCATGAAACCTGACAAAACGCATTTAGCGGGGAAATTCAAGACGATGAACGACGCTTATCTTTTGGAAGAAAAAAAAATTGAGCAGGCACTGCCTGTATCTATGCCCCCTCGTTTTTTTGATTTGCTTTTTAATATTGAACCAGTAAATATTGTTTTTACCTCTGAATATTTTCTACCTGAAAGTGAACAAGAATTTTTTGATGAAAAGTTTGTCTTAGTTGGTGCAGACAATTATCAGCGTTTGGAAGATACCTCTAATTTGCCAATTGAACGCTTGAAGAAAGCTAAGAAAGTTTTGTATGTCTCCTTCGGCACTATTTTTGGCGACTATGCAAAAGAGATTTATACAAAAGTTTTTGAAGCATTTAGCGACACCGACTACCTAGTTGTTCTAGCAGCCCATCAGGTTAGTCTAAAAGATCTGACTATTCCAAAGAATTTTATCGTTCAAGATTATCTTCCGCAAAATGAAGTGTTGAAATACGCAGACGTAGCAATCACTCATAACGGCTTAAACAGCATGAATGATTTAATCTTAAATGACGTTCCCTTTGTCTCTCTGCCAATGGGCTCGGATCAACCAGCACTTGCTCATCGTTTAGTCGAGCTAAAGGCAGCTATTTGTTTAGATTATCAACAGGTAAGCAGTGATGAATTAAAAGCTGCGGTAGAAAACGTTCAGATTGACCCTAGCTATTTAAGCAATTTGAAGCAAATCAAGCAATCCTTTTTAACCGCTGGTGGATATAAAAAAGCGGCAGACGCTATCGAAGAATATTTAAACTAAATGAAAACCGCAATCCTTCATTTTAAGAAAGATTGCGGTTATTGTTCTTTTCGAGTTCCTTTTGAGCCAACAATAGTGCGCCAATCAGACCACTTTCATTTGGCAAACCCCATCGAAGGATATATTCTTCCGCTTTGGGGACTTCCATATAACCAGCCATTAATTCTGTGAATTGGCTTTGGACCTTTTTAAGTAAATGATCTTGATTCATGACACCGCCGCCTAAAACAATCACCTCTGGCGCCAAAATCAACGTATAACTCATCAATGCTTGTGCTAAATAATTCGCCTGCAAGTCCCAGATAGAATGATCCAACGGCAATTCTTCTCCCTTAATTCCGGTACGCGCTTCTAATGAAGGCCCTGCCGCTAATCCTTCCAGACAATCTTTATGGTATGGGCACGTCCCTGAATAGGTATCCTCGGGATGTCGCTTGATATGCAGATGCCCCATTTCTGGATGAGAGATTCCTTGAAAAACTTCATCGTTGATTACGATACCACCGCCAATTCCTGTACCGATGGTTAAATAAATACAGCTATGTTTTCCTTTTGCTGCACCCTGTTTAATCTCACCAAATGCTGCAGCATTCACATCAGTTGTCCAAGCTGTCGGCACCTGATATCGTTGCTTCATTTGGCCTAAGAAATCCACACCCGTCCAGCCCGCTTTAGGTGTTGCTAAAATATGCCCATAATTTTCTTGATCTGGCTGAATGCCGATAGGTCCAAATGAACCAATCCCCATCGCGTCAATAGAATACTGATCAAAGAAAGCAAAAACCTTCTTAAAAGTCGTTTGTGGGTCAGTCGTCGGTATACTGATTTTTTCTTTTACATAAAACTTATCATCAGCCACGGCACAAATAAATTTTGTGCCGCCTGCTTCGATCCCTCCGTATAACATATTTTCCTCCTAAAAAAACCAAGGGAGATTCCCTTGGCTTTTTGGTTTAATTTTGTTCTTGTCTCCAAGGTTGAACGTTTTCTTTGCGATAAACCGCTGCTTGACCGATTGAATTAAACAATTCCATTTTTTGCTTAACAACCGCCTTCGCTGCATCGATACATTCTGGATAAATCGCATTCGCATCCCATAATTCTGTCGTCGAAAGAATTTCACGACATTTTTTGTAGAATGCATATTTGTAGTCAGAGGAAATATTGACCTTTTGAATACCGATTTGAACAGCTTTAGCGATTTCCTCATCTGGATTGGCAGAACCGCCATGTAGAACTAACGGAATATCCACTCTATTTTTAATGTCTTCTAAAACGTCCATTTTCAATGCTGGTTTAATATCTTTTGGATAAATTCCGTGAGCCGTCCCAATCGCAACAGCTAACGTATCAATCCCAGTTTTTTCGATAAATTCTTCGGCATCCTCTGGTTTCGTGTAGATAACTTCCGATACGCCACCTTCAATAGAAGTACCTGTATTACCGATCGTCCCTAGTTCACCCTCGACAGAAACACCAATCTTATGGCAAACATCTACTACTTCTTTAGTGATAGCAATATTTTCTTCAAACGGTAGCAATGAACCATCAATCATGACTGAACTAAATCCACAGTGGATAGCACGCATGATGCTTGCTAGGTTATCTCCATGGTCCATGTGGATAACAAATGGAACCGAACTATTTTTCGCACGAGAAACAGCATATTGGAAAAACTCATCCTTTGTAAAGTCTAACTCTGTTGGATGTACCGCAATGATTGCTGGTGCATCATTTTCTTCCGCTGCCTCAATAACAACCCGTAAGAAATTACTGTCTGCGACGTTGAAAGCTCCCACAGCGAATTTGTTTTCCTTGGCGATTTCCAGCATTTGATTCATATTAATTAACATTTGACTTTGTCTCCATTCTCTTCTTATGATTTATTTTTAGAACCCGAAAGTTCGATGTACCGTTTGACCATTTCTTTTCCTGCCGCCATCGTTTGATGAATGAGCGTAGGATAATCCACTTCTGGATTTTCTTTAAGTTGTTTCTGAATTTCAGCTTTTTGTGCCTTCATGAAGTCAGAACCAACATTAATCTTGTTAATCCCTAATTCAATTGAGCGCAAAATATTTTTTTCACCCGCACCAGAACCCCCATGCAAGACTAAAGGCAAGTTCGTTGCCGTTTTGATTTTTTCTACAATATCGAAACGAAAAGCTGGTACATAGCCATCTGGATAGTCCCCATGACTTGAGCCATAAGATAATGCTAAGCAGTCCACACCCGTCTCTTGAATAAAGCGAATCGCCTCGTCAGGATCTGTGTACATCTCATCATTTGTGAAATGATCCCCTGCTACAGCTCCCATATCCCCAACTTCAGCTTCTACACTGGCGTTATAAATTTGTGCCAACTCCACCATCGCTTTTGTGATCCGAATGTTTTCTTCCAGCGGATACATCGACGCATCCATCATGACACTGGAAAAACCTTCATGCAGACACTGCTTTACAAACGCAACATCTTGTCCGTGATCCAAGTTGATCGCTACTTCGACCTTCGCATTGTTTGCCATTCGAATGATTGGCTTGGTTAAATAGCGAATATCCAAATGTTCCTTCACATGATCCTGCAGCAGATCAATAATGATCGGCGAGCGCATTTCCTCCGCTGCTTCTATTACTGCTTTAGCCGTTTCTAAGTTAAAACAATTGATCGCCATTACGGCATAGCTTTCACGATTGGCTTTTTGTAACATCTCTTTCATCGAAACATACATGCAACAAGTCTCCTTCTATATTCTAGGAACTTTTACTTCTAACGAACAAATCCTCTGCTACGAAATTTTGATAGAAGAAAAATCTACTTCTTCCTCTTCCTCATCATCCTTGATATCATTTTCAACAGGGGCTTTCTTCAACGCGAACAAAAGAATTCCTGTAATGGCAGAACCAATCAATAAAGCGAGTGTGAATTTCAACGGATCAGTCATCGCCGGGATAATGAAGACCCCGCCTGAAGGAACTGGTGAGCCCACTCCCCATGACATGCTCAGGCCCCCACCAATCGCCGCACCTACTGTACAAGAGAAAATCACACGTAGTGGATCAACTGCCGCAATAGGAATGACTCCTTCCGTGATCATACAAAGTCCCATTGGAAACGCGATTTTGATATTGTCCTGTTCCTCTTTTGAATATTTCGGTTTGCGGAAGATTTTAGACAATACCCAAGAAATTGTTACACCAAATGGCGGTACCATTGAAGCCAATACCTTCACTGCTTCTGGTCCTTGAATACCTTCTAATAGCAGCCCATCCGCAAAGAGTGAAGCCACCTTGTTGACTGGACCTCCAAAGTCGAAGGCCGCCATTCCACCTACAATTGACCCAAACAAGAAATTTCCTGAACCCTGCAGGCCTTGTAAAAACTCTGTTAACGCTTCTGTTGCCCAAACAATCGGCACACCGATGACAAAGAACATCAATAATCCAATGATCAAGGTAGATAAGAGCGGAACGATCATCATCGGCATCAAACCTTGTGCCCATTTTGGCACTTTCAAGTTTTTCACTAGGAACAGGACGAAGAAACCAACCAAATAACCACCTAACATCCCGCCCAAGAACCCAGCACCAATGGAATTAGCGATTAACCCCATAAACAAACCAGGTCCGATACCCGGACGGTCAGCAATTGAATAAGCGATCGCTGCTGAAATAACTGGAGCTAACAGACCCATTCCTAACACACCCAGTGAAACCAGCGCATCTGGAACCGAATAGGCTGCCTTATAATCCTCGATGACACCACCACCAGTCAGATTCCCAATCGCGATCAGCAACCCTGCCGTAACAACAACCGGTAACATGTACGAGATTGCCGTCAAAGCATGTTTTTTCAATTGAAGCTTCTTAAACATTTCATTCATCTCCTTTTTCATATTAATGATTTCATTCTTTATGCCTTAATGATTTCTTCTTCGATCTTGTTGATCAGTCCTTTTGGCGCTTTGATGACCATGCTTGTTGGGACTTCTACCACTTTTTTCCCTTCAAAGCGATCTTTTCCACCAACTTTGATGTCTGCTGCAATGATCACTACATCAGCGTCTTTGATTTCCTCCATAGTCAGTTCGTCTTCCGTACCGATCGTTCCCTGTGTCTCGATGTGGGCCGTGTGTCCGAGAGTTTTAGCGGCCTTTTCCAATTTTTGCTTTGCGATGTACGTATGGGCGATTCCGGAAGTACATGCGGCGATTCCAACAATTTTCATCATCTATTCCTCCATTTTCTTTTTTTACTCTTCTTCCATTGGATCTCGTGATAATAATTCCATCATTTCTGATTTTGTTTCGGCGTTGACCATATTTTCAATAAAATCCTCATCCGCTAAAAGCATCGCGACTTTTTGCAATAGTTTAATGTGCATCGTGTTCGCATCCGTGTTCTTGACTGCAAACAAGATAATCACCCGGACCGGCTCCTCATCCAATGATTCCCATTCTATTGGCGTCTTCGCCTTTCCGACGACTAACGACGTTTTAATTACGCTGTCAGATTTCCCATGAGGAATCGCGATACTATTACCGATACCAGTCATTCCTTCTGCTTCCCGCGCAAACACATCGGCGGCAAATTCTTCCTCGTCCTCAATGTCCCCATTGGCCATCAGTAAACGCGTCAGTTCATAAATGGCTCCCTCTTTTGTTGTCGCTTTCATTTCTAATTGAATCAATTCTTCGGTAATTACATCGGCGATACTGAAATCGTCCATCATTTGCTCTGCTTTCATCTCACATCTCTCCTAACATCTCTTTCACTCGTTTTTCATCTTGTTTGGTAAATACTGAATTAACTAAAATCGTTGGGATCATCATTTCGACTGTCAAATGAACGGTCGTTAAAATCAGATCAATATTTTGGTATTTTTCTGGTGCTTTGGAAAATTTTCGCGCCGATAGGACATCAACAATTTCTAGTTCTGGGAATGCCTTGCGGACCTTCACCTTCAACAGCTCAGAAGTTCCTACCCCGCTGCTGCACATAATCAAAACTCGTTTTTTCGAATGAATCATTTCTTTATACTTCACAAAATATAGGGTTAAAAAGCCGATCTCGTCTTCCGAAATCTCATTGAGCTGATACTCTTCTTCCGCTGCTTTACTAACCTGCCGAACCTGTTGGAAAATCTCTGGATACTCCAGCTTGATGTCTCCCAATAAATCATTCTTAACGATGATCTCATTTTTCAAACGATACAATAATGGATCAATGTGCTCGTATAAATCTTGACGATTTGGCTGCTGATCCACTTTCATCCCCATCAAATGACTCATTTCTTTCGCGAAAAAATCGGTAATTGCTAGCGCCTCTTTGGATTTCCGATTCAACTTGATCGGTTCCTTCTCCATTCGTGAAGAAATCAGATACTGAAACAAGTAAAAGGTTTCGCTTTCCGGTAAAACAATATTCAGGTAATGATTCAGCTTCGTAATGACCATCCTAGAAAGCTGATACAACTGATCATATTGTGTGATCAGCTCCTCTTCGTCAGGGTCTAATAATTCTGCGCAAGTATCCGCGTGAATTTCTCCCTCCCGCACTCGTTTGATCAAAATATAAATGTGGGAAAAGATGTTGCTATTATAGGGGTATGCGATCCCATTCTGTAATTTTCTTTCGATATACTCTAATAAAGAGGTAATAAAATTAATGTCATAGGAACTGATTTTTTCCTGCTGGGTAGAAAAGTCCTCTTCCCAAACTCGATTCGCACTAATCAAATGATTGACGGCCTTGCGAATATGCTTTTCTGTCCCTTCGATTGACACTCGCTGCCCTTTACGAATCAGGGATAATTGATACTTCTGCAAGAATTCGTTCATCCGTACCAAATCATTCGTAATCACCGTATTGCTGACGTAATACTCCTCAAACAGCTCTTGAATCAATACCTTCTTTGGCGATTTGAATAACAAGGAAAGTAAAATCGTATTCCTTCTTTCCAGTGGACCTTGGACCGTATCTCCTCCTCGTTTACGTACACTTTCTTTTAAATAATTGTCATAATCTAAACGAAAACCTTTTCCGACCTCCGCTGAAATCAACTCTCCATCATCCGATGCTTCATTGATTTTTTTGATCGTTCGGTAAATTGTTTTCGTGGAAACATTGGCAAATTCAGCTAACTCTTGAGCGGTAAGTGTCATCCCATGTTTGATAAACAATTCGATCAATTGTGTTTCACGTTTGCTTAGCTGCATTTTGTCAACCTCCTTGTCCTTAATATAGCTCATTTTTTTCTACGTACATTTTTTCTTGTGTCCATTGAAATGGACATTTGCATAAAACGCTTTCAATAACTATTCAAAACTAAAATAGAAAATAACTGATCTTCCAAAGGGCCCAGATATTCTTCTTTCTTTGGGAAACGCCCCAGATTGACCAATTTTCCCGAAATTTTCTTTGGGTCTTGGTTGGATAAAAAAAACAGCGAATAAATCGCTGTCTATCAGTGTGGCTGCATCCTTCGTCCAAAAAAACTGTCTAGCATACTATTTTACGAAAAGAAGAATACACGATTTTTCAATTTTTCACTGGTGTAACACTTGCTTCAATCGCCAATTGATAAATTGGTACCAACTGTTGATAAGTCTCTATCATGAACTGTTGCGCTGCTTCTGGGTCCTTCCATATCGGATCTGACTTTTTTATGATCCGTCCGACCTGGAACTCACCTTTTTTCACATCACGGAATCGTTTCAACAGTCTTTCCAAACTTTCTGAGGATAACGCTTCTACCTTTGATTTCGTGTGATCACCGGATACAACAAAATCTGAGGTTAACGTGTCAAAGGCTTTTTGATTGTCTAGCAAAACTTGAGCGATTGCCTGTTCATTTTTTGGCTGATCGATGCAAGACAACCACATAAAGACATAGTCTGGCCAGATCCCTAATTGGAAATGCGGTTCCATCTTATAGCCCCGTTTTTGTCGGCTCAAGGCAGACCAGGTATTTTCTGGCGGATATGTCGTGCGGCGGCGGTGCTGGGCAATGTGGATAAATAATTTTTCATCCAGCAGCGGTTCCAGCGCTTCTTGAAATACTTCATCTAAGTGTTGAAATGTCGGCTGAATCTCTTCACGAATAGCCGCCATTCGTCCGTCAAGCCCCTCCACTTCAAATACCTCAAAACTCTTTTCTGTGAACATATCATTCCTCCTATTTCCTATTATAGCAATTCTACTCATCTTGTCTTCCCCCCACAAGTCAAGGACTGCCTTTTTCTGATAGAAACGACGAAACACTTTTTTCTTTCTCCGATTTTGACAAATAGACGGACAAAATTTGTTTAAATCTTCCTATTCTTTTCCCATTTTAAAGAAATTATTTCCCTCTCTTTGTTAAATCAAGTATATTATAAGTAGCCATTTTATTATTGGAGATTCAGAAAGTTATTTCTGAGGAGGGTAAAACGAATGATTTCAGACGCAATCGGGTTCGAGAAAAAATTTCGTTTAAAAGAAGATAAAAAATTTGAACACTATAAGATCATGCTTCCGAAATTACGGGAAAATGATGTCATGATAAAAATTGCCGCTATTTCCATCAGCACCTTAGATACACAGATTCGCCAAACGATTAAAGGGGCAAAAAAACCTTATATTTTAGGCTTTGGCGGCGTAGGAATCATCACTCGTCTTGGCAGCAGCAATCCGCGTCTGAATGTAGGAGATCGGGTATTGTATGTAAATAAAGTCGGAAAATATGGCAGCTATAGTAATTTTCAAATCGCGGATGTTCGTTCCATCGTAAAATTGCCAGACTCTTTTCCTACAGATGAAGCCGCCGCTTTCTCTTATAGTTTTTTCTTAGCCTTCGAAGTGCTGTTCAAGCAGCTGCAATTAACGCCAAAACCAGGAAAGAACCAAGGAAACCTGTTGATCTTGAATACTTCCGACGGATTAGGCGCAACAATTATCCAGTTAGCGAAATGGGCGGGACTGAAGGTTGCCGCTACTATCAACAAAAACAACTCTGAAATTTGGATCAAAAACATGGGGGCTGATGTGGTACTGTCACAATCCACTCACCTGTCACGGGACTTAGAGGCTGCAGAGATGACACCCATTGATTACGTGATCAACCTGGATACAGAAAAGGAAAAGAGCTTTGATCATTTAGCCGAATTCAAGGGCACAGCGAAGGTTCTCCTATTGCATTTTATTAAGAAGAAAAGCAAAAATTTTGATCCGGAGTATCTTCATTTCTACTGTGAAGAGTTTTTAGAAGCTTCTTTTACTACGGAGGAAGGCATCGAGTATTCACACAATGTGATGGAGCTGTTGGTCTATCTCTGGGAGAAAAATCAATTGAAATCGATTTTAACGGCACAGCTGAATGGTTTCTCTGACAAAAACTTTTACGGAGCCCATAAATTGATTGAAAACAATCCAAACTTCCGACATCTTGTTTTGATCAACTGACAAAATCTCGTTCCTTTGAACGGGATTTTTTTATTAACTGAAAATTTTGAATAGAAAGCCCATTTCCTCGCCTTTCATAACTTATGTTGTCATTTCTCATAGAAATTTATAGTTTTTCTGAGGTTAACATTTGCTAATTACAAAGATAGGGATTAAGATATAAAATGAAATTTTCATTTACATTTTCATTTCAAATATTTTTAGGAGGTTTTTATGGATTATTCACTGACTACTCGGTTAGCTGCTGAGTTCTTGGGGACTGCTTTGTTAGTAATGCTAGGAAACGGCGCAGTTGCCAACGTTGATTTGAGAGGTACAAAAGGTTACGGTAGTGACTGGATGTTGATTGCTGTAGGTTATGGATGTGGGGTTATGATTCCGGCAATGATCTTCGGCGGTATCAGCGGAAACCACATCAATCCGGCATTTACAATTGGTTTGGCCGTTAGCGGCTTCTTTCCTTGGTCTGAAGTTCTTCCTTACATCGTGGTCCAATTACTTGGTGCGATGGTCGGTCAATTAGTCGTTGTAGCGAGCTACAAGCCTTACTATGATCAAACAGAAGACAAATTACATGTACTAGGAACATTCTCAACAATCAATAGTGTTGGTTCTAAGTTCAATGGATTCGTGAATGAGTTCTTTGGTTCATTCATTTTATTCTTCGGTGCCCTTGGGATTACGAAAGCACCTTTCTTCCAAAACAACTTAGGAACTGCTCACTTGGCATTAGGTTTCTTAGTATGGACATTGGTTGCATCCTTCGGTGGACCAACTGGCCCTGGTTTGAATCCGGCGCGTGACTTAGGTCCTCGTATCATGCACGCATTATTACCATTGAAACACAAAGGCGATTCACAATGGAGTTATTCATGGGTACCTGTTTTAGCCCCTATTGTCGCTTCCATCGTTGCCATCGCATTATATAAAGCACTATTCATTTAAACGTAAAAACACACTGTCGTAAAAGTTGCGACAGTGTGTTTTTTTGCTAATTTCTAGTCGATAATTTCCGTTCTTCTCTTTTCCTTGATAATCCGATCTGTCTCCAAGTCCATCACAACAGGCTTTGGATCTGGGATAACAACTAAGATGTCTTCGTTTTTCCCATTTTTATGCTGCTCCACTCTGATTTCTTTCTGCTGATCTTCGACTGAAAGTTGTTGCGCGGCATGTTGTTCATTCTTGATTTCATCAATAAAGTCATTTGGCTGGATAGGCGGGACGATGTCATGTTCATGCATTGGAACTACCTCCAAAGAATTTTCTTGTTACTAACAGTGTACTCGCCCCTTCTGATATTCGCAATTTGAATTGTGTTCCATTCTTTGACTCATCCTTTCGCAGAATACTTTTTTCATCCATCTAGCAAGCCTGTTTTTCAGTTACTCTTTTAGTTGACTTGACAGAAGCACGCATTATAACATGTTATAATAATTAGGAAGTCACTCTACACAGTTTCGCTAGGGGATATTGCTAACTATTGCGTACATTATTCTTGAAGCAGTTACTTATCTTTCAAATAGGAGGAAGCACGAATGAAGAAAATAAAAGTTCGCAAAATTGGAAATTCAATCGGCGGCATTTTCCCAAAAGAATGGGGCTTGCATGAAGGTGATTTGTTAAACGTTCGCAAAGAAGGACACCTCTTCATTTTGGATGCTGAGGATTCTGCAAAAGAGAAAGATCGTCAACTAATCGAAGAAAGCTTCGCTGATTTTGAGAATAAAACTACAACCACTGAACAAGAAATGGAAGAACTGTTTGGTAAATATGGTTGGGGCGACTAATGATGAATTACACACTTGTTTACTCTGAATCCTTTAGAAAAAGTCTTCAGGAGAACATTTCAGAATGGGAAAAGGAACTGCTTCTTACCGATGAAAAAATCACTCAATTTGTTCATGCCATTTATCATTCATTAAATCGTTAAAACAATTTCCTGAAATGTATGAAAATGTCGCTAGTTTGTATGGTTTCGACAAACCAACCTATCGCATCCTGATTGGAAAAATTTTTGTAATCTTTTATCGAATCAATCAGGAAGAACGAACAATATTTATTGGAAACCTATTTAAACAAAAACAAATGCACCTATATTTCTAATAGAACATCCAGAAGGAAACATGCGCTGCTTGCCGCTTTCTTTCTGGATTTTTTTGATCGTAATTATGTACAGTGATTCGTTCTTGTACGATTCCACTAATCACGCTAAAGACGCGAAGTGGAACTCGCAGCTAGTTCATTTTAATGGATTCATTTTTCTAAAAATCTGAAAAATGAGTTGTATTTTCACTACGCATATCATTCTGCTAACTAGACCGATCAATAGATCACTTCCAAATCAAAATAAGGAACTCGAACGTTTAATTCTGCGAAAAGCAGAACTGACAAAAACTGCAGCCCTCAGTCAAGGCTGCAGTTAGAACACATTATTTATTTAAGTAAGTCAATGCGTTGTCAATTAAATGTTGGACGGTTGCTTTAGGCATTACAGATAGAATATCAGTGATTTGCGGTGCAGATTTGCTGTCGGTAAATACGACGTTCAACGGCATATACAGTTTGCGTCCTTTTTGTTCGGTTTCTTTTTGAACAGTAGAAATAATCGCTGAGTAGTCCACGGGTTCTGACGCCTTGTTCAATTCTGCTGACATGGTGGTCAAAATTTGTTTAACACTTTCGCTATCAAATTCTGCTAAGTCGGTATAAGTGAAGGTCACTTGGTTAGCATTTTTGATAAACAAGATTTTTTCCATAAAGGTCATTAAAGTCTTGGCTTCTGTGTGATAGATATCCACGACTTTTTTAACAAAATCAAGGTCTTGTTCGATTCCCATGGCTTTCAATTGTTCTGCTACATCTGTTTCAGCAGCATCAACTAACAGCATGATTCTTCTTGTTAATTCATCCACAGATGTCTTCTTGATGTATTCCGCATTGGTCCAGTCGAGTTTCTTTTGATCGAAGTAAGCAGGCGAAGCGGACATCCGATTGATATCGTAAGCTTCGATCAATTCATCCCGAGTGAACAATTCTTTTTCTCCGACGGGTGACCAGCCAAGAAAGGCGATAAAGTTCAGCAATGCTTCATTTAAATAGCCGTATTTACGGTATTGGCTGATGAATTGCAGCGTATTTTTATCCCGTTTGCTCAATTTCTTATGGGTATCCAAGCTATAGATCAGTGTGATATGACCAAATAGCGGTTGTGGGATACCTAGAGCTTCATACACAGCGATTTGTTTTGGTGTATTGGCAATGTGGTCATCTCCACGTAAAACGTGTGTCATCTTCATTAAGTAGTCATCAATTACTACCGCGAAGTTATAGGTTGCCATACCATTACTTTTTTCAATAATGAAGTCTCCGCCGATATTATCTGAATTAAATTCCACACGGCCTTTGATCATGTCGTCCCAGCCATAAATATGATTTTCAGGTAAGTGAAGACGAACCGTGGATTTGCGGCCTTCTGCTTCGGCTTGCTTGATTTGTTCTTCCGTTGCGCCATACCAGCGTCCATCGTAATGAGGCGCGATTTTAGCTTCGATTTGTTGATCATGCAGTTCTTTTAATTCTTCTTCCGTCGCATAGTCGCGATAGGCAAGTCCTGCGTCTAATAATTGTTGTACGTATTTATGATACAAATTCACACGATCTTTTTGGTGGTAAGGGGCAAATTCAACTTTCGGTTTATCCGGACCTTCATCCCAGTCGATACCTAACCAATGAAGATTTTCCATCTGGCTTTCTTCACCATGCGGAACATTTCTTTTCAAGTCAGTATCTTCGATTCGCAACACCCAGGTGCCGTTATAATGCTTCGCAAACAGGTAGTTGAATAACGCAGATTGCGCATTCCCTAAATGTAAAAAACCTGTTGGACTTGGTGCGTATCGAACTCGTACGTCGCCGGTAACTTCTACTTTGTCTTTTTTCAATTTGATTCCCTCCAGTTTAGAAAGGCTTTATGAACTCGCTCAGCTTTTGAGCAACAAGACTAAAATTTTGATAAATTGCCAAAAAACACAGTGACCTTAAGGAACTGATGTTGATTGGTACCTACTCGGTGCTTCTCAAATTTACCAAAATTTTCGCTTGTTGCCGAAAAAAGCTCGTTCATAAAGCCAGACAGCGAAAACTTGGTAATACAATGATTTTTTGTGAATCATTTATATTATCGTTCACAGTTTAAAAGCCCTAATAAAAATAATGCTTTATCAGGGCTTTAATAACAGATGCTATTATATGTTAAGATGCGTGATGAATCAAATGATTACGATTTAAATCGTCAATTGCGCGAGTCAAATCTTCAATAAAATCATCACAAATGGCCATTGTCATGGATGGGCGAACAACGATTCGACTAATTGTGACATCTTCCAGACTTACAGGAAGTGGGTAAGCAGGCACTTGCCAGCCGTATTCCTTCAACTTGTCTTCTAAATCATAAAGATTCCAAGTTAATTCCACATTGTCTGCGATTTTCCAGCAATTGATTGGTAATTGTGAACCATCATTGATGATTTCAAAAATACCTAGATCCTTCAATTCTTGATTGATTCGTTGTGATACGCTGCGAACATTGTTCATGATCGCTGTGAAGCCTTCACGACCGAAACGAATCATGTTGTAGTATTGCGCAACGATGTGTGCACCGCTATGTGAGAAGTTGATAGCGATCGAGTCTACGCTGCTGCCAAGATAAGGAACTGAGAAACGCATTTCTGCTGGTAAATAGTCTTCCGTATTTTCGCGCCAAACAATCCAGCCAATACCGGGATAAACCATCCCGTATTTATGCCCTGAAACGTTGATTGATGCTACATTTTTTAAACGGAAGTCCCATGGCTTGAACTCATCAACAAATGGTGCGAAGAAGCCGCCAAATGCTGCGTCGACATGGATCTTGATTGGTAATTTCGCTGTTTTGTTGTATTCAGAAACCAGTTCATCTAATTTTTGAATATCATCTACGCGGCCAGTGTAAGTAATTCCTTGAATTCCTACAATACCAATGGTGTTTTCATCTACATAATCCATGACGGTGTCAGTGTTTAATGACATATGGTTTTCATCCATTGGAACTTCCCGCATCTCGACATTCCAGTACGTACAGAATTTTTCCCATACAACTTGGAATGCTGAGTTGATTACTAAGTTAGGTTTGTGTTCATGTAAGTTGTCGATGTCTAGTCCGGCTGCTTTGGCACGATGTTTCCAGCTATGCAATAATGCAAGTCCGCCTAGCATACACCCTTCTGAAGAACCTACTGTTGAAGTTCCGATGAAGTCTTGGAATAATTTTTTCCCTTCACCGATATTCCACATATGAGCAACCATACTAATGGTATAGTTTTCCATTGCGGTAGTTTTTGGATATTCTGATTTGTCAATCGCATTCGTTTCAAGCGAACCCAACATCAAGCGATCTGCTTGTGGTTCCATTTGAGTGGTACAGAATGTAGCTAAGTTTTGGTCTGCTTTTGCTTCATTCAACCGAATATGATTGACGAGCGTCTCGGCTGTGTCAGGGTTCATACCCTCATCAGGTAATACTTCTTTAGGCATGCTGCGAGCAGCTTCTTTGCTTCCTAAAAATGAACTTTCTAAATAATCTGTTTGCATTTAAAAGATCTCCTTAAAATAGACTTTCTTATATTTTTTAATGAACTTGATGGTGCACATCGCTTCCTGATTTATCATGATGATGCAATGTCCAATTTCCATGGAATTGATACATGATCAACGGAATAAAGAAAACGATGATAAAAGCTGTTAGTAATAACGTTAGATACGTATGTTTTTGTTGCGCGTTGTAGGCAGCTGGTGGGAAGAAAGTAACGATAAACCCAAAAGCTGATAAGACAAAACCTAAAACACCCATGATGACACGCATTACTTTCGATTTTGCCGCACGGAACGTACGATTCAACTCGTTGTGCTTGAAGACCAAGACTAAATAAGTAACGAACATCAGCATATACATTAAGGTATACAAGGCAACAGTCAAACTCATCGCTGTTTGGAATGAAAGGTTCGATTTGTCTCCGCCAGCACCAAAGGTTAAGAGTGCGGCCATGATCGAAACGATCACACCTTGCAAGATCATTACATTGGTTTCAACACCATAAGGATTCGTTTTAGCGAAACGTTCAGGTAAGTAACCTTCTTTAGCCGCTTCATACATCCCTGCATTTGGCCCAACAACCCAGCTGCTGATTTCACCGATAATACCGATTGCAAGTAACAAACCAATTAAACGTTCAATAAAGACCACATTGACCCATGGAAATTGTTGAACCAAAGCCCCATAGGCATAAACAATCCCTGTACTTAATTGGATCTTGGCGTTTGGAATCGTCGCACCGATTGAAATCGTTCCGATAATATCAGAAGCAATCGCGCAGATCGCCAAAGCCATCATGACTTTTGGATAAACAGACGGTTTTTTCAAGTCTTTTACGTGAGTCGCTGATCCTTCAGCTCCCGCAAAGGCTAAGATAAATGGGACAAATCCAACTAATACATTTCCGCTCCAGCTTGATGGCAGGATCGTATGTGGATTGATTTTGATCAGCATCGGATTGCCCTTCACTAGATAAGTGATGGTTAAGAACAGCAATAGGAAAACTGGAATGATGACACCAATTGTAAAACTCCATTGAGCGATTTTCCCTGTGATTTTGGTTCCTCGTTGTTGCGCGAAGATCAAGCCCCACAAGATCACCATCATGATGATAAATTTGAACAATGGATTTGTATTAATGACTGGAACATTGAAAGTGATAGATAAGCAACCGATGATGAAATACATCATGGTACACATCCCAACAGTGATATGGATCCATTGATAAAAGAGTGCAGACCAGCCAAGGCGTTCCCCCAGCATGTGACGTCCCCAAGTAAAGATTCCACCTTTGCTCCAACCATCGACTGAAGCCATTTCACCAGCGGAACGTGTAACCGGAATAAACCATAAAATACCTGCTAAGAATAGGAAGAACAATGCAGTTGGTCCTTGCTTAGCGAAGGCGGCAAATCCATACACCGTCATGACCATTGAAGTAGTCATTGAGAATAGCTGAACACCAGTAAGCTGATTATGTTCGCTCAAAGAGGTGCTCTTCTCTTCATTATTCATTTGTGACACATCCTTTAAATTCATTGCAATCGAAGTGCGCACTTCCGAACTACAGCCATCATATTAGCCTTAAAAAAAGCAAAGTCAAACCGCCTCGCATCCACTAATTAGAACGTTTATTAAAATATATTCTGCCATCATAATGGAAGAAATCCTTTGCTTTCCGCGAATTCCGCACCTCTTTTCACTCAATAAAAAAAGCTTTTTTAAGAAAAAAAGCCCAAGTTCTAAATTGTGTAGCAATTCACTGCAAATTTTTGGATGATACGTGTCATTTTCTTAGCAAATGATAATGATTCACAAATAAAGCGTGCCCAAAAAAGAAGCTTCGCACGTATCTTTAAATCAACTTTCACACAGTCCCTAGCTCTTCTTTAATCCTATGGGCTTATACTGTTGAATTTGAAGGCAATAGGATCATAAAGAAACTGTAAGAGGAGCGTTCAGTCATGAGCATTGATCGATTACTAGATTTTGAAAGTCAGGCACTTTTCGCTATTTTTACCTATTTAAAAGAAAATCCCGGCTTCCACGATATCAATGAGATATCCGAACAAATCGGTTTTGAAAAACGGACCACTTCAAAATATCTAGAGCGTCTTTCGGTACTGTCGGATGAAGTGAAGGAGCGAGCAGGCACTTCTCCACTGACTACCTCAGAGCGAAATTACCAGATCATCCAAACCAATTACGCGGCAAACAAAGAGCTTTGCTTGGCCATCTATCACATCTCAATCAAGATTGACCTGCTAGAAGGACTATTACTAAACGAAGAAAATACAATGAATGCGTTAATGGATAAATACAACCTGAGCTATTCTACCCTGAAAAAGGATGTCTACGAGGTCCGTGATTTTCTTAAAGAAGCCACCATCGACCTCCACATTCGCAATGGCGAACTCGTATTATCCGGACTTGAACCGACTATTCGTTTATTTTTCTTAAGCTTTTTTTGGCAGCTCTATGGCGGCTATGGTCATCCATTTAATATTCAAAGCTCCCAAGAAAAAAACTTTATTTTTGAGAAGCTTAGTTTCCTACTTTCAGATCAAATCGACCCTATTACAAAGATTCAATATGATTATTTAGTGGATATTACCTTGATCCGCTACCTATCTGATCATAAGATTGAAAACAATGAACTACCCGTCGAATCGATCCTGATTGGGAATAAATTCGTGCAGCACTTCCACTTCATTACAGAGGAAAACGTCCTAGCCTATACGAATTTCAAAGATGAACTTTATTTCATGCTATTGTTTTTACAATCAAAAATGGTCTTTTATCGGAACGATCGTTTCTTCCAAGAATTGAAGAAATATCACAAAGAGATTGATTCAAATATTTATCAAGCCAACCAGTTTTTCTTTCAAAATATCGGATTGCTGTTCAATCAATTTCAATTTGACTACGATGAATTAGAAAAAGAGCTCTATGTGATCCACACACGGCTCTTGTTTAAAAGCTTCTATAATTATGTGCCGATTGGTGAGCATCATAATCTTTATCCTGAAGACATGGCGATTGTTCAAGAAAATCTTCGCCTGCGTTTTGAGACTATACAGCCGCGTAATAGCTTAATTTATTCGCAACTGGATTATGCGATCTTCCTTTATGCTGCTTTGAGTATCGCCAATGAATTTTTGACCGGCTATGAATTATCCGTCTTTATTGATGACTCAAAGGGAGAATTCAATTCTATCTGGCTAAAAAAATTATTCATGAAAAGTACCGGCGGCTTGGTCAAAATGCACTTTGTCGATCCGAATCGTTTCTTACTAGCGGATGAAACCGTCGATCTGATTATCAGCACAAACAAATATTTTCCCATCGAAAACAGCCAAAACAAACCGATCCTCTTTTTAGAGTGCAAGGATAAATACGAGGATCTAAAAAATGTCCAAAATATGGTGCGAAAAATTATGATGAAAAAAACGAAGCGGCTGCAATCGAACTAAAATTACGCATACATTTTGAACATTAATCAAACTTTTCATTCATTTGGAGAAGGAATAAACAAAAATCCTTCCCAGCATACAAAGCAAGCTCAGGCAAAAAAATATTTTTGTGCTATACTGACCTCTGTTAGTTTCTCTTTCCAAAAAAAACTAACAGGCAAAGACGATCGACCGACATATTCGATCGTCTTTTTTTTCAATATCAAAAAAAAATCTCTCAGAAACTTTTCTTTGAGTACGAAACAGAAATTGATCAACACTCATGTGAAAAAAGAATTCATTGGAAATCGTAAATATTCATTACTCCCGCGAGTCATAGTAATATCATCAGTTCCTTCAGCTTCATATAATTCCTACCTCCTTGCTTAAAATTTAGCAGGAATGTCCTGTCAAACAGCCAAACATCATCAACAGAAAAGGTTCATTTCAATTGCGCTGGACAGATGAATTATAAAAAAAGGGCTATGACAATAAATATGCCATAGTCCTAACTTTAAAATAAGCTCAAAATTTCTCGCAACTATTCACTCAAATTAAGTGTGCTGTTCTAATTTTATGCTTTCAGCAATTTCTTTTCCATGTTCTTTAGGATCAAAATTTGAAATTTCCATTTCTGATTCGAATGCTTTGATCGAATAATAAAGAATTGTACTGTTCCCCAAATCAAACTCATAATCACAATAAATCGAACGAGCTTTTTCATCGTCTTGTGCCATAAGATAATCATACGTATATTCAAACTCCGCAGCCTTACCGTTCCCTTTGTCTTCCTTTAAAGTCTTATAGTCAACGTCCTTACTTTCCATAGCCATTTCAATACGCTTTTTCTCCGTATTTAAAGGAGTATATAGTTCAAAATTTCCATTAGGATATTGCTCTTCCATTTTCTTTAAATTATCAGTATTGATTAATGTATAGGCGAACCAAGAAGAGCGTTTATTTTTGTCTAAACAAAGAACATAAGCATACGGCATACCTGAATAGCGTTCTGCTTCATCTTCCTGCATCCATTCTTTGACATTTGGACTGCCTTGCCCAGTGTACGTATTTGCGATTGTCTCACCAGAATCGTTCGTTTTTGAAAAAATTGTATTATACGTTAAACAGCCATATGTTTCTGGTACAGTAATCGTTAGAAAAGTCTTGTACTGTCCATTTTCTTCAGGAAGTTTACCAGTATCATCTGCTTCTAAAGATAGAGGAAGAGACACATTTTTGACTGTTTTTTTAGAAGCTTCTTTCTTTTTCTCTACATTTGTCCTCGCTTTAGACGATTCTTTTCCCTTATCATTATTTTCAGAATCACTATTACCACAACCACCAACTAATAAACAAACCCCTAGTAGCAAAAAAATAATTTTTCTAATTTTCATCGTTTACCTCCTTCAATTATATTTTTAATCATAACCTAATAATCTATTAAATTATATGTTTTTTGCTGTATTTCTTAATATTCTTCCTACAAGATTTACCACCTTTAAGGCATATTTCCTAAAAAATCTCTGGATATGCCCTTATCCAAAGTCGTCGAATAAACAAAAAGATCGAGCCGCAGCCCGATCTTTTTGTTTATGCATATTCACGAATAATCTGAACCAATGCCTCCGTGGCTCCTGTCCCGCTCTTTTCATCATAGTATTGTGTGAAGCGTTCATCTGCTAGATACATCTCGCTTAATCCTTTATGGGCTTCGCCCGAGTATTCCTTCCAGCTGAAGCTTATCCACTCTTTATGCAGCTGATAAATTTCTTTTGCTAGTGACGGATTCTCCTCCGCTAAGTAGTCCCTCAATTTTTCAATTAGCATCGCTTCAGTTGCTTGCATCTTTTGATACTCAGCTTCACTCATGTTTTGCCATTTTTGATTGGAGGCTTCAACGGCCTCTTCTCCATATTTTCCACGGATTTCCTGACCATAATTCGCTTCGTTTTCCGTTAGTTTCTCTTGTTTGAATGCTTCAAATTTTTCTTTATTCGTCATTTCTATCTCTCCCTTATAGTAACGCAAGGTTTTATCAATGGTTTCCAGCAGCTGATCCAGTTCTTCGCGCTTTTGCTGCAAATGTTTCTTTTGCTGAACCAGCGTATCCTCGATTTTTTCGTCAGGTCGGTCAACCAGCTCCTTGATCGTTTTCAATGGGATGCCCATCGATCGATACAAAAGAATCTGCTGCAGTCGATCAATTTCTTTTTCAGTATACATGCGGTAGCCTGCTTCACTTAGAAAAGCCGGCTTTAATAATGAGCGCTCATCATAAAATCGCAGGGTCCGTGCACTGACTCCTGAGATTTCCGCCATTTGTTTAACTGTATAATTCATTTCTGCACCTCCTGACAAAATTATCTTACACCTTGACGTAACGTAAAGGTCAAGTGCTCATTTCAACTTGATTGAGTAACGAGCTCAAGTTAAATGTTTTTCACACATAGGATTCCGCTAAACATCACGTTTATTAACTAGTTCAAACGATAGAAGCAATCACCTTTTCCTATTTAAACTGCAACAAAGCGTGGCTCACAAAAACCCCTCTTAGAATATCATTCTAAGAGGGGTTCTCCCAGTATCAACATGTGATAGAAAGGTTCTTCGTCCACTAAGCTTCTTTCCGACACCCTGAAATCCGACAGGTGACCGAAGTCGTGTGCCTCTGGTATCGAAGGATCAATCTTTCAGATCCACTCGACTCGTCGCATGAGACACACTATAGCACATTGGCTTAGCCTTTGACAATCATTTTTGATTGTTTTTATAAATTGCTTCCGTTATCTCGACCGTTTTTAACGTCAATTCTTTCGTCACAACAGGACTTTCTAAGCGCCCTTGCTTCAAGCAGTCATTTACATGCTCCACCTCAAAGACAAACTCACTGTTTTGGGTACTGTGGAGGGTTTCCTTTTCCCCATCGTTGTAGTGAATCTCTGCCGTATCAGTTTTCCAAAAATCAGGAACGATTATTTTCCCTTTTTCCCCATAGATAATCATTCGCTTCGGCAAATCTAGATCAACCGTTAAGAAAATAGTGCCTAAAACACCTTCAGGAAAATTTAGCGTTACTTGCGCCTGTGCGTCGGATTGTCCTTCTGGGAACACCAAGGTTCCCTTGTACTCATCTGGTGACGCTGCCAGCAGATGCTGCATATACTCTAACGGATAGGTCCCAGCTCCACGAAAAACCCCGCCACCTGCACTTAAATCACGGAACCAAGAAATATGATCAATATTAGGATAGGCCGTCACAGAATCCAGCCAACGGATCGCCCCAATCTTCCCAGCTTGAATAACCTGTTGAATTTGTTTGGTGATTGGCAAGAAGAGGGCTTTTTGAGCCTCCATCAAGAAGAGATTGCGCTCTTTCGCTATCGCAAATAGCTCTTTTGCTTGTGCCAGCGTCATCGTAAAGGGCTTTTCTAATAGCACATGTTTATTATTCAGTAACGCCAACTTCGCGGCATCATAATGGCCTTTATTATAAACAGCTACATAAACAATATCGACCGCTTCGCTTTGGCACAATTCCTCATAACTGCCAAAAGCCGCAGGGATTTCTAATTCCTGCGCCATCTTTTGCGCTTTTTCGATGCCGCGAGAAGCGATTGCGGTCACTTCACCCTCATGACTCTCCTTCACCCCCGCCACGAAACGAGGAACGACCTGCGCCGTACTTAAAATACCATAACGAATCATATTCTTTTTCCCTCCATGAACAAGGAAGGAACTGATTGAAAAAACCAGCTCCTTCCGTTTTTTATTCTCACTATTTACTAAAGACCAGCTATCGTTTTATTCAAAACGAACAAACAGAAGTATCCATAGGAAGCTACTGACCACAGCTTAAAAATCAAGATGATCTTGAGATACTCCCGAAAAGAGAGATCCGTCATCCCCGCAACCAAACACGTCAAGTCGTCAGGCAAAAAGGGGAAAATAAAACAGACAATCAATAATTTTTTAATATCCTGTGTGTGGTCCTGCAAGGTCGTTTCAAATTTTTCATAATTTTTCTCCGACAATACAAGACGAGCAAACTTCGGACCAAAGCGACGTACCAATAAAAATAAGCCGACTTCTCCTATGACTAGTCCAATATAACTATACAAAATCCCTGGGATATTGCCAAACATCAGCATCCCGACAATCGTTGCGAAACCACCAGGCAGGAAAGGGATGATTGGCTGGATCGCTTGGACGATGATAAACGCCGCAATAGCGAAGCTCCCAAAATTTTTGATAAAATGCTGCAAATCCGCCACCGAACCGAACATGCCCGATCGCCGAGTGTAGACTAATATCAGAATAAACGCTGCCAAGCCAACAATTGGTAATGCTTGAATTACCTTCTGCTGCCAAGGTGCACGTGAACGTGATTTTTGTGCCATCCTTCCCCTCCTTATCAAGTGCATAAGTGTGAAATTTAAATAATTATTTTCTTGCGGTACTTGATTGACGCTAATTCCTATTAAAGAAATCATTTTTCTAAAATCATGAAACATGATTCCAGTCGTCTTCACGTGAACCATTTTACTAACCTACTAAAAATAGGTAGTAAAACTAACTTATTGATAGAACTCGCCGATTTGATCAACAAATGGAAGTGATTCTTTTAATGGATAAACGACAAAATCATGCATCATACCTTCCACAACCTCAAGCTGCATCGTCGTTCCTTTGCTGCGCTTGATTCGATCCTGCAAACGCAAAACATCGGGATACAAAATTTCATCGGTTCCTGCCACCACGAATAATTTACCTAGCTGATCAAAATTTCCATAGATCGGTGAAACCATCGGATCGGTCAAAGGAAGCTCTCCCGCGTAATTCTCACCGGCTTCTGCCAGCAGGTCTTTTTCTAATAATACATCTTTTTCCTGCAATTCTTGTGACCGGGGATCGCTTAACGAAGCATCCAGCCACGGAGATGCCAAAGCAATCTTTTTGGGACGCTTCGGTAAATCGATATTTCGCAGATGCTGGGCTAAGCTCATCGCTAAGCCGCCGCCTGCTGAATCACCAAACAAGAAAAAGCAATCATCAGGATACAAGTAGGTTAATTGTCGGAAGGCCTTTTCCGTTAACGGAACGGTTTTTTCCGCTGTATTTTCTGGCGCTAGCGGATAATCAAAATAGCTTACTTTTAAATTATACCGTTTGACGAACCGCTCCTGAATTTCCTTATGAAAAGGTGACGCCTCTAATGCATAACCGCCCCCATGTAAATAGAACACATGACGTCTTGTGGGATGACCAGGAAATAACGTAATCAATTGATGTCCATCAATTTCTGAAATCTTTTGCGGAATATCCGTTTGCGAAAGCTGGCGGCTGATTAATCGTCTTCGCTTCGGCGGATCTACCATCGTTGCTCCCACCAGTTTTTTCATATTGATCACTTTAAAAACATTTTTTACAAATTTTGCTGAATAGCGCATCGCTGTATCCTCCAAATAAATTCCTATATCATCGCATAGAATTCGTCTTTTCGTGCTACAATAGACACGGTGGGCTATCGCAGTCTGCCTCTTAAGCATAACGGAATCTAAAGGAGGTGTCCACAATCACAAAACCGAATCGCGAATACCTTTACGATAATATTCGCGGCATCTTGATCCTACTCGTAGTATTGGGGCACGCGTTGGAATATTTTCGTTTAGATAACAAGGTTGGCGAATTTATTTACGTCTTCATCTACTTATTCCATATGCCGGTATTTATCTTTATTTCCGGTTATTTCTCAAAAAATCTGAAGAAGGGTCGTTCCACCGCAGTGGAGACTTTCCTTGTCCCTTATTTGCTGCTAAATTTAATTTTGACCCTAATTATGCTGGCCATCGGTAAAATCGATCAGTTCATGATATTGAGTCCAGGATGGACCCTTTGGTATTTATATTGTATGTTTATCTGGCGTTTATTGCTACCAGACCTCGTAAAAGTACGAAGAATCTTAATTTTAAGTTTTATTATCGGTATTTTCTCTGGCTTTTTAACTGAGTTTGGAACCTATATGGCGATGGCACGTACTTTAGGCTTTTTGCCGTATTTCTTAGCGGGGTATTTCACCACTCCCGAGTTAGTCTCTCGAGTACGCAAGACTCCCTTTAGAAAAATAATCAGTATAGGGATCATTCTTTTTGGGCTAGTGACCGCCTTCTTTTGGACAAAGAATAATTTGCCACCAGAACTTTTATGGCGAGATCGAGCTTACGCCTTCTTTCCCGTCCCTTTACTGCAAAACCTATTGACGATCATCTTTTTATACGGCATTGGCTTTGCGTTCATCTTCGTCTTTCTAGCTCTCGTCAATAATAAGCCACACTTTTTCACTGCATGGGGACAGCGCACTTTGGCTATTTATTTACTTCATGTTTACCTAGTGGCGCCATTAGTAGAATTTACGCAATTTGAAGATAATGCTGCCCTTCATCTAATTCTCTTAGTAGCAGGTAGTGGTTTTATCACTTATCTGCTATCACATCCCAAAGTAACAGAGATTCTGCGGAAAACACTTTCTCGAATTTTACATTTTATTATGCCAAACAAAAACGGCGACCCGTCATGAGCCGCCGTTTTTGTTTCTTCTATTTTATTACTCAAAATTACTTTCAGTTAAGCATGCGGTGTAGATTTCTTTTACCGCCGCTTCATCCAATGGAACGAAAGCATCGGTTTTTATAGTACTGTGAGCTACCGCTTGTTTTGCCATCTCATCGAATTTTTCTTCATTGATGCCTACTTCTGGTAATGTCATTGGAATTCCGCAGGCTTTGAAATAATCGTATAATTTTTGGATACCGATACGTGCGGCCAGCATTGGAACCTTCTCTTCTACATTCCAAACATTCCATGCGAAGTTCGCAAATTTATCAACTGTTTCATCATTCAAGGCATATTCCATCCAACGCGGTGTCAGGATCGCTAAGCCGACACCATGAGTGATATCGTAAAAGGCACTCAATTCATGCTCCATCGGATGACAAGACCAAGCACCTGGCTTGCCGTTTCCAGTCAACCCGTTCAGAGCTAACGTGCTCGCCCACATCAAATTAGCTCGTGCATCATAATCTTCCGGATATTTCAGGGCAATCGGACAGTTTTTAATCACTGAACGCATCAAGCCTTCTGAAACAGAATCTTGTACGTCGGTTCCTTCTGTCCGTTTGAAATAATTTTCAATCAAATGACTCATGATGTCCGCGGAACCCGCCGCTGTTTGGTATTTATTTACACTAAAGGTGTTTTGCGGATCTAAGAAAGAAACTTTTGGCAGCATTGCTTTACTACCGGTACCTAGTTTTTGATGCGTTGAAAGATTTGAAATCACTGCGCCACTATTCATTTCACTACCTGTTGCAGCCAATGTCAAAATCGTTACTAATGGCAAGGCGCCACCTTGATATTTCCGACGCTGTAATACTAAATCCCAGGCATCGCCATCAAATTTTGTGGCCGCAGCGACTACCTTCCCACAGTCAATCGTTGAGCCGCCGCCGACAGCCAAGATCACATCAACATTTTCTTTGCGACAAATTTCTGCTCCGCGACGGACAGTTTCCACTCGTGGATTCGGTTCTACCCCAGCTAATTCAAAGACTTCGTTGCCATTTGCTTTTAACTGCTCCATCACTTTATCGTATAAGCCGATCTTCTTGATGCTGCCGCCACCGTAAACGATCAGTACTCGTTTACCATATTGATTCAATACTTCAGGGAGTTCAGACAAACGATCCTTACCAAAACGAATATCCGTCGTTACATGAAAATCAAAATTTTCCATTTAAATTCCTCCATATTCATATTAAAGAACTAATTTTTCCTAGGAAAAATCACTCTTATCTTCAAGCCATAGACCATTTCATTAATACGTTGAGCCTTAGTTTGCTATAGTAATTTGGGTGTTTTTCGAAACAAACTGTGACCAGCAGATCAGATACCTTGTTTGCCCCTATTCATTATCATAAGCCAAAGTTTTCCAGAAGGAAACTATCTTCCCTCAATATTTTCTAAGTTAGCCGCAAAAAAATCTGTGATCTGATCCATCGTCGCGATCTGAACAAAATGGCGCTCCTTTGCACTGATGAACGTGAGATTGTCTTGTGGATTCGCTTTGATAAAATCCGCGGTATGCTGATAGGGAACTTTTTCATCCTCTGTGCCATGCCAAAAGAAGACTGGGCGACCAGCAATTTTTTCAGGCGCTAAAGATAGATCATACTTTTCCAGCCAAGAGGTTAACTCTCGGTAATCCTTTGGTAAATAGAAGCCTAATTCGCCAGCATGCATGGCAATTCGTTCGCGATATTTGATTGGTGCAGGAGACCCCATCACACAGGCTGCCACATTAATCTCAGGATGCTGTGTCAAAAGCATGCAAGTCGTGATCCCGCCCATCGAGATACCACCTACACCGATTTTATCCCTCACCAATCCCAGATTTTCAAAGTAATCAACTAGATAGCCAAACTCATAAAGATTCGTTTGAATACTGTCCCAAAAAGTCAATGAAGGAATCTCCGACGTTTTTGTTTTACGTTCGCCATGATTGACCGCATCCGGCAGCAAGACCCGAAAATTTTGCGCCGCTAATTTTCGCCCCTGCGTCAACACAAGTTCCTTCGCCGTCTGCCAGCCGTGGTAATAAATAATCAGCGGCAGCGGGTCATAGATTTTATCCTCTGCCACGACTTCCAGTAAAGGAATATTGCCTACCATGCGTTTTCGTACCACTACTTTCATTTCGTGCCTCCCATTCAGTCTTTCCTTCATTATACCTAGTCCTTCGAAAATACACGAAAATACCGCCCTTCATGAGATAAAAGGGCGGTACTATAAATTTATTCTGCAATTAATGTCTCTAATCCTACATACATCATGTCTTTAAAGGTATTTTGGCGTTCTTCTGAAGTTGTTTCTTCACCCGTTACCATGTGGTCGCTGACCGTCATGATGCCTAGTGTTTGAACATGGAATTTCGCCCCTAAGTAATATAAGATCGCTGCTTCCATCTCAACACCCATTACTCCGTATTCAGCCAAATTAAAGGTTGGAGCTAAATCATCTTTGTAGAAGGTGTCTTCTGACAACACATTTCCAACATGGGTCGTAAAGCCTTTTTCCTTCGCCACTTCATAAGCCTTCATCATCAGATCAAAATCTGCGATCGGCGCAAAGTGGAAACCTGGAAAATGTTTTTCCACCATAGAAGAGCTCGTCACTGCCCCTTGAGCAATAATCAAATCACGGACATGAACGTCTTTAGACAATGCGCCGCATGTTCCCACACGGATCAATTTTTTCACCCCGTAAGATTGAATCAGCTCCTGCGCATAGATTCCAGCAGAAGGCATGCCCATCCCTGTCCCTTGGACAGAAACGCGTTCGCCTTTGTAAGTTCCGGTATAACCTAACATGCCTCGCACGTTGTTATAACATTTCGCATCCTCTAAAAAATTTTCCGCGATAAATTTTGCTCGCAATGGATCTCCCGGCAGTAAAATTTTATCCGCAATTTCACCTTGTTTTGCTTCAATATGAACGCTCATTGTATTCCTCCTCGATCAATTATCATTATGTCTATTATATTAATAAACGTTTTATAGAACCGCTAGTGTTTCTTTGATTAATTTCTTGAAGTCTTCTTTGACACGTTCTGTGGTCTCCACTACTTCCGCGTGGTTCAAGTTGGCTTGCATGCCAGCCGCTAAGTTGGTAATACAAGACACACCCAAAACTTTCATACCGCTGTGAGCCGCTACGATAACTTCTGGAACCGTCGACATACCGACCGCATCTGCGCCAATCGTGCGAGCCATGCGAATTTCCGCAGGGGTTTCATAGGTTGGACCTGTCATTCCAAGATACACGCCTTCTTGCAGATCAATCGCTAATTTGCCTGCAACTTCTCGTGCTTTTTCTTGATATTCCTTCGTATAAGCCGCACTCATATCTGGGAAGCGAGGGCCCATGTTTTCATCATTTGGTCCGATCAATGGATTGGTTCCCATAAAGTTGATATGATCCGTTATCAGCATCAAGTTGCCTGGTTGGAAGCCTTCATTTACACCGCCAGCCGCGTTTGTTACGACAACTGAGTGAATTCCTAAGGCCGCCATCACGCGAACAGGGTAAGTCACTGTCTCCATCGTGTTCCCTTCATAATAATGGAAACGTCCTTGCATCGCCAACACATTTTTTCCAGCTAATTGTCCATAAACTAATTGCCCGGCATGGCCAATCACTGTTGAAACAGGGAAATGTGGAATCTCGTTATACGGGATCACAACAGGGTTTTCGATTTCTTCTGCTAGTTCGCCTAGTCCTGATCCTAAGATCAAACCAAAGGCGACATCCGCTACTCCTTTGTCTTGAATGTAGCTGGCTGTTTGTTGGATTTTTTCTTGTACGTCTGTCATAAAATGCTCCTTTTTCTGAGTATTTTTATTTCAATAATTTTAAGAAACTTTCGCCATTTTCAGTAGCTGGCACATCAAAGTTTTCCGCGATTGTCGCAGCGATATCTGAGTAATAACCTTGTGGTAATTTCCCTTGTGCCGCCATTTTTTTGCTATAAACCAAGAATGGAACGTATTCACGGGTATGGTCTGTCCCTGTGAAGGTTGGATCGTTTCCGTGATCAGCGGTAATCATCAATAAATCATCATCCTGCATCGCATCTAAAATTTCTGGAATGCGAAGATCAAATTCTTCGATTGCATGAGCATAGCCTACCACATCCCGACGATGTCCGAACAACGCATCAAAATCAACTAAGTTCGTGAAGCTCAAACCTGTAAAATCTTTCTTCATTACGTCCAATAATTTATCAACGCCATCCATGTTGCTCTTCGTGCGAACGGCATCTGTAATTCCTTGTCCGTTAAAGATGTCATTGATTTTACCAACGGCGATCACGTCTTTTCCGTTGCCCTTCAATGAATCCAAAACAGTCTTACCAAATGGATCAAGAGCATAGTCGTGACGATTGCTAGTCCGAGTAAAGTCACCAGGTTCGCCGATATACGGACGGGCAATAATTCGACCGATCATGTAAGGATCATCCTTCGTAATATCACGAACATACTGACAAATCTTATAAAGCTCATCCAACGGAATAATTTCTTCATGAGCAGCAATCTGCAACACTGGGTCAGCCGAAGTGTAAATGATCAAATCCCCTGTCTTCATCTGCTCTTCCCCAAAATCTTTGATGACTTCTGTTCCGCTATAGGGTTTGTTGGCTCCCATAATAATACCACGACCAGAAAACTCAGAGATTTTATCTAGCAATTCTTGCGGGAAGCCTTCTGGGAAAACACGAAATGGGGTTTGAATATTCAACCCAGCAATTTCCCAGTGACCTGTCATCGTGTCTTTACCAACAGAAATTTCTTCTAATTTTGTCGCATAGCCATCGTGATCAGCGACATCCTTTACGCCCTTCAATGGACGAATGGTTCCAAGTCCAAGCTGTTCCAAATGCGGGATATTCAATCCAGCTTCTTCAGCAATATGACCCAAGGTGTCCGAACCAACGTCTCCAAATTTTTCAGCATCCGGTGCTTCTCCGATACCGACAGAATCCATAACGACTAAGTGAATACGCTTAAACATTTCTATTCCCTCTTTCTATTGATTTATATCCAATAAGCAAGATGATTCCTGCTCATAAATTTAACAAAACTAAGGTATTGCTAAAAGATCTAACTCAGCTTTAGTATATTGGGTTCTTAAAGTCCCGTAAACTAAAAGCCATTGTGTTAGTGCGTACTGGACTGGCAGCTAATTCGCTTTAATGTAATAACTTTTTCAAAAATCGAAAAAGTTAATCTGATTCTCATCACGCATACCATCCAACTAAACAGCGCGTCAAAATAAGCTAGTTTGGGGCTTTATTTTGCCAGTCCGACTTTGAGCAACTGCGAAAAGTTGGACTGGCAAGCTAGCTCATTGTAGATGAAATAATTTTTCTAAACCCGTGAAAAATGAGTTTTATTTTCGTACGCATACGATTCCACTAATCGCGCTAAAGCGCGAAGTGGAACTCGCAAAAAGGGCGTGACTAAGAAACGCTGTCCCATAGTCCCACCCTTTAATAACAAAAGAATTATTTTGATTTGATGTAGTTGACGCCATCGGCTTTTGGTGCGGCTGATTTTCCTAAGAAGAGAACCAGTACGATGATCGTCAATACGTATGGTGCTGATTGCAGATACACATCTGGAATTTGTGAGATGATCGGCAGATTAGACCCTGCGATACTCAAGTTTTGTGCAAAGCCGAAGAACACTGCGGCTCCCATAGCACCTAACGGATTCCATTTACCAAAGATCATCGCTGCTAATGAAATGAATCCTTGTCCTGCGATGGTTGTTGCCGCGAAACGTCCCGCGATGGATTGTGCAAAGACTGCTCCGCCCATTCCGCCTAAGAAGCCGGAAATCAAGACTCCTGAATAGCGCAACGCGTAAACATTGATCCCTAACGTATCCGCTGCTTGAGGATTTTCACCAACAGAGCGTAAACGTAAACCAAAGCGCGTTTTGAAAATGACAAACCAAGAAATTACTGCGACTAAAATCGCAAAATACGCTGGTAAGCTAGTGTTTTTAAAGAACAACTCGCCTAGTACTGGGATTTTACTCAAACCTGGAAAATCAAAGTACCCGAATTGCTGTTGAATGGTATCTGTTTGCCCTTTTCCATAGATTACTTTAATCAAGAAAATCGCTAATGGCGGCGCCAATAAGTTCATTACAGTACCACTAATGATATGATCCGCACGGAAGTTGACTGTCGCTACTGCATGCAGCAGTGAGAATGCCATTCCTGCTAGACCGCCGACTAAAACGCCCAGCCATGGTGTCATCGCACCGAACTGATCCGCGAAAGCTAAGTTGAATACCACAGAACTGAAGGCACCTGCAACCATGATTCCTTCCAAACCAACGTTAACGATCCCGCTTCGTTCAGAAAACACCCCGCCAAGTGCGGTTAAAATTAACGGTGCAGAGTACACAAGTGTCTGAGCAATAATTGAAGCTAATAAATCCATATTCATTAGACTTTGCCCCCTTTTTCAGATTCTTCGTTCGGAGCACTCTCTATTTCTTGGACAGTTTCCACTTCTTTTTTACCGCCCATTACTTTTGCAAGACCCACACGTACGATGTAATTGATCGCTACGAAGAAGATGATCAACGGAATTACACTATTGGCTAATTCACTCGGAATACCTGAGAACTGCATCCCTTGTCCGCCTAGTTTTAAAATACTGAACAGCAATGCCGATAATAGGATACCGACAGAGCTGCCGTTTCCTAATAGCGAAACCGCCATACCATCGAATCCGATGCTGAGTGATGACCCTTGAACAAAGTAGTTCATGAAGGTTCCTAGACCGTAAACAACGCCACCAAGACCAGCCAATCCGCCAGAAATAATCATCGAAATGACAATCGTCCGCTTGCTGCTCATCCCAGCGTATTCTGACGCGAAAGGATTCAACCCAACAGAACGAATTTCAAATCCTAAGGTTGTACGTTTCATTAAGAACCATACAAGCACTAAGAAGACTAACGCTAGAATAATCCCCATATTGACACGTGAACCGCCAAATAGATTGGTCAACCAGGGTTCTCTTAAAGAAGCGTTCAAGCCAACAGCTTTAGTAACTCCTTTGTTTGAGATAACATCTGGAGACATCACGTGATTGACAATATGATTGGCTACATATAGGATCACATAGTTCATCATAATTGTAACAATAACTTCACTTGTTCCAAAGAAGGCCCGCAATAAACCTGGAATCGCAGCGGCTGCCGCTCCGGCTAAAGCACCTGCGACAATTGCTAGAGTTAAAACAACAATCTTTGGTGAATCCGGCATGCTTAAAGCCACCCAGATACTTGCCACCCATCCGCATAACGCTTGACCAGAAAGCCCGACGTTGAAGAATCCTGCGGAATTGGCAACTGAAAACCCTAATGCGGTAAAGATCAATGGTCCAGCACCAACTAAGATTTCACCAATCGACATCTTGCTCTGGAACGCCGAGCTAAACATCGCATTGTAGCCTTCAATCGGATTAAAACCAAATACCGCCATCAAAATGGCACCAAGAATAAATCCTAAAATAACTGAGATAACCGGTACTAATATATTTCTAATTTTTTCTGAGCGATCATTCATTTGTCTCACCAGCCTTTGCTAATTCTGCTCGCGCTTCTTCTAAACTGTAGCCGGCCATCAATAAACCAAGCTCGTTTTCAGAAGTTTCTTTCGGATCTACGATACCAACGATCTCCCCTGCATGAATAACCGCGATACGGTCAGAGACATTCAAAATTTCATCTAACTCAAAGCTTACTAGTAACACACCTTTTTGTTTGTCGCGTTGTTCCACCAAACGTTTGTGAATATATTCGATCGCCCCGACGTCAAGTCCGCGAGTTGGTTGAGAGACGATCAGTAAATCTGGATCACGATCGACTTCACGAGCGATGATCGCTTTTTGCTGGTTCCCACCTGACAGAGAAGCTGCCGGTGCTTTTTCACCAGTCGTCCGCACATCGTATTCTTCGATTAAGCGTTTCGCGTAGCGATCGATTTCACCGTAATTCAAAATACCATTTTTACTAAATGGCGCATGATAATAAGATTGCAAAGCGATATTCTCAGATAATGGCAGCGGCAAGATCAATCCATATTTATGACGGTCTTCTGGTACGTGACCAACACCTGTTTCAGTAATCTGGCGTGGTGCTTTGCCTGTTACGTCCTCTCCATTAATGGTGACTGTTCCGCTTTCGACTTTTCGCAAGCCCGTTAACGCCTGAATCAATTCTGTCTGTCCATTGCCATCAATCCCGGCAATTCCGACAACTTCACCGCGATGAACATCCAGCGACAAGTTTTTAACCGCTTCTATTCCGCGACTTTCTTTAACAACTAGATCTTTGATCGAAAGAACGACTTCCCCTGGTTTCGCTGGGACCTTGTCTGTCTTAAATGAGACAGAACGTCCAACCATCATGTCGGCCAATTGCTGTGAACTGACATCCTTCACATCGACCGTTCCTATGTATTGCCCCCGACGAATAACCGAACAACGATCCGCAACTTTTTTGATTTCATCCAATTTGTGGGTGATCAAGATAATTGATTTCCCTTCATTGATTAACCCTTCCATAATGGTGATCAATTCATCAATTTCTTGCGGTGTTAATACTGCGGTTGGTTCATCAAAGATCAGAACGTTGGCTCCACGGTATAACGTTTTTAAAATTTCAACCCGCTGCTGCATCCCTACTGAAATATCACGGATATACGCGTCTGGATCCACCTTCAAGCCGTATTCTTCGGATAACCGTTGAATTTCAGCCTTGGCTTTCTTTTGATCCAGCATGCCGTTCTTCTTCGGCTCGCTGCCTAAAATAATGTTTTCTGTAACGGTGAAGGCATCCACTAACATAAAATGCTGATGGACCATCCCGATTCCTAGTTGGTTGGCTCTAGTTGGACTTGAGATATCAACCTTCTGACCATCCATCAAAATCTCACCAGAAGTTGGCTGCAATAGCCCTGACAAAACATTCATCAGTGTCGATTTACCGGCACCATTTTCACCTAAAAGTGCATGGATTTCGCCTTTTCGGATCTGTAAATTGATGTTGTCATTTGCTTTAAACGTGCCAAATTGCTTGGTGATATTGCGCATCTCAATGACATATTGTTCTTCTGTCACTTTCTTTTCACATCCTATCGCTTTTTCAAACCTGACAAAACATTGCAACGTTAAGGGCGTTCTTCCCTTAGCCAAATCTAGCACAGGCTGTGACTTGGCTAAAAAAAGAAGGCTTCTATTCAAACTGTATTTTTTTAAAAGAGGACCATAGCCTCGCGTAGTTGGAGACTATGGTCACCTGAATGATTATTTCTCAGGAGTTTCTGGAACTTTGATGTCGCCAGCAGAAATTTGATCTTTTGCTTCTTTGACAGCATCTTTTGCTTCATCAGAAAGGAATCCGTCAGTTAGAGAAACACCGCCGTCTTTCAAACCGAATGTTAAGTGTTTGCCACCAGGGAATTTATCATTTAATGCACGAGTAGAGATATCTTGAACCGCTGCGCCTACACCTTTAAGTGTTGAAGTTAAACAGAAGTTGCTTTCTTTACCGTCTTTAGATTTATATTCGCCTTCTTTTTGTTGGTCGCTATCTACACCGATAACCCAAACTTTGTCTGCTTCATCCGCTTTTTCATTACGCGCTTTCGCTTCTGAGAAGACCCCTTGACCAGTACCGCCTGAAGCATGATAGATAATATCTACTCCGCCATTGTACATGTTTGCTGCCAAAGCTTTCCCTTTCGCTGGATCACCAAATGAAGCCGCATATTGTACGTCTACAGAAATGTCTTTGTCTAATTTTTTAGCAGTATCCGCTACACCTTTTTCAAAACCAGCTTGGAAACGGTCGATTACGGCACCTTCTTCACCACCAACAAAACCTAATTTATTTGATTTTGTTGTTTCAGCAGCTGCTACACCTGCTAGGTAAGCTGCTTCTTGGTCTTTAAATGTTGCTGAAGCGACGTTGTCTTTGCCTTCAATCACTGAGTCAATGATAACGAAGTTTGTATCTGGATTTTGATCTGCTGCTGCTGAGATTGGGTCAGCTAACAAGTAACCAATCCCGAAGACTGTTTTGAATCCGTTAGTGACAGCTTGTGAAATATTTTGTTCATATTCAGAAGCATCGTTTGATTGGATATAGTTATATCCGCCAGTACCTTTTTTGATATCGTGTTCTTTACCCCATGCTTGAAGACCTTCCCAAGCACTTTGGTTAAATGAACGGTCGTCCACTCCACCAATGTCTGTTACGATTGCTACGCTGTGTTTCGCATCGTCTTTAGCCGCTCCACCTGAAGAATCAGTTGAACCGCCGCCTCCGCCGCCGCAAGCTCCTAAAGTCAGCAACGCTGCCATTGCCACGGTACCTAGGCCAAATAATTTTGCTTTTTTCATTTCTGTAAAGCCCCCTAAATATGTTTTTTTCAACAGTCCTGCGACTGAATGAACATGGTTTATAAATCTTTGTCAGTAAAGGTATACGGCAGTAAGCCTTCAACGGTCATTTCCTTAACTACACCGTTGTCACCGACTAAGGTTACTGGCATCGCTGGATCACAAAATTCTGCCATAACCTGACGGCATGCGCCGCATGGTGAGATAGGTTCTGGTGTGTGTCCCGCAATAACTAAATGACTAAATTCTCTTTCGCCTTCCGATACTGCTTTAAAAATGGCTGTGCGTTCCGCACAATTGGATAAGCCGTAAGAGGCGTTCTCAATGTTAAGTCCTTGGTAAGTTTTCCCTTCCTTCGTTACAAGGCATGCGCCTACGGGAAAGTGAGAATATGGGACATACGCTTTGTCGAGTGCGTCGACTGCGATGTCGATCCATTCTTGTTTATTCATTCAATGGTCCTCCGATCTTAATACCCCGTACCGGATAGTCCGTTCATAATAGCAACCCCTGAGCTGGCTCCTAAACGCGTTGCGCCTGCCTCGATCATTGCTTCTGCTTCTTTCGCGTTGTGGATACCACCGGAAGCCTTGACACCCATTTCAGGCCCCACTGTTTCACGCATCAAGCGGACGTCTTCCACTGTTGCTCCACCCGTTGAAAATCCAGTCGATGTCTTCACAAAATCTGCTCCTGCAGCTTTTGCTAGTTCGCAGGCTTTGATTTTTTCTTCATTAGTAAGAAGAGACGTTTCAATGATCACCTTTACTAATGCTTTATCTTTTGCTGCCGCCACTACGGCTTCAATATCCTTTTGAACCTTTTCGTCGTTGCCGTCTTTTAGCTCGGCAATGTTGATAACCATATCGACTTCATCCGCACCATTGGCAATGGCATTGGCTGCTTCAAAAGCTTTCGTTTCTGTTGTGTTCGCTCCAAGAGGGAAGCCAATCACTGTACAAACGGCAACAGGTTCACCCTGTAATTCCTTTGCCGCAAGCGCTACCCAGGTAGGGTTGATACAAACAGAGTAGAAGCGATATTTCTTAGCCTCTTCAATAATTTTCATTACATCTGCTGCTTGCGCGTCTGCTTTTAAAATGGTGTGGTCGATCATTCGATTTATTTCCATGTCTAATCCTCGCTTCTCTTATTATAATATATTTTTTATTGTTATAAAAAAGTTTTAAATACTTATTCCGTAATGATATCGTGGATTAAAATAGGTTCTTTTGGCGTATCTCCGATGAAAATATTTTGATAAAGTAATTTTTCCACCGCATCAATTTCCTTGGAATTTGAATAAATGGTTAATAAGGATTCCCCTTCAGCTACTTTATCCCCAATTTTCTTGTGGAGCTTGATGCCTACTGCGTGGTCAATATCGTCCTCTTTCGTTTTGCGTCCTGCACCTAACAGCATGGCCGCGATTCCGATTTCATTGGCTACTAGTTTGGTTACATAACCAGACGTTTTCGCTGGCAGTTCGATCTCGTACTTAGCGGTTAAGATTTTTTCGGTTTGATCAATCACGCTTGTATCGCCGCCTTGATCTTTGACCATCTCACGGAATTTTTCTAAGGCTTTGCCAGAATGAAGCGCTTCTTCCAACATTCCTCGAGCTTCTTCCAAGGTTTCTGCTTTCTTCGCTAATACAACCATTTGACTACCTAGGACATAACACATTTCCGTAAGATCCGCTGGGCCATTTCCCTTTAACGTGTCGATCGCTTCAACGATTTCCAAGCTGTTTCCGATTGCTTCACCTAACGGCTCGGACATATCTGAAATAACAGCCATTGTTTGACGACCTGCTAATTTTCCGATGCGCACCATTGTTTTCGCCAGGCGTTTCGCGTCTTCGATGTCCTTCATGAAAGCTCCGTCGCCAGTCGTTACATCTAGGACAATCGCATCCGCTCCAGCCGCAATTTTTTTACTCATGATCGAGCTGGCAATCAATGGAATCGAATCAACCGTCGCAGTTACGTCACGCAGCGCATAAAGCTTCTTATCCGCTGGAGCCAGATTTCCTGACTGTCCAATGACCGCAACCTTGCTCTTGTTCACGATATCAATAAATTCTTGATCCGATAGTTCGATCTTGAAGCCAGGAATAGATTCAAACTTATCTAGGGTCCCACCGGTAAAGCCAAGTCCTCTTCCAGACATTTTCGCTACTGGTACACCAACACTTGCCACAAGGGGCGCTAGAACCAATGTCGTTGTATCTCCGACGCCGCCAGTTGAATGCTTGTCCACTTTGATGCCATCGATAGAAGACAAATCAATGATGTCACCTGAATTCGCCATAGCTAAAGTCAGATGAGAGATTTCCTCGTCTGTCATGTCCTGGTAAAAAATAGCCATCAGCAAGGCACTCATTTGATAATCAGGAATACTTCCGTCAGTGTAGCCCTCAATAATGAAGTCCAGTTCTTCTTTTGACAGGACTTTTCCGTCTCTCTTTTTCTCGATTAAATCTACCATTCTCATAGGTTTTCCTCCAAGCTTCAAAAGATATTATACAATAAAATGGCGAAAGGTAAACCACTTTAGTAAAACAGTTTACTAAATATAGAAGCGCTTTCTGTTAGCGCTAACATCGTTACTATAACGGGTACTCAACCCGTTGTCAACCCTCATTTACATTCTTCACACTCTCACGAATAATTAATTTAGTTTGGAAGATTTTATTCGGGATTCGCTGAGAAGGAAAATTAATAGCATCGACTAAAAATTTCGCTGCGGAAAAACCGATTTCGGTACTTGGCTGAAAGACCGTTGTCAATGGTGGAACCATATACTGACTAACCTCTAATCCGTCAAAACCGACAACTGAAATATCCTCAGGAATCTTTAATCCCGCTTCATAAATCGCTTGATAGCAACCGATCGCCATTTCATCGTTTCCGCAAAAAATAGCGGTAATCTCCTTATTCTTTAATACTTCTTTCGCCGCATGGTAACCACCAGAAATCGTTAATTGCCCCGAACAAATATAACTTTCTTCAAAAGGCAGCTGGTATTCAAAAACTACCTGACGATAGGCCTTCACACGTTCAGTCAATTGATAGTAGCCTTGGCTTTCCTTCAGCATTCCTATGTGTCGATGACCTTTTTCTACCAGCATCCGCAAGACATCTTGCGCACCAGCATATTCCTCCACCAGCAGCTGGCCCCAATCGCGGTCATTTAAGCCCCGGTCGATTAAAACGATGGGACGTTTTCGATAGAATTCACTGCCTAGCTTGTGCTCCCCCTCCAGATGGTTCGGAGTCGCTAACAGGATGCCATCTACTGAGCGATGCGACAGTTCATTTAAATAACGTTTTTCTTGTTCAATGTCGTGGCGTGAGTTACACAAAATAATCATATAGCCTAATGGGTTTAAATAACTTTCTACCCCTTCAATCACTTTTGAAAAGAAAAAGTCTGTCACATCCGGCACGATCATGCCGATTGTTTTTGAATGACGATTGATCAAATTCGCTGCAAAAAAATCTGGCTTGTATTGATACTCATCCACGATCGCCAAGACCTTTTGCCGCGTCTGCTCACTGAAGCGACTGCCCTTATTATTCAAGATTTGCGAGACGGTTGTTACCGAAACACCCGCCATTTCAGCGATTTCTTTAATGGTGATCTTCATCATGGACCTTCTCTCTATGTTTTTTTTAAGTGTAGCAAAGGAAAATTTAGAAAGAAAGTCTTTTTCTTCAAAAGGTAAGACTTCTTACTTGCTCTACAGAAAAAAGAGCGTAAATTAAAGACTATAAAGAGTTCCAAGGCAGGTGAGAAAAATGCTTGATGTGATAGGAGCCGTTAAAAATCTACAATGGACAACCGAACACCACTATCTACACATAAAAAATCAACACGATTTCATGCGTGCTTGGGCCGTTCAGTTTGAATTAGCTTATACGGATTTTCGTATCATCCAAATGGCGCTGCAATTAGATGGTCAAATGGACTTGCTTCAACGCTTTACCAAAGCCTATGATGCGGTCTACCAATACGAATACGCCTTTGTAAAGGGTGGTTTAGCAGAATTCAATCAAGAATTCGGCGACCAAATGGACGACTATGAGGCAGCGCAACAAAATCTACTGGCTATCTTAGCTGAATTGATGATGCAACAGCCCAAACCAACCAAAGAAAATGACTTGATTTAATAGAAGCCGTTTGCGAATCTCATTTATTTAAAAAAGGAGCGCAACACTATGATCAAAGATTACGTGTACGATGAAAAAAATCAATTAACCTTAGACATTTATGAACCAAATAAAATAGAAGCCGCCATTATTTTGATCCACGGCGGCGGCTGGTTTCGCGGAGACAAAAGTAAAGAGACTGCCTTGGCAGAACGTTTGACCACTGACGGATTTCTTGTTGTCGCACCGAACTATCGTTTAGCACCCGATCATCTCTTTCCAGCGGCAATGGATGATTTACTGAAGGTCTATGAGTGGTTGGCAGCCAGTGACTATCCGGTAAAGGGGAAAATTACCGCCCTTGGTTCTTCAGCCGGCGGCAATTTATCTATTGAATTGGCCTTGCAAAAGGGGATTCCAGCAGCTTCCTGGTCTGGGATCATCGATCTCTATGATTGGGTACAGCAGCACCCTGAGGTTGTTCCAGCAATGAACCAAAAACCTGATTTTGATAAACAAGCCAGTGGAAAAATCGACCAAGATGGCGCAAACGACGCCTTTTATAAATGGTTCATCTTAAATTACGTCGGTCAGGATATGGAACGGCTGAAGCAGGCCGATCCATTGGCTCGCGTCTCAAATAACAGCGGCACACTTTTTATCGCCAACTCACTAAATGAATTGGTTCCATTATCAGGGGTCTATAAATTACAAGCGGCCCTGGCTGAAAAAGGCATCCCTAGCGAAAATAAACTAATCAAAGGGACCGTCCACGGAGAAGGTTATTCAGACATCGCTTACCAAGCCACCGTTCAATTTTTAAAGGCAAATAGTTAAAAAGATCGTCGCAGAATCAACTTCTTCTGCGGCGATCTTTTTCCTTTTATTCCTTTAAAACACGAACATTTGATATTCGGAAATCCTTCCAAATGCGTATTAATTCATTTACTAAATAAAATATTAAATATTTGGGTAATTCTTCAAAACATAATTTTCTGCTTTTTTGCTCCAAATTCCGTCTGTTTCAGCGAGAATTTTTCCTAGTTCAGAGTCTTTTTCGATCTCTGATAACTTCTTTAATTCGGATTGCTTGTGGGTATATACCAATTTCTTTCCACCACCGATAGCCGGCTGATTCAGTGTCGTTTCTCCCACAGCGTCTAACCCTAAAATATGAGTAACGACATTCGCCACTTTCACCTGCTTGTCTTCAATCAGCTTCACCGCTTTACGCATGTCTTCGGTATTTCCCCCAGAGGTTCCGACAAAGTGAGTGAATGAATAGTGTACGTCATAGAAGTTTACGTTCGCTGAAAATTCCTTGTCCTGTGGTCCGGCGAAGAAATTCAAACAACCGTCAGGATTTAGCATCACTGCCGCGTCACTTACCACTGGGCCAACTGGTACCATGACGAAGATATCATCGAAGCCGCCGCCAGCTGTTTCCTTCAATACGCTGACTTGATCTTCCACATCCGCCACATTAACATAAGAAACCTCAATCCCATCATGACTAGGATAAAGCTTTGCCGCACGAGCTAATTTTTCTGCGTCACGGTCTGTGACCACTAATTTTTTAGGTTTGATAGGGCCATGCAGCGCATAATCAATCGCCAATAAGCCCATAGGTCCGGTACCGCCCATGATCAATAAATTGCCATCAGGCTGAATGCCCATCTTGTGTTCATAAGACCCTTCTTTTAAATGGTAGTTTGCTTCAAAGGCACCGATCACACAAGACAAGGGTTCAATCAATGACCCTTCAAAGTAGGTGTCTCCTTTATATGGAATCAGACAATCCTGATTCATGACATCTTCTGAAATTACGATGTAGGTAGCGTCGCCGCCTATGTAAGGATACGAATACCCTGGACAATCTGGGCGATCCGGCAGCTGCAGGTTCGCCTGCAGAACATAACGTTCACCCTTTTTATATTTGTGCGCCCATTTTCCGCCTACTTCCAGCAGTTCGCCGCAAAATTCATGGCCGATGATGATAGGATTTTCCGCTAGATCGTTTGGTGCCTTCTTATGGTCGGCCCCTTGATTCGCTAATTTCCACGTCGACATGCAAATGCTGTCGGTAATGACAGATGCCAAAATTTCATTTTCTTTAATTTCAGGTAATTCAAATTCCTCCAAGCGCAAATCTTTCTTACCATATAATCTTACCGCTTTCGTTTTCACTGCTGTTCCTCCTAAAATCCTACTATATTATGAAGCATTATTACGCTAAAATACCTAACCAATAACCAACAATCCCAACTGCAAACAAGACAAAAATCAAGACGATTGGGCTAACTTTTTTCTTCAATAGATACATCATCAATAGAGTCAAGCCTAAAGCTGGTAAGCCAGGTACCAAATCATCCAAGACATTTTGAACGGTCGTAATGACTGTTTTGCCATCCGCACCTGGTGTTTTTGAGACAACCAATGGAATATTGACGGTCGTCCACTTCGTTACCAAGACACCCATGATAAACAAACCTAGGATTGTCGCGCCTTCGGTTAATTTTTGCAACAGATTTCCCGACAGGTCTTTTACGATATCCATCCCTTTGCTGAACCCATAGGTCAGGCCAAACCATTTCATGGCTAACCGGATCGCATTAAAGGCCACGAAGAATAGGATTGGTCCCATGACATTGCCGGATAGCGCCAAAGAAGCACCCAAAGCTGCGGTGATTGGCCGCAATGTTCCCCAGACTAACGGGTCACCGACACCAGCTAACGGTCCCATCAATCCAACCTTCAAGCTATTGATTGTTCCATCGTCGATATCCGCGCCGCTTGCCCGCGCTTCCTCCATCGCCATCGTTACACCAATGACTGGTCCACAGACCGCTGGTGTCGTATTGAAAAAGGTCAAATGGCGTTTCAAAGCTTCCGCCTGCTCTTCCTTTGTTTTATACACTCGGCGAATCGTTGGGATCATATCCACACAGAATGCCAAGGCATGGATTCGTTCAAAGTTAAACGACGCCTGTTGGAAATTAGAGAAGACAAACGTCGTCATCAAATCTTTTTTCGTCAATTGTGATTGCGCGTAAATATCTTTTTTACTCTCTACCATTGAAGTATTTTCCATTTTCTTTGCCTCCTAATCTTCCAGTTCATCGTCAGCCAGCTCACCAGCAACGACCGCCGCAACCTGATTGCTTTGGACTTCATTTTTCTTAAAGTTCGGATTCAACTGCACATAGATTAGTGCGGTAATCAATCCAATAATCCCGAAGGCCAGCAAACTGAATTCTAGATAACCGCCCATCACAAAGCCAAGATAGAAGAATGGCATCAAGTAAGCGACACTCATCATGTTCAATACCATCGCGTACCCGACAACCACGATAAATCCGCCGGCCACTGCCAAACCACCAGTGATTACGTCTGGGATCATATCCAGCATTTTCGTTACCATCTCTGCACTAACAAAGGCCGCTACGATAGTCGCTGGAATCGCCACACGCAACGCCTGAATGAACAAGGCGCTAAAATGCAGAAAGATGATCTTGTTGAAATTCGCTTTTTCCGCCTCGCGATCCGCCGCATGCTGGAAAGCCACGGTGATCGTCCGAGCGATAACGGTTAATACTTGCCCGGCTGCCGCGACAGGTAAGGCAATAGCGATCCCTGATTGAATGTCCTGCTGACCCACAACTACTAATATCGTTGAGATCACACTGGCTAGAGCCGAATCCGGCGACTGTGCCGCACCGATATTCATCCACCCTAGCGCGATCAGCTCCAACGTTCCTCCTAAAATAATGCCCGTTGTCACATCCCCTAAGATCAAGCCAACTATCGTACACGCGATCAACGGTCGATGGGTTTGAAATTCATCCAACACACTGCCCATCCCGCACACACATGAAAAAAGAAAAATAAGTACAATCTGTAAAGCTGATAATTCCATTTTTTGTGTCCTCCTTGTTTGTTTGAACGTAGTTATTTCCTACTATTTGAATACTGATTAAAATCCCGCTTCCTTCAGCTTTTCCTCAAAATTTCCTTTTGGATCTGTTGCCACGACGCGTAAATCCAGCTCTACACCTGCCGCTTCTAATTTTCTGAATGCATTCGCTTCAGTCTGATCAACGGATACGGCTTTTGTGATTTGCGTTCGACCTGTTTTGAACTGCATGCCACCAATGTTGATAGACTTGATAGGGATTTGCATTTGTACCAGCTCTAAAACCTCCATCGGATTGGTGAATAGATAGAAGACCGTCTCATCCGCGTATTTCGGATTGTTATAAACCTTTACTGCCTTTTCCGGATCAACGATATTCACTTTGATACCCGGAGGCGCCGCTTGTTTCACCAATGTCTTGCGAATGTCATCGTTCGCGACTTCTTTACTGACAACGATGATTCGTTTCGCACCTGCTTCCTTTGCCCAAACTGTCGCTACTTGCCCATGGATCAATCGGTCATCGATCCGCGCTAAGTTGATTTTCATCTTAAAAATCCTCCTCTTCTTCAATTACTTGCTGTTTAAACGCTTTCACTGTATCGCAAGGAATACTTGTTGCATGATTCACAATATCCTGCAAATTATTCCCTAACATACTTGCCACCTCTAAAACGATCGGCAGCGACATTCCCGATACTACGTCGATCTCGCGTTCGGGATTTTTCATAGCTAAGGCACAGCTGGCATTATAAGGTGTGCCGCAAAACAAATCGGTCAAGATCAAATACGAAGCCTCATCATCTTGCATAGCTGCAGTGATTTTGTCCTGAATCGTATCTAAGCCCTCCTCCTTCAAAAATTCCACTGACTCAAAATTTGGCAGTCCGCCGAAAATCATTTCAGCGGAATTTTTCATTTCATGTGCCAACTTTCCATGTGCAACTAAAATTACCTTGTTCATAAGTCCCTCCTCGTTCCTATTTATGTCCATGTCCTTCAAAAAAGGAAACAGACGATTTATCCTCTCGTTTTCCCACCGGCAACATTCACCGTCACACCATCCACATAGCTTGAGCGTCCCGAAACAAAGTAAGCAACCAAATCTGCTACTTCACTTAATTTTCCATCACGTCCCAGTGGAATTGTTTTTGTATTGCTGTAGCCTGCACGTAATTGCTCCACAGTGATACCGCGTGTATAAGCCAACGCTGTTTCATATTCGATTGTGCGCAAGCCCGTTTCTTCCATAATCCCAGGTGCGATCCCTACTACCCGAACGCCTTTTTTTCCTAACTCTTTTGCCCATGAACGAGTAAAGCTGTTCACCGCCGCTTTTGTCGCCGCATAAACACTTTGACCTTCCGAACCTTCTAGGCCGCATTCTGAGGACATATTGATAATGACGCCGTAGCCCTGCTTGACCATCACACGACCAACGGCTTGACCCATCAGGTAAACACCCTTTTGATTAATGGCGATCATCTTATTAAAAATTTGCTCGTTGATTTGGAATTTCCCGCCTTCAGTCAGTTCTTCATCCACCAGTAAAGCTGGAATGTTGATCCCAGCATTGTTGACAACCGCATCAATCGTTTGAAATTTTTCTACAGCTGTGGCAACTGTCTGCTCCACAGATTCAGGTGACGTCACATCTGTTTGACTAAAAAGTAGATTTTCATGCGTGAAGCTTCCTTCTCTAAGATCTGCATTCACGACATTGATCCCTAATTCACATAACTCTTCGACAATGGCCGCTCCAATTCCTGATGACCCGCCTGTGACAATAACCGTTTTTCCTTTTACTTCTAACCAATCCATTGCAAACGCCCCTTTTAACATTTGTGATTTATTTTTAACATTTGTTGCACCTTCATAGTAACCGCACAAGAAAACGTTGTCAACAACTTTTTGCAATTTATTTAAACATGAATCACAAAAGTGCAAAAAGAAAAACCCAAGCAAAAGTGCCTGGGGTCGTTAAAACAAAAACAGGACAAGCTTTTCAACTTGTCCTGCTGCTCACTATTCGTAAACCAATTCCATGATCGTTTCCTGCTGTTCTTCTGGGATCTCCTCATCACTAAGATAATATTCATAAGAAATCCCGCTAAAGGTTCCGCCGATCCGTTTAATCTCATCCATCATCGCAAAATAGGGTTCGGTCATCTCTTCATATTTGCCTACATAAAGACCAGATAACGCTTTATAGGAAGGCAGAAAATAGCTGTCGCTGTCAATTTCCGCAGCATTCTTCACTTCCTCCGCTACTGGAAAGCCCACCTCCATCTCGATGGCAGACTCATCTAACCCGCCATTCTCATCCATATTTTTATAGGACACAAAAGGGGTACTCAAAATTGCGATTCCTTGCTCTTGGACGAAGCCGCCCAATTTCATAAATGTTGGTCCAATGACTTGCGGAATTTCTTCGACTTTCACAGTAAAGCTTTGGGAAAGAATCCACTGATCCGGTTTAACAATTGGTTCGAATTGCATAGTTATCTCCTCCTTTTCTCTACTCTAACGGAAGAAGCTGCCAGAACCTGTCATATTAAAAATGATTTTCGTAAAAAGCCGCAACATAATTCAGGACCTTCTCACGAATCCAGCTAGGTCCACGTATTTCGACATTTTTTCCCAACGGAATCAAAAAACGGTACAAATCATCAAATTCCGCAAAGGTCAATGAGGTATCAAAACTGCTGTCCGCATTATCTATCCAATCAAAATCAGCAAACTCCGCATATTTTTTATAGGCAATTCGTTTACTGAAGCGTAAGTGCACCGTTAATTGCGGAAATACTACTACCTCTTCAGGAAACGGATAATGAATCGGTTCTTTTAAAACAACATTTCTGATTTGTTTAAGCGGAAATAAGCCCCACGCTTCTTTAGGCAATTCCCATGCAAGCAAATACCAAGTCTGATACTTGTATACCACTCGCTTTGGCGCCAGTGACAACAGACGGGTCTGTCCATATTCCGTATGATAAATGCAGGTGATCTCGCAATGATTGAATAACGCTTTTTTGATTTGCTCAAAGGTTTCACTGGAGATCTCCGTCTGACTCAAATCAACGTCCAGCCACTCGCTCCAATCGTAAACAGTACCCATTTTCTTCATCAGCTCATCCGTATCCGCTAAGCCGACCGATTGCAATAAATGCAGCGCTAAAAAAAGGTCATCCTGTTCTTCTTTGTCAATCAACGCATGACTGACATGGTAGGAATCATCCAAAAATATCCCGCCATTTCGTCCCTTGTTCGCATAAACAGGTACACCCGATAAGCTCAAGGCGTCAACATCGCGATAGATCGTCCGAATAGAAACCTGAAATCGCTCCGCTAATTCCTTAGCGGTCACCTGTTTGCGGCTCAATAAAATTAAGGTCGTTTGAAGCAAACGAATAACTTGCATGGTACCTCCTCTTGGAATGACTCGATGATAAGAAAGGCTTCGCAAACTGGCTCAGCATATTACCGACAAAGCTCATTTGCGAAGCTGAACTTCAATTTACAGCTGCGATTGAAAAGTTTATATTCATCCAGACCTATCGTTTCAATACCTCTTGTGCCGTCTCTTCTGTCGTAACCAATACATTGATGTAGCCTCCCTTTAAGGCGCTGGCGATCGCATCGGCCTTATCCACGGCTTCCGCCACACCGATTCGGTAAGGAGTACGCTTCAAATCAGAAATGTCGATCCCGATTAAGCGATCATCCAAAGTATTGTCAATGTGTTCGCCCTCGATATTATAAAAGCGGGACACGACGTCTCCGACAACTTTTTTTCCTTCTAAATAAGCCAAAACATCTTCGCCATAGAACTGCTTCCAGCTCTCACTAGCCTTCAACGTAGGAGAACCGATCCCTAAGATGGCGATATCGATCTTCCGCCAATAATCGATCAGTTCTTGATTGAACTCATTTTCCATCAAGGCCTTCTTCAACGCGACCGTTTCAGGAAATGCCGGCGAATCAATCAACAATGCTCGGCCATTGAGTTTTTTCGACGCTTCATAGGTAATCGTATTTACATGATAATCACTGATGAGACGCCCAGAAGGTCCGCCGATCATAGGAACACAAAGAATATTTTGTACATCATAATTGATTAACCCCTCAGGAATCGCGGACATCGTCTCTCCCCACGAAAAGCCAAAGATCATATCATCCTTGATAATTTCCGTCAGGTATTCCCCCACACCTTGCGCCAATAATTTGTCCTTTTGCGTTCGACTGAGATCAGCACCCGCCTGTACGATGATCGCTTTTTCCAGGTCGAACTTTTCCTGCAGCTCCTTTTCGATGCTGTAGGTCCCCGCCTTGTCGTAATTAATGGAAATATTCACGATTCCTTCATTTCGTGAACGCTTCAGTAACCGACTGATCGTACTGCGGTGAATGTTTAATTCTTTAGAAATCTGGCTTTGATTTTTATCTTCTTGGTAATACATTTCAGCAATTCGAACCAGTAACTTATCTTCTTCTTTTTGCATATACTCCCTCTCCTTTTATCACATTTGTGAAAAACATGAGTCAATGTGATTATACCTTTACTTGTTCCTCTTCTGCAAGGGATTACAGAAGATCCGCTGAAATAGCTCTTTTCTAACTATATATAGGGAGAATAAGCGAAATAGACATTGCTTTAGACTCGGCTTAGAAGGTACTATAGATGTATAAGAATAGAACAATGGAGGGATCGCTATGGTAAAGGTCATTGTCTTAGGTACCGGAAGCATCAGTTCAATTGCCGTCCGCTGCATGTTCGATCGTTCTGATTTTGAGGTTATTGGTGTGTGGGCACATGAGGAAACCGCTGGAGATAAGGTTGGAACAGATGCTGGTCTGCTGTATGGTGACAAGTCGATCGGGCTTACCATCTGCAATGATATCGATCACTTAATCCAGCTGAAACCTGATTGCGCCGTTATTGGATTAAATCCCCCTGCAAACAAAGCCAATGAAATTCTGTTGCCTCTCATTGAAAAACTATTATTAGCTGGTATCAACGTTGTTGGTACATCACTCGCAAACCTTGTCTATCCATCATCTCCTACCAATCAAGAGATAACGCCGCAGCTTTCTGAAGCCGCACGCAAAGGAAATGCCTCCCTATATATTTCTGGTATTGAACCTGGTTTTGCTGCCGACCATCTGTTAGCCCTCGTCTTGACCTGCTCTAATACTATCAAACAAGTTCGTACCCAAGAAATCTTTATGTATGATACCTATCCTGATGAAATGACAATAAAATATGCCTTTGGCTTCGGAATGCCGATGGACTACGAGCCAGTGATGAGCGGCGAAGGAACACAGCTCGTTTCGTGGGGACCGCCGATCGCTTACATCGCTAATGCTCTAGGTTACGAACTGGACGGATATCGCCAGACCTATGAAAAAGTGATTACTGAAAAAGAACTGCATGTCGCTAGCGGCACGATTCCTGCTGGAACTGTTGGCGCGGTTCGCTTTGAAACCATCGGCATCGTCAATGGTGAAGACAAGATCATTATCGAGCACGTCAACCGGATGGATAAAGACATAGCGCCACATTGGCCAAAAGGGCCGCGAGATGGGACCTACCGTTTGGTTGTTGAAGGCGATCCTAATATGTCCTGTGAATTCTTCCCCGGGAAAAATGAAATAACCGCTGGCTATGAAGGTATGGTGATCACCTGTATGCGGGCCGTCAACGCCATTCCCTATGTCGTTGAAGCAGAAGCCGGCGTGCTAGACTCCATGACTCTTCCTCTAACACTGCCAAAAGAAAGCTTCCGCAGCGATAGAACCGAACCTGACATGAAGGGGTATGGCGATAACACGTAAAAAAAATGCCACAGACCCAATCGGTTTGTGGCATTTTTCTATTCCTTCACACTGCGGATGATATAGTAGCCTTTGTCCTTCGCTACGATCTCCGCGTTGCCGAAGACTTCTTCCATTTTGCTTTTCGCGCTAGGTGCTCCTTGTTTCTTTTGGATCACGATCGTCAAGGTACCGCCAGTTTTTAATAAAGGCTCCGCCTCACTCAAAATCTGGTGGACGACCTTTTTACCCGCGCGGATTGGCGGATTACTGATGATTGCCGCATACTCTGTCTGATGCAGGGTTTCATAAATGTTGGATTGGTGGATATCCGCATCGATCCCATTGCGCTTGGCATTGCCTTGCGCTAGCTCGACCGCACGATTGTTCACATCGATCATTTCAACGGGACGCTGGGTTTGATAAGCTAACGCCATGCCAATCGGACCATACCCGCAGCCGACATCCAGCAAGGTTCCCTCTGGTAAGTCTGATGCGCCAAAATGCTCAATTAAAACACGTGAGCCAAAGTCCACCGTGTCTCGAGAAAAAACACCGCTGTCGGTCACAAACTGAAAATTTTTCCCAGCCAATTCAAACGACCATTGATGCAGGTCATGAGCGGTCTCGGGATTTTCGGAATAATAATGATTTGCCATATACTTACCCTTCTGCTAATAATATTTCTTTAATATCTCGTGCGATCAAGGCCCCTAAGAAATGATAGCCTTCGTCAGACGGATGGATGCCGTCAAAGGTTTGCACGAACTCATTTGGTTTTGGATAAACCGTCATGTGATGATACAGATCGATCACGTTGACCCCAGATTCCGCCGCTACCAGCTTCGCCTTCTGCGCGAAGAGCTGTTGCCGTTCGTTGTCCCCTTTCGGATAAACCTCTGTATTGATATACCCTGTAGTCAATAGGATGACTTTGGACGCATCAAAAGATTCGATAATTTCCTTTAGATTTTCACCAAAGGCTTCTAGTGATGTCTCGCGCTTCAATGAATCATTCGTCCCAAAGGAAATGACCACAAAATCACCTTCTGCATCCACGGCTTCACTCACTCGTGCCAATCCATCAGAAGAAGTCTCGCCGCGTTTGCCCAGCTTGACTAATTGATAGCCGGGAAAGCCCATCTCCGTTAATTCATCAAGAATATACGTATCTAAAATATCGCTGGTTTCTCCATTCATCACACCAGTCAATAAGCTGTCGCCAAATAAAACGATCTCTTTCATACCTTCATCCTCCTCACAATTCTATCGGTTCTATCATAGCATGAAACACGAAATTTATTTAGCCAAATAGCGCGTACCAAATTCCTGGCGAGCTGCTTGACTATACTGCTGAACAAATGCTGTTTTTGCCTCTGTATACGCGTCACGGTTGTGTTCGTATTTTTCTTTTAATGACCGCTTCAATTCTTCATATTGTCGAGCAGCTTTCGGATACTTTCGCAAATAATCTCTGAAATACAGCTCATCCCAATCACCAAGCGCTCGTACATGTAAATGATAGACTTTTTCCGCAAAGCCTGCTGGTGTATAGTCCTTATTCAAATCCAACGTCTGCTTTTCGTCATCTCTAATCATCAAAATCCAACCAGCATTTTGTAGCAGCTCTGCTACACGATCCAGTTCATAATACTCTGGCAATTCCAATAAAATATCTACAATTGGTTTTGCGATCAGCCCCTCCACTGAAGTACTGCCGATGTGATTGATCCGTTGAAGTCCAAAGTCAGCGAGTAATTCCGTTAAATTCTGCTTTTCTTCCTCGTACCATTCGGACTATGTTCCTTCAAAACAATCGGAAACAATTCCCACAGCTCTGCCAAAGTCATATCCTCTAGCTTTTTCATCTCAGCACCCGCTCTCATAAATCTGCTACTTCTATAATACACTTTTTACCACTGATTCTTAACATCTCGCGAATTTTCACATCCCCATCTAAAAAAACAATGAAACTCCTATCATTACAATAGCTTTTTAGGGTTTTTTTCAGCTAAAATGGCATATAACGTTTTATGTTAGGAAATTATTCGGATTTCTTGAAAGCAGAGCACGTTCCAACACTGTTTTTTATGGTAGAATAAGCGCAGTTGCCCGTCTGATTTCTTGCGATGGCAAGATCATCAGGAGAGTGAACTTACGAGAACCTTTTGACTGTTCACGTTAGATAAATTCATGGGGATTACCGAGCTTGCTGGGAGCTATCCTCGTAGACTAGACGCTATAAAAATGAATAAGGAGGTTATTATGAACGAAAGAGGGAACTATTTCCGGATCGCCCGTGACCAGTGGCAGGATTTCTACACACCGGGAAACACACCGTTGACCCAAGCAGAGCTTGATAATATCAAAAGTTTGAACGACCAAATCTCAATGAAGGATGTGGCCGATGTCTATGTACCTTTATGTCATTTGATCCATCTTTATATGAAAGATTTTGAGTCGCTAACTTTAAGCAAAGGGTTGTTTTTGCATCGCTATGTGAAGATGCCGCCTTTTATTATCGGGATCGCCGGTAGTGTGGCTGTCGGAAAAAGTACCACCGCTCGTTTATTACAGACCTTGTTGGACCGCCTGTTCAAACACCAAACGGTTCAACTAATCACCACAGATGGCTTCCTCTATCCAAATGCTGTTTTAGAAGAACGAGGAATCATGGATCGCAAAGGATTTCCTGAGAGCTATGACATGGAGAATCTGATCGATGTCTTGAACGAAGTGAAATCAGGGAAGGAAAATATCCCTATCCCAAAATATTCTCATGATGTGTATGATATCGTGGAGGGTGAATACGAGATGATCGATTCACCGGATATTTTGATCGTGGAGGGAATCAACACCTTGCAGCTGCCAGCCAATCAGCAAATCTACGTCAGCGACTTTTTCGACCTGTCGATTTATGTCGACGCTGATCCGAAGATGGTGGAGCGCTGGTACATCGAGCGTTTCGAATCCCTGCTGGACACCGCCTTCAAAGATCCTGATAACTACTATTATGACTATGCTATCGGCGACCGCAAAGAAGCGCTAGCTATGGCAGAAGATGTCTGGAAAAATGTCAACTTGAAGAATTTGGAAGAGTATATCTTGCCAACAAGAGGTCGAGCTGATATTATCTTGCACAAGGCAAAGCATCATATTATTGATGAAATCTATTTGCGCAAATACTAGCTTATAAAGAAAGCTTGCTTTCTTTTATAATAAAACTTGAAAAGGGGTAATAATTGTGACAAACATTTCTACCGAAATGACAAACGTAGAAAAAATCATTGTACTTGATTATGGTAGTCAGTATAACCAATTAATCACTCGTCGTATCCGTGAATTCGGTGTCTTCTCAGAACTTATGAGCCACCGCATCACTGCTGAAGAAGTCAAAGCCATGAATCCAAAAGGGATCATCCTATCCGGTGGCCCAAACAGTGTTTATGACGAAGGAGCCTTCTCCATCGATCCAAAAATCTTTGAATTAGGCATTCCTGTCCTAGGTATCTGTTACGGCATGCAGCTAATCACCTATAACTTAGGCGGTAAAGTCGAACCTGCGAAAAACCGTGAATACGGTCAAGCAACCTTAGAAGTTACCTCTGACGATGCGGTCCTATTTGCCGGCACACCAAAAGAGCAAACCGTTTGGATGAGCCACGGCGACTTAGTGACTCAAGTTCCAGAAGGCTTCGAAAGAGTCGGCACCAGCAAAGACTGCCCGATCGCAGCGATCCAAGATACCAACCGCAACTTCTACGGCATCCAATTCCACGCAGAAGTGCGCCATTCAGAATACGGCAACGAATTATTACGTCACTTTGCCCTAGATGTCTGTCAATGTAAAGGCGACTGGACGATGGATAACTTCATCGATATGCAAGTCGCAAAAATCCGCGAACAAGTCGGCGACAAAAAAGTCTTGCTTGGCCTATCAGGCGGCGTGGACTCTTCTGTCGTAGGAGTTCTTTTACAAAAAGCTATCGGTGACCAATTAACATCGATCTTCGTCGACCACGGTCTATTACGTAAAGACGAAGGCGAACAAGTCATGGAAGCACTCGGCGGAAAATTCGGCTTGAACATCATCAAAGTCGATGCCAGAGACCGTTTCTTAAATAAATTAGCCGGTGTTTCAGATCCAGAGAAAAAACGTAAAATCATCGGAAATGAATTCGTATATGTATTCGACGATGAAGCGACAAAACTTGCAGGTAAAGAAGGCATCTCCTTCTTAGCCCAAGGCACGCTTTATACCGATGTAATCGAATCTGGTACAGAAACAGCCCAAACCATCAAATCACACCATAACGTTGGTGGATTACCAGAAGACATGCAGTTCGAATTGATCGAACCATTAAATACCCTATTCAAAGACGAAGTCCGCGAATTAGGAACACAGCTTGGCATGCCCGACTCCATCGTTTGGCGCCAACCATTCCCAGGACCAGGCCTAGGCATTCGCGTCATCGGTGAAATCACCGAAGAAAAACTAGAAATCGTCCGCGAATCAGACGCGATCCTACGTGAAGAAATCGCCAACGCCGGCCTTGACCGCGACATCTGGCAATACTTCACTGTCCTACCAGGAATCCGCTCAGTCGGTGTTATGGGCGACGGCCGTACCTACGACTACACAGTCGGTATCCGCGCCGTTACGTCAATCGACGGTATGACCGCAGACTTCGCTCGTATCCCATGGGATGTCTTGCAAAAGATCTCTGTCCGGATCGTGAATGAAGTTTCTCATGTTAACCGGATTGTGTATGATATTACGAGTAAGCCACCTGCTACTGTGGAGTGGGAATAACCTACAAACACAAATTGGTTTATTTATGCTGATTTGAGGGCTTTCTGATTATTGTAAAAGGGATAAAATTGAATAGTTTCTCGCAAAAACCCCCGCTAAGAGTTTTCTTAGCGGGGGTTCATTATCAGTTCTATACCAAAATTTGTTCTAAAGCTCAGTTCTTTCAATCCTACCATTTGTATAGAAAAGTGGTATTTCATACTTGATTGATATTTGCTGCAATCTTCCTCCTATAAAATCAATCATATTTCTATCAAATTGTTCTTCTGTTTCTTTTGAGCTTCTCGGATCAATTCGACCTGCGTGTAAAATAATCTTATTTATTTTTTCAAATATATTATCTGCACCAATATATTTAATATTTATAATTCTATATATCCTCCAAAAAATTATGAAATCTATATCGTTCAAATCTGCTACTCTTCTCTTAATAGTTTCGTCCCACTCCTTAAACTCAATCCAATGGTTTTCCTCGTTGAGCACTAACATATTTAAGAGATAGGGCTTTATATTCTGTTTTTGATATCTTACATCGTCTGTTACTACTTCTAGTATTTGCTCTTTGAATAATTCAAGTACTTGTTTGTGCTTTAAAACCTGATAAAATTTATAAAAATATATTTTTTGAGATAAATCAAAATCTCCTATGTATTTCTCTTCAAAAAACCTATTTCTGTAGATCATTTCCTCATAGTCAGTATTAAATGTTAAATAAGATAAATCTCTAGTAATGATTTCAGAAATACACCAATCAGTTAAGTCGGATCTTTTTCCTTCTTTTAAAAGCTGAAATGTTAATTTTTCTATTCGCTTGATTTCATCATTAACTAACAACTCATCTCCTAACAGACTACTCGTTACTTGAGTATGCCTTGTATGTGGCCACCATTCCCTGTATTTGGAAACCATGAAACTGTAAAAATCATCATCTCGCGATCCACGTTCTATGAGGTCTTTTCTAAGTCGCGTATCATCATTCAAAATGTCCAATGCCTCTTTGGTCGATAGATTCGAAATGCTTTCAAATACAAAATAGCCTTGCTTATTTATTTTATATCCTTTTGGATATTCTTCATTATCGTCTAGAATTTCATATATTGTTTTCTCAAACTCACTTTTGAAAATTTTGTTATTGGTATGCAAATAATATTGCCACTGAGTATTGCTATCATCATCTGCTTCTTTAACAGTATATTCTGGAAACCCTCCAGCAAGCAGATTTTTATAATACTCTTTATGAAAAAGATATAGATAAATCATCAGCAGTTGTTGATTCACTTGGACATGTCCAAGCTTTTCCCGATTAAAAAATTCAAGATTTACATAATCATTGAAATGAACTTGTTCTCTTATGTTTCTATTTTCATGAATAAATAGACTTTTTAGTTTATCATCTATCTCAAAATCAAGAAACTTCTCTAACTCACCAAAGTATGAATCCCAAATCTTCTTTGGATGTAGAGAATAAGGGAGTTCTATATATCTATCAATAATTTTTTGTAAATAGTTATCTCCATTCATAGAAATTTTTGAGAAGTCTCCTAAAAAAACTATGGGTAGCTTTCCATTTAGTGTATTGAATAACTTGTATGCCTCTTGCTGCTTGTCAGTAGAAATCCTATCAAAATCATCAATTATTAAAATTTTATTTTTTATTACCTTTCTTTCAAAAAAAATCCACTTTTTCCTGAAGTAAGAATTAAAGAACACATCAGATTTTACTTTGAAAAATTGCCAAACTGCAACAATAAGCGCAACAACCCCACCTATTTTTAGTATCCACCCTAATTGACTATCACGAAATAATGACTCAAATCCTAAATTAATGAAGTCTGTCATTAAAAGAGATACCACAACACAAAGGATTACAAGAATTTTAATAAAGAACGATCTAAATCTATAAAAACTATTAAAAGCAATATTCGTGACGGTTCTTTCATCTTTTACATTCCACAAATCAAGATAAACAAATTTTATCTTTGCATTATCACTAGTCAAATCTTCTACTTGCTTAATAAAATTGGTCTTGCCGCTACCCCAAGCCCCGTTTAAAAAATAAGTTTTATTTTCGGACAAAAGCTTTACAAAATTACTAGCTGCTTCTTTTGTATCTATCGTTTTAATTTCAATTTTATTCAAATTTATCCTCCAACTATTTTTCCATGTTTTAAGTATAGCTTCTTTTGACAAAATGAGCAGTATAAAATAATTACTAAACTATATAGACTTGTGAAAAAGAGAGATTTCTGGTAACAGATGAAAAAGCATCCCTCCCTATTATATTTTATTTTTACGAAGCACAAGCTCAAACGAGTATTATATTTCCAATTAAACTTTCAATTCCCTGAAGTTTTTAGATTAATCTTCTCCGTACTTTCATTATGTTACTTTTCATTTTCTATTGTCTCAAGACAATTGGTATGACATAATAACCCTTGATATTAAGCCATTTTCACTATATTTCCAATTCTAATAATTGAATGATTATAGTAAAATATATTGTTTAAGTTAAGCCATGAATCTTCAAAGCGTCTTATAGTTTGAATTTGTAATCGCCTTTTAGCAAGAGCATACTAAGGAGGAGAAAAATATGTATAAAAATTACAGGCCCTACACTCAAAAAATGAGAGAAAAAAAGAATAAAGCTTTTAGCAAAAAAGAGAGAAAGATCATACTCACATTAAATTTATTCATTTCTCTTTTAACTTTATTTATTTCGGGCTATGTTGGGATAAATACTTACATACTCGATAAATCGAATTCTTATCCTGCTTTCGAATTTGAAATTTCAGAAGGAGATGAAACTATATCGACTTATACAATAAATAGAACTAAAGGTGAAATGAACAATGTTAATTTTTCAGTGTTTGAAGTTGTTTCAGGTACAGGAATATACAATGATAATCCTATTTCTATAAATCAAACTGTTAAATTTACTCACGATGATAGTCTCAATGATTTACAAGCTTCATATCCTTATACTTTTAATTCAGAAAAAGTAAAAAATAGACTTAACGCTTTGCTAAGAAAAAAGAAAATTAATGCAAGTATCGAATTCCTTTTCATACAAAGATATTACGAAATCACATACATGAATTTTGAACACGAACCCAAAGAAGAATACTATGAAATAGGAAAAGAGGGGGTTGGAAGATTTATTACCTCACCATTAAGAAATTATGAAAATGACAATGGGCAAAAAGTAATAGGTGGTTTTTCAGGAAAACATGATGATAAAGCAATCAATAATGAATGGTTAACAGATAAACTACTATCACAAATTGAAAGTACATTCTCTTATAGTAAATAAGTAAAGATTCCAAGTACTTAATATCCCATTCTAGTTTCTGATTAATTTAAAAATCTCGTTGCTAAATCAGCATTACTTTTTAGCTCACTCCACTTTACCAAATATTTCCTGATAGATAGGGATATTAAATCAGGAAATTTCATTTTTCCTTAATTACTCTTTTTAATAGTTTATTAATTAGTTACAGAAAATTAAAAAGTCATTACGAATTAGCTTTCACAGCTGTTTAATATGGATTTTATTACTTCGTTCAATTAGTGATCTACCACCTTTAAACCGTTTCATTTATCTCAGGAAATGTCGTGATAACTGTAATCAACCTAAACAACTAATTCTCTCTTCAATTAATAAATTACTATTATATTGAACATTTTTCTTTTACTTCTGGAGTAGTCATATATTTTTTCCAGAACCCCCAATATGCTACAATAAACCTAGTACCAGAAAGGAGCATTATGATGGGAGTAATTATTATTAAAGCCTAGCAAAAGCTTGGCAGGAATGCTTGAAGAGCTTTTGCTGAATCCTAAATTTTACTTTTATTAGGAGGACAAAAGATGGCTTATCAAAACGCATTCGAACTTCTACCAGAGGAAATCGTAAAAGAGATCCAAAAATATGTTAATGGTACGATCCTTTATATCCCAAAGAAGCCACAGGGGCGCTTGCCTTGGGGCAGCAAAACCGCGAGTAAGGAAATGCTGCAGCAAAGAAACCAGCAAATCTATCAGGAATATCTGATGGGGAAAAGTACGCGCGAGCTTGCTGATAGCTATTATCTGGATATCAAAAGTATCCAACGGATCATCCGTACAATCAGAAAACAATGTTAAGAAAGAGCTTTTTGCAGGCTCTTTCTTTTTTTATAGAAAAGGACGTTCCTCCTTCTGCGATTCTCTCCTTTATACTAAAGGTAGTTCAACGAGAGGATTTGATTCAGATGAAATGAATGGCTGACTGCTAGCTGCGATTTTTGCTGAAAGGAGGAGCGCTCATGACTAATCAAAAAGTGAAGCTGGAGGACCTTCTTCATGAAAAGAAAAAGAGGGCCTTTGAACATTCCAAACAACACTCAAAAAATAAAGTGACGGGAAAGAAAAGTATCCCTCATACACAAAACAGACGAGGCCGCCCATTATCGAAATAATTGGCACAAAATAGAAGAATACAAATAGAACCCTAGGAACTGATCATTCAGTTTCTAGGGTTTTATTTGTGTGTATTAACTATCCACTAAAAATAGAACGTCTATTTCTCAAACTTTATCGTGATTCCATTTGGATCAACGACTATCAAACTGCCGTCTTCGTTCTTTGTATATGCTAGCTTGTTTTTCCAATGCTCTTCCAAGCGATCCAGCTCAGTTTGATTTGGTACGGAGAAGCTGAAATACTCTAAGCCCAAGTCTTGCTCTGTCATCGCTGGAATATTTTTTCCTAGCCAGACATTAGAGCCGATATGGTGATGGTAATCACCGGTAGCGAAAAATTTGGCTTGATTGCCGAAATTGTTTTTTAGGGACAAACCTAAAGCTTCGGTGAAGAATTTTTCTGTTTGCATCAAGTCCGCTACTTTTAAATGAACGTGTCCAACAGTTGTTCCTACAGGAAATCCTGTCCATGTGCCGTCGCCAGCCGCAATCACTGCTTCCGCATCCATTTCGAGAGTCACACCGACGATCTCACCGTCTGCACGAATATCCCACTCACTTTGCGGTTTGTCATAATACACTTCGATGCCATTGCCTTCTGGATCATTTAGATAGAGTGCTTCGCTATAGCCGTGGTCACTGGCACCGATCAAAGGAGCCTTCTCCTCCAAATAGTGCAGCAAAGCATTTCCTAAAGCTTTTCGATTTGGCAGTAAAAAGGCTACATGATACAAGCCTGTTTTAGGGGTCAAAGGCAATGGCGCCTCCACCTTATGTAGCTCTAGCAATATAGTCTCTCCAACACCTAAAGTGCTTTGAGTAGTGCTTTGTTCGATCACCTGCAGCCCGATCACCTCTTGATAAAAATGAGTCATTTTTTCTAAATTCGCTACTTTTAAAGCGACACGTCCATTGTGAGCAGCCGCGCTTAATTGAAAGTTCGGGATAATAACCGTCATAATAAAAACCTCCTGAATAAGTATCTCCTTATCAACTTCTTACACTCACCTTATCACCTTACTATTAGTAAGTGAAGTTTCATGCCTAGCTTTAGATTGATTGGTTAGTCGTTGGAGTCGCTTCACTTGCTGAACAAGCTTTTACCGAATATACTTATCAAAAGTAAGTAAAAAGAAGGTGCTCCTATGTCCGCTTTTCACCATATTTCATTACTAACCAAAGATCGAAGCGAGAATGTCCGCTTTTATACAGAAGTTCTAGGACTACGCTTTGTTAAGAATACCGTCAACCAGGAGAATCATCGCATGCTTCATTACTACTATGGAGATTATCAAGGTTCGCCTGGCAGTGTCGTAACCTTTTTTGTGGTGCCGCATCTGGGGCATCGCTATGACAACCAACAATTTATCTCGACGATTGGGTTGAAGCTTCCGAAGAACAGTCTGGCTTTTTGGCAGGAACGCTTAGCACAATATCACGTATCATATACCATCAGGGATCGACAGCTGCGTTTCGTGGATGCTGATGATGTGGCGATTGTTTTGACAGAAACGGAGCTGCCGCCATTAGCGATAGATCATCAGGTTAAGAATGAGATTCCAGTCGATAAGCAAATTTTGGGCTTAAATTCTAGCCAGATTCATGTTCGTGAGCCGAAAGCGACGAGTGAATTTTTCGAAGCTTTTCTGGGCTGGCAGACGTTTGACCAGCGCATCCAGTTGAATGACACGGACTTTCTTGAAATTTTGCCTACGACGACAGATGAGGCAAGTCGGATGGGACGAGGCAGCGTGGATCACATTGCTTTTGCGGTTGATGATGAAGCAGCATTAGATGAACTTTATCGCAGAGCTGGAAAGCAAGGCTGGCAGATCGAAAAGATGATCTCTCGCGGCTACTTCAAAAGTCTATATATTCGGGAACCTGGGGGAAATCGGATGGAGTTCGCTACTTTGTCCCCTGGCTTTACGATTGATGAACCCTTGGAATCATTAGGAGAGAATTTTGTACTGCCGCCGTTTTTAGCGGATCAACGTGCAGAAATTGAAGCTAATCTTTATCCAGATAGATAACAAATAAACGCGTGGGAATGCTCGGATTTCCTGCGCGTTTTTACGTTCTTATTTGTGAAGGAATTCCTTATAAATAGCTGATAAAATCAAATAATTCCATAATCCCCCTCCTTCACTCCCCATTGACAAGCCAAAAAATTATTAGTATATATGATATTAAACGCATCCGCTTCTTTGTATTCACGACATCAATGCTAGTTCATCATTGAAATTACAAATACCGATTGACCAAATTAATTTTAATTATAATATTTTTCACAAAGCTCTTGAAGGAGGAACTAACCATAAATAATACAAAAGAACGCATATGGCACGAGGCCTTAACGCTCTTTTCTGAACATGGTTTTGATGGCGTATCTGTAAAAGAAATCGCTCATGCGGTGGGGATCAAGGACAGCTCACTGTATAACCATTATAGAAGCAAACAGGAGATTTTCGATACGATTCTCGTTGAGGTAGCAAAAATTTTAAAGAAAGCAAACAATACCTATACCTTGCCGTTGACAGCAGATGCGGCAGGCATGTATGTTGATACACCGGTGGAAGAGTTGACGAAAATGTATGTGAAAGCCTTCAAATTCTACTTAAAGGATGATACCGCCTCAAAGTTCAGGAAACTGCTGATCACAGAGCAGCATACCAATCAATATGCCGGCGACCTGTACAATGAATTATTCTTCGAAACACCTATGAAGCATCTGACAGCTCTTTTTTCTGATTTGATTCAACAAGGTGTTTTTATTCAAACGGATCCCTATACGACCGCGATGCACTTTTACGCTCCGCTGAATTTTCTCATTCGTCGCTGCGACATTCAGCCTGAGTTAGAGCAGCAAAACATCGCACACTTAAAAAATCATATCAAACAGTTCGACCAAATTTATCGTGTGAAACCAAAATAAAAAATCAGAGGAAGCTTCGACCCGTTCGTCGGAACTTCTCCTGATTTTTTTACATTCTTACGCTTTCTTTCTTTTCCAAACAACTACACCGCTTCCTAAAGCAAGAATTGATACGATCCCTGCTAAAGTTAATACACGAGAAACTGTTGTCTCTTCTCCTGTGTTTGGTAGAGCTTTCGCTGAGCTACCGTTGCTATAGCTGGTGTAGACTGAATGAATTACTGTATTTCCAGTTGGTGAACTTGGATCACCTGTCGCAGCAGTATTTTTCTTCGTATAGACGTAGACTACCGATTGCGGCGTCTCTGTGAATTTGCCTTCTGGTGTTCCCTGAACTTCCTTGAAAGTGTAGCCGTCAATTTTCTTTTGCTCTGTTTTGTAGCTGTCTCCTATTGTACCCGTTAGAACGACCTCATCGACAAGCTTGTTGCCTTTTTCATCTTGGTATTTTGCAATTACCGTTGACTTCTTACTTGCAGCTTGTGTGTAGACATAGATCACTGTTTGCGCTTCTGCTGTGAACTGCCCCTTTGGATTCCCTTGTACTTCTTTGAAATTATAGCCAGTAATTTTCTTTTGTTCAGAAGAATAGGTTTCTCCAACCTTTCCTGTTAAGGTAACTGTGTCAGCGAGTGATTTCCCGGCCTCATCTTGATAATGAACGGTCACACTAGATGTATTGGCCGCGTTTTTCGTATACACGTAGATTACTGTTTGTGGCTGAGCAGTAAATGGACCGGTTGGGTTTCCCTGTACCTCTTTAAAGGTGTAGCCTGTGATCGTTTTTTGCTCAGAGGTATAATTTTCACCGATATTTCCGCTCAGTGTCTCGTCATTAGCGAGCGTCTCCCCGTTTGTATCTTGGTATTTTACAGTGACATCTGCTGCTGGTACTGGTGATTTTGTATAGATATAGGTCACCGTCTGAGGCTGGTCGGTAAATGGACCGGTTGGGTTTCCCTGTACCTCTTTGAAGGTGTAGCCTGTGATCGTTTTTTGCTCAGAAGTGTAATTTTCACCGATATTTCCGGTTAGCACTTCAGTTGCAGCGATGCTTTCGCCATCCTCATCCTGATATCTTACTGTCACGTCTGCTCCTGGTTGAAATCTCACAATAGGAATCAACGCGTTAAGACTGTACAGATCATAATTGAGCGCTCTTGTATTGGCATTATTTGATAGACGTGTCGGAATACGCGCAAAATCAATATAAACATAAGCAGCCTCTTCCGGTATATCCTCGAATTCCATTCCTTCATCTGTATAATCGAAGGTCGGATAGTCAATATAATCTTTGTTCTCATCGAAATATTGAACCGTAGTCGGCATTGTAGTAGCCACTGCTGAAAGCAGCGAGTTTCCTCGGAAGTCTTTCAGAGCATCCTGTGTATACAAAACTTTTCCTGTATGGCCTTTTTCCACTTTTAAATCAGGCAGGACTAATTGAGTCTGCGTGACAAATTCCGCATAATTTGTATCCGTCAAGGCTTCTGATTGAATCCCAATCGCAGAAAAGTCCGCCATGTCTTTTGAAAAAATTCGAAGGGAGTCCGCGGGATTCATACGATGGATGTCTTCACCCAGACCAATAAGCTCACTGGCAGGTACACCCTCTCCATACCTTTTACCGATCTCCAATTGACTGACTCTACCTGTCGTTTCAAGTTTTTTCAAAACGTTTGGCATCACATAGGCGAAGGATTGATCCGCCACCTTAATCGTCGGAACATTTTTTGCGATGACATAGGTACTATCAAAGGTCAGCAACTCCCCCGCATATTCAAGACCTGTAAAATCAACGACTGTATCTTCTGGAATATCTAACGTATATTGATCGAACGTCAACATATCTAGATTAGCCATCGCCTCTTTGGTTATTTCCTCTGGATTGATTCCACCTAAATAATAAGCCACAGCCTTTCGCAAATTCGGATCTGGCATCCATGTCTCCACCGACTCACTTCGTGCTGTACTTCCACTTTCTTCGGCAAAGACTGTCGCTGGCAGAATTCCTCCAAGAATGATATTGCAGCAAAACAACCCAACAAACAGCTTCATCCCTAACTTCTTCATGTATTCACTCCTCCTTTTTAACTATCTACTTGTACTTCAGTCGCAACCGGACGGCTAGACATCGCCTTACAATAATTGTCGAAGTCATTATTTCTCAAAAAAGTTATCAGCGGAGCCTGTAAAAAGTATCCCTGTCCCCAACTGGAACCGAGCCCCTCCGTATCAATTCCCGCAGCTAACATTTTTAGCTTTAGACGTTTGGCAATCGCCGATAAATTAGAAAATCTCGCATGAGAAACTTCTGTCTCCCACATTTTTTTACACAATATCTCCCTTGAAACAGTTTTGCCGTTGGCTTCATATAAACACATCAAAAGCTGAAGCTCTCGTTTAGACAGACGGTTGATAAAGTTCGAATAGCTCTGATCTGAGAATGTCTCCTCCTGCTTCATTTGTACATTACTTGTAGCGGAGAAACTTGCTCGAGCAATCTTGTCGATAATCTCAGAATCACTATCCCCTGATTCGATCCAATAATCGATCTCACTATCCAGCCAAGCAAATTCTGTTTCCGCAATCTTTCGTTTGCTTCCCATTCTGAATACCGGAACGCCGCAATCCTTTATCCTCTGTATGTATTGTGCAAGCTCCACGTTTGAAATCGTATCGCAAATAATGACTAATGAGAAAAATTGAATCACATGCGGATATTCCTTCGCTTGATAGAACAAGCTGGAAGAGCAATAAAATTCAGCATTTATACGTTCTAAAATTGTTTGAAGTTTGGATTCAACCGTATGATTCTTACTTAATAATAGTACCTTCGTCATCTCGTGATCCCTCCTTATTTTTGTTCATTCACTGTTTAATTGTCTTAACTTTCCCAACACTTATTTTCGCTTTACATTCAAATTAAAAATTAACCAATTAATAAACTAGCGTTCACTAGTTTATTTATATATACTAGTAAATAGCAGTTTTGTCAAGATTTTTTTAAGTTAAAAATCACTTATAAATATAATAAATGTTTAAATTAAGTTTTGTTTTTTCTTTTTTAGATATATAATTAAAAATATCTAACTACCGTGAGTTATTTTGCTTGTCGGTTAAATTTTTTAACAAAAAAAGAACCAGCAAATTATGCTAGTCCCTTCTTCGGTGTTTTACAGTACATCAAAAACTTCTACGATGATTTTCCTTATGCTTATTATCTAGCGAAAACCAACTATCCTTCCATTTAGATAAGCGCCGCTCAAATTTTGTTCGTTCCTCATACGCTTCTCGAGATTCATAATAGGTATCTAAAACGATATAGACATCGTCACTCGCTGATCTTTGAAACCTTTGCTAGCTTCCGACTGAAACGCCGGATCACTCTCAGACTGAGCAAACTTGTCCATTAATTTCGGTAGAGCTTCCTTTTTCGTTCGATAGGTGAATACAACCTTAATCATCCAAAGCTCCCTTTTTACTACTGGTGGGATGATCTCACGCAGCCACAAAAATGAAAAACAATACGACACAATAAAAAAAGCGCCGCGAACCTGCTGGTAAACAGATCCACAGAGCTCATAGTTATCCAAGAAAGATCATCACTTCGATCGCCACAAAGATCCCAATCAGCAGAACTTTCCCTAACGGATGGTAAGGATTGATCGCCCAGCCAACACCGAAGGATTTCGGTATGACTAATGGCGCCTGCATCCCGCTGACCGCATCGCTCTTTGGAATAACCACAAAATAGCGCACGATTGAAAAAATAAATACGATACCTACGACTAGCATGCCCCAGACTTTTTGATTCGAAATATCTGGTAATCGGCTGATCAAAAAGGCCGATCCTACCGTCAGCAGCAATAATCCCACAAATACCCAATCAAAGATTTTTCTCCGTTTGGTACGTTTGAGAAGTTCTGCGTCCTTCTTCATTTTATCCATCAATTGTTCGTCCCCTTTCAACAGTTCGTCTAAAGAGATGTGGTAATAATCACTGATGGAAATAATCATCGGAATATCTGGAAAGTTCCGTCCAACCTCCCAATTTGAAATGGTCTGGCGCGATACATGAAGATGCTCCGCCACCTCCTGTTGGGTCAATCCCAATGACATTCGTTGTTCTTTTAATTTTTCTCCCAGCAATGATCCATCCCCCTAAATCGACTTTAACTATTGAAACGATAAGTTACAAGCAAGTTACCAAAGCTCTGACAAAAAGGCAAGCTCGAATGACAAGCATCGTTATTATACTAACGATTTAGCGAGAAGGAAATCAAATTATTGTTGAAAGAAAATAACATGATACAAATGATTCTTTCTATCTATTAATCCCGTTAAATTCAAAAAAAGCCGACCAAAATCTCAGTCAGCTTCCTAAAAATATTTCTTTTACTGATTAATCCGCAAAGATGATGCTCCACTCGTCACGTTGACTCAAGAATTCTTTCGCCAACTCTTGCGCGCCTTCTAACGTATGATTCGCTGCCCAGCCGCATTGGACCGGATTGCTGGCTGGCACTTCTGTCGCCTGCAGGACATCCTTCATGGTCAGTTCCACCACATTCATGATCTCTTCGATGTTGTCATGGTTTAGAACCGTTAGATAAAATCCTGTCTGGCACCCCATCGGCGACCAGTCCACGATATAGTCCGCATGGTTACGGATCAATTCAGCGGTCAAATGCTCCAGCGAATGCAGCGCCGCCATGTCCATATAAGCCTGATTCGGTTGCTTCAAGCGAACATCGTATTTCACGATCAGGTCACCGTTCGCTCCTGTTTTCTTATCCGCCACACGGATATACGGTGCCTTTACCTTTGTGTGATCCAAATTAAAGCTCTCAACGTTCATTTTCATCTTATTCTGCCTCCATTAGTTTTTCTGCGACGACTAGCCAAACAAAGCGATTCATTTGTCGATACCTTGTTTGAAAGCCGTTCGCGCTAAAGTAATCTTCTAACTCGCTGATCACAGGATAATACTCCCGTTCTAAATCTGCCGCCAAGCTGTCTCTGCCCGCCGCCTTTTCCTCTGCCAAAATCTTATCGTAAGACTTATGCGACAAAAACATCGTATCGCCGAATATGATCTTGCCCCTAGGAGCTAACAGCTCACTGTAACGTTGGATCGCTCCCTCTTTCTCCTTCGAAGTCAAATGGTGAAAGACCAAGTTTGAAACAATCGTATCCACTGGCTCTGACGGCATGGGAAAATCTTCCATATCTCCTGGGAAAAATTCCGTTTCCTGTAACCCTGGCTTTTCCACTGCGATCCGCCGCATTTCTGGCGATGGTTCTATTGGATAAACCGTCTTTCCAGCAGCGACTAATTTCTCTGTTAAGTTTCCTGTTCCGCTGCCAAACTCTAACACGGTATCTCCTGAAACGGCGGTGATCTCAGCAAGTATCTGCCAATAATTCGCGAATACTTCTTGATATTCAGAATCGCCGCCGTTCACTTCCTCATCATAATCCAGTGCCCACTCCTCAAAGATCGGCATGAACTCCAATCCCATCTGCGACACCTCTCTTTCTATTAATTCTTTAGATGCTCTATATCCTTAATAGTCCTCAGGCCAAACCGGTCACACCTCCAGAGCCTTTCGTCATAGTAAAATTCGATAATCATAAATGCTGTGCATCTATTTTTTGCCAACTTATAATAGCCATAACTCGGCAAATGGACTCGACGATTTTAGTAATTCGTCCGAGAATAAATTTCTTTCGATAGATAGCGATCCCCCGCATCTGGAAAAATCGTCACAACCTGACTCCCCGCAGGCAGCTTGACAATCTCCGCTAACGCCGCTACCATCGCCGCGCCCGACGAGCTGCCGATCAAGGTCCCGTGCTCCTTCGCCAATTTACGCGTCATCGCAAAACCTACCGTGTCACTAATCGTGGCAACTTCGCTGATCGGCAGACCTTCAAGAAACTTAGGAATAAACTCTACACCGATCCCTTCGATCTCATGACCATGACTCGCTCCGCCATTAAGGATCGATCCTTCAGGCTCTACACCAATCAAACGTATCGCTGGATTTCGTTCCAGCAAATAACGCGCCACCCCACTAAATGTGCCGCCACTGCCAATCCCCGCTACAAAACTCGTAATCTCATCACCAAGGTCTTCCACCAGTTCAGGCCCTAACGTATGGTAATACGCCTCTGGATTCGCAGGATTTTCAAACTGCAAAGGTAAATAACTATCAGCCATTTCCTCATGAAGCTGCTTCGCCTTTGCAATCGCTCCACTGATTCCTTCAGAAGTTGGCGTATGTACAAGCTTCGCTCCCAACGCCCGCATTAATGCTTGCTTCTCCAAGCTGAACTTCTCAGGAACAACAAATATCGTCGGCAATCCAGCTGCCAATGCCGCAAGCGCCACGCCGATCCCCGTATTGCCAGCTGTCGGTTCAATAATCGTCGTACGGTCATTAATCTTGCCCTGCGCAAGGCCCTCTTCAATCAGATACATACCTAACCGATCCTTGATACTGCCTCCCGGATTCAAGTATTCCAGCTTCGCGTAAAGCGCTGAACCTTCAGGTATTTCTGCAAATTGCTGATGAGTGAACCGCAGCATCGGGGTGTCCCCGATCGCCGCTTGAATAGAATCTATGATCATTGTTATGCTCCTATCTCGTATTAAGGTATTTATTTGGGAACTCGAAAAAAATCCAAAACAGTTTTTTGGGTAACAAAAAAAGGCGCTGACTATTAATCAGCACCTTGAGATTCCGCTAGATTGATACTAGTAATCCCCAATTAAAGGGTATAGCAGTATCTATACAAATCGAAACTTGGGCAGTTAATAGGCATGACAAAACGGTATGCTGCTTTTTAGCACCATACAACAACAGCAAGCTTCAGTTGCAAATTGTTTGCTGAATGTCATGACTCTACCTCCAAAAAGTTTATAACTCTTACAATGTTTTTAAAAAATTACCATAGATAGTCGTTGATGTCAAAGGAAAGGTTCATTCGGTTTTAAGCAGGGAAAACTATCAGTACTGATTTCAATAACTGAAATGTATTTAATTGGATTTACAGCTTAAATAGATAATCACCTTTCTGTTTTATAAAAATTTGATCCTAAACATACTAACTCAAGCAATAGTGCACCTATCGTTAATATTGACAATTTTTCTTTTACTTAAGTCATTATTTTTTTTGAATGTTCTAGTTTGTGTTACCTTTTATATGATAAAATTTCTTTGACACTAAAAAGATTGGAGGATACTTGATGTTTTCATCTGAGCTTGAATTGCAAAAATGTTTTCATAAACAATTACTTGAACAAGCAACAAACAATGAAAAAATTGTTGATGAATTTAATGCCCGTTTTGGAAATGTTGATATTGTTAAAGTTACAAATAACAGCAGATTACTCCTTTCTAAAGAACAAGCAAATTTATTATCTGAATTTAGATACGCTCGAATTGTTTCACTTTTACATAAAAAAGCAGTTAGAACGTTAGAGTTTATTAAAAACGCCAGCGGCTATGATATTAACAGTGTTAAGTACACTCTAAAAAGACTAATAAATGCTGAAATTATTGTTGAAGTTTCTTCAGGAAGATATCTAATTAATGATAATTTTTCATTTCCGTTTATTGAATTCACCTCCTACGAAGCGAAACTTTCTGATTGGAAAAAAGCGATTACTCAAGCAAATAACAACAAAAGGTTCTCTGCTTATTCGTATGTTGTTTTTCCTGATGAAATGGCCCAGAAACTATTTTTGAAAAAGAATGATTATTTTAAATATAATAATATCGGTTTAATAGGTGTTTCTGAGAAAAATTTCAAAATATATTTGGATATAAAAAAGAAAGTTTCTCCTTTGAAAAGAAATGCCACACTCATCTCCAGCATTGCAAAATTTGTACTACTTGAAACTGACGACAAAGAAAAGAAGCTAACTATAGAAAGTTAGCTTCTTTTACATTTCTAATGGCTTTTGAATATTGTTTTATATGATCCCCGTTAATTGGATACGTATTGTGAGGCAGATTATTAAATTTCTCTATATTAATCTTGGCTGTTTCTAGTAATTCCAGAATCTTGTCAGTTTTTTCAACTACATCGGGATACGAATCAATCAATTTTATATATTTATGCATCTCTTCAAAATGTTGTAAATAACAATCATTACTATTAATTTCATCTATCTCTAGCCCAGACATTAACTCGTTATCAATGAAACAATCATTCAAAATGAGTGAATGACTAGGAGAACCAACATTATAAATAGCTTCTTGTAACGGAACTTCAGAAAAAACTTTTATCGATGTATATCTCTTTTTTTGAATTCCAAATGACTTCTCTGGCGGTAATCCTTTCTGGATTCTATTAAACTTCCTCAAAGAATAAAACCAACCTGTCCCCACAAAATCAGCTCCTACCGAAGAGTATAACAACCCCTCAACGCTAGTAAATCCAACAATCACCGTTAACCCCATTAACTTAAGATCATGAATAAATTGAAGAATATTTGTTAAGCTTTTGACATCAAACTTATGCCTTAATGGACTCATCTCATTTCGATCTACAGTGAAGTACACCCCCTTTACTGATCCTGATAAATCTCCCAAATCATCAAGAAAATCACCAATATAATCATAGTTAGAAAATGCTTTTTCTGAAATAACCATCGTTGCAAATAATGGTTTCGTTAACCCCTCACTCTCAATAAAAGAAACACTTTTCTGCCATATCTCAATTATTCTCTCAATAATACGATGTCCAAAATCCTCTACATAAAAAGTAGGTGTACAGATATAATCCAGAGCCACCAAGTGTTGAAAATCAAAATTATTGAATACTAAGTCATCAAGATTTTTTTGTTGCTTCAAAAAAGTTCGATCTAAAGGAGCTGTAGGAAACTGAACATAATCCTTTAATTTCTTTTTATCAGATTTATCAAACTGCTGATAATATTGCTTAAATTCCATCATATGGAGCAACCAATCAAATTTTTCGTTTTCTTGAATATATTGATTGATTTTTTTCGGTCTCAGGTCTCTGGGATCCCAAATGACTCCTTCACAGAATCCACTAGCTAAAATTTTTTCTAATTTGGGTCCAGCTGCTGGTCCCTGTTGTATCATTAACATCTGTCAATCCCTCCTTTATATTTTAGTAATTTGTTTTGCAACTCTTCTATTGAATTCGCTCTCCGGTATATTCGTTCGGAAGAAAGTCTATTGATAATATTACGAAAGAAATCGACAGACTCCTTAGAATCATCTTTTTCCTTCCATTTTTTGAAAACAAGGTTCATATCCTTTAGATTTGGACCATTTTGATTCCTAAACTCAGGTAAAAACATTTCTATTGCCAATAAGCCCAATGGATATAAGTCAGTTTTAAAAGTCCAATTATAATTTGATTGAATTCCCTGCTGCTCTGGAGCCCAATATCTAGGCGTTCCGACAACAAATCCTGTTCTAGTAATTGCTTCATCATTAGCAGATTTTGCTAGTCCTGGATCAATAAACTTTACTTCATCACCATGAACAATTACATTATTTGGCTTAATATCTCTATGGACATACGTAGTTGACCACATTTCATCAATTAGTCCCAACGCTCTATATAAAAAAGCAGCAATTTCTTCAATACTATTTTCTTCTCTATAATACTTTGAAGTATTTAATGTTTCTCCTTCTACTAATTCTTCAAAGTAATACTTATAAAAATGCTCCTCCATTGAATAATCTTCAATTTTTTCTGTAATTATCATCTTAGGAAAAATAGAGCACTCTTTAGAAGCATTTACTTCACGTTCAATATACAATGTATAAAGTTGATTCTCTTCATTTTTTTGTAATTCAAATTCATCTGGATCTATATGATGATCGAATTCTGCTTGATTAATCGAATCATACGGAGTCACATTATAAATCTTCAATATAAAAGATGACTCGTCCGTGTTAATTTTGAAAACTGCTTTTTGTCCACTTTTAGGAAATGACGATATCGACGCATTCCTAATCTCATGCCTATCCAAAATTTTTTCGATATCTGACCTAGTAACATCTCGTTTTTCCATCCTTATCCTCCCATTCAATAAGCAATAACCATAATGATCACACCTACAACTGCTCCCTCTACTAATAAATTACGCATTTCCGGTATAATTACTAAGATAACTTTCTCTATTTTGAATGCAGCATCGAACTAGATATATCCCTAATGCTTTTTTATTGTCCCTACAAAATGAAATCATTCAAACAAGATTAACCCGTTAAGAAAAATCCTAACGGGGTATAGAAATATTACTTTGTAAAAAACATATTATAAACACCAAATGCTGAACCACTATCGGCCAGTTCCAATTTTAGTGTTTTTACGTCTGTAATATCATATTCAAAATGTTGTGATGTTACATCCGCACGGACATTTTCTTGATGCTTATTCTCACCATTGAGACTTACTTTTAGCTTTCCATCTTCTAGCGACCCTTTTGATTCGTCTACTTTTCCTATATCGAATGTCACTTTAGTAAACTTTTTATTCGTGTTTAGTAAGGCTATATTATCTGTAAAAGAATAACCCTTGAAAACAAAACCATTCTTGATACTTTCTCCACCAACGTGATAGTCTTCTTCTGGATCTTTTAGTGATTCATAATTTTCGCCACCGTAAAGCATACTGTATTGATCAGACAGTAATTGCTTCGTCACTTTCTGATCAGATTCAGAGCCGATATACACAGTTTTTGAATCCTCATCAAAATTTGCATCCTTACCAACCAAGTTTTTAACGATATCTTCGTTGTAGTAGGTGGAACCATTTACACTTGCTACCGTGTTATTTCCATCCTTAATGGGCAATCCATCTGATACCAAAGCAACCTTATTTAATTCAGCAAAGTTTTTCTTGCTCAAATCTTTATTTTTTTCTGACAGCTTACTTTGCTCTTGCGTCTGGTCGGCAATCGTCTTTTTCAATTCGTCATTTTCTTTTTTTAATTCATTTACCTCTTCAATTTTATCTTCATATCCCGGAAAGTATACCGCCGTTCTATCGTCAGGCAGTATGTACGGTAATGCAGCTGGAAGAATAGCAACATAGGCCACAAGAAGCGGTAAAAATTCTTTTATAACATTTGATGCAGTTTTTTCTTTTTTGTTTGCATCCTTTATATTGAATTTCCAAAATAATACAACTGATACAACAATAATTACTAATGTAAGACCTAAAATAAAAACTAACCCTTTATTCAAATCAAACTCTCCTTACCATATTTTATAACACCCGTTTCTTATTTTATAATTTAACATTAATTAGTATATTTCTCAATAACACTTTCAACAAAAGGAAATCACAATCATATTTTTCAGATTGAACTATTGATAAAAGAACACTATATAAAATAAAACAATCAATCCTTAATGATCACGAACGGTCGAAAAATACCTGTTATCGGTTTCCTGAAAACTCTTAACGGTGTTGTCTGATAAAAATGCTTCAATTTTTAATCATACTCCTCAAGAAAACATCGCCACGATGCAATAAAACGCAAAAAAATAATTTTTCATCTTACAACTTACGTCTGATGTACTCAGAATTTCTTAATCGTACAATGAAAGAAAGACTATTAGGAGGTCCTATGAAAAAATTAAAAAGTGTAATGGGTTTATTCACACTATTGTTGGTCATTTTTTCTGTGACGATTTCTTCCATTTCGGCATCCGCGGAAACGGAACAAGAGGAAGTTTCCAGCATGATACAAGAGCATGTCGACAAGGCTAAAATACCAAGTGTATCTACGGGGATGATACGTGGTGATAACGTAACTTTTCTTTCAAAAGGAAGCCAGACGGCTGATCAAAATACGTTATACACTATTGGTTCCACTTCAAAAGCCTTCACAGCCTTAAGTATTTTATGGTTAGAAGATGAAGGCCTGCTTTCACTTGATGACTCAGTCGCGAAGTATCTGCCTTGGTTCAAAGTGAAGTATGACGGGAAAAACGTCCCTGATGAAGATATTTCAATCGCGAACCTAGTCTATCAAACCAGCGGATTCACAAATGATGAAAGTAAATTTCCAACAGCCAAAGCTGAAATGACGCTTGAGGAATACGGGCATACCTTCGCGGGAGCGGAATTAGTATCGTATCCTTCCGATCAATACGCTTATGCCAATGCGAACTATGTACTTTTAGGGTTGCTCATTGAAACGATTACCGGGAAAAGCTATGCGGAGTTTATAAAGGAAGTCATTTTCGACCCATTGGGATTACAAAATACTTCTGCTGACCCTGAAAAGGTAACGAAAAAAGATGCGATCATACAAGGAAGTCGTCTATCCTTTTTTATGACGCACCCTTACGAAGTAGCGATCAAGCCTGCATTGATTCCGACTGGCTACATTATTTCTAGTACAAAGGATATTAGTCGATGGCTGAAAATCCAATTAGGCACGATAGATGTAGAACCACAGATGAAACGCATCATCACTAAATCACACCAGCCCGATGACGCTCATCGAGTGGATGAAGAGACACGTTATGCCGCAGGTTGGTTCGTACTGGATGATGGGACGATTCAACATTCGGGCGGAACACCAAATTATTCTACAAACTTTATCATCAAACCGGATACAAATATTGGCGTCTGTGTTTTGACGAATATCAACGCGACAGTAAATACAAATATGATGGCTGAAAATATCGTTAATATTATGGATGGAGACCCTATTTCGTCTTATAAGCCAGATATCTGGGTAACGATGGACAAGATTTTTTCCATCATAACCTTCATCTGTGTTCCATTATTAATCGGCACACTAGTTATGATTTTCCGTATCAAAAAACGATCCCGCACGGGCACCCGAATCAAAGACGTTCGAAAGAAACGAATCGCCAAATTTATCGCTTTGCCAGTAGTTCTGCTGATATTAGCGATCGTTATGCTGATCGTTTTTCCAATAACATTTAACAGCAATTGGCTTGCATTAAGCACGTGGGCTCCTTACAGTATGTATACTGGTATTGGTGCATTCACCATATTATCTGGACTACTCATTGCCGCAGCATATATGGCAAGTATTTATCCAAAAAATCAATGAACGAAGCGAGTAGGAGATGAATGAGTTTTTCATCTCCTACTCACATCTAAATATTGTCTTATTTGGACATAATTAGAGATAATTTTATAGTTGGACAATGTCACCCAAGAAAACGGATAGATGAAACAATCTCATCTATTGAAATGAAAAACAATAAACATGCAAAAAAGAACAAGTACTATTAAAAAAAAGTATTACAAAACGTTAAACTACATTTTGACAGCCTATAACCGCAAACTTCAGTTGTATTTTTTTACTGAAAGTTATAACTATACCTCCAAAAATGTTTTAGAACTTGGATCGTTCAAAAGAGTTCCTCTAAAAATAAGTAACATACCTATTTTTCTCTGTAATATGCCGTATCAGGAATACCGCCATTTTCTTTGGGAGCAAACAATGATGTTCCGCCGTTGTTTCCCATAATAAATCGATCGTAATTTAAGTCCGTTCCATCTGTACTAAGCCCTTCAGATGGGCTAGTCCCTTTTAACGCAAGCATTATTTCCATTCCATTTGGAGCGGGTGCCGGTTCAAAAGCTAAAAAGATTACATTGCTTTGTTTTCGTGGATTACTCAACGAGAATTCGGTTCGTCCCCCAATCCCTTCACCAGACAAAGTAACCGCACCATTATTAAAAGTTACTTGATACCCATTGGAATTTTTCCAAGTTCCGTTTAATGAAGTATAATCACTATTCAATATATCAGCTTCCACTAGTCCAGCTTCATTGTCTTGTGCCTTTGAGGTATCGGCAGTAGAAATCGGTTCGCTTACTGATGTTGAATTAGTCACGGTGCTGCTTGCAGAAGTCTCCATCACTGTACTAGAACTTACTTGTTTACTTGAAGTATCTGCGGTTTTTGTCGAATCACTTGTGCATCCTGTCAAAACTATTCCCATAAATGATGCAATCAACAAAAATTTTAAATATTTCATTTCTTTCCTCCTCATTATTTATAAACGTTTATTTACTATTTATTATTTTACCATAATCTTTATTGCTAATTTGTTTAACCATCTTTTCGGAAAACTCCCCTGCTGACAGCCTACCCTCAAAAAAATAGTGCGTTATTTTAAATTTTATTTACTCCTATTACCTCTAATAAATTTATCAAAATTACTCACATTGATTCACGAAAAAAATTCTTTTTTATCTTCTTTTTTGAATAAAAGTCATGATTTTAGAAGAAAATCATCTATTACCAAATATTTAACTTCTTTTTTCTTTTACTGTTATTTATTGTCTTTTTATTTGCCTGTTGTTTTTACTTACTTTTTAAAAGTTATAATTCACTTTGTTTTCTCCATGAGTTATATTTTTAGTATAGAAATATAGTTTTATTAATTTATTGAGGAGGATTTTTATGGACAATTTTGAGTATCTAGATGACAAACTGTGGTCGCCCCTGTGGGAACATTATTTAGCGAAAGCCAGCCTTTTTGATTCATCCGCCATTCATGAGATTATTTGTATTATCTCCTTGCCTGAGAGATCCGGCGTTTTAGTCTTTACTGAAGATGAAGTTTTTTTCAGTGACACTAGTGCGTTAAAGATGTTGCATCGCTTTTCCTCTTTCCATTCCTTTTCTGACTATCATGTTTTATCCAGTTGTTTAAAAAAGCTTGGACATTTTGGCAAGTATAAAATGCCTTGGGTATGTCCCTTCTTTACGCTTTTCCCCTTAGAAGGCAAAGACCATACGATCTGGATCAATCCGCTTACCATTTCAAGAGTTTTTAAACATCATGGGCAACACTACGTACAAATGATCAATGATCTAATCCTGATTCTTCCTGTTCATCGACGACGCTTCGTTACCCATGCAGAGACCGCTTGTCTAGTCCTAGCAACCATTCGTCGCGGTGTTTTTCATTACGTGATTCATGGGGAATGTCCTCTAGATTACTTATTTTTCCCCAACACTCCTTTTGCGCGTACACTAAGTAAAAAAACTCGTCTAAAAAAATTCCGCACAACGATTGGCGAGATCAATCGCCTCTACCAGATCACTTATTCTCTTTATCATTGCAGTCCATTAATGGATGATACGCAAGAATTTGGCGATATCCAGTGGCTTTAATCTTAATTGTTGATATACAAAGAGCTGATCCTTCATTAACGAAGTGGTCAGCTCTCTTTGCTTTCTTATCAGTTTTATAAGCCTTTTATTATAATCAAAAATACCTTCTCTATCAAATTGCAAATTAACACTTCTACCCCCAAATTAACCGTTTTTGAACGGTAGAATGCGGGTTACAGCTTCCAAAACGGTCAATTTGAGGGTCATTGGGTCAATTTGCGATTCGCCTTTCTTTTTGAAATCCTTTATCTTTTAGTCACCGGCCGGAACAAATGAAAACATGGAGGAATCAAAATGATCCAAAAACTAGCAACGAAATTACAGGTTCACCTATCTTTACCAGGTGTGGAAAAATTGAAAAAGATTACTTTCTCAAATGTTGTGGATAACCCTGACGAAGCAGAAATCATCAAATTAGGCGAGATCATGGCAGAACTAGACCAAGACGGCACGTTACTAGATGGCGTCATCATCACCAGCCAATCGCGTGTGACTAAAAATTAGGAGGAAACGATAAATGAAAAAACTTGTATCAGTTTATAAGACGAGCGGTGGTCGCTCTCAGACATGGAGCTATCAAAATCCAGGTGAAGGAAAAGCTCCAGAAGATATCCAAGCCATTTTAGAAAAAATGACGCTGCTAAACTTATTCGAAAAGGATGGCGAAAAGCTCTATAACCAAGTCGTCGGCGCTAAATATATCGAAACAGTAGAAACAGTTATTTTCTAAGCAGACACCTTGAGGAAGTGCGGCGCAGCTGCCGCCTTCCTCTACTAAAAAGAAAGGATGAGATCCGATGAATGAGCAACCCTTGAATTACCGACAATTGTTCCAACTAAAACCAAAAACTTTGGAGAAACGAATCTCTGAGTATTATTACAGAACACAAAATAGTTCCTTAACGATCAAATACATTCTTACATTGCGTGTGCGTTACCAGCTTGGAGCAACGGAGTTTGCCAACATTCTGAAGGATCTCGTTCGTGAGATTTTTATGCATACGAAAGCTACTCGCACTATGAAGCGATTTTTCTACTATTTTAAGGATTACTTCATGGCACCTGAATGGCGAGCACTAAAAATGAAAACCTTCCCTGTCCGTAACTTTGGCGAAACCGCCTTGTCTATCGTCCGTTCCTTACTCTCAAAAGTCCGTCCCGCTGAAACGAATGAACCTTGAGAAAAAGTCCCTTGCGTAAAATAAAAAGAGAAAGGAAACGAGCACATGACACATGATTTAGTCGCGACATTTACGAACAGTCTAGGAAGCGAACACGATTGGACTTATAAAGATGTGGATAACAGTCTGCCTGCACAAACGATCAAAGAAGCTTGCGAATTACTGACGACCTTAGATATTTTTGAACAAAACGGCGTAAAACTATTTGATTCTGTTGTAACAGCAAAGATCGTGACCACTACAGAAACGATCATTTTTGATAAAGAGAACGAACTGTCCACAGAAGAATGCACACAGACATCCACAGCTTCGCATGAAAAAACTAGCTTTCCCACAACTTATCCAACTAAAAGTGTGGATAATGTGGATAAAACTGAGGAAAACTATTCACAGGTGCCTGTTTCTGTGGATAAATCAACTGTTCAATTGACACATCCGATGACAGCGAGAAACAACCCTCTTTCATTAATAAAAAATGTACCGCAAATCGGAAAACAACCAATTACATCATTTAACGATCCGTCTGCAGATGCACCTGTTGAGCAGTCACTAGAGCCTAATGATCAGCCAAAAGTACGAACAAAACTGATCGATCGGTTCCTCAGAAAAAGAAAGCGAAAGAAAAAAGAGCCCGTCGGACGACCACCGGACGATATCTCCCGCAGCTAAATTCTGTCTTTCTCAAGTAGCTTACGCATAGGAACACCCCACTCATGTCGTCGACCTCCACTAGGAAAGGAGGTGAGGCCTCTTGAGTGAGCTGATAAGATATGTCCTTGCGCCACTCTTTGTTGGATTGATCATTGCCCTTGTCAATCATTGGCTGAGCGGGCGTGATCCGTGACGACTGAATGGAAAATCAACGCCTGTGGATGAAACTCCGCAGGTGTTGATTAGGATTCACAAATTCATACATCATCGCTTGTTCTTCTCCGTCGCTTCTTTTAGAATGGAAGTATAAAATAAAGGAGGTTCTTGTTTGACTAACTTGTGTTTATTATCGGTGATTTGCTCTTAATTCAATGAAAACAATCATTCAAATAAGGAGAGCAAAACAATGAACATTACGATTCGAGAAACAACGAAGAAAGACAACGAAACGATCTATCAAGTAGAACAGCGAGCTTTTGGTGAAGTAGACGAGGCAGAGTTAACGAAGAAGCTGATGGCAGATCCGACTGCCGAACCGCTCCTGTCTCTTTTGGCATTTGCTGAGGATGAAGCGGTTGGTCATATTCTTTTTACGAAGGCAACAATCCCTACACAAGACTCGCTTTCTATCATGATTATTGGCCCACTAGCCGTTGTATCGGAATATCAGAAGCAAGGAATCGGTGGACAGCTGATCAAAGAAGGGCTGCGTCTTTTGAAAGAAAAGCACGTTGACCTAGTCTTTGTCTTAGGTCATATCGACTATTATCCGCGACATGGATTCAAGCCGGCTTTGCCGCTTCATTTTCAGCCGCCTTATCCTGTTGAAAAAGGAAAAGAAGAGGCTTGGATGGTTCAGTCGTTGCGTGATGACTTCCCATTCGAGGATTACTCTGGTACGGTTCAATGCTCCGATGAATTTATGCGGCCAGAATATTGGCGAGAATAGGTTCAAACCCCTTATATCCACGCGATATAAGGGGTTTTCTTTGCAGATTTATGCGAATTTGAGTATAACTAAAAGAAATAAACCCTCGTAACAGACGAGAAAGGGAGCCAAAAAATGTATTCATTAGTACCTGAAAATATGTATGAGATCGAACAAAAACTGAACTATCTGAAAGAAAAGGGCAACGACATCACTGAAGAAGAAGTGATTCGACAGGCTGTATTAGACAATAGCCAGCAAATTCTTGATGGCGACTTGGAAGGTCCTTACTGGAAAGTAAAATGGCAGCCAGCAGACAAGACCCTCGCTATTTTTGACATTATGAACAAGGAAGTCGGCACTGTCGAAAGCACTTCAGGCTCCTTTGTGGAAGACTTCCGCAATAGCGCACCAAATGTCATTCGTCAGCTTGCTGAAGAAATACAAAAGATCGTGAATGAGAATTAATTCAAAAAAATCCCTGTCCTGGATGATTCCTGACAGGGATTTTTGAATCTAAAAAGCCGATTATTGATTATTTTTCTATTAAGCGCCCTCTACTAAGTCACGTTTCTTATACCCAAGATAACCGATCAGCAGGAAGCAGATGCTGATGGCTGTAATCACTGCAAATACGGTTCCGTCAAACTCCTCCATCGGCATTCTAGGAATCCAGCTTTGAATCGCGGTTTTCGAAAACCATTCTGGTAGATCAAGGATTCCTCCGAAGTAGTTCAATGCGAAGGAATAGCCAAGATACGCATAAATTACTTTCCCTAGCTTAGGCAGCCAACCTAAAGCCAATGCGGCTAATCCGATATAAAACAAGACCGCTGGCATAAAATTGTAGCCTGCTGCTAAAAAGTCTACTAAATCCATCGTCGATTTTTGTTCCATTGCGGCAATTGCTGTGCCCCCTAAACCAGCAGATGCTAGCCCGACACCCAGTAATCCTGCTAAAATCGCTAAACAGATAGTGGTCCAGTAAAGCTTTCCGCGAGTCACTTTGGTTGCGTATAATTGACTGAGATGCAGTCTGGTTTCTTCTGCAAACAGTTTATTAACAATGACAATCGGTAAAATCGTTACAAGACCCATCATCACCATCATGATCGTTCCGGTAAAGGATTCCTCGATAGAGACACCTGACTGAGTGAACATTTGCTTCATCAGCTCATTGCTTCCTAAGAATACCTGCATATCACCGTAAATCGAACCATAGGCAGCTCCCATAACAACAAAAGCAACCAGCCAGCCAATCATTACCCCCTTATTGATTTTGAAAATCAAGCCTGGCACTGAAAGCAATGATTTTTTGGCGTTTGCCCGTCCTTCTCGCTCTGGCAGATAGCCTGCCCCCATATCTCGGTGTCCTTCCAAAATGAAAGAAAGTACCGTCAAAACAACACTGAAAATCAACGCCGCCAGTACAGGCATCCAATTATTTTCCGTAAAAGGATACGTCAGATAGGTCCACCCCATTGGATTAAACATAGACAAATCCGCATCAGACACATCTGTTCCAGCGCGTACAATATACAGTAGCCCAATAACACTTAGTGTCGATCCTGTGGCCCCGGTCGAAGTAACCATGATCTGAGACAGTACCAGCGCCAATACTCCGCCAATTATTCCTGCCATTGCAATGGATACCCCGAACAGGAGAGCCCCGTCCGTATCAATCGTTTTTACACCGAAGCTAGCCATCACTCCGCTAATAAAAGCACCTAGTAACAGATTGATCAGAATCGTTTCAGTAATTACCGCCAAAGAGTTCGCTTGACGCCCCACACGAAAAGAACGAACCAGTTCGGTCAATCCTAATTCTTCCTCTTTCCGTGTATGACTGACTACATGCAGCGCAGAAACGATCATTGCGAACAATCCACAAAACAGCAACATTTCCTGTGCATACATCGCGCCTAGTGTATAGTCTGCCCCCGATTTAATGGGGGTCGGTCCCACCATTGAGATCATCGCCGGATTCTTCATCGTCTCAAACATCGCTAGAAGCCCTTGACCCTTACCGATTTCCTCAAAGGCTGGAACGAAAGCTCCTGAAAACAAGCCTAATCCTAAAATCCAAACAATTATTTTTTTCCAATCACGTTTTACGTATTGAATAAACAGTACGCTCCAGCGAGCAAATTTTTCATTCATCCTATTTTCCTCCGTTCCGACAATCAGCCTTCGTAGTGACGCAAGAATAAGTCTTCCAGCGTTGGCGGTACAGATTCGATTTTTTTGATTCGCAATTTGGTCGCTTCGATCAATATCTCATTCATTGCTTCGTTGTCAGCGGAAAAAGTCGCTTTTCCATCTTTTTCCACAAAGTCATGAACACCTTGAACCTTGGCGATTTCTGAGACATCTCCTTCAGTCACAAGCGTGATCGTCGAGCGGGTCAAATGCCGCAGCTCATCTAATGTTCCTGTCTCGACTACCTCTCCACGACGGATGATCGCAACCTTATCAGCTAAGCGTTCTACCTCGCTTAAAATATGGGAAGACAATAGAATGGCTTTTCCTTCATGCTTAATTTTTTCGATTTCTTCCTGAAAAACGGCTTCCATTAGAGGATCTAATCCTGAAGTTGGTTCATCCAAGATATAAAGATCCGATTCTACGGAAAGGGCCGCAATCAAGCCGACCTTCTGCCGATTTCCTTTAGAATAGCCCTTTGCTTTCTTTTTCGGATCAAGCTCAAAGCGTTTGATTAAGTAATCGCGTTTCGTTTTGCTTCCTCCGCCATGAAGTTTAATGAATAAATCAATGATCTCACCGCCAGTAAGACTTCCCCACAGAGCGACATCTCCAGGTACATAGGAAATGCGTTTGTGAATCTCCAAGCTGTCCTTCCAAACATCTTTTCCAAAAATTCGGACATCCCCCTGATCTCGGTTGATAATGCCCAGCAGTGTGCGAATAGTCGTTGATTTCCCTGAACCATTTGGTCCGATAAATCCGACGACTTCACCGGCGTTCACTGTGAATGACACGTCTTTCAATGCCTGAAATTTACCAAACTTCTTCTGCAAGCCTTGTACTTTTACAATTTCTGTCATGGTACTTAACTCCTTCTTCTCTCGACATAATTTCATAACGTGCTTTCCAGTTCAAAACAAGACGCGATTTTATGAACTACACATATACAAAAAGTTCATATCAATCAATATTAAGTATCATTTCAAACCAAAGTTCATTTACAATTCCAATAATATCCTCTTTCTTTCCACCCGTCAATGAAAATATGTTTATGTTTAAAACTATCAATCCATTGTAAGTTCGTATTCTTTCCTATATAATATACATAAGCAAAATTATGAACTAAAACGATGAAAAAGTTCTTGTTTTTTAGAAAGCAGGTAAGTAAAATGAATGGATTTGAACGACGCACACAACAAAAAAAAGAGCAGGTCTTGCAGGCTGCCTTTGAGTTGATGAATACAGATGCAGGTATTGAAAACTTAACGATCGATGAAGTAGCAAAAAAGGCAAATGTAGGAAAAACATCCATTTTTAAATATTTTGGCAGTAAGGAAAATTTGATTCATGAGGTCTTTACACATTCAATGGAAGAGATGGGAACAAAAGCAAAACAAATCATGGCAGAAAATGCCCCCTTTGAGGAAACATTAATTGCCATGAGTCAAAATAAAATCGACTATCTTGAAAAAATCAATAAACAATTCTACCTAGATTTAATGAACTATTTTACTGAAAAAGGCGATAGTGGTTTTACTCGAATGATGGAGGAATATACCAAGCAAAGCTTTGGAATCATGTTGGATCTGTTCCATCGAGGACGAAAAGAAGGAAAAGTGGACTTAAAATATTCAGACGAGTTTTTGATGCTTTATTTCCAAGCTATTCTAGAAGGAATCTCTAATCCGCAAATTTACGAGAAAATCATGCCCTATACTGCTGAATGGACAGAAATGCTGGTAAAAGGGATCGCCCCAAGAAAATAAATAGCCTTTTTCAAGCTTCCCTAGTTAAAAAAGCTCACGAGTTTTATCTACATTTGATTTCACTGTCGAAGCGGAAAAAATCGGGGACGTCATTTTGCGGATCAAATTGGCTGACAAGAAGTGTTTTCTGTTTTAGATCACTCTCGTACCGTTTCCACATTGTAGATTTTTTTAGTCCCTCGATTCCATCATCCTTATATTTACAAATCTAATCTTTTATCGTCGTCCATGGAAGGAAATGCTTCTTAGTGATACTATTTACGCTATGACGTCCATCCATCACTTCTGAAATAACTTGATATTTTTCTTCTAGAGAATAAAGGCTTCTCTTAGACATACAAAAAACTCCCTATAAAGTAGATTTGGAATTTTTTTCCTTGTCTACTTTATAGGGAGCATATCAGTTTTCACGTCGTTTCTAGTGCTTTTTTGAGACTTGTGTCACAGTCTCTTTTCTTTGCAGATTTACGCGAATTTGAGTATAACTAAAGTATGCGCCGAAACACTGGGTATCTACAATTAAATACCTTCTCCGATTATACTGCCAATACAAGTTTAAATCGGAGGTAGTTCCTATATTAAAAATAAGCAAGGGGTCGTTGCCATTCAGCTCGAGGAACAACTACAAGGAAAACGCAAACCTAATGGACATCAAGAAAAACACGGGAAACAAACCTTTCGCAGAACGATTTATAAACGGAATAGGCTCTATCCACACCTGTCCAAAGAATTTGGACATCTTGAAGGCGACACCATTGTGGGAGTTAAACACAAGAGCTCTGGAGGTATTCTTGAGTTGCATAAATGACGAGGTATTATCTAGCTTAATTTGACAAATCAGATAATATATCACTCTCCAGATAATTATTAGGAACATTCACTATTTCACCCATAACATACACCTCTTATCTAGTTAAAGTTCCTAGATATTGAGTAACACAAAATTTTCTCGATACCTAAATAACTTACGATTCAAATTTATTTATGACTGTTACGATAATAAACAAATACACTTATGCTTGCAACTAACGCAGCTATTACAATCTGAATAACCGAAGATGTCCAATCTACCCAAGAATCTCTATCAAAAATTGTTAAAAATACGAAGAGTATTAAAAAATAGATACCCCAGAGCTTTCCAGAAGAAACTTTGTAGTAAGATTCAAATAACCACCCTAAAAAGCAAACAATCGGAATAGCAAAAGGAAAAGAACTAAGACTTTTATTAATATGAAAGTCGACTACTCCTAAACCTATAGCCCAGCAAACAAAAATTATTATGTGCGCAATTATTGGATGGTTAGTCTTCATTTTCCAAATGCGATCAAGCAAATAGTTCCTCTCCTTTGAAATTACTGTACTCTTTTAAGATTCTTTATGGATAGAAAATATCAGTATTTTTAGTATGTTCTATGTTGGTATGCATAAATCTGAGTATATTTACTGCTACGTACGCCTCTTTTATAAAGGGCTACGTATCCATTCCCATTAGAATCCAAATGTTTAGCCAAAACTGTTCCGCTACTTGAATATTTCGCTCCCATATATCCCACTAAATAATCAGCAGCTCCACGTGAAATTCTTAAAACTGCAGCAACTTTCCCAACAATGCCAGCAACAGAAAAATCAACCAATGTTGAAAAAGCCGCTCTAGAAACTGCGAATCCAGTGTATGACCATTTATCATAGTATATTCTAGGCATTGGTCTATTCCCTTGATCTTGATCAGTGGCAATAGTCAATTCTGATTCAGGAATTAACTCATAAACTTCTTTATTAATCGTCATAGTTCCGTCTTCATTAAGAGAACTTTTCTCAACTACAACACTACTTCCTGTATTAGTGGTCGTTTCTGTTTCTTGTGTCTCATTGTTAATTATTTTTGAGACAATCACTTCACCATTTTCTCCGAGAATTTCTGTTATAGTATTTCCATTCTCATCCTTGAAAGTATCTACATTTTTTGTCTTCTGTTGACTTTGAACTGAATCAAAAAGAGTCTCCTTTTGATCAGAAATAGTGGTAGATTGCTCTGAGACCTCACTTAATTCATTATTTGCCATTTCTTCTACTTCTGCTGCATAAACTGTTGTTACTACTGGAGCCATTGAAGCTATCAGTAGAGTTGAAGCTAAAACCGTTGTACTTAATACTTTAACCATTTTTTTCTTATTCATTTTTATAAATCCGCCTTCCTACGAAAGGCACCAATGAAGTTATGAAAACCCCAAAGCACCTTTCTCTCTTTTTTATATTTCGTGTTACACTTTCCTTGCAGGGCACTTGTATACTACAGAATCCGAGGAGGTGAGTGGCGGGGCTGTATAGCGGCAATCCTGCATTTTTATATGGTGTCGGTTATCCGTTAAGGGATCAATGAATGGCACAAACAAGTAGCCCGTATACTTATCTCTTCCGAAGTTGACTCGCTTTCGCCGGATAACCAGTCCCTACCAAACCTGTACTACTCCGATAAACTCATCATACAAACATTTATTAATAAGCAGAGCTTTTTATCCTAAAAGGCTGTAAAACTATCTTAAACGTCTTTCTTCAAAAAAATCATTTTATTTTGATAACCTGAACGTTGGGCGAAACCTCTGTGATATAATACACATGACAATTAACGCATTGAATGTATGCTTCGTAAGGAGAAAACTATGAGCCCTTTTCTTTTTAACTATTTTTTTTATTCACAGATTTTGATTGTCGCGTTGTGCTTTTTCATTTTGGAAAAAGTATACAAAGAAAAAATCAGAGCTATTTTATTGTTTTTACTATTACTAGTGATACCAATAAGTGTCAGTATCTCCTACTCAACCCTAGATTTATTGGTTCTATTTCTCCTCTTATTTGCCTTTGCTTATCTTGTTTCGACTAAGAAAAACCCGATGAGAATAATTTTATCAATCATGTGTTCTGCATTAATCGAGATAATGACTACTTTATTTTATATAGAAGTGGACAAATACTGTCTAAGTCTTAAAAATCAAATTATGGCGAACTTCTACTTATCGGGCACGATTTTATTTTCACTACTAATTTGTATAGTCCTATCAATTTTTTTGCGCAACAGATTATATCCTTATTTAGAACAAAAAGGAAAATTGAACAGTGCCGCATTTTTCCTAATGATGGTCGTCTTTGGTTTTCAAGCGATTGAAATGATTCAAAACTATGCTGACAATCAAAATTTATTTTTTATGTTTTTACTTTTCTATTTTATTTTGACTACTTTAATCGTTATGGTTATTCGAGAAATTTCTCGGAACGCTTTACTAAAATCTGAGGCAAAAAACGCTATGATTATCGCAGAATTGCAAAAACAATATGTGGATGAAGTCAAGAAGCAATATCAAGAAACGAGAAAATTTCGCCATGACTACACGAACCTTCTATCAACCATCAACTACTTTCTCGAAAACGATAAGATTACTGAATTAAAGGATTTTTTTGCGAAGGATATAATGAAAAGCAATGAGGAACTAAAAGAAAACAACCTTATCCTTGATTCGCTACAAAATATTGAGTCTTTGGGAATTAGAAGTATTTTTTATACGAAACTATTATTAGCCCAAGAAAGAAACATCGATGTACACATTGAAATCAAAGAGTTTTTGCCTGAAATAGATAGTATGAGTATTCTTTCATTAGTTAGACTTTTTGGAATTTTTCTTGATAATGCGATTGAGGAGCTAGAGACCATCCAAACAGGAATGCTGGCGATCGTGGCATTTAAAGAGAACGAGGATTTAGTTTTCATTATTCAAAACACCACTAGAGAAAATGTGGCGCCACTTCAAGAATTAAAGCAATTTGGTGTTTCAACACGTGGCGAAAAAAGGGGACTGGGACTATCAAATGTCGAAGAGATTCTTTCAAAAGAGCTAAATATTCTTCTGGAAACAAAAATTGAAGAGAAGCTATTTATTCAAAGAGTGACCATTTTAAGTGAGGTGGAGTAAGGTGTTGCCGATATTCATTTGTGAAGATAATGACACCCAGAGAAAAGCAATCGAAGAATATATTCAGAATTACATAATGATTGAAGAACTAGATATGGAAATCAAATTGAGTACTAGCAATCCTTATGACCTTCTCTCCTACTTAGAAAAAAATTCTATTGCCAATGGTATTTATTTTTTAGATGTAGATTTGCAATGCGAGATTGACGGAATAAAGTTGGGTGGGCAAATTAGGAATACGGACATTGGCGGGAAAATAATTTTTATCACCACTCATAGCGAGATGATGTATTTTACATTCAAATATAAAGTGGAAGCAATGGACTACATTCTTAAAGACGACATGCAAGATTTACAGAAAAGAGTCATTGAGGCTTTGGAGCAAGCGAGAACACATTATCAAGAAGATAAAAATAAATCGGAGGAGCGACTAAAAATAAAAGTAGGTAGTAAAATCCGAGTGTTCCCCATGAAAGATGTGATGTTCATTGAGACTTCTCCCATACCGCATAAATTGGTTCTACATTTAGACCAAAGTACCGTGGAGTTTTATGGAAAAATCAACGATATTGATTCTATGTCTGACGCCTTGCTACGCACACACAAGTCTATTGTCCTGAATATCGAAAATGTTCGTGCACTAAATCGAAAAAAATACGAGGCAACAATGGTCAACAACGAAGTTTGTCCGATTGCCATAAGAAAATTTTCTATGTTGAACAAGCGTTTAAGATCGAAATAGCTACGTTTGTGATAACTTTTCTTCTTTTTTATTAAAACTCGTTATACTAAGGATAATAAGTGGAGAAAGGTGCGTATCGATGAAAAAAATCTTGTTTGGCTATTTAATATTGGCATTATTGTCTGTCGGAATAACAACACCCGCTTCAGCTTCTGAAATCACTAGTGAGAATACCGATAAAAGTATCATTGAGCCAAGAGGGATGTATTTAAGATTTTGGTTCAAAGGAATTCCTCCTACAAAACATAAAGGAATGACAAGGATAAGTTACTACAAATCTCAAGGTGGTTATATCGGCGTCTATTCAAGAAATTAACTTTTTCCTATTGCTAATTTCCTCAGTAAAAAGTGAACTAAAAAGATCTGAACCCTCGAAAAATCAAGGGAACAGGTCTTTTTTCGTATCCTTTGTTAATCTCGTGCTGCTCCGAGAACAATTCCTCGCTTTTTTACAAGGAACGTAGTAGAATCAATTCAACTTATTAAAAGTAAGTAAACTTACATTGCTTGAAGGAGGTTCTCTATTATGAAAAAAATCGGATTTTTAAGTTTTGGTCATTGGATGGATCAAGGGTCCCTAGTGAAAACGGCTCAAGATTCTTATTTACAATCGATTGATCTGGCTGTCGAAGCGGAAAAAATTGGGATCGATGGCGCCTATTATCGGGTGCATCACTTTGCCGATCAAATTGGCTCACCATTCCCATTACTTTCAGCGATTGGCGCTAAGACAAGCAAGATCGAAATCGGTACTGGCTTGATCGATATGCGTTACGAAAATCCTTATATGATGGCGGAAAATGCTGGATTAACAGATATTATTACCCAAGGAAGAGTGGAATTAGGCGTGGGCCGTGGCTCACCGGAACAAGTGCTGGATGGCTGGAAATATTTCGGCTACGATTATAGCGAAGAAGAAATCAAAGACATCACTCGTGAACGGACGTTGGAATTTTTGAAGCTGCTTGAAGGCGAACGTTTCGCTGAACAGAATCCACAACCAATGTTTCCTCAAGCACCAGGAAAATTGCGTTTAGAACCTTACTCAGAAGGCTTGCGCCAACGTATCTGGTGGGGGGCTGGTTCAACCCAAACTGCAATCTGGGCAGCACAACACGGAATGAACCTGCAATCTTCTACTTTAGTAAACTATGAAACGAATGAGCCTTTCCATGTTCAGCAGGCGAAACAATTGCGTGCATACAAGGAAGCGTGGAAAGAAGCCGGTCATGACTTTGAACCTCGGACATTAGTAACACGTTCGATTCAACCAATCACGACTGATCTTGACCGTCAATTATTCGGGCATCAAGGCGACGATGCGAACTATGATCAAGTTGGGTTCCTTGCTTACCATCAAAACCCAACGATCTTCGGGAAAACCTTTGCTGGTGAACCTGATAAGATCGCGAAAGAATTGGCAGAGGACGAAGCCATCAAAGAAGCGGATACGGTGCTTGTCACGATCCCTAACACATTAGGCGTCGACTACAATATTCATTTATTGGATACTATCGTAAAAGATATCGCTCCTGAATTAGGCTGGAGATAATCGACATACATAGAGGATAGAAACAGCGCTGACTGCTTCTATCCTCTATTTTCGATTGCACTGGTTCCGATAAAAAAGTGATCTATTTCTCACTTTTCTATTGATTTTCTTTTTATATGTGATATATTTATCTCGTAAAGTGATAAATATGTATCATAGGAGGAGCTTTTAGATGACAAAGAAAAAGATTAAAAATTTAATCCTGTTGGGAATTGGATGTATGGTTGTTTTAGCATTGGCTGTGTTTCATTCAGTCGTATATAATGAGAGTCGTTTAGTGGAACCAACGGTCGTATCTGACTATGTTTTTCATATGAAGGATTTACCTATGTGGATCGCCTTGTTCCTAGTCACTTTTTATGTGTTGTATTTAGTCGCCGTCCTTTTCAAAGTCGTATGGCGCAATAAGACCGTGGAAAAGAATCGAACAAGAAACATTCACCCGATGCTGGGACTTTGCGGTTTTGCTGGTTTTCTAGGGTTTCTTGGTTTTTGGACGTATTGGCGGTTTGGCATTATCTATCCTTGCTTCGCGTTTGTTTTCTTTGGCTTTTTTGGCTTCTATTTCGAGGGGAAATTATCGGACACCTTGAAGGATGAGCTTTACGAGGAAAATGAGAAGCGAGCGGAATTGAAGGCTTACAAAATCGGCTTCATTTTGTTGTTCTTGACTATCTGGCTGATCGGTGGCGGAATGTTAGCCTGGAATCTTGAATGGTGTGCGATTTTTATGTTAAGCTCAATGTCGTTAATCTATGGTATTGTTTTATTTCTTAGTAAATATTTCTTATACCGATTTGAAACTGAGGCTGGTTAAATGAATGTAAAATTCGAATCACACTTAAAAAAATATCGGACGTTAAAAGGGCTGACGCAGGAGCAGCTGGCGGACTTGGTGGGTGTCCGCAGAGAAACAATCATGCGGTTGGAAAAAGCACAATACAACCCTTCCCTAAAGCTTGCGTTAGATATCGCTAAGGTCGTCGATACCCCCGTTACAGACCTCTTTATTTTCGACTAAAAAAGTGAAGTGCCCTAACGAACTTTATGGGCACTTCACTTTTTCTATTTTACAATCGAAACGAAGCCTGTGCTGACCGTCGTCGCAATCCTATAGGAGTCTGGGTTCTCCCCATCTTCAACGATAAATACCGCAAGAACCATGTCTGAATGTCCTGATTGGATAATATTCATGTAGTGTCCGCCATTGACATAGTCACCGGCTCTTCCGGCTTCTCGCTCACTATCAATGTATTGATTGAACATTCGTTGAGCAATCAATTGCGCCAAGAGTGTTGAATCACCATTCACCTCAGATTTTCCGACGGAGGTCTGGGAAATGTTTTCGCTCCAAAAACCCATTTTTTCTGATCCGACTTCGCGATCGACTACATAGGTTCCTTCGCTCGCCTGATTGGTCGGACGGGTATGGGAGAATTTGTACATGACTTCTACCGCACGCTCCGCAATTTCACGATACGCGGCCTCATCTTTTGTATTGCTGATTTTGGTCTCGCCATATCTTTCCTGCTCTTCCTGAACCAGCTTCTCAAAATACTTCGCGACTTCTTTAGAAAAAACTGCATTGACCAATTGATCTGCTTGATCAAGCGTGACTCTGGTATCCTCTGTCTCTACTTGCTCTCTGATTGATTTGATCACAGGATCATTTGCTGGTTTGATGGCTTCAATGATCGGGTCCTTCGTTGATACTTTCTTGTAGGTGATTGTTGTTGTATAAGTGGTAATGGTATCTCCGTTCGCCAAAGTCTCCACACTTTTGACAGGTTCAGATTCTCTTACCTTTTCGTACCCTGTCAGATCAGTTAATTCTATCCCCGCTTCATCCACATTTTTTATTACAAATTTATTCTCATTCTGAATTTTATGGTACGTTACAGTCGTCGTATAGGTCGTAATCGTATCCCCATTGACAAGTATTTTAATTGTTTTTACTGGTTCAGATTCGTGGATTTTGAAGTAGCCCTCTAAGCTGGTCAGAACATTCCCCGCTTCATCGATATTGATGGTTACTTCTTCGTCTGTATTGACTATTTTGTGATAGGTCACTGTGGTTGTGTACGTCGTGATCGTGTCGCCATTGGCAAGAGTCTCCACTGTTTTTATTGGGCCTGATTCGCTGATTTTGAAGTAACCTTCTAAGCTGGTTAGAACATTCCCTGCTTCATCAATATTGATGGTTACTTCTTTGTCTGTATTGACTATTTTGTGATAGGTCACTGTGGTTGTATACGTCGTTATCGTGTCGCCATTGGCAAGAGTCTCCACTGTTTTTACTGGGTCAGATTCAGAAACTTTCACATAGCCTTCCGTGTCTGTGAGTACGTTTCCTGTTTCATCGATCAGAACTGTTACAAATTTGTCCTCGTTAGTTGGAATATGAGGCAAATTGTTTTCAACTTCGTCTGCCGTCTCGCTTGCTTTGTCTGCATTTTGATTGGCCTCTGCCGCAGAATTATTTGCTTCTTTTCCATCTGCTTCAACGTTGTTTGCCGCTGTAGTGATACCTTCGATAATCTGATCCAATTCAGCGATGCGTTCGTTGAGCGTCTGGATCTTACTGGCTAGCTCAGTAATCTGTTGATCTAGAGTGGAAATACGCTTCGAATACTGTGCCAGTTCTGCTTGGATTTTCTTTGCCTCGTCACTGGTTGCCGCCGTCGATAGACTAGGCAAATTGGCTAATTCTTGTTGGGCTGCCACTAATATCGTTTGCGCTTGTCCAATAGCCGCTTCGATCGCTGCTTTTTCAGCAATTGCTGCATTTAGAGCGGTTGCGGCTGCATCATAGGCTGCCTGTGCTTCAGTCACTGCCTGCTGCGCGACCGCTAACTGTGAACCATAGGTGTCTAACTCTCCTTGTGCCGTTGAAAGTTGCTGCTGCAATTGCGCGAGTTGCGCCTGAATATTCGCATCTTCTCCAGCTTGGCTCTGTAAAACAGAGATTTGTCCGCTAACCTCTATCACTCGTTGCTGTGCGTTCCCATAATTTGTCGTTGCTTGACTGATGGTTCCTTGAGCGGTTGTTAAAGCAACCTGCGCGGCTTGTTGAGCGGTCGTTGCCGCAAGGACCTTTTGTTCTACACCCGTGAGTTGTGCTGCAAGTCCATCATAATTCGCCTGTGCTTCGGTCACTTTGGCCGTTGCTGCGGCTTGTTTTGCCTGCAATTCTGCATAGGATAGACTATTTTCTTTGTTTAACGCCTCTGTTAATTTCTGTTCTGCGGCTTGTTTTAATCGCTCCGCTTCCTGCCGTTCTTTTTCAGCGGCTGCCTTTTCTTTTTCAGCTTGTTCCTTCGCTGCTTCTACCGCTTGCTTCTCGTTTTCAGCTTGCTTTTTATCGATTGGTGCTTCTGTTTGCGTTGCTTGCTCGTTAACCCCCGTCGTTTGTACAGCTCTTTTAGCTGTGGTCGTTTTGTTTTCGGTCCCACTTACTTGAGCGGCTTGCTTATCTGTATCTGATGATTGATTTGCAAAAGGCTTAGAAGGATCGAGCTTATCTTCCTCACCGAGTTCCTTTTCTGAGATAACGCTTCCATTTTGATCTGTCACCGTAATCTTAGAGCCATCAAAGGTGATCGTCGTTCCAACAGGGACCGTATACTGACTGCCTTCTTCAAAGCCGTTCAACGCCATCAACGTTTGCCATTTTACATTCACTGCGAGACCGATATTATAAAAGGTATCTCCTTCCTCAAAGGTATACGAATTCTGTCCTGCTTTTAATTTGGTCCTAATGGTTTCAATCGAGTTGGCTTCCCAGACAGTCCCTCGTGCATTATCCGGACAAAAAAGCAATGTGCAGCCTAGCAATAAAACAAGTAGCGGCAGGCCTTTGGCAAATGTCTGTTTCCACACCCTGTACATCTTCGCGCGATACTTTTCCTCTACATGGTCACGTATACGATTTTTACTAGTTTTTTTCATCGCACTACCCCATTCTTTTTTGAGAATCTGAACACATTTATTATAACTTTCGTCACTTTTTCAATTCTACCTCTAGTAAAAAATAAATATTTCTAAAAAAACTTAAAAAATTCACTTTTTGAATTAATGCAAAAAAGCTTTTATTAGACATAATTATTTCTAGACAATAAGGCATAATAGTTACAGTATTGTTCTGACAGCGTTATACTTAGATATAGACTATTTAGGAGGTTTTCTTAATGGAACAATTGAAACTAAACAACGGTCAGCTGATTCCTCAGCTAGGTCTAGGTGTTTTCAAGGTTCAAAATGCCGATGACTTGAAGCGTTCAGTAGCTGTGGCCTTGAAGGACGGCTACCGTCACTTTGACACGGCAACTATTTACCACAACGAAGCATGGCTTGGTGAAGCATTGGCTGAAAGTGATGTAAAACGTGAAGACCTATTTATTACGTCAAAAGTATGGAACAGCAATACGACCTATGATGAAACGATCGCCGCCTTCCACGAATCCTTGAAAAAGCTTCAAACAGAGTATTTGGATCTATATTTGATTCACTGGCCAAGTGAAGGCTATACTGAAAAATGGCGGGCAATGGAAAGCTTGTACAACGACGGCTTAATCAAATCCATCGGAGTATCAAACTTTGAAAAACCCCATATGGAAAAATTATTGGCAAGTGCTAAAGTTAAGCCAACCGTTGACCAAATTGAAACACACCCTTATTTCCAGCAAAAAGAGATGAATGATTACTTGAAGAGCTTGGATATCGCCCATGAAGCTTGGGGCCCTCTTGGACAAGGCAAGAGCAATGTTCTGGACGATCCGGCATTAGTGAAAATCGCTGAAGTCCACAACAAGTCAGTCGCGCAAGTGATCCTACGCTGGCACTTGCAACGAGAAATCATCGTGATTCCAAAATCTGTTCATGCAGAACGGATCGCGCAAAATATCGATGTCTTTGATTTCACCTTAACAGATGAAGAAATGACTCTCATCGCTTCTTTGGATAAAAACCAACGAGGTTCAGGAGATCCTAATGATGAAGAGTTTTTAAAGGGGACATTAAGTAGAAAATAATCCTTTAAGAGTTAAATCGCAGCCTTGCGTAGCAGGTTGCGATTTTTTGATATAAATACGCAAAAAAAAAGAGCATTCAAGGCTCTTTTAAAGTGGGAATATGTTCAGTGATTTTTTAACTCTAAGTGAGTGGCTGACAACTTTTTTAATGATTCGTAACTAAGCATTAGACTGGAAAATTAAAATTCATCTGCACGTGTTGGGCAATATTGATAAATTCTCTTGTGGATACTTCACCTAGTATCTCAATATTCCTGCCTCCACGTTCAGTAAAATCAAGCGTATACACTTGTTTTGCATTGACCATACTCCCTTTTTTCAAAGCATCATTGTCGATTTCAACAAAGTAAGGGCGTTTTTTATCCGTGCTAGTAATCGGACATACGATAATTAAGTTTGACGATAGACTGTATTCATCTCTGCTGATTACTACAGCCGGTCTTCGCTTCTTTATCTCGCTGCCCTTCGATGGATCAAAATCAATATAAATGATCGTTCCTTGCTTGATACTATTCATCGAGTTGCCTGCTTTCCACTTTAAAGTTACTAGCTAATTCATCTTCGGGATCAATAAATTCATTGGCTTTCGCTTGTGCAAAATAATCCTCCACTTTAGGGATCAATAAAATAGTACCGTCAGCTTCTTGAAAAATATAGTAGGTCTTCCCTGCTGGTACCTCAAATTTACTTGCTAAGGTTACCATCACAGCATTTCCTTGTTTGCGTGTTTTTACTGTATCCATAGTAATCACCTGCCTGCTTTTCTCTCGTTTATTATACCATGTAATCACAGTAATTACGATAATTACAGGGGTAACAACTATGCGACTTACCAGCTAAAAAATAAAGAATAATCTCACGTAATATGAAAATGGAGTTGCGACAAGACTTCTGCCACAACTCCACTCTTCCTTTTTAAAAGCCTCCGCTAATAACCACTTTCCCTAGCATATGTCCTGATTCGACATCCTTCGTGGCACGTTTTAAGTTATCGGCATTGATTCCTGTGTCATAGATTTTGCTGACGGTGGGAATCAATATTCCGTCATCGGCTAATTTTGCGATCGTCTTCAAGGCTTGTCCTTGGGATTCAAGGTCATAGCCATAGTCCGTCTTGGCGAACATGTACTCCCAATCAAATGAAACAGATTTGTTCTTCCATTCCGCAAGCTCTAAGGGTTCGTTGATTCCTACGATCGTTCCTACATGACCAAATGGATTGATCATTGTTTTGATCGTGTCGAGATATTTTGTAATATCGAATAAAACAGCAATGTAATCAAAGGTTTCTGTCCCGATTTCTCTAAGCTGTGCTTTAAGATCTTGATGATAGTCTAACGGATGATCGACACCGACCTTCGCCAACCAATCGAAGTTTTTAGGATTTGAGGTGGCGAATACTTCTAAGCCAGTCCATTTCGCTAATTGATTGAGTATGGACCCTACGCCGCCAGCACCGTTTATAACTAAGATGGATTTGCCTTTGGCGGAGTCCTTTTCTGGTACGATATTGAATTTGTCGAATAGCAATTCATAGGCAGTCAACGATGTTAGTGGCAATGCGGCCGCTTCTTCTGTAGAAAGCTTTTCAGGCGCAAGGGCAACGATTCGTTCGTCGACTATTTGATACTCTTGATTGCTTCCGCGGCGCGACGTGGTTCCTGCATAAAAGACTTGGTCTCCGACTTTAAAGTTTTCGACCTCATTTCCTACCGCTGCAACCTCGCCGACTGCATCAAAGCCTAAGACTCTAAGGGCATTGCTCTTACGGGCCGTTTGACGTAATTTCGTGTCTACTGGATTAACAGATACGGCTTCCACCTTAATCAGCAGATCTCTTCCAACTGCTTTGGGCATTTCTTCCAGCGTATCGATAAAACTATTGGGATCGTCGATTGGCAATCCTTCAAAAAAACCAACTGCATGGATCTTTTTTTCTTCAGACATACTCATTGACCTCCTAAGATTCGATACTATTGAATCACTTGATAGATATCTGATAAGCTTTGACGTTTTTTCTCTGGCTGCACTTGGTCTTTATAGCCAAAACCAACCATATAAGAAACACCAAATTCCGCTAGATCAACATAGCCCTTTTCAGACAAATAGTGTTCAACAGCATCTTTATTGAACCCTTCAATCGGACAGCTATCAATATCCAGATAGGCAGCGGTCGTCATCATATTCGCTAAAGCGATATACGTCTGCTTCGATGCCCAATCAAACAGCTCGCGTTCTGTGCTTAAATTAAAATCTTTTTTCTGGAAGTTGTCAAAGAAAATTGTCTGAGGAGAAGATTCGGAATACGGCACACCGAAAACGTCTTCCACCATGTGCTTCACGTGAGCACTGTCGCCTGTCAAATTCTTTCTAGCCAACACGATCAAGAAATGACTCGCTCCATTCAAGCTATTGCGTGCTCCCCAAGCGATGTCCTGCAAATCCTCTTTGACCTGCTGATTTTCCACTAACAAAAACTTCCAAGGCTCGTACCCAAAAGAGCTTGGTGATAGGCGCCCTGCTTCAAGAATCGTTGCCCAATCCTCATCAGCGATTTTCTTCGTTGGATCGAAGGCTTTTGTTGCAAAGCGGCGTTTGTGCGCATTCAAAATTTCATTTCTTTTATCCATTGGTCATTCTCCCTTATCTGTTTTTTTAGGAAATCAAAACTACTAATTGATTTGCAGATCTAGCATAAGCCTATCGTCTACATATGTAAATTAGGGAATTTTTTTATACCTCCTTCTCAATAACGAGGAAAGATGAAATGATAGACGCCAGTATCCGTCTGTGATAAAAAGAGACTAGTAAATTGGACGTCAGTCTCTCTTATAAGTAGGAGGATATTATTATGGAAAGAAAAATTTATAATTGTGAAACGGGCTGTCCCGTTGAATCCACGCTGCAATTAATCTCAGGCAGATGGAAAAGCGTCATATTGTATCATCTAATTTTTGAAGGCGAGCATCGCTATAGTGAGCTGCAACGGAAAATTCCGGGGATCACCCGAAGAATGCTTTCTCTGCAATTAAAGGATCTAGAGAATGACCAATTGATCAAGCGTCAGGTCCTTCAAGAAAAGCCGTTGATGGTCAGCTATCGAATCACAGATTATGGCTATTCACTGAAATCCGTTCTTAAGGTGCTGCATCAATGGGGCGATGACTATAACCAGCGGAACGAAGGAAAGCTGGAGGAAGAATGCTTGGCTTGTAAGTAATACGGCTTACTCTGGTAATTACATAAAACCAGCGGCATCGATGCTTGATCAATGCCGCTGGTTTTCCTTATATTTTTTTGACTGGTCGCACATATTTCCAGAAGCGTTCTGGATCATGGTAAAAGTAGATGACTCTACCAGGGGTCGTATCGTAGCGATAACCTGTCTCAGAGAAATCAAAGTGCGCCATCGCTTCTTCCACTTTTTCTTCCACACTGCGATTTTCCTGTTCGTAATCAAACGCTCCGTGTTCAAAAACTAGGTATTCCGCTTCTGGTACATCCATCAAAAGCATCTGCTCAGGTACCTCTTCTTGATACTCTGCCGGCAGACGTGCCCCGTAGCATTCTGATCGCAAGAAGCCCCAATCACATAAACGCCCCTCTGGATCACTGATATACGCCATCACTTGTCCACTGCTGCTGTCTGTTTTACTGCCGCCATTATCGTCTAATTTTCCTTTGATGCTGTCTAATAGACCGCTGATCGTGTCGCAGTCTTGCCCAGGAATCTGACTTTGCTTCTGCCAAAAATCCCAATAGCCGTTGCTTTGAGTATTTTTGATGTGTAAAAACTTGTGGTCCGGAATCGTGACAAAATACGTTTTGATCTCATTGGTTGATTTCACCATACCAATCTCTCCCAATCCTAAAAAGTAGCGGTCAAAAGGGCTGATCTTCGTTCGAAGTACTACTGGCTTCGGCTGTCTGCGATACTCGCTAGGTGCTACGCCATACAGTTGCTTAAAGGCACGAGTAAAGGCTTCGTGTGAAGAAAAGCCATAATCAAAAGCAATGTCCAAAAAGCTTTTCTCGTTGTCCCGGACTTCCTTTAAAGCAAAGGCTAATTTTCGCTGGCGTAAATACCCGCGAAAAGACATCCCAGAGATTTCTTTGAATTTTCGTGTCGTATAAAATTCCGAATACCCCATCATACGCGAAAGTCTTCGCAGCGTTAAGGCCTCGTCATTGTAATTCTCAATGCCGTGATCGATCTCATCCACGATCTGCTGAATCTGTCGCTGCCATTCGTACATCCTGTTCACCCCGTTTCGACTACCCTACATTTATTATAGGAAGCAGAGAACTCTGCCGCTTGATTTGACTTGCGATCTTTTTAATAAACGATTTTTACTTTATCATTCATGATCTGCTTCGTCCGTTCGATAAAGTAACCCCGTGACAAATCCTGTCCCTGATTGACATGGATCATGTGCTGATTCGCCAATTCGTCTGTGTAATCCTTTAGTGCATACGTTTTATAGGTTTGATAATTGTCGCCAATATAGGTGATCGTCGGCCAAAATTCGACCTGCTCAAAGGAGACATCCTTCTTCTTTTTATCATAGTCGATGGTCCAGCGCCCCATCCCGCCAAGCATTCGATCATTTTCCGCCTGAGAAGAAATAAAGTTACCTAAAGAATACATGACTAAGGTTTGATTGCCGGCTTCACCCGTCAAATAATCCATTGGCTGAATCACATGAGGATGACCGCCAACGATTACATCGACCCCGGCATCGCTTAAGAGCTGAGCGAGTTGTCTCTGTGTTTCATTCGGAACAAATTGATATTCTTCACCCCAATGCATACTGACAATCTGAACATCACTTTGTGTGTTTAATTCCTGCATATCTTTTTTTATCTGCTCTTCATCAATCAGATTGACCAGATATTCCTTGCCTTCCGGCAGCGGAATGCCGTTTAAGCCGAAGGTATAGGACATCAAGCCGACCTTGACACCTTTGATTTCCTTCACCTGCAGGCGCTTCGCTTCAGGAGATTTTTGCGATCCTGTCACCGTAATGTCTGGGTATCTCTCCAGGTACTCCAGCTGTTTAACGATTCCTTCTTCTCCTTTATCCATGGTGTGGTTGCTGGCTGCAGATAGCCAGTTGTAGCCAGCCTTATGCAGCGAATCCAACACCTGTGTTGGACCATTGAAGGTGGGATAACCAGATAATCCCAGTTCTTCTCCTCCGCAAATCGTCTCCAGATTGATGTAGGCTATATCTCGATCCTTATTCAAATATTGCGTGGGTTCATACATTTCATCAAATCGATACGTGCCATCCGGCTGTCTCAAATGGTCATAAATGAAATCATGAATCAAATTATCGCCCACCGCTGAAAAATTCAGCTGTACTTGTGCCTCTTCCTTTGCCTTGGTTGACTCGGCAGTTCTCTCTGAAGCTGCCCCCTTTGCGTTTTTGTCTGCCTCTTTCCCGCCACAGCCGCTAAGCAGAAAAAGCAGAACAACGACGCTCCACCTTAAAAACTTCTTCACAATCTTCCCCCTTTTCGATTGCTCTACAACAGACAATTGACTTTGACGACGTTCCCAAAATCTTCTATATAAACTATCTTACGTCACTTCAAGAAAGAAGGAAATAGTTCGTTGTTCCGCCATCCCTCAGCTAATCGAATGGAAAGTGATCCTATTTACCGTCAGACTTACTATACTAGCGTTTTGCTGAATGATGATTGCTAGTTTCCCAAAAGAACGATCTTTTTTTCCTTTTTTGAATAGAAGTAGCCGGAAAGAGATTGATAATCATTTTCATTTAGCATAAGATAAATGAGTAAGCTCTTTCTAACTCATTATGGAGGTCATACATGTGAAAAAAATCATTTATTTTTCTCTTGGTGCGATTACCTTTGCACTAGGAACCTTGGGTATTTTTCTTCCCTTCTTACCGACTACGGTCTTTTATTTACTGACAGCCTTCTTTTGGCTGCGTAGTTCAGATAAATATTACAACAAATTTATCCATTCTTCCTTTTATAAGCGAGCGGTGGAGGAACCCATCGTTAAAAAGAAGATCACCAACGCTGGGATGGTGAAGATGTTCTTGATGATCCTTGTCGTCTTTCTGATTCCCGGTCTTTTAGTGGATAACACACCGATGCGGATTTGCCTAGTCGTCGTCTACATTGCCCACGTAATTGGCCTGACCTGGTACCTACGTGGAAAAAAAGAAGCGGTAAAGGCGGGCGAACCAAATGATTGATCGCCGCTTATTTGCGATTGCCAAAAAGAAGACGCTGATCCTGCAGGTACTCATCCGCTGCATGGGTCTGGGGCTTTCTTTGTACATCTGGCGGACATTGGCGCTCTTATTGAGTCAGGTGCTGCAAGGTCGCTCTTTTAACCTAATCCAGCCTTTTGGGTTGATTCTGCTAGCATTAGCTGGGAAATTGGTCCTGATCCGCTTGTCCGCGAATCTGACGGATCAGGCTTCCGCAGAATTGCGGGTCGCTCTACGAACAAAAGTAATGGAAAAAGCCTTCCGCTTAGGAAATACTTCCCATCAATTACCGGCGACAACTTTAGCCCAGCTTTCTGGAGATGGCATCGAACAGCTTGAGATGTATTACGCGCATTTTTTGCCGCAGCTCTTTTATTGCCTATTGGCCTCTTTGATGCTGTTTGCTTATTTGGTTTCACTCGCTTGGCAGCCGGCTGTCGCTATGCTGATTTGTGTCCCCTTCATTCCTCTTACCATCATGGCAGTGATGAAGATCGCCAAGCGGATCTTGAGCAAATACTGGGATGACTATACAAATCTTGGCACTCGCTTCCACGAAAGCCTGAGTGCCCTCAGTGTCTTGAAGGCTTATGACCAAGACGATGCTAAGCAACGGGAATTAGCAACAGACGCGCAAAAATTCCGCAAGGCAACCATGAGCCTATTGTCGATGCAATTAAACTCGATTACCATCATGGATATTTTTTCCTACAGCGGTGCGGCTTTAGGAATTGGGCTGGCTCTGATCGCCTTTCAACAACAGTACTTGACCGTTTATGGCGTGTTGCTCTTTATCTTAGTCGGCGCGGAATTTTTCTTGCCCATGCGGCAGTTGGGTTCTCTTTTCCATGTGGCCATGAATGGGATCAGCTCCTGCGGGAAAATTTTCGATTATCTCGCCTTGCCGGAAAAAAACGATGGCACCATCAAAAAGTGGACAGAACCTTTGGATACAGTCACTGTGAAGCAGCTAGCCTTCACTTATGAAAAGCAGCAAAGTCAGGCGATTAATGACGTCACTATGACTTTGAAAAAAGGAACCTTTACGGCCTTCGTAGGAAAATCCGGCTCTGGAAAAAGTACCTTCGCTCAGCTGCTGCTGAATCAATTAGATGACTATCAAGGGCGGATTCACTGGAACCAGACCGAGCTGAAGGACCTGAATCGCTCGACAGTTTTAGAGAAGGCGATGCTGGTCAATACGAAGGATTTCCTTTACGCTGACAGCATTCGGGAAAACCTGTTGCTGGCTAAGTCCTCACTAACTGATACTGAACTATGGCAATTGCTAGAGCAAGTGAAGCTGGCGGATTTTGTCAGACAGCTACCTGAACAATTAGACACAGTCTTAGAGGAAAACGGAAAGAATCTATCTGGCGGTCAACGCCAGCGGCTGATTCTAGCCCGAGCCTTAGCAACTTCGGCTGAGCTGTATATTTTTGATGAGATTACCTCTGGGGTGGATATCGAGAGTGAAGAAATTATTCTTCACACCCTCAAAAAACTGGCACAGCAGGCAATCGTGATCTTTGTTTCCCATCGTTTGTACAACGTCTTAGAGGCAGACCGTGTTTATGTCTTCAAAGAGGGGACGGTCGTTGAAGCCGGCACACCGCAAGAGTTGGAACAAACTTCCGACTACTTTAAGGCCTATTTTATTGAAGAAACTCGTCAAATGAAGGGAGTGACAGAAAATGAAGGATAGTGTTTTGATTCGCTGGCTGCTTTCCTTCACGAAGCCCTTCAAAGGGAAAATGACCCTAGCGATCCTATTAGGCATCCTCAGCAATTTGGCTGTCGTCGCGATTCCTGTCATCAGTACCCTCACTCTGCTTCGTTTAATCGCTGGTGACGCGGTGAACCTGGCGCTGATTTTAGCTCTTTTGATTGGCTGCGGAGTGGTTCGAGGGATCACTCGTTACTTGGAGCAATATCAGAACCATGACATTGCTTTTTCTTTATTGGCTCATATTCGGGAGGAAATCTTCCTCGCTTTGAGAAGGATCGGACCTGCTCGCTTAACAGGAAAAAATAGCGGGGAATTGATTACCTCCATCTCTACGGATGTCGAGGCACTAGAGGTCTTTTTCGCCCATACGATCTCCCCTGTTTTTATTGCTTTAGGAACAACGCTGGTAACCTTCGTTTTTCTCGCTAGCTTTGATTTTGCTTTGGCCTGCATCCTATTGGCTGGACAGCTTCTAATCGGTGGAATCATCCCTTTTATCAGCTATCGCAAAAACCTTCAAATCGGGGATGACTACAAAAAAGCCTTTGTCCAAGTCAGTCAAACCATTATGGAAAACGCCAATAGTCTCAAAGACATCGCGCAGTTTCATTTGGAGAAAAAGCGATTAGACAAACTGACGATGGACAGCAATAAACTGAATCAGGAAAATCGCCGTCGTATCTTCCAAGGAAATTCGTTACAGCTGTTCAGCGAACTTGTCGTTATCGGAACCACACTATGTGTCTTTTTCTACGGTAATAGTCGGGGACTCGCAATAGAAACGATCGTCCTTTCAGTGGTACTGAGTCTAAGCTCCTTTGGTCCGGTTTTGGCATTGGGCAATCTCGGCAATGCCTTGTTAACAACCTTCTCGAGTGGTCGGCGCTTGTATCAGCTCGTCCACGAAGAACCTTATGTAACCTTCGAAGGAAACAGCCCAGCGGTCGAATCCGTCGACACATTGGCAGCAACTAGCCTTTCCTTTCACTATCCAAATACTGAGAAGAAGGTACTGGGGGACATTTCCTTTGAGCTGCAGCAAGGACATAGCATCGGGATCAGTGGTGAAAGCGGCAGCGGAAAAAGTACACTACTAAAGCTTTTGATGCGCTATTGGGACCCTGACAAAGGAACTATAACGATCAACGACCTGCCCCTCTCCTCTCTCAAGGAGGATACCCTTCATCATTTAGAAGGCGTCATGGAGCAATCGACCTTTTTATTTGAGGACACGATCGCCAACAATATTTCTCTGAAACGTGGCAGTGTTTCTCAAGAAAACATTGAAGAAGCGGCAAAAGCAGCCGCGATCCATGACTGGATTCTTTCACTCCCAGAAGGCTACGAGACACAGCTTAGCAAGCTATCCCGCGGAATCTCCGATGGGGAACGGCAGCGAATTGGCTTAGCTCGCCTGCTCGTTTATGACGCGCCGCTGGTCTTGCTGGACGAGCCAACCAGCAACCTTGATTACGTCAATGAACAGGCCATTCTCGCCGCCTTCAAAGAAAAATTGCAGGACAAGACGATGGTTCTCGTTTCTCACCGCAGCAGCACCTTAAAGATCGCGGAGAAACAGCTGCACCTGGAAAAAGGACAATTCAAATAGAAAAAGCAAACGCCTAACCGCTAGTACTATAGCGAAACGTTAGGCGTTTTTTTGTTTAATAATCCGCGATAGCACAAGAGGCTCTTCAAGCAGAAGACACTTCCTTTGGCGTTTTTACTTATTTGTCGTAGAATTCTGTTGAAGAAAAAAGAGGTGCAATTTAAATGGAAGAAAAAGTTCATGAACGGCTGGAATTCGGAATGGCCTTAGCGGCAACCGCAGGTGGACTGGATGCTTATACATACTTAGTTCATGGGGAAGTGTTCGCTGGACTTCAAACGGGGAATTTTATTTTGCTGGGCGTTCACTTAGGACAAGGTCACTGGGGGGCGCTGCCTCATTATTTGATCCCTATCCTGGCCTTTGCGCTTGGTGCACTGGCGGCACGCTATCTGCAAACCAAAATCAGCAAGAATCAGCAACTGTGGTTTTTAGCTTTTGAAATCATTTTACTGCTAATTGTCGGACTATTTTCCGCTCATTTGCCAAACTTACTTGCGAATGCCTTGCTTTCCATCACAGCAGCGGCTCAGCTGCAGGAATTTCAACGGTTGAAAGGAAAACCTTTTACGTCTCTAATGATGACAGGAAACCTGCGAAACCTTTCGACCAACTTCTTTGAAGGCTACATTCAACAGGATTCTGCAAAAAGAATGGCCTTTCGCGATACCTTAATCATTTTGCTCAGCTTCATGCTGGGAGCTTTGTTAAACGGCCTATTGGTCACTTATTTTAATGTCCACACCATCTTGTTTAGCCTCATTTTTTTAGCATTTGCCGCCTTTTTACTAATGAAGGACAAACGTGCCTTTCGCTAAATAAACTTACAGGCAAGAAGAGCCATTCTTCTTGCCTTTTCTTATGCTGCTATTCCATTTAGACAATAGAGTACGCTCACTTCTAAACAAATTTTAAATTTAATACGCCCAGCCATAGTGTATTCATTTTAAATAACAAGATCGAATGCTATACTAAGTGAGATTTCATTAAATTAATTTTATATTTATTATAATCAAATTATTTATAACTATATCAAGGAGGTTTATTATGAAAAAGAAAGTTTTTCTCGTTTTCGGTACCCGACCAGAAGCCATCAAAATGGCCCCTTTGGCAAAGACATTAGCCGCAGACGACCGCTTTGACGCCAAAATAATCGTGACTGGCCAGCATCGGGAAATGCTTGATCAAGTGCTCCATTCCTTTTCCCTCGTCCCTGATTATGATTTGAACATTATGCATCAAGGGCAAACACTAAGTGAGATTACCAGTCGAGTATTAGAAAAGCTTGCACCTATTCTAATCAATGATCGGCCAGACATTTTATTGGTTCATGGCGATACCACGACGACCTTTTCTGCAGCCTTAAGTGCTTTTTACCAGCAAATTCCGATTGGACATGTGGAAGCGGGCTTGCGAACCTGGGACAAGTATTCACCTTTTCCAGAAGAGATGAACCGGCAATTAACCGATGACCTGACGGACTTATACTTTGCGCCAACAAAAAAAAGCAAAGAGAATCTGCTAATGGAAAATCATTCTGAGGAACATATTTATATTACTGGCAATACCGCGATCGATGCCATGAGCAGTACCCTTGATGAACGCTACCAAATTCCAGCAGAGGTTTCAAAGGATCAAGAGCGAATCGTCTTAGTCACCATGCATCGCCGCGAAAATCTCGGTGAACCTATGAAGGCTGTTTTTGAAGCCATTCGCAGGGTTGCTGAGGAGTATACCCACACACAGTTTATTTTTCCGATGCACAAAAATCCAGCGGTTCGAAAATCCGCGAACGAAACGTTAGGTCATTTACCAAATGTTTCATTGATCGAGCCTTTAGACGTGATTGATTTTCATAATTACGCGAAGCAAAGCTATTTGATCCTGACAGACTCTGGCGGTGTACAGGAGGAAGCCCCATCCTTAGGTGTTCCCGTACTGGTACTACGCGACCAAACAGAACGACCGGAAGGCGTAGCTGCTGGAACACTGCGACTCGTTGGAACGGATAGCCAGACTGTCTACACGACCATCAAGGAACTCTTTGACGATCCAACTGCCTATGAAAAGATGGCTAAAGCCAGTAACCCCTACGGTGACGGTAAAGCCAGCGAGCGAATTACTGAAGCGATCGCTCATTACTTTCAATTAGCTGATCGTCCAAGAGATTTCAGTCAATAAGGAGAGCAACCTATGAAATATTTACGCCGAATTCGAATTGAATGGATGACGATTCTTTTAGCCGCCGTCTTCCTGATTCAAAACCTGATCTTAGATGATCGATTAAGCTTTGTTCCTGTAGTCACCATCTCCCTGCTGGCCTTTTTGGGTCTGCTTGTTGGTTTTTTAGGCAATACCATCACGGTAGCAGTTTTTTCAATGCTGGTTATGTCTACTGGAACGTTTTTACTTTATTACACCCCGATTATTATGCCGAGGCTAGAAAAGATCTATTTGATTGTGGTGATTCCCATCTTCGCTGGTTTAGGACTTATCGCTAAAAATAGTGTTTTGTTTAATCGAAGAGCGAATACCTTTCACCCCCGTATGCGGGAATACTTAACCACCCTGGATGAAACGACCGGGTTATTCAACCGAGAGGAATTTGAACGACGCTATGAGAAATTTAAATGTGCCATGAATTTGTATAGTCATAACGGTCGTGGACTTATTGTCTCCTTCTATACAGTAGATTATATTGAACAGCTGAAATATCAGAATGATGAAGCTACTGATCAACTATTAAAGGCTTTGGCGCAAGAATTGAGTGATATCCGATTGCCAGAGGAAGACCAGTATTATCTAGGAAACGGCACTTTTGCCGTCTTATCGCCAATTTACTTAAATGGCGCGAGTCATAAGTTTGTTCAACAGCTGAATCGCGTCACGAAAACGCAATTTTCTCTCTTTCCCTTTAAGAATCTTGAGCATTCTCAAGATACGGTCATTCGTTTCGGCGAGATAATGATTGAGGGATCGACTGAAATGACGGCAGAACAAGTAATCAGCCGCGTACGTCGTCGATCGGAAGCCGATCTGACAAATGAATATATTTTATAAGGAGGGATACTCATGGATCAACTGCTCAGTTATTTCTTTGAAGCAAGCAAGGTTGTCACAGGAATATTTTTTATCGCTGCCATCGTATTATTCCTCTGTCTATTGATTATTAAAGATCGAATCTGGTGTTACTTTAGGAGGCGCGATTATTGATGAGTACCTTTCTATTAATCTTCGGGATCGTCTCTATTTGGTTTTCACTGATTATTACGCTCGTTATTGTATTTGGTGCGGTTTATTTCTTGCTAACGAATATAAAACCGCCGAAAAATCGCTTGGAGCCATTATCCTCCTATCCCCTCATCACGATTGTTGTGCCGGCCCATAATGAGGAGATCGTGATTCAGGATACAGTCAAGGCGATTCTAAGCATGAACTACCCACGAGAAAAGATGGAAATTCTCGTTTTTGCCGATAATTGCGACGATGAAACCTATGAACGCGTTCATACCATTTTTCAGCAACCAGAGTATGAGGGCTACTATTTAACAAAGGTGATCGATCGCAGAGGAACCGGTGGGAAAGCTGGGGTCTTAAATGATTCACTCAAAATCGCCCATGGAGATTACTTGTGCGTATATGACGCTGACGCCATGCCCGAACAAAATGCCTTGTATTTTTTAGTGGAAAGAGCTTTGGAAAACCCCGAACGTTATGCGGCGGTCTTTGGAAGAAACAAAACACGAAATTACAAGCGTAATTTTTTAACCCGCTGTATCAATTTGGAGATCGTAACCAGTCAACGAATTATTCATACTGGAATGTGGCAGCTGTTCAAGATTGGTCAGATTCCCGGCACAAATTTTATTATTCAAACTGACCTGATTCGCGAATTGGGTGGCTGGGACAACGGTGCCTTGACTGAAGATACCGCCTTGAGCTTCAAAATCATGAAGGGTGGAAAATTAATTGCGCTAGCTTCACGAGCAGAAGCCTTTCAACAGGAGCCTGAGACCTTGTCTGTGTACTATCGTCAAAGAAAGCGGTGGGCGAAAGGAAATTATGAGGTCATTGTCAATAATATGAAGGATATCTTTGGTTCTTCCAATTGGCGTATTCGATTACAGAGTATTTATTACTTCAATACGTTTTTCTGGTTTACCAGTGCGATCCTCTTATCAAATATCATGTTTGTCGCGAATCTGATCGCAATGTTTCTCCATCTTTGGTTTCCATCTATTGATGTTCTCTTTTCTTTTGGCGGAAGCAATCGACAGATCGGCGCTCTGCTACTGGTCAATTGGGCTTTGATGTTCTCTATTTATTTGCTTCAAGTTCAATTGGCGTTATCCAGCCAATTCGGTCAGGCAACCACCGCGAATTTCTTTTATGCCATTGCGTCCTACTTTACCTATTCTTTATTGTTTATAGGTATTTCGTTCATCGCCCTCTTTTCTTATATTGGCGATAAATTGTTTCGAAGAGACAGCAGTAAGTGGTATAAAACACAACGTTTTGACGATTAGGAGGCAACATCATGCGCAGACGTCCTGCAATCATGTGGTCACTGCTCGTTTTGCTCTTCTTAGGGTATGTAGCGGCAGTGATCATTAATATAAAAGATAATCAGACTAAAGTAGAAAAAACAACCTATCAACAATGGCGCTCCACCTATGTCAAAGAGAGCGACGAGGGAAATTACGTTGAAACGAGCCTAAAAGGAAAAGAAAGTATCTCGCTATCTGAAGGTCATGGCTACGGTATGTTGATCACGATGCAGGCGGCCAAACGCGGCTGGGCATCAGAAAACGAGTTTTATGATTTTTACCGCTACTATAAAAATTTCCGACTCAGCAAAGACAAGCCATTAATGAGCTGGCGGCAAAAATTTGATGAAGATACCGAGGTCAAAAAGGAAACGACCAATGCAACAGATGGGGATCTAGATATTGCCTATGCCTTAATTGAAGCAAGTAAAAAATGGCCCGATAGCCATACAGACTACAAAGGGGCCGCCAAAAAACTCTTGTCCGCAATAAAGACAAGAAACTATAATTCGGACACCAAACTCTTAACCGTTGGAGATTGGGCGAAAAAGGATTCTGATTTTTATGCCCTCGTTCGTCCATCGGATATCATTCCCAGCTATTTCGATACTTTCGCAGCGTTCACCGGTGACTCTTTTTGGAAAACACTGAAAACTAACTCTATGAAGGTGTTGGAATCCCTTAGCAACCAGCACAAAACCGGCTTGATCCCTGATTTTGCTTGGGTAAAAGATGGGACTGTCACCCCAGCGAAGAAGGAGCAAGTTGCTGGTGTGAATGACGGCAATTACGGAGCAAATGCCTGTCGGCTGCCATGGCGATTAGCGAGTTCTAATGACAAAGCTGCCAATCAAGTGCTAAGTAAGATGATGAACTTCTTTTTAGAAGAATCTACGATCACTGAAGGCTATACGCTTGCTGGAAAACCTTTGTCATCAAACAAGTCTGAGAACTTCTCTGCGCCTATTCTATATGCCGCAAAGAAAAAGGAAGCTTACGGAAACTTAGTAGATTCACAGTCTTGGGTGATTCAGAATGGTTTATCTGAAGATGACTACTACGGCGACACATTAACGACCTTAGTAACCTTGCAAATGAATCAAAAATGAAAAAGGGAGTGACAAAAATCTTGTCACTCCCTTTTTACTAGGAAATAGTGTTCCAGAAGCAACTTCTGTCATATCCCTTTCTCTTATCGAAAAATATCAAATTCATTCAACAGGTTCTTCAAATTTTGTACGTCCCATGGCAATAGCTCAGCGATCGTCAAGCCCACGACTTCACTCTGTTCCGCGATTGCCTGCATCGTTTCCTTTACTTCCTGCAACGACATCTTACCAGCTGCCGCTCCAAACTCCGTGACGCCAGGTTCTGCAAAGTACAAGGAACGAAACTCATTCGGATCTAACACATCTAAGTCAAAGTGAACAGCAACCTTAGTAAACTGATGCCCACTTAACCAGCTCTTAATCTCTTCTGGTGTGAGCCTCACTTGATCTTGAACCCTGTAGTCTATTCCCAATCGTTCCAGAATGTTTTTCTCATCAGCTGTTGGTTCTTGAAGCCCAACATATAGCACATCTTGTGGAGCAAACGGATGCTGGACTTTTGAGGCAAGCGCCGGATCGCCGTCCTTTAGCAGATTACCTAAAACCATCGCATGCTCATTGTAGAAGATATCTGGTGTGGAAATATCCGGATGAGCATCCATCCAAATGATTCCTAACTCCTCACCGTATTGCCCATGCAAATAATCAAAAGGCGCCTGCGAGACTAAGCAATCGCCCCCCATCGTGATGATTTTGTCAGGAGCTTCTTCTTGGATCAGTGTGCTTGTTTTATCCACGATGTCAGCGACAATACTTTGCGCGATCACACCGTTTTCCTTCACTAAAGGAACTTCATACTCAGGAACAGGCACTAAAATTTCTTCTTGCTCCAAATTTTTAGGAATGATAAACGAAAGCAGATCAGCGCCCAGTGAGTAGGTTGGATTGTTGCCGCCTTGCCATTGAGGTACTTTTAACCGAAGTGTTTTAATCAAGGGTCCCTCTCCTTCACTCGTTTGTTTACTACTTCTTTCATCATACCTGTAATCAGCAAGCTGTTGCAAATTTGACCTCTCGTATGCCGTTAGTTTGCGCCGTATTGGCCAATCAAATATCCGTATTGCAGCAGGTGACCATCCATCGCTTCCAGAAGTTCCTTTTTATTGGCTGAAGCGGGCAACTCTAAGGAAGTATCCAAAACGAAGACATTGTATTTATAGCGGTGGGAGCCAAAGGGAGGCTTGGGTCCACGATACCGATGTTTTCCATAGCCTATTCCTTGGACCGCGTTTGTTAACTCTGCGACTTTCTTCCCTGCTGGGATGCCTGACGGAATTTTTTCCTGAACGGGAATATTCCAGATCAGCCAATGATTATAGACGCCCACAAGCGGATGATCCACATCATCCATGATGACTGCTAGCGTCTCGGCATTCTTATCCACTCCTGTTAAACACAGCTCCGGCGACAGATCCTTCCCATTACCGGTATAATCTACGGGAATCTCACCATCGTTCGCAAATGCTGGACTTGTAATGTTCAACTTCGGAATCCCTTCAATCACGATATCTTTTTGGCGTTTGACGGCTAAAGCAATTCCAATAAATAGGACGACTCCACCAAATATCCCAAGAATCATTTTGCTAGCCCTCCTCATCAGTTTTCCTCTCTCAGCGTCCGACGAATGCGGCTCAATGAAACAGGGGTAACACCGATATAAGAAGCAATATACCCATGATTTACTCGTTGATCAATATCCGGGATCTCTGCTTTTAATTTTATATAACGCTCTGTCGCACTTTCTGAAAGCAAAGCGGCTTCTCGAATCAGTTTGATTCTTAACGTTTCCTCCAGAATACCGATATAAACTTGAGTCAGCAAAGGTTCTTTTTTCATCAGAGCCTGAACTCGCTCGTAATCAAAACAAACCATTTTACAGGACTCCAGCGCCTCAAAATTACACATGACCTGACCACTAAAAACAACATGCTGTGTACTAAAGACCTGACCGCTCTCTAAAAACTGGTGGGTCAGATCATTTCCCTGATAATCCAAATAATACTTGCGGATTAATCCATCAATCAATAAATACAATTTGTTTTCATCGTCCCCCGCCGCAACGATTAACTCATTTGCCGCGAATTCGACAAGTTCCCCAAGAGCAGCCAATTGAGAAAGAACGTCGTCTTTGATAGTTATCTTAGTATAACGAGTCGCTAATTGCTCCACTGCTTGTCTAATTTCTGTCATCGTCGGCTCCTTCCAAGTTTTTATTTATTGTACCGAAGGATGAAAGCCTTGTCATTAACATAGGATAAGACAAAAGTGGAAGCATTTGACGAAGCTGAAAGAAGCCTTGAAACCTAATTCAATGTTGCTTTAGGATATTATCGAAAAATCATTTTTATCTAGCAGTGATACCAACATATCTCCTAACTGATAGCCTCTTCCCCACATTGTTTTTAATTCATTTTCATCAAAACCGACATGGACCATTTTTTCACGAATACAGCTGACCAAAAAAGAAAGCTGACAGACATTGGACGTATTCATCCCCGTTCCCCAAATTTCTTCGCAAAGTTTTTCTCTGGACAATTGCGCGCCCTTTGCCTGAGATAGATAATACAAAACCTTTCTCTCATTTTTTGTCAGTCTGGAAATGAATTTTTTGTAGGACTTGCTTGTGTCGTTTTTCATCTCGCCGATTTGTTCCTTCATTTCAGCAATTTTCTCAATGAATTCTTCCATGGGCGTTTGATCTGTTACCCAGCCATCAATGTGTGGAAGCATCCACTCCAAGTCAGTGTCCTTTAGCTGCTCGCTATTTCCCTTTCGTAACAGCAATAAATCTTTTTGCTTCAAGGTGTCTAAATGCTTGGAAAGCTCCAAACTAGAAATCGTGTCACTCACAATCGCGATAGAAAAGTAGCCCACCACCTCTGGATAAAAATCAACCTGTTCTAATAGGCTTGAGCTGCAAAAAACCTCATCATTGATTTTTTGAAGCGCAAGCTGCAGTGCTTGCTCCGCCAGAGGATTTTTCGTGATAATCAATATTTTTGCCATAGTACATCCCGCCTTCTTTTTTGTTCTATTCTGAATACAACGCACTCAGATTCGTAATCAATAAAACCAATATCCTATCAACAACATCACCAATATTCTCCTCAAAGCTCATCGCAAACCACTTTTCCACGATAGAAATTACACCGTTTGTAATAAATAACGAATAATACTCAATTCTAGCCCCTTCTACGGATTGATAGAAACGTTGAGGAAGCGCCTGAACAAAATGATCATGATAATTCTTTTGCAGGATTTTGATAAAATCTAGCTTTTCATGATCCATGCCATAAAAGGCCAGTACTAATTTCTTATTGCAATAAAAATAGTCGAGAATTTTATATGTATAGGGATACAGTGCTTGGTATGCATCTTTTTTCTTGCTGATGTTCATTCGTTCCAATAGACCTTGATCCCCTTTTAACAGCTCATTAAAGGTCTCCAAAAACTGATCCAATAATTCATTCAGCAGCGCGTCCTTATTTTTGAAATAGTTGTAAAAGGTAACCCTGCTAACATAGGAGTTTTCAACAATCTCATTGACAGTGATTTCTTCATATTTCGCTACGGTCAATAGCTCTAAAAAGGCATCAAAAATACTCTTTTTTACAAGATTTTTGTTCAAAGTATTGTTTTCTCCTTTCTCCATTTGGCTCAGCATTCAAATCAAGTTACAATCGCATTAGGGGGTGTAGCTATGTTCGATGAAAAACGCAATTTGATTGAACAAGCTTTTCTTGATTTGTTGTGTTCAAATACTTTTAAAAGCATCAGAGTCAACGACATTGCAGCAAAAGCTGGTGTCAGTCGTGTAACCTTTTATAAAAAATTTCAAAATAAAGAAGATTTGTTAGACAGTATTGTTGAAGAATTTTTAGCCGAATTAACCGTTGTTTTCCAATCAAATGCAAATTTTTATGATAAAACAGGCATTCCCAACGCAGAGCGTATCCGTTCAAATCTAGTTATTCGGATTGAAAATGTGATCCACTTTTTTTGGGAAAATCGTGAAAAAATAAAAATTCTCACTTCACAAAACAGCGAAATCGACTTGTTGAAACATATAAGAACGCTCTTCAATAAATATTTCAAAGGAAATCTTCCATTAATCTTCTCCGTTAACTTTGATCCCTATACGCTGAATCAGTATCTAGATTATTTGTCAAAGGGCAGCTATCTGATTATTGGCACATGGATTCGCAAAAATTTTGAGGAGAGTCCTGAGGAGATTACAGAAATATTAGTCAACACCTCATTGCCAATCTTTCTTGAGCTTTATCAGAAAAAAGGTCTTGACCACTAAGGCGTTTCTTCTGTGATAAACCTATCGCTTTGTATATTCAACACTATTTTTTATAAATACCACGCCATCATATTCGAATCATGTTTAAAAACCAAATTTCTTGCTCATTTAGAACAGTAGATTTAAAAATAAGATTCGATTTTTTAAAAATGACCACAATAATATTTACTTGTTGCAAATTTAGATAAGTTATCTTTATATTTATTAGAACTCTTTAATAAATTAACATCTTGAAACTATTTTTAGGTTTACAAAAATGGTCTTCGTGTTAATATATCCCTTCAACTAAATAAAATAACAATAGTTATTTATTTTCTTGAAATTTATTTTTGTGTGGGAATACTTCTTCCACACAAAACTTACTTTTTCGTGCCTATGGCACTTTAAAGTACGTACTATACATCTTCCTATCCTCCTCATATACTGGTGTTCTGAAACTTATAGGAGGGACTCATATGATACATTCATTGAAGGAAAACGTGCGATTAAACAACGGAACAGAAATTCCAGGATTGGGACTAGGCGTCTTTCAAATTCCTGACGAAGATACTGCTGAGGTCGTAAAAAAAGGGATTATCACCGGCTATCGCTTGATTGATACCGCTCAAATTTATGGAAATGAAACGGGGACTGGGCTTGGGATCAAAGAAGGCTTAGCCGCAACAGGACTAAGCCGAGAAGAGCTATTCGTTACCTCAAAGGTGTGGAATAATCATCTAACCTATGAAGAAACCATAAATGCCTTTGAGGAGAGCCTTGACCGTTTGGCATTGGATTATTTAGATCTGTACCTGATCCATTGGCCGGGCAATAATGCATTCAAAGAATCTTGGCAAGCAATGGAAGACCTGTATGAAGCAGGGAAAATTAAAGCCATCGGTGTCAGCAACTTCGAGATTCATCATTTAGAGGACCTGTTGTCCTATGCGAAAGTCGTTCCTGTCATTAACCAAGTGGAGCTCCATCCAAAATTATCTCAGCAAGCTTTGCGAGATTTTTGCGAAAAACACAACATCAACATTCAGGCGTGGTCGCCTTTAATGCAAGGAAAATTATTAACAGAGCCTGCCATTGTGGAAATCGCTGAAAAGCATCAAAAAACACCTGCTCAGGTCATTCTGCGTTGGGATATCCAACAAGATATTTTACTCGTTGTAAAATCGGTTCATGAACAACGAATGCAAAGCAATGCGGCTGTTTTTGATTTTGAATTAGACGATGCGGATATGTCTCGTTTGAATGAACTGAATGAATCACTGCGCAGTGGTCCTGATCCTGAGGCTTTCAATTTTTAATAGTTAGGAAGGGATTTGTAGAGAATTCACCTTTCGATCACTATCGCCAGCGATAGCCCCTCACGAATTTGAGGGGCTATTTTTGTACCTGTTCTATTCATTTACTATAGAAAATTTGGAGGATAGGATGGCAAAAAAACGCACCTTCCGTTATCCTTTTATTAGAAAGAAACAGCAACGGAGGGAGATCATGTGGCATAACTTTGAAGGTGAATATCTAAAAGAAGGCAATCGACACTTTTTAAAAATTCCATTTAATGTTTGGGAAATTTGTGGGCAAAAGGGCAATCTTCCTGTTGCTGCCACAGTTGAAAATATCCCTTTCGAATGCAAACTGATTCCTAAAGGTGAGGGAAAATACTATCTTCCTGTAGCAAAAAAAATAATAGCAAAGCTTCCAAAAAAAGCACGCTATCAGGGAAGCTTTAAAGTAATCGATCAGCTAACACGTATCAATCATAACAGTCCCTATTCCCAGCCCATTCGAAAAGTCGATACGATCGAATTAGTCAAGCAGCCTGAGGAGGGATTATGCGGTCAGGCTTGTATGGCGATGCTGACTCGTTTACCAATATATGACATTATTACTATTATGGATGCAAAAAAATGGCAAGCTTCTTTAAGTAAGGTCATCGAAACGCTAGACTATTTTAAATTTACCCACGCTGAAAAAATGATTTATAAAAAAGAAGCCTTCAACCAACTGCCAAACTTATGTCTGCTAAATGTAAAATCACCTAGTCAAAACGCTCAATACAGCCATCTATTAATCTATTTCAATGGCAAGTACTACGATCCTGCTTCTGGCATCCACACACATTATGATTCTAAACAGATAATCAGCTATTTAGAACTCTTCAATGTGTGAAGCTATTTTTGAAGATAAGCTAAATAAGCGATTAAGGCAGATCAGCCTTAATCGCTTATTGTTCTTTTGTTTTAAAATAGTGGTTAAAAAAAATATAGCTGGAGAAAAACGAAGCGATGGGCAGAATAACCACTGCGGCCATCCCCGTCAGCAAACTAATTAATAGCTCCCCAACAAAAGCTTTAGAATTAATGATCTCAAGAAAAGAGTAATTCAAATCCTGAATCCAAATAATCAAGGCCAAGCTCGAACCCATAAACGCAAATAGCAACGTGTTGATCGTCGAACTGAAGATCTCATGCACGACAGTCATGCTGGAATGCAGCAATTCCTTAAAGGTCCGATTTCCAGTGCGTCGATAGATTTCATAGGTTGAGCTGCTGACCGCGATACTGCTGTCGATCACTGCGCCGGAAAAACTCATCAGAATAATCGAGAGATTCAATTCTGAAAAAGGAACAGCCACCGAGAGATCCGTCATTTGTAATTCATCTAGCTCCTCTAACGCAAACCCATGTACCTTAACAAGCTGGATCAGCGGCAGGGTAACTAGAGTGAAGGCGATCAAGAAGAACAGCACACAAAGAAATGCCGCTTTTGTTTTTTGATTGACGTCATTGATATAAAACAATGTCACGACTGTTACACCCAAAAAGATCAAAAAAGTGATCGGATAAACCGGAAATCCTTTACTCAATAAATAAAGCAGTAAAATGAACAAACAAAAATTGGCAAAGGTTCCTGTAATCATGTAAATCGAATTCTTTTTAAAGAGCACCACCATCAACACCAGCAGAATCAAAGTAAGGCAGATCAGGACACTCATCGCAACGCCCTCCCCTTCATTTTCTCCGCCACACTAAACGCCAGCAACGCGGCTGGAACAGACAAGACAATGGCAAATCCGCCACACAGCGTTCGTAGGATTTCTAACGACAAATGCATTCCTAAAACCTCAGAGAAATTCCAGCCATTTGCCATATAGAAGACCACGGAAGGAATCGCTCCGCTAAGATAAGCGAACATCAAGACATTGATCATCGATGAGGCGGTATCCTGAGCGATCTTCCTACCAGACTGGAGTAATTTCTTCAGTGAAAGCTGGTCATTTTGTGCCCGAATCTCATCTAAAGCAGAAATGATCGTTACGACATTATCCATGCTGGCACCAATCGCTCCAATCAGTAAGCCAGCTAAGAATACCGAGCGGTAGGGACGGGTGATAAATTGCATCTCTTCATAACGTAAGCCTTCATCCTTTAATAAATTCATTGCGATTACGCAAATTAAAAACGCGAGAAAAACACTCACTAATGTCCCAAAGAGCTTCCGTCCGTCGAGTTTTTTAAAGCCATAGGATGTGCCCATCGCCACAAAAACTGCGATCACTGTGTAAATACTCATGAGAAGCATCAAGGATAAGCCGTTATTCTGTTGACTGAACCAAAGAAAAAAGAGCAGCAGAGCACTGTTTAAGGCTAAGCCGATCAAAGAACGAAGGCCTTTTTTCCCGCTGATGAACAGTACGGTCAAAATGAACAGCCCAAGTAAAATGAATACATAGCCATCTCTTTTCAATGCTGCAACGCGCCAATAATTATCAGATTTTTGCAGGATTAGCTGATTGCCTTTGCGATACAAAGGCGAGACACTCTCATTTTCATAGTACGTTGTTTCTAACGTTACTGTCCCCTTCTTGTTCAACAGTGTTCCTTTTATTTTCTGTGTATTTGAAGCGGTGTTCACCGTTACTTCCTCGACACGCAGTATGGGTTCTGAATAGAACACGCTGCTCTTTGTTTGGATGAAAAAGCCTAGCAGGATAATGGCGAATAAAGCGATTATATAGGTTAGGATTTTTTTCATAGAGACCCCCTTCTAGTGTTCTAATCTATTCATTCTAACATCTCTATGCAAAGTTAGGCATGCCTACAATTGTTCCTTAATAAAAATTAGAAGAAAAAATCTCCTAGTCAGATGGTTGATTAGGAGATTGGACTTGCTATTTTTTCACTTGATTTCGTTTGGCTTCTTTAATGATTTTTAACGCCCGTTTGCGTGTTTTGATATTCGGACTTTTTAAGCGGCGATAAGCACTCGCTCGATCTGTTTTTTCCATGAGTCCTCTCCTTCTTCCTTCAATTAATGGGCCAGCATTTCCTGAGCAATCGTGTGTCCGCTCATTTTCACTGGGTAATAAGTCGGCCAATTGTCCATTTCCTCCAGCAGAGCCTTCTGACTTTCGCCACCGAAATAAATATGGAAATGCGCGGCTTTGGCTGGAGCTATTCCGTGATCGCTGAATTGCACATATTTGTAGTTTCCAGCATCTGGATCTTTTGTTTCAAAGGTAAAACGAACGCCGCGATTGCCCTTTTCATAGGTTAGAATTTCGTACCCCTTGTACTCATACGTGTATTTGTGTTGTTTGCCATCAACGATAAAATCGATTTGCTTGTCTGTGATTTTGATTTCATTGACATCCGTTTTATACCCTGTTTCATAATATGCTTTGTATTCGGCAGCTGTTTTATCCTTCTTTATTTTTGCTTTGTAATCAAAAACCTGATCTAAGGCTCCCTCTTGCAATAACGGATAAACCGATTGCCAATCACCGGCATAATCCGATAATTTCCGATCCTTCACCTGAGAATCCTTGAAATAACCGTTATAGACCGTTTGCTCTGTCTCTGCTTGTGCTTCCGGTTTAATCTCTTTTCCCGCCACATCTGTGGTCTTCTTCAAGGCAGATAAATTTTCCTTCATAACGGAAATGTAGTCCTCTCCGGCGTCCATTTGTTTCTTCGTCAAGCTCTCTAATGGATTAAGTACTTCTAAGTTCACTTTGGTTTCATCCGCAAGTGTTTTGGCTGCTTTTCCTTGATTATTATTTTCAAAATAAATGTATCTTATGTCATTGTCTTCAACGTAATGCTTCAACTCTGCAATACGTGATGGGTCTGGCTCCTGATCGGGGTTGATTCCCGAGATCCCCACCTGATTCAATCCATAATCCAAGGCTAAATAACCAAAGGCTGTATGCTGCGTGACAAAGTTCTTTTGTTTTGCTGCTTTTAACGTGTCAGAGTACTCTTTATCCAACGCCTCAAGCTTGGTTAAATAGGCCTTCGTATTTTTTTCAAAATCTGCTTTCTTTTCTGGATATAATTTGGCTAATTGATTTTTGATTGACGTTACTTCCTTGATCGCTCGATGGGGAGATACCCACGTGTGAGGATCATAGTCATGATGATGCCCCTCTTCATGGCTGTGGTCATGCTCTTCTTCGCCTCCTGGCAACAGAAGCATGTCCTTAGTTCCCTCGATAACATTAGGCTCACCTTTTTTCCAAGATTTCACAGCACTTGGTACCCAAGCTTCCATGTTTTCGTTGTGATAGACAAATACATCCGCATCCGTAATCTTCGCCATGTCTTTAGCAGAAGGCTCGTAATCATGCGGCTCCGAGCCAGCAGGCATTAATAAACTTACCTCACCATCCTCTCCAACAATGTTTTTCGTAAAGTCATACATTGGATAAAATGTCGCGACAATTTGTAATTTCTTGTCTTTGTTTTCCGAAGCCGCTTGATTGTCTTTACAAGCACCCAGACCAACTAGCGCCAATAAACTAATCAATGCCATTCCTATCTTTTTCTTCATTTGGATCTCTTCCCCTATTCCTACGCGAATTCTTCCTGTTTTCATCCTTCACGTTTATTAAAAAAACAATTTTTTTATTTTTGACCTTCATTCTTATTCAGTCATTGAACCAAAGCCAAAACAAATTCTAATATCCCTCCTATTTGAAGTTCGAAATAGTATTGATTTAATCATTACTATTTACGTCACCCAAATCGTAATCGTTACGATTCAACAGCAATACTTTATCATTGCTTAAAAAGCGTGTCAAGATAAAATAACATGAAATTCCATTCATGTGAGTAGTTCATCATTTCTTCTTTCGATTCCTGGTAAACTCTTTTAACTTAAAACACTTTTTAAGCAAAAAAAGAAACGACTAAAATCATTTTGATTTTAATCGCTTCAACCGTTTATGCTAATTGTTCCTTCTCAAACTGACTATTATATAAGTCAGCGTAAAAGCCCTGTTCATCCATCAGCTCTTCATGGTTCCCTTGCTCGATAATGTTTCCTTCTTTCATGACTAAAATCAGATCCGCATTTCGAATGGTGGATAGTCGATGAGCGATGACAAAGGAGGTCCGATTATGCATTAATTGATCCATCGCTGCTTGAATCAACTCCTCTGTTCGGGTATCCACAGAACTGGTAGCCTCATCTAGAATCAGCATCGGTGCATCTTTAATAATCGCACGAGCAATCGTCAATAATTGTTTTTGTCCAACGGATAAGCTCACACTATCATCTAGGTAAGTATCATAGCCCTTCGGCAGTGTTCGGATAAAGTGATCAATCCCTACTGCTTTACAAGCCTTTACCACCGCTTCGTCGGTAACATGCTGCTGATTGTAAATCAGATTTTCTTTGATCGTTCCTTCAAATAGCCAAGTATCCTGCAATACCATGCAAAATTGGTCGTGGACCTCTTCTCGCGTCATATCCTTTGTAGAGACACCATCAATTATAATCTCTCCATGATTGGTTTCGTAAAAGCGCATCAACAGATTAACGATCGTTGTCTTCCCTGCTCCAGTTGGACCAACAATCGCGATTTTTTGACCCGCCTTTGCTTCAACGCTGAAATGATGAATGATCGTCCGTTCTTTTTCATAGCCAAAGCTGACATTCTCGAAGCGAACATTGCCTTCCGGCTTCCGTAATTTGGTTGTTTTTTCTGATTCATCAGCCAATTCCTCTTCGGCTAAAAATTCAAACACACGATTCATTGCCGCTGCCGCCGACTGCAGATTCGAAAAAGCTTGCGCCAACTGTGATAGCGGCTGTGAAAACAAGCGGATATAGACAGTAAACGCGACGATCACTCCAAGAGTGATGTCGCCTCTCAGAGCTAAAACGGCGCCAACTACGCAGACTGCAACATACCCAAAATTTCCGATAAAGCCCATTAACGGCTGCATGATCCCAGATAAGAATTGTGCCTTCCACACACTGCCATAAAAATCCTGATTCATCTCACCAAACTCAGTCTTCATATCCTCTGCGGCACTGTATGCATTAATGACCTGTTGTCCAGAATACGCCTCTTCAGCAAAGCCGCTGATATTCGCAAGCTTTTCCTGTTGCTGATTAAAATGGACTTGGGATTTAGCCATAATGACCGCCATGAATAAAAAGCCTAATAGAACAGAAATGACTGAGGTGATCGTTAATATAAGATTTGTTCGAAACATCATGATCAGACAACCGATAAAGAGCGTGATTGATGGAAACAAGGAGCTCAAGCTTTGATTCAAGGATTGGCTCACTGTATCCAGGTCATTGGTCACACGACTCAAGGTATCCCCCTGACTGTGAGAATCAAAATAATTCAACGGCACAGCATTAATCTTTTCCGATATCTGACGACGCATTTGTTTTGAAAAGCGTTGTGTTACTGTCGCTACGATGAAGCCTTGAAAATAAGAGAGAACCGCACCGATTACATATAATAGAACTAAACTTAAGCCAATCTGGCTGATTTGTGTGAGATTGATCGATCCTCGCAGGCCTTGAGTAATCAAATCTGTAATCTCACTTAATCGATTCGGTCCGACGATTTGTGTGATACTCCCGATCGTTGCAAAGATGATCGCTAAAATCAGTGGCCATTTGTATTGATTCAACGCGTTTAAAATATTTTTGCGCAAAGGATGTGCCTTTGGTTGTGTTTGAATGTTTTCCAATGTATTATCCATTAACTAATTCCTCCTTCGACAGCTGTGAATACGCAATCTCTTGATAGACTGAGTTGGTCGCCAATAATTCGTCATGGGTTCCTTGTCCGACGATTCGTCCTTCATCCAAAACAAGGATCTGATCCGCATCCATGATGGTACTGATTCGTTGAGCAACAATCAGTTTTGTCGTATCAGCTAATTTTTCTTTTAGTACCTGACGTAATTTTTTATCCGTTTTGTAATCTAGCGCAGAAAAGGAATCATCGAACAATAGAATTTCTGGCTGCCTTGCAATCACACGAGCAATTGCTAGACGCTGCTTCTGTCCACCGGAGAAATTGCTGCCGTTTTGAGCGACCGGACTCTTTAGCTTGCCCTCTTTTTCATTCACAAATTCACTAGCCTGTGCAATGGACAAGGCTTCCTGCATTTTTTCTTCATTCAGCGTCTGATTACTGCTGGTTCCGAAATCAAGATTCGACTGGATCGTTCCGCTAAATAAAATTGGCTTTTGGGGAATGTAGCCGACAATATCATTTAAATTCACGTGACTATACGTATTGATCGGCTGCCCATCAATTGAAATATTCCCTTCGGTTGTTTCATAAAAGCGAGGAATCAAATTCAGGATTGTACTTTTTCCGCTGCCGGTCGAACCGATAAAGGCAACAGTATCCCCCTGATCGGCCTTAAAGCTAATGTCATGAATCACAGGTTCAGAGGCATCCGGATAGCGAAAGGATACATGATCGAATTCTACGGTTCCTTTGATCTCTGATTGTGTTTTCTCGCCTTCCGTTGGAAATTCAACGGAGGATTTTTTCGTTAAAACTTCGTTGATCCGTCTAGCGGATACGGTCGCTCGAGGTAAAATCATAAAAATCATCGACATTAAAACAAAGCTCATTACTACCTGCATCGCATAAGAAGAAAAGACGATCATATCACTGAATAAGGAAAGCTTTAGTCCCCCTTGAGCTTGTTGAATCATGTAGGCACCGATCCAATAGACTGCTAGTGTCAGTCCGCCTGAAATCAGGCTCATTCCCGGACTCAGCAATGCCATTACGCGACCCGCGAATAAATTCGTTGCTGTGAGATCCTGATTAGCCTTCTCGAATTTCTCTTCTTGATAGTCTTCTGCGTTATATGCTCGAACCACTCGCAGACCCGTTAGATTTTCCCGTGTGATACTGTTAACTTTATCGGTTAATTGCTGCACTTTGGCAAAGCGCGGCTGCACTAGTGTCAAAACGACCGATAGCATAATCAATAGAATCAAAACAGCAACTCCTGTCGTAGTGGTCCACTGCCAATTTTTTCCGGCAATTTTCAATACCGCCCAGACCGCCGTGATAGGTCCTTTAATCATTACTTGCAGCCCCATCGCGACAACCTGTTGAATTTGCGTTAAATCATTGGTTGTCCGAGTCGTTAAACTGGGGATCGAGAATTGCTGAATCTCATACGTGGAATAATCCATTACTTGTCCAAACATCTCTTGACGCAGGCGGCAAGTCAAGCTCGCTGCTAGCTTTGCAGCGAATAAACCGACGATTGAAGAAAAGACAAAGCTCATTAGAGAGAGCAAGATCATCCAACTGCCAGGCTTCAAAAGCTCATTGATTGCTGTACCGGGACGTTGCAATAAAGTGGTAATTTGTGACATATAATCAGGGACCTTCAAGTCCATCCAGACTTGTCCAACGATGAACAAAACACTTGCTAGCACTAACAACCGTTCTTTTGTATTGGTTCGTTTTATTAGTTGTATCATAAGAAACCTCCTTGTTTGTTGCGTTAACACCGTTGAATAACGGGTAAAAATGCTGCTTTATATTAGCATGCTAACTATTAGTAGAAATAGAAATCTGATCGTCAGGACAACCAGATTATTGTTGAATATTTTTTTTGAACTTTTGCATTGTAGCATAAAATTGTGCAAGTTCTTCTTCTGAAATCCCTTGCTTCAAAATATTTTCAATATCCTCGATATTTTTTTCAACCTCGATCGTCGTTTGAATCGCTTTTTCCGTGACAATCAATTGCTTTAATCGTTTGTCCTTTTGCGAAGGAGCTGTCGTTAAAAAGCCATTCTTAATCATCCGGTCTACTAAATTACTGGCCGTAGATTTTCGAATTGACAACTGTTCCTCAAGATCCTTTTGATAGATTTCTTTGTCACGATTATGTACCAAATATCCTAAAGCAAAGCCCTGAGGTCCTCTGATATGACCCCCATCACTCGTTTTTTCGATATGTCGAGCAATCAAAATTGATAATTCTCTAATCGCGAATCCAATTGTTTCTGGCTCCTTCATTCTATTCTCTCCTCAAATAGTTATCATGCTAACTATATTAAAACGATTTTTCTTTTTTGTCAATCATATTTTTTGAGATATAACGTCACACCATCACTAACGAGAATACAAAGTACGCATGCAACGAAGACGCAAATTATCTTGTTACTGGCAGAAGGTTCACCAAATTTGAACCACAAATACAGAATCATCGATGCAGTGAAAAATAAGCTGCCAAACAAGCGATTGGAAAATTGCCAGATGCGTTTCCCGTAGCAGAGAAAAGCAATCCCCCGATAACCGATACCACCTGTATAGGGTTGCAGACTGATCAGTAAAACAACAAGACCCACCGCGCCAAATAACAAGGGAATCGAGTCGACATGTGCTCTTTCAATCGCGTTCACCACTAACATTGTTTTCCCTCCTGTTTTCTACCTACGATCCTTTGTCTTAATTATAGTCCTTTCTTTTGATAAAAATATAGGCTAAATTCGACGCAACTCTTATCTTTGTAAACAAAAAGGTGTGCCTAAAGTAACCGGCACACCCTTCATTGCTTATTCTGCTTCGTAATTTAACTCTTTTAAATTGGATTCTTCTCTGGCTAATCGCTTGATTCCGCCGATATAGAAGACACCCGTCAAAAGAGCCGCACATGCATCAGCGAAAGGCGCCGCATGAAGCAGCCCGTCCATTCCCCAAGTTTGAGAGAACAGCAAAATCGCCGGAATCAATAAGATGATTTGACGTGTCAGTGTTAAGAAAATAGCAGAACGCGTCCGTCCCGTCGCTTGAAAGAAATTCGACGCAACGATTTGAAAACCAATAACAGGTAAGAATAGAAACCAGGTTTGAAGAGCCTTTGCGCCAAAGGCGAGTAATTCCGGCTCATTATTAAATAAACGCACCAATTGTTCTGGCATGAACCGAGTCGCTAACCAGCCAAGTAAAACAATGATCGTCGCGATCGTAATCGCATACTTTTGAGTTTCTCTTACACGTTGAAATTTCTTCGCGCCAAAGTTAAAGCTGACGATCGGCTGAGCCCCTTGGACCAACCCAGTGATCGGCATCAATAAAATCGTTTGAATACTATTTACGATTCCCATACCGGATACCGCAATATCGCCTCCATAGCTTAAAAGCGTCATATTCAGCACGACATTCAACACACTGTTTCCCAACTGTAAAAGAAAATTCGGCATTCCCAACGCCGTGATCCTTGTGGCAATCGAAAGCTTGATCGGCATATTTTTTACTTGAATCTGATGATGGCTTCGCTTACTTAAGAAATACGACAAAATCCAAACCATTGAAATAAATTGAGACAAAATCGTTGCTAGAGCCGCCCCGGCCATTCCCATATCCAACACGTAGATGAAGACTGGATCAAGAATGATATTTACGCCAGCTCCCATGAACATCGTGATCATCGCTAACTTTGGTTGCCCATCTGCTCGTAAAAAGTTATTCAAACCAATACTGACGATTTGGAACACCGCCCCAGAAAAGATGATCCGCATATAACTCATGGCAAACGGTAAAATCTTTTCACTAGCGCCAAATGCGGACAACACCGGTGATAGGAAAATATGCCCCAGCAGCATAAATAAAAGACCGCTAATAATCAACAGTGAAAAAGCATTTCCTAATGCAAGCTCTGCGTCCTTGGTTTTTCCTTCTCCCAGCTTCATGGAGAAAAGTGTCGCACCGCCTACTCCAAACAAAATACCAATCGACAGTAAAATGATCATGATCGGAAAACCAATCGTGATCCCTGCTAAACCATTTGCCCCCAACCCTGGAGCATGTCCGATATAAATTCGATCCACCACGTTGTACAACGCGTTAACCACCATACCAATAATTGCTGGAATCGAGAATTGCCATAATAATTTTGAAACTTTTTCAGTTCCTAACGGATTTGCCGCCTCCATTTTTTACCCTCCTTTTAAATCATGCTGTTCAGTTTTTTCAACCATTTCCTCCAACAACTCAAAAAGCAGCTCTTGCTTTGCTTCGTCCATCCCCTCTAGCACGATCTTGTTCCAGCCGGAGAATTTCTCTATCATTGCTTCTCGCATGTCCAAGCCTTTTTGGGTTAAAGAGATTTTATTGCAGCGTTTGTCCTTTTCATCTTTTTCCTTCGTGACTAAGCCCTTTTCTAATAGGGACTGTACGGTTCGAGTCGTCAATGCCTTGTCTACTTGAAGATAGGCGCTGATTTCCTCCTGCGTGACCGCGTCATGTCGATAGAGATACATCAAGATCGGCTGTTCCGCGGTTGTAATGTTTAACGGCTTCATCGCCGCATTTAAATAAATTTGATTTTTTCGATACAAAATCGAGATCAAACGTCCAACACTTCGTTTCATAGGCCTCATCCACTTTCAAAATAAATTAGTTGACTACTCAACTAATTTACCAAATAATAGTTGAGTGGTCAACCATTATTTGAACAAAAGAAAAAACGATTGAACATAACATCAATCGTTTCCTCTTTTACTATTCAACCTAATAGCGGCTGCATCTTGTTTCCACAATACTGACTCGTAGCTTTCAATAATGGACCGATCATTATTACACCAATAATTGGTCCAATCATAAATTTTCCCCCTAAAATCATGCCGGTCACAAAACAGATCAGGTCAAGACCCATCCGAACCTTTGCTAGATCAAACGTTAGTCGTTTGCTTAAGGCAAAACTAAGGGCAATGTACCCTTCTTTTCCCGCGTTGGTCGCAGCGGCAATTCCAGAACCGATCCCGATAAAGGAAATCCCGACGATAACGACCAGCACTTTTACCCCTGTTCCGACATTCAGCGATATCTGATTGATAATCACGTCGGTAAAAATACTGGTAGCGATGGGATTTAAAATGGTCGCGAGACCTAACTCCTTTTTATCCAGCAAAGCGACGATAATCAGACAGGTACAAGTGACTAATAATGAGGCTTGTCCGACGGTAATCGGCAAATGCTTGGCGATCCCTTCCCACAAAACACCCAAGGCATCCGCACCCAATCCCGTCACTACACAAAGCCCGACACCCACACCAACTAAGGAAGAGCCCAGAACAGAGATTACATTTCGTAAAAACATCTTCATTAATCCAATTTCGTTCCATTTGAGGCGATGACCTCTTTGTACCAATAGAAGGAGTCTTTTCTTATTCGCTTGCACTCTTTTGCATCATCGTCTGTTCGATCAACATAGATCAAGCCGTAACGCTTTTTGTATCCATTGCTAGTAGACAGCAGATCAAGGGCTGACCACGGCATGTATCCAACAACCTCAACCCCGAGATCCATCGCACGTTTCGTTGCTTGGATATGCTCACGGAAGTAGTCAATACGGTAATCGTCATGAACTTTGCCGTCTGGTGTCAGCTCATCGTAGGCGCCTAAACCGTTCTCTGTGATCATGAATGGTACGCGGTAACGTGTATAAAGATCACGGTAGACATATTCCAAACCAATAGGATCAATCGCCCAATCCCAGTCAGTCGTCTTCAATTCTGGATTTGGACACATTTGATAAAAGCCAGGGTGAGTCTCAAAGCCGGACATATCGCCTTTTTTACCCGTTAAATTATAACCAGACCATCTGTGCTCAGTGATATCCTCTGGACAAGCATGGGCACATTGACTGTCATAGTAGTTAATCGCGAAGAAATCGGACAGGTTTTCAGCAAATAATTGCTCATCGCCTTCCTCCATCTCTGGAGCCAAGCCATGCTGCTGCAAATAAGTCAACGCTGCCACATTGTAATAGCCGCGGAAGTAAACATCTAAGTAATACGTGTTCCGCAGATCATTGGCATTCAACGCCGCGATTTGATCCTCTGGTTTACAGGTACGAGCATAGACAGGGGCATAACCCAAAGCTGGACCAGCTAAGCCTCCCACCTCATGAACATATTTGCACGCAAGCGCCTGTGCTAAGTTCATATGATGATTGATCTGATAGCGCAATTGATTGTTGTCTTGATATTCTGGCAGGATATAGCATTTTTGTGTCCAATACTGCACGATGATACTTTGTTCATTGATAGTGATCCAATACTTGATATCATCTTTGAACTCATTGATGACATATTTCGCAAACCGTGCAAAATCATCGACTACTTTACGAGACAGCCAGCCGCCGTATCGCTCTACCAATGGCCAAGGCAAGTCATAATGATACAAAGTCGGGATTGGCTCGATGCCGTTTGCTTTCAACTCGTTGATTAGATCCCGATAGAATTGGACACCCGCTTCATTCACTTCGCCATCGCCATCTGGAAAAATTCGAGACCAAGCAATCGAGAAGCGATAGCTAGTAAAGCCCATCTCTTTAAATAAAGCGATATCTTCCTTGTACATATGGTAGTGATCACTCGCCACACTGGCATCCGCAAAGCCGAATTTTTCGCGACGTTCACTGTTTACGACATCTTGCTGAGATAAGCCTTTCCCATCTTCTTGTGCTGCGCCTTCGACCTGATACGCGCTGGTGGATGCTCCCCATAGGAAGTCTTTTGGAAATGCATTGTTCATGTGTTTTCTCTCCTCATCTTTTCTTTATTATTAAAACTGAAGGATGAGTCAATAACGGACTGCTTCAGGTTTCACATTGATTATTCTTTTTGATCGACGAAGCTGGTATCACCGATCTTTTTAACAGTGTATTTCCCATCTTTATACGTCAAAGTTGTCACACTGCAATTCGCGATTTTTTCACCTTGATATTCTCCTGGCGCGACACTTTCCAATAAAATCGGGATGATCCCACCCGAGGAAACGATCAGGATATTGCCGCCTTTTTTCGCGACCTTCTTCATTACCTGCGGCATCGCTTTTTCCACCCGTTGTTTCATCTGATCATAGGTCTCAGCGGTTTTTGTCGGATCAACTTCGGCTACTTTATTCGCTAATTCTTCTTCAGTTAACTGCTCCTTCAAGAAATCCCATAGCTCATCACTGCCTTCGGGATAGTCTAAATTCAAAGCTTTCGCAACCGCCAGATTCATCGCATCATTGGATTGTCCTTCGAAGCCGCCAAAATTTTTCTCCCTGAATCCTTTATTCTCAATGATCTGCGGTACCTTGTTGGTATTTTGAGCTAATATCAGCTGAGCGGTTTTGCGCTGCCGACCTAAATCACTGGAATAAGCACCGGTAAATTTAATATTTTTTAACCCTTCTCCAACTAACTTGGCCTGCGCTTCGCCTTCTTCTGTTAGCAAGCTGTCGCAAAATCCTTGGACTTGATTTTGAGTATTGAACCAAGTTTTTCCGTGTCTGACTACATAGATGGTTGTTTCTTTAGTCGGTTTCGTTTCTTTTGCCGCCTCCGCTGTTACTCCATTGAAATTTACCAACAGGATGGTCAACAGAGACAACACTGCAATTATTTTTTTCTTCATGCACCCTTCTCCTATTTCGTCATCACTAATTCAAATAAATCAACTAAATCCCTAGTCATGTTGACCTCACTGGTGATCGTCATTAAATGATCCTGTGCATGAGTAAACAGCAAACTTGGTGCATAGCACTTGCCTGCAGCTTCATTTTGGATCACTTCTGTCTGTGACCGGTGTGCCAAAACAATGTTGTCTTTTGCTTCTTTTAAGGCCTCTCTGGCACCTTCAAAATTCTGTTCCTTTGCAAATTTGATCGCTTCTTGTGCTTTGGTACGCCCATTTCCAGCGTGGATAATAATCTGCATGGCAACAGGAATCAATTCATTTTCTTCTTCCTCTAACAAATCTTTTTCATCCATCATAATAAAATTCCACCTTTTCTTTTTTAGGACGTTTTCCCGTCACGACCACATGACAGGAAAACGAGTCTTTCTTACACCGCTTCTGCCGGAGCAGTCATCGGTTCGTTCGCTTTTTCTTGTTGATGCTCCTCTGCGAGTACTTCCTTTTCGTAGACCTTGAAGAATGGGTACCACGTAAGCAGATACATCGCGAACAAAAGAACGTACCAGAGAATCGCTCGGAAATCCTGCAAGATCATCACACTGGAAATCGGTGCTGGAATCTGAGCAACCTGCATTAAATCCTGCGGAATATTCAATAGCCCGCCTCGCATAGCGAACCAAACAACACAGCTTCCTGTAATTGAATTAATCCACATCGGCATCATCAAGATCGGATTCATCACCACTGGCGTACTAAAGACGATTGGTTCATTGATATTAAAAAGTGAAGGACCTATACAAATACGTCCTAAAGTTTTCAACTTCTTGGCTTTTGAAAAGCACATTAACAAGTTCAATGTTAAGGTAGCTCCCGTTCCGCCCATCATGATCAGCCCTAAACTATAAACGGTTTCATTTGTTACGATATTCATTCCCACATCGCCATTCTTCATTGCTAAGGCATTCGCAGCAATGCCAGCGATAAATATCGGATTTTGAATTGCAGACCATAACCAGGTTGAGATGCCCATTGAATAAAAGAAGGCCGGAATCAACACAAGTAAGATCAACCCAGGCAATGACTGCCCGAAACTTTGAATCGGCTCAAACAAATTGATGATTACTTCGAAAACATCGATCTTCAATGCAAAAATCAAGGTTGACCATAAGGCTAAGCTTAAGAAAATCGGGATGATATTATTGATCCACTCTACAACAAAGTCTGGCAGCTCCGAATGCTGCAGCAGATGCAATTTACTGAAATAATGGAAGATGATACTGACAACCGCTCCAACGATTACACCGATCAGAATTCCTGTCGGCCCTATGCGTCCCATGTCGTAGACCCCTTCTTTCGCGGCAACCGGATGCAGCGTCATCATCAAGACACAGACAGAGACGATTCCAGCTGTAATGGCATAGTTAGGATGTTTAAACTTCTCCATGTATTGATTCGCCACCATGAAAGCCGCGATCAAACCGATCATTCCGAATGAATAATTTGAAATATTGCCCAAATCCGGTAATTGCGGAATATACGAACGAAAAACATTATAAAAGAAGACAATTGAGCCCGTCATAATGAAGGGAATCAATTTCTGCATGGCACTTGATAAGCCAGCTACAGAAGGCTTTTGAGTCAGCTTCTTCGCCTTTGGTGCAAAAGAATTCGCCAACCAATCCATAAATTTTTTCATTTTCCTTGTTCCTCCTCATTATTTTTCTAGTTTACTAAGTGCAAAATCCAACAAGCCTTCCCCATCAAGCATGCCGTAAATATCCTGTGGAATCACATCCACCACCACATTATGAGGGGCTGCTTGTTCAGCCATTTCTTCTTTAAAGGAAGCGTAGTGAGGACCTAATAACAAGATATCGATCGAATCTAAGTACGAAGCCACTTCACTTTCACTCCGAGCATCGATTGACCCGGAAATCCCGCGTTTTTTCGCAGCCTTTCTCGTTTTCTGAGCTAAAAAGCCACTAGACATTCCTGCACCGCAACATAATAAAATATTTAACGTTTCCATGACAAAGTCCTCCTAAGTTGTTTTTTCTGCACGTGCTGTTCTCTTTTACCTCTCTATTATTTCGATTTTTCACATTTCTCTCAACTAGACTCTTGCACGCAGGTCGTGCAACTCTCTATTTTTTCTTCTAGACTTTCACGCTATAATAAACAAAACGACCTATGGAGGGATGAGGCTATGAAAGAAAAGCAAGAAAATCTGCTAAAACTACTGCTGCAGCAAGATACTCCTATCTCTTCAAGAATGCTGGCGGAACAAATGAACCTTTCTGTACGTACCATCAAAAATTATATTTATGATTTAAACAAATTGGGTGCCTCTCCTGTGATCACTTCCTCTAACGCAGGCTATCAAGTGATCCGTGAGGAAGCCGAGAAATTATTAGATAAGCCAAAAAATGATACCGTTTTACCGCAAAGCTTCAAGGAACGTTCTTTTTTCATTATTAAACGGATTTTGATGGAGAATCAGCGGCTCAATATTTTTGATTTGTCAGAGGAATTATTTGTCAGCTATTCCACCTTAAAATCCGATCTTTCCCGTATGAACAAGGCCTACGAGAAATACCATGTGAAATTTGTGCTTAAGCAAGAGGAAATTCAGATCCTCGGTGAGGAGAAGGAAAAGCGTCGCTTGATCTCCTATATTATTTTTGAAGAAGTGCCTCATAAATTTATTGATAAACAAATTTTAGAGGCTACTTTTGATAAGGAGGACATTGAAAAGCTCTCTGGAATCATTCATTCGATTATGCAGGAATCAAATTATCACCTGAACGACTTTTCCTTCGTCAACTTAATGCTGCATCTGCTGATCCTGCTGGAATCTGTTCGCAATGATAACTCCTTAGTCAGCCGCAATTGGTTCAGCTCTTGGCTGCGGGAGGATAAAGCCAAGCTGGTGACAAAGATGATCGGTCAGATCGAAAGGGAATTTGACTTGACCTTGAACCGCTTAGAAAAAGAAGAAATTCATATGATTTTTCAAGCAAATGCCAATTACATTCCTTCCAACAATTTAAAAGAGCTGGAGCAGATTGTCGGAAAGGAAATCTCTCAAACCGTCGAGAACGTTTTAGAGGATGTCCGCCAAACCTTTGGGATCAACTTAATGAGCGAAAACTTCATCGTTCCCTTTTCTTTACATGTCAGCGGCCTTTTTTCACGTGCCAAGCAAGAGACTTCTCTGAAAAACCCAATGCTGAACTCCTTAAAGAAGGATTTCCCGATGGTTTACGATATCGCGGTTTATCTCTCTTTACGATTAAGCCGCCGATTCGACATTACCATCAGTGAAGACGAAACCGCCTATATTGCTTTACATATTGGTTCGGAATTGGAGGGGCAAAAACGAAATTTGTCGAAAATTCGTACCGTTCTCCTCTGTCCTAAGTATATGAACTTAGACGAACAGCTCTATGAAAAGTTGAATCATCACTTTGGCAATGATTTAATCATTCAAACCGTTGTCTCTAAATTTTCGGAAATTGAGGCGCTGGATTTCGAGCTGTTGATCACCACACTGCCTGTACCAGAAACGACAGATTTTATTGTGATCGAGGTGTCGCCGATTTTTAATGAAGAGCAGCGACTGATGCTGATTACAGAAATCGGAGATATTCGCTTGGATCGGAAGAAAAGTATTCTGAGGAAAAACTTTGAGGATTACTTTGACAAAAAATTCTTCACTAGCCAGTTAACGATGGATTTTTCTGATGCGGTAATCGATGAACTTTGCTGCGTGCTAGAGAAGGAGGCAATCGTTCCACCAGAATTTCGAACCCATGTCCTAGAACGAGAGCATGCTTCTTCAACAGCCTTTGAAGCGATCGCGATCCCCCACTCCGTTTATATGGATGCCCATCAAACCGTAATCAGTGTCGCCATCTCGGAAAAAGGGATTCGATGGGGAGAAAAAAGGGTGCATGTCGTTCTATTAGCAGCCATTAACGACATTGATCGCCGCTTGTTCACGGATATTTACGAAGCGCTGATCTCATTATTCGACTCTCCTCAAAGCTACCAGGAAATCAAAAAAATCAAGACGTTTGATGCTTTCCGCTCCTTTATTGATACAAAAATCAAACGAAATTATTGATACAAAAAAGCGATTGAAACCTATTGATTTCAATCGCTTTTCCATTTATTTTTTAAGCTTGTTTTGTATTGTCGTAGCTTGATCCTGCTTTTGCTTCGTCATTACTTGATGCCGCTAGTCCTTTGATAGCTGCACGAATAATCATGGATGCTGTAAAGCCAACCAATGCCAACACGGCAAAGATTCGCAAGACATTCGTATAAGAATGGAACATTTCAGTGACCTTCCCTAAGAAGATCGGTCCAAACATTCCCGCCGCGGCCCACGCAGTTAAGATATAGCCGTGAATCGCCCCTACTTCCTTTGAACCGAAGACATCTCCGATATAAGCCGGAACGATGGAGAACCCTGCACCATAGCAAGTCATTAGCAAACAAATCAACGCGGCAAACAGCAATGGAGAGCTTACCACGGAGAGACTCAACAAGACCACAATATCGATCACAAAAAGAATCGTAAAGACATTTTTTCGACCAAGAACATCTGATATTAATGCCCAAACCAGACGGCCGCAACCATTGAAGACACCCATGACCCCCACCATCGTTGCCGCCATTCCAGCTGTCATACCGGTAATTTCTTGCGCCATTGGTGAAGCTTCTGAAACAAGCGAGATCCCGCAAGTAATATTTAGAAATAGCATAAACCATAATAACCAAAAAGTTTTCGTCTTAATTGCTTGATTGGCGGTCAATTGAACACCACGGTATTGAACCTTTACTTCTTCTTTTGGATTCGGCGCCTCAAAACCCTCAGGCGTCCAGCCAACTGGCGGTTTTTCCAAATAACGCGACGCTGTAAACATCACTAAGAAATAAGCAATCCCTAAAATATAGAAGGTTCTAGATACACCTACATGCACCATCAATTGTTGGGCGATTGGTCCGGTAATCATGGAAGCAAAACCAAAGCCCATAATGGCAAGGCCTGTAGCCAGTCCTTTTCTATCCGGGAACCAGCGGATCATCGTTGACACTGGGGTGACATATCCAGCCCCCAAACCAATTCCGCCAATAATTCCGTACGTCAGATACAGCATTGGCAATGACTGACTTGAAACGGCAAAACCTGTCGAGACAATTCCTAATCCAAATAAAATGGATGCCACCGTTCCTGTTTTTCTAGGGCCAAATTTTTCTACAAATTTCCCCATAAACGCTGCGGATGTTCCTAAACAGAAAATCGCTAAACTAAATGCAAAAGAGATCGACGATTTATCCCAACCCGTCAACTCTCCGATCGGCTCCTTAAATACACTCCACGCGTATGCTGAACCGATAGACAGATGAATCGCTACTCCTGATAAGGCGATCAGCCATCTATTTTTTTCCCTGCGCATCTTCTTCCCTCCTGATTTCAATGCATTTGTATGATTGGGCGCGGCAAAAGATAACAAACGTTATCTTTTTTTATTTAAAAAAAGATTTTTTTCAAACACCCAATAACCTCGAGTATACGCTCTCATTTAATTAAATTCAACAAAAATTTTAATATAATCAGACGACATGATTGACTATTAAAAAAAAGAATTCTGTTTCATAAAAATATGGGATTTAATCTTATTTTTAGGTTAAACCAAACAAAAACCTGCTAAACGATAGACGCTCAGCAGGTATACACTTCTTCCAAAATTCTTTTTAAATTATTCGACCTTTTTCTTAACTGGCGCATAGAAGGAGACTTTTCCGACGCCTGTGTATTCTTCTAAATTGAAATTTCCAGCGATTTGATAGGTGTCATTCTGCATCAATTCACCGTAGCTTTGACCAATCAATTGATCCAGCTCTACTTGATCGGTGTAGCTCAATTCAAAACAAGCATAGCTTCCTGTCGGTAGCTCAAACGCTGAAGGACGTGTCTCTGCACTGTCCGTATTCCCCACTAAATAGCATTGGTCGCCATCAATCACCGCATTCACTGCTAACAAATCGCCTTCGACCTTTGACGCATACGCTTCTTTTGCTCGCATTTTTTGTTTGCTTATCTCAGCTAGTTCCTCCGGTGAATTGGTCGACTGCAGTGTCGTGATCCAGCCATAAACCGTCTGTGCTTCTCTCTCAACTATCTTTAACATGGTTCGCATCCCTCTTTCTTTCAGCTATCAAGCCATAAACTTTTTTCAAAAAAAGAAAATCTAACCTTTCTACTACACGCTAAATATATGCCCCTCCGTTACTCGATGCAATAAAAACGCTTGCTAATTAAATTCATTAAGATCCAGCTCTTACTGCAACAAACCTGTCTTTTAGTGCAACAAATGAAAAAAAGATTCTTTCTGCTGGAAATCCTTGCTATGCTAAAGACACAAAGGAGGCAACCAATGAACATCAACTTTACCTGGGTAAAAGAAAAACCATTAAACGAAATTGATATCTGCGCAAATCCTGAAAATAAATCGAAGCTACAGGTGCTTGAAAAACACTTACAACAAGAAAAGATCATTCTGGCGACAGATCCCAAAAACAATCGCTCCGTCAAAGTTCCGTTAACTCAAATCGAAGCCTTTGAAACAATGGGGCATCTAGCCAAAGTGATCTTGACGAATCAGCAGACCTATCTGCTGCAAAAACGTTTGAAGGAACTCGTTCATTTTGAATCCGATCATTTTTTCCGGATCAATAATTCGCAAATTTTAAATCTCAATAGTGTTCACTCTTTCCAATTAGGAGAACATGCTCGTCTAGAAGTACACACGAAAACAAACACTGTCTATGTCGTCAGCCGCTATTATGCCAAAAATATTAAGGAGAAACTCTCATGTTTAAACAATTAAAAAATAATTTCTTTCAAGCCGCTTTCGGTTCATTAGTCTGGATTACCATTCTTTGTTCACTCACAGACTTTCGTTCACAAATCCCATTTAGTTACATCTGGCATTTGATTGGGATTAGTCTTTTGATAGGAATCGTTTTTGGTATCATTTACCCTTATTTATGGAACTACTCTACCTTGAAAGCTGCAACTAACATCGTCCTTTGTACACTGATTAATACCTTATGCGCCTATGCAGGTGTCTATCTCTATTCGACTCAGATGTTTGCATTCATTCGTCCGTTTTTTATCGGGGTTTTATTATTAACCTTGATCCTGCATATCGTTTCCTTCTATTTTTATTCCAAATATGACAATAAAAAGATGGCATCAAGTTTGAATCAACTGAATCATTAAAAAAATCCCTGACTGGTTCAACCATGTCAGGGATTCTTTCCTTATTAAAACGTCACGACTTTATCCGCCCATTCCACCATTTCTACACAATCGAACATCGTGGAAATCGGACAAGCGGTGTGATCTTCCAGCTGTCTAGATTTCAGACAGGTCCCACAAGCTAACAATTCTCCACCTTGTTTCGCCAGCTTTTTCATTTCAGCTGGTACGTCGTATTGCTCATCTTCAATGCTTTCAACTTCTACTGCTTCGCCCATTAAGAAGAATTTCACTTCATGCGCTTTTTTTAGTGCTGCTACACCAAAGCGAAACGCATTCCATGCTTTTTCATGCTCCTTTGTCTCCAAAATGATTGCTACTTTCATCTCTCCCGCTCCTTGTCTTAAAAAACACTGTATTTTCTTAAAGTATAGCGTTTTCAATGATTAAAAACAATTGGCTTATTGATTGATATACTTCCCCTGAAAGGAAACCGATGTCAGGTTAAAACCTTGATTTTTTTCTTCTCCTATTTATTACGTTACATGTTTACTTTGATTAACCTGTGTTTCATTTAGAAAAATTCTCTTATGTATAACTAAAAATGATGATTACTAACATTCTCATTCATCAATTTTGTTTGTCTCACTATTTTGTCTTAAGCTAGATTTGGAGAAATTTTCATCACTAAAGATAAGTAATATTTTGCATCCATTTTCTTTGGATTCTATAAATATTGTGATTCATCCATTTAATAACAATTAAGCGATTCAATTTTCACTTATGGTACCATTATCATAAATAAATGTTTACTAGACATTTGTCGATTGTTGAAATTTAACTGTATTAAGGTTCTTCAAGATTTTTTCACGTGAGAGTTAAGCTTTTTCTGCAAAACTCGGACCAACAAATTAAAAACTGCTGAAGCAATAGTCTCCCTTGTGGATAGCCCCTTGACTATTCCTCTAGAACTTTCATTAGCCGCAACCAATTGATCGTGGTCGAAGCATTATTTACACGTTTCTAAGACAATTATCCTTAAATCCACCACCAATTCTTCACTGGGTGAGTGCACAACAATCTAGGAAAGTAGTTGAAAACGTTGTTCCAGCCTATAAACTTATTAATTATTGGAGGTTCAATGATCATCGATAAATCTTTGGGCGTCAGAATCGGCTTTTTTTTAAAGTATCCATGGATTTCTAGATTGATTCAATTCATAGCGCTTTTTTGTATAGCCTTCTCGATTATACAAATCAGAAGATAGATTTGATAAGAGTCAATTGAAAAAGATTAATTTGACAGTTTTTTATGATTCATTGAATCGAGAGGTTACACACTTTGGTTATTTTGTCTGTTCCTTTGCATTCAAGTCGTCTCCCAAATCTTCAAAAGTTAAAAAGGGTGATCATACTATGGAAAAATATATCATTGATGGAGAAAATCTGAGTTCTGACAAAAATTTCATAATTACGAATGATAAAGGAGAACCAGCCTTTCGAGTAGTTATTAGCAAAAAACCAAGTGTGCATAAAAGAATATATGAAATCTTTGACAATTCGTCTAACTCTATTGGAAAATTAGTATTGGATCGATACCTTTTGAATATGCTAAGAGAATTTGAATTACGAGTTAAAACAAAAAATAATGAAAACGTGAAGTTTAAAAGGATTATTGAAGCATTTGAAATGAAGTATATTATTGAAGGAAATTCTATTTCAATTCAAGGAGATTGGACTAGTGCACACTTTAGCATTTTCAAAGCAAATATCAAAATTGCTGAAGTTGAGACAAAGGATAGCTTCATTAAAGTATTAGTTACCGATCAAGATTCTGTCTCTTTATCTGTATGTCTCATAACAGCAATTAGCTTCATTAAAGAAATTGAGCGATTTTAGATATTGATAATAATCGAGTAGCTCACACCACCGTACGTACGGACACGTATACAGCAGTTCAATAAGTTGAGTGTACGAACTGGTACTTCAAGGAGATGTCCTAATATCCTTGGTGTGCCAGTTCTTTGTCTGTTAATGTTCGATGAAAAATAGGACTTTTGGAGATTGACCAAATACCTTTACTACTTGAAGGTACGCTTGATTGAGATTGTTACGCTCAAGCACTTTTCCAAACAGATTATCTACACCATCTTGTCTTTCGCTAACAGTTCCTACTGCCAAGCCTGTAGTGGACTTTCACCATCAATTTTTCACTCGTGCAGGGCGCACGCAAAAAGGCAAGAAAATGTGATCACATTTTCTTGCCTTTTATTCGCTTTAAAGAGAACTTTTGATTCAGGCTCTTCTCAATTATTATTCTTCAGAATGGATGACAGTTTCCTGCATTTTTCCTTGCGCAAGGATATCTACTCGGGTTTGCATCTCTTCATATAATGACATGACGGATTGACGTGATTCAATGACTTCATCAGAAATTTCTTTTGCTTGTTCGTTGATCAGCGCCAGCTCTCTCTTCGCTTCTTGAATGATTCGGTGAGCATCCATTTTAGATTTCTCTACCATGCGATTGGCTTGTTTTCGAGCGGAGATCAGAACTTCTCCAATTTCTTGTTGAGTTGAAATGGCCTCTTGCTTCAGCTGCTCATTTTCTGCTTTGAGTGTCGCAACCTTTTCACGCAGTTCAGCTGTTTCTTTTTCTTGTATTGCCTTAGCCGCCTGCTCTTCGATCATTCGATCCATGACTTGGTCTTTCTCAACAATTACTTTATCCAGTTGAGAATACTGCTCGTCCTTCTCATTGATTTCTGCAATCAGATCGTTGATTTGGCCTTCTAGCTGATGAATTTTTTCAAGGCGTTGGATCTCTTCATCTTTTTGCTGAGCAACTAATGCTTGGTGTTCTTCGTGAATTTCTTCCAACTCCCGTTCTACTGTTTCCAAATGTGCGACCGAATCTCTCAATTTCTTGTTTTCTTGCTGTACTTGTTCCAATTGCTGCTTCAAGTTATCCAGCTCTTGTGTTTCTTTCAGACGCTGAACTTCTTGCCGTGCTCGTTGAACTTCAGCCTCCAGATCTTGAATTTGGCGACGATTTTGTGCTTTCTCCTCACCCATTCGTAAAACAGATTGACGATAATTCTCATTTTCTTTCGTTAATTGCTGCGTTTGGGCAGTCATTTCTTTTTTATATTTTTGTAAAACCTGCTCTTTTTCAAAAATCAAACGCTTCAATTCTTTGATTTCTTCCGCTTGTTTCTCTGCTGAGTCTGGAATGGTATTATCAGAAACCATTTTTAATGCTGGAGCAGGTTTAGGCTGCGATTGTACCGGTGCAGCTGTGGGTGCCTGCGGTTGTGCGCTCGTCATTGTTTCATTTTCGACTTTCTCTTCTGGAACGGAATTGATCTCATCGATAATGTTCTTATTGAAAAACCATCCGCTCTTCTTTTGTTGTGCTACCATTTTTTTCCCTTCTTTCCATTAGTCTTCTTGGATCATTACAAACTTATCTTCTCCATTCTCACGAGAGAAAGTACAACTATAATCTTGTTTCTGTTGCTCTCCGTCCCTTACGTTCAGCTGGAAGGTAATCTGAGTCAGATTACTTATTGCTTCTGCTTCAGCCGCAAAAGCCTTGATGTTGTCCTTGATTTGCTGACGATTGTCCTCACTAGTCAAGTCTCCTGCCAAAGCAATATTCAACGTTTGAGTCGGTATATCTAAGACGATCAGAGTCGTCGGCAAACCAAAGTAAGGACTGAGCTTATTGGAAAGATCACTCTCCATCGTATATTGATTTTCTCTGCTATCATCTGAAAACAGCTCATCCCACGCATAATCCTGTAAGCCTATCCCTTCGCTGGGATACTCCTTAACAGGAATTTTGTTGACTAATTTTTTTTGTTCCTTTTTCATTACTTGAACGTCATCTCTCAGTGTACTGTTCTGTTCATTCATCGCATACAGCTGATCTTGTACCTGAAACAAGCTATACGAGGTTAACAGCAGCCCTACAGCTAAACAGAAGGTAACAAATAATAACGCCGATATATGTTTCGTTTGCTGAATTTGTTTCACATAGTCCAGCTTCCGCTGGAAAGTCGCCGATGCATCTCGTGGTGGCTTAATCAGTTGCAATCGAACATTGATAATCATTCGATACAACCACACCAGCAGCACTAAAATAATGAGTCCTACACAAACCCAATTAATGATTATCACGTGTTTTCCCCTTTTCTTTTTAGTTTTCTACTTTAGCGAGATGAATCGCTGGGAATCGGAATTGAACGGTTCCCTCGATGGATTTTCGATGAACGAAACCAAAGGATCGACTATCCTTAGAAACCTCTACATGATCGCCAATAACAAAGTAAACATCTTCTGGAATTTTATTTAACGTTTGAAACTCATCGGCCACAGTCGGCGACAAATGATACGTATTCGTCGTTTCAAAATCCCCTTGCTCTCCAATATTCAAGACCATCCGATCATTTCGGACAAACATGCTGTCACCAGGCAGTCCAATCACTCGTTTGACAAACATTCCCTCTTCCCGATCTACTGAAAAAGCGATAATATCATATCGTTGAACTTGGACCTTTTTCTTCACTAACACTTGATCTCTTTCTGTCAACGTAGGAATCATGGATGTCCCTGAAATCGTATGGACACTATAATGCTTTTGCAGTTGTCCTCTCACAACAAACAGCATCGTTACAGATAGAATGAGGAGAAGAACAACGGTTAACAGTAATGTCCTCCTGTCATTTGGCGGATCCTCTGTGTGTACGTAGCGCTTATTTGCCATGAGTGATGGCACCCCTTTATTTTGCTTTAATATAAGTAACTAAATCAGATTTCGCTAAATTCGCGTCGATAACCCGATAAGAAATCACCGTTCCTCCATAGACATTGCCTTCCGAAATCAAGATCCCCTCTGGTCGAACAACTTCAACAAACGCAACGTGACCATAACGCGGGTCTGATCCAGCCGTGCCTGGTGTGAAGGAAATCAACCAACCAGCTTTAGGTTCACGACTGACTTCATAGCCTAACGCCTTGCCCTTTGTTCCCCATTCACCGCCGTTGCCCATAAAGTCGTCTACACTCTTGCCTAACTGTTTCACGCGGTTATAGGCGTACCAAGTACATTGACCCACTGGGTATGAACCGGAAGTATTGTAGTTGACGCCGTTATAGTCTGGGTAACGCATCATAGAACGATATTCTTCTGGAATCTCATCCTTGCCTTTGATGAATACTCCTGATGACTGATCAACCTTTACTCGATCGTATTGTGTTAAATTATAAACCGCTATGATCGAGTTCAACTTTCTATTATAGGAAGTATCTGTCGCATAAGTACCTGTTAGCGCATGTGTCGACCGTAAATAATTCTTAGCGGTCGAACGCCAAGTTTTTTGATAATAATTCGAATTGCCAGAAATCCCGCCACGGAGTAACTGAACGTAATCTCCTAATGAGGCCGCATAGTTTGGATACTTGCGGAACGCAGAATTAATCGAATACAGCTCTCCATTTCCGCGATCCTCTTGAGTCGCCAACGAAACGGCTTGGCCCTGATAGGTTCCCTTCACTCCGAATAGATTATAGTTCGGCGGTAATGATAAGCTGCTGCTGCCTGAACCACTTTCTAACAATGCCTGTGCGATCATTACAGAAGCGAAAACATCGTATTCCTGACCTAACTTACGAGCATCCTCAGCAATCGTTTCTATAAATTTCTTTGATGCCTCATTTTCGGTAAAATTGATTGAAGCGGGATATTCCTTCAAAATAGTTTGACCGTACTCTGTCAATGTCACGTTAGGCAAAGCTTGTACGAACAGCTCTTCATCAATATCCATAGGCTGAAGAACCACCTGCCGCTGTTTTTCTTTTTTATCTGATTCGTCAGCGTCTTCCGTCTCATCCTTAGTCTCAGTCGCTGACTCTTCGTTAGTATCCTCAGCGGTTGATTCAGAAGCCTCTACTTCTACATCCTCAACCGTTAAGTAATAGTCTTTTCCGATGTAGACCCCGACTATTTCAAACTGTTCCTTTTTCTTTTGGTAAAGCAGGCTTCCGATGCTGATCTCTTCCGCTTGCTTCTCTGGAGTTCCTACAATCTCGGTCGCAAAAAGTTCGCTGTAAAGCGTTGTCGCTAATTGCTCCGCAGTGAAGCTTTCCTCTTGTTCAATACCGAGTTTTTTGATCCCATCATAAATCAAGGCCGCGTGTGCTTCATTTTCAAAACTTGAAAGTAGCGGCAGCTCGTACCCCTTTAGATCAGATTGCGCCACTTCTGCCGTCTTCAAATCACTCGGTAATTGTAAAGTACTAGTTTCTGAAAAAGCCTCTGGTGTTGTTTGAATAACCGCAGTGCTGGTTTGTACTTTAGGCTCGCTAGGTGTCGGCGGCGTCGGTGTATTTGGCGCTGGATTTTGTATCGTTCCTGGCGGTGTCACCGCTGGTGGCGTACTCGACTGCGGCGGTTCCTGACTGGTTGCTGGCGGTGTCGTGGACGAACTTGTTGTTGTGCCTGTTGCCCCTCCGCTGCTGGAACTAGTCGAACTGCTCGATGCACTGCCGGAAGTCGACGTACCGCTTGTAGAAGTACTAGAATCTGTTGTACTAGAAGTTTGACTCGTAGAAGACGCGCTGGTTGAGCTTTCACTCGGTGTTGCGCTGCTAGTTGAGCTCTCCGTGTTTTCCCCTTCATTTTCTGAAGATTCAACCATACTGGTTTCCGTCGTTTCCGGAGCCTCCTCGTTTTCAACTGGTGCAGTTTCTTTAAGTGGCTGTTCCGTCGGTGCTTCAGGTGGAGCTGCTGGTTCAGTTGCAGGTGCCTCAGGCGCTGGCGTTTCTGGAACTGACGATGGTTCCACCGGCAACTCTGGCTCTGTTTCTGCCGCTGGCTCCGGAGCTGCGACTGTTGAACTTTCTGGAACTGTTGTCTCTACAACAGAAGATTCTTGAAGCAAGTTATCTGCTTTTAGCGCCCCACTGCGCAGGCTAGCTACTCCCCAACAAACTATTGCTAACCCACAAATTGCCATAACAATCTTTTTCATGAACATTTCCCCTTCTTCCTATACTGAATCAAACAAACCATTTATAAATACTGGGGGCGACCAATGCTTTTAAAAAAAATCAAGGATGCTGACAATAATCCGCATCCTTGATTCAATCTTCGATAATGATGCATCCATCTCAAAAAATATCCAAATGAATGCTGATCATCCTTACGCCGCTCATCGCTAAGACTTTAAATAGCATCTGATAAGTCACAATATTTCACTGATTCGCGGCATTTTGGCCTCTCCATAAATTAAGAGAGATGCTAATCAACATGTTCCACTGATTGAGTACCCATCAACCATCAGCATGCTGTCAGTAATAAATTACAATGACCGGATCTTTTATGTATTTTTTATGAACTTTTATGTTAATCAATCGCCCGCTATACTAACCTACCAAAAACGCTTCTATTGTAACCCAATAAAGTCAGAAAAAACGCCATTGCGCGCACCTCTGGTTACAGTATTATTCTACCTTCATTTATAAGGAAAGTCTCAGCCATTTTTGAAATATAAAATTTAATTTTTGGATAAAAATAAGCTCACCAAACCATTGAATACGCTTCCAAGTTTGTGGTTGCTTAAATCTAGCTAACTTCCGAAAGGATAGGTTTAGGCAAAGTGCAAAAATTCTTTTTTTTGTCTTTTTATTCACTTTTTGGATAATTAAGTCCTTCGTGGTTTTATTATAAATAAATAGAATTTATCAAGAAAAAAACTGTAAATTCTCTCCATTATATAATGGATGAATCTACAGTCTAAATGTGCATTTACCTGTTGCTCTTACCTTTAATTTACAGCAGCTTCAATTTTATTCTCACGTATTCTTTGAATCGTTGAATGCTCCTGTAAAATTTCGGCTAACTCCAATAAATTTTTCACACAAAAATCGGCGCCATGCTGATAAAATTTTTCGGCTGTTTGCTGGTTTCGTTGGTCCATCTCCTCCTTTGAGAGACTTTTGTATTCCGCCAAAGACAGCCCCATCTCAGAACTGCCTTCTGTTACTGCAATACTCAACACTCCGGCATTTTTTCCTTCTTTAATATCCGAGATAGTATCTCCGACCTTGATGACTTCCTCCAACGATAGATTTTGAAAATGACGCATATTCTCAAAAATCATATAGGGGAATGGGCGCCCTAACGAACCCACCTCATCTGGTGTCACGACATAGTCAGGATGGTAGCCTTCCTTTTTAGCTGTTTCGAAGACAATCGCCATCATTTCCTTAGTGTAGCCTGTCGTAGAGCCAATGTTATAGCCTAGCTGTTTGATTTTTTTCATGGCTTGCTTCGTTTCCGGCTTTAGATGACTGTTTTCTGCTAAATCGGCAAATAAGTATTTCTCAAAATCCTGATAGATAGCATATACGTCTTCTTCCTCCGGGGCCCTTCCATGAAGCTTGAGCCATTGTTCTTTTACCTGTTCAAGTGAGAGTAATTGCTTGATATGATCAATTTTTAGCATTCCCATAGGCTGTCGAATTTCATCATACGTAAGTTGGATATTTTTATTGTCAAAAGCTTTCTTAAAGGCTTCGACGGGCGCCATACAGCCAAAGTCAACGGTCGTCCCAGCCCAGTCTAAAATGATCGTGTTAACTGACATACGCCACCTCCGTGTATTTTTCAATAACTTCAACTAATCGGTCAATGTCTTCTGGATAGATATCACCAATATTTCCAATCCGGAAACAATCAACTGCACTGATTTTCCCTGGATAGATCACAAACCCATTTTGTTTTAAATGCTGGTAAAAGGTATTAAACGTAAAATTTGCTTGCTTTGGATACAAGAAAGAGGTAATAAACGGTCCTTGATGATTCTTGATAAACGGTCGGTAACCTAGCTCCTCCATTTTTTGACGAAGCAGTCGATTATTGGTCAAATACCGCATGTAGCGCTGATAGATACCACCTTCTTGGTCTAATTCCTGCAAAGCCTGATGGAAAGCCAAGACAGTATGCGTAGGTGACGTAAATCGCCATTTACCATCTTTTTCCATTGTTTCATATTGGTCGTAAAGATCCAAAGACACCGTTCGAGCAAAATTTCGGCGTTGTTCCAGCTGTTCTCTTTTCGCCAAAGTAAAGGAGAAGCCTGGAACGCCTTGAATGCACTTATTCGAACTGGATACTAGGAAATCAATCGACAGCGCAGAGACATCGATGGGAATCCCGCCAAAGCTAGACATTGCATCAACAATGAACAGTAAGCCATTCTCTTTCGCTAACGCTGCGATCCCCTCCAGCTCATTTAAAATACCGGAAGTCGTTTCACTATGAACCATTGCAATCGCTGTAATGGTTGGATCTTCTTCAAGGATTTTCGCGATTGCTGCTGCCTCCGGAATCTCATCTTCCGCAACTTCATAAACTGTATAAAGCAACGCATATCGTTCACACATACTGACCATTCGTCGGCCATATGCGCCATTCACACAAATTAGCACATGATCCTTTGGTCCAATCATAGAACTCAAGACTGACTCTACGCCAAACGAACCGCTTCCCTGCATTAAAATCGTTGTATAATCCGCTTCAGATACCCCCGCTAAGTCCAACAGCTTTTGACGAATCTCTTGCGTGATCGTTTTATACTCCTGATCCCAAGTGCAATGATCGACCCTCATCGCCTGTTTGACTGTTGCTGTTGTTGTTAAAGGTCCTGGTGTCAATAATTTATATCCCATGCCGCACCTCTCTAATCAACCAATTTTTGGTGTTTTTCTAATAGTTCTGCCGTTAACTCATCTGGGAAGACTTTTTGATTCTTCGCAACTTTTGCCGAATCCACGGTTTCTCCCTTATACAACGCACTAGGATAAATCTTCAATAAATCCTTGCGACCTTTTTCTAAGATCAAATTCAGCATTTTCTCTGCTTCTGGATTGGTCTTTTCCCCTTTATCGATCACAGCTAAAGATTCTGTCAATGTGTAGGTTCCTTCAGTTGGTTCGACAAAATCAATCGGCAAGCCATCCTGTTTATCCTTGACTGCCTGATGACGCAAACCAAAACCAATCGCTACTTCCCCTAAGCGAACTTTTTTCAATGGACCGGACCCAGAGCTTTCTAGGTGGTCTCCAGCATTCTTATAGATTCCTTGCAGGATTGTTTTGGCCTCCTCTTGCCCGTAATTGTCCACCAATGCTTGAAACAATAACCAAGCTGTAGAGGATTGTTTAATATCTGAAATAGCTATCGCATCCTTATATTTAGGATCCGCCAACTCTTTTAAGCTAGTTGGCACTGGCAGCTTCATTTCCTTCATCATGTCCGTATTATAGAAGATGGTTCCTTCCTGCACTGTAAAAGGGGCGGCGTAATCAGGAATCTTCGCCAAGGAATCCATCGGCAGCTCCAGTTTTTTAAACATGTTCTCTTTTTTCTGAGCGCTAGTTAAATAGAAGGTACTCATTGTCACCAAGTCCGCTTCAATATTCTTCCCTTCTGCTAAAAGCTTTCCACCTAATTCAGACGTGCCAAAAGATTGTAAATTGTATTTGCCCTTATAGCCATTTTGATCCAAAACATTCTTGATCACTTCTACTGGTTCTTCGTCGGCATTGGTATAAATCGTGACTTTCTCGTCCGCCGCGTTACCTTTGCTGCAACCTCCTAATAATAGAAGGAAAAGCAGACTTCCAAGTAAAGTGACTAGTTTCTTTTTATTCATTGATCATGCTCCTTTTTTATATTCAAGTATTCATTTCCAATCCGTATATCTTTCCCCTAAGCCTTTTCTCTATGGATAGTCGTTATTTTCGCTTTCGGCTTTCTTCTCATTTGTCTCGTTGAAAAAATGGAAGTAGGCATTCGTTTAATCAGCTGTATAAGTCCTTGCATGATTACGTTGATCAGTAGTAAAAACAAGGAAAGCATAAATATATCGTTAAATCGCCCGAAGTGCTGAAGCTCTTTTAGCTTGGCGGTAATAACCATTGTATTCGCACTGGTCAAGAAAATAACGGCACTGATCGTCACCATTGAATTGAAAAAATAGTAGCCAAAAATATCTATGATGGTCACTTTAGAATTAGGGATCAAGATACGCCAGACCGTTTTTAACCAGCTATCTCCCATTAATTTGGCCGTGTTCTCCCAATTCAAATTCATCTTCTGCAGTGCTTCTTTCGCCATTTGATAAGGGGTTGAAAAATAATGAACGATCGTCACAATCACTAAGATCATCAATGTGTTATGCAGCTGACTGCCACTGAAAAGCAATAAATATGCCACCCCTAAAACCATTCCGGGGATCGAATTCGTAATCGTCGCGATGCTATCGATAAGCTGATTCATCCTATAAAGTTTGCGTTCTCTGGAAGTCAAAATCGCTGCCAAATAGGCAATGATCGTTCCAAATCCCGCAGTCAACAAGGCCATCCACAGGGAATTTTTCAAAGTCTGAACCAAGCTGTCATCTTGTAAAAAACGAGTAAAATTATTGAATGTCGGTGTCAATTCATACGGCCAGTTCGTTACCATCGGAATAATAATTAAAACCGCGAATACACCCAAAATAAAGAAGGACAGTCCTAGAAAAAGAACCCGATAGCACCAATCTCTTACTGCATTCTTTTTGATCACTGCTTGACGCGGCCGCTCATAACGTACCACCTTCTTTTGCAGATGGTTTAAGATTAAGATACTAACGATTGACGGAAGCAGCATGGTTAATGCGACCAGTGAACCGAATTGAAAATTCGGAATCGTCCCCATAAAGCCTTCATATAATAGTGTAGTAATAAAAGGTGTTTGTCCTCCCACCGCACTAGGAATCCCAAAATCAGTGAAGGCCATAAAGAAGCCCTGTAGAAAAGCAACTGCCAAGACCCGTGTTAATGGGTTCAAAATTGTTTTGTACAGCGAACGGTACCAACGATCGCCCATCAGACGAGAAACAATGAATAGTTGGGTATCCAAATATTTCATCGAGTTGTTGATCAAAATAAAGATTGGCGGCAGGGTGTAAATGATAAAGCCTAATAAAATACCGATAGAACCATAGATGTGGAACAGTTCCTGTTGAAAAACCTTGCTCCACAACCCTTGCTTCCCAAAAGCATAAATTAGGACAAACCCATACGTGATCGTCGGCAAAAGCATCGGAAAATGCAGGATGCTCTCATTGACCTTCAAGAACCTCCGATTGATACGCGTAAAATTATTTCCATAAGCCAAGAAAAAGCCTAAGATTGTCGAACAGCTAGTTGCTGCCAACGAATATTTCAAACTATTCGTAAACGAAGTACCCCACTCTTTAGTAAAAATATGCAGGCTCTCTCCATCCGTCTGGGAAAAAGCCGTTAGGACAATCTGGATAATTGGATAAGCCAAAAATAAAAAGAAAAAGAGCAGGACTAGCCAGCTAATGGCCTTTTTCAGTGAAAATGAGGCTCTCATGATGCCACTCTTCTCATAGATTGTTGAAAAATTTGTTGGATATTTTGCTGCTTGATCGCTAATTGATTGACGATAAACTCTTCAACAAAATGACAAGACGCCTGACTCATAATCTCAATCGGTGAGCTGCATTGAGCAATTCTTCCTTCATCAAGAACAACGATTTTATCAGACATCGTCAAAGCCTCCTCAGGATCATGGGTAACGATCACGATAGTCAGATGAAGTTTTCGAGCGATCTCTTGGATTTTTTCCTTGATGGATTCTTTGATCACACCGTCTAAAGCACTTAACGGCTCATCAAGCAGCAATAATTGCGGCTTCATCACTAATGTTCGTCCAAGCGCGACCCGTTGCTTTTGTCCCCCTGACAATTGATGGATTGGCTTGTCTAGATGCTTCTCTAAATTCAATAGCTGAATCAATTCGTCAACCTCCGCTTTGGTGGAGCAATCCTTTTTATTGCGTAAGCCATAGGTCAAATTTTGATAAGCGGTCAAATTAGGGAATAGCGCATAATCCTGAAAAACAATATTAAATGGACGTTTCTCCATCAACGTATGAGTAATCCTTTTTTCATTAAAGTAAATTTCTCCTGCACTGGGTTCTTCCAAACCCAAAATCAAATTCAACAGCGTCGTTTTACCAGAGCCGGATTGTCCAAGAATCGAAACAATCTCGCCAGCTTCAATTTCTAAATTGATATTTTCCAATACGGTCGTCTCTTGAAATTTTTTTGTGATGTTTTCAAGTTTTAGCACACTTATCTCTCCTTTTTAGGTAAATACGGAACACTCAACCAACTGTTTGCTGCTGTATAAAATGAACCGAGCAACTGAGCCCCCTCGATAAAAAGTATAACGATGGATTGTAAAGACCCCGTCAAGTTCACGAAAAGATAAAATAAAGATTGTTTTGTTTATGTAAAGAATGTTAATTGTTGCACAGGACTATTGATAAAAAAGTCTTTGCCCCCTTCTGTCCCGAGTCATAAAGAAGAAGGTTTAATCGTTGCGCCCGCAACTTTTTTCTTTTATACTATTAACTGTTTGTTTAGTGCTTCAGGAGATTATCAGAGGAGGAGCTTCAGGTGGATTCTTTTGTAAAAATGATTAACCGTATCGCGCGACTTTCAGCGTTCTATCGGGAAAAGGAATTTAAAAAATTAGGATTGGGAGAAATGCATCACGCGTATATTCTAAGTATCTGCTCTGAACCGGGGATTTCACAAGAAGAGCTGGCCTGGAAACTCTTTATCAATAAAAGCAATGTTGCTCGGCAGTTGGCCCAGCTGGAGCAAAAGGGCTTTATTATTCGCAAAAACGATCAACAGGATGCACGACGGCTAAGAATTTACCCGACAGACAAATCCTTAGCTATAGAAGAAGAAATCCGTTCCATCTTAGGGGCCTGGAATCAAACACTACTGGCTGAGATTCCAGTAGAGCAACAGGAGGCTGTATTGTCTGGATTGCAGCACATGATGGAAAAGGCAGAGATAGAAATGTGTCGTAAGGAGGAAAAATGAAGCTAATTATTCACTACTTGAAGCCCTATCGTTCTCGTGTCACGTTAGGGGTTATTATAAAATTTTTAGGAACCATGATGGAATTGGTTCTTCCATGGAACTTGGCGTATATTCTCGATCACGTCATTCCGCAAAAGGATCCTAAGAAGATTCTTTTTTGGGGCGGTGTGATGCTAGCGGCCTCCGCTTTCGCTTTATGGGCGAACATCATTGCCAATCGAATGGTTTCGCGGATCGCGAAAGATACCACCGAACATATTCGTGGCGACCTCTTTCAAAAAATCACTTATTTGGACACGACCCAAATGGAAGATGTCGGTGTCTCCTCATTGGTTTCACGTGTAACATCTGATACGTACAATATTCATTTGACTCTCGGTGTCATGATGCGGATGGGGATTCGCGCACCGATCCTATTAGTGGGCGGAATCCTCATTACCACAACACTCGATCCGGTTTTGACTTTAGTTTTGGTTGCTGTGATGCCGATTATCTTTGTCATGGTCACACATATCTCTAAAAAAGGCGTACCGTTATTTGGCAAGCTGCAAAAGCAAGTCGATCAGCTCGTTTTGACAGTACGGGAAAATGTCACAGGTTCTCGTGTCATTAAAGCATTATCAAAAGAAGCCTTTGAACGGCGGCGATTCGAAAATGTCAATCAATCTTTAGTGAATGCTGAGACAACCGCTAATGTTACTTTAGCCGCTTCACCGCCTCTTTTAGATTTATTCCTAAATTTGGGACTGACACTTGTCATCGTGGTCAGTGCCTACCGAGTGAACGCTGGGCTGACTCAACCAGGCGTTATCGTCGCTTTTCTGACTTACTTCACGATTATTTTGAATGCGATGCTTTCAATTACGAGAATCTTCGTTTTGTATTCTCGCGGCCTCGCTTCTGCGAATCGGATCAACGAAGTCATGCGTAAAAAGCCTTCACTAGTTCCAGGAACGTTAGAGCAAAGAAAAACCGCATCTACTAAATTGGTTTTTGATGACGTTACCTTTGCCTACCCTGATGGCGCGCCAGCGATCAAAGGGATCAGCTTCAGCGTTAAGCCCGGTGAAACATTAGGAATTATGGGGGCCACCGGTAGTGGTAAAACGACGATTGCCAGCTTGATCTTACGGCTGTATGATCGAACTTCCGGTCAAATTCTGCTGGATGGGCAAGAAATCAAGCATTACTCGCTGGATGCCTTGCATCAAAAAATCGGAGCTGTTTTACAAAAGGACGTTCTGTTTGCTGATAGCATCCGCGAAAATATTTTGTTCGGACGTTCCTTTACCGAAGAACAGATCCAGCAGGCGATTGATGACGCGCAGGCTCGTGAGTTCATTGATAAATTAGCGGATGGCTTGGAACACCATTTGGAGGCTAAAGGACAAAATCTCAGCGGCGGACAAAAACAACGGGTGCTTTTGGCCCGTGCGCTGATCGGTCAACCCGATTTACTAATACTAGATGATTCCTCAAGTGCCTTAGATTATCATACCGATGCGAATTTACGAAAAGCGCTTCGCACACATTTTAGTGAAACAACAAAAATCCTGATTGCTCAACGAATCAGTTCGATTCAGCATGCGGATAAGATTCTGCTGCTGGATAAAGGAAGAATGATCGGCTATGGTTCCCACGAAGAATTATTAGCGGAGAATCCAACTTATCAGGAAATATATCAAGGTCAGACGGGAGGGCAAACCATTGAAGAATAAGAATTCACGAAAAGGTACCCTGCTCCGTTTATGGGGATACTTATACCAATTCAAATGGCTGCTGTTTTTAGCCGTGATCCTAACGATCGCCAGCAATCTATTTGCTTTAGTGGGGCCTCTTCTTTCTGGTTATGCCATTGATGCCATCCAAATCGGTAAAGGCCAAGTCGCTTTCCAAAAAGTTTTCTTCTATTGTAGTTTGATGGTGGGATTCTATTTAGCTTCAGCGATTTTAAGCTATGGCATCAGCCGATTGATGATCTATTTAAGTCAGAAGATTGCTTTTCGCTTGCGGAAGGATCTTTTCGAAAAAATCGTTTCGCTGCCGGTTGGTTACTTCGACCAGCATCAGACGGGAGACATCGTGAGTCGGATGAGCTACGACATTGATACGATCAACACTTCCCTAGCGAGTGATTCAGTCCAGGTTCTAAGCAGCATAGTGACAATCGTCGGCTCTTTTGTCATGATGCTGGTGATCTCCCCCTTGATGGTAACCATTTTCTTAGTAACCGTCCCAGCGTCGATTTTACTGACACGCTTTTTAACGAATAAATTCCAACCCCTTTTTCGGAAGCGTTCAGCCAAATTAGGTGAATTGAACGGGTTAACAGAAGAGCTTTTATCCGGTGAACAAACGACCAAAGTCTACCATCAAGAAGAAACGATGATCGCTCGCTTCGCCAAAAAGAATGAAGAAGCGATGACGGCTTATTACAACGCAGAGTACTACGGCAGCATGACTGGACCTTCTGTAAACTTTATCAACAATGTTTCACTTTCGTTAATCAGTATTTTAGGAGCCTTCTTATTCTTGTTTGGTCACTTAACGTTAGGTAAGCTTTCGTCCTTCGTCTTGTACTCACGGAAATTTTCCGGACCAATCAATGAGCTGGCAAATATATTCAGCGATCTGCAGTCTTCTATCGCAGCGGCTGAACGAATCTTTAAGCTGTTGGATGAAGAACCGGAAGTTCAAGATGTACCAGATGCCCACGTCTTCAAGAAAGCTCGCGGAGATGTTCGCTTTGATCATGTTTCCTTCAGCTACCAAAAAGAACAGCCAGTCATTAAGGACCTATCTTTTGATATTTCTGCTGGCAGCGTAGTAGCCATTGTGGGGCCGACAGGAGCAGGCAAAACAACCATTGTGAATTTACTGATGCGCTTTTATGATCCAGATAGCGGGGCGATTTACTTAGATGGACAAAACATTAAAGAAGCGACTCGAGGCAGTCTGCGAAAACAATACGCTATGGTTCTGCAGGATACCTGGCTCTTCACCGGAACCATCTTTGAGAATCTGACCTACGGAAACGAGCAGGCAACGCTGGAAGATGTGATTAAAGCCACCAAAGCTGCTCACATCCATGAGTTCATCTCCCAGCTGCCGAAGGGCTATGACACGGTGATGACTGAGGATGGTTTAGCCATCTCTCAAGGACAGAAGCAACTATTGACCATAGCTCGGGCGATGCTCCTTAACGCTGAACTGCTGATCCTGGATGAAGCAACTTCGAACGTCGATACGCAGACAGAGTTACAGATCCAAGAGGCTATGGGCAAATTGATGGTGGACAAAACCTCCTTTATCATCGCCCATCGTCTCTCAACGATTCGTGAAGCCGACTTGATCCTAGTGGTCAACGATGGCAATATCGTCGAGCAAGGCACTCATGAAGAACTATTGGCTAAGCGTGGACGCTATTATCAACTCCACCAAGCTCAATTTGAAAATTAGAAAATAGCCAGAGTATCTAAGGAAAATTTCCTAGATACTCTGGCTATTATTTTGTCCTTTCAGCAAGCTGCTGAACAACTTCCACAAATCGTTCGGGTTCATTCATCCATGGGTTATGACCGGAATGCTCGAACCAAATGATCTCCTTCTCAGGCGCCTCCAGCTTTTCATAGTAGTCTTCCACCAGACTGGTTGGAGCATTAAGGTCATGCTTACCCAATAGAAAATAAACTGGAACTTCTAACTTGGGATAGTCCTTCCGTAGATCAATCCCATAAAGCTGAGGGTAGACATGATTAAAGGTTTGTAAAATCCCACGAAGATAATTCACTTTATCTAGTAAGCCGTATTCTTTTGCAGAAAGATCACGCAACGTTGCAAAACCAGCATTTTGAATCTCAGGATTTTTTGCCATGGCTTGGCTTAGATAATTTAAATATGCCGAGCTCTTGACGGTTACTGCTTTGCCGTAATAAGGTGGTTCCCCATTTTTCAGTAGTGTATCTACAACCTTTTGATCACCATTTTCTTTCGCCAGCTTCATTGCTAACGCATAATCGATTTTCTCCGTCTCTTCAAAAGCCACCATCTGACCAGTTCCCATAAACGCATGATACAGCTCAGGACGCTCCTTCACCATAAATACGCCTAACGCACTTCCCCAAGATTCTCCCATTAGATAGAGCTTTTCTTGTTGGAATTCTTTTAATAATGAGCGGACTAGAGCTGTCCCATCCTTAACATAGATTTCAGGTGTTAATTGTTTTTTTACGATTGCTGAATACGACTTTCCTGCTCCTGGCTGCTCCCAATTAACCACGACAAAGTTCTTTTCCAGTTCCGCTAATTCATATCTTGTAGCCGCAAGCTGTGACCCGCCTGGCCCTCCTGCTAAAAATAGCAGCAGCGGCTTGTCTCGATTCTCCCCGCGAATACTGACCCATTCCTTGCGACCATTCAAACGAACTTCCCTTAGCTCCGCAATACTGTTCTCTTTTGCGATTTTAGGTGTTGCTGCAGTAAGCTGTGTAAAGAGCACAAAAATGATTCCAACAGCTGCAATGATTCCCATTCCAAGAACTCCTTTTTTTACTCTTTTTGTTGCAAACACGGCCTCTTTTCCCAGTAAGCGCTTTAAAACGTAAAGAAAAAGCTTCATCAGCAAAATAAATCCAACCAGAAAAAACAACAACACAATGAAAAGAAATCCCCCTACCGTTAACAAAATAACTCCCCCTTTATTTTTTGACCACCGTTCAACAATTTCATCATATCAATTTTTTGAACGACAGTCAACTTTTTGTGGTATACTATTTTGGGAGGTTGAGAGAATGAAAAAACGAGAATTGATTCTAGATGCCTTGCAAGAATTACTCTATGAAGGGACTGCCGGTACCGCTTCAGTCCAAGACATTGCAAGTAAAGCCGGGATTGCGAAGGGCGGACTTTATTACTATTTTAAAAGCAAAGAAGAAGTGTTAGATGCCTTAGTCGAGCGCCAATACAATCACGTCATCGAAACTTGTCGAACGAAGCTCTCTGAGATTGAGGCTCCCGCTTTAGAAAAAATGAAATTACTGCTTTATTTTTATCGTAGTACCGCTGTTGATCGTGCCCTTGACGCGGCTCTGCATGAACCGCAAAATGCGGCCATTCATCAAAAATCCAATGCCTTCATCATGCAGAAGCTTGCACCAATCGTTAGCGAAATTCTAGCTCAAGGCATGGAAGAAAAAACTTTTGTCTGTGAGCAGCCGGAAGAAATTGCCGAACTATTTTTATCTCCCATCATTTTTTTACTTGATCCTGGCTTGTTCACCTGGACTGATCAAGAGGTTCAAAGAAAATTGAAAGCCTTAGCCAAAATGTTTGAGGCCAGTCTGCAGGCACCTGCTGGAGCCTTTGATTTTCTCTATCAAAATTGGACACAGCAACGCCTAAAATAAAAAAGTTGAAGACCGTGATTTTCGGCCTTCAACTTTTTAACTATTCAGCATATTTTCAACCATTTCTTTTCCAAGAAAGGTTTTTTCTCCTAATTCTTCTACGGTCATTCCATCTGCGGCAAGCCGCTTCACCATGACTGTCAGATCCTCCCCGACTTGGATAACGTGCTTATCCGGATCATAGAAGCAGGCAACCTTCTGCCCCCAAGGCATCGTCGCGATGTCTCGCAAAAACGCTAAGTTCTCACCTTTCGTCCGTTCGATGAAACCATCGAAATCCTTCGTCTCAAAATAAAATTCTACTGTATTATTCTGATAGTTGAAGCTCTCCTTGTCACAACCCGTAAATCGAATCCATGATTCTTCTGTTTGTAGTGACAAACCGCCATTGAAGGTCACATTCTCGCCAAAATCAGAAACAATATCTACCTCCAAAATCTTACGATAGAAGGCCTTTGACTGCTCCATATCCTTTACTACCAGCATAGGTCCTCGATATTCCATTGCATTCCTCCATTCTTTTAAAGCGTTTACATTATTGTTTACTATATCACAAATACGTCCCTTCGTGTCTAGAAAATTTCTCCTCCAACAAAGCGTAGTTGATAGCTGCTTTATTCATTGGATTTTTCTGTAACTTAATCATTAAAAAAACTTGGAGCCGAATGACCCCAAGTTTTCCAAATTATTTTGCTGCTACATAAGTCAGCTTCTTACCAGTCATTTCTTCATAGTCCGTCACCATAATATCCCATGCCTTGGCAATGTCTTCATCTAAACCGAATAATCCGCTGCGACCTACGATATAAATATCCGGACCGGCTGCATCAATTCGTTTAAAGGATTTGCGGTTAGAAGAGCCATCCATCTCAATCACATAGCCATAGCCCTTTTCTTCTCGCAGTTCACGTAAAGCCACGATTTTATCTAAGGTGCTCTCGATGAAACGCTGCCCGGCGAAGCCTGGATCAATCGTCATAATCGTGATTTTATCAACCAATTCAATATAAGGGAAGATTGTTTCAATCGGTGTTTCAGGATTCAAGACGATCCCGGCCTTCAAGCCGGCATCATGAATCTGGTCGATTAATCTGAATGCCAAGCCATCTAATACCTCTGCGTGCATGCAGATCCATTCGCATTGCAGATCCACTAATTGCTGCACCCAAAAGCTTGGATCGGTCACCATCAAATGGGCCGACATCGGCAGTGTAGTAATTTTTCTTAATTCCTCGATAAACCATGGGGATAAGGTAATATTAGGGACGTAATGGCCATCCATAATATCAATATGATAAGAATCTACATGGTCGTTTAAAAAGGTAATCTGTTCCTTGAACTTGTCTAAATCCATCGTCATTAATGATGGAGAGAATTCTACTTTTTTCATGTGTCGTCACTCTTTCTGGATTAGAAGATTTGAATATCTTCTAAGTTAATGTCTTCTTCTTCTTTTTCAACTTGCATCGCTGCGTCTTCTTCTGTGACGTTTTTCTTGATCACTGCCAACACAACAGCGGTTACTACTACATTGACTAAGATAGCAATTACACCTGCCCATGGTCGTGACATGGTAGGAATCATCAATACTCCACCAAAAGGAACCGTTGCATCTGCGCCTAGAAGCATCGTTGTAGCTCCCCCGGCAAAGCCATCAATGGCTGTAGCTACAACCCCACGAACAATATCGTTCATAACCAATGGGATAACTCCTTCAACAATATTGATGACCCCCATTGGTACCGCTGATTTCAATGTTTCCACTTCTAGCTTCGTGTAAATGTTTTTACCAAATAATTTCGCGATAAAGAAGGCTAAACCAAACCCAATTGGTGTTGCGGTATTTACTAACTGTAAGGCGGTAATTGGTCCATTTAAACCTTCTGCCTGCATCGTTAATACAAAAGCGAAAACTGTTTTGTTGATAGGTCCGCCGTAGTCGACACCACTCAATAGTCCAATCACACCACCAAAGACTAGCAGGGATGAATTGCCTAATCCGTCTAAGAAGTTTGTCAGTAATGAAGTCAACGCTGCAATCGGTGCACCAATGATATACACCATGATCAAGCCGCCGATAATCGATGTTAAGAATGGAATAATCAAGGTTGGCATCAAGCCTTTAGCCCAATTTGGTAATTTGACATATTTTAAAATTGCTAATACTAAGTAACCTGCTAAGTAACCACCTAAAATCCCGCCGATAAATCCTGCGCCGATCGCGTTTGCCGTCAACCCAATAATGAAGCCGGGGGCGATCCCTGGTTTTCCACCGATTGAATATGAAATCCCAGTCGCGATAACAACAGGTAACAGCCCTAAGCCTTTACCACCCATCGTAGCTAACGCATCCCAGATCGTAAATTTCCCTTGTACCAAAGCATCTTGACTAGAACCGCCAAAGGCCATCCCGATAGCGATCAAGAACCCGGCGCCACAGACGATCGGAATCAAGTACGAGATCGCCGTCAATAAGTGCCCTTTTAGATTTAATTCTTTAATTTTTTTCATTTCTCTTCCTCCATTTAACTAAGCGAATGCTTCAACAACATCTTCTGGCTTTTTCGCCTGCAACAGATTGCCAACGACTTCATCATTTCCAAGTTTTCTGGCAAATAGGGACAATAATTTCAAATGATTGGTTGCCCCATCGTTGTCATTTCCCACGGCGAATAGAATGATTCCCTTCACGCCTTTGCCATCTAAACTTTCCCAAGGAATTTCTTCCTGATTAATGCCGATCGCTACACCTACTTTATTTACGTAAGAGCTTTTTCCGTGAGGAATGGCGATGTAATTTCCGATGCCTGTTTGACCTTCTGCTTCGCGGGCATAAATGTCTTTGATGAACCCGTCTACTTCTGAAATATAGCCATTGTCCAATAGCTGATTCGCCAAATCATTCAACGCGTCGTCCTTCGTTTTAGCGGTCATATTGGTTTTGACGATGTCTAAATCCACGATGTCCTTTACTTCCATGTCAATTCCTCCTAAACCTTCTGAGCAACAACCTCTTGGGCTTTTTCAATCAATTTGTTTGGTGATTTCACCGCAACCTCTGTTGGTACTTGGATGATGCGTTTGCCGTCAAAACGTTCCCGACCTGAAATTTTTACATCCACGGCTAAGATCACGATGTCTGCTTGATCGATCTCTTCTTGAGTCAAGGCATTTTCAATCCCGATTGTTCCTTGTGTTTCTACTTTCATTTCGCAACCCGCTTTTTTTGCGGCGTTTTCTAATTTTTCTTGCGCGATGTAGGTATGGGCAATTCCCACGGTACATGCGGCTACTCCAACGATTTTCATAATGGTTCCTCCTAGTTGTTTTCTGCTAATAGCTGATAAAAATGGGCTTCATTTTCAGCAGTGAGTAATTTCTCTAAAAATTCATCGTCTGCTAATCGGCGCGTGAATTGCGCGATTTGTTTCTTTATTTCTTGGCTCTCATCGTTCTTCAAGAGAATCGCGATAATCAGTTTTACTTCTGGTGTTTTCTCATCAAAATCAAGCGGATCTGCTAAACGGATCAGCAAAACTTGGCTTTGTTTGATCTTTGGACTTTCTAGATGAGGCAAAATCACATGCTCTGCGATCATGGTATTGCCGACCTTTTCACGTTGCTTCAATAAAGCGATAAGTTCCTCCGCTTCCGCTTCATTCGCAAACTCTGCGATAAAACGTTGAATCGATTCTTTGTCTTTAAATGGCTGATCCAAGAAGACTTGGAAAAAATTATCGTTCATCATAGATTGCCTCGATTTTCTTTTGTAGTCGGTTTTGATCGTCTCTCGTGAACATCGCGCTCACCAATAAAGATGGCACTGGAATCGTATCACTGACACTGATGGTTGTTAAAATCAAATCAATCCCTGGATATTTTTCTGTAAAATGCTTCGCGTCCCGTGAAGCGATCACATCCACGATCTCCAATTCAGGAAACTTCTTCTCGATCTTCACCCGTAAAAGCTCAGAAGTCCCAACCCCTGTCGTACACATGATGATGGTGCGGATCGGCAGTTGATTCGTTTCAATAATTCGGGCGAAATATAAAGTAATAAAACCATTTTCGTCTTCATTGATTTTTGGGAAGGCAAAGCGCTGACTGACTTCATCAGAAACATCCGCCACATCCTTAAAAATCGTTTCATAGGTCATCTTTATTTGATCCAATAAGCTATTCTTCACGTGAATCCCATGCTCTAAACGATTGATCATCGGCTTGATATGATTCGCCAGGTCTAAGAAAATGGACTCACCCTTAATGGGGATATTTAATCGCTGACTCATCCCGTTTAAATACATATTGGTAATCTCTACGACCTTCGAAGAAAACTTGGTTACCTTACTCAAGCTCCCCTGCATTCGTGAAGAGGAGAGGTATTGGTACAGATAGTAGATTTCTGACTCAGGCAGCTCGCTTTGTAAATAATTCTCAACATTTTCAATGGCTGCCTTTGCTACTTGATAAAGTGCCGCGTCCTGCTCCAAACGTTCCTGCTCTTTTTTAGAAAGCGGACTCATTTCTTCATTCGGCAGCTTGCGAACCTTTCGCAAACGACTGATCAAAATGTATAAATGAGAAAAAATATTTACGTTGTATGGATACGGGATCGTCATCTGCAATTGCTTTTCGATTAGCTTCAGCTGGTCTAAAATAAACAATACGTCGTAATTATTGAAGTTCAATTCTGAATTATTTTTCAGCTCGTCGATCTCAATAATGTTGTGCATCTGAATCAAATCAGCGATCGCACGACGAATGTTGGCCTCTTTTCCTAAAACGGCTAATGTCCGCTGTCTCCGTTCTAATTTCAGTTCGTAACGCTGCAGATGTTCCGCGATCAGCTGTTCATCGCTAAAGATAACGGACTCCCCAACATAATAATCTTCGAATAGATCATAAACATTTTTGGCATTTGGTGAGGAAAGCAATAATTCCTCCGTTACTCGATTCCTGCGCTCCTGTGGTGAATATTGGCTGCGCTGGCTTGTTTGAATCGTCGTTTGACTGATGTATTTTTCATAATCTAATTTGTAGCCTCGCCCCTTTTCTGACTGGATCAGTCCTTCGCCATGTGTTTCATTGATTTTTTTTATTAGGCGATAAATCGTTTTTTGCGAAGTTCCTAGGTACTCCGCCAATTCATCGGACGTAATATAATCATGTCGTTTCGTTAGAAGTAGTAACAGCCTTTGTTCACGATTTTTCTTTGCTCCCACGGCTATCAACCTCCCCTTCTTGTTTTTATCATAACCCGTCGAAAAGAAAACGCTTCACTCGTTTTTGACCGTTGCAACGGACAAAAAATAAAAGTCTTCCTATTTATTATAATCAGGAAGCCTTCAAGAAGGAGTAAATATTCGAATCATTCACGAATTTTATCGTTTGCGGTCTATTTAAAAAAGCATGAGACAAAAATCGTCCCATGCTCGTTTCCTAGCTATTTTATTACCAGCCGCCTGAAGCACCGCCTCCACCGGATGACCCGCCGCCGAAGGAGCCCCAAGAAGAGCCACCGCCAGAGCCGCTGTCATTATCTGACCAGTTATTGGAATTGTAGTTCGAGGCCAGATAAGCGGTCGTTAAAACATCGCCGTTGCCTGAATATAAGGTGTCCCCGATCAAAATACGACCGAACATTTTCTTTTCAGCGGCAGGGTTGCGCAATAATCTGCCTTGGATAATCGCACGCTTGACGCCGCCTACAGACATCCCGATCACTAATCCGCTGAGGAGAATTTGATAAAGCTCTGTGTGTTTGACTGTCCGTTTCAATTCTGTCTCACCTGTGACCGATGCGGTCTCTGATTGGTACTTCTTGTAGTTTTCTTTTAAGAAAATGCGCGCCCGTATCAGATTAACGACGAGTAACAGACTGACGAAAAGAAGCAGACCTAAGACGACTAGCCCTGTCCAATGGAAGAACATCAGCTGCGTCCGTTGGCTCTTAACATTCTTGATCTGAGAATCTACTAAAGCCGTCTTTGTATTCATGATGGCGAAAACTTCATCCAAGACTTGGTTGACACCTTGATCATAGTTCTCGTCTTTAAAGGCGTCTACCACATCGTCATCGTTGATAATATCGTCCGCTTTGCCATCAGGGATCAGTCCTTCTAAGCCATAGCCGACTTCTAAACGAAATTCTCGTTCATCCAAAGCGATCAAATACAACACACCGTTGTTTTCGTTTTTATTCCCGATTCCTAACTGATTGAAGATCGTATTGGCATACGACTCGATATCTTCTCCCCGTGGTAATTCTGATACTGTGACTACTTCCAACTGTGCCCCATTTGTACTTGCGGCTAATTGCTTGTTCAATTGATAGATTTTTTGCTTTGTCTCCTGACTCAGCATGTTGGCATTGTCAGAAACAAAGATATTGTTCTTGTTGATGGTCAAACGTCCATCTGTTCCTTCAATTGCCACATCATAATTATTGGCCGTTTTAGGATATTCCTTCAACTTCTCCAAATTGTCATCCAGCGTTGATTTGAAGGATTGATTAACCGTAACTTTTTTACCAGACAAAATGTCTTCTCGATCTTGCTCCAAGGTCGTCAGCTGCTGATCATAGGCTTCCTTCTTCTCACTATACCCATTGCTTGCAAAAAGATTGACGAAACCAAATCCGCTAAGCAGCATCACCAGTACTAAAATAATGGAAAAGACCCCATTACGTTTGCGTACCTTGCGATAATTGCCAATGACTTCTTTATGGAGCTGTTTCCCTGAAGTACGCTCTTCCCTTTTCATTTTTCCTCACCCATTCTTATTCAAAGCTGACATCTGGTACTTCTTTGGCCTTTTCGTCAGCTTTAAAATTCGCCTTCTTATCAAAGCCTAAGACCTTCGCTGCCATGTTTTTCGGGAAGCGAACGAGACTTTGATTGTAGTCATTGACCTCTTCAATGTAATTTTTTCGTTCAACTGAAATCCGGTTCTCTGTTCCTTCCAGCTGCACCATCAACGTTTTGACATTTTCATTCGAAGCCAAGGTTGGATAGTTTTCCTGAATTACATTTACCATCGTTCCTAAGCTTTGATCAATTTGCTCATTGGCGGCATTTTTTTCAGCCGGTGTCTTCGCGCTATTGTATGCCTTACGCGCATCAGTAATTTCTTTAACAATTTTTTCTTCATGATTCATGCTGCCTTGGACACTGTTCACTAGATTCGGAATCAAATCTGCCCGTCGCTGCATCACATTTTCTACCTGCGACCATTTTGCATCCACATCATTTTCCGCTGAAGCTAATGAGTTATATGTCGTTATCAAATAGGCGCCGATTGCCAAGACAATGACGGCAATGCCAACAATAATACCTGAACCTCTTCTTTTCATTTTTATCCCAACCTTTTTCTGATTTTTTTGTTCTTTGTGATTGAGCTAATTATATCACTCGGGGAAACCTGCACCTCAGACCTTCGACCGATTTTTCAACGAAACGGTTGACAAAAAAATTAGCCGAATTTTTCCTTCATATAATAGCGTTAAAACGCTTGCGAACTTTTTTTAGAAAATTTCGCAAGCGCTGCTTATTCAATTAAAATGTACGGGTCGTGCTTCGATATATCCGCGATAGCCTTGGGGTTCCAATTGGATACGCGGGACATCCTTTTCCGCCCACTGACAATTATTCAGGCTGGGATCGTATTGATCGATCTGCTCCATTACTAGATTGATTGCTTCGGCAAAGCGAGCTTCGTCGTAAGGATCCCCTTGAAATAGCAGCATGGTGCAAGCGGGAAGGTCTATCATTTCGAAGCCTTCTGGAACAATTCCTTGATAATCAGCCGGAACCTCGACTCCCTGCGCATACATAGAGGTTCCCGATGGACGGAGATTTTCTGGCAGCCACAGGCCCACAGGTTCATACAAGGCTTCCTTAATACTCGCAAGAACACCCCAGACATCACAGCCGACTTCTTTTGCGTAGTCAATGTAGGTTTCGGCCCTCTTCCCCCGCAGTAAAATCAGCTTACGCGCTGGAAAATCAATCAATCGAACATGTAAATTTTTCGACAGTGGCGGCAGATCCTCATGCTCTTCTCCCATCAAATAGTAGCTTTCCACCGGATAAGGAGTGAACAATGGAATTGGCGGTGTCATTTTCTGATAGCTTTTTGGGGTTACACCGAATTGCTTGCGAAAGGCTCGTGTAAAGCCCTCATGGGAATCAAAAACAAAATCCAAAGCAACATCAATCACCCGAAGCTGCTCATCCCGTAAAACTAAAGCTGCCTTCGACAAGCGTAATTTTCGAATGTACTCAAAAGGCGACTTGTTGGTATACTCCTTAAACATTTTGGCACAATGCCACGGTGAATACCCTGCTTGCTGGGCCAACGCATGCAGGGTAATCTCTTCCTCTAAATTTTCTTCTATATATGTCTGCATCCGAGTAACTGCCGCCGCATGTTCTAAATTCGCCATAGGTATCCTCCATTAAATTCGTAAGTGGAACGCACATCACAAGGAAGGTCAAGAAATGCTCTCCTAGCTCTTCTATACTTATGGTATCAACTAAAGGGAGTGTTGCAAAGTGGAAAATAGTAAAAAAAGACTGGTACGTCATATGGAAAAATTGTGTGGAGAAATCGGTCCGCGAGCAACTGGCTCAGCGGGAAATAGAGCCGCTGTTGATTATGCGGCGGAAACCTTTCGCTCGTTGGGGTATGAAGTGCGGTTGCAGGAATTTTCTTGTATGGATTGGCAAAATAGCGGGGCGGAACTAATTGCAGATGGGCAAAGCGTTGAAGTGGAGGCAGCAGAATATGCGATGCCTTGCGATGTACAGGGTGACTTAGTTTTCGTCCAAACAATTCAAGAATTGAAAGCTGCCGCGTTAACCGATAAGATTTGCGTGATGTACGGTGATTTGTGTAAGGAAACCCTTATGCCGAAAAGTATGACCTTTTGGAATCCTGAAGAGCATCAAGCCATCATTCGCGAACTAGAAGAAAAGCAACCTTTAGCGGTCATTACCGTCAGCTTTCTTGAAGAGGTCGCCGTACCGATCATTCAAGATGGCGACTTCGATGTTCCATGTGGAACAGTCAAAGGTTGTTATTTATCGACATTATTAAGTAAAAAAAGCGCAACACTAAAACTATTTACGGAACGAAGAGCCGCTGTCGCCGCAAATGTGATCGCTACTTATAAAAATCATGAAACCAATGAGACTAAAAAGAAGCTTGCCTATTCCGCCCACATCGACACCAAGCCAACCACTCCAGGAGCGTTAGATAACGGAACTGGTGTCGCTTTACTGCTTACACTAGCTGAAGAATTGCTTCAAACACCTGTAGAACATCCACTTGAATTTGTTTTATTTAACGGCGAAGACTACTATTCAATGCCAGGAGAAATGACCTTCATGGAACAATCATTGAATCAGCCAGAAAACTATGCCTTCGCTGTGAACATTGATGGGGCTGGTATGCAGAATAGTACAATTTCCTATTCACTTTATGAATGTCCCGAACCATTAACCACACAGTTGGATCAATTTACCGCGGATTATCCAACGGTTGAAAAAGTCGAACCTTGGCCGATGGGCGATCATATGCTCTTTGCGGGAGCGGGTATTCCCGCACTCGCTGTCGCGTCTACAAACATGTATTTATTAATGGACGCGGTTATGCATACTCCTAAAGACAATCTAACCATCGTTGATTTTCAGCGTTTGGAAGAAGTGGTCCACTATTTAACCAAATTAAGTCACGCGGTAAAACCTTAATCGTCAAAAAACAGCCATTCCCTTTTTCGATAAAAACGGGGATGGCTGCTTTTTTGTTATTTTTACTGTTTACTCCACTCGCAAATAAACTCGGCACATTTTTCGATATCATCAGAGGCACTGGCTTTGCGACGAATGAGATAAAAATTACGCTTGAAACTCTCATCCAATCTTCGGTGGTTAATTCCTTCAGCCGCTCTTTCAGAGATTAATGAACAGCCGAAGCCTTGCTTCAGTAAACTCACGATCACTTCATTGCTTTGAATTTCCATAGTAGGACCATTTATGTCTTTTTCCTCTAAAAACCGCTTCGTGTAATAATAAACACCGGATGTGTTCTCCCTCACTAGCCAAGGGCCTTTTTCCGTATCGCCTGCCAAAACTAGCTGATCTTCCATCAGTGAAAACCGTTTAATCGTTGGTGCAGACAACGGCTTCTCAATAAATCCGATATCCACAGCATGGTGCTCTAATGCTTGCAGCACTTCTAAAGAATTCATCATCTGAACACTAAAGCGTATTTGCGGAAACTGCTGATGCAGTTGGATCAAAAGTGCGGGCAAAACATAATTGGCAAACGTGTGAGAAGCGCCAATCACACAACGAACGATCTGCTGTTGATTGGTTTGGACAGCTTGATATAAATTGTCCCAATCGTCCATCAAGTCAACGACTCGCTCGTACAAAATTTCCGCCTGCGGTGTAACTAGCACTTCCTTCCGTCCGCTGCGGATGAATAGCTGCGTACCGAATTCGTTTTCCAGCTGCTTGATTTGGGAGGAAACGGTTGGTTGGGAAATAAACAAAATTTCCGATGCCTTCGAGAAATTTTTCGTTTCATAAACTACCTTGAAGGTTTCGAGCCATTTAAATATCGTAATCACTTCCATTATCTTTTTCTATCTAAGGTATTATATCAATAAATTATAATAATGAAAGATATCAGTTATAATTTGTTGGTCAAATGAAAATCATCTGAGTTTTTCCATAAAAGGTACCTTAAAAATAAAGAGCGCTCATCGACTTATTTTACCTGCACAACCTTAATTCAAAATTAACGATAGAAAGGAATTTGTATATGTTTACTCGTTTTTACACTAAATCTAAACCTATCCTGCCCGGTTTGGGACTATCCATTGGCGTAGCGATCTTAGCGAAACTATTGGCCTTGCTCTTACCAAAACTAGGAGGCGCCACCTTAGCGATTCTTCTAGGGATCATTTTAGGAAATACCTTCTTTAAACAATCGGTTCTAGCTGACGGGACCAAATTTTCAGAAAGTCGTTTATTAGAATACTCAGTCGTTCTGCTAGGCTTTACCGTGACCTTCCAAACGATTGGAGAAATGGGAATCAAGGGACTGCTCTTCATTGTATTGATTATGGCAACTGTTATCAGCGGTGCCTATTGGATTGGCCGAAAGCTGGGATTCAATGAAAAAATGGCTATGATGATGGCTGGAGGAAATGCGGTCTGCGGCTCTTCAGCGATTGGTGCAATTGCCCCTGCAATCGAAGCCAATGATGACGAAAAAGGACAGATCATCACTCTGGTAAATCTACTGGGAACAGTAATGATGCTGACTTTGCCATTTTTGGGAATGTCTTTGTTTGGTGATGCCCTATTGAGCAAAAGCGCGCTTCTCGGAGGAACCCTTCAATCTGTTGGACAAGTCGTTGCCGGCGCAAGCTTAGTGAATCCAGAAACCGTCAAATATGCGATGCTCTTCAAAATTACCCGGATCATTTTTTTAGTAGTCGTAGTTTTTGTTTTCGAACGCAAAGCTCAGCGAGACAATCTCGTAGCAACAAAAGGATCGAAGAAAAAATTCCCGATCCCCTGGTATGTCACTTGCTTTTTAATTTTCTGTATCATCAATAGTTTCTTTACCTTGCCAACAGTCTTCAGTGACGGCGCTCATTTTATCAGCACTTGGTTTGAAACCACTGCTTTAGCTGCCATCGGCCTGCGCCTAGACTTCCGAAAATTCTTAAAAGAAGGTCCACGCTTTTTGCTTTACGGACTATCGGTTGGGGCTGTTCAAACCGTTGCTGCGTTAGTGTTTATTTTTCTTTTGGGGATTTAATTTAAATAGAAACGATACGTGTTCCATGTGCTTCTGAGACATTTAGAGTTGCTAGTAATTGATCAACATTATCAAATCGAATCCCTGCTCCTGGCAGAATAACTATTCGATCATTTGCATATGAAATCAGTTCTAATAAATGCGAAACTGTCTCAGAAATTGGCTTTTCGCCGCTTCCACCGTGAGTTAAGATACGATCAACTCCTTTTTCTGCCAGCCAATCAATTGCTCGAAATTGATTTTCTCGGCTCAACTCATCGAAAGCCATATGAAAAGTAACAGACATATCTCCTGCTCGGTCTTTTAAATGCAGTATAAGTGGTTCATCTAACCAACTATTTTTCAAACAACCAAAAACAATACCATCTGCCTTTAAGTCTTTACAAATCATCACATCAGCTTCCATAATTTCAGCTTCGGCTTTATTATATTCAAAGTTCCCACCTCTTGGTCTGATCATGACCATAGTGGGAACTTTTTTTCCTTTAGTATAATCGAGTGTTTTTTTTATTACACCATAGCTAGGTGTCGTTCCACCTTCTGCGAGATTATCACACAGCTCGATCCTGCCAGCTCCTGAAGCAATAGCCTCAGGAATCCTTTCAAAATTTTCAGCGCAAAATTCTTTAATTATCTTCTTACTCATTCTACATTCTCCCGTTCACTAGATCGCTTTGTCTGTAATTGCTTCAGCAAAACGCTCCATTCCTTTTATCAAAAATTCTAATGGACAACCGAAATTTATCCGAATATACTGTCCATCACCCTCTTTGAAAATCGTTCCTTCATGTACATCAATGCCATATCTTTCTTTCAAAACGATTCTTATTTCATTAGAATCTACACACGGGCTATCTATAATTTTTATCCAAGCTAAGTATGAGCCTTCAGATTTGATTAGTTCCGCACGCTCTAGGTCAGAAAAAAATCCTTCAAGATAGTGATAGTTTTCTTCTAAAACGTTAATCAGGTTTTTCAACCATAGAAGCGCATCTTCAAAATTTCCATATAAACCATTTAGTGTTTCAATGGCAAATATATCTAAATCGTTTAACCCATTTATCTTAAAACTTTCTGCTAGCCGTGTTTTTATCTTTTGATTTCTAATAATGATGTAGGATGCCTTAATACCTGCGACATTGAATGTTTTCGCCGGTGAAGAGAGCACAATTAGTTTTTCCACAGCCTTGTCTGTTTTTAATACTGAGTTGAATGAATAGTCACTAAATACAAGGTCACCATGAATCTCATCCGAAATCAGATATAAATCTCGGGCTTGTACTAGTTCCTTAACTCTCTCGATTTCAGTATTATTCCAAACACGACCCACTGGATTGTGAGGATTGCATAAAACAAGCGCTTCAATCTGCGGGTCTTCACTCAATACTTTTCTAACTTCATTAAAATCAATCTGATGACTGTTATCCACATGCAGAAGTGGTATTTCAACTACCTCAATGCCAATATTTTCTGCGATAGTTATTAACGGTGGATAACTTGGTGTAAACATTACTATTTTTCCACCTGTTGATAAACAAGTTTCGAGGATTACTCGATAGCTGTGCAAAACGCTTGTCGAAAAAAGAATCTCTTCTGGTCTTACTTCACAATCGTACCGCTTTTTGTACCATTCACAGATCCGATGATTTACTTCCTTGGGGATATCCGTATATCCGAAATAATTCTTATGAACTCTGGAAAGCAAACACTTGGATAAAAACTCTGGTGATTTGAAATCCATATCGGCAATCCAAAAGGGCAAGATCTCCTTCTCACCATAACGCGACCATTTTTTCGAATAAGTTTCTTTTCTGATTTCTGCGACTGTTTTCACTTTATACTCCTATGCTGCAGTTTTTTTATACAAGATCCTAAAAAAGCCCTAAACTTGAAAAGACAAGTTCAAGGCTCTGTTTTTAAATATGAAAGATTCGATCGGCATATTTGTCTTCGATCGCTAAATTACGTTCATGTCCGCCATCAACATTCGCACTCATGTATACAGGCGGCTCAAAGCCTTTTTCTACCATGATTTTGATTGCTTCAAACATTGTTTGCTGCAAAAGTAAGGTTGCCGCAAAGGAAGAGGTTCCACAAACTTTTGTGTCTAACCCTTCGATTTCTAAAGCAGCATCACCGAAACCAGAATGATTATCCAGCACGACATCCGCAAACTCGAATAACAGTTTTCCGCTAGGATGACGCGAAGTCGAAGCTTTCGAGATATCTAATGCCGTAACGACAATTAATTTATTCCCGCGTTTTTTTATTTCTTCTGCAATTTCGATAGCCATCGGATTTCTTCCTGAGTTTGAGATCAAAAAGAAGACATCATTAGGATCAACCATGACCTTATGCATCAGCGTTTTACCTACACCTTCACATTGCTCATACATTCCTCCTGCCGGATCCATGATCGTCTTCGAAGTAATCAAACCGCCAGCGCGTCCGCTAATTTCAATTGCCGCAGCATACGAATGACCACTACCGAAAGCTTGAGTAATCCCGCCTTTCATAATCCCTTCCGCCACAATTTTTGCAGCCTCCGAAATATTTTCTTTCTCATTCTCTTCAAGCACTTTTGTAACTCGTTTACATTCTTCAAAAAATTCTAATGTCATTTTCTATTCTCCCTTTTTTCTAGTAATCATTTTTTACCTGCAATCGCAGAAAATTAAACAGACTAAGTAAAACTAGCATCCCTTTTTTATCCTAAAATCTTAAGATTATAAAAGATAATCGACAACACCATTACTAGTAGAATGGCTTTTGTTGAAGTCATCCCTTTTTTCCCTAGTAACCAATAGATCAAACCTACTAAACAAGCTGGAATCAGTGCAGGCATAATCTGATCCAAAATTTCTTGTAGCTTCATTGTCACCTCACCGGATTTATAGACAAAGGACACATTTGCTGTAATAACTGTCGGAATCAGCGCTCCTACTACAGTAACCCCTAGCAAAATCGCCGCATCCGTCAATGCATTCAGTTTGTCGCTGAATTCATTGACTAGTTTGAGACCTTGTTTGTATCCGAAAGGAAGAAATGTAAATCTGGCGATACAGACAGCAATATTAACCAGCAACCAGATGATCACACCGGTCACATTGCCTTTTTGCCCCATATAAGCCGCAATCGAACCTAAAACAGTAGGAATTAATACACCAAATATCGTGTCTCCAACTCCGGCAAATGGTCCCATCAACCCTGTTTTGATCCCTGTAATTACTTCTCTGGATTCAAATCCTTCTTGTTCCTCGATTGCCAGATCGATCCCAACAATAAAATGCCCCATCATTGGATTACAATTGAAGAACTGATTGTGTGTTTCTAGCATTTCTTTAAGTTCATCCTTGTTGTCGCCGTATTTCTTTTCTAAAAATGGCAACATGGTATAGAGATAACCCGTAGACATCATCCGCTCATAATTCCAACAGATTTGACTTCCTAATAACCAACGATAACTGGCGCGAAAAAGATCCTTTTTTGTGATCGTACTATTCTTCATATTCTCCATCTTCGTAGCCCCCTATAGTTAAACTGGTATCGGCAGCAGCAATAGGTTTCATTTCTGGATTTTTTTCCTCCCCAACCTTACGATTAAAGTGATTAATCGCTAAGGCCAATCCAACCATTGCGACTCCCAGCATCGGTACTTTCAAATAAGCCGCGCAGAAAAATCCCGCTATTAAATAGGCAATATATTTATTTGTAGGAAGATATTTTAGTAAAACAGCTATTCCCACTACGGGAAGCAGTCCCCCCGCTACCTTCAACCCGCCCATCAGCCAATCCGGCATATCATTTACGATGACGTCTACCACCTTTTGCCCAAAGATAAGCATGATTCCAACTGGAATAGCTCGGGATAATCCCCACGGAAACATTCCTAGCACCGTATTTCGAGCAATCCCCCTAGTATTCAACTCTTCGATGTTCTTATCGATTCTGTGTAAGAAAAAGGTATTTGCAAATCGAGCTAACACGTCTAGTTGAACCATCAATAGACCAACTGGTACGGCAATAGCTAGAGCAAACTCAATTCCTTTCCCTGATATATGTGCAAAAGCTGTCCCAACTATCGCACCCGTTGTAAAATCAGGAACGGAAGCGCCTCCATAAGTTCCTACCCCAAGTACCATCAATTGCAAAGTAGCCCCGATCGTCAATCCCAAAGTGACATCTCCCACAATAAGCCCCGCAATCGTGCCAACGATTACCGGAAACTGCATACCAATAACCAGAGTCAAATTGTCTAAAATACAAAAGAATGAAAAAATAATTAAGATTGCAATTTGCCACGTAGCTAATTCCATATTAATGCCCCTCCTTCAGTAGTTTCATGAAATCACTTTTTTCTTCATTGGGAACCATTTGTGCTACCAGATTTACCCCTTTCTGATTTAAATAATTAAATGCTTCAATATCAGTTGATGTGACACCAATTGATTTCGCTATTTGTTTAGAACCTTTCTTCGCAGACATATTCCCAACATTTATTTCTTCTAATACCACACCGTTATCCTTTAACTCAACAAGTGTCTTGGGGTTCTTAACGATTAAAAAGACTTTTTCAGCATCATATTGCCCATTATTTATTCGCATTGAAGCGCCTTTTGTTGTTAATATACTCAGCTTTACTGAGTTGGGCTTTGCCATCTTAAGAACCTCTTTTTCCATCTCATTTTTTACAACCTCGTTATCAACGACCATAATTCGAGTGGCTTTCAAGTGATTCGTCCACATGGTTGCCACTTGCCCGTGAATCAAACGTTCATCAATTCGAACATTAACAATCATTTTTTTCGCCTCCAATTTCTAAAGCTCTTTAATAGATTCTTTGGCATCGACTAAACTTTGCGAAATACTTTCCCCCATTGCTAAACTAAGCATCATAGATAAATTTAATCCTGTAAAAACTCGTACTTTTTCATTTTTCTTTTTAGTTAATAGCGCCGCATTTGCGGGACTTCCCCCAGGAATATCACAGTAAATCGATACATGTTCTGTTGAAGCTGAGATTCGCTCATTGTACTGTTCGATAATATCGCTGACAGACATGTCTTCGGTAAAATCAACAGTGTACATATTTTCTTGTTTTCCTGCGATCATCTCTAAACTATTTTTGATTGCTTCACCGTACTTGCCATGTCCACATAATATAATCATTTTTTCCTCCTATACTGAAGTCACAGTAATATCAAAGTAGTCATGCTTTTTATATGAAAGAATTAATTCAATTAATTTGTTGTCTGCTGAGTATGTTTTTTGTGTTATAAACACTACCGGGGCTTCTCCAGAAATTTTAAGTAATTTCTTTATCTCATTAGGTACAGGAGATAGTATTTTGAAATTTTCTTCGAATTGATTGTTGAATAGATTGATATTTTTCTTCTCGCGAACCGTATCATAGATTGATTTCAATTGTTCCTTCGATGCACCTTGAATATAATTTGAGTCCATATAGGTTGTCGTCAGTTGAATTGGGGTATCCCCAGCATATTTCAGACGAGTAATTTCTTGAACCTCAATCCCCTCCTCAAATTCACCAATAATCTCAGAAGTAGACTCCGTTTTAACAGAAATGACTTCTGTACGCTCATCACTGCGATCAAAATATTTATAATCATTTTCAAAATACCGGACTGTTGTTCCTCTAAGCGCCTTTGTAACAAAGGTTCCCTTTCCTTGGACTCTATAAACATACCCTTCTGAAACAAGCTCATTCAAAGCTTTTACTACGGTTGTTGAACTCACGTTGTACTTATTTTTTAGTTCTGCTTCGCTTGAAATCTTTTGTCCTGGCTGGAATTCCTTTGAAAGTATTCTCTTTACGATGTCCTGTTTAATTTCCTCATATTTTGCTATAGCCATATTTATTTCCTCCTTAAAACTTAACACGTTAACCTGTTAACACCTTGATAATAGCATCTATTAATTATTTGTGCAAGCGTTTTCTAAAATTGATTTATTTTTGAAGAAAGCAAACATACCTCTTCTTTATTTCATAATAAAAGTCCTCCTTTTAAAAAAAGAGGACTTAAATAAGTATTTAAAAACTGGAAAATTATTATTCTACCACCGCTACAATCTCAACTTCAACCAATGCATCTTTGGGTAAATTAGCGACACCAACACAGGAGCGGCTTGGTTTTTCATTATCAAAAAAGCTTTCATAAATTTGATTGAAGGCAACAAAATCAGACATATTCTTCAAGAAGCATGTCGTCTTTACGACTTGGTCATAGTCCGCACCGACCGCTTTTAAAAGTCCACCAACGTTTCGCAATACCTGATAGGTTTGATCCTCGATCGTTTCACCGACCATTTCCCCACTTGTCGGATCTAATGCAATCTGACCTGAAGCATACAACATGCCGTTTACCACTTTTCCTTGTACATAAGGGCCGATTGCCTTTGGTGCCTCTGCCGTTTCAACGGTATAGATAGCTGTTTCTTTAAAATTTACCTTCTCTACATTGTTTTCCATTTTCCCCACTCCTTTTTTGTTTGGTACCTATTACTAAAATAAAAAAGCATCTCACTAATTTCTTAGTGGGATGCTCTGGAGAATCCCACTCAACAAATGTCAAACAGGACCTCAAACTGTTTTTTTCAAAACAAGTTTCAAGTCCTCAGTCTAATAATAATGATCATTTGTCCAGTAGTCGTCGCGTTCATAGAAATTCTCCTTAGAAAAATTAAATTTAAATGGCAATTAAATTAATTTATGGTTGTAATGATAAAGGAGGTTTTATCAGTTGTCAATGAGTTTATAGAATTTTCTGACATTTCATCTCTCATTTTTGTAAGTCGATTGTTCGTTTAATAAATGGTGGCTGACAAAAAAATTCAGTATCGTGGTTTTCAGAGAGAGGAGTTTTTTTATGAACAAAGGAATGACTGGTTTCCAGTTAAAAGTTTTAGGGGTTGTGACCATGGTCATTGATCACATCGGAGAATTTTTTCTCTTTTTGGGTGTTCCCATCTGGTTCCATTGGATCGGACGAATCGCAGCACCGCTGTTTCTATTTGAAAGTTCTGAGGGGTTCATTCATACGAGCGATCGTAAAAAGTACATGTTCCGATTGCTAGCCGGCTATTGGCTGATGGGGATCATTAACTTCATCCTAAATCGTTACTTTTCTATCGGTGGATCAATCGTTATCAATAATATTTTTGGCACCATATTCTTAGGGACTGTCTACATGCAGGCCTGCGAATATTTCAAACAAAGGAAAACCTTTATGAAGGGCCTCGTATGGTTCCTTGTACCTACCCTGTTAAGCATTTTCGCGATGATGCTATTGTCTAACGACAGCCTATTCGATTCGAAAATCGGCTTGTTGTTTTTCCAAGTATTCACTCTAATCGTTCCAACAGTCATGATGACAGAGGGTGGCTTTTTACTAGTGGCCCTCGCTGTTTTATTCTATCTTTTCCACGGAAAGAAATTTCTACAAGTTGCGGCACTAATCGTTGTCGCCGTTATTACACTTGTTTTTGGCGGTGGAATTCAATACGCCTTCTCCTTTAACTATCAATGGATGATGTTCCTAGCGGCAATCCCAATCATTCTTTATAACGGCGAAAAAGGGCGGGGTATGCGGAATTTCTTCTATATTTTCTACCCTGCACACATCGCTATCTTCGCTGTTCTAAGCTTTCTTATCCAACGCTAAGCTTGACCTTGGCGAAAAAAAGCTTTACAATGCTTTCTGTGAATAAATCGTACAGATAACACGCAGGGCGTGTCGAGAGAGAGGCGGTTTCTATTAATTTAGAAACCACCTCTCCTTTTTTGCGAGTTCAACTTTTTGCAGTTATTAAAAGTGTGAGGCCGGTTTCTTCTGTGTCAACTAGTTCAAGTACAGGTTGTTTAGTTGAATCGTATGCGTGACGAAGATATGACTCATTTTTCTGGGTTTTAGAAAAATGAAGTCCCCTTGACTTGAGGTAGCTGCGAGTTCATCTTTTCGCAGAATACCAAAAGATGAAATGAATTTTGGGTCTTCACTAATTCAAGTACAAGCTGTTTCGTTGAATCGTATGCGTGACGAAGATATGACTCATTTTTCTGGGTTTTAGAAAAATGAAGTCCCTTGACATGAGGTAGCTGCGAGTTCATCTTTTCGCAGAATACCAAAAGATGAAATGAATTTTGGGTCTTCACTAATTCAAGTACAAGCTGTTTCGTTGAATCGTATGCGTGACGAAAATATCTCTCATTTTTCTGAGTTTTAGAAAAATGACTTCCGGTCACTTGAGGTAGCTGCGAGTTCAACTTTTCGCAGAATACCAAATGATGAAATGAATTTTGGGTCTTCACTAATTCAAGTATAAGCTGTTTCGTTGAATCGTATGCGTGACGAAAATATCTCTCATTTTTCTGAGTTTTAGAAAAATGAATGCCGCTCCGCTACGCCAATATGAACCCGGCGGCACAAACTCAAAGCACTGTTATCTGTCGAAACAAAGTGAGGTTATTACATGAAAGAAAAGAAAATCCATTTGTTGTTAGCTGTCCTTGCCACTGGAATTATGTCCTTTGCTGGGGTCTTGATTGAGACCGCCATGAATGTGACCTTCCCTACGCTGATAACACAGTTTGGGATTTCGACTGGTATGGTACAGTGGGTCACGACGATTTATCTCTTAGTGATTTCCATTATGGTGCCCTTTTCCAATTATTTATTGAAAAATTTTTCGATTCGCAAGTTATTTATTGTCGCAAATCTGTTCTTCATTGCGGGTTTAGTGATTGATTTATGGTCTCCTTCTTACAGCATTCTTTTAGTCGGACGTTTACTGCAGGGTGTCAGCACAGGGATCGCTTTACCGCTGATGTTTCATATTATATTGAATTTCACTCCTATGCATAAACGAGGCACCATGATGGGGGTTGGAACATTAACGACTTCGATCGCTCCAGCGATTGGGCCCACTTATGGCGGAATCATGACTGCCAGCCTGTCTTGGCATGCAATTTTTCTATTTTTATTACCTGTACTCGCGATTTCTTTGGTGATTGGTCTTTATGCCATCCCAGAGATGCCTGTCAAGAAAGCTGGGGCGCTGGATGTCGTTAGCTTGATTGGCGTCGCGTTACTGTTCAGCGGACTATTAATGTTCTTAAATCAAATTGGCAGCTTGCTAAGTCTTGTTTCGCTAGCTATCGGCATTGTCGGATTCGTGATCTTCTATCGTCAGGCAACGCGCGGAAAAAATCCGCTAGTGCGTATTACCGTATTGAAAAATAAAGTCTTTGTTTTATTCTTGTGCGGCTTTTTGGTTTGTCAGTTTTTACTTTTAGGGATTTCCTTCGTTTTACCAAACTTCATTCAAATCGTCTTAGGCAAAGATGCCTTTATCGCAGGGCTTGTCATGATGCCTGGAGCCGCAGTCGGCGCGATTTTAGCTCCAATCTCTGGACGTGTCTTAGACAGCTTTGGGCCGAAAAAACCGATCTTATTAGGCTTGAGCTTTGCGACGATCGGTTGGATCGCCTTAACACTGTTATTACGTTCACCGTTTCTGCTAGGATTCGTCGCAGGTCATGTCTTTTACATGATCGGTATTGGCTTTTCCTACAGCAACTTAATGACTACAGGAATGAACTTGCTGTCAGAGGATGAATATGGTGATGGCAATACGCTGTTTAATACGTTGCAGCAATTCTCTGGTGCCGTTGCCACAGCAATCGTTGCAACAATCATTAACTTGGCTCAACAATCCCAATCGGATTTTATCGCCGCAACAGTTACCGGCTCCCAGCTTTCCTTACTCGTCCTATTAGCTTTACTACTGGCGGTCTTTACTGCTTGTCTGGTTCATTTTCGCAATAAACCCGCTTTGGATTGATGGTAAGAAACAGGGCAAAAGTTCCTTCTATCTTCGCTAGCTTTCATGTCAGATCCTGATACACTTAACCTATCAAGGTTGGAGGGATAGAAGATGACATTAGGAAACAATTTCTACACTGCACGTAAAAAGCAGGGATTGTCTCAAGAAGATGTCGCCGAAAAACTCGGCGTTAGCAGACAAACCATTTCAAAATGGGAGCTCGACGAAACCCTGCCGGATATCAATCAATCGAAAAAATTAGCCGCCGCATACAAAGTTTCTTTGGATGAACTAATCGAATTCGATCCAGACCTAAACGATATCAAGGAAGTCATCGCTAAAACCAGTGAAGAGAAGCAGCAGAAGATTGACTGGACGACGGTTTGGTCTGAAAAATACCCTGTGTTGGCAACCTATCAAAAGACTGTCCATGTAGAAACGTATGCTTCTCAGCTAACAGAAATGCTGAAGCGTTTGAAAAGGGATTATGGCTACAATGATCAGGACGCTTTTCTAGTGTTGAAGGATATTTTGGCTCAAATCTGGAACAACAAATAACGGGAAAGCCGTGACGGACTCTGTCACGGCTTTTTCCTATTCTTCACATTCAGTTCCTGTACTTACCATTTCTGCGGCTTCGCTTTTTTTCACTTGAAGAATCAAGAGGATGGCGAATAAAACAATGAGTGCCCCGAATAATGGTGTATAGGCAATAGACATTTTACCAGTGACTTGTGCACCGATTGTCGACCCTAATGTAATTCCGATATTGAAGGCGGCGATATTAAACGCTGAAGCCAGAGTAATGTCCTGCGGTACGTACTTTTCTGCTAACTGTACAACATACAGTTGCAGACCTGGCACGTTCATGAAGGCAAATAAGCCTAACAGCATCGCTGCCAGCAGTCCTAGAATACTGTTTCCAATCAAGATGGTCACAAATAAGAACACGAGGGCCGCCATCAAAAGACCGAACATCTTGATCAAGGATGCCAACGGCTTTTCATTCGCGAAATGTCCGCCAACAGTATTCCCGATAGCGACCATTACGCCATAAACGATCAAAATAACCACGACAGCACTGGCAGAAAAACCAAAATCGGCTAAAATCGGCGACAGATAAGTATATGCAGCAAAGGTACCGCCATAACCGAAAGCGGTAATCAAGAAGGACATCACCAATGGTTTATTGGTAAAAATTCGGGGGAAGCCCTTCAAGTCCACTTTACCTGGAATCGGTAAATGACGGGGAACCAAGAAGCTGCTGGCGATTAGTCCCAGCAACCCAACAACAGCGATAAAGATAAAGGACATGTTCCAAGCTGTCTGTTGACCAATGAAGGTTCCAAGCGGTACTCCTGTCACGGTAGCCACAGTCAAACCTGTAAACATGATCGCGATGGCACTTGCACGACGTGAAGGCTCAACAACATCGGCTGCAATCACAGTTGAAACAGACATAAAGATTCCGTGAGCCAAGGCTGCCAAAATGCGGCCTAGCAATAAAATAAAGAAGGTCGGTGCAAAAGCCGCCAGCAGATTTCCACTGATAAACAGCAGCATAATGCCGATCATCAAACTACGTCGGTTCCATTTTCCTGTTAAAACGGTCAATAAAGGGGCTCCAATCGTAACGCCTAAAGCGTACAATGAAACAGTCAACCCTGCTTGCGCAAGTGTGACATGAAAGCTGTGAACGATCATCGGTAACAGCCCGACGCTGATAAATTCCGTTGACCCGATCGCGAAGGCATTAATCGCGAGAGCCAGCAATGTTAAATTTGGTGAGAGTTTCTTTTCCATTTTGTTCCTCCAAAAAAAAGTATTTGTAACCTACGAGAAGATACTATATACTGTTGATGATCTTTTGATAAGTACCCACTTTTTTGTACTATAGATACCTTTTAGTAACTTTTGGATGGTATCAACATTTTAAGGAGGAATTTTTTTTGGAGAATCGTTCCTATATGATCGGTGTCGAAGCGACGATGGATGTTATCGGCGGAAAATGGAAACCCATTATTCTTTGTAACCTTCGCCATGGACCGATGCGTCCCAGCGACTTGAAGCGAGGAATTACTGGCATCAGCCAAAAAATGCTGACACAGCAGCTTCGTGAGTTAGAGGAAGATAATATTATTGACCGGAAAGTGTATCAACAGGTGCCTCCGAAAGTCGAATATTCATTAAGCGATTATGGCCGCAGCCTGTCTGATATTCTAGATAGTCTGTGCAGCTGGGGCGAGCAGCATGTCGCTCACCTGCAGGAGCAAGGACAAGATATTTGTTTGAAGGCAAACTAAAAAGAAGTTGAGAAGGCGCTAGTCTCTAAAATCGTTCGCTTGTAACGTTTAGAGAAGGGACTCTTTCTCAACTTCTTTTTTATTTGATGACGATATTATCGGTCATTTTGGCCCAATGATTGGTTGGACCATGTCCGTGCCCAACAAAAATCGGCTGGCTGATAGCTGCTTGGATAAATTTCTTGCCGATAATAATCGCTTCCTTCAGCTCGGTTCCTTTTGCCAGTTCCGCGGCGATACAGGCGGAAAAGGTGTCACCAGTTCCATGAGTACTTGCTGTCTCCACTCTCGGCGCACTCATCCAGAAGCTTTCTCCTGATGCCAGCAAAACATAATCCGCCGCATCCTTGTTCTGGCTGTGTCCGCCTTTAACGACAACGTTTTGCGTACCGAAGGTTTGCAGCTTTTTCGCTGCCTCGATCATCTCCTGATCCGTCACGATCCGCTGACCAATGATGACTTCTGCTTCTGGCAAATTGGGGGTAACGATCGTCGCTAATGGCAGTAATTGCTGATTGATCGTTTTTACCGCGTCACTTTGTAACAGATGATGGCCGCCCTTCGCTACCATTACAGGATCTACGACTATTGGGCCAAAATCTACCTGCTTCAGCTTTTTTACCACCGTTTCTACTCGTTCCACATCCGCCAACATCCCAGTCTTAGCAGCACCAATCGCAAAATCAGCGGCTAAAGAATCAAACTGCGCTTCGATAAAGGGGCTAGGAATCGCCATGCTGTCTTGTACCCCATAGGTATTTTGAGACGTCAATGCCACAATAATGCTCATTCCAAAAGCTTTTCGTGCCTGAAAGGTTTTGAGGTCCGCTTGAATTCCTGCGCCACCGCCAGAATCTGATCCGGCAATCGTTACAACCTGAGGCGTTTCATTTATCATTTTGATTCCCCCAATACTTTATCCATTTTTTCTTTCAAACGTCGAACTTTTTCGCCGACCGCTTTTGCCTGCATGATTTCGCTAACGATCGATACTCCGGCGATTCCTGTTCCGTAAAAATCCGTCAGGTTATCTTCCTTGATCCCGCCGATCGCAACACTAGGAATCGTTACCTGCTCATTGATTGCCTTCAGTGTTTCGATCGAGGTTAGCGGCGTCTCTTTGGTTTTTGTTGGGAAAATCGCCCCAATGCCTAAGTAGTCCGCACCGGCTTTTTCTGCCTCAACTCCTCGTTCGACAGTTTTTGCTGACACGCCCAAGATCTTTTCGGGACCAATCAGCGACCGCACCACCTCTACTGGCATTTCATCATCCCCGATGTGCACACCTGCTGCATCAGCCGCCAAGCAAATATCTACCCGGTCATTGATGATCAGCGGGATCTGATACCGATCCGTCACCTGTTTTACCTTCAAAGCCAGTGCATAAAATTCTCCCGTCAGTAAGTCTTTTTCTCGCAGCTGAACAAGTGTGACCCCATTTTTACAGGCCTCTTCAATCACCGTCAGAAAGTGTTCATCGCTAAAATCATAGCGAGCTGTTACCAAATAAAGCGTTAAGTCCATTGTTTTTCTTCTCCCTTCACTTCAGTCCACCATTCTTTTTCCATCAAAAGCGAGAGTTGATTCAAGGTTGCTTGTCGAAAAGCCGCCAAGCCATTTTCATCGCCTGCTTGCTCTCCGCATAGATTAAAATAGCTGACCGCCGTAACGACCGCCGCCGAAGCCTCTGCTCCAGTCCCCAATAACGCGGCGATCAAAGCACCGACAACATCGCCGGTCCCAGTAAAGCGATCCAATGCCGGCACGCCGTTTCGCAGCTGCCAGACTCTGCACTGATCCACAATAATATCTTGGCTGCCAGTAGCTAAAAAGGTTGTTTTAGGATACGTCTTTGTTAATTGCTGCAGAGCATTTGTTAGCTCTTCGATTGCTGGGTCGCTTTGATCCAGCTCACTGCCATCCACTCCGCGGGCATGGCTTGGTAAGCCGCAAAAATTACGCAGTTCAGAAATATTCCCCTTTACTACGGTTGGCTTTTCTTCAACAAGCTGACGCCCTATCCGATCTCTTGTGCGGCTGACCCCATAGCCTACTAGGTCAACGACGGTTGGCTTTCCCACCTTGTTTGCCAGCTTCGCAGCGGCGACTAAACTTCTTTCACGTTCCTCCGAGAGATGACCAATATTCAGCAATAAACCGTCTGTCTGTCGAAACAGCTCGTCAAACTCCCGCGGATCACAAGCCATGATCGGCTTTGCCCCGATATAAAGCAGCGCGTTCGCTACCGTTTCACAGGTCACCTCATTGGTTATACAATGAATCAGCGGAGCCTCGGTTAAGGGCAGTAGTTTTGAACCATCTATTTTCATCATCCAAACATCCTTTCACTGGAAAATAAGCGCTGCCAGCGTTTAAAAATCGCTGTTTCCTGCAACTTTACTAAGACGACAAAAGCAATCGCCGAGCCAATCAGGGTCGCACCGACAAAGCGCGGAGTGTAAATCAACCAATACAGCTCGTTCTGACTGCCGGTGAACCACACCATCACAGGATAAGATAAGAGCGAGCCGATAATTCCCGTACCAACAACTTCACCCAGCATTGACCAGATCAGTTTTTTTCCCAAACGATAAAACAACCCCGCAAAGAAAGCACCAAACACCGCTCCTGTCAGCGCCAAAGGCGGAATCCCTAACATCGTCATACGGATCAAGGCACAAACTAGCGCCATCACCGTTCCATAAATGGGACCCAACAACACGCCGGCGATAATGTTCATGACACTAGACATCGGCGCCATCCCCTCGATTCGCATCAAAGGTGACAAAACAACATCCAAGGCAATCATTAAAGCCAATAGCGTCAATTTGTGGATTTTATTTTTCTCCACGACAAAAAACTCCTTTCTCATTTTCAAGCAACCATTCTGCAAGAAACAAAAGGAGTAAAAGACAGAAAAACCCAACCAAAATAAAATGGTCGGGTACGATCAGTCAACTAGCTACATTTCCCTGCGGCAGTCTTAACTGCATCAGGTTCCATGGGTATAATCTCAGCTAAACAGCACCCCAAATGTTTCTCTTCAATTGATTGGAGTATAACATACTTTTTTTAATCCAACTAGCTTATAATAAGAAAAGACTTCGTAAGCTCCCTCAGCTTTGACGCGATAAGACGTTTAAGAAAGCGGCTAGAACGCCCCCAGCCTCTAGTCCTGTTACAATAAACTAGATAAGTAAAAACTGAAAGGATGTTTTTTATGCCGAAGCCAAATTTTTCCGCGATTCACCATGTCGCTATTATTGTTTCCGACTATGAGAAGGCGAAGCATTTCTATGTCGATATCCTTGGTCTGCCGATTATTCGGGAGCATTACCGACCAGAGCGTCAAGATTACAAACTTGACCTACAGTTGAACGACGCAGAATTAGAAATCTTCGCGGTGAAAAATCCACCGAAACGCCCAAGCTTTCCAGAGGCAGCGGGATTACGCCATTTAGCCTTTAAAACAAAGGATATTGAAGCAACCATCGCTTTCTTGAACAGTCACGGAATCGAGTGCGAACCTCTGCGAACCGATGACTTTACTGGTGAGAAGATGACCTTCTTCTTTGATCCTGACGGTCTGCCATTGGAATTACACGAATAAAAAACGCTCCTTTTCGTCGTTGAAAAGGAGCGTTTTCTCTATTCGGTTTTTCTAAGCGCAAAAATACGCGTTACTACGAGTCCAGCTAACAGAAGACTGATCAGATAAAAGAAGCCATTTTCTGCATTGTGTTTCACGCCTGTGACAACGACTGATTCAAGATAACCGGCATTTAAAACGGGCTTTCTTTCTTTTTCGATGTCGATAGTAATCGGATCAGAAAAGCCATCCGGGTTCACGTGACTGCTAAGTTTCGTACTCCCTTTTTTGACAAATCCATACTTGCCATATTCCTCATCCAGTACTTTCACAGAAACCTTATAGGAATTTTGGTCGGTAGCTGTAAAGTAGTAGTTGCCATCTTGGTTTGTAAGGGTTGTTTCGATCGCAACATACTCAGAGGAATTTTCCACCTTCTTATATAAGGTCACTTCTCGATTCTCTAATTCTTCACCCTTGTCATAGGTACTATTTTTGATTTTATCAAGAAAGATTGTCCCAGAAAGGGTCGTTGGCGGTCCCCAAATCGCATAAAGTACTTTGTCACTATCCATCGTAATCTTGTCCGTTCCCTCTGTACTATAGCGCTTGCCTTCACCATCAGCACTTTCGCACCAATATAGAAATACATACTCAGGATGGTCACTTGGCGGGGTATATTTCAACTCTGTTTCTGAACGAATTGTTGCAATTTCTGGAGGATTTAGTTTGAAATATTGTTCCTCATATAGTTCGCCGCCGCCACCATTTGGATCATAAACGATTCTTACTGAGTTCGGGAAATAATTGACCTGATAATCATTCAGATAACTATTTTCAAATCCAAGCGGTCCATTGATAATATGTGGTATAGGCTGCTTTCTCTGAGAACGATTGTCTTCGGTGACCTCACCTGAACCGGTAACTGTAATGTTTCGATAGTAAGCATCTGCATCTACTGGAGAATCATAATAATAATCCTCTGTAAAAATACCGCCACCGCTTCTTTTTGCGACGTTCAGCGAAATGGCACCGCCAGTAACCGATAACTGCGCCGTTGCTTGGAGATACACGCCCGCACCGTTATTGAGCGCGGTATTTTGAGTGATCAAGCCCGCATTCATCTGAAACTCTGCACCGGCACTGGCAAAGACCCCGCCGCCATTTCGTGCAGGATTACTAGCAATCGAACCATCGTTCATGGTAAAGACTGTCCCTGCGTTATCAATATTCACCCCGCCGCCAAAATTACTGGTTGTATTTTCGGAAATTGTACTTGCTGAGCCGTTCATTTCGACGGTACTGGCGCTATTGGCAGAGATCCCACCGCCATAAGAAGCGGTGTTTTTACTCAGACTGCTATTCATGATAATCAAACGAGCATCGGCTTCTAGACGCGCCCCACCACCATTTCCTCCAGCGGTATTGGCTTCTATAAGACTATTACTGATGGTCCCTTCAACATTTTCTTTAAGAAAAAGCGCCCCACCCTGCGATTCCGAAGTATTCTTGATTACCTCAACTTGTTCAGCCTCCGTCCCGCCAAGTGTGAATTTTGCGTGGGCAGTCGCAAATAATGCACCGCCACTGCTTTCGGCTTTATTCCTTTCGATTTTCCCTTTGGTCATCTTGAATTCCGTATCCGGCAAATCGATATTTACGCCACCGCCGTCACCACCTCTATTCTCACTTTCCGTTCCGCTCACTGGCGGCGTGCCCTCTACGATCTCAGACTCACCATCCGCGATAAGACGGGCACTATTTCTTGTAATATCGGTCGCTGTCATCGTGATTTTGCTGCCGTCATTGGCGGAGATGCCACCGCCATAGCGAGACTCATTGCCGCTGATTGTGCTGGTTTCTATTTCTAATACCGTTGCCATCCCCAGCTTTAAGGCGCCACCATACCTGCTGGCCTTATTTGAATCAAAGCGACTCTCGCTGATCTTGGTCTGGGTGCCGTTGACAAAGATGCCGCCGCCTTGATGTCGCGCGGTATTTTCTGTGAAAGTAGACCCAGTGATCGACAACTCTTGACTTCCTTCACTTACATACAGACCACCACCATCATAAGCACTGTTTCCTGTAAATTCACTGTCGATGACGGTCACCTTCGCTGAATACCAGCCGCCAGTCCCATTCGATTGATTCTCGATCATGATCCCGCCGCCATAGCCTTCTCCTGCTTGATTCCCAGTCGATTGATTGCTGCGTACTTTTACATTAGTAATTGTGACAATGGCTTTATCTGCTAAGATACCGCCACTCTGCTTCGCTTTGTTTTCGCTGATTTCTCCTCCTTGCATGGTGAAGGTGGTCGCTGTCCCATCTAAATTGACTCCGCCGCCGCGTTGCCCTGCAGTATTTTTACTGATAGTCCCGTCAGTCATAGTTATTTGGCTATTTTCATTTACCGAGATGCCACCGCCATAATTGGCCTCATTCTCACTAATTTCACTTGCGTTGCCGGTCACCTCGAGAATCGCTTCACCTGTTGCACGTATCCCACCACCATCAGTGTTAGCGGTATTGTTCTTTATCTTTCCATCAATTATCGTTAAGGTACTTTTTCGGATAAAAATACCACCGCCATTTACCTCGCTAGTATTTTGACTGATTTCACCGTTGGATACCTGAATCGGTCCTTCTGTTGTATAGATCCCACCGCCGTTAGCACTAGCTTCGTTCTGATAGATTGTTCCACCTGTCATTTCGACTCTTCCACCAGTAGTATAAATGCCCGCACCATTGGTTGCTTCATTTCGGTTGATTTCACCAGCATTTTGGGTAAGCGTACACCCGCTGACTAGATAGATTCCGCCGCCATTCCCATTGTCCTCTACTTTATTGGCGGTGATACTGCCGCCGTTCATCACGACGCTGCTGTTATTTTCGACTTTGATACCGCCAGCTTCATTGTGCTTCGCAATATTTGCAGTCACTGTCGCTTGGTCGTTGACCGTTAGAGAACTTTGATCTAAATGAATTCCGCCGGTCCGCCATTGTCCGATATTTTCAGAGATGCTGCTCGTCCCGCTGACTTCTACTGTGCTATCTTTAGCGTATATCCCGCCGCCGGTGTCACTTGATTGATTTAGATACACCTTACTGTTGCTTTTTAAGTAGACTTTGCTATTTTCCTTTGCTTCAATCGCACCACCTTTATTTCCAAAGGTCTTGGTAATTTCCGCATTTTCTCCAAGGTTCAGTGTTCCTCCTGTTAGTTCCACACCGCCATTGGATGGTCCCCATTGTCCGTCGTTATAGGCCTTTCCCGCTCCTGCTAAAGTAATATTCTCTAAAGTAAGACTCGCATCACTGCTGACTTTTATGTGGCGCTTTGTTTGTTCTTCTGGGTCCGTTTCACTTTTAGGCTCGATGTTTTGGGTAATAGTATTGTTTGAAGCAGACGTCAAAAGGATGTTTTTTCCTGTAGCAATCGTTGCTTCTTCCCCTTGGGCAGTGTCATCACCTGTCAGTAGAATCGTGAAAGGCTCAGTATTTGTTGTAGCTTCAACAGCAGCTTTTAAAGTCGGGTAAGAGCCTATCAATGCATTTGTGGAATCATAGACTTTATAATTTCCACCTGTTGCGTTGGGTAACCTTTTGAGCCGCATTCCTGCACCTATACCCACGATAGCTTCGTTTTCTGTTACCTTTATCGGCTTAGAATAGGAACGTGAAGATTCCGTTTCCTTGTCGCTATCAAACTTGTTGTCCGTTCCCGACTGAATATCGGCGATCGGAACTAAATAGTCATTGCCATCCAACGTTTGTTCTTCGACGACCACTTGATATTCCCCTGCCGCTAAGTCCTTAAAGGAGTAATTTCCAGAGTCATCCGTCACCGTTTCAGTTATTTCTTGGTTCTTATTTTCCGCTTCCACCAAATAGAGTTTGATCGCTGCTAACTGTCGTTCATCCCTGTCATGTGCACCGTCCTCATTTTCATCTAGCCAGACCATGCCCATGATTGTTCCAGTTATTGCCTGCGCAACAGGGGCTCCTTCAACTTTTTCGGTTGATTCTATGGTTTGCTGCCCTTCATTGTCAGTCGTTGCTTGTGTACTTGACTCTTTTTCATTGCTATGAAGGGATTCTTGAAGCTCTTCTGCAGTGGAGGACCCCTCTATCGTTTCAGCAGAGATCATAGAAAAAGGCATGTTTGTCAAAAAAAGCGTGAGGATCAGCCAAAGAGTCAGCCAGTTTGAACAGCTATACCACCGCTTGCTTTTATTCCTCATTTTTGTCAAACCTCCTCACTTGTATCTTCTTCAGTAATCCTTTTTTATGAAAAAATGACCGCCTGTCATATCCTCAGAAAAAAAGACAACTAGCCTTTGAGAAAGCGTCGACCCATCAAGGATGGATCGACATCTTACTCTTTGGTTTCAATGTATTGCTTTCCTTTGTAGAAACTCATTGCCGCAAGTAAAACAATGAATCCCAATAGCCAAAGATTTTCCTTCAGCTGGCCCGTACTTGGCAGACGACGTTCTGATTCCTCAGTTTTTTCCTTTTCCTGCTTAGTATCGGGCAGAGACTCCGTCATAGGTTCCTCTTGATTTTTTGTTTGTACCGCCGTGTACATATTTTCAAATACAGCCGCAGCTACCTTCAGCTTTTGAGCATTCTTCACTGTAAGATCAACGTTTAAAGCTCCATCTATGTCCACAACATGAGCGGTGATCAGATAGACTTGATCATCATAGATAATCTCAGGTTTATCCGAGGGGATTTGTTGATAGAGTTTATAGATAAACGTCCCTTCATGAGAAAAATCGAACCCTTCAATAATTTTGCTTTCGTTTCCTGCTAGCTGTACTTGATAAGGTGTCTGATTATTAGGCATCGGACTGTTCGGCTCTAACGGTTCAAGAATATAGATACCTGTTTGGGCGATCTGCTCCAAACTGCCAGCGTCCATTTTAAAGGTCTGCTCAATGGGAATATGGGCCGTCGCTTGGGCCGAGACTTGCGTTGGAAAGAAAAAAGCAACGACAAGGAGAACAACTAGATAAAAACAAGTTTCATATCTTTCACGTGTTCTCATTTTATTTGCTCCCTTCTTTTTTCCTTCACAAAAACAAACCAAGCAAGATGACGAGCCAAAGGACCAGCAGGAAAGCACCTCGCCATTTAGATAAATTTCCCCACCAAGCTTGCGGATCAATTCCTAAAAAGGGTTTGACTTCTTCTGCCTGATAAAAGGGATCCTCAAAGGGTTCGTCAAAGAGTTTTCCAATCAATAGATGCCGACCATTTGTCGGTTCAGACGCACAGGTACTTAATAAAACAATCCGATCGTCTTCCGTGACCTTCATCGAACGCGTTTGACTGGCCTGTTCCAGCAAATACGACAAATAAGATTCACGAGCCGCACTCTCCTGAATCCCTGGATTATACAGCTGCCAGTCATAGGCATCCCCCTTAATGAAGGCAAAAAATTCAATCCCATAATTTTTTTCATCATAATAAAGATTGCCGTATTGGTGCTGATTGAAGTATTCTTTTTCAATGAATTTATCCAAACCGCCGAACATCGCTTCTTTATCCATGTGATGACCATAAATAATACTATTGAAGTCAGAAAAATCTGAGGCGTTTTCACTAGATAAAAAAATACTCCCCGCCAGCGAATACTTTCCTAGGACACTTGTATTCACATATTTCTGATCATTATCAGCCTGCGTTACGGGATAATCAATTTTTGTTCCGTAGACTGTCAGCCAGGCAATCACCTCGTCATTGATTTCCTTCAATTCCTGAAAGGATAGCGTATCATCTGCTTCAGGTTTGTATTGTTGCAAATTGGAGGACTGCGCACTTGATAACAACTGATTCGTATCCCACATTCCGTAAATCCCATACGCACATAGCAGCAATAAAAGAATCACTGCTATGCGATCAATCAAGTTACTAAAACAACGGACCAAACGAACGCTAAAAGAAAGTGTTTTTTTCGTTGGTTCTTTTGGCGCTGACATCTTACTGTGCTCTTCTTCGCTTACTTACTGTCAAAAATACGATTCCGACACCAGCAACAAGGACCATGACGATGAATGGGAAATTATCGGTAAGAACCCCTGTGATACTAGGATCTTTGTATTCATTGGTTACAACCGTCGTATTTTTTATTGGCGTTTGGGCTGTCACGTCTTCAGCGTCCACAAGCAGATCGCTAATGCCGCCTACCTCAACTGTGAATTTCAAGTCATCATCAGGTGTGCCATCCGTTGCTACTCCATTTGTACCTCGTCCAGTAACCACTGCTGAAGGGGTATATCCCTTAGCGATTGTTTCGACTACGTTGTAGGTAGAACCGACAGGCAGATTATCAAAGCTGATTTTTTCTCCGTGCTTTAATTTAACATCAATTTCAAAAATTCTTGTTGATTCATCATAGATAATAGGACTGTCTGGATCAGAACCTGAGGGTGTCGTATACGTTAACTCAAAATCCTTTTTAGTTGTTTCTGGCAATGTCACAGTAATTTTAAAATCGAACGCTTTTGTTCGATCCCCAGCGTTTCCTGCAACTCGTTTTTCTACTTCAAGTTCTGTCTCATCCCAAAATTCATTGACGAATCGGAATTCACTGCCGCCATCTAGCGTTACACTACCCGGTGTCGGATCTACTTTGTAGCCACCAGGCGTTCCGTCATCTTTTTTAACTTGATAAACAGTGATTCCTTTAACTACAGGATTTCCATCATCACCATTTTCAACGTAGACACGTACAGTGTAAAGCGCTTCTGAATAATGACTGATCACCTTCGATTTGGTATCAGGCGTTACCTCGACTACTTCATAAACAAAAGTGCCCGCATGAGGAAAATTGAGCGCTTTAATATCTGCCAATAAGTTGGTCGTTGACCTTACAAAGTTATCGTTCGTCGTCCCTTTATCTGGACTGCCAAAATTTATTGCAGGAATCGACCATGCTGGCTGATTGACAATTTCACTGGCATCTATAATCCCATCTTCATCCTCAGTTCCTAATGGTGTGGCAGTAAATTCAAATGACAGATCTGGTACAAGCACACCTTCTGGTATTTTTAATTCCTTCGTCAAAACCGCTTCATCTTCATATAATGTGTCATCTGCTCTGACTTCTGTGGGATTAATCATTCCTATCCCAATAATTGCACTCAATGCTGCTAAACCAATTAAAAAAACATGTAATAAATTTCTCTTTTTCATCCTCTTTCCTCCTCAAAAATATTTATCTATTTAGTTTCAATTTCCATTTAGGTTGAAAACTTAAATACTTCTTCGTCTCAATATCGTGATCACCTTACCAAGCGTATCCTTAGTCTTGATTGGCCCATATACACGGCTGTCTATTGCCGCTTCTCGTTTATCGCCTAAGACAAATACCTCCCCTGCTCCGATTTTTACTGGATAATCGATTCCCTCTGTATAAGGAAGGGTTTCCTCATAAATCTGATGCTCCACTTGTAAATGATTGTTAATCTCTAGTCCCTCTTCGGTTATGTCTACTGTGTCACCTTCAATTGCAACCACTCGCCGAAGCTGCAGGTCGTTCTCGTATTCTAAAGCGATCACATCTGAAGCGACATAGTTTTTATTTAGCCGATAATATAAAGCGACATCTCCAGATTTTACCGCCGGCACCATTGAATCATCTGGATAGCGGGTGATGCCATAGACAAAATGGACGACAAAATACGCCAGGGTCAACAAAACCGCTAGCTTTGTAACAAGAGAAAATAACTCCTGCTTAAAAAAGTCTGAAGAGGCCCTATTACGCTTTTTGGGTTGTTCGTTTACTTTTTGAGCTTTTTTCATTTTTCTTACCTGATTCTTTTCTTAAAAATCATCACACATACTGCCGTAATAACAGTTTAGAATAACGAAAGTTCAATTATAAATTTTATTAAAGTTCAAATAATAGTTTTAATAATAAGTGATATTTATTAGCAAACAATTGCTTTTCAATTATAAATTAACATATATACATATTTAACTCAACTGAAATATTAATCGTTTTTTCATTAAACCAGTTATTTAATCACTGTGTTTTTTTATTAGAAATGAAAAAAACTGATTAAAACACACATAAACAATACTCGGTTTTCGTAAAACGCTTATAAAATCGCGTTTTTCTATTTCATTTTATTTGAATTACATACAAAAACCAACATTATTATAAAGTCGATTATATATAACAATTAAAAACAAACCTCCTAACATAGCGGCTATTCATTTATTAGCAGATTTTTCTTTAAAAAAACAAAAAAGAGCAGATTTCTCTGCTCCATTCGTGGGATTGCTCCGCAAGTTCTATTCTTTTTCTACTGGATACTTCACTGCATTTTTCTTCAACTTCTCACTGATGATCTCATCAATATCAAAATCCAAATTATCTGCCATCATATAAGAATAAATCAGCACATCCGCCAACTCTTCCTTCAAGCGTTCAGTCTGCGTGCGAGCTTCTTCGGATTCTTTCCATTGGAAAAGCTCCAATAGCTCCGCCGCTTCCAAGCAAATCGATAGGGCTAAATCTTTTTCATTGTGAAAAGGACGCCAGTTTCGTTCATCGCGAAATTGATTGATTTTCTCCATACTATTCATACATCAGCCTTCTTTCGCTACTATTCTACCATAGATACTAGCTGACGTTTTTCCTCAAGCTCGTTGATCGTCTCCTGGATCCAACGGGTACTCTGCCGCGTCAAAAAAGGATCGATCACAACGACGGGATACTCCTCCGGCAGTCCTTGAGCAGAGCCTGTAGTAATCAGACAATCGTATTTTTTCAATTCCTGTTGCAGCTGCGGTGTGCCGCCAGACAACTTTTCGAAATGATAAATCATAAAATTCCCATAGATTTTGTCCGAAATCTGTTTGGCTAAAAAGCTTTCCTCTGTTGGTGTCAGTTCAGACAGCAATAAGACTTTCAACAACGGCTCTTGACTAGCCAGCCATTCCATTCCTCTTTCTTCTGTCGTGATCAGCAAGTAGACATAATTTCGGATGAAATCTTCCTCTTGATACATCTGATACTTATGAACAAATTGCTCCACCAATGTCCTCACCTTTTCTACCCCTCGGCAATACATCTTGGAAACCTCTGTAAGAAAGATGGTGCGATTCCGCCAAAGTAAACATAAGTATTGGCCATCAGGATCATACAGATAAAAATCATTGGATAAAACTGTAGCCAAATCAATGCAATTTTGTTTGGTTAGACGATGCCCCAGCAGCTCATTATAGGCTTCTACCAGCTCATAATGCCGATGAAACAATTGTTGGTATTTTTCATTATCTTTCATTGCTAATTCCCGATGTTTCCAACTGAATACGATAGAATCGGAGAAAAGCAGCCATAAGCCATCTCGTGTCATCTCTGGGGTCAATGTCAGATCCGCCCCTTCTCTAACTGACTGCCGCAATTCTTTGTAAGGCAACTCCATGGGTAACGCCAGTCCTTCAATTCTAAGCTCCTCTTTAGGGTAGTCATGACCGTTTTTGATCCGCCAAATACTAATATAGAAATTGTAAATCAAGCGTTTTTGAAAAACATATTTTTCGTGGATCTGATTGATGCGGACAAATTCTTGCACATAGCGTTCAATAATATGGTAGTGTTTCGGCGGCAGCTTAGGCAGCGGACTTTCAAAAGCTACCTGCCGCTCACTATAAAAGCGGTAATAGAAATTACGAATCTCTCCCTCGTTCCCCTCTAAGCGTAGTGGTCGGTAACATAATTCCATGCCTGCCTGAGTAAACATTTGTTCAAGCTTTTTTAAATAGCGCTGCGTATTGGAGGTGCTGAGATACAATTTTTTCGCCAAGATCGTAATACTGTCGCACTCTTCGTATAAAAGCTCTTCGATGATCTGAAATTCCGGACTAGTATTGAGTATATTGGCATATAAATTCCCTAAGTTCACCTTTTTGTCTACCATTAAGCGATAAAGACCTTGCGTCTTCGTAATTTGAAAGCTTGGATATTCTTCATTAATCAATTCAATATCATTCAATAAAATCGGCAACGAACAATTCAGTTCACTCAACAGTTGGTTGCTCGACCAACCATCCCGATGATAATAAAGTCGCTCTACTAATGCCAGCCGCCGCTTGTTGCTTGTCCCCAAAAGTGTACGAAAATCCATGATCATTCTCCTCTCAAAAAGAATGCCTTCCCTAAAAGTTACAAAATCCGGTTCCCCTAAAAGCCCTATCACCAACAACTACCACCGAGCCTATTTTCTTATCAACCTTCACCTAATTGTATGAAATAAATACTCATTCCTTGTATAATTTCTATTTTGTTAACAAATAATAATATGAAAACACAATTATGGCAATTTTTGGTCAAAAATATTCAAAATAGCAGAATTAGACAAACGATTTTTCTAGATTAAGAAAAAAAGTACGCCCTACGATCAGAACAACAAACACCGTTCTTCATTCCTAAATCGACAAATAAATAAGCCCAGTAATCGTTTGATAGAAACGATCACTGAGCCTCTTTCATCTAGCGAAATGAAAAAGATTAATCCACTATTGAAAGATAGTATGTTTGCCAAAATTCCTCGGTAACGACTTTTTCGCCATCTTCTATTACGAATTCACCCGATTCTGGTTCGACAATCCGATCATCTGGTACATGGTACAAACGTCGCTGCCCCTTGATAGAGAAAGGTTTGATGCAACGGACATCTTCAAAGACCCACGCATATGAATCCTCAGCTAATTTTTTTACATCGACAAGATCAACAATGCATACCGCGTGCCCGGAGATGCAGCCAGGTGTTTTAATCGCCGTCGAACATATTAATAACGGTCCGCGATGATGGGTGCTCCACGACCGATATTCTTCAGTTTTTTTGCCGGAAAGAATCTCCATGACCGGCTCAGGGTGAATTGAGATAGCTTTCAAATCATTCGCCTCGCTTTTACTTATTTACTATTATCTTATCACTTTATCATAAAATTGATAAAAATAGTTAATCGTTTTCATTACCTAGTTGAAGCCTTTCAAAAATCGGCAGCCAGGAGGATTCAAAGACTACGACCAACGTGTTGATTGCCTGATTTTCTCTTCGATTAGCCACTTCATAAAGGACCCGAGCGGCTTCTGTCTTAGGATAGCCATAAATTCCCGCACTTAAAACGGGAACAGCTATGGTATGAAGCTCGTGGGAATGAACCAGCCGATATACGGACTCATAGGCAGAGTAAAGCAATCGTTCTTCCTCGTGCTCGCCATCAATATAGCGTGGACCAACTGCATGAATCACGTAGGTAGCAGGTAAATGAAAGGCTTCCGTAATTACCGCCGAACCAGTCGGAGTGCCGCCGATTTTCGCCATCGCCTGCTTCAATTTTGGTCCGGCCGCTCGATTTAGCGCCCCATCAACACCGCCGCCCGGAATCAAGGCTGCATTTGCGGCATTGACGATCGCATCTACAGGCCGTTCTAAACGAGAGATATCACCAAGTTTTACTTCGATCATTCTTTTTCGCTCCTTCTTCTTTTGATTTATTATATCAAGAAGTGAGAATCAATCAGAAGCTTCGCGATTTTATTGGTCAGTGAAGGCGAAAAAAGAGAACGAATTTGGAATCCGTCTCTCTTTTCTTTTAAACCATTAAAATAGCTCTTGATGTTCCTCTTCAAAAGTATCCAAAATCTCCCGCACCTCTGCAGTAGACTTTGTATTCATCAAGCTTACACGCAAGTCATTTGCGCCTGGGAAGCCTTTGACATAAATCTTAAAGAAACGGTGCAACCCAACGATGGAGCGAGGAACCTGCTCCGAAAACTGATCCTGCAGATCAAGCTGCAGTCGTAATAAGTCGATCATCTCTTTCGGTGTGTGCTCCTTTGGTTCTTTTTCAAAGGCATAGGGATTCTTGAAGATTCCGCGGCCGATCATCAAGCCGTCTACTCCGTACTTTTCCGCAAGCGCCAGGCCCATCTGACGATCCAAAATATCTCCATTGATTGTAATCAAGGTTTGAGGGGCAATTTCATCTCGCATTTTAACGATCTGAGGAATCAATTCCCAATGAGCGTCAACCTTACTCATTTCTTTTCTTGTTCGCATATGGACCGAAAGATTGGCAATGTCCTGTCTCAATAAGTGACTGATCCAGCTTTCCATCTCGGCCGTATCTGTAAAACCAAGCCGTGTCTTAACACTCACAGGCAATCCGCCTGCTTTCGCTGCCGCAATCAATTCAGCGGCTACATCTGGACGTAGAATCAGCCCACTCCCTTTGCCTCGCTCCGCAACGTTGGGAACGGGACAGCCCATGTTCAGATCGATCCCTTTAAATCCCATCTCCGCCAAGGCAATACTCATTTCACGGAAAAAAGCGGGTTTGTCTCCCCAGATATGCGCCACCATCGGCTGCTCATCCTCCGTAAAAGCCAACCGACCGCGAACACTCTCGATGCCATCTGGATGACAAAAGCTATCGGAATTTGTAAACTCCGTAAAGAAAACATCTGGTGCCCCCGCCGCTTTAACGACATGACGAAACACTACATCCGTTACATCTTCCATTGGTGCCAAAATAAAAAAGGGCTTTGGCAGCTCTGCCCAAAAATTCGTTGTCATTATGTATATTTCCTCCTACCGCACTTAAGTAAATGTCCGCACGATTTTCAAAACAACGTTATTATACTAAGGTTTGATGGAAGAAGCAAAAAGCGCGTTTTCTCTCGTCCCACTCCTATTAAAAAAGAACAAAATTTGACTAGTGATCATTTATCTAACTGTCTTTGTCTTTATAAATAATAGCGCTTAGTATATTGTGTTTTGATATTAAAATGTATTTTATCCAAAAATTTAATTTATAGCCAAAAAAAATTAAAAAGAATAAAAAAATACTTTGAATATTTTTGATAATGTATGATTGCGGCGCTAACAAAATAATAAGACGAATACGTGAATAGATGCTTATTAACCGTTGTGAATACAACTGGGAATTTACGAATAGGAGTGAAAAATTATGACGAGAGTATTAATCATAACAAAAAATTTATTGGCGGAGCAAAGCCTACAGGCCATTTTACAACGATCAAATGACGAGGTCTATTGTTCCAGTGATTTGATGTTGGATGCACAGCTTTCTCCCCAGATCATCAAGTATTTCTCTTTGGTCATCTTTAGTGATACCATTTCTACTTTAGAAGTTTCAAAGTATTATTCTGCATTTAAGAAAAACGGCTTAGCTCTATTAAGAAAGGGCAGGAAAAATGACCTGAAGAATTCCGAATGCTCCTACTTGATTGATGAGATCGATGATTGGATCGATCCAGAAACCACGGATATCGAGGTCATTGAAAAAATTGCTAAATGGACGAGCAGTCAAACAAAATCAAGCCCTCTTGATAGCGAGGGAGTAGTCCCCCATGCCGAAAAAAATTCTGAGCTATTCTTCTTCAGCCTTTCAGCCAATGAGAAGAAATTCTTGCATTATCTCTATCAGTATCAAAAAACTGGAGAAACGTTGTCTCGTGAGAAATTATGCTATTTAATTTGGGAAAAGGATGCGACCAAATCAAACCTATGCCAGCTATCTAATTTAACCAATCGAATCAAAAAGAAATTAGCCGCCTATCATTTTCCCGAGGGCGAATTGATTACCTCATGGAACAAAGGCTACTTTTTAGGGGATCTATTGTTCAATGAGGTGCAGGAATATATGAATTAACAAATTTTGGGGGAAGTTCGCCAACAAGGCCCTTCTTGCAAAAACAATAGAGGGATACTTATTTTATATTAAGATTTTTCTTAGGTTTAACAATATAAGGAGACATTCAATTGATAGACAACTTTATAGAAAAAGATATCCTACGCAGAGTCAAAATTACTTACGTGCTATACGAATGCAGACAAATCAAAATTGGGGAGCTTGCGGCCAATATGAATACCAGCTTCAACACGATCAAAAAGGACTGTCAAAAAATCGCTGCACGGCTGGAGGAGGACATAGCTTCCTATTCTATCACTCGCTCACAACTATCCTTTCATTTTAAACAGGGCGTCACCTGTTACGATTTAGTTCGTAAAATGTACTCGGACTCCCTTTTTTTGAAGGTATGCTACCGTTGTCTATTAGGCAATAACAACTATACCTCCATAGCCGAAGAAGAGTTTATCTCGGTCACAAAGGTGTTCAATCTAAAGAAAAAGGCTGAAATTTTTTTTAGACAAGGATTAGGCAGCACGCCCGAAGGAAAAATAGCTTTTGAAAATGAGCTTAAGGTACGGTATATCTATTTAACTCTGTGGATGCGAGGGATCGGGGTGGAGGATCTGAAGAAAAATCCGCTATTTGCTAAGTCTGAACAAATCGCCCATGATTTAGGCGATTTACTGAAAAATCATCTCAGCAGCAAGAGCCTTCATTACTTACGCTATGCGGTCTTTTTAAGCATCACGAAAAAAAGTCGTCTTCCGATCGATGGTGAAACGATCAAATTTTTGAAAACGGGGATTCTTTTTAACAGCATCAAAACTTGCTTTTCGCAGCACGAAATAACGCTCGATGATGAGAACATCGCGTTCATCTCTTTTATCTATAAAAACTTGCCTTACAATCCAGAAAGTTACCGCTTGATTGAAATAGACTATCAATATTACCGCAATCGGTTAATTAATAGCCACCCCTCCGTTGTTCAGCTGATTCGACAGTTTGAAGCCGCCTTTGAAATGAATCTGCTGGGAGAAATTGAATTCGAAAAGCCCTTAATGGATCTTGTGTACACGACCTCATTAGGCATCAACGAATTTCTGCTCAATCAATATTATTTTATAAACTGTGAGGATCGCGGGATAAAAGAAAAAATAAGTCAGATCGTATTTACCTGGATAAAAGAGAATTTTTCAGAGCAACTCATGATGTCTGAATCGATCATCCTGCAATTCTGCCACCTCGTCATGCCTATCCTGAAAAAAGGCGCGAAAAAGAAACTCCCCATCATCATCGTTGCGAAAGACGAATACTCGCACATGCTATTTCGGAATAATATCAGCAAGATCATTTCTGAGAACTATTTTTTTATCAATGATGAAATCTATTATTCCATCGAGGATATTCCGGAATTATTTTTCAATATCCCCTGCTTTATCGTCTGCGAACGCTGTTTATTGAATCAAGAGCAGGACTTCATTCTACCAATCTCCATTAACCATTTAACCAGCGATTTAAAAGATATTTCAAATTATATCTTCACCTGTGTTTTGACAAAACAATAATGAAAGCATCGATGATTCATCCTGAGGGAACATAGAACGAAATATTTTTTCAAGAGATTTTGCATTTTTTTATGCGGAATCTCTTTTTTTAGCAAAAAAATTATAATTATTCATCTTACTTAATAAGAAAGAGAGATTTGAAAAAATCCAATAAACAACAAAATAATTTCTTCCATCCGTTTAGAAAAAAATACAATAATCATCCCAAAAATGATGAACAAATCCGAAAAACCAAAAAATATGAACTTGCATTATTTACTCAATTTTTAAATAAAAATAATAGAAAAAAAGTATCACTTCTCCCTATTTACAACCTTATTTCAAACAGTTAACATGATAAATATAACAAAAATGAAAGCGATTTCTAAAAAGATTTTCGCAAAGTGTGGAGGGAAACGACAATGGACGTAGCAAAGCTTGGACAAAGACAATTATTTGGAATGAAGAAGGAGAACCTCTTTAAACGTGTGCTTCGATCCTTCGAGCAAAATCAACAGGCCGCGGAGGTAGTCGAATATCTAGTAGCGATCCTTGTTCGCCACTCGCTTTGTATCAGCGACTTCTCACTTCAGCCACTAAAGGAATTGATCCATGAACTCTTCTTAACCGCAACTCCAAATGACACGCTGCGCCAACATTGTGTCTACTTTCAGCACTTATTTTCTGACGAAGAATGGCAAACCGTCACCCAACGCTTATTCTCCAGCAAAGAAGAATACCAAGCATCTACCAAAGAAGCTTGTTCCTATAAAAAACTATTGGAGAAAAAAAGTCGCGAACACTCACAAGAATCCGACTTTCAATTCGATCTTATCTCCGTTTTTAAAGATGCCGCTGGCAAAAAACATACCTGGACATTGCGGGATACAAAACCCATTACCTCTCCAGAAGAAACCGCCGAAGTATTGAGCATTTTAACCACCTTAACGATTTTCCAAACCTCCGGCGTCCGCCGCTTTGCCGAATACGTAAAATTCAAAAGCAAAAAAAGCTGTCTCGATGCAGAGCACGAAGCCATACCAGCAAATGCTGAGGAACCTGTTCAAGAAACAACCAATAAACAAGAAACGCCTCGTAAGAAAAACACCCAGCAAGAATTATCGACAGCAAAAAACACCACAGCTACTGGCAAGGTCACTCAACAAAAAAATCAGCCTGCTGCAGCGAAATCGAAGACAGAACCACCCACTAAGTCGCCAACAGCCAAATCAAAGAACGCTGCTGGCAAATCCAATCTGTCCAAAACAGAAAGACCACCAGCGAAAAACGCCGCCGCAAACCAAGAGAACTCAGATGCTTCCGACAAGAACGAAGATCAAATCCAACAACGGCGAAACGAACGAAGGGCAAAAAATAGAATTGAAAAGTTTCTTAAAAGGAAGAAGAAAAAGTGATGGGGCTGTAGAGAAGAAGGCTAATTGAATAAGCTTCTTTGGCGTGGAAAGTATCGGATTTGACTCAATGGCACTATTTACAAAAAAGCACTTATTTGGATTTCCAAATAAGCGCAACTTGATTTACTAATAAATTAATTATTCACAGTAACTTCTGAGGTATCCATAAATTTAGAAGAGACAACCTTGTAAGTGACCGGAAAGCCATTGGAGCGGTCTTCCTCTTCTAACTGACCCTCACTATTTATGCGAAACATTGTAATAGTGTCCACTTGCAACTCACTATGCTTCACTCGGACATACGCATAGCCATCATGATTTTCAACAGATAATTTGTATGGAAAAGAATGTCTTCCCATAGTAAACTGCTTATCCAAAACAGCACTGACCCATTCTTTGAATTGCTCAGAGGTTAAATTCTTTGTATTGATGTTTGTGTCAGTCGTGCTTTCAGAAGAACTCGCGGAAGAATTTTCCTCTGGACTAAAAGACCAAGTAATCGTATGCCCATTTAGCTCCGTTTCCCAAGAATCAAATGAAATAAGTCCATTAGTTATAGCATACGGAATATTTCGGTCCTCAATGATTATCTTATTATCAGTTAGCTTATACGTAGTATCATAGTCAGGTCTGTAGGTGCCCGCTAACTCAACATGGACTGTCGTATCATTTGTAAAACTAAAAACTACTCCACCATCATGCATCAAATTTTGCGGCGCTTTATTTTCTTCCATCGCCTGATTGGCATCTTCACCATCATATAATGCAGGAACCATGAAAAATCGTTTCCCCATTAACTGCTTTTGTGCTGTCTTTATGGTGTTTGATTCATCAGACGATGATTCTTTTATATCAGTATTCTGTTTATCCAAACTAGAAATATTGTCCGTTGCAGAACTACTACTAGATTCTTTTACAATGCTACTGGTTTGTTTCGTGGATTCTGCTGTAGTATCCGTATTCGCCTTTTGACAAGCACCTAGTAAAAGCACACTCATAAATAAACAACCCGCCATCACTTTTTTCTTCATCTGACACCCCTATAATCCATTTTTCGTTATATCTAATTGTATAACATATTCCCTCATTTAATCATTACCAATCATCCCCTTCAGTTTTATTGATTTTGAATAAAAGGGGCTTTAATTAAGGTCTAAAAAAGACACCTTCCAAAATGGAAAGTGTCTGAAATGTCGATATATAAAATATATTAACGTTTTGAGAATTGAGAAGCTTTACGTGCTTTCTTAAGACCTGGTTTTTTACGTTCAACCATACGTGCGTCACGAGTAAGTAAGCCAGCACGTTTAAGAGCTAAACGGAAATCCTTATATATCAACGTTTACAATGGTTTTCTCACCATCTTTTATACTTTAGAATACAGTCTTAAATTCTTCAATTTACCTCAAATTTTCAAAATCCAGACCCAAAAATAAAATGGATTTTAGCCACATATATCAAGGGATTAGATAACATTTCAAAAATAAAATAGACCCAATTTATTAAAGTATGAAAAAAATTTCTATGTTCGTGAGTAAAATGAAAACCCCTTAATTTTAGGCTTTTTTATTTTTACCTCTAAACCAAGTTTTCTGCCATTAGCTCTGCTTGTGTAATCACTAAATCAATGGTTTCTAAATCTGTCTTAAATTTATTTTTTCTCAAAAAACGTTTGATTTTAACTCTCATTCGGGCTTTCTCAGAACTACGTTTTGTCCAATCAATTGTCATATTTTCTTCAATAGTTTTAGCGATACCTACTGCAATATCTTTTAGAACTTGTTCATCTTCATCCGAATTTTTAGAGATAACATCATAAAAGGCTTTTTCTTCGACTGTCAAGCCTAATTCTTCGCCTTCTTCTTTCATTGTTTTCATGTCTTTTGCCAATTCAATTAACTCACGAATGGCAATTTCAGAAGTAATTCCTCTAGTATTGTATTTATTTATGGATTTTTTCAATAGTTCAGAGTATTTTTCTGCTTGGACAACATTCGTTTTTTGAATAGACTTAATTTTTCCCGCTAATAAATTTTCAAGTAGTTGTAAAGCAAGATTCTTCTGTGGCATTTCTTTAATTTCTTCTAAAAACTTGTCAGACAAAATAGACAATTCAGCTTTTTCTAATCCTAGAGAATCGTAAATATCCACAATATCTTCCGTTACAACGGACTTAGAAATTAATTGCTTTAGTTCTTCATCGATTTGTTGAGGAGATTTTACTCCATCTACAAAGTTTAATTTAATTAAATATACTTTTACAGCTTTAAAAAAGGCAATTTCAGCATTGTATTGTTGGACTTCTTCTTCTGTCACACACAAAGCATACGCTCGAGTGATTTCCGTTACTAAATCTTTAAATCTCTTAACATCTTCAACATCATCTAATCCTAAAATATAGTTTGCAGCATTTGTAATAACTTGTAATTTTTTCGTATAATCTGTTGAATTAAAATCAGAATAATCGAACTTATCTAGAATCGTATTGGTAATCAAGTCATATTTTTCTTTGACTAAACTCACGGCAACTTGGGTATCAATCCCTGCTTGTTTTTGGTCATTTGGTGTATACTCTTGTAGAGCATTTTTCAAATTCGGTGCAATCCCAATGTAATCTACAATCAATCCGCCTGTTTTGTCTTTAAATACGCGATTTACACGAGCGATTGCTTGCATTAAATTATGTCCTTGCATTGGTTTATCAATATACATCGTGTTCATAGACGGAACATCAAAACCTGTCAACCACATATCTCGAACAATGACAATTTGAAGTTCATCAGAATCATCTTTCATTCGCTTCGCTAATTTATCACGTCTTGTCTTACTCCCAATAAAAGGTTGCCAATAATCTGGGTCACTACTTGAACCTGTCATTACAATCTTAATTTTCCCTTTATCATCGTCATCAGAATGCCAATCAGGACGAAGTTTAATTATTTCTTGGTATAAATCAATCGCAATTCTTCTTGACATTGTAACAATCATTGATTTACCGAAAGAAGCTTCTTGTCTTGTTTCAAAGTGTTTCACAAAATCTTGAGCTAATTTTTCTAATCGAGGTTGTGAACCTGTGATAGCTTCTATTCGACTCCATTTTGCTTTCGTTTTTGAAGCGACATCTTCTTCTTGACCTTCCACAATGTCTTCTACTGAATCGTCTATATCTAATCCATCAGGAAGTGATACAGGGATGATTCGGCTTTCATAATAGATTTTTACTGTAGCTCCATCTTCTACCGCTTGGGTCATATCGTATACGTCTATATAATCCCCAAACACAGCTTTTGTAGACTTGTCTGCACTAGAAATAGGTGTTCCTGTAAAACCAATGTAGGAAGCGTTAGGTAACGCATCTCGTAAGTATTTAGCATACCCGTATTTGATTGAGCCATCTTTATCATTCACATCCGCACTAAATCCATATTGAGAACGATGAGCTTCATCTGCCATTACAATAACGTTTCGTCTATCAGTTAATATATACATTTGATTGCCTTCTTTAGGTGCAAACTTTTGCATGGTACTAAAAACGATGCCACCTGCATTGACAGACAATAACTCTTTTAACTCATCCCCATCATTGGCTTGTTTTGGTGTTTGCCGTAATAAATCACTTGATTGACTAAACGTTAAAAACAATTGGTCATCTAAATCATTTCTATCAGTTAAAACTACAACAGTCGGATTGTTTAATTCTTGCACCAATTTCCCAGTATAAAAAACCATTGATAGACTTTTACCTGAGCCTTGGGTGTGCCAAACAACCCCAATTTTATTATCTCCTTCAGTGCTAACCGCACGTTTTGCTTCTTCTACTGCACGATTCACTGCATGATATTGATGATAAGCCGCTAAAATCTTAATCGTTTTATCCCCATCAGTTTTAAATAAGATAAAATGATGCAGTAAATCAAGTAGTACTTCTGGATTGCACATTCCTTTTATCAACACTTCTAATTGACTACTAGCTGTTCCAGGTTCCACTTTCCCATCAATTGTTCGCCAAACCATGAAACGTTCTTCATTACTTGATAAAGTCCCCACTTTTGCTTGCACTCCATCACTAGCAACCATAAATTCATTAAACGTTAACAGCGAAGGAATTTCTTGTTTATATGTCTGTAATTGGTTATAAGCGTCTGAAATACCCACGGCTTCATCCGTAGCATTCTTCAATTCAAACAGCACAATAGGCAATCCATTGATAAATAGAATAATATCCGTTCTTTTGCGTTGATTATCCTCTTCTACAATAAATTGATTGACAGCTAAAAAGTCATTGTTTCTAGGTTCATTAAAATCAAATAATAAAATACGTTTTGTAACATTGCGATTGCCTTCTCGTGTAGGAATTTCAATACCATCTGTAATGTATCTATGGAAAGTCTGATTATTGACTGCCATATCGGGATGTTTATGGACAGTAATTGTCTTAATGGCTTCATCAATTACTGCCATTGATACATCAGGATTAATTGTTACAAGAGCTTCTTTCAAACGGTCTATCAAAACAACTTCTTTGTAGTCTTTCCGTTTAGACATCCCACTATCTTCTAATTCTTTGGCAGAAACAGAAGTGTATCCCACTTCTTCTAACCAGCGTAAAGCAACTAATTCTAGTTCATTTTCGTTAAAACTGTATTCTTCAGCCAAAAATTACGCCTCCTCATCTTCTGGTAGTTCTATTTCACCTGATAGTAATTTGGGGAGTAAGGAATCTCGTAGATTTGAAAGTTCTAAATTTTCAATACCTTTTTCAGTTACCATATCAATCGTAGGACCTAAAACTTTGCCAAACTTCTCTAACATATCGATTGACGGAATAAGAACTTTAGCCTCATTTAAATGCTGTCTCTTAATATGCCCCATAGTTGTAGCCTTATCTTTTGCAATGCCTATAAATTTATTCATGTAAAACTTTGTCCATAGATAATAATACCATTTAGGAAATTTATTTGAAGTGACCTTAAATAGATGCTGATTTAATCCAGCGTCTCCTCCCGTCCAAATTTTAACTAATAAAGTTCCTGACCAAGAAAAAACAACATCACCATTCTCAATTTTAACTTCGTCACTGATGTCAATACTACATCTATCACTATTGGAATCAGTAAAACCTTGATTTAACTCTTTTATTTTAAGAACTGGTAAAGATTCTTCATCCTCATCTGGTCTAAATTTCTGCATTGCAAGTCCATTTTTATAATTAGCAATATCTGATAAACTAGTTGCTTCCCATCCTTCAGGAATTTTACCTAATTCACTATCAACCATCTTTCCACCACTGGATTTATATGGATTTTCATTTTCATCAGGAAATTCAAAATCAACAAACCATTGTTTAAACAATGTGGATGCTAGTTCTTCAAGATTAGAAATAATTTGATTATTTAATTCTATTTTATGTTGAAAATAAAATAGAATATCACCAATTTTCTCTTGTTTGTTATAAGAAGGAACTTCAAATTCTAAATTCATTATTGCATTTTTGTCTCCACGTGGCATCTTTGTTCCCTTAGAAGAAAGCACCATCTGATTAAAAAAACTATCTTGAAAAAGTAACGCGTACAAAAATCCATTACTTACGCCCTCTTTTGCTCTAAAATTCAATACATCAGCTGAATGTCCCCCATCCTTATTAGCAAACCAAATTTTTTTAAAATAAGGTCGAATATTTGATATAAGAATATCTCCATTTTTATAAGCATTGACTTTTTTTATTTGAGGTAATTTATCCGCAATACAAATTCCTGCTTTATTAGGTAATATGTTCTCTGTCGAAACATAATTACTCTCATCAACTTTATCAATCTCAATTTTTTCAGTACTGTAAAAAGCTAATTCTGAAAGTTTATATTTCATACCCAATCCCTCCAAGTGCTTTTCGGATATCTTCTTCTAATTGATGAGATTGGATAAATTGTTCTGATAACAACGTAGTTAATCGTTCCATCTTTTCTTCAAACGGCTCAGAATCTTCTATTTTCTCTTCTAACCCTACATAACGACCAGGAGTTAAAATATAATCTTGTGCCTTAACTGTATCTAATGAAGCTGATGAACAAAATCCTGCTATATCAACATATTCTTTGGCACTTGTCCCCTTCCAATCATGATAAGCATCTGCTATTTTTTTAATGTCATTTCTACTAAAAGTTTTTGTTGTCCTATCAGCCATGTAACCTTCGTTTCTGACATCAATGAAAAGAATCTCTCCTTGATGATTGCGTTCATTTTTTTTAGCTTTAGATTTTGTGACAAACCATAAACATGCGGGAATTGGAGTGTTATAAAACATTTGACTTGGTAAAGTCACGATACATTCCACTAAATCATTCTCGATTAGATTTTTACGAATTTCATATTCACTTTTTGTTGATGTAGACATACTTCCATTAGCTAATACAAAGCCTGCCGTTCCTTCTGGTGCCAATTTAGATATAATGTGTTGAATCCAAGCATAATTTGCATTATTTTTTGGTGGCAGGCCATATTTCCAACGAGAATCTTCTAATAGCTTTTCTTGCCCCCAGTCACTGATATTGAAGGGGGGATTAGCTAAAATGTAATCTGCTCTTAATCCTTTGTGAAGGTCATTTTGGAATGTATCAGCATTATGTGTGCCAATATTTCCGTCAATTCCTCTAATTGCAAGATTCATTTTACATAATTGCCATGTAGTTGGATTAAATTCTTGCCCATAAACAGAAATATCTCCAATTTTCCCCTGATGATTTTCTACAAATTTTTCTGATTGAACAAACATCCCCCCTGCTCCACAACATGGGTCATAAATACGTCCTGAATATGGCTCTAACATTTCAACCAACAAAGTAACTACTGGATTTGGGGTGTAAAATTCACCACCGCTTTTACCTTCAGCACCGGCAAACTTTCCAAGAAAATATTCATATGTTCTTCCTAAAGTGTCAGTTTTGCGGTTTTCTGAATCCCCTACTTTAATATTAGTAATTAAATCAACCGTTTCTCCTAAACGAGTTTTATCCAATTGAGGTCTTGAATAGTTTTTAGGTAATACATTTTTCAAAGATGGATTCTCTTTTTCTATAGCAATCATCGCTTCATCAATTGTTTCACCAATTTTTGGTTTTTTGGCATCACGATTGATTTTTTCCCATCTTGCTTCAGCAGGTACCCAAAAAATATTATCAGCCAAATATTCATCTTTATCTTCCGGATCCGCATACTCATCTTTGGTTAGCTCTTCATACTTTTCTTCAAAACTGTCTGAAACATATTTTAAAAATATTAATCCTAAAACAACATTTTTATACTCTGAAGCATCCATACTTCCTCTTAGTTTATCTGCAGCTGCCCACAGTTTATCTTCAATTTTAAGTTCTGCTGAGACCATTATTTACTTCCTCCTAATCATTGTCATACTTTACTATTATAACAGCTTTTAAGCATTTTTAGGACAGCAAAAAAACCCATTCAAAATAGAGTGGGTTTATCCGTTTGAAATTTTTGAGACATATGATAATGCAAAGCAATTGCTCTAGAATTCTCCTCTGTGTAAACTGAAAAATCATAGTTTTCCTTTAGCTCGTCCATCAATGCTTGTAATTTCTCATTATACTGTTTTGGATAATAATTCTTTTTCCTCAAATGATGGAAATCTTTTTCGATTTCTACGTAAGTACGTTTTGTATTCATTTTTAATGCATCATCCTTATTTAACTTAATCAATTATATCTATAAATACCAATAAATCAACTTTATTAACTTGTCCTCTTATCAAAAATACGCAATAGCTTCAATATCATTTGAATTAGTTTCTATAATAATTAGTTCACTTCCGTCATTTTCTAAAGTTTTTTCAACAATCGTTTGAACATTTTCTCTGAATATTTGGTTGCCTACATAATCATTCGGCAATGAATCTAACGCTAGTAAAGAGAAGATAGCTTGTTGATAACTCAAATTTGATTTAATAATTGTTACTCTGTCCTTCATGTTATTGACCTCCGTATCTTTTATAGGTCCAGAAGACTACCATCCTTTAAAACTATAGTCAATATGTGCTATGTAAAATTATCTGCGTATTTCCAATAAAATCTACTTAAAAATCGAACTACTTAAAAGCCTGTATTATTAAGGGTTTTATGATTGTTGACAAAATTAATAAATTATTGAAATATCAATGTTTCGAGGCACTATTTCCCAAAAAACACCTCTCACACCACACAAAGAAATTTTTGTGGGTAATTCTACGCTTATTTACATCTGAGAGGTATCTTTTATGTAGCAACCAGTTTTTGAGTAAATAAAAAGACCGAAAAGTCATTAAAACTTGCGGTCTTTTCAACTCTTTGGATAATATATAGTTATAGATATCAACTCTCTAACCCTTTCCTAAAAAATGAAAGATAAATCAATTATCAAATAATTATTTTCTCGTCAGAAATTTTTTCTTTCATGGGAAGTGACAATGTTTTTAAAATCGTTGGAAATTGTTCTGTTAAAATGTCTACAGCTTGACTAATGTCTCCAAAATCCAAAGCTCCATCATAATTTTTAGCAGACAAATACTCTGCCACACGCAATATATAAAATTCTCCTTTTTCTCTACTATTTATATAATCTGCAATATCCTTTAAAAATCGTTTATCTGAAATATCTGTAATAACAATTGGTTTCTCTAATTCCTTAAGATAGAGATTGGATTTTTCACGAAGTTCCAGTTCATCACTGGTTGATATAGGTAAGTCTTCTTTTATGAACATTCTCATTCTTTCTCGGTAAGGCTCACTTACTTGTAATATACACTGGTATTTCCGATAAAAATTCTTATACCATTGAGGAAATCTTTCTCCCTTGTCAAACTTCCGTAAAATACTGTCTAACACTTCATCAAGTTCTAATATTCCTTGCTCAATTTCCTTAGCGATATTTTTAGGAATCGAAGTGTGTTTTTCTAAATGATGTAAACTCAAATTTATCAATTCACCGCTTTTATTAGAACATAATACACACTGATATTTAATTTCTCTGCCACACTGACAAAACAACCGTTCTTTTTTAGATACGCCCTTATCCTGATAATGTAAACTTTCTTTATAATCGATAAATTCCCAATCGGTATCTTTCAAATATATTTGATTCAAAAAATAGTTTCTTCTATCTTTCAGTTTGTATTCAAATAAGACATTTCTTTGCGACGCCGTCATTTTCCCTAAAATTCTATCTCGTTGTATTTGATTAAGCACAAGCACTTTCTCCTTTCTTTATATAGCGTTTAATGGTACTTTCTGATAGATGTAACTGTTGAGCAATCGCTGAAATAGTAAGTCCTTTTTTTCGAAGTTCTATTGCTCTATTAATTAACTTTTGCTTTTTCTCTTGATTCATGGCTTTTGTAGATAAATATGCTTCTTTTTTTCGCATATTCTCTTTTTGCCGTTTTTCTTCTATTTTTTTCTTCTGAACATATCGTTCTCGTTCTTTTTGATTTTTCCTTTTCTTTTTTATTTGAGGATTTATCATGGTTTTAAAGCTATTTTGTTCTTTTTCTGAAATATTTAATTTTTGAATCAGATAGGTATTTGTAAATTTATATGCTTCATTTTTAGAAAATGAACTTTTTACAATTCGTTTTATCTCGCTATCAGATAACGGATTCACTAGCGTGGCATTCCAGCTTTCAACTGTATCCATAATTGATTTTTCTGAATACTGAAGTTCCATTAAAAGATTGGCATAGATAAAGAAAAAATCATTTCTGTGACCTGTCAATTGATAATTTCTTTGTTTTATTAACTGATTCAAATCATGGATTCTTGCGGTATATAAGCTCCGTTTACTAAATTTTTTTCTTACTCCAGAAAATGTATCGCTATCTTTTTTCTGAGATTTTCTTTTACTTCGATAGCTACTTTTTATCGGATAATCAATTAGAATCATATTATTTTTCTTCTTTTGCTTTTCTATATCAGCATTAAATTGAAGTTGAAAATAGTCTCTAAAGACGCTTAGTTCATAGTCTTTCTCATCGTCTACATAAATGATTGATACGTGTTGATTTTCTTTTCCTTCTTTTTTATTTATTGTGCCTGCAATTCGTAAGTGGCGGCTACAATCAATCAAATAATCAGCTTTCAACTCTTTAAATAAACGGCTTAATTTTGTTTGAATCGATTTATATAAAAATGTCACACTAGGATGATTCACTTCAACAGGAGTGATTATCCAATATAAATGTAACCCACGACCGCTATTGACAACTAGACTGGGAAAAGGAAATTGTTTTTCTTCTAAAAAAGGTATTACTTTTTGTTGCCAAAAGTCTTCGCTTTTCATACACCATTTCTTTTCCGTATCAATATCGCAATAAAAGGCATTGACCGCTCGTAAATTTTCTTCTCTTCTGGAACAATATCTAAAGCTATTAATGCTTAAAAAGACATTTTCATACACATTTTTATAGTCGAGATTTATCAGAGCTTCTTCTGTATTGAGAAAATCAATACTTTCATAATGAACATTTCCTTCACTATCTCTTATCTCATAACTAATGATTCGATGAAATATCATGTTATAGGTTAATCTTCTAACATAGTATTCTAAATCTGATTCTCCTAATTTCCTAGTAGGTATTCTTTCCCCCATTCTCATTTCATATTCTTCTGCAAAATTTTTTATGATTACTCCCTCCATATTAGTTATTATTAAGTATTTAATTTATTTCTTTAGAGAATACATATATGTATAAGTGCAGGATGAGAAAAGATGCACAGTATCAATAGTTATTTACATTATTTTTTCTTAACCTTTACTTTTTTCAATAATATGCACTCTATTAGCGATGGAAAATTTTTGACCCTATTAAAATCTATCCCCCTTTTTCTTTATGTTTAAAAAATCCCATCGACATCCATATAATAACACTATTATCTATTATGTAAATAGTTAATCTTAAATTCTATACAAGAATTTTTTTATGGTGTATTTCTTGTATAATCGATTTATACCAAAAAAAATATATTGTCAATATTTGAAAAAATGCCTAACAAACCCTTTTATTACAACGATTTTGTTTATAAAATAAAAGTGTTGTGAGATATACAATAGTTTTGTTCACAGCTAAATAAAACAAATTAACAAAAGTCAAAAACACCATCTTCAGTTGGCTAACTCCAGAAATAAAATAACAATAAAAAAATTATATTTACACTTTTCAAATTGTTTTTGTAAAACCATGCTTTTTTATCGACTTTAAACATTCTTAATAATTTCTTAAAACATTCGAAATTAACTGTTTAAGCGGTGCATCACCCATAAATATTTCTTCGTATTGTCTGAGAGGGATTTTTCCAAAAATAAATCGTTAAAATGTTGATGTTTCAACATCCTAATGTTTTTGTCAATAAAGAGAAACGAGTTGATTTTATTGGTTTTTTTCAATGCCGATTTTTAAGTGGTTTCTATCATAAATGTTTAGATAAATTTTTGAGTGAAAAAGAGGCACGATTTTACTCACACCTCTTCCAGCAATTCCCTATTCACTCTTTCCATATATTTATTCCATAATGCCATGACTAATTTTCCAGACAAAAGTAATTTTTCTTGTTCAATTCCTGCTAATCCTTCAAATTCTTTATATAGCACATTTGCCAACTGATTCACTACAATTTTAGGAATTGTTGCATTTGATTGATAATACGTTTTTCTAATCTTGTGTTGAACAAATTTCTTTTTGGCTAATTCATCCACTAATTTTCAATACTCCTAGGCTACCATTTACTTCTTCTCGGTAGCTGGCTAGATTGTCATTGGTTAGCGGGGATATATAAATATATTCTGTTTCTTCCAACACATTCCCTTGTTCATCAATTATGCTGCAATTCCCACCTTCAGATTCTTTCATTGCTGATAATCCATTATCATTAAATCGTTGAATGTTATAAGCAAATGGTTCTTTGACTATTTCTGCAGTGTTTACGTTAATCAAACCATATTTTCCATCTTTTTCTAACTTATATGGAGCAATTCCGTTGGCATTTGGTTTCTTAATTTCAAAAGCGAACGGTTCTTTGATAACTGTTCCATCAGATGATATAATCCCTTTTTTGCGTGGAGTAAAATCTATACTTGATGGAGTAGAATCATCGGGTATTACTTTTTCGTTTAAGTCTTCGTAGATATAATTTTCTGCTCCACCAATATCTCCCATAAATTCACCATCACCAATATTTTCTTCAATTCCATAGTCAGTAAATTTAAGAATATTAATATTTGATGGATAATTGTAGCTCACATCAGAATCCAAATCATAAAATGTCCAAATCGCAGGATCATCTACTAATCCAGTAGTGTATTGTCTGATAAATAGACGGTTTTTATCGTTTATATTTGTTGCTGTATCTAGTTTCACTGTATTGATTGTTTTAGCAGCAATGTTTTTTTCACCGCTACTGTTATCACCACTATCTTTTAATTTAGCATCATAAATCTGAACAGAAGTATCATTAACTATTTTTTTATCATTCATTTGGTCAAGAAGTGTGAAATAGCCATTTTTATTTATATCTCCCGACATACTTCCATGTGCTGTTGAAAACCTCTTTTCTCTGTATCCGTTAGCTAAATAATTAATTGTAACTCCTGACCCATCACGATAAGGAATAATTTCATATTTACCAGAAGTTAATGTATTTATTGACACGTCATTATCAGTTGTTCGCTCCCCTAGACTAATCTTTGCTAATTCAGCATTTTCATCTAAATAAGTGGAATATACTTCATCTTCATGAACATCCTGTTCTATTACTGCTGTTCCATTTACCTTTTTTGAATAACCTGTTTCTAACGAATGAGCCAGTTCATCTCTTTTCATATCAGCATTTAAAATAGAATTTTTTTCATTTAATTCCGTATCATAAATCGTCCAATTATACGAACTATCGTCTCCAGTTTGAGCAATAACTAAACCATTTTGAACATAAATAGCATCATAATCTGTAGCTGTTTTTTCTATAATAATTGATTCTTTTTCCTTAATTTGTTCTGTCGATTCAAGCGTTGACGATTGAGAACTTCCTTCACTTTCTTGAGTGTCTTGTTTTTTATCGCAAGCACTTAACACAACAAGTATTAATAAGCTCATACTTGTTAGTTTTATCCATTTATTCATTTTAATCACCACACCTATCTTATTATTTACTTACTTTCACACCAATAAATAGAGCTACTGCGATAAAACCAAATAAAAAAATTGGATGGCTCATCAAAAAATTGAAACCTAATACCAAAATCCCAATGATAATAGCAAATCCAATAAGCCAACTTATACTGGCTGTTAAACAACCACCTTCCTGTTTGTCAGGAACCTCTATCATTTCTTGAAAGATTTTTCCACCCTTTAATGCCACATAATCAACCCTTTCTTTATTTTAGCTGCATGAATGAAACGTTCGTTTAAGACCAACAAAAAAAGCTGATACTTCTGAAAAGAAAACATCAGAGTTATCAACTGTTCTATGTATTTATATTTTTTTAGGCTCTATCGGTAACAAACGAACGTCTCTTACCGGCAATTATTATACCAAATTAAGTAGAATAATGAAAAGCGTTATCTGGTCAATTGATACCGTTTTTTTACATTATACACGGTTTTAATACATACATGACATTTTTCGGCAATTTCTTTCTGGGTTAAATCAGTTTCTGTATATAACTTTTTAATTTTATTGACAGTTCTTCGGTCTAATCCCTGATTACCTAATCTCACGCCATTTTCTTTGAGAATTGCCAGTGCTTCTTTCGTCCGTTCCGATATATAATCGGCTTCAAGCTCGGCAATCGCCGATAATATAGTAAAAATAACCTTCCCCATCGGTGTCGATGTATCAATATTTTCTTTGATACTAATCAAATTGATTCCTCTTTCTTGTAGCTCGCTCATGATATTGACCAATTGCTTGGTGGAACGTCCTAATCTGTCTATCTTATAAATAATCAGCGTATCTCCTTTTTCTAATTCCCTCAGAGCTTTATCTAATTCTTTTCGATTCTCTTTCCTTCCTGACACTTGTTCGATAAAAAAAACATCAATTTTATAACGAATAAGTGCTTCTTTTTGAACTTCTACACCTAAATTTTGTGAATTTTTACTAGTTCTAATATAACCGATTGTTTTTGTCATAATGATTCTCCTCCTTTCGTCTATAAATTTTAGTGTGCTACGCTATTCAAATTCAAAAATTACCTGACTATCACAGTCAGGGTTTAAAAATAATAGTACAGGTGATAGTATTCTGGATTGTCTTCTATATCAAGGTTATCTTTAATTATTGCATCATCCCCCACCGTTGTCGAGAAAATCACTTATGTCTTTACTTTTATATGGAAACGTTCTATTTAAAGTTGTTTTATACCGCTTTCAGGAATTGTTAGCAGAAAAACTCTTATTTTGTCAACAACTCGAAACACAACATTCAAATTTTCATCTTTATTCTTATGATGCTATACTGGAGCGGGAATGAAGGGGTAGATACTTTTAAATTTGGGATACTTTCGAGGGATAGTTGCGAGAACCAATTCCTTTATTCTATCATTCATGCCCTACATTGCCCTTTCTTTTTAGGCTCCGTAACCCCTACATCATCCTTAATAAAAGGCTGTTTTCCAAAAATCAAATGATAACAAAAAGATAACTTTTGGCATAACTTTTTTAAAACTCTATCATTTTTGATGCTGTTTTTTAAAAAATCGAATGGAAACCTCCATAATTTTTTTAAATGCTTGCCAAATGGAAAATCTTTAAATTCCAATAGCCTATTGCTCTACTGTTCTGATGGATAAAAATAAAGGATTCTTTCGAGAATCACTATTTTCGTTTTTGAAATAGCAAAGCTAAATAATCACTATATAAAAAATAATGGAGGGAGTGAACATGAACACACCAATTGTAAACAAAAGAGCTATTGATTCAGAAGAATTATTTCAAATAATAAATAATGCTGAAGGGATTTATCAATCAACTTTAGAAAAAATGCTTTTATGCAATCGAATCAGTTTAGCATCACGACTAGACACATTGAAAAGACAAAAATGGATTCAACAAGAGAGATTTCACAAACAATTTGTTTATACCAATAACTTTGACTTAAAGAACTTAAAAACATTAGATGCTCAAGCAAACATCATTCAAAAATTACACACATTTAATATCTATGTAGACAAGATAACCGTCTTTACTAATTCAAAAAAACAAAAAGAATTGTTTCTATCAACACATTCGTCAGGAAGAACATGTTTTAAAACAATAACAAGGTTAAAACAACAAGCTAATCAACTCATTAATCAATTACCATATGAGTCTGCTGAATCTGATTTTTTCGTCGAATGTGTAAAAAATGAACTAACAAAATTTCCTATCCTCGCTTCAAGTATGACGGAGGAATCGAAAAACAGCTACTATACAGCTTCTTTAGATACCATAGAAATTTTGACAGTTCCTACTATTGAATTCCTTCCGTTTCTCAAATCTAAATTAGATGATTTTTCTTACAGAAATATTGAGAGAAATACCCATTATATCCGAGAAGATATCCTTGTTTACATTGAGCAAATAGATAAGCTTATTTATTTTAAAAAGAATGAACACAGAGAATATGAGTTTAATCAAATAATTTCCATTATGGATTTTTACTACTTTTTAGCAAAATATTCTCACTCGAAAGATTCTGTCTATTTTTCTTTATCTAAAGATGAATTTGACAATGCTCACACTTTGTATCGTAAAAGCGAGGAAAACAAACAAAAATTTAATACTGTCCAAATAAAAAAGGACAAACAAAAAGCACAATCTTAATCGACTGTGCCTTTTTATTTAAACGGGTCAAAATCTTCTAATTTCGCTTTGATATCGTCTTCTTCAATACCAGCATATCTTAAAGTTACTGCTTGGCTACTGTGGTTTAAAATTTTCATTAATGTTACAATATCTCCTCGATTATGCTTTAGAAAGAAATAAGAAAAAGTCTTTCTTAGTGTATGTGTGCCAATATAATCTAACCCCATACTATCAGCTACTTTTTGCATGATTTTGTAATATTGATGACTAGCCAAGGGTTTACTTCTATCTGAAGGACTTGGAAATAACCATTCTGATTGAGAATCATGTTCTTCATTTAAATATTCAATAATAGATACGGTCAATCTGTTTAAATGCAACGTTCTTCTTTTTCCTGTTTTTTGTTCAATAATTTCTGTTTGTGTTTTATTTTTCACGTCAGAAACCTTTAAATTAAGTATATCTGAAATCCGTAACCCTGTTTTAATTCCGATTGCCATGATTAGATAGTCTCGTTTTCCATGCTTCCCTTTTTTTAACTCTTTTCCAAATTGGTTCAGGACCTCTTTATTTTTTATTGGTTTTACATTTATCATTTTTTGTCCCATAATTTGCCTCCCTTATTTCTATTTTGGTGGATACTTTTATTAATTTCTGATACAAAAGTATCCATCACCCTATAAATCAAAAATGAAACATTAATATAATAGGATTCGTGATGGATACTAATTGAAGAAGTATCCCTTTCATGGTCCGTTATAGCATCACAATTTGATGGTTGCAAATTTGTAGAACATCCTCGATATCCACTCTGAAGTGAGGTATAATCGCTGCACACTTCTTCAGAATGGAGCGATTGGTTTGGCTAAAATAGAAAAATACATAAAGAAAAATGGAGCAACTGCCTATAAATTTAGGCTTTTCCTTGGGTTAGACTACCTTGGTAGACAAAAATATATTAAAAAATCTGGATTCCCGACAAAAAAACAAGCACTTGAAAAACTAGCTGAAATAGAAGGGAAAATTGAATCTGAGCAAAAATATATTCAATTATCATTTCAGGATATGTATAAAGAATGGTTGATTACCTATAAAGATTCTGTCAGATTGGTTACATACAATAGAACAATTGATTTGTTTAGATTAAAAATATTACCCATTTTTGGTAAAAAATATGTTGATGAAATAACTACAGAATTTTGTCAGCAAATACTAAATAAGTGGGCAAAAGAATATCATAAATACAAAGCTTTAAAAGGTTACACACAACAAATTCTTGATTTAGCAGTAAAAAAAGATTTAATTCAAAAAAATCCTATGCGACTATGCACAATGCCAAAGATAAATAAATCTCGAATGAATATTGCTAATACTGTCGAATTATCAAGTGATAATACCGAAAATTACTATGATAAGAATGAATTGAATAATTTTTTGGATGTGTTGGAGCAGAACTATGATTATATGTGGTTTACAGCTTTTCGATTATTGGCTTTTACGGGGATGAGGAAAGGCGAACTGATGGCTTTAAGATGGTCTGATATACGTGCTGACAGTATTATCGTAAATAAATCAATGACGATGATTAAACGCATTGCTTACGTATCAGACACTAAAAATGAACAAAGCAATAGAGTAATTAGCATCGACCCTACGACTTCTAATATTTTAAAAACTTGGAAAGAGAAACAACAGGCACGCTATATTAATGTTAAGGATAATCATTTAGTATTTACAAGAGATATTCCATTAAAGAATGAAAAAGACCAACCATTCGACCCAGATTATCTTAATAGATGTATGAAAACAATAACCAAAGAAAATAAAGAAATAAGAGAAATTACAATTCACGGATTTAGACATACTCATTGTTCTCTATTATTTGAAGCAGGAGCAACACTCAAAGAAGTTCAAGACCGATTAGGACACGCTAATAGTGATATAACTTTAAAGATTTATACTCATGTCACAACTGAAACTAAAAGAGAAACAGCAAATAAACTTGCTTTATACTTAGATAGCTAAGAAGCTAGTTCATACGAATTAGCTTCTTTTTTAGTTCAACAAAAATAAATTTTCTATTCACCTATTAAAGACTTTCTATACATTCTAAACCAACAAAAGATACATAAAACACAATGTTTTACGTCCCAAAGGTAAAAATCATAATTCGATAACAATTTTATACTTTCGCATTACCTAACACTGCTAAAAACATAGTAAACATTAGAATTAAATAAAATTTAAAAATAACAGATTTTTCCAAGTCTCGAAAACAGTTTATATAGAAAAGGGTCTGTAAAATAGACCCATTTTTTAAGAAATTTAGCTAAAAAAAGACACCATCCAAATAGATGATGTCTTGAAATCCTTGATGTAATAAGGATTAACGTTTTGAAAATTGACTTGCTTTTCTTGCCTTTTTTAACCCTGGTTTTTTACGTTCAACCATACGTGAATCACGTGTAAGTAATCCAGCGCGTTTTAATGGTGCGCGGAAATCAGGATCTACTTCTAATAAAGCGCGTGAGATACCGTGACGGATAGCGCCGGCTTGACCTGCGTAGCCCCCACCGTTTACGTTTACGAATACATCGTATGAACCTGCTGTTTCAGTAACGCCAAATGGTTGGTTGATTACTAAACGTAGGTCAGCATGTGGGATATATTCTTCAACGTCTTTTTTATTTACAGTAATTTTACCAGTTCCTGGTACTAAACGTACGCGAGCAACTGCATTTTTACGACGGCCTGTGCCGCTATATTGAACTTGTGCCAATGAATTTCCCTCCTATTAAATTAAGTTTGTGATGTCTAAGACTTCTGGTTGTTGTGCTGCATGTGGATGTTCTGCTCCACCGTATACGTGAAGTTTCATGCCTTGAGCGCGACCTAAAGTGTTCTTAGGAAGCATACCTTTAACAGAAGTTTCGACCAAACGGCGAGAATTTTTAGCACGCAATTCGCCTGCTGAGACTGATTTCAATCCACCAGGGAAGTTTGAGTGACGGTAGTAAATCTTGTCAGTTGCCTTTTTACCTGTTAATTTAACTTGATCTGCATTGATTACAATTACAAAATCACCAGTATCTACATGTGGTGTGAATGTTGGTTTATTTTTGCCGCGTAGTACAGATGCAACAACTGTTGAAAGACGTCCTAAAGGAACATCAGTTGCGTCTACTACGTACCATTTACGTTCTACTTCGCCTGGCTTAGCCATATATGTTGTACGCACGTTTTTTTCCTCCAATTTCGATTTCGAATGTTTGACAAACACTTGAGTTTCCGGGGCTCTCGTGGGGCAAACAATACCATTTACCATAATACTTGCTAAGCCTTGGCATGTCAATGTTTTTCTCTTTGAAAACGCAAATTCTTTTCATTTACGCTGCGTGTTTCTACTATACAAAATGAATGCTAATATACACACCAAACTGAATAAAGAAACGTATTTTTAAAAATATTTTGCATAAATATTTAAAAAGTGCTTGCTTTTTGTATTTTACGATGCTAATATTGCTTCAACACATTAATTAGATTTTAATGAAAAAGCGATAAGGGAGCAATCAGGATGAAAGAAAAAGTGATTTTAGCATACTCAGGTGGTCTAGATACTTCAGTCTCAATCAAATGGCTCGTCGATGAAGGATACGACGTGATTGCCTGCTGTTTGGATATTGGAGAAGGCCGCGACACTGAATTTATTAAGAAAAAAGCACTGCAAGTCGGTGCGATTGAATCTTACGCCATTGACGCGCGTGAAGAGTTTTCGCAGGACTTCGTATTAATTGCGCTGCAAGGCAATACCTACTATGAAAATTCTTACCCATTAGTTTCAGCATTGTCTCGTCCATTGATTTCGAAAAAATTAGTGGAGTTAGCACATCAGACAGGAGCAACGACCATCGCTCATGGCTGTACGGGAAAAGGAAATGACCAAGTTCGTTTTGAAGTTTCCATCGCTGCCCTTGATCCAAACTTGAAGATCATCGCCCCAGTTCGTGAATGGAAATGGTCTCGTGAAGAAGAAATCAATTACGCGGCTGAAAAAGGCGTGCCGATCCCAGCGGATCTAGACAATCCTTACTCCATCGACCAAAACTTATGGGGACGTGCCTGCGAATGCGGCATCTTAGAAGATCCTTGGGCTACTCCACCAGCTGGAGCTTATGCCATCACTGCTGAATTAGAAGATACACCAGACAAACCAACGATCGTTGAGATCACCTTTGAAAAAGGGGTGCCGACAGCGTTGGATGGGGAAGAATTATCTTTAGCGACATTAATCATGAAACTGAACACGATTGCCGGCGTACATGGTATCGGCAGAATCGATCATATTGAAAATCGTCTAGTGGGCATCAAATCGCGTGAAGTTTACGAATGTCCCGGTGCAGAAGTGTTGATGAAGGCACATAAGGAATTGGAAGATCTGACCTTTGTTCGTGAGATGGCGCATTTCAAACCAGTTATTGAGCAACAGCTTTGCCAAATGATCTATGACGGATTGTGGTTCAACCCGACGATGGACGCGTTAATCGCCTTCTTGAAACAATCCCAAGAAGTCGTGAACGGCGTATTGCGTGTAAAACTCTTCAAAGGCAATGTCATCGTTGAAGGACGTAAATCTGACAACAGCTTATACAACGAAAACTTGGCGACGTATACGTCTGCTGATACCTTCGATCAAGATGCAGCGATCGGCTTCATTAAATTATGGGGCTTGCCAACAAAGGTACACGCTGAAATCCAGGCGGAGAATAAACAACCGAGTATTTAATGAAATTGCAAGTGGAACCAGATGTGAGGCGGCTTTTACTTGCCGGTAAATAAGGCCGTCCGGTTTCACATCTTGCCATTGCTCTTAGGAGAGTTTCTTTTCCGGTCAGGAAATAAGGAAACCAGCAATGTTTTCATCCTGAGGTATCTGAGAAGATGCCTCCTCCCTAGACTAAAAGCTACGCAGGCTCGTTCAGCTCTTGAGCAATAAGACAAAAATTTTGATAAGTCGCTCTTCAGACTTCTCAAAATTTTCGCTTATTGTCGAAGAGAGCTAGCCTGCATGCTAGAAAAAGAAAAGTGTGATACTTCGCTGAAAAAGACCGACTAGTCGGTCTTTTTTTAGCAATACACTTCTTATATACTGATTATAAAAGAAAAGCGAGGACAACTATTATGGCAAAACTTTGGGGCGGGCGTTTTGATGGCAAAAATGAGGCTTGGATCGACGCATTTGGGGCTTCCATCCCCTTTGACCAGCAATTAGCGACACAAGACATTACCGGCAGTTTGGCTCATGTTAAAATGCTTGGGGAAACAGGTATCATCACTAAAGAAGAGGCGCAGCAAATCACCGCAGGATTAACTATATTAGCAGAAAAAGCGGCAAAGAATGAATTAACCTTTACGATTGAAAATGAAGACATTCATTTGAACTTGGAGAAAATGCTTCATGACGAGATCGGACCTGTCGCCGGCAAGCTTCACACCGCTCGCAGCAGAAACGACCAAGTCGCTACCGACATGCATTTATACTTGAAGGAGCATTTGGCTGAGATTATCGAGAAGGTTCATCATTTTCGTGCGGTCCTAGTCAATAAAGCCGAAGAACATGTTGAAACGATCATGCCAGGCTATACCCATCTGCAGCATGCACAGCCGATTTCCTTTGGGCATCATTTAATGGCCTATTACGGGATGCTGACGCGGGATCAGGCACGGCTTGAGGAAAGTCTTAAGCGGGTGGATATCTCTCCGTTAGGCTGCGCGGCGCTTGCGGGCACGACTTTTCCGATTGATCGTCATATGACCGCGGATGAACTGGGCTTTGCGGATATTTACATGAACAGTCTTGATGGGGTCAGCGATCGTGACTTTATTCTTGAATTTTTAAGCAACAGCTCGATCTTAATGATGCATCTCTCTCGTTTCTGTGAAGAGATCATTCTATGGTGCAGCCATGAGTTTAAATTTATTGAATTAACCGATACGTTTTCGACGGGCAGCTCCATTATGCCCCAAAAGAAAAACCCCGACATGGCGGAACTAATCCGTGGAAAATCTGGGCGTGTCTTCGGTGATTTGATTGGTTTATTAACCGTCATAAAAGGGCTACCGTTGGCTTATAACAAGGACCTGCAAGAAGACAAAGAAGGTATGTTCGATACAGTCCATACGGTAGCGACTAGCTTAGACATCATGGCCGGGATGATTGATACCATGAAGGTCCATACCCAGACTATGCACGATGCGACAGAAAAAGATTTTTCTAATGCGACGGAGCTGGCGGATTATTTAGCGGCGAAGGGCATCCCTTTCCGTCAAGCTCATGAGATCGTTGGGAAATTGGTCTTGGCCTGCACCCAAAAAGGGATTTTCCTGCAGGATGTGCCGTTAGAAGAATATCAAGCCATCCATTCTGTGATCGAAGAGGACATCTACGACACCTTGTCTTCTAAAACGGCTGTCACACGTCGTCATTCTTTAGGCGGTACTGGCTTCGACCAAGTCAAAAAACAAATTGAATTGGCGAAAGAAGCCTTATAAGACATTAAAAACGACTGCCCGCTACAGGCAGTCGTTTTTCTTATGCATTCGTATAAACAGAAGTGGCCGTTTCCTTTAATACCGCATTTAATTCTTCAATGTTTCGTCTGCCTTCTTCGGATAACCAGGCAACTGCTTGTCCTTCGCCTTCTTTTACAAAGGGCTCTACTCCGTTCGCCCAAGTTGCTCGTCCACAAAGTACCCCATTAAAGGTTGACCCCGCTTGTTTCGCGAAGCGTAAAGTTTCTTGGAACAGCGCTGCACTGACACCGGCGCTTAAGAAAATAAACGGCAGATCTGTGGCCTCTGATTGCTCTTTGAAGTAAGCCGCAGCCTCTGATTGGCTGTAGCAGACTTCTTGACCATAGCCTTCAACAAAGTTCATGTTTACCGGGACCTCTACCTTTAAAACATCCACTTGATAACGTTCCTTAGAAAATTCCCGCATCGCTTCAATCACTTTGCGGGGCTTCACCTTCGCGTAGTCCAAGGATGAGGTATCTGTGATCTTAGCATCATAGGACACAATTTCTAAAAAGAAAGGAATATCTTCTGCGGTACATTCAGAACCGATCCGTTCCATATAAGCCCGCTTTTGCTCATTGATTGCTTCTGGCTCATCCACATCGTAATAGAGCAGGAATTTGCAGGCATCGGCACCGGCTTCTTTCAGGCGCTTGACTGACCAAACGTTTAATACATCGGGCAAACGTCCAGGGGTTGTCGCGTCGTAGCCCGTTTTTTCATAGGCTAACAGCAGTCCGCAATGGTCGTCCCGCACGTCCGCGGCAGGCAGACCATATTCTGGATCTAACAAAATAGCCGACGCATAGGGCGTTAACTCCTGAGAAACCAGCTCCTTGAATTTGATGATATCATCTGTCGTTGCTTCCTTGTATTTGCCGATCATTTTCTTCAAGGCGCCCCGTTGATCGATCGCTAGCGCACCAATGATTCCCGCTTCATTTGTCAGTTGATCTAAATACTTCTTCTTTCCTGCACTGATTGTCTTCATTCATTCTCACCTATTTTTTCATTTAGTAATGTTGCGATTTCCGTTTTTGTTTGCGCCACTTTCAGCTGTTCCGTCACTTCGTTTCGCATCAACAGCCGAGCGACCGCGGATAATAATTTCAAATGAGTCGTTCCCGCCTCTGAATCAGGAATAAACAACACAATGACAAAGTTGATCCGCTGACCATCCATGCTGTTCCACTCGATTCCCTGATCCAGCGTAACGATGAGGATGCTGGGTTCTTTGATCGACTGATCCTTCGCATGTGGAATCGCGAAGCCGTCCATCATGCCGGTCGTTCCTTCATTTTCACGTGCGACTAATTTCTGATACACCTGCTGCTCATCGGCTGAAATACCTAAAGCCACAGCTTGTCTCGCTAAAAATTCAAAGGCTTCTTTTTGAGTAGACAGTGTTTGATGTAAAAAGATGTTTTCTTCTTGAATGATCCCCATACTCGTTCTCTCCTTACTCTGCGATGGCTGATTTATCTGCTTGTTCCGCATTGGCTTTTTTCTCTTTCGCAGCGACACTGCTCTTTTGGATCAATCCCAAAATGACTCCACCGATAATAGAACCGATGAGAATCGAGAACACCCATTGGAATTTCCCTGTCACAACTGGCAATACTAAGAAACCGCCATGAGGTGCTGGTACTTGCACACCGAACATATACGTTAGGACTGCCGCAATTGATGACCCCAGCATCATCGTTGGCAATACGCGAATCGGGTCCTTTGCCGCAAATGGGATCGCACCTTCTGTAATATGGGTAGAGCCTAAAATGAAGTTGACTAGACCCGCATTGCGATCATTCGTATCGAAATATTTTCCAAAGAATAAGGTCGCGAATCCTGTGATCAACGGCGGTGCGATACAAGCTGCTGAAACGCCTGCCATAAAGGTCGTATTTCCTTGCGCTAATAATGCCGTTCCTGTTACATAGGCTGCCTTATTGATCGGACCACCCATATCAAAGGCACACATACAGCCAACGATCACCCCAAGGACTAAAGGATTCGAATGTTCAAAGCCAGCTAAAAAGCTCATCATTCCTTCGTTCACGGCTTTCATCGGCCCTGCGAGTAAAGACATCACGATCCCGATCACCGCTACACCAATAACTGGATATAAGAAGATGGCTTTCAAACCGTCTAGCTGTTTTGGCAGCACCTCTAAAACTTTTTGCAGGAATAAAATGAAGTATCCCGCTAGGAACCCGGCTAAAATCCCGCCTAAGAATCCAGTACCGCCATTCATTGCGACGATCCCGCCGACAAAACCTACAACTAGCCCTGGTCGTTTCGCGATTCCCTCTGCGATATACGCGGCTAATACGGGAACCATCATCCCCATCGCCGCATCACCGACAGCTTTTAGCATAGCGGCTGTCGCGTTATACTGGGCATTCTCTGGATCAAAGGAATAGATTCCCCAGACAGCAAAGGAGATGGCGATCAAAACCCCTCCGGCAACAACAAACGGCAGCATATGGGAAACACCGTTCATCAGGTTTTTATAAATGCTGCGACCAAAACTCGTACCGCTTCCTGTTTCCTGCTCTAACGCATCCACTGAATGATTCTCTGTGGCGATCGATCCTTTTCCGGCCAGCGCGTCGTCAATCAAGCGCTCGGCATCCTTAATCCCCGTACTCACAGAAACATCAATGATTCGTTTGCCTGCAAATCGTTCTGGATGGACATCCTTATCTGCCGCGATAATCACGGCCTCCGCATTCTTGATTTCTTCTGCGGTTAATTCATTTTCGACTCCGATCTGTCCGTGTGTTTCAACTTTGATCGTTACGCCCTTTTTCTTCGCCGCCTGCTCCAATGCTTCCTGTGCCATATAAGTATGAGCAATGCCTGTCGGACACCCTGTTGCTGCGATTAATTGATAATTTCCCATGATTTTACCCTCTCTTCTTTGATTTCAATTTGTTTACTTAAGGCTTCTACATCTAAAAAATCTGTCAGACCTTTACGAAAAGCTGTCGAGCTGCCAGCCGCTAAGCTTTTACGCAATGTTTCCTCCAGCGGCTGATGGTTGAAATGGCCAGCTAAAAAGGTTCCCAATAAGGTATCCCCTGCACAGGCCGTGTTGACTACTTTTCCCTTTGGCGAATTTCCTCGAATAATTTTATCTTGTGTGAAAAAAATGGCTCCTTCTCCGCCAAGTGACAGCAGTACATTTTGCGCGCCGGCCGCTAATAATTGCTGCCCATAAAATAAATAAGCCTCCTCTGTATCAATGACTTGTCCAAACCAGGACGCCAGCTCTTCTTCATTTGGCTTCAGTAAAAACGGGTGGTAAGGCAAACAGTCCATGACTTCTTGATAGCTGCTGTCAATGATCAAATGAATGCCGCGTTCTTCGCAGATTCGACTGATCTCGACCAAAATCGTAGGCGCTACACCTCGTGGCAAACTTCCTGAGATACATAGATAATCCTGCGCCTGTAAATTCCTGATCTGATCCAAAAAGGCCTGCACCTTTTCAGGTGGGATCTCCGGCCCTTGATTGACTAATTTGTATTCCTCCCCTGTTTGATTGACTTGTGTGAAGACATTGATGCGAGTCATCCCTGGAACTTCAATAAAATCTGTTTGAATCGCTTTTTCCTGTAAATAATCTTCTATATAGTTTCCAGTGAACCCTGCGCGAAAACCCAATGCCGTCGTTGGAATTCCCAGCATTTTTAAGACGAGGGAAACATTCACGCCTTTTCCGTTTGCTTGGATATCATCATCCTTCGTTCGATTCACGACAAAAGGATCCATGGTGTCTGTTTCAATAAATAGATCAATGGCTAAATTCATAGTGCATGTATAGATAGACATGAGTGACGACCTCCTTGAGCCTATTATGCAACGTTCCACACCGAAAAGGTTTTCATATTTTCGCTAATTCATTGAAAAGCTTTACATCTTTTTATGAAACGTGATACTTTTTATATAACGTGATGCTGAAAGAGGGTTAGTAAAACAATGGATCACAAATTAAGCGAAACGGAACAATACCTCTGGGACTATATTGAAAGCCATATTCTTGAAGTCCCTAATTATTCCATCGTCAAGCTGAGCGAGCAGGCCAATGTTTCTACGGCTACGATTGTGCGAACGATGAAAAAGAAAGGCTATGAAGGCTTCACTGCGTTCAAACACCATTTAAAAGAGCAGGAAAACAAAAACATCAACTTCTCTTCCTTAGATAAAGTCGATGAAGGCATTCGGCGAGCGATTTTAAAAAATGAGCAAGAGGTTGTTCGAACGATTAATATGATGAAAATCGGCAATATCGAGGATGCGATCCAAAAAATAAAATTCGCGGATCGGGTATTTATCTTTGCGCGAGGCTTTTCGGAGATGATCGGTCAGGAAATGATGGTGAAATTCCAATTGATCGGAAAAAATTGTCAAATGCATACCGATCCGGAAATTATTAAAAATATCAGTCGAAAACTGACCAAACAGGACATCGTCATTTTTATCTCTCTAAACGGTGAGACAAAGGAGCTGGTCGTCGCCGCTAAAAACTGCTACGACGCGGAGATCGGCTCTATCCTGCTAACAGCGAACAACACCTCTAGCCTGATGAATTATTGCGAGATCGCCTTGGTCGGCTTCAAGTCTGAAGGCTCCTATTTTCCAGATTACGAAGTACGCTCACGCCTGCCGCTGCAGATTATTGCACGGATTCTGCTGGATTCCTATGCGCTGCGTGTGACGGATAATTAAAAATTGCTGTAGTCAACAAAGAGGACCTACAGTTTTTGGATGCAAACCAACATTCCTCTGTCCAAAACAGAAAAAGGAGTGAAACGATGAATCAAAAATTAAAAGAAAATATTTCTGAATCGTTATCCGCAGTCTTGCCGATTACGATCACGGTGCTGCTGGTAAGTGTTTTTCTTGTTCCAATGGAGATTGGGACCTTTGCCATGTTTCTCATGGGGGCAGTGATGCTTATTATTGGGATGGGATTTTTCCAGCTGGGGGCGGAAATGTCCATGACCCCTCTCGGTGAAGGGATGGGGATCCAGCTCTCAAAAAGTAAAAAAATCGGACTACTAGCTTTCAGTGTTTTTATTATCGGCGCGGTTATTACGATCGCAGAGCCTGATTTACAAGTATTGGCTGATCAAATGCCGGCGATCCCCAGTAATTTACTGGTTTGGACGGTGGCGATCGGCGTGGGGATTTGTTTGACCATCGCTGTCTTGCGAATTTTATTCAAAATCAATTTATCCCTCTTACTGATGGTGCTATACTTGTTGGTAATCTTACTTTCTTTTCTTACACCAAACGATTTTGTCCCTGTCGCCTTCGATTCAGGCGGGGCTACTACAGGTCCGATCACCGTTCCCTTCATCTTAGCTTTAGGGGTCGGGTTGGCATCGGTGCGAAGCGATAAAAATGCTTCTGACGACAGCTTTGGTTTAGTTGCGATTTCAAGCATCGGGCCCATTCTAGCCGTCTTATTACTAGGCATCTTCTTTCAACCGACGGATGCTTCCTATACGCCTACAGAGTTTCTTGATGTCAGTACGACACAAGATGTCATGCGGGAGTTTATGCTTGAGCTGCCGCATTTTGCAAAAGAAGTCCTTATTTCGATGCTGCCGATCGCTCTGCTCTTTTTTATCTTTCAGCTTATCAGTCGTCGGTACCATCACAGACAGTACATACGTATGATCGTGGGGCTCATCTACACATATATTGGGCTGGTCCTTTTTCTAACCGGTGTGAGCATCGGTTTTGCTCCAGTCGGCAGTTTATTGGGGGGCGAATTAGCGGCTAGCCAATACAAATGTCTGCTCATTCCTATCGGGATGCTGATCGGTTACTTTATTGTAAAGGCCGAACCAGCCATTCAGGTATTGAATCACCAAGTTGAAAATGTTACTGGCGGATCGATCTCCGCTTCTTCCATGAATATCTGTCTCTCCATCGGGGTGGCAGTCAGTGTGGGCTTGGCGATGACACGTTCCATCACAGGCGTCAGCATTTATTGGATTATTATCCCAGGCTATCTGATTGCCCTGCTTCTGTCCCGCTTTGTTCCAAAAATCTTCATCGGTATCGCCTTTGACTCCGGCGGGGTTGCGAGCGGACCAATGACCAGTACCTTCCTGCTCCCTCTTTGTATTGGCGTCAGCGAATCTTTGGACGGCAATATTATGGCGGATGCTTTCGGTGTTGTGGCGCTTGTCGCATTGACACCATTAATCGCTATTCAGATTATGGGGCTTGTTTTTAAATGGCGCGAAGGCAAGGCTGCACAAAATTCGGCGTTAACAATAGATGAATTGAATGAAATCGAAGAATGGGAGGACACTGAAGAGGATGCATAATAAACCGGCTGTTCAAATGTTGACATTGATTATAGATTTAAAAGATAAGAAAAAAGCCCATGCTATTTTTGAAGCGGAAAAAACACCCGTCCACTATTTATGTATCGGAGAAGGAACGGCGACAAACGAGGTCATGGACTACCTCGGATTAGGCACCTCCGAAAAAGCGATTTTCATGTGTCCCGTTTTAAAAAAATGTGTCCCAGGTCTATTATCCGCTCTTGGAAAAGGCTTATGTCTTCATAAACCTAACAGAGGCTGCGCGTTTACTTTCCCTATTTCTGGAGCAAGCAGCTATATCACGAAAATCTTAGACTCAGAAATGCAGGACAAGATTCAACATCACATGGAAAGAGAGGAAAAACAGATGATCCAGGAGGCAAAACACAGCTTACTCATGGTCACCATCAATCAAGGGTACAGCGAGGAGGTCATGGTGGCCGCTACTGCAGCTGGCGCGGCTGGCGGAACGGTCGTCCACGCTCGACGGCTTGATTCTCAAGAAACTCTGAAAAAATGGGGGATCAGTATCCAGCCTGAAAAAGAGATGGTCTACATCTTAGTCGAGCACGACAAAAAAATGGCGATCATGAAAGCTATCAGCAAGCAATGCGGTCTCCAAAGTGACGCGCAGGGCATCTTGATCTCGATTCCCGTGGATAGTGTGATTGGCTTAAATTCTGATCCATCGCTATAAAAAAGAGGTTCTCATCTTATTGATGAGAACCTTTTTTTGAATTAAGCATCGATTTCAGGCGCTTTTCCTAGATGTGCTTGAATCATCCAAATACGTTTTTCAGTCGCTGTTTTGAATTCGATGAAAATATCTTGTGTTGGATCATCGCCTTCTTCACCTGTTACGTCGATCCCTTTTTGGTAAAGGTCTGCTAAGTAACGGTAGCCGTCAACAAGCGTAGCTAAGCGTTCTTCCATTGTACGATCCCAACGTCCTACTTCGTCTGGGATTTTTGTTTGGTCAGCCATTTCACGTAATGTTGAGTAAGGTGAGCCGTCTAATGTGATTAAACGTTCTGAAATTTCGTCCAATTGATCGTTCACGTCATCCATGAAATCGTCCATCATTGGGTGTAATGTCAAGAAGCCCGGGCCGCGCATATACCAGTGAGTTTGGTGAATGACCATGGACATTTGACTCAAGTCTGCAACTAGTTGGTTCAATACTTCTTTTGTTTTTTCGTATTTCATTCCTTCATACCTCCTAATTTATCTTCCATTAAAAGCATAATACAATTATGGCAAAAGCACAAAGAAAATGCTGGAATTTTGCTTGCTTTTCGTATCTTATTGAAAAAGGGAGGTGAGAACAATCCTACATTTCATCTTTGGAACAATTATCGGGTCCTTTTTAGCGGTCGTTTGTACCCGGGTTCCATGAAACGAATCGCTGCTTTATCCGCCTTCACACTGTGACCATTGCCAGCACAGACTTCGACCAGTCGAAATGATTCCTTTAGTCTCTGCTTTGCTTCAAGGATTTCAGTGTATCCACTGCCGGCAAAAATTTTCGAAACGCAGCTTCTGGCTGGAATTATTTTGCGGCCTTCTCTGTTGGCTTTTTTTACAGGAATATCAGTGGGACAATCTTTGGACCTTGTTTTGGTTGTTCAGTTCATTAGTCTTAGCGGTGATCGATTGGGATTATTTGATTGTGGAGATGCGAATTTTTTTCGCAACGGGCATTCTTTTACTCATTAGCGGATTCTTTCTTTTTCCTATTTATTGGACTCATCCGTTGGCTGTTTGCGGCCTCTTTTACCTTAGCCAAAAAATTCTCCCAAACAGCTTAGGTTCGGGAGATCTTTGGGTGGTCGGGTTGTGGAGCTTCTTTCTATCCGGCTACGAGCTGCTGCAGCTGTTATTCATCGCATCGCTGAGCGGATTAGTCTTTTTCGGCTATCATGCGCTTCGTAAGAATCCCCCAGAGCGTCTACCGTTTCTACCCTTTTTGTTTATCGGGCTCTTAGTTTTACTTTTGAAAAGCCATTACGCTTCCCAATTTTGACGAATGAAGCCGCGTCGACCTGAGCCTTCGCTATAGGCAGCATAATGCTCAGGATTTTTTTGGTAAAAATCTTGATGATACTCTTCGGCTGGATAAAAAGGCTGTGCTGGTTCGATTGCTGTAACAATCGGTGCACTGAAGCGCCCACTTGCCTGAAGTCGTGCCTTAGATGCCTCTGCCGCTTCTTTTTGTTCAGGTGAAGCATAAAAAATCACTGGACGATAAGAATCGCCACGATCCGCAAATTGACCAAAGGCATCCGTTGGATCTGTTTGCTGCCAATAAATCTCCACCAGCTGCTCGTAAGAAATCACTGCTGGATCAAAGGTGATTTCCACTGCTTCAGTATGACCTGTTGTCCCACTGCAAACTTCTTCGTAGGTTGGATTGGGCACGTGTCCGCCCGTATAGCCTGAAACTACTTTTTTGATACCGGGCATTTGATCAAACGGCTTCACCATACACCAAAAACAGCCGCCAGCAAAAATTGCTTTTTCTTCTGTCATAAAATCGTCCCCCTTTTGCTTTCATCATAACCATTTTTGAGAAAAATGAAACGATTCTGCTTAAGAAGGACTTCTCAATCTTTAACGTAACTAGAAAGCGGGTGTGACAAGAATGTTGTCACACCCGCTGCTTCATTTACTCTCTTTAATAATTATCCTTGTCGATGGGATAAAGGATCTTGCCATACCCAGTATAATCATAATGGGTGCCTGCACTGATCTTATCTACTTCGCTATCATCAAAGAACAATTGATTGTCGTCGTCCTCGTCTAGATTCGGTAACTTTTTCTTCGTAGGCAAATCTAGCTGCTTCTTCACAAGGTTTTGTTCTTCCAATAAATTATTTAATCCTAAAATTTGGAAGTAAATATCGTTGATCATTTCACCCTGGCCTTCTACTTGGGTCTGCTTGATATTCTCAGCTGCTGGGGTATAATCCTTTGCGACCGTCAGCATCTCACTCCAGCTCAGGTCAGTCCGTACGTAATCTTCTACCGCATGCAGGTATTTTTTATACTTCGTGACAGAATTGACGGACAAAATTTTATGGACGATCTTCGATAAAATCTCTCGTTGTCGTGCTTGTCGGCCAACATCGCCTTTAGGGTCTTCATGACGCATCCGTACATATTCTAACGCATGTCTTCCATCTAAGGTTTGTTTGCCTTTTTTCACATGAACGCCATCTAATGTAAAATCAATCTTATTGTCGACCTCGATACCGCCCACCGCGTCAACTAACGTCTTCAAGCCCTTCATGTTGATCTCGATATAATGATCGACAGGAACGTCCATCATTTCTTGCACCGACTCAATCGCCATCTTCGTGCCGCCTAACGAATAAGCCGCGTTCAGCTTGTCATAATAGGTGTCGCCTTTTGCGACATAATTATTCTCGTCACCCTTATATCCAACGATCTGAGTATAAATATCTCGATCCAAACTCGTCATCATGGTTTGCTTTTTCTTTGGATTGATCGTTACCAGCATCATAGAATCGGAACGCCCTTGATAGGTTCGTCCTTTATCCCCTGTATCCGTCCCCATTAGAAGAATCGAAAAAGGTTCGCCGCTTTTTAAATCGACCGTATCTGATCGAGTATTTTTATAATTGACTTTCTTCGTCATTTTACTGATTGCCTGATCCACATCACTATTTACCTTCAACAGGTAAACCGTCGCAGCCCCAACAAGCAGCACGATGACGCCCACAACAATCAAAATAATTTTCTTTGTTCTGCTCATGTAGCACCTCAAAAATTTTACGTACTAATAATAGTTTCCGTCATTTTCTCACAAAAGCGGTTCTGACAATAGTCTTTCTTTTATGCTCTAAACGAAATTTAATATCTGATCAAAGTGACCGCTACCATTTCGCCAGATACCTTCCTATAATAGCGCGAAAATAAAAAGACCACAAGATTCTTTTGAATCTTGTGGCCTTCCTCTATAGGTAGCTTAACTTAATGGATTGTTCAAAGCGTCTTCAGCAGCCATTTGCGCTTCAATATCAGAGATACTGTAAACATTTTCGCTTGCCACAACGACTTCTTTTGGTTCCATGTTACGGTATGTCGCCATACCTGTACCGGCAGGGATAATCTTACCGATGATAACATTTTCCTTCAATCCAAGTAATGGATCTTTCTTACCGCGGATCGCAGCATCCGTCAACACACGAGTGGTTTCTTGGAATGATGCGGCAGATAAGAAGCTGTTTGTTTCCAATGATGCTTTGGTGATACCAAGCAAGACTGGACGAGATGTCGCAGGTGTGCCACCAGCAACCAAAGTATTGTAGTTTTGGTCTTTAAAGTCAGCAATATCAAGCAAAGTACCTGGCAAGATATCTGTGTCGCCTGGGTCCATGACGCGGACTTTACGCAACATTTGACGAACCATTACCTCAATATGTTTATCGCCGATTTCTACCCCTTGCATACGGTAAACACGTTGTACTTCACGTAACAGGTACGTTTCAACAGAGATAACATCGCGAACTTGCAGCAAGTGTTTTGGATCGATTGATCCTTCTGTTAATTGTGCCCCACGGTGAATCATGTCCCCTTCAACGACTTTCATACGAGCTGTGTAAGGAACTGTGTACGTACGAGTATCTGTTGCACCCTTAACGGTAACTTCCTTCGTACGAGTTGCTGCATCTTCAGCGATCTCAACAACTTCACCGGTAACTTCGGTAATAACAGCCAAACCTTTAGGATTACGTGCTTCGAAGATTTCTTGGACACGAGGAAGACCTTGTGTGATATCGTCTCCGGCAACCCCACCGGTATGGAATGTACGCATGGTCAACTGAGTACCAGGTTCACCGATTGATTGAGCGGCGATGGTACCAACTGCTTCACCGACTTCAACGTCGTCGCCAGTTGCCAAGTTGCGTCCGTAACAATGTTTACATACACCATGTTTCGTATTACATGTGAAGACTGAGCGGATCGTTAATTTCTCAACGCCAGCGTCAATGATGCGTTTCGCATCTGCTTCACTGATCAATGCGTCTGCAGGTAGTAACACTTCACCTGTTTCAGGATGCATAACAGATTTTTGTGTATAACGTCCAACTAGACGTTCTTCTAATGATTCGATGATTTCGTTTCCTTCGCGAATCGCAGAGATTTCCAACCCGCGGTCAGTACCGCAATCTTCTTCACGTACGATAACATCTTGGGCAACGTCAACCAAACGACGAGTCAAGTAACCTGAATCGGCTGTCTTCAAGGCGGTATCGGTCATCCCTTTACGAGCCCCGTGAGTAGAGATAAACATTTCCAAGACAGATAGACCTTCACGGAAGTTTGAGATGATTGGCAATTCCATGATTTGTCCATTCGGAGCGGCCATCAGTCCACGCATACCAGCAAGCTGAGTAAAGTTGGAGATGTTACCACGGGCTCCAGAATCAGACATCATGAAGATTGGGTTCTTCGCATCTAAAGATTCCATTAGTCGTTGTTGAATTTCATCTTTTGCCGCATTCCAAACAGCGATAACACGTTCATAACGTTCGTCGTCAGTAATCAACCCGCGACGGAATTGTTTCGTGATCGTGCCAACTTGTTTGTGGGCGTTGTCGATGATTTCTTGTTTTTCTGCCAGCGCCATGATATCTGCGATACCAACGGTCATACCAGCATGTGTTGAATGTTTGTAGCCTAAGTCTTTCATACGGTCAAGCATCATTGATGTATCCGTGACTTTGAAACGTTTGAAGACTTCAGCGATGATGTTTCCAAGATTTTTCTTCTTGAATGGCAAGATGATTTCTTGTTCCTTAATCGCTGCTGGAATATCTGCACCCTTTTCAACAAAGTATTTGTCAGGGGTGTATTGCGTTAAGTTGAAATCAGTTGGTTCGTTCAAGTAAGGGAATTCTTGCGGCATGATCTCGTTGAAAATAATTTTCCCAACGGTCGTGATCAGCATACGTTCTTTTTGTTCTTCAGTAAATGGTTTGTCGCCTAAAGTATTAGGATCAACAGCCACACGTGAATGCAAGTGAACGTAGCCATTACGCCAAGCTAAAACAGCTTCATTCATGTCACGGAAGATCATTCCTTCACCTTCGCGGCCTTCTTCTTCCATTGTTAGGTAATAGTTCCCCAAGACCATATCTTGAGATGGGGTAACAACTGGTTTACCATCTTTAGGGTTCAAGATGTGTGTTGCGGCCAACATCAACATACGAGCTTCCGCTTGTGCTTCTTCTCCTAGTGGTAGATGGACAGCCATTTGGTCTCCATCGAAATCGGCATTGTAGGCTTCACATACTAATGGGTGAAGACGAATCGCGCGACCTTCAACTAAGATTGGTTCGAAGGCTTGGATACCTAGTCTGTGCAACGTAGGTGCCCGGTTAAGCAATACTGGGTGTTCCTTGATTACTTCTTCCAAGACATCCCATACAACGTCTTCTTGACGTTCGATTTTACGTTTTGCATTTTTGATATTTGAAGCAATTTCACGTTGAACCAATTCTTTCATTACGAAAGGTTTGAACAATTCGATCGCCATTTCTTTTGGCAGACCACATTGATACATCTTCAAGAAAGGTCCAACAACGATAACGGAACGGGCAGAGTAATCGACACGTTTACCCAGCAAGTTTTGACGGAAACGACCTTGTTTCCCTTTCAACATGTGAGACAAAGATTTCAATGGACGGTTACCAGGTCCAGTAACTGGACGGCCACGACGACCATTATCGATTAAGGCATCGACTGCTTCTTGCAGCATTCGTTTTTCATTTTGAACAATGATGTTTGGTGCATTCAAATCTAACAAACGTTTCAAACGGTTGTTACGGTTGATTACACGACGGTATAGATCGTTCAAGTCAGAAGTCGCAAAACGACCCCCTTCTAATTGAACCATTGGACGTAGATCTGGCGGAATGACAGGGATAACATCCATAACCATCCAGCCTGGTTGATTGCCAGAAGAACGGAACGCTTCTAAAACATCTAAACGACGGATTGCCCGTGTACGTTTTTGACCTTGAGCCGTTTTCAATTCTTCTTTTAATTCTGCTGATTCTCCATCTAAGTCTACTTGATCTAATAATTGTTTGATAGCTTCGGCACCCATTGCCGCATGGAATTCTTGACCGTATTGATCACGTTTTTCACGGTATTCACGTTCAGTCAATAATTGTTTCTTCTCTAGGCTAGTATTACCTGGATCGATTACGACATACGATGCAAAATAGATGATTTCTTCCAACGCACGTGGACTCATGTCTAGCACAAGACCCATCCGAGAAGGAATTCCTTTGAAATACCAGATATGTGTAACAGGAGCTGCTAATTCAATGTGACCCATCCGTTCACGGCGAACTTTCGAACGAGTGACTTCAACACCACAACGGTCGCAGACAATCCCTTTGTAACGGATCCGTTTGTATTTCCCACAGGCACATTCCCAGTCTTTGGTTGGCCCAAAAATTCTTTCATCGAATAACCCTTCGCGTTCAGGCTTCAATGTACGGTAGTTAATGGTTTCCGGTTTTTTTACTTCACCGTATGACCAGCTTCTGATTTTTTCAGGAGAAGCCAAACCTATTTGCATACTTTCGAATTTATTTACATCGATCAAAAGGGTTTCCCTCCATTTCATTTTATCGTAAGTCAGCTAGGGGATAGCTGACTTACACATGCATAAACGGTGTTCCAGAAGCAGCTTCTTCGGAAACAAGCCGAAAGTTCATCAAATTTGAGAAACAATTTTTTTGAACTTCCTTCTCATTTCCTGAAGCTGAACACTTCTGACACAACCTCTTCAGACAAGTGTGACTCTTATAAGTCTTCAGCAGTTTCGATTTCTTGGATCAAATCCGATTTTTGTTCGGCTTTTTCAGCAGCTGCTTGCGCTTCGACTTCTTTTGCAGATTGTTGCTGTTCGGCATATTTCGTCAATGCGTCAACTGTGATCAAGTCGTCATCATCATCATCCATGTCTCGCAACTCGATTTCTTTGTCATTGATATCTAAGACTTGCATATCTAAACCAAGAGCTTGTAATTCTTTCACCAATACGCGGAAAGATTCAGGCACACCTGGTTTTGGAATAGGTTCACCTTTGACGATGGCTTCGTAAGTTTTCACACGACCAACCACATCATCTGATTTGTAAGTCAAGATTTCTTGTAACGTGTAGGCAGCACCGTAAGCTTCCAGTGCCCAAACTTCCATTTCCCCGAAACGTTGTCCACCAAATTGTGCTTTACCACCCAATGGTTGTTGCGTAACAAGAGAGTATGGTCCGATTGAACGAGCATGCAATTTATCATCGACCATGTGGGCCAATTTGATCATGTACATAACCCCTACGGAAATACGGTTATCAAATGGTTCTCCGGTACGTCCATCATAAAGAACGGTTTTGGCATCTGCCGCCATCCGAGCTTCACGAACGGTTTCCCAAACATCGCTATCCTGCGCCCCATCGAAGACCGGTGTAGCCACGTGGATACCTAGTTGGCGAGCAGCCATCCCTAAGTGTAATTCCAGTACTTGTCCGATATTCATACGAGAAGGTACCCCTAGTGGATTCAACATGATATCAACTGGTGTGCCGTCTGGTAAGAATGGCATATCTTCTTCTGGCATGATGCGTGAAACGACCCCTTTGTTTCCGTGACGGCCGGCCATTTTATCCCCTTCATGGATCTTACGTTTTTGCACGATATAGACGCGCACTAACATATTCACACCTGGAGACAATTCATCGCCTGCTTCACGAGTAAAGATCTTCACATCATGAACGATCCCGCCGCCGCCATGAGGCACACGTAGAGAAGTATCACGTACTTCACGGGCTTTTTCACCAAAGATCGCGTGTAACAATCGTTCTTCAGCAGATAATTCCGTTACCCCTTTAGGAGTGACTTTACCTACAAGTAAATCACCATCATGAACTTCGGCACCGATGCGGATAATTCCCATTTCGTCCAAGTTCTTCAATGCGTCTTCCCCAACGTTAGGGATTTCGCGAGTGATTTCTTCAGGTCCTAATTTGGTATCACGTGCTTCTGATTCATATTCTTCAATATGGATTGAGGTATACACATCATCTTTCACCAAACGACGGCTCATGATGATCGCATCTTCATAGTTGTACCCTTCCCAAGTCATGAAGGCTACGACAACGTTTTGACCTAAAGCCAATTCGCCGTTTTCCATAGAAGGTCCGTCAGCTAAAATGTCGCCGACTTCAACTTTTTCACCTAATCCAACGAGTGGACGTTGGTTGTAACTTGTACCTGAGTTTGAACGACGGAATTTTGTAATGTCGTATTTATCTAATGCGCCATTGTCGCGACGAACACGAACTTCGTGCGCATCAACGAATTCAACGACACCATCGTTTTTACATAATAAAGCGGCACCTGAGTCATGAGCTGCTTTGTATTCCATACCAGTACCAACCCATGGAGAACGAGGTTGGATCAATGGCACAGCTTGACGCTGCATGTTGGCACCCATCAAGGCACGGTTGGAGTCATCGTTTTCCAAGAATGGGATACAAGCGGTAGCGACTGCAACTACTTGCTTCGGTGACACGTCCATATAATCCACTTTATCGATCGTTACTTCCAAGTTTTCAGAAGTTGCACGAGCCATAACGACTTCTTCAGCGAAGGTGCCGTCATCGTTCAATTTACTGTTTGCTTGAGCAACTACGTAATGGTCCTCGATATCCGCAGTTAAGTAATCGATGGTATCCGTTACTTGACCAGTTGCGCGATCCACACGACGGTACGGTGTTTCGATGAAACCAAACTTGTTGACTTTCGCATAGGAAGCCAAGCTGTTGATCAACCCGATGTTGGGACCTTCGGGGGTTTCAATCGGACACATACGACCATAGTGAGAATAGTGAACGTCTCGGACTTCATAACCAGCGCGGTCACGAGTCAAACCACCAGGTCCTAAGGCAGATAGACGACGTTTGTGGGTCAATTCCCCTAATGGGTTGGTTTGGTCCATGAACTGTGACAACTGAGAAGAACCGAAGAATTCTTTGATGCTGGCAACAACTGGTCGAATGTTGATCAATTGTTGCGGCGTCAAGGTTTCTTGGTCTTGAATTGACATACGTTCGCGAACAACACGTTCCATACGGGCTAAGCCGATTCGGAATTGGTTTTGTAACAATTCACCGACTGAACGGATACGACGGTTTCCTAAGTGGTCGATGTCATCGACATTGCCGATGCCTTCCATCAAGTTCAAGAAGTAGCTCATTGAAGCGATGATGTCAGCAGGACGAACTGTACGTACGGAAGAATCCGGATAGGCATTACCGATCACTGTTACTTCACGTTCTGGGTCTTTTGGTGAAAAGACTTTGATGACTTGAACAGTCATTGGATCTGTTACAACCGCATCTTCAGATGGGTAGTAGGTTACTGAGTTCAAGCCGCCTTCTAATTTCGGACCTAAGTCTTCCATTACCTGATGCGTTAAAACTGTTCCTTTTTCAACGATGATTTCCCCTGTTTCAGGATCAACCAATGTTTCAGCCAAGGTCAAGTTCAATAGACGTGTTTTAAGGTCTAATTTTTTATTTACTTTGTAACGACCAACATTTGCTAAGTCGTAACGTTTTGGATCGAAGAAACGAGCCGTTAACAAGCTACGAGAGCTGTCAGCAGTTTTTGGTTCACCTGGACGTAAACGTTCGTATACATCTTTCAAACCTTCTTCGGTACGAGAATCGCTTGGGTTTTTATGCAAGTCTTTCTCAATTGTGTTACGTAATGATTCGCTTTCTCCAAAGATTTCGAAGATTGTATCATCTGAACCAAAACCTAAGGCACGAACTAACGTAGTCAACGGAATTTTACGAGTACGGTCAATCCGTACGTAAGAAATGTCTTTTGCGTCTGTTTCCATTTCTAACCATGCGCCACGGTTAGGGATAACAGTTGAGCCAAAGCCTTCTTTTCCGTTTTTATCTACTTTCCCATGGAAATACACACCAGGAGAACGAACCAATTGGGAAACGATTACTCGTTCCGCACCATTGATAATAAAGGTTCCTTGTTCTGTCATTAATGGGAAATCACCAAAGAATACTTCTTGGGATTTGATTTCGCCTGTTTCGCGGTTTACTAAGCGTAAGACCACATGTAATGGTGCAGAATAGTTTGCATCGTGTGAACGAGCCTCTGCTACCGTGTATTTAGGTTCTTTTAATTCATAGTCAACAAATTCAAGTGACAAGTTTCCATTAAAGTCTTCAATTGGCAAAATGTCTTCAAACATTTCTCGCAAGCCCTCATCTAAGAACCATTGATAAGAATCTGTTTGAATTTCGATCAAATTCGGTAATTCCAACACTTCACTGATTCGTGCGAAGCTTCTACGTTCTCGGTGTTTCCCGTATTTTACTACGTGTCCAGCCAAGTTCTTCACCCCTCTTAAAAGTTTGAAAACCGATCCGAAGATAAATTACATTAATGTTACAAAAATTAAATTACTGTAACACCTGACATTTTTTGCGGCTTTTAGGCAAAAAAAAACCAAAAATAGAACGTTCTCTTGAAAATATTCGCGAGCTTCTACTTTTGTTTCCTTATTTAAAAGCCGGAACGGACAATATTTCGTTCCTGCCTTTTATCATTTCAGATAGTTTTAGCAAATTAATATAATACACGACGATAACATAAAAGTCAATAGTCTCAATGCTTTGATTCCTGTTACGCTAACTTTTCTTAAAACTTTCAGTAAACATCAATTGCTTTAATTAGACTTACATTTTTGAATATTCAGAATATTCGACATTTTATTATTGACATCTCATTTTTCTTAACGTATACTAATTTACATCTTAACCCAAGTTGGAGGTTGTTCCTATGTTGAACTCAAAAACCACACAACTGAATAATCGCTATTACTTTAGCTATTTTAGATAGGTTTGTATTCATCACGATGGATACAAACAACTTGAGTGTTTTTTGTATCTATGATGGCTAGAGCATTTCGACGTACCAACGGCCGCATAGAGAAATCTAAGTGGCTGAAGAATCATACTATTTTTGTATTCGCATCACCCACTTAGACCTTCATCCATTCTAAGCGGGTGATTTTTTTATGACAAAAGGAGAGAAAATTATGAAAAAGACAGTATTAGCAGGAATTGGTTTGGTAAGTTTATTGATGTTGGGTGCATGCGGCAATAAAGACGCAGCTAGTGACGACAACGTGAAACATGTGGGCGTTTTGCAATTAGTCCAACACGCTTCTTTAGACAATGCCTATGAAGGCTTTAAAGAAGGCTTGGCAGAAGGCGGCTACAAAGAAGACGACAATTTAAAAATTGAATACCAAAACGCACAAAACAATCAAGACAATCTAAAAAGTATGAGTGAGAAGCTCGTGAAGGAAGAACCTGATCTTTTACTAGGGATCGCCACTCCGGCAGCCCAATCTTTATTAAATGCAACAACAGAAATTCCAATCACCGTAACTGCGGTAACGGATTTAGAAGAAGCAAAATTAGTGAAAAGTGACAAAGCACCTGGCGGCAATGTCACAGGAACAACCGATATGGTTCCTATCGACAAGCAAATTGATCTGCTGCTTTCTATCGTACCCGATGCAAAATCCATCGGAATTATGTACAACGCCGGCGAAGCCAACTCAAAAATCCAAGCAGACTTAGCTGAAAAAGCATTGAAAAAAGCAGGTGTTGAGGTAAAAATCAAAACGGCCAACACGACAAACGATGTTCAACAAGTAACAGAATCATTGGCAAACGAAACAGATGGTATCTACGTACCAACAGACAATACCTTCGCAAGCGCGGCGGCAGTCATTGGTGATGTTGTTAAAGAAAAGAAAATTCCATTGGTTGCTGGCTCCACTGAACAAATCGACGATGGTGGTTTAGCTACTGTCGGGATCGACTACAAATCACTTGGAAAACAAACAGGGAAAATGGCAGCCAAAATTTTAGACGGCGATGCAAAACCTGAAGATACACCTGTTGAATCAGCGGACACGCTTAAATTAGTTGTTAATAAGGACATGGCAGAAGCATTAGGAATTGATCCTGACAGCATCAAAGAACCTAAATAAACAAGTTAAAACAGCTCCACAAAGAAAGAAGGAAGAATCATGAATGTTATCACTTTGTTATTATCAGCTACGTCACAAGGTATGCTCTGGTCGCTATTGGCGATCGGTGTTTACATGACATTTCGAATATTAGACATCGCCGATCTTACTGCCGAGGGAAGCTTTCCCTTAGGCGGCGGGATCGCTGCGATCGGGATTGTGAATGGAATGCATCCTGCAGTCGCAACTTTGTTGGCCTTTGGCGGCGGAATGCTGGCTGGATTGGTCACTGGAATCTTGAATACGAAATTCAAAATTCCAGCGTTATTAGCTGGGATCATTACGATGACTGGTTTGTATTCCGTGACTTCACGGGTCATGGGTGCACCGAACATCGCTTTGCTGGGAGAAAATACCGTTTTTACCACTGCCCAGGAAATGGGATTAAGCAAAAACAATGCGGTTATCGCAGTAGGATTGTTAATCGTACTGTTGGTTATCCTGCTGTTAGTACTCTTTTTCCGAACGGAAATCGGTTTAGCTGTTCGAGCAACCGGAGATAATCCCGATATGAGTGAGGCAAATGGCATCAAAACGGAAAATATGAAACTGCTAGGCTACATGATCTCCAATGGCAGCATCGCTCTTTCAGGTGCCCTATTAGCACAAAACAACGGATTTGCTGATTTGAACTCAGGAGTTGGGACCATCGTTATCGGATTAGCTTCGATTATTATTGCGGAAGTTCTGCTTCACAATAAACCAATCCTTATTCGTTTGATTACGATTGTGGCTGGGGCGATTATTTATCGCTTTATCTTAGCTCTAGTATTCGAGATGAACGTAGAACCAACGGATTCCAAGTTAGCTTCAGCGATCGTATTGGTTATCTGTTTATCCTTGCCACAAATTCGATCAAAATTTACCTTCAAAACAAAAAAGAAAGGGGCGAACGTAAATGCAGCCAGTCTTAAGGATTAATAATCTTCATCAATATTTCGAACGCGGGACGGTTAATGAGAACCATGTGCTGCGAGGCATCAACTTAAGTTTAGCCCCTGGCGAATTTGTGACGATCATCGGAGGAAATGGTGCCGGAAAATCTACGCTGCTAAACAGTGTCGCTGGAACCCTTCCAGTTGAAGAAGGCCAACTATTTTTAAACGAAGAAGAAATCACTAAACAGTCCGTAACACGCCGCTCAAAAAGAATCAGTCGTGTCTTCCAAGATCCTAAAATGGGGACAGCCGTTCGTTTATCTGTAGAGGAAAACTTAGCGCTAGCAATGAAACGCGGGCACAAACGCGGCTTCTCTTTAGGTGTAAAAAGCAAAGATCGCAGTTTCTTCCAGGAACAGCTGGCTATGCTGAATTTAAATTTGGAAAACCGCTTAGATGCTGAAATCGGGTTGCTTTCAGGCGGACAACGCCAAGCCATCACATTATTAATGGCGACATTGCAGCGTCCTGACCTTATCTTACTCGATGAGCATACGGCCGCACTGGATCCAAAAACCTCCTTAACGGTTATGGAGTTGACCGAGCGATTGATTCGTGAGCAGGAGCTGACCGCCTTCATGGTCACTCACAATATGGAGGATGCGATTCAATACGGCAATCGTCTCATCATGCTCCATCAAGGGCAAATTGCTTTGGATTTAAAACAAGAAGAGAAACAAAACTTAACGGTTCCAAAATTAATGGAGCTTTTCCACCAAAATTCAGGGGTCGAGCTCAAAGACGATGCATTATTATTAGGTTAGTACAATTGGATTCTCCCTTCTTTCTTGACAGGCTACTTTTATGTAGTCTGTTTTTTTGTTACACTGAGCCCAGAATAAAAACTAAAGGAGGGATCAGGTTGACCACGAAAGAAAAGGTCCTGGCTCGCTTAAAAGCAGCCGACGAAGTTTTATCAGGCGAAGCTTTAGCTCAAGAGTTAGGTGTATCCCGTACCGCTATCTGGAAGGCCATCAAAGAGTTAGAAAAGAAGGGCTATCAGATCCAACATTTAGCAAACGGCTATCGCTATCAACCTTCTGATATTTTAGATGCACAGGAAATTCAAGATCAGATTCAACATGCTGTCGATGTAACAGTATTAGATTCATCTGTCTCAACTATGAAGGATGCGCAATTGGCCGTTATGGAGGGAAAATCATCGCCCTTATTGATTGTGGCGGACATGCAGGAAGCTCCGCGAGGACGTTTCAATCGGCCCTTTTTCGCTGCAAAGCAACAAGGGATCTATATGAGTCTGCTGCTGGAACCAAAGGAACAACTGCAAGAATTGCCCCAATATACTATCTTGATGGCTGTAGCTGTTACTGAGGCGATAGATGAATTATTAGGCGTTGATAGTCAAATCAAATGGGTCAACGACATTTATTTGAATCACAAAAAAATCGTTGGTATCTTATCGGAAGCCATGACCGATATCGAAAGCAACTCATTAAAATATATTATCATTGGCATGGGCATCAACTTTTCGATTCCCCAAGAAAATTATCCTGAGGAGCTGCAAGAAAAAGCAACCTCCCTGTTCCCTGATGGAGTCGCAACAACGACACGAAACCAATTGATCATAACTATTTGGAATCGTTTCTTTGCTTTATTGGCCGATCCAACGACCTATCTGGATGCCTATCGTAAAAAATCTTTCGTGCTAGGCAAAAAAATTACCTTCAAGCGGAAAGATCAGCTGTACGTAGGTACGGCTATTGCTATTACCGATGTCGGAGAATTGGTTGTTGATCTAGGAAATGAAACAATCACCCTCTCCTCTGGTGAAATCAGTTTAAGTTCCATCCAATAAGCGACTTATTTTCAGTAAATACAAAAAAATGATGTGCCGCATTCGGCACATCATTTTGGTTCTATAATATTTTGTGTTGGTGGGAAATCGAACCCGATTTTCTGCCAGCACTTTTTACTTGTCTTCAAATCAAAAAGAGACTACCGTTTGGTAAGATTTAGCCTTCTAAAACCAACCTAACCAAAGGAGTCCCTCTATGGATAATCATACTAGAAATTTACTTGGATTAACAGACAAACACTTTCACTTCGATGACGATTGGCTCGAAGAAAGAAGATACAAAGGGGTTCAAGCCCAATTTATTAAAGGAAAACTAATCACTTTTCCTAGTCGTTGTGAAAACTGCGGCTCCTTAGAAATCATTCGCAATGGTTCCTATACGACCCGTTCTCAGATGCTAAAAGTCAAAGAAAAGCTAACCATCTTAGAATTGAAACGATCTCGCTTCTTGTGCCATGCTTGCGGCACAACGTTTTCTGCCAAAACCGACTTAGTCGATGATCACCACCAACTAACGAAAGAACTGAAACATGCGATACTCATGGAGCTATTCGAAAATCAATCTCGCAAATTAATCGCAAAGAAATTCTTTGTTTCTGACGGTACCATCACGCGGATCTTACGAGAAGCGACGAAGGACTATCAACCAAACAAAAAATACTTGCCCACTGTCTTATGTATGGACGAATTCAAATCCATGAAATCTGTCGCTGGATCGATGAGCTTTATCTGTGTTGATGGAACGACAAACAAATTGTTTACCATCCTTGAGGATCGCCGATTATTTAAGCTCACACAATACTTCATGCGCTTTCCCAGAAAAGCACGGCTAAACGTCAAATACCTTGTCATGGATATGAACGCCAGCTACAATCAGCTACTAAAAAAGGTCTTTCCCAATGCGGAAATCGTCACGGACCGCTTTCATATCGTGCAGCACATCAATCGGAATTTCAATCAATTGCGCGTACAAATCATGAATCGTTTTCGCACCTCTCGTTCAGAAGATCAAAAGAAATACCGTCGGCTAAAACGCTATTGGAAACTACTGCTCAAAGATTCAGATAAGCTGGAGCCGCTCAAACGCCACTATCATCGGCTGTTCAAAAAGGAAATGAGCCAGACAGAAGTGATTGATGAACTCCTGAGCTACAGCGAAGAACTACGAAAAGCCTATCACTTTGTCCAACTATTGCGTTATTATTTCAATAAACGTGATAATGAAGGATTTCAAGAAACACTGAAACACATAGACCCTACCTTTCCTAAAGCATTCAAAAAGAAATTCCAGATCTTTTATCGCTATCATTCTGGTATCGCCAATGCGTTTAAAGTGAAACTTTCAAATGGAGCAACAGAAGGACTAAACAACAAAATCAAATTGATTAAGCGGATCGCATTTGGCTATCGTAATTTCTACAACTTCAGAGCACGGATTTATTTACAGCAAGGATTGATCTTTGAAAAGTAAAAAAGTATGCGGTGCACAACTCGCACCGCATACCGGACTAAATTTTATTCAGATTTGTCTCCACCAACACGATTTGACGAAGAGCCATCATTTTTCATTAGCGCATCGTTACAAATTCTTCACTGCCTGTCGGATGGATCGCAACCGTATCATCGAAATCTTTCTTCGTTGCCCCCATTTTAATTGCCACGGCAAAGCCCTGCAGCATTTCATCAACACCGACACCAATAGCATGCAACCCGATAATCTTCTCTTCATCCCCGAGACAGATCAGCTTCATATCACATTTTTGTCGATAATCACTTAAGGCAAAGTACATTGGCGTAAAGCGTGAGTGATAGACTTTGATTTGATCTTTTCCATGTCGTTCAAGCGCTTCTTCTTCCGTTAATCCAATCGTTGCAATCGTTGGATGTGTGAAGATCACGGTTGGAACATTTTCATAGTCTAAAAATTCCTCTGATTTGCCATTAAACACCCGTTCAGATAAACGCCGTCCAGCTGCAATAGCTACTGGCGTCAAATCAATTTTGCCGATGACATCGCCAACTGCATAAACCCCTTCGCTAGTTGTATTTTGATATTTATCAACAATCACAAAGCCTTTTTCATTTAAAGTTACCGAGGTATTTTCTAAGCCTAGCTTATTCGTATTTGGTAAACGTCCTCCGGCGAACAGCACTTTGTCTCCTGTTAACGTATTGCCGTTCTCGAAATAAACCGTATAGGTGCCGTCATCATTTTGTTTGATTTCTTTTGCTACATGATGATCGTAAAGCTTCATTTTATTGTCACGATAAATCTCAACTAAGTTATCTGCCAACATTTTGTCAAAGGTCCGTAATGGACGACTGTGACGGAAGGCCCAATGTACCTGCGTACCCATTCCTTGCAATACACCACTCAACTCAGCTGCAATATAGCCAGCACCTAGGACAACTACTTCTTTTGGCTGCTCCGTCAATTCAAAGAAGCCATTGGAATCAATCGCTAATTCGCCGCCAGGAATCTTCATCTGGCTTGGTCGGCCGCCTGTTGCGATCAAAATATTCGGCGCTGTATAGTCTTCACCATTAACGCGAATCACATGATCGGATTTAAATGTCGCATAGCCTTCGATCCGCTCAACATGATTACTGTCAAGCCCACGATAATAAGCACCATGTAAAAAATCGATGTATTTTTCGCGACGTGCCACTAATTCTTTAAAATCAAACTTTTCGACATCCGCTTGGACACCATAGCTAGACGCGTCCCGCTCGATCATTTCCAGCATGCTGCTAGCCTGCCACATTACTTTTTTCGGTACACATCCAACATTGACACACGTGCCGCCGATTTTATTTCCTTCAATCAACAAAACCTTTGCCCCGTACATACCTGCACGATTGGCAGAAGCAATCCCGCCGCTACCGCCACCGACTACTATGTAATCATATTCCTTCATTCATCTGCCTCCTAATTCTTACTAATGAAAGTTATTTCTTGTCTAATCCTTCGAATAAAACACTTTTAGTGATAAGTAGCAGTACTCAATAGATTCATTTTAATACATTCTGTCAAAAAATAATTGCTTTTTGTTTTGAAACAAAAATTTGACGCAAGAAAAAAACTGAGGAAGCCTCAGTCTTTTTTCTTGCGTATCATATCCCCAGGTTTAACCGGTTGAGCTACAGGCATCGTGATGATCATCATTGGATTTGGCGCACGATCAATCTGTTCACCTTCATCATTCTTCATTTCAGTCACTGTTTGTTCAAAATGATGGAAGTTCGGACCATAAAACTCAATCTCATCGCCCACTCTAAAATGATTTCGTTGGCGAACAGTCGCGATTCCACTGGCTTCGTCATAGCTTAACACTTCACCGATAAATTTATAGACAGGGATCTTCCGTCTAGGACCAAATAGCTGTTCATTTTCTGTTGGCACATGATAATAAAATCCTGTCGATAGTTCTCGTTGCGCCACTTTCCACAGCTCATCGATCCATTCTTGCTTGCAGACATAATTTTCTGGATCAGAAATATAGCTATCCACTGCTGCTTTATACACATTGGCAACCGTCGAAACATAGTGAATAGATTTCATTCTTCCTTCAATTTTCAAGCTGTCAACACCGTTTTCAATCAAATCAGGAATGTGTTCGATCATTGACATATCTACGGCACTCATAGAAAACTCTTCGGTTACATCTCCGTTTTCCGTCAATGAACGATGTTCTTGAGCAAAAGGCATATCGAATAGTTCATATTTCCAACGGCAAGATTGCGAGCAGCCGCCACGATTAGCATCACGCATCGACATATGATTCGACAAGGTACAACGTCCTGAATAGGAAATACACATCGCGCCATGAATAAAGGCTTCGATTTGAATATCTGTATTTCGGCGAATTTCTGCTAATTCCTCCATTGAAACTTCACGAGCTAAGACCACTCGTTCCAAGCCTTCATTTTGCCAAAATTTTAACGTCTCTGCATTGGTTGCGGACGCTTGAGTAGACAAATGAATTTCTAGCCCAGGCGCTTCTGTTGCGCAAATTTCAATCAATGCCGGATCAGAAACAATGACTGCTGAAATACCGATATCTCTTAATTTTTTGAAAAACTCTCCTGCCCCTTCTTCATTTCCTTCATGCGTCACCATGTTCGCAGCTACATAAACCTTTGCGCCGTATTTATCAGCAAAAGCGACGCCTTCTTCCATCTCTTCAAATGAAAAATTCCCCGCACGAGAACGCAATCCATACGCATCCCCGCCAATATATACAGCATCCGCGCCATAATGAATCGCGGTTTTTAATTTTTCCAATGTCCCGGCTGGGGCTAAAACCTCTGGCCGTTTCAGTTTTCTCTCTGTCATGTTGCTCTTACTCCTATTTAATCGCTGTTGGGTCTAAATGGTAAAAACCAGTATCCATTCCTCGACCAACAGGATGATATTTTTGGATTTCTTGCTGCGCGTGGCTCATAGCGGCTTCATCCCAAGTTCCTGCTTCAATTGCTGTTTTTGCATCGGCAAAAATTTTCGCGATCGCGACAAAATCTGATCCCGGGGTAAATAATCCGTCAAGCTTCCAAGTTTGATAGCCTGTTTGAGCCAAGTCAGCCAATTCTTGAATTAAATTCAGATCATTGTCAGCAAAAATATGTGTGCCATGTTGATCTTCATAGATTGAATAATGCGTCTCTGCTTTTTTCGGCTCTGAAATAAACAATCCACGCTCTTTTGAAACTTCTTCTTTCTGATTTGTGTAATTGAAGTAGTTATCCAATAATGGTCGTTTCGATTGATGGATGCAAGTAGCACCGTACACCAAGACTTCTACCGGAACCTCCACTTGCTGACTCAAATGCTGCATTTCTTTAAACGGCACTTCCCGAGCCAAAACCGCACCGACCGCACCCTTTTTCTGCCAAAAATTGATTTGTCTGGCATTGGTCACCAATGTTTGTGCATCATAAATATAAGGCAGATCATACTCCTGCAATAAGTAGATCACACCTGTATCACCTACAACAACATGATCCGGTTGTACCTCTGCCAAAAATGCTAAATATTCTGGAATCTTTTTCATCGTGTCAGGATGCATGATACCATTTACTGCGATGTTTACTTTTTTTCCCTGAGCATGTGCTTGCTCAATTAACGCTTTTTGTTCATCACGGGAAAAAGAATACGGCAATCTCAGCCCATACGCCTCTTCCCCTATGTATAATGTATCCACGCCAGCAGCAATTAACTCTTCGGCTTGCGCCATTGACTCTGCCGTCGCAATTAACTCAATCATGGTAAGTCCTCCTTTTAGACTTTCTCATACTATCACAGCTTCCAAAAGTTTCCAACTGACGACAGAAAAAAAGAGGACCACACCTAAGTGTCCTCCTCTGATTAACTAAACTTTTTCTGGAATTTTTTCTTCTTTAAGATTTTTTACAGTTAAGGTGATTTTACCCTTGCTTGCACCAATCGTTACCGCATCACCTAATTGAATTTGTCCTGACAATAACGCCTCAGCCAAGCGATCTTCAATTTCTTTCTGTAAAGCTCTGCGAATTGGCCGTGCACCGTATTCAGGATCAAATCCTACTTTTCCGATAACATCATAAGCCGCTGGTGTAATCTTCACTTGGATCTCATGTTCTTTCATGCGATCCAAAATGGAACGACTCATAATCTTCACGATCTCATGAATTTGTTCTTGATCTAAGGTTTTGAAGACTACGGTTTCATCAATTCTATTTAAGAACTCTGGACGGAAAGCCTTTTTCAGTTCTTCTAAAATTCGTTTTTCCATCGCTTGATGATCTTTCGTAATATCCTTCACGTTGAAACCAACATTTTTTTCCTCACGGATTTCAGTCGCACCAATATTTGAAGTCATGATCAAGATCGTATTGCGGAAATCAACCTTTCGCCCTTTCGAATCTGTTAAATGACCATCATCTAAAACTTGTAATAAAATATTGAAGACATCTGGATGAGCCTTTTCAACCTCATCTAACAAAATAACTGAATAAGGTTTTTGACGAATTTTTTCTGTTAGCTGTCCACCTTCTTCATAACCAACATATCCTGGCGGTGAACCGATCAAACGACTCGTACTATATTTTTCCATATATTCAGACATGTCTACACGAATTAAAGCTTCTTCACTACCAAACATCGCCTCGGCTAACGCCTTCGCCAACTCTGTTTTCCCAACCCCTGTTGGTCCTAGGAACATGAATGAGCCAATTGGACGATTTGGATCTTTCAAGCCGCTTCGGGCCCGACGAATCGCGCGGGAAATGGCTTTGACCGCATCCTCTTGCCCGACCACTCTTTTATGCAAGACATTTTCTAAATCCAATAAACGTTGGCTCTCTTTTTTCTCTAACTGCTGTAAAGGAACCCCAGTCCATTGAGAAACCACAGCGGCAACATCTTCATCCGTGACTTGATCAAGATAGCCGTTTTCTTGTTTTGCTGCTTTAATTTTCGCTTGTTCCAAAACTTCCGCTAACTGCTTTTCTCGTAAACGCAAACGCGCTGCCGACTCGAAGTCTTGGTTTTGAATCGCCTTTTCTTTTTCAGTCACTAACTCTTGAACTTCTTCTTCTAACTCAGTAAGTTCAGAAACTTCATCCGTTGAATCTAAGCGGACTTTCGCAGAAGATTCATCCATTAAGTCAATCGCTTTATCTGGTAATTGACGTGAATTAATATATCTCACCGATAAAGAAACCGCAGCATGCAATGCTTCATCCGTAATTTCTACGCCATGATGCTCCTCATATCGAGGACGTAATCCCTTCAAAATCTCTTCAGCTTCTTCAGGTGTTGGCTCTTCTACCTGTACCCGAGCAAACCGCCGCTCTAAAGCAGAATCCTTTTCAATGTATTTCTGATATTCATCCAATGTCGTCGCACCAATCGTTTGCAGTTCACCACGTGCCAATGCAGGCTTCAAAATATTAGAAGCGTCAATCGCACCTTCAGCACCACCCGCACCAATCAATGTATGCAACTCATCAATAAACAAGATAATCTGACCATCATGGTAAATTTCATCAATTACTTTCTTCAACCGATCTTCAAATTCTCCACGGTATTTTGTTCCCGCAACAAGGGCCCCCATGTCTAGCATCATCAAACGCTTTCCACGCATATCCTCTGGAACATCACCAGAAATAATCCGCTGCGCCAATCCTTCTACAATTGCCGTTTTACCGACACCAGGTTCTCCAACTAATACAGGATTGTTCTTAGTTCGACGACTCAAAATTTGTACCACTCGACGGACTTCGCTGTCTCTACCCACTACTGGATCTAATCGTTTTTCCCGCGCCAGTTTTGTTAAATCCCGCGCCAAACCATCTAAAGTAGGGGTGCCTTGGGAATTACTTTGAGCAGGTTTAGCAGAGGCTTTCCTGCGTGTTCCAGCTCCTTGATTTGTATTTTGAGCTTCATTGACACCCATCTTCTTCAATAAAAGTTGTCGCATCTTAGGTAGACTCAAACCGAGATTAACTAGGATGTGAGAAGCCAAAATTTCATCATCACGTAATAGACCTAATAGAATATGTTCCGTACCTACCAATTTTGCATTGAAGCGCTTCGCCTCATCATCCGCAAAAATCAAAATCTGTTTCGCTCTCGGAGAATAAGGAAGATATCCTCCTTCAGGATATGACTTAACTGAGCCGTAACCTGTCATATGCTCAATTTCTTCACGAATATCATTCTCACTCGAATTCATTTGACGTAATGTCTTGCCCGCAATTCCTTGTTGTTCGATGACTAACGCTAGTAATAAATGCTCCGAACCAACCGAGCGGTGTTTAAAATATTTTGCTTCCTGTTGTGCAATCGCCAACACAGCTTTTGCGCGTTCTGTATACAGCTGATCCATATCCCTCACTCCTTTTTCTCATAACTTAAACGTTCCAAAAATCCATGCAGAATTCTCGCCCGTAGTCTATTTTCAATTTGACTGATACCAAGAACATTCTTCGATACTGCACTTAACATCAAGTTGCCTTCATTTTCAGTAATAATTTCTTCTTCAAATAATTTTTGAATAATCCCAAACGCATTCGCTTCCGAAATTTCGCTTCCAAAAGAATCCATTAATTGTTCCAAAAAGTAGTGCTGATCAGAAATCTTAACTTTACTTATTCGAATATAGCCGCCGCCACCTCGCTTGCTTTCAACCAAATAGCCCCGTTGAAAAGTAAAACGTGTATTGATCACATAATTTATTTGAGAAGGTACGCAATTAAAAAGCTGCGCCATCTCGGCTCTTCGAATTTCAATAATTTCGCTATTTTCCAAAATATCTTTCAAGTAAGACTCGATCAAATCAGAGGTATTTCTGCTCATAATATCGCCTCCTATTGACTATTCCTGACCATAATTATATCGAATTTAACGCATGAAATAAAGGAGAACGCCTTTCTTTAATTAAGGATAAAAAAAAAAGAAGGTTTTCACCTTCTTTTTTGATCGGGAAGACAGGATTCGAACCTGCGACCCCTTGGTCCCAAACCAAGTACTCTACCAAGCTGAGCTACTTCCCGATAAACAAAAAAACTACGCGCCCAAGAGGAGTCGAACCCCTAACCTTTTGATCCGTAGTCAAACACTCTATCCAGTTGAGCTATGGGCGCATATCTATATTATGCCGAGGACCGGAATCGAACCGGTACGGTGATCACTCACCGCAGGATTTTAAGTCCTGTGCGTCTGCCAGTTCCGCCACCCCGGCGTTGTTCCCTGGTCTTCAGGAAAGCGGAAAACGGGGTTCGAACCCGCGACCCCCACCTTGGCAAGGTGGTGCTCTACCACTGAGCTATTTCCGCATGATGCCGGCTAAAGGACTTGAACCCTCGACCCTCTGATTACAAATCAGATGCTCTACCAACTGAGCTAAGCCGGCAACTACAAAAAAATAAAATGCGGGTGAAGGGACTTGAACCCCCACGCCGTAAGGCGCTAGATCCTAAATCTAGTGCGTCTGCCAATTCCGCCACACCCGCATATTCTTATGAGCCGTACAGGGCTCGAACCTGTGACCCTCTGATTAAAAGTCAGATGCTCTACCAACTGAGCTAACGGCTCATATGGAGGTTAACGGGTTCGAACCGCTGACCCTCTGCTTGTAAGGCAGATGCTCTCCCAGCTGAGCTAAACCTCCATGTTCGCGTGGCGACGTCCTAATCTCACAAGGGGCAACCCCTCACTACAATCGGCGCTAAGAAGCTTAACTTCTGTGTTCGACATGGGAACAGGTGTATCCTTCTCGCTATCGCCACCACACTGCTATTTACTTGAGTAAACTTCGTTCACTCAAAACTGGATCAGAAACGTTTTTAAACGACCGACAATCATTTTATTTTGGTTAAGTCCTCGATCGATTAGTATCAGTCCGCTCCGTACATCACTGCACTTCCACTTCTGACCTATCTACCTGATCATCTCTCAGGGATCTTACTTTCTTAAAGAAATGGGAAATCTCATCTTGAGGTGGGCTTCACACTTAGATGCTTTCAGCGTTTATCCCTTCCCTACATAGCTACCCAGCGATGCCTCTGGCGAGACAACTGGTACACCAGCGGTAAGTCCATCCCGGTCCTCTCGTACTAAGGACAGATCCTCTCAAATTTCCAACGCCCGCGACGGATAGGGACCGAACTGTCTCACGACGTTCTGAACCCAGCTCGCGTGCCGCTTTAATGGGCGAACAGCCCAACCCTTGGGACCGACTACAGCCCCAGGATGCGACGAGCCGACATCGAGGTGCCAAACCTCCCCGTCGATGTGGACTCTTGGGGGAGATAAGCCTGTTATCCCCAGGGTAGCTTTTATCCGTTGAGCGATGGCCCTTCCATGCGGAACCACCGGATCACTAAGCCCGACTTTCGTCCCTGCTCGACTTGTAGGTCTCGCAGTCAAGCTCCCTTGTGCCTTTACACTCTGCGAATGATTTCCAACCATTCTGAGGGAACCTTTGGGCGCCTCCGTTACTCTTTAGGAGGCGACCGCCCCAGTCAAACTGCCCATCTGACACTGTCTCCCACCACGATCAGTGGTGCGGGTTAGAGTGGTCATAACACAAGGGTAGTATCCCACCAGCGCCTCTGTCGAAACTAGCGTCCCGACTTCTACGGCTCCTACCTATCCTGTACATGTGGTACAAACACTCAATATCAAACTGCAGTAAAGCTCCATGGGGTCTTTCCGTCCTGTCGCGGGTAACCTGCATCTTCACAGGTACTAAAATTTCACCGAGTCTCTCGTTGAGACAGTGCCCAAATCGTTACGCCTTTCGTGCGGGTCGGAACTTACCCGACAAGGAATTTCGCTACCTTAGGACCGTTATAGTTACGGCCGCCGTTTACTGGGGCTTCAATTCGTACCTTCGCTTACGCTAAGCACTCCTCTTAACCTTCCAGCACCGGGCAGGCGTCAGCCCCTATACGTCATCTTTCGATTTTGCAGAGACCTGTGTTTTTGATAAACAGTCGCTTGGGCCTATTCACTGCGGCTGATCGTTAGATCAGCACCCCTTCTCCCGAAGTTACGGGGTCATTTTGCCGAGTTCCTTAACGAGAGTTCTCTCGCTCACCTTAGGATTCTCTCCTCGACTACCTGTGTCGGTTTGCGGTACGGGCCATTGTTTTCTCACTAGAAGCTTTTCTCGGCAGTGTGACATCAGGAACTTCGGTACTATTATTTCCCTCCCCATCACAACTTGTCCTTAAAGACGTAAGCATTTGACTCACATCAAGACTTATTGCTTGGACAGACATTTCCAATCGTCTGATTCCTTAGCCTCCTGCGTCCCTCCATTGCTCAAACAAAAACAACGGGTACAGGAATATCAACCTGTTATCCATCGCCTACGCCTTTCGGCCTCGGCTTAGGTCCCGACTAACCCTGGGCGGACGAGCCTTCCCCAGGAAACCTTAGTCATTCGGTGGACAGGATTCTCACCTGTCTTTCGCTACTCATACCGGCATTCTCACTTCTAAGCGCTCCAGCAGTCCTCACGATCTGCCTTCAACGCCCTTAGAACGCTCTCCTACCAACACACCTATTGGTGTGTTCCACAGCTTCGGTAAACTATTTAGCCCCGGTACATTTTCGGCGCAGGGTCACTCGACTAGTGAGCTATTACGCACTCTTTAAATGGTGGCTGCTTCTAAGCCAACATCCTAGTTGTCTGTGCAACCCCACATCCTTTTCCACTTAATAGTTATTTGGGGACCTTAGCTGGTGGTCTGGGCTGTTTCCCTTTCGACTATGGATCTTATCACTCACAGTCTGACTCCCAGAGATGAATGGATGGCATTCGGAGTTTATCTGAATTCGGTAACCCGAGATGGGCCCCTAGTCCAAACAGTGCTCTACCTCCATCATTCTTACTCTGAGGCTAGCCCTAAAGCTATTTCGGAGAGAACCAGCTATCTCCAAGTTCGTTTGGAATTTCTCCGCTACCCACACCTCATCCCCGCACTTTTCAACGTACGTGGGTTCGGTCCTCCAGTGCGTTTTACCGCACCTTCAACCTGGACATGGGTAGATCACATGGTTTCGGGTCTACGACCACTTACTCATTCGCCCTATTCAGACTCGCTTTCGCTGCGGCTCCGTCTTTTCAACTTAACCTCGCAAGTAATCGTAACTCGCCGGTTCATTCTACAAAAGGCACGCTATCACCCATTAACGGGCTCTAACTTGTTGTAGGCACACGGTTTCAGGATCTATTTCACTCCCCTTCCGGGGTGCTTTTCACCTTTCCCTCACGGTACTGGTTCACTATCGGTCACTAGGGAGTATTTAGCCTTGGGAGATGGTCCTCCCGGATTCCGACGGAATTCCTCGTGTTCCGCCGTACTCAGGATCCTCCTAGGTGCCAGTCAAATTTTGTCTACGGGGCTTTTACCCTTTCTAGCAGACCTTTCCAGGTCCTTCGACTATCTCACTGGACTACCATATCGGAGTCCTACAACCCCAAGAGGCAAGCCTCTTGGTTTGGGCTTTTCCCGTTTCGCTCGCCGCTACTCAGGGAATCGATTTTTCTTTCTCTTCCTGCAGGTACTTAGATGTTTCAGTTCTCTGCGTCTACCTCTAATCAGCTATGTATTCACTGAAAAGTAACATCCTATAAAAGATGCTGGGTTCCCCCATTCGGAAATCTCCGGATCAAAGCTTACTTACAGCTCCCCGAAGCATATCGGTGTTAGTCCCGTCCTTCATCGGCTCCTAGTGCCAAGGCATCCACCGTGCGCCCTTATTCACTTAACCTTATCCTAACTTGCGTTAGGGGGTTGATTGTTCCATCTAGCGATAGACTTCCCAATCAGAAAAAATAAGCAATTGAACTTATTTAAAAAACTCATTCAACGCGGTGTTCTCGGTTTGTTTAAATTATTGTTTCTGTATCCAGTTTTCAATGAACGATTTGAGAGTAGACCTCTCAAAACTGAACGAATAAAGCAACCTGTGTAGTTTCCGTAATATTCCTTAGAAAGGAGGTGATCCAGCCGCACCTTCCGATACGGCTACCTTGTTACGACTTCACCCCAATCATCTATCCCACCTTAGGCGGCTGGCTCCAAAAGGTTACCTCACCGACTTCGGGTGTTACAAACTCTCGTGGTGTGACGGGCGGTGTGTACAAGGCCCGGGAACGTATTCACCGCGGCGTGCTGATCCGCGATTACTAGCGATTCCGGCTTCATGTAGGCGAGTTGCAGCCTACAATCCGAACTGAGAGAAGCTTTAAGAGATTAGCTTAGCCTCGCGACTTCGCGACTCGTTGTACTTCCCATTGTAGCACGTGTGTAGCCCAGGTCATAAGGGGCATGATGATTTGACGTCATCCCCACCTTCCTCCGGTTTGTCACCGGCAGTCTCGCTAGAGTGCCCAACTAAATGATGGCAACTAACAATAAGGGTTGCGCTCGTTGCGGGACTTAACCCAACATCTCACGACACGAGCTGACGACAACCATGCACCACCTGTCACTTTGCCCCCGAAGGGGAAGCTCTATCTCTAGAGTGGTCAAAGGATGTCAAGACCTGGTAAGGTTCTTCGCGTTGCTTCGAATTAAACCACATGCTCCACCGCTTGTGCGGGCCCCCGTCAATTCCTTTGAGTTTCAACCTTGCGGTCGTACTCCCCAGGCGGAGTGCTTAATGCGTTAGCTGCAGCACTGAAGGGCGGAAACCCTCCAACACTTAGCACTCATCGTTTACGGCGTGGACTACCAGGGTATCTAATCCTGTTTGCTCCCCACGCTTTCGAGCCTCAGCGTCAGTTACAGACCAGAGAGCCGCCTTCGCCACTGGTGTTCCTCCATATATCTACGCATTTCACCGCTACACATGGAATTCCACTCTCCTCTTCTGCACTCAAGTTTCCCAGTTTCCAATGACCCTCCCCGGTTGAGCCGGGGGCTTTCACATCAGACTTAAGAAACCGCCTGCGCTCGCTTTACGCCCAATAAATCCGGACAACGCTTGCCACCTACGTATTACCGCGGCTGCTGGCACGTAGTTAGCCGTGGCTTTCTGGTTAGATACCGTCAAGGGATGAACATTCTACTCTCATCCTTGTTCTTCTCTAACAACAGAGTTTTACGATCCGAAAACCTTCTTCACTCACGCGGCGTTGCTCGGTCAGACTTTCGTCCATTGCCGAAGATTCCCTACTGCTGCCTCCCGTAGGAGTTTGGGCCGTGTCTCAGTCCCAATGTGGCCGATCACCCTCTCAGGTCGGCTATGCATCGTTGCCTTGGTGAGCCGTTACCTCACCAACTAGCTAATGCACCGCGGGTCCATCCATCAGTGACGCAAAAGCGCCTTTCAAATAGAAACCATGCGGTTTCTATTGTTATACGGTATTAGCACCTGTTTCCAAGTGTTATCCCCTTCTGATGGGCAGGTTACCCACGTGTTACTCACCCGTTCGCCACTCCTTTTCTTTCGGTGGAGCAAGCTCCGGTGAAAGAAAAGGCGTTCGACTTGCATGTATTAGGCACGCCGCCAGCGTTCGTCCTGAGCCAGGATCAAACTCTCATAAAAAGTGTTTGAAACAGTCTTGCGACTGATCAGCTCAATTGTAAAAATTGACTTGCTAGCATATTGCTTGCTATGTTGTTTGTTTCTATTAAAAGAAACGCCCTACACATTTGGTTTGTTTTATTCGTTCAGTTTTCAAAGGTCTACATTGTTTGTCGCTTTGTTTCAGCAACTTTTATATCTTAACAGGTTACCGAGCAAATGTCAACGTATTTTCATTTTTTTTTGGAAATTAAACGTTAATATTTTAGCAACTTAGTTATAATAACTTACCTACTCTACGGTGTCAATAGCTTCATTTAATAAATTTTTACATATCAATCAAAAAATATTAATGGTATTACCACAACTAACATTCCAAATTTAGAAAATAAAGGTAATCTGTTTAGAAATAAAAATTCCACCCTAAAAGGATGGAATTCGCGTGGCGACGTCCTAATCTCACAAGGGGCAACCCCTCACTACAATCGGCGCTAAGAAGCTTAACTTCTGTGTTCGACATGGGAACAGGTGTATCCTTCTCGCTATCGCCACCACACTGCTATTTACTTGAGTAAACTTCGTTCACTCAAAACTGGATCAGAAACGTTTTTAAACGACCGACAATCATTTTATTTTGGTTAAGTCCTCGATCGATTAGTATCAGTCCGCTCCGTACATCACTGCACTTCCACTTCTGACCTATCTACCTGATCATCTCTCAGGGATCTTACTTTCTTAAAGAAATGGGAAATCTCATCTTGAGGTGGGCTTCACACTTAGATGCTTTCAGCGTTTATCCCTTCCCTACATAGCTACCCAGCGATGCCTCTGGCGAGACAACTGGTACACCAGCGGTAAGTCCATCCCGGTCCTCTCGTACTAAGGACAGATCCTCTCAAATTTCCAACGCCCGCGACGGATAGGGACCGAACTGTCTCACGACGTTCTGAACCCAGCTCGCGTGCCGCTTTAATGGGCGAACAGCCCAACCCTTGGGACCGACTACAGCCCCAGGATGCGACGAGCCGACATCGAGGTGCCAAACCTCCCCGTCGATGTGGACTCTTGGGGGAGATAAGCCTGTTATCCCCAGGGTAGCTTTTATCCGTTGAGCGATGGCCCTTCCATGCGGAACCACCGGATCACTAAGCCCGACTTTCGTCCCTGCTCGACTTGTAGGTCTCGCAGTCAAGCTCCCTTGTGCCTTTACACTCTGCGAATGATTTCCAACCATTCTGAGGGAACCTTTGGGCGCCTCCGTTACTCTTTAGGAGGCGACCGCCCCAGTCAAACTGCCCATCTGACACTGTCTCCCACCACGATCAGTGGTGCGGGTTAGAGTGGTCATAACACAAGGGTAGTATCCCACCAGCGCCTCTGTCGAAACTAGCGTCCCGACTTCTACGGCTCCTACCTATCCTGTACATGTGGTACAAACACTCAATATCAAACTGCAGTAAAGCTCCATGGGGTCTTTCCGTCCTGTCGCGGGTAACCTGCATCTTCACAGGTACTAAAATTTCACCGAGTCTCTCGTTGAGACAGTGCCCAAATCGTTACGCCTTTCGTGCGGGTCGGAACTTACCCGACAAGGAATTTCGCTACCTTAGGACCGTTATAGTTACGGCCGCCGTTTACTGGGGCTTCAATTCGTACCTTCGCTTACGCTAAGCACTCCTCTTAACCTTCCAGCACCGGGCAGGCGTCAGCCCCTATACGTCATCTTTCGATTTTGCAGAGACCTGTGTTTTTGATAAACAGTCGCTTGGGCCTATTCACTGCGGCTGATCGTTAGATCAGCACCCCTTCTCCCGAAGTTACGGGGTCATTTTGCCGAGTTCCTTAACGAGAGTTCTCTCGCTCACCTTAGGATTCTCTCCTCGACTACCTGTGTCGGTTTGCGGTACGGGCCATTGTTTTCTCACTAGAAGCTTTTCTCGGCAGTGTGACATCAGGAACTTCGGTACTATTATTTCCCTCCCCATCACAACTTGTCCTTAAAGACGTAAGCATTTGACTCACATCAAGACTTATTGCTTGGACAGACATTTCCAATCGTCTGATTCCTTAGCCTCCTGCGTCCCTCCATTGCTCAAACAAAAACAACGGGTACAGGAATATCAACCTGTTATCCATCGCCTACGCCTTTCGGCCACGGCTTAGGTCCCGACTAACCCTGGGCGGACGAGCCTTCCCCAGGAAACCTTAGTCATTCGGTGGACAGGATTCTCACCTGTCTTTCGCTACTCATACCGGCATTCTCACTTCTAAGCGCTCCAGCAGTCCTCACGATCTGCCTTCAACGCCCTTAGAACGCTCTCCTACCAACACACCTATTGGTGTGTTCCACAGCTTCGGTAAACTATTTAGCCCCGGTACATTTTCGGCGCAGGGTCACTCGACTAGTGAGCTATTACGCACTCTTTAAATGGTGGCTGCTTCTAAGCCAACATCCTAGTTGTCTGTGCAACCCCACATCCTTTTCCACTTAATAGTTATTTGGGGACCTTAGCTGGTGGTCTGGGCTGTTTCCCTTTCGACTATGGATCTTATCACTCACAGTCTGACTCCCAGAGATGAATGGATGGCATTCGGAGTTTATCTGAATTCGGTAACCCGAGATGGGCCCCTAGTCCAAACAGTGCTCTACCTCCATCATTCTTACTCTGAGGCTAGCCCTAAAGCTATTTCGGAGAGAACCAGCTATCTCCAAGTTCGTTTGGAATTTCTCCGCTACCCACACCTCATCCCCGCACTTTTCAACGTACGTGGGTTCGGTCCTCCAGTGCGTTTTACCGCACCTTCAACCTGGACATGGGTAGATCACATGGTTTCGGGTCTACGACCACTTACTCATTCGCCCTATTCAGACTCGCTTTCGCTGCGGCTCCGTCTTTTCAACTTAACCTCGCAAGTAATCGTAACTCGCCGGTTCATTCTACAAAAGGCACGCTATCACCCATTAACGGGCTCTAACTTGTTGTAGGCACACGGTTTCAGGATCTATTTCACTCCCCTTCCGGGGTGCTTTTCACCTTTCCCTCACGGTACTGGTTCACTATCGGTCACTAGGGAGTATTTAGCCTTGGGAGATGGTCCTCCCGGATTCCGACGGAATTCCTCGTGTTCCGCCGTACTCAGGATCCTCCTAGGTGCCAGTCAAATTTTGTCTACGGGGCTTTTACCCTTTCTAGCAGACCTTTCCAGGTCCTTCGACTATCTCACTGGACTACCATATCGGAGTCCTACAACCCCAAGAGGCAAGCCTCTTGGTTTGGGCTTTTCCCGTTTCGCTCGCCGCTACTCAGGGAATCGATTTTTCTTTCTCTTCCTGCAGGTACTTAGATGTTTCAGTTCTCTGCGTCTACCTCTAATCAGCTATGTATTCACTGAAAAGTAACATCCTATAAAAGATGCTGGGTTCCCCCATTCGGAAATCTCCGGATCAAAGCTTACTTACAGCTCCCCGAAGCATATCGGTGTTAGTCCCGTCCTTCATCGGCTCCTAGTGCCAAGGCATCCACCGTGCGCCCTTATTCACTTAACCTTATCCTAACTTACGTTAGGGGTTGATTGTTCCATCTAGCGATAGATTTCCCAATCAGAAAAAAATAAGCAATTGAACTTATTTAAAAAACTCATTCAACGCGGTGTTCTCGGTTTGTTTAAATTATTGTTTCTGTATCCAGTTTTCAATGAACGATTGATGACCAATGTCATCAATGGAGCCTAGCGGGATCGAACCGCTGACCTCCTGCGTGCAAAGCAGGCGCTCTCCCAGCTGAGCTAAGGCCCCAAATATTTATTTGAGAGTAGACCTCTCAAAACTGAACGAATAAAGCAATCTGTGTAGTTTCCGTAATATTCCTTAGAAAGGAGGTGATCCAGCCGCACCTTCCGATACGGCTACCTTGTTACGACTTCACCCCAATCATCTATCCCACCTTAGGCGGCTGGCTCCAAAAGGTTACCTCACCGACTTCGGGTGTTACAAACTCTCGTGGTGTGACGGGCGGTGTGTACAAGGCCCGGGAACGTATTCACCGCGGCGTGCTGATCCGCGATTACTAGCGATTCCGGCTTCATGTAGGCGAGTTGCAGCCTACAATCCGAACTGAGAGAAGCTTTAAGAGATTAGCTTAGCCTCGCGACTTCGCGACTCGTTGTACTTCCCATTGTAGCACGTGTGTAGCCCAGGTCATAAGGGGCATGATGATTTGACGTCATCCCCACCTTCCTCCGGTTTGTCACCGGCAGTCTCGCTAGAGTGCCCAACTAAATGATGGCAACTAACAATAAGGGTTGCGCTCGTTGCGGGACTTAACCCAACATCTCACGACACGAGCTGACGACAACCATGCACCACCTGTCACTTTGCCCCCGAAGGGGAAGCTCTATCTCTAGAGTGGTCAAAGGATGTCAAGACCTGGTAAGGTTCTTCGCGTTGCTTCGAATTAAACCACATGCTCCACCGCTTGTGCGGGCCCCCGTCAATTCCTTTGAGTTTCAACCTTGCGGTCGTACTCCCCAGGCGGAGTGCTTAATGCGTTAGCTGCAGCACTGAAGGGCGGAAACCCTCCAACACTTAGCACTCATCGTTTACGGCGTGGACTACCAGGGTATCTAATCCTGTTTGCTCCCCACGCTTTCGAGCCTCAGCGTCAGTTACAGACCAGAGAGCCGCCTTCGCCACTGGTGTTCCTCCATATATCTACGCATTTCACCGCTACACATGGAATTCCACTCTCCTCTTCTGCACTCAAGTTTCCCAGTTTCCAATGACCCTCCCCGGTTGAGCCGGGGGCTTTCACATCAGACTTAAGAAACCGCCTGCGCTCGCTTTACGCCCAATAAATCCGGACAACGCTTGCCACCTACGTATTACCGCGGCTGCTGGCACGTAGTTAGCCGTGGCTTTCTGGTTAGATACCGTCAAGGGATGAACATTCTACTCTCATCCTTGTTCTTCTCTAACAACAGAGTTTTACGATCCGAAAACCTTCTTCACTCACGCGGCGTTGCTCGGTCAGACTTTCGTCCATTGCCGAAGATTCCCTACTGCTGCCTCCCGTAGGAGTTTGGGCCGTGTCTCAGTCCCAATGTGGCCGATCACCCTCTCAGGTCGGCTATGCATCGTTGCCTTGGTGAGCCGTTACCTCACCAACTAGCTAATGCACCGCGGGTCCATCCATCAGTGACGCAAAAGCGCCTTTCAAATAGAAACCATGCGGTTTCTATTGTTATACGGTATTAGCACCTGTTTCCAAGTGTTATCCCCTTCTGATGGGCAGGTTACCCACGTGTTACTCACCCGTTCGCCACTCCTTTTCTTTCGGTGGAGCAAGCTCCGGTGAAAGAAAAGGCGTTCGACTTGCATGTATTAGGCACGCCGCCAGCGTTCGTCCTGAGCCAGGATCAAACTCTCATAAAAAGTGTTTGAAACAGTCTTGCGACTGATCAGCTCAATTGTAAAAATTGACTTGCTAGCATATTGCTTGCTATGTTGTTTGTTTCTATTAAAAGAAACGCCCTACACATTTGGTTTGTTTTATTCGTTCAGTTTTCAAAGGTCTACATTGTTTGTCGCTTTGTTTCAGCAACTTTTATATCTTAACAGGTTACCGAGTGAATGTCAACAACTTTTTTAAGTTTTTTTCGAAAGAATTGTTGTCATCGTTTTATGCGACTTTGATAGAATAACTGAAAGCCAGCTATCTGTCAACAATAATTTTAGGTGTTCCGAATTATTTTAATTGCCTCAAGAACATAGAATAATATAGCAGTATTATACAGTTTGGTCAACAAAAAAAAGTAATTTTATTTACTTTTTTTAGAACACGACAGATAAAAAAAAATACTTTTATTTTGTTCGTTTTTAAGCTCTGTTAAACCTTCTTTTTTCTTTTTGATAAATTAATTTTCGTCATTTTAATTTTGATTTTTCCTTAACTAGTAATGCTGTCTTTCGCCTTCCAATGATTTATTTGGTAAAATGATGATGTATTTATTACTTAATATGAACGGAGGAACAGTTTAATGAAAGTACTAGTTGCAGATGATGATAAAGAGATTGTAGAACTTCTTAGTATTTATCTACATAATGAAGGTTATGAAGTTGTAAAGGCTTATGATGGTAAAGAAGCTTTGAGTAAGCTTAGAACTACAAATGACATTGATTTATTAATATTAGACATTATGATGCCTGTTATGGACGGTATGCAGGTTGTGAAGGAATTAAGGAAAGAATCACAGATTCCAATCATTATGCTGACAGCAAAAACAACAGATATGGACAAAATCAAAGGACTCGTTGCTGGCGCTGATGACTATGTAACAAAACCGTTTAATCCTTTGGAAGTTATGGCTAGGGTTAAATCTTTGCTACGTCGAACAAAAATGCATGTTGCAGAAGATCAACCAGATATTCTTGAAATTCAATCATTGATTATTAATAAGGATTCACATGAAGTTAAGACAGTAGATGGAAAAGAAATTCAATTGACCGCATTAGAGTTCGGGATTTTATATCTACTAGCGAGCCATCCAAATCGTGTTTTCAGTGCAGATGAAATTTTTGAACGAGTTTGGAAGCAAGAAAGCATCGTTTCTGCAAAAACAGTTATGGTTCATGTCAGTCATTTACGGGATAAAATCGAAGAAGCGACTGATGGTGAAAAGGTAATTCAAACCGTTTGGGGTGTGGGATATAAAATAGATGCAAAATAACTCGGAAAAGAAAAAGCGAATTACCCTCACATCAAAAGAAGTTAGTGAGTTAATTGCTGAAGGAATAGTAACCGTTATTTTGTTACTATTATTAAATGTAGCAATCATGGTTCTTTTTACCCAGATGCTCAATAATTCGCCAGATTTAACAGATGCAATTTATCGTTCAAAGGATATTTTTGCTAATAATCTAGGTAGTGACATTTTTTGGAGTGGAAGAAACTTTGTTATTCCTCTATTTCTTGTCATTGATGTACTTGTTGTTTTTTGGCGTTTAATCAGACGATATCGACAAATGCAATTACGACACATTATTAACGAGCTCCATTATATTGCTAACGGAAATTACGATTATCGGATTCCTTTTGAATTACGAGGCGATCTTAGTAAAGTTGTTGATAGTATTAACGGTTTAGTTGATAGTACCGTTGCTGCTATCGAAGATGAACGTGAAATTGAAAAATCAAAAGATGAACTAATTACAAATGTCAGCCATGACATTCGTACACCGCTAACCTCCATCATTGGCTACCTTGGATTAATCGAAGACGGTCAATATCAAAGTAACGATGAAATACTTAAATATACAAGTATTGCCTATAAAAAGGCGAAACAAATGAAGTCATTAGTAGAAGACTTATTTGAATATTCAAAGGTTCGACAACCCTCTGTTCCTGTTAATAATATCTCTTTTGACATGGTACAATTACTAGAACAGCTGGCTGCTGATTTTGAATTAGAAGCGAAAAAGAAAAATATTCAAATTCAAGTTGAAACCAAAGAAACTCAATTAATAATGGACGGCGATACTGAAAAACTGGTCCGTGTCTTTAATAACCTAATTACTAACGCTTTAAAATATGGGGCTGAAGCAGACAGAATAGTAATAGAGATAGAAAAAGCTAAAAATGAAGCAGTCGTTACCGTGAAAAATAATGGAACTCCTATTCCTAGAGAAGCTTTGGATCAGTTATTTGATCGTTTTTATCGTGTTGACGGTTCTCGTTCACAAGAGATTAGTGGTACCGGCTTAGGCTTAGCTATTGCTCAAAACATTGTTAATCTTCATGGCGGATATATTTATGCTCAATCAAATGAGAACTGGACATCCTTTATTATTCATTTACCACTTTACAAAAACCAAGTTAAAGCTATCCAAGATAATCATTGACTTTGATTTTTTGATTGCTTATACTGATTTCAATAAGACATGCAGGAAACCAAGTACGTAAGTTTGTTTTTTCAGAGAGTTGATGGCTGGTGTAAATCAACAAAACAGCTTAAAGAAATCCAGTTTCATGATCTGTGTTTTTTGAAAGAAAAACCGAGTGACGTCGATATCCGTCAATCAAGTGCAGCTTATGCTGAATTTGGGTGGTACCGCGAAATTCAACACCGTTTCGTCCCTATTTCATGGGATGAAACGGTGTTTTTTTATTTAAAGGAGGAAAAGTAATGCTAGATGTCAAAATGATTCGTAATAATTTTGCTGAAGTAAATGAAAAATTAGCTACTCGTGGTGTAAAAAAAGAAGTTTTAGAACGTTTTTTGGATTTAGACGAACAACGTAGAAAGTTACTAGTAAAAACAGAAGAATTAAAAAAATATCGTAATGATGTTTCAGGTGAAATCGCAAAATTAAAACGCGAAAAAAATGACGCAACCGATAAAATTACAGAAATGAAAGAAGTTGGTGTGACCATTAAAGACTTCGATGCGCAAGTAGCTGACATCGATGCGCAATTGACTGAAATTGCAACAACATTACCAAATTTGCCTCATGATTCTGTACCTATTGGAGATGATGAGGAGGACAATGTAGAAGTTCGGCGCTGGAGTAAGCCTCGTCAATTTGCTTTTGAACCAAAGCCTCATTGGGAAGTTGCTGAAAATTTAGATATCTTAGATTTTGAGCGCGGAGCAAAAGTCTCAGGTAGTCGTTTCGTTTACTATAAAGGTTTAGGTGCGCGTTTAGAACGTGCTGTTTACAACTTTATGCTGGATGAACACATTTATGAACAGGGTTATACTGAAATGATTACACCTTATTTGGTAAATAGTAAGTCAATGTTTGGTACAGGACAGTTCCCGAAATTTAAAGAGGATGTCTTTCAAGTGGAAGATCGTGACTTAACGTTAATACCTACTGCAGAAGTTCCATTAACAAATTATTATGCGGATGAAATTTTAGATGGTAAAGATTTACCAATTTATTTCACAGCCTTATCTCCTTCTTTCCGTTCTGAAGCTGGTAGCGCCGGTCGCGATACTCGTGGATTGATTCGTCTACATCAATTCCACAAAGTAGAGATGGTAAAGTTCAGTGATAAGGACTCTTCTTATGACGAATTAGAAAAAATGACTCAGAATGCTGAGATCCTTTTACAAAAACTAAATCTACCTTATCGTGTCATCACTCTTTGTACAGGAGACATGGGGTTCTCAGCAGCTAAAACTTATGATTTAGAAGTATGGGTGCCTGCTCAAAATACCTATCGTGAAATTAGCTCTTGTTCAAATTGTGAAGATTTCCAAGCACGTCGAGCAATGATTCGCTATCGCAATGAAGAGGGGAAAGTCCAATATACTCATACATTGAACGGATCTGGCTTGGCTGTAGGACGAACTGTAACTGCTATCTTGGAGAACTATCAAAACGAAGATGGCTCAGTTACGATTCCTGAAGTCTTAGTTCCATATATGGGGAATGTAAAAGTTATTAAAAACGATAAATAATTAAAAAAAGTGGCATCTTCAAATGTAGGAAGATGCCACTTTTTAGCAATTATTTTATTATTGTTCCACTGAATAGTTCGGTGCTTCCTTTGTGATTTGAACATCATGAGGGTGTGATTCTTTCAAACCATTCCCACTCATTTGCACAAATTGTGCATTTTCACGTAAATGTTCTAGATTTCCAGCACCAACATACCCCATTCCAGCTTTAAGTCCGCCTATCATCTGGAAAATGATATCCGCAGCTGTTCCTTTGTAAGCTACGCGTCCTTCAATTCCTTCTGGGACCAACTTATTAGCTTCATTCACGCCGCTTTGGAAATAGCGATCACTTGAGCCTTTTTCCATCGCACCAAGAGATCCCATTCCTCGATAAGTTTTAAAGCGACGGCCTTGATAAATTTCAAACTCACCAGGAGATTCGTCAGTACCAGCTAGCATGGAACCCAGCATAACAGCATGTCCTCCTGCTGCTAATGCTTTTACAATATCTCCGGAATATTTGATTCCCCCATCAGCAATAATTGCTTTTCCATACTGGCGTGCAACAGATGCTGCGTCATAAATCGCCGTTAATTGAGGCACACCAACGCCTGCTACTACTCGCGTTGTACAAATTGATCCAGGACCAATTCCCACTTTTACGACATCCACACCAGCATCGTATAAAGCCTTTGCCCCTTCTGCTGTTGCAATATTACCTGCAATTAAAGTAGCTTCTGGAAAAGTTTCGCGAATTTCACGAATTTTACGCAAAACGCCTGCACTATGTCCATGAGCTGTATCTATTACAATACCATCAGCACCAGCCTTCAGTAGAGCTTCCGCACGTTCAAAAGTATCACTGGTAACTCCTACTGCTGCAGAAACTAATAAACGACCATGTTCATCTTTAGCAGCATTAGGAAACTCAATAACTTTTTCAATATCTTTTATTGTAATTAGCCCGCTTAGACGTCCTTCTTCATCAACGATCGGTAATTTTTCGATTTTATGCTTTTGTAATATCTTTTCGGCATCCTGTAATTTAGTACCTACAGGAGCTGTTACTAAACCATCCTTGGTCATCACTTCGTAGATGGGAATATCATAATTTGTTACAAAACGCATATCTCTATTCGTGATGATACCAACTAACTTTCGATTTTCTAAAGTTTCTACAATGGGCACACCGCTAATACGGTATCGACTCATTAAATCTTCAGCATCTTGTACTTTATGTTCTGGTGTTAAGAAAAATGGATCAATAATGACCCCACTCTCTGAACGTTTTACTTTACGAACCTCATCTGCTTGGGCAGCAATACTCATATTTTTATGGATAACTCCTAATCCACCTTGTCGAGCCATAGCAATAGCCATTTTACTATCTGTAACTGTATCCATACTTGCACTCATCAACGGAATGTTCAATTTGATATTTTTCGCTAACTGCACACTCATATCCACTTCATTTGGCAATACATGACTCTCAGCCGGTATCAACAAAACATCATCAAAAGTCAGACCTTTTTTTGCAAATTTCGTTTCCCAATTAGACATTGTTCGTTACCACTCCCCAGAATTATTTTTAATAAAGAAACTAACAGAACCAGCGAGTGAAGTCAATAACTTGTGCCGAAATCCTCATCTAACCTTTATTTTTCTACAGATTAGAACCATTTTTCAAGCAAATCAGTAGTTATCTCGCTATCGGCATCGACTATTTGATAGGTCACCTTATTCTTAAGAGTATCTCGAATTAAATAGAAACCTTCTTTATTTTCAAAGTTATCTAAACGAATAATTAAATACCGTTCACCAACTTGTTGGATATCCTTAAAAATCTCACGTAATAACACTTTTGCTTGATGAATATTATTTTGACGTTCTTGAGCTTTATTAACTGCAGCAGTCAATGTGTACCCTTCGTCGAGAAAATGTTTGATAATCTCAACTTTAATTACCATTGGTAATTTAAATTTTCGGTTTCCACTTTTTTCACCTGTAGAGCTAATGAATCCCTTTTGTTCCCAATAACGAATTTGACGTGGCGAAACACCAGTTACTTTACTTAGCTCACTGATTCCTACTAACAAGTCATCACTTTCTAGGAGCTGCTTGACCGTATTATTTTTCACGATGCATCCCTCTCTTCCCCTCCGATTATACTTTCAATAACAAACGTGTCAAGTAAGTTGACAAAAAATTCTAATCGCAGTAAAGTAACAAACGAACATTTAATGATTCTGAAAATTTTCAAAAAGAGAGAAGGCGTTAGATCGTGAGTAATAATCAAACGGTCGATATTTATGGAAAACCTTACAATCGTTCTTTACTAGTCGTGGTGCTATTAATAGGAACTTTTTGTACGGTGTTAAACCAAACTTTATTAACAACAGCTTTTCCAGCACTAATGAAAGCTTTTGATATATCTGCTTCAAGTGTTCAATGGCTAACTACTGGCTTCTTGCTAGTAAACGGGATTATGATCCCAATCAGTGCTTGGCTAATTAATAAATTCAGTTCAAAAAAATTGTACTTATCAGCTATGACTATTTTTTTGATTGGAACCATCACATGTTTCGTTGCACCGAACTTTTCTACATTATTAATTGGAAGATTGATTCAAGCTGCCGGCGTCGGTATCTCCATGCCTCTATTGCAGAATATCATGCTATCTATCTTTCCACCGGAAAAACGCGGATCCGCAATGGGGATGGCCGGAATTGTTATTGGTCTTGCTCCTGCCTTAGGCCCTACCTTATCTGGTTGGATCATTGATCACTATACTTGGCGTGATCTTTTCGGCATGGTAATTCCGATTGTCATTTTAGTTTTAGTTCTAGCTACTTTTTTAATGAAAAGTGTCATTCAATTATCTAACCCAAGTATTGACATACTGTCAGCTCTTTTATCAACGATTGGTTTCGGAAGCCTATTATATGGTTTTTCTTCTGTTGGTAATGATGGGTGGGGCAGTGTTAAAGTTATTGGATTTTTAGTTGTCGGTGTGATAGTGATCGGACTCTTTGTATGGCGACAACTACATTTGGAACACCCATTCTTAGAACTTCGTGTATTTAAATCACCTATATTTACAATTGCGGCTATTTTAAGTGGAGTCGTCAATATGGCAATGGTTGGTGCTGAAATGGTACTTCCTTTATATATTCAAAATATCCGTGGGGAATCGGCTTTCCATTCTGGCTTAATGCTACTACCCGGTGCCTTAGTCATGGGCTTAATGATGCCAATTACTGGGTCAATTTTTGATAAATACGGTGCAAAACGCCTAGCAATAAGCGGGATGTTAATTTTAACGGCAGCTACTTTACCATTTGCCTTTTTAACTTCCGAAACACCAATCGCTATGATCGTCATTTTATATGCAATGCGTATGTTTGGAATTTCAATGGTTATGATGCCTGTTACAACTTCAGGAATGAACGCTTTACCAATGAATTTGATCAGTCATGGTACAGCTGTCAACAACACCTTCCGACAAGTAGCAAGTTCTATAGGAACAGCAATATTGATCAGCGTGCTAACAAATGTCACAAAAGGTAATTTACCTGCAGCCCATTTATTAAAGACTTTACCTTTAACCTACAAGAATCAAGCAATTAGTGCTACATTATCTGGCTATCACGCCGCTTTCTATGTAGCAGTAATATTTGGGGTCATTGGTTTCATTATTACATTTTTCTTGAAAGCCAATACTAAAGCAGAAGGAGGAGTGGCAAAATGATCTTCGCGATAACCATTATCAGTGTTCTAGCTTTTGCTTTAATAAATATTTTTGCTAAAAAGACTTGGCAAACATTTCTTTCAATAATTTTTGCAGGGATTTTCTTAATTAGTTTAGGATTTATTACTGCTAATGACCATTACCACTATGGCATGAAAAAAGTAACCGAAACGACCACCCAGACATTAACTTCTACAGCGGATAATAAGGATATGAAAATGTTACTTTATCAGCCACTTGGTAATGGAACAGAAAAAATTTATTTATACAAAACTAATGAATCTCAGAAAAAACCTAAAACAACTGGAACAGACCATGTAAGTAACCGTGTGAAAAAAAATCAAGAAAAGACACAGCTAGTTACTGCTAAAACATATTGGGTATATAAAAACGAGATTACAAAATTTTGGTTTGGGCTTTCTAGTAAAAATCATCAACTGATTAATGAAAAAAATACGTTCAATGTCCAAAAGGATTGGCTTGTGTTAAGTACAAACCAAGCAAAAGAATTGGCAAAACTAGTAACTAAAAATAAAACTTCTATGCAAAATGATGCGAAGAAGTTCGTTCAAGAAAAAGTTAAAGCGGCTATGATGCAGAATCCGTCTATGGATCAAGCAACTCAGCAAAAAATAATACAGCAAGCTACCAAAGAATATCAACAACAAAGTATGGCAAAATTAATTGATGAAGTAACAAAAAAAGGATAGAAAAAAGAAGCTAGATTCAACGGAATCTAGCTTCTTTTACTATCTACGTGGTGCGGTTGCTAAACTACTAACAATTCCGAAACGTTTTTTCAAGTAATAACGTAGTGCTAAGGCAAGAGCTGATAAAATAACCATTAACATTGGATCTAGAATAGGATTTACCGTTGGAGGTAACAATGCTGCCCCATTAAAGACTAAGAACCATACTAGTGTAACTGAAACTAACATAAGAATGGACTTCCAAGTTTTTGGTTTTTTTGATTTATCTGCTCCTGGTTGTTCAAATTGGTAAAAGAATATATACATCATGTAGAAAACTAATCCTCCGACTGCGGAAGCTACGATTAATGTTGTTAACCCATAAGTCACCATTTGTGTTCCACGTGAAACAAACATCCCCATAATACCTGATAATATTCCTAATAACCCAAATAACAATAGAAAATTATCTAGCCACATCAATGAAGCAGTAGTCGATTTTTTTTGTTCAGCGGGTTTATTGACAATCGCATCAAGTCGTTCCGAAACCGTTCCGAATAATTGTCGGGCTGTCTTCCCAGATTTTTGTTCCTCCACTAAAGTGGGAAGCATCTCGTTTAAGGCTGCGATAGTTTGTTCATCCGTCAAATTTGCTGCCTTTAACGCTTTTTTCAAGTCAAAAATGTATTGCTCGTTACGCTTAGTAAGCTTCTCTTCAAGTTGAACGTTTTCTGCTTGCAACGTTTGTAACTTTTCTGGTTCCATTGTTTCTTTCCTCCCTAAACGTTGAAACGGAACAGCATTACATCGCCATCTTGTACGACATAATCTTTTCCTTCTAATCTGACACGTCCAGCTTCTTTTGCTGCGTGCATACTGCCATATTTATTTAAGTCTTCAAAAGAGACCGTTTCAGCTCGAATAAATCCACGTTCGAAATCTGTATGGATGATTCCTGCTGCTTGAGGAGCTTTAGTTCCCTTTCGGAAAGTCCATGCTCGAACTTCTTGTTCCCCTGCTGTAAAGTAAGTTGCTAGACCTAGTAAATCATATGCGGCACGAATCAATTGATCTAATCCTGATTCTTCAATTCCCATCGCCTCTAGAAACTCTACTTTATCTTCATCTTCTAACTCAGCAATTTCTTCTTCTGCTTCGGCACAAACAACAATTACTTCTGAATGTTCACTCGCTGCAAAATTCCGCACAGTTTGCACATATTCATTATCATCTGGACTAGCTACTGTATCCTCATCAACATTAGCTACGTAAAGAACAGGTTTACTTGTTAATAAGAACAAGCCTTTGACAATTTTTTGTTCTTCTTCAGTAAATTCAATCGTTCTGGCAGATTGTCCTTCTTCTAAAACAGGCTTTAACTTATCTAATACAGCTAATTCTGCCACAGCGTTTTTTTCTTTTGTTTTTGCTACTTTTGCTACACGAGCATACCGTTTATTGATTGAGTCTAAATCAGCTAAGACCAACTCTAGATTGATTGTTTCTATATCTTCTAACGGATCCACACGTCCCTCAACATGGGTGATGTTTTCATTATCAAAACACCGAACAACATGACAGATAGCATCAACTTGACGGATGTGGCTCAAAAATTGGTTACCTAGACCCTCACCTTTGCTGGCACCTTTTACAATGCCTGCTATATCTGTAAATTCAAAGGTTGTCGGTACAGTTTTTTTAGGATGTACCAATTCAGTTAAGCGTTCTAAACGCCAATCAGGTACTTCTACCATTCCAACATTTGGATCAATTGTTGCGAAAGGATAATTAGCAGCCTCTGCACCTGCTTTAGTAATTGCATTAAATAAGGTAGACTTACCAACATTAGGCAACCCTACAATTCCGGCTGTTAAGGCCATGGTTAACTTCACTCTTTCTCTACTAAGGAATTATTCTTGAGTCAAATCATTTTTCTTCTCAAGGATTTTTTTCATTTTCTTTTCAAAATCACGGCGTGTCATCATGACAATATGCCCACAATTTACACATTTGATTTTGATATCTGCACCCATGCGAATGATCTCCCAGCGATTTGTCTGGCAGGCATGTGGTTTTTTCATCTCAACGATATCACCTAAATCATACATCTGGCAAACCTCCTCGATTCTATTCATTCTTTTGGCTATACACACATTTATGATTCATCAAAATGGATATTCAAAATATCTAAGATACGTGTAAGATCTGATGGGGATAGATACTCAATCGAAATTTTACCTTTACCGTCTTTTTCAACGATTTCTACACCCGTTCCAAACTTGTCCATCAGCCTGTCTTCACTTTCACGCAAATAGTAGGGTTTTTCCTTGGATAAGCGAGGAACCTTTTTTTTATCCTTTGCTTTCCCCTCATTATACTCATTAACAATCTGTTCTAACTGACGCACTGTCAAATTTTCTTTTACTGCACGGTTTGCTAGTTTCAAAATTTGATCTTTTTTCTTTAAACCTAACAAGGTACGCGCTTGGCCCATTGATAAGCGTTCATCTTGCACCATTTCTTTAACTAATTTAGGTAACGTCAACAAACGTAAGTAATTTGCGATATAGGGGCGACTTTTCCCTAAACGATTTGCTACATCAGCTTGCGTAAGTTTTAAATTCTTCATTAGCATTTCATAGGCTTCTGCCTCTTCTAAGGGATTAAGGTCTTCTCTTTGCAAATTCTCCAATACAGCAATTTGCATCATGGCTTCCTCATCAAACTCCCGAATGATGGCTGGAATTGTTTCCTTACCTGCTAATTTAGAAGCACGGAAGCGACGTTCACCGGCAATTAGTTCATATCCCTTAACAGCGGACTTCCTTACGATAATCGGTTGAAAGACGCCAGATTGTTCAATTGAGTTTGCTAATTCCTGCAAAGTGGTTTCGTCAAAAGATTTCCGTGGTTGGTAGGGGTTGGGGCGTAAATCACTTAAAGGAATTTCAATCACTTGATCTTTCTTCATGTCTACTTCTTCAATCTCAGAAAGATCTTGAAATAAGGCATCAATTCCGCGTCCTAATCCTTTATTTTTGCTCACGAACTAACACTTCCTTTGCTAGAGCTTGATAAACTTCTGCACCTTTCGAGCGTGGATCATAATCAATAATAGGCTTACCATGGCTAGGTGCTTCAGATAAACGGACATTTCTTGGAATAATCGTATCATAAACCTTTTCCTGAAAATAGCGACGAACTTCTTCAACCACTTCTGCACCAAGGTTTGTTCGGGCATCATACATGGTTAACAGTACGCCTTCGATTTCTAATCCCGGGTTAAAATGTTTTTGAACCAAACGAACGGTATTTAAAAGCTGACTCAATCCTTCCAATGCATAATATTCACATTGAACTGGAATTAAGATAGCATCGCTAGCAGTAAATGCATTAATAGTTAAATGCCCCAATGATGGGGGGCAGTCCACTAAAATAAAGTCATATTCATCGCTAACTTCTGCTAAAGCACTTTTTAAACGAGATTCCCGAGCCATCATTGATGTTAATTCAATTTCCGCTCCTGCTAATTGTAACGTAGCGGGTACGATTGATAGATTTTCTCTTGAGGTTTTTATAATCGTTTCTTTGATGGGGACCTCATTTACTAAAACGTCATAAATATCTTGTTTCACATCAGGCTTACGCACACCTAAGCCACTCGTAGCGTTTCCTTGTGCGTCGCTGTCGATTAACAAGACTTTCTTTCCATCATACGCTAAGCACGCACCCAAATTAACAGTCGTTGTCGTTTTACCGACCCCGCCTTTTTGGTTTGCAACAGATATGATCCGTGCCATCTAATTTCCTCCTAGTTTCTACTAAAAAATTTATTCCCAAATGGAAAATAAGTTGTACTACTTAAATGAATTATTTTATCGGCTGCTTATTAGGCAAACCTGGTTTACGAGGATATTTTTTTGGTGTCTCTTTCTTTTTTTGCACTGTAATAATATGACGCGTATCACCATTGGGTAATGAAACATCTTCTGCGTTAATCAATTTACCTCCTAAAAGAGCAATTGCATGCTTCGCTTCAGATAATTCTTCTTCGCTTTTTGCTGCTTTTAAGGCAAAGAAATAGCCTTCCTTTTCGACTAACGGTAAGCAAAGCTCCGTCAATACATTCAATCTCGCTACTGCTCTAGCAGTTACAAAATCAAATCCTTCACGAAATTTTGAATTTTTTCCAAAAGATTCTGCTCTATCATGGTAAAGATGCACACCATCCAACTGCAGTTCTTCTACCAATGTTGTTAAAAAAGTGATTCGTTTATTCAGAGAATCAACTATTGTCACTTCTAAATCTGGAAAAACAATTTTTAACGGTAAACTAGGAAAGCCAGCACCTGATCCTACATCGCACAGTTGTCCTTCAGGTTTAAACGTATCTAAAAACGCCAATGTGATAGAATCATAAAAATGCTTTAGATAAACTTCTTTGTGTTCAGTAATCGCCGTAAGGTTCATCTTTTGATTCCATTCAACTAATAAACGGAAATAAGCCGCAAATTGTTCCATTTGTTTATCGTTTAGTTCAATTCCTTGCTTACTTAATTCCAATTGAAATTCTTCTGGTGTCATAAGAAATCCTTTCATTTTCGTGAAACAGCAAAATGTTTCACAGACTATCCTCTACTTTAACGCATTATTGCTTTACATGCAATGGTTTACGTATGTTTCACATAGAGATTAAGAAAGGCTTAATCCCACTTTTTATTCGCATTTTCTAAACAGAAATCGTAAAATTTTTTCAAAACCGGAATTTCTAAATTATTTTTTTTCACCGCTAAGTAAATGTTCCGATCGTCCAGCTCATCTGTAATCTTTATTTTTTTAACAGGAAAAGACCTGATTGATGGAATATTAGGCATTATAGCTATCCCATAATTTTGACCCACAAAGCCTAAAATACTATGATCTTCTTCCAATTCACAAACAATATCTAAATCTAAATTTAGTTTTTTTATTTGTTGATTTAGATACGGGCGTAATCCACTTTGCTTACTATAGTAGACATATGGATATTTGATGGTCTCCACCAAAGAAATAGTGTCATATTTTGCCAAAGGATGCTCTAATGGGACTACCACTACCATCTCTTCCTGTGTTAAAATTTGATAAATTAATTCGGAATCGTTACTTACTTTTGAACAAATCCCAATATCTATGCGATCCTCAAGCAACATTTGAATAATTTGATTGGAGTTTCCCTGCTGAAATTCAAAATTAATTTTTTGATGGCCTTTCTCATGAAAAGATTGTGTTAATTTTGGTGCCAGATTTGCTCCCATCGTAAAAATGAATCCAAATTGAATTTCACCAGAATCAGGATCGACCATCTCCTGCAATTTACGTTGGCCTTTTTCTATCTCAACCAATGCTGGTGCGACATACTCGTAAAAAATCCGTCCATGGCGGGTCAATTGAATATTTCGTCCCTTTTTTTCAAATAGTCTCACACCTATCTCTTGTTCTAGCATTGTCATTGCATGACTGATATTAGGCTGTGATGTATTCGATTCTTTCGCAGCTTGTGTCATATGTTCTGTTTGAGCCAATATTACAAAAAACTCTAATTGTCGCAAATTCATTACTTCACCCCACAAAAAGGTAACTACTTATTTGATAAATAGATTTTATCAATTTTATTGATATAAATCATTAGTTTTCATAATAAAATTGCGTTACTATGTGGGTGACTTCAAGTGAAATAAATCACATGAAAGGAGTCTCTTATGAAAAAAGAGAAGTACCATCTTTTAATTTCTAGCCTGTATTTTAATTATATTTTTCAAGGAATGGCAGCCATTATTTTATCTCAAAATATGACAAATTTGAAAATACATTGGCAGGCCTCAACTGCACAAGTAACATTAGTTATGAGTGCTATTGGACTTGGAAGAATATTAAGCTTGTATTTTTCCGGTTATTTTTCAGATAAATTCGGACGAAAAAAGACCGTATTAATTGCTATCGTTTCATATATGATTTTCTTTTGCGGCATGCTTTTAAGTCCTAGTTACCATCTAGCATTTTTCTTAGCGATGTTTGGTGGTGTTAGTAATGCTTTTCTAGATACTAGTACTTATCCAACACTCGTCGAGGCTTATCCAGATGAACGAGTAAATAGTTCATTAAGTGTCTTAAATAAGGCTTTTATCTCTCTTGGTCAATTTCTTTTGCCCTTTATTACGCGTTATTTGCTACAACATAAGCTGTTTTTTGGATGGCCATTTATCCTGTGCGCAGTGTGTTTATTTGTAAACATGTTCTATCTACTTTTTGCACGTTTTCCCAATTCTACAACAATCATAAAGAAAGACACTGAAATTACAACAACTGTTGAACCTAAAAATCGCGGAAAATTTAAAATAGATGGCATCGCTTTATTGGTTTTTTCTTTTGTTTCTGTCTCATTATTTAATATTTTCATCTTATGGATTCCTCAATATGCTGAAAGTATGCAGATCGTTTCCCATGAAAATAGCCTAATTTTCGTTAGTCTTTACAGTACAGGCTCCTTTATTTCCGTATTTTTTACTTCTGGTATAGTAAAAAAAGGGATCAATATTCCTAAATTTATCTGTTTCTGTCTTTTAATTTCTGGAATATCTTTACTCTTGATGCTTCTATCTCCAAACTTCATAACGGTAGTTATAGCAGCTATTTGTATCGGAATCTTTGCGGCTGGCGGAATTTGGCAGTTAGGACTAGCCCTAATGCTAGAGTTATTTCCAAAAAAGAAAGGCAAGTACACCAGTTATTATTCACTTGCCACTTCTGTCTCTATCATGGTTACTCCTTATATTACAGGCGTGATCAGTGAACAAGGAATTACCTATGTTTTTTGGTTTGTCGTTCTTTTAAATATCATTGGCCTAATGGCTTCATTTGTGATTGTTCATCGCTACAATAAATTGATAAAACGATTAGTCTTGAGCTAATCGTTTTATTTATTTGCTTTATTGATTTTATCAATATAAAGCATTAGTTTTCCAACCCATTAAAATCTACAATAGAAATTGTAGATTGTGATTAATTTCATAATAACTAAAAAATAGAGAACGCTTCAATTGAGAAACGTTGAGCAATAAAAATATAGAAAAGAGGAACTCTGCTATGACAGAAAGACTTACTGGACACACATTATTAATTAGTCTAATCGCTACCCCAATTCGCCACAGCATGTCACCAACAATGCATAATGAAGCCTTTGCGAAATTGGGACTGGATTACGCTTATTTAGCCTTTGAAGTAGGAAATAATGAATTAAAAGATACGGTACAAGGAATTCGCGCCTTAGGCATCCGAGGATCAAACGTTTCAATGCCTAATAAACAAGCCATCATTCCTTATTTAGATGAAGTATCACCTGAAGCTGCTCTAATTGGAGCCGTTAATACAGTTACTAATATTGATGGTAAAGGACATCTTGTAGGGTACAATACAGATGGGATAGGAGCAATGGAGGCTCTGAAAGATGAAGACGTCGAAGTAAAGGACCAAATCATTACCTTAACGGGGGCTGGAGGTGCTGGTACAGCTATTGCAATCCAAGCTGCTTTTGATGGTGCCAAAGAGTTACGAATCTTTAATGCTAACGATGCTGTTTTCCCAAATGCTGAAGAAACTGCTCGAAAAATTAACGAAAACACTGATTGTCTAGCATCTGTGACGGATTTAGCGGATCAAGATAGTTTCAAGGCATCTATCGCAGAAAGTGCTATTTACATCGATGCAACAGGTATTGGAATGAAACCCTTGGAAGATATGAGTTTGATTAATGATCCCGCTATGATCCGTCCAGACTTAGTTGTTTTTGATGTGGTCTACTCTCCTCGTGAAACGAAGTTGTTGAAATTCGCTAAAGAACATGGGGCAAAAAAAGCGATCAATGGACTTGGTATGATGCTTTATCAAGGAGCCGCTGCCTTTAAACTGTTCACCGGAGAAGACATGCCCGTCGATTATATTAAAGAACTTTTATTTAAAGATTAGGAGGAATCAAATGAAAACAGTAACGATTGATCAAGTTACGATAGGCGAAGGTTTGCCAAAAATTATAGTACCAATAGTTGGAAAAACAAAAGAGGATTTATTAGATGAGGCAGAAAAGGTTCATACATTAGATTGCGATCTAGTGGAGTGGCGAATTGATTTCTTTGAACATGTTCAAGATCCACAATCTGTCGCTACCCTTTCACATAATTTGAAGGCTATCTTAAACAAACCCTTGTTAATTACCTTTCGTACGAAAAAAGAAGGCGGGGTCTGTGAACTTTCGGATGAAGAATACTTTAACCTTTATAAAACCATCATAGCCGAGGGTGAATTAGACTTATTGGATGTGGAGTTATTCATGCCAGAAAAAGAAGTTGCTGAAACCATTGAATTGGCTCATCAAAACGGAATTAAAATTATTATGTGCAATCACGATTTTGATAAAACACCTGAAAAAAATGAATTAGTTACTCGTTTACGTGCTATGCAAGATAAAGGCGCAGACATCTGTAAAATTGCTGTAATGCCAAATAATTCTGCTGATGTGTTAACTTTATTAGCAGCTACTCGTGAAATGTATGAAGAGTTCGCTAAAGTTCCGTTAATTACTATGTCAATGGGAGCACTTGGAATGGTCAGCCGCGTTTCTGGACAAGTTTTCGGTTCTGCAGCAACGTTTGGCTCTGCTGGAACGGCATCTGCTCCTGGACAGGTTCCTGTTGTCGAATTACGTAAAATGCTGGCAACACTAAAATTGAATTAAACGAATCTGAATACCTCCATAAACAAATGTGTATAATACAAGTCTGTTTATGGAGGTCTCTTTTTATAGAATTACTTATTTTGTAGATTGAAAAAGAGGACAAACCGTTTGGGATTGTCCTCTTCTTGTGCGTTCATATGCATACGTTTTAATATGGCTTTCGACTTACATCACTCAGTTGTACTACCCACTTTAGCGATCTTCCCTTGTTCAATATAAACCATCAGAATACTAATATCAGCAGGATTTACACCACTGATACGACTAGCTTGAGCGATTGTTTCTGGCTGAATTTTTTGAAGTTTTTGCTTTGCTTCTGTAGCTAAACCATTAATTGCCTCATAATCGATTCGTTCTGGGATACGCTTTGCTTCCATTCGCTTCAATTTTTCTACTTTTTCCATCGCTTTTTTGATATAGCCCTCATACTTAATTTGAATTTCTACCTGTTCTACTTCTTTTTCTGTTAACTCCTCATTCGCAGGAATGAACTGTAGCAATTCTTGGTAAGAGATTTCCGGGCGTTTCAAAAAGTCGCTCGCTAAAACACCATCTTTTAATTCTGCGCTATTTTTAGCTCTTAGAAAGCTTTGAACTTCTTCGCTGGGTTTTATCCGAATCGACTGTAACCGAGCCATTTCTGCTTCGATATGCGCCTTTTTAATCAAATATGCTTGATAGTTCTCCTCTTCTACTAAGCCAATCTCATGCCCGATTTCTGTTAAACGTAAATCTGCATTATCATGACGTAAAATCAAACGATATTCTGCCCTTGATGTTAATAATCGATAAGGTTCATTCGTTCCTTTCGTCACCAAATCATCAATCATAACTCCAATATACCCGTCGCTGCGTTTCATAATGAACGGTTCTTTTCCTTGAATCTTTAATGCAGCATTAATTCCGGCCATCAATCCTTGACCAGCAGCTTCTTCATAGCCACTTGTTCCATTCGTTTGTCCAGCTGTATAAAGATTTTCAATCACTTTTGTTTCAAGTGTTGGGCGTAATTGATGAGGAGCGACCATATCATATTCGATAGCATAGCCGGTTCGCATCATCTCAGCTTTTTCTAGGCCTTCAATCGAATGTAGGACTTCATTTTGCACATCCTCCGGTAACGATGTTGACAATCCCTGAACATAGACTTCTTCTGTATGACGACCTTCTGGTTCTAAGAATAATTGGTGGCGTTCTTTATCAGCAAAACGTACGATCTTATCTTCGATGGAAGGACAATAACGGGCACCTACACCATCAACAATTCCTGTAAACATTGGCGCACGATGTAAATTATTTTGAATAATCTCATGGCTTTTCAAATTTGTATATGTTAACCAACATGGAATCTGTTCTTGTAAATATTGGCTATCTGGTGTTTGATAACTAAAATGATTAGGTTTTTCGTCACCAGGCTGAATTTCTGTTTTACTATAGTCAATCGATCCTGATTTCACTCGTGGAGGTGTCCCTGTTTTAAAGCGATGAATCTCTAAACCAAGTTCTTGTAAATGATCTGCTAACTTGATGGATGGTTGTGAATTGTTAGGACCTGACGAATATTTCAACTCACCGATAATAATCTCACCGCGTAAAGCTGTACCTGCAGTGATAATAACTGCTTTAGCTGAATAGACAGCCCCTGTTGATGTTACAACACCTTTACAGATTCCTTCTTCCACAACTAAACGATCAACAACACCTTGTTTCAAGGTTAGATTGACTTCTTTTTCAATCGTGTGTTTCATTTCTTCCGCATAAGCGTGCTTATCTGCTTGTGCACGCAGAGCTCTTACTGCGGGACCCTTACCTGTATTTAACATCCGCATTTGGATATATGTTTTATCAATATTACGTCCCATCTCGCCACCGAGTGCATCGATTTCTCTTACAACCACTCCCTTGGCTGGACCACCAATGGAGGGATTACATGGCATAAATGCCACCATATCTAAATTGATTGTAATCAATAAGGTTTTTTGTCCCATGCGTGCTGCTGCTAATGCCGCTTCAGAACCGGCATGTCCTGCACCCACAACGATTACATCATATGTTCCTGCTTGATATTCCATGTAGCATCTCCCTCTTTATTTTCCTAAACAAAATTGACTGAATAATTGCGTAATCAGTTCGTCTTGTACACTATCGCCAACAATTTCACCTAAATAATCCCAACAACGTGTCATATCTATTTGAACTAGATCTACTGGCATGCCTGCCATAATACCATTGTGAACTTCTTTTAATGATTGTCCTGCTTTTTCCAGCAAGGCAATATGCCGCGTATTCGATACATAAGTAGCATCTTTTTCAGCTGTCTGACCTCCAAAGAAAAGTTTTGCGATTGCCTCTTCTAATTGATCCAAACCCGCTTTTTCCAAAACAGATATTGCAAATACTTCATCTTCACTAAGATAGGATTTAAGATCTTGTGGTGATAATTGACTTGGCAGATCCGTCTTATTTAATAAAACAATTCGTTTTAACCCTTTGGTAGCTTCTAATAATTCTTTATCTTCTGCCGTTAGTGCTTCGCTTTGATTCAACACCAGTAGTATTAAGTCTGCTTCACTTAACGCTTTACGACTGCGTTCCACACCAATTCGTTCTACCACATCATCTGTCTCTCTGATTCCTGCGGTATCAATCAATTTCAAAGGTACACCACGTACATTAACATATTCTTCAATTACGTCGCGTGTCGTCCCAGCAATCTCTGTCACGATCGCTTTTTCCTCATGTAAAAGATAATTTAGCAAGCTTGATTTACCGACATTGGGACGACCAATGATGGCTGTACTCAATCCCTCACGCAAAATTTTTCCTTGTTTAGCGTTCAATAACAAAGCATCAATTTGCTGCCCGACTTGTTGTGCTTTTTCTAATAATAATTGGGTAGTTAATTCTTCCACATCATCATATTCTGGATAATCGATATTTACTTCTACCTGTGCTAACGTCTCTAATATCTCTTGACGCAGTTGACGAATTAAATGAGACAAGTTGCCGTCTAATTGATTAATTGCAACATTCATTGCCCGATCTGTTTTTGCTCGAATCAAATCCATTACCGCTTCTGCCTGAGAAAGATCTACTCGACCATTTAAAAAGGCTCTTTTAGTAAATTCACCTGGCTCAGCTAAGCGTGCTCCAGAACGTAAAATAAGCTGCAGTAATTGATTGACCACTACAATTCCACCATGACAGTTTATTTCTACAATATCCTCACGTGTAAACGTCTTCGGTGCCCGCATAACACTGACCATTACTTCATCAACTACTTGCTGATTCGCGGGGTCTATAATGTGCCCATAATGAATCGTATGTGATGGCACATCTAACAAACATTTTTTTCCGCTGTTATAGACACTATCTGCAATTTCTACCGCTCGATCGCCGCTCAAGCGCACAATGCTTATTGCCCCTTCACCTGGCGGGGTTGAAATTGCTGCAATCGTATCAAATTCTAAGGTAATCTCTGCCAACTTTTTTCCTCCTAATGAATTAAGAACATAAAAAAAGTGCCTACTCCACCCCTTGATCAAGGAGTAGATTGAGCACTTTGACTGCTTTTTCTACAAAATTCTGGTGTAAGATTAGCATATTTTTATTGACAATTCAAGCATACCTGTCGAAATAGCCTTATTTTTCAAATTTTGCTAAAGAAAAAGCTGAGCCAAACATTTGGCACAGCTTCTGATTTCTAAAAATATTTTTTGGCTGGTTCAACAACTAGGTAACGATAAGGATCTTCGCCTTCAGAATGAGTTTTAATGTATTCATCTTTACTTAAAGCTGAATGAATCATTTTTCGTTCAAACGCTGGCATTGGTTCCAAAAAGACTGGTCTCCCTGTCTCTTTTACTTTTTCTGCAGTTCGCTGTGCTAACCGTGTTAAGACTTCTTCGCGTTTTTGACGGTAGTTTCCAACATTCACGACTACAGACAGCTTTTCTTTTGCTACACGATGTAGAAAAACCTGCGCTAAATATTGTAAGGCATTTAATATCTTGCCATGTTTACCAATCAGCATACCCTGCTTACTCGTTTCTAAATTCATAACAATCAAACCGTTAGCTTCATGCTGTATTTTTACTAATGCCGGTACGCCCATGTCATTGGTAACATTCGTTAAATAAAGCGCCAACTCTTTAATTGCTTCTTCTTCATCTAAATCAATTAGCTGACTGTCAGAACTACTTGATTCAACTACTTGTTGAATTTTTTCTTCTGTTTTTTCTTCAGCAAATGTTGGTTCCTCTTCTGTCGATTCTTTACTCGTTTCAGCAGCAACTACAGGTTCTTCGACATTAATTGGTTCAATGGAAACACGAGCATCTTTTTTTCCCATTCCCAAGAAACCTTTTTTTGCATCTGTTAAAATTTCAATATCGACAGCTTCTTTTTTCACCCCTAAAGCTTGCAGTCCTTTTGAGATTGCATCATCAATTGTTGGACCCTCATAAACAGGCATCTTCTAGACCTCCTCAGTTGTATTCTATATAAAAATTAATATGCTTCGAACATATCTGTCCTTATTTTTTTCGTTTTTTCTTTGGATGTTTAGCTTTTTCTAATGCCCGTTCTCTTTCACGAATTTGTCGAGCAACTTCTTCTCTTTCTCGGCGGATCTTAAATGGATTATTGATTAACAATGTTTGAATCACTTGGAAAGCATTTGAAATAACCCAATATAAAGACAAACCACTCGCTAAATTTAATGCCATAACAAAAATCATGACAGGCATTGCAAAATTCATAATTTTTAATGATGCATTCGATTCTAGTTGACTCATACTTGATAGATAGCTACTTGCAAAAGTAAAGACCGCTGCAAGAATTGGTAAAATGAAATAAGGATCGGATTGACTCAAATTCAACCATAAAAAATGTCCTGATCTTAACTCTGGAATTCGCAAAATTGCCTGATACAAAGCCATCATAACGGGCATTTGTACTAAAAGCGGCAAACATCCTGCGTAAGGGCTCACATTATTTTCTGCGTATAATTTTTTAGTTTCCGCTTGCAGCTTTTGTTGTGTTTCTTGATCACGAGAGCTGTATTTTTCCTGCAAGGCCTTGATTTTAGGTTGTAATTCTTGTGTTTTTCGCATGCTTTTGGTTTGAAAATGCATTAACGGCATCAAAATAATTCTAATAATAATAGTAAATAAAATTATCCCTATTCCGACATTTCCAAAAGCTAGTCCTTTGATAGCTTGACCGAAATAATAGACTACATAGCGGTCCCACACACCTGTACTATGCGCACTCACTTCCCCTGTCCCACAGGCCGATAGTAAGAAGACAAGGCTTAATAATCCTGTCATCAATAATATTTTTTTATATTTCTTCACCTAAATCTGTTTCCTTCCTAACTTAATATTTTGGCTAATTTTAAAACATGTATAAGATTCGAACGTATTTCATCGTAAGGCAAGTCTTTTGTAGTTGGTCGCGCGATCACAATAAAGTCTATTGGCGGCAGGTCATTCTTTAACTCTTGCAAGATTGCACGAATTTTCCGCTTTACCTGATTCCGCATCACGGCATTTCCAACCTTTTTACCGACGGATATGCCTACTCGAAAATGTTTCTGACCAGAAGGTTCTAGACGGTATACCACGAATTTTCGATTCGCAAAAGAAGCACCTTCTTGAAACACTTTTTGAAATTCTCGTTCTTTTTTGACCCGATATTTTTTTTTCATCTAGCTTCCTTCGTTTCTTTTAAATCTATACCTGACAATAATACCATACTTCAAAATAAGGAAGCATCCTTATTCAGCAGAAAAATTCCTTAAGAATCTCATTTTAGATACAAAAAAAACCACTGACCGGCAGTGGCTTAAGCAGCAAGTACTTTTCTTCCTTTACGACGACGGCTTGCTAATACGCGACGGCCGTTTTTAGTGCTCATGCGTTTACGGAATCCATGAACTTTTTGACGTTTACGTTTATTTGGTTGATAAGTTCTTTTCATTGAAATACACCTCCATAGCTAACATTACATAGACATACCCGAATATTATAACGACTCTTCCCCTACTTTGTCAATCACGAAATGAAAAAGAGGCTAATAAACTAGCTTATTTTTTATGTGAAGTATTTTTTTATCCACAAAATCTGGGGATAAGCTCCTTCTTAATGTGAATAACTTTTTTCCACAAAAAAGGCACCTAGATTTTCCAAAAGTTTTTTCCCCAGAAAAAGTGCCTATTAGTAAGTTGTCCACATGGTGGATAAGTTTTGTGCATAACTCTTCTTCAACCTTATCTACCAGCGCCTTATTTTTGCTTTATTTGTGAATTCCTTAGTGGAAAAAGGATTCTTTCCACATTTTTTCTGTAAGCTGTGTATATGTTTTTCCCTCCTGTTTATTCACTCTTTGTATTTTTATACATTCTGTGGAAAAAGAGAAAGTTCATCGTATTCCTTTCTGGTTGTGGAAAACTTTTTGAAAAAATGATAAAGTAGGTCTATCTGAATTTTATAATATAGGAGGCGACTTAT